>CAVPCS010000013.1:0-183799 GCA_963702505.1 uncultured Actinomycetes bacterium | reverse complement strand
ATGCAAAGGGAGCGCCCAGGCTTGGTCCGTGGTCCTGCCGGGCGTCGGCCTCTTGCGGCGGTACCCAGCTGCGGTCGGCGATCCGTCGCGCGAGGCGCTTCACCGCTAGGCCCTGCGCTTCCGTCAGGTCAAGCGCGCGGAGCCCGCTCCTGCTCCTCGTCCGGAGCTAGGGCACTTCCGGGGGCCGGAGCAGATCGGGGATCGGCGCGCGGCCGTCCCAGGGTTCCTCGGGCTCGATGACGCTGACGACCTCGGTCGGGTTGATGCCGACGCCGTGGCCGTACACGTCGGTGAACCGAACGATGACCACGTCCCTGGCGTTGAGCGCGGCGAGGACGGTGGTGAGGTCGCCTTGGACGCGGTGCGTCTCGCCGTTGTCCATGGCGATATGCGAGTAGGGGCCTGTGTATGACATCGCGGCCAGCGTAGCCGCGGCCTCACGGCAGGGAACCGAGATGGGGCGCCCTCGGTCCGGACCGGAAAGCGCCCCATCCCCAGCTAGGTCATGAGCCTTGCGTGCACGCCACTGATCGGCGCGCCGCTCGTGGCAGCGAACCGTGGTTTGCCGCAGACAGTCCTTCGTCCCGGGGAGGGCCGTGCTGGGCGCAGCAGATCTCCGCACGCGTGCCGGTGCACACGCTGTCCTCGCCCTCGTTGGCGACCGCCAGGTCGAGGACCGTATCGGCGTCGAACCGGCCGAGCGCCACGGCAGACGGGTGGTCGCCGGCCGTCGAAGCAACCCCGTGAAGGGGTCGTAGGCGCCTCGGGCACCGGGTTGGCAACTTGGCCGACGAGGCCTGCCGCGCGAATCGCTGCGAACGACGACGCCGGCGGCGCGAGCGTGGCCGTTGGGTGCCGCGCTGACCCGCGCCAGTGCTGGCGAGGGCTGGGACACAGCAGATGCAAGCGCGTTTCGGCACTCGTGGGCCCTCAGCTTGATCTGCCAGAGTGCGGCTTCATGAGCGCCGAGGGGATGACCGTCACATTCTTGGGTGCGGCCGAGACGGTGACCGGCTCGCGCTTTCTCTGTGAGAGCGGAGGTCATCGTGTCCTCGTGGACTGTGGGCTGTTCCAGGGAATCAAGCGGCTGCGTGAGCTGAACTGGTCCCCGTTCCCCGTCGATCCCGCCTCGATCGACGCGGTGGTGCTCACCCACGCTCACATCGACCACTCTGGGTACCTCCCGGCGCTGGTCCGCGATGGCTTCGCCGGCGACATCTGGTGCACACCGGGCACCGCCGCGCTCGCCCGCGTGCTGCTGCTGGACTCGGCTCATCTTCACGAGGAGGGGGCACGCATCGCCAACAAGCGCAGGTCGAGCCGTCACAAGCCGGCGTTGCCGCTGTACACCACCTACGACGCCGAGCAGTGCCTGAAGCACCTGCACCCCACGCCGGCAGGTGCCGCGTTCACGCCGGCGCCGGGCATCGACGCGCTGTTCACGCCAAACGGGCACATCCTCGGCTCGGCGTCGGTTCGCCTCGACGACGGCCGGGCATCGGTCAGCTTCACCGGCGACGTGGGACGCCCCGACGACCCGATCATGCGGCCGCCCGAGCCATTGCCGGCCGCCGACCACGTCGTCACGGAGTCAACCTACGCGAACCGATCGCATGGCGACGCTGATCCGTCCGACGAGCTTGAGGCCGCCGTCAACCGCACCATGCAGAGGGGCGGCGTCCTGCTGCTGCCGGTGTTTGCCGTCGGGCGCGCCCAGGCGGTCCTGCACCTGCTGACCGACCTGAAGCTGGCGGGCCGCATCCCCGACGTCCCGATGTACCTCAACAGTCCCATGGCGGTCGAGGCCACCGACCTGTTCCTCGAGCTGCGCGACGAACACAAGCTCTCTGAAGAGCAGTGCCGCCAGATGCGCGACGGCGTCAAGTTCGTGCGCACCGTCGAGGAATCAAAGGAGCTCAACACGCTGCACGGGCCGATGATCGTCCTGGCCGCCAGCGGCATGGCGACTGGTGGACGAGTCCTCCACCACCTCGAGCAACTCCTTCCGGACCAGCGCAACACCGTGCTGTTCACCGGCTACCAAGCCGAGGGCACCCGCGGCTACGTCATGGTCAACGGGGCCACCCGTATCAAGATCTGGGGGCAGTACATCCCGATCCGTGCCGAGGTCCTGCAGATCGACAGCCTGTCCGCCCACGCCGACGGCGACGAACTCGTCGCCTGGCTCTCACAGACCCCGGCGCCCCGCTGGGGAGCCAGCGTCGTGCACGGCGAGATCGCCGCCACCGACGCGTTCCGGCTCCGACTTCGCGACGAGCTGCACTGGGACGCCCAGGTCCCCGCCCTCTTGGACGCCGTCCACCTCCCCGATGGCCTGAAACGCCACGACTCGAGGTAGGAAGAGGCCGGGTACCCGGAACCGCTGGACCTGAGATACGGGGGGACCCGCCGGTGCTGCTCCCGCTTCCCGTTCAACGCAGGAGCGGGCTATGGCACGAGAGCACCGGGATCCCGCCTTCGGCGACCGCTCCGAGCCCGAGTTCGGGGTTGGTCGGCGCGCCGACCTTGCGGACGACGAGGACGTCGAGCGGCGCGTCCAGTGCGCGCGCGATCTCGAAGGCGACCGGCACACCACCGCGCGGCAGGGCGAGCACGACCGGGTCGAGCGCCTTCAGCGGGCGCAGGAGATCCGCCAGCACGAGGCCGGCGTCCCTCCGGTCACGGAACGTGCGGGAGCCGGCCGCCGGGTCGCTCACAGCGCGGTCGGGTAGGTCGCGGGAGGCTCTCCGTCGAGCCAGGCGGCTTCGCGCTCGAGGGGCTCGACGGCGCGCGTGCGGTCGATGTGGATCAGGGCGTCGTACTGCGCCGCAGCGCGCGATCCGAGGTAGTGGCTCTGGCGTTCGGTCTCGGGCCGGTAGATGACGCCGATCGCCCGGGCGATGCGCGCGCGGTCGAGCGCCTGCCAGGCGTCCCCTCCGGGTCGCGGGACAATCGAGAACCGTGGCAGCGGCACCTCGTGCAGCAGCGCCTCGAGGCTGCCCGGCAGGCCCGGTCGAACCGTCCGCCGCAGTGCCGCGTCGCCCCAGGTCGTCGCGGCCGTGACCGTCCCGTCGTAGGTCGTGAAGCCGACGAGGACCGCGTCGCGGCCGTGACGCTCGCGCGCGAGACGGCCGAGCGTCAGGTCGCCGCGCTCGCCCATCTCGGTCGCTCGGGAGTCGCCGACGTGCGAGTTGTGGGCCCAGACGACGACGCGGCCCGTGCCGACGTGGCGGTCCAGATGCGCGAGGAGGTGATCGAGCGTGTCGGCCATGTGGCGATCGCGCAGGTTCCAGGAGGCGCCGGGATCGCCGAACATCGAGCGGTAGTACTCCTCGGCGTCCGCGACGGCGCGCGCGTTCTCCTCGGCGATGAGTTGCTCGTCCTCGGCGCTGAAGCCGTCGTTCCGCAGGTAGTCGGCCGCACAGCGGCGCAGCTCGACGAGTTGTGCGATCGCCTCCCTGCGGCAGGGCTCGCTGACACCGAGGGTGACGGCACGCCCGTACGCCTGGCTCTCCCCGCCGTGGGGGGCGAAGCACGCGTACCGCTCACGCGCCCTCGCGGCGGCCTGCGGATCCACGCGGTCGAGGTAGGCGAGGACCGCCTCGATCGATGTGTAGAGGCTGTAGAGGTCCAGGCCGTAGAAGCCGACGCGGTGGCTGTCCTGCGGTGCCCGATCGTTGTGCGCCCGCAGCCGGCCGACGAGATCCAGGACCTCGGCGTTGCGCCACATCCATGTGGGAAAGCGGCGGAATCCGCGCAGCGCCTCTTCCGCATCGCTGTCGTTCCCGCCGCCCCGGACATAGCGGTTGACGCGCTGCGCGTCGGGCCAGTCGCCCTCGATCGCGACGGCCGTGAAGCCGCGCTCCTCCACGAGTCGCTGCGTGATCCGTGCGCGCTCGGCGTAGAACTCGTGGGTGCCGTGCGAGGCTTCGCCCAGCAGCACGACACGCGCGTCGGCGATGCGATCCAGCAGCGCGTCGTGGTCGCCCGGAGCCCCCGTGATCGGGTGCGCCTCGGCGCGCAGCGCGGCGGCCGCGGTGAGCAGGTCGCGCTCGCTCTCGACGCTGTGGAGATGCCGTGCCATCAGCTCGACGGACGGCGGATCGGGAGGCCGGCCTCGATCCACGCGACGACGCCGCCGGCGACGGGGTGCGCGATCATGCCGACGTCCCGGCACGCGTGCGCCGCCAGAGCCGCCGTGCGCCCGCGTCCGGACAGAAAGGCGATGGGCCGCTCGTGATCGAGGGTCATCGCGTCGTTGGCGAGCGCGCTGAGCGGCACGTTGCGCGCGCCCTCGACGGTCGGTGCGGGCCTCTCGTGCGGCTCGAGCAGGTCGACGAGCTGGAGATGCCCCTGAAGCGCCCGCTCGGCGACCTCGCGCGGGTCGAGTGCGTCGGGGTGGTTTCCGAACGGGTCCGTCGTGATGTTCGGCGTCGGCGACATGGGCTGGCTCGGGAGCCGTCGGCGTCAGCCGAGCAGCCTCCCGCCATCGACGATGAGCTGCGACCCCGTCATGTAGCTCGCAAGGTCCGACGCCAGGAACACCGCTGCGCGCGCGATGTCGTCCGGCTCGCCCATGCGATGCATGGGAATGAGCTGCTCGAACGCCTCGAGTGTCGCCGGGTCGACGTCCCCGACCCCGGGCGTCCGGATGCCCCCGGGCGCGATCGCGTTCACCCAGATGCGGTGTGGCGCGAGTTCGAGTGCGACGTTCTTCGTGAATCCCCACGCGCCGTGCTTGGACGCGTCGTAGACGGCCAGGCCCACGGACGAGGGGTGCACCGCGTCGATGGATGTGATGTTGACGATGCGCCCGCCCTCGCCTCGCTCGACCATCCGCCTGGCGACGGCGCGCGTGCAGAGGATCAGGCCGACGAGGTTCACGTCCAGGACGCGGCGCATCAGCGCGGTGTCGAGGTCCAGGACCGTCCCCATCGGGAAGATTCCGGCGTTGTTGACGAGGACGTCGATGTGCCCGAAGCGCCCGACCGCCGCGGACACCATCGCCTCGACGGCGTCCTCGTCGCTCACGTCGGTGGCTGCGTCGAGCGCGCTGCCCGGGCGCGCACGCTCGAAGGCGGCGGCCGCGGACGCGACGTCCGGGTCGGCGTCCACCAGCACCAGGTCCGCGCCGGCCTCGTGCAGACGCTGCGAGATCGCCAGTCCGATGCCCTTCGCCGCGCCCGTGACGACCGCGACCTGGCCGGTCAGGTCGAGTAGGCGGCCCAGCGGTGTCACGGCGTCCGACTTCATCTCCGCCTACGGTCGCAGACGCGGGGCGCGCGACCATCGCGCCAACCCCTGGTCTTCGTGTGCGTAGTTCCCGCGGTCCGCGGGCGCTCAGCGGCTCGCGCCGGCGGGCGTCAGGCGGCGACGCACGTCAAAGCATCTGCGTCTGGCATCGGCCCTCCGGCTGTCCCATCGGGATCGCGAACGACGGACAGTTCGCCTTGACGGATCGCGAGCCCGTGCCCCGACTCCTGCTTCGCGTGGCCGGCAGGCGCATGGGCGCCTGCTGCTGCAGCGGGTGCTGCTCGTATCGGGGTGGGTCGGTACCGAGTACGGATGCTTCCCGCTGCTGCGGTGCGCGAGTGTGGTGCCCGTTGGGTCCGAACACGATCAGGAGGACAATCAGATGGCCGCTTCCAAGAAGACCTCAGCGCGCAGCCGCACCCCCGTTCACAGTGCTGACGTGACGAAGGCACTCGACTCGCTCACCGATGCGGTCGCGCGGGCCCAGACAGCAGTAAAGGCCGTTCGCAGCGATCTGGGGCGCTCGCCGCTGCGCGCGACGCTCGCTCGTGACGTCGAGCGCCTCGTCCGCGACCTGCGCCGCGACGCCGGGAAGCTCGATCGCGCCGTACGCAAGGACCTACGCCAGGCCGTCACCACGAAGCCCGCCGCAAAGAAGCCCGCGGCGAAGAAGAAGCCCGCAGCCAAGAAGCCCGCAGCCAAGAAGCCGACGGCCAAGAAGACGGCAGCCAAGCGCACCGCTCGAGCCTAGAACGGGGTCCCGCGACCGCGCTGCCCACAAACAGCAGGAGCGCGCTCCAACGGCCGGGCAGGATCGTCTGCGCCCGTACTCGTCGGCGTTCGGGTCGTCGTCAGCGATGCTTCTTGCGGATGGTGATGCCGTCGGCGGGGTACACGATCGATTCGTGTTGTTCGTCCCAGCGCACCCGGTAGTGCTCGCGCCCGGGCTCGCCGAGGATCTCCAGGATCTCAGCGACGCGAGCCGGTTCGCCGTGGATCCCGCGCGCTTCAAGCCAATCACCGACCTGCACAGTGGCCGGGGTCTTCTTGACGCTCATACGCGGGATTGAACACGCCCTCACCATGGCGGGCATCCGGGATCGGCCGCAGGCTCAGCCCGGGCGTGCAGCGCGACCGGTTTGGTCGTCCGCCAGGGCAGCTCAGTCCGGGCCGACCGCAGCCTCGCGCAGCTTGCCGCGGTCGACGTCCACGCTCTGACGGACGATCCGCGTGGCGTTCGCGACCGCCTGTTCGACCTCGCCGGCGAACGCCTCCGAGCCGATCGCGACGATCGCCGCCTCGCCCTCTTCGATCGCGGCGCCGAGCGCTGCCAGCTCCGGTCGCGACAGCCCGTGCCACAGGTTCGCGGCGGCCGCTCCGATGACACCCGCGGCCGTGGCGCCGACCAGCATCCCGATGAGCGCCGGCGGGAACAGCAGCCCGACGAGCGCGCCGACGATGATCCCGCCCTCCGCGCCACGCGAGAGAGCGCGCGCGTCGTGTCGCACCACCTCGATCTGACCGTCGCCCTTGTGCTGGACCAGCGCAGCGTCGTCGAGATGCACCTCGTGTGCCGTCGCGAGATCCTCGACGGCCGCGAAGTCCTCGCGCGCAGCATCCAGGTCACGGTATGCCGCGACGATCGCAAACGTCGTTCCGGGGCTGCTCATCTCTCGCACCCTACGCACCCGGCTGCTGCTCTGCCCGCGACTACGTCGCGTAGCGCTTCACGAAGGCGCGCACCGAGACCGACGGGGCGCCCGCCGGAACCGTGGAGGTGCCGCTCCCGGCACAGTCGATGTACTTCGCGCGGATCGTGATCGACCGCGCGGTGGTCGAGGCGGTCGGCCGGAACTGGAACAGCTCGATCGGCAGCGCGATCCAGTCGGTCCTCGTCGCCCCGCTCGTGAGGTACGGCGGCGTGAGCCGAAGCCCGGGGTTGGCGTCCAGCGCTGCGTTTCCGTTGCGCGCGGTCGTGGGGGCGTCGGCCGAGATGACGACGTTGTCCTCGCGGACGATCTTGAGGTCGATGGCGCTGCTCTGGTCGTACGTGCAGCCTCCGGGCCAGCTGATGTTCATGACGCCCGAGAGCTCGTCGAGGACACCGGGCGGCTGCGTCCAGGTGACCGTCATGATCGTGCCGGTCCCGCCGGTGCCCAGCGCGGTGGTGCCGATCGCCTGGTCCACGACGAGCGCGGCTCCCGCAGCGCCGGCGGCTCCGGGCGCTCCCGGAGCACCCGGCGCGCCGACCGGACCGGGCGGTCCCGCCGGTCCCTGAAGCCCCGCCAGCCCCGCCTGGCCCTGCGCGCCCGCTCCGCCGGTGATCTCCGCCGCCAGGTCCGCGCGGCGGATGGATCCGTCGCGGATCGCCGTCGACGTGACGCCGCCGACCGCGTGATGCCTGGCCTGGATCTGTCCGGACGCGACGTTCGACGCGCGAACCTGGTTCTTGCGCAACTGGACCGCCGCGAACGACGTACCGCCGAGGGCGATGAAGACGGCGACCGTCGACATCACCCCCGAGTACGTCAGACGTGGCCTGAAACCCCTTGGAGACCGTCCTCGCATGCGCGGATCCTACGCGCCATCAGCCACGACCCGCCGCTGCCGGCGACGCCGCCGCCGTCCGACCACCGCTCGTCGCCACCAGCTCCCGCATCGCCGACTCGATCCCGCGGCACAGGACACGCGCGTCGAGCGGCGCGTCAGCGTCGCCGGTGACGCCGAACCCGACCGCTCCGTCGTAGGAGTAGATCGCGACGCCCATCCGCACGTGACCGGCGAGCGGGACGTACGGGTAGGCCTCGAGCATCTTCCGGCCGCCGAGGTACAACGGGTGCTGCGGGCCCGGGACGTTCGTGGTGACGGTGTTGACGTTGCGCTGGGGCAGCCGCGTGGCGATCCGCACGCCCAGCCCGAGCGCCAGCTCGGGGGCGAACACGCCCATCGACGTCAGGACCTGGCCGGCGTCGGCCTCGTGCGAGGCCTTGAGCATGCGCATGTGCGCGCTCACCGCCCGCAGCCGGGCGACGGGATCCTCGATCCCGAGCGGCAGGTCGGCGAACATCGCCGAGACGCGGTTGTCCGGGACGCCCGATGCGTCGCGGGTGCGCACGGAGACCGGCACGAGCGTTCGCACCGTGCGGTCCACCGGCTCGCCCGCCTCGGCGAGCAGCGTCCGCAGGCCGCCGGTGATCGCCGCGAGGACGACGTCGTTGAAGCTGAGCTTCTCGCCGTGCGCGCGGCGGATGCGGCGAACGTCCTTGACGTCGGCGCGGGCCCAGCACCAGCTGCGGTGCGGACCGAGCGGGCCGTTGAGCGCCGACGGTGCCGGGGCCCGCGCGAGGCCGCTGAACGCGGCGAGCCCGCGCGCGGTCGCGGCGGCCTGCCCGGCGAGCAGGCGGGGGGCGCCGAACGCCGTCACGACGGCCCGCATGTCGCCCCACGGCCGGCGGACGCGGTCGGCGAGCGCGGCGCTCACGAGGCTCACGGCGCCGGGTTCCGGACGCGGCTCCCAGGTCACCGGCTCGGGCGCCGGTGGGTCGCGCTCCTCGTCGAGCAGGACGCCGAGCAGCGACGAGCCGGAGATCCCGTCCACCATCGCGTGATGCAGCTTGGCGATGAGGACCCAGCGCCCGCCGGTCAGCCCCTCGACGACCCACAGCTCCCACAGCGGCCGGGCGCGGTCCAGCTGCTGCGACATCACGCGCCCGATGAGCGCGCGCAGCTCGGCGTGCCCGCCGGGCGCGGGCAGGGCGGTGCGGCGCACGTGGTAGCCGAGTGCGAAGTGCGGATCGTCGTGCCAGACGGGGCGCCCGGCCTCCAGCGGCACGAAGCGCACGCGCTGGTGGTAGCGGGGGGCGCTGTGCAGCTTCGGCTCGAGCTCGGCCAGGAGCTCGTCGTGCGGCGGCGGGGGACCCTCGAACACGCCGATCAGGCCCAGGTGCATGTGGCTGACGTCGTCTTCGACGTGCAGGAACGAGGTGTCCAGCGGGCTCAGGCGATCCATGGTCGTCTCCTCCGGCGGTCCCCTGAGCCTCGTCGCTCGCGGAGTCCCGCGCATCCGTGCTCGCCCGCAGGACCGCGACGCCGGGGTACGCTCCCCGTGATGGCCTTCGCCCGCGAGCGCAACGCAGCCGGCTCGTTCTCGGACCTGCTCGCCCGCGAGCGGCAGGACTACGCGCTGCCGCCGCGGCTGCACCAGCTCGCCGAGTCCCTGGTGCATCGCGTGCTCGAGCTGCTGTTCCCGCACTTCGCGGCTGAGGTGGGGCGCAGCACGGGCGACGTCTCGGAGGAGCTCGTCGCGCTGCGCGGGCTGCTCGTCGACACGCTGCGTCTCCCTGCCGCCCACTGCACCGACCCCGACTCGGTCGCCGACCACCTGCTCGCCGAGCTGCCGGCGATTCGCGCGGCGCTGCTGCTCGACGCCGAAGCGATCTTCGACGGCGATCCCGCCGCACAGTCCGTCGACGAGGTGATCCTCGCCTACCCCGGGTTCTTCGCCACCGCGGTGTACCGCATCGCGCACGAGCTCTACGGGTCCGGCGTGCCGCTCGTGCCCCGCGTCCTGACGGAGATCGCCCATCGCGACACCGGGATCGACATCCACCCCGGCGCGAGCATCGGGGCGTCCTTCGCGATCGACCACGGCACGGGCATCGTCATCGGCGAGACGGCCGTCCTCGGCGCGCGCGTGAAGCTCTACCAGGGCGTGACCCTCGGCGCCCTCAGCGTCGAGAAGCGGATGGCGCGCACCAAGCGCCACCCGACGATCGGGGACGACGTCGTCATCTACGCGAACGCCACGATCCTCGGCGGCGACACCGTGATCGGGGACGGGAGTCGGATCGGCGGCAACGTGTGGCTGACGGAGAGCGTCGCGGCCCACTCGGTCGTCACCCCCACCGCACGCGTGGAGCGCCGGGACGGGACACCCGCGGATGACGTCCTCGACTTCAACATCTAGGCAGTGAGATCGGAGACACCGTGAAGGCCGCGAGCATTCTGGAGACCATCGGGGGCACCCCCCACATTCGGATCAACCGTCTGTACGCAGGCCGGCAGGTCGACGTGTGGATGAAGGCCGAGCGCGCGAACCCGGGCGGCTCGATCAAGGACCGCATCGGCCTCGCGATGGTCGAGGACGCCGAGCGTCGCGGCGTCCTGGGGCCCGACAGCACGATCATCGAGCCGACCTCCGGCAACACGGGCGTCGGCCTGGCGATCGCGGCCGCGGTTCGCGGCTACAAGCTGATCCTCGTCATGCCGGAGTCGATGTCGCTCGAGCGCCGGCGCCTGATGGCGACCTACGGCGCCCAGGTCGAGCTCACGCCCCGCGAGGGCGGGATGACGGCGGCGATCGCGCGGGCGAACGAGCTGGCGGAGCAGATCCCCGGCGCGTGGATCCCGCAGCAGTTCGAGAACCCGGCGAACATCGCGATCCACCGTGAGACCACCGCGCAGGAGATCCTGTCCGACTTCCCGGAAGGCATCGACTACCTCATCACCGGCGTCGGCACCGGCGGGCACATCACCGGCGTGAGCGAGGTCCTCAAGGAGCACTTCCCGGCGCTGCAGACGTTCGCGGTGGAGCCCGCGAAGTCGCCGGTCATCAGCGGCGGCGATCCCAGCCCGCATCGCCTGCAGGGGATCGGCGCGGGCTTCGTGCCCGCGAACCTGCACGTCGCGACCCTGGACGGCGTGATCCAGGTCTCCGAGGAGGACGCCTACGCGTACGCCGTTCGTTCGGCGCGCGAGGAGGGCATCTTCGTCGGTCCCTCGTCCGGCGCCTCGCTGGCCGCCGTCGCGCAGAAGCTGCCGGAGATCCCCGACGGGAGCACGGTGCTCACGTTCTGTTACGACACCGGCGAGCGGTACTTCTCGGTCGAGGGCCTGTTCAGCGCCGACGGCACGTCCGTGCAGGTGGGAGCCAGGCCGGCCGGGGAGTGAACCCGTGCGAGAACGTCAGGGCCTCGAGCTGCCGGCGAGGTCCGTCGCGTCGAGATCCGCGCGCCACGCGGTGACGGTCTCGTGCAGCGTCTGGAGGGTGTCGTGCCGCGGGCGCCAGCGCAGCACTTCGCGCGCGCGCGAAGTGTCCATGAGCACCGGGTGGCGCAGCGCCTGGATCCACGTCGCCTCGTCGGGGAGGAACGGCAGGCGGGCGACGATCTCGGCGGTCGCGTCGACCGTCAGGTCGGGCACCGGGATGCTGTACCAGCCGAGCTCGTGCGCGAGGTCGGCGAACGTGAACGTCCCCTCCCCGGCGAGGTTGTAGACGCCGGGCGTGCCGGTGCCGAGAACGCCGGCGCAGAGGGCGGCGGCGACATCGTCGTGATGGACGAGCTGGAACGGCGTGCCCGGGTCCGGGAGCACCGGCTTCAGCACGCTCACCTGGTCGAACAGCTCGCGCACCGCACCCGGCAGGCGCTCCCCGAGATGGATGAACGGGATCGCGTTGACGAGCACGGGAGCGTCCGGCCCGGCGACGATGCACGGGCGAAAGACATAGGCCGCGGTGGACGACCCGGCCAGCGCGTCATGCAGCTCGCGCTCGACCTCGGCCTTCTGTGCGGAGTAGGGGTGACGCTCGAACCCGAGCGCCGGGGTGTCCTCGGTGAGCAGCTCGGGCAGCTCGTCGGAGAACCCGTACGCGGCGACGGACGAGGTGTAGACCAGCCGCCGCGCCTTCGCGGCCGCGGCGGCCTCGAACACGTTGCGCGACCCCTCGAGGTTGATGTCACGGCTGGACTCGCCGGCCCCCAGGACGATGAACGCCAGGTGCACGACGACGTCCGCGCCCGCGACGAGGTGCTCCACCGCCGCGCGGTCGAGGATGTCGCCCTGGTGGTAGTCGACCTTCGTCCAGCCGTGAGCGACGGTGTCGAACGGGGAGCGGGCCATGCCGCGGATCGAGGCGACCTGCGGGCTGCGATCCAGCAGCGAGACGAACGACCGCCCGATCTCGCCCGTCGGCCCGGTCACGGCCACGACCAGGCCGCGCGCCGACGTGCGACGTGCGGCCCGGGCGGAGGACTTCTTCGCTGGGGGCATGAGCGACCGCTGCGTCAGAGCGTCAGTCGCCGCCGTCGTACTTGAACGAGATGTTCAGGCGCACACGGAAGGCGCTGATCGTCCCGTCCTCGATGGTCACGTCCTCACGCACGACCTCCGCCACGCGCAGGTCTCGAACCGACTTCGCCGCGGTCTCGACCGCGCTCCTGGCGGCGGCCTCCCACGACTCGCTGCTCACTCCGATCACTTCGGTGACCCTGTACACGCTGTCGGCCATGAACGCGTCTCCTTCGGATTGGGTGTCTCCGGAGTGCAGACCATCCCAGAATGCCGGCGAGCTGTCAGGCGATCTGCATCAGAACGGGATCTCGTCATCGTCGTCGTCCCGAGCGGCCCGTCGTGGTGCCCCATAATCTCGCGGCATGCGCCACGTCCTCATCGCCACCTGCCTGACCGCCGGCCTCGCGCTCCCCGCCGCCGCACAGGCCGCGACGTTCAACGTCGACGACGACGCGCCGCCGCCGGTCCAGTGCACAGCCGCGGTGGTGTGTCAGGACCTCCCCGCCGCCGTCGCCGCGGCGCGGCTGAACGGCGAGGCGGACACGATCGTCCTCGCACCCGGCACGTACTCGCGCGTGGAGCTCAGCGACGCGCAGGACGCGAACCTGACGATCGAGGGTGCCGGCCAGTCCGCCGATCCGGCGGTCGGCTCGGTCATCACCTACGGCGGCCCGCAGGGGCAGACGATCGCCACGACGGACGCGGCGGAGAACCTCACGCTGCGCCGGCTGCGCTTGGTCAATACGGGCAGTCTGGAGCAGATCGACCTCGGTCAGGGCCCGGTCGACGTCCTGCGCGGCGCGACGCTCGGCCTGAACGGCACCGGCTCGACGGTCGATGACGTGACGATCGACTCGCTCGGCGACTTCCGCGGCGACAGCGCGATCGACGCTCGAGCACCGGGCATCGCCCTGCGCCGCGTCACGATCCGGACGGCCGGCGCGGGCGCCGTGTACGGGCAGGACGCGCCGGGCCTGCGCGTCAGTGACGCCGACATCGCCATCGTCGGCGACGGCGGCGAGGCGTTCGACATCCGAGGGGGCATGCCGGGGATGCGCGTCGAGCGCTCGCGCCTGAGCGTCTCGGCGGCGGCGTATCGGATCGCGACGATCGACGCGGACGGGCTCGTGATGGACTCGGTCATCCTCACCGGTGGGCAGGCCGGGCTCCTCCTCTTCGCTCCCGCCACCCTGCGGCACGTGACGATCGACACCGGCGGCCCCGGTGTCGCCGACCCGCTGGTCTTCGACGGTGAGGACGAGAGCGGCTACGGCCTCGCGGTGAGTGCCCAGCCGGTGACGCTGGAGTCCTCGATCGTGCTCGAGCCGATGACCGGGTCCGGGCTCACGTGCACCGCGAGCAACGTGGGCGACATCGAGACGGCCGGCGGACTCCCCGACTGCCCGAGCGCCGGCGGCAACGCGAAGGGCAATACGACCACCCCGCCGGCCGCGCTGTTCGCCGGGGCCGCCGGCGGCGACTGGCGGCTGAAGCCCGGCTCGCCGGCGCGCGACCGCGGCTCGCTTGCGGCGCTCGCCGTCGACGAGACCGCGACCGACGCCGCCGGCCAGCCGCGCATCACCGACGGCGACCGCGACTGCGCGCCCCGCCGCGACCAGGGCGCCTACGAGTCGACCGACGGGGCGAACACGCCGCCCGTCCTGAGCGCGATCGGCGGCGGGCCGGGGACGGCCGGCCAGGTGCTCGGGCTGACGGCGACCGCCAGCGACGCCGAGCAGAGCGCCGCGTCGCTGGCCTACGCCTGGACGCTGCCGTTCGGCGGCGCAGGCTCCGGCGCCACGGGGACCCTGACGCCGACGGCCCCCGGCCCGTTCAGCGCCGCCGTCACGGTGACGGACTCCGGCGGGTGCAAGGCGACGCTCCAGCGCTCGATCGACGTCCGTCCGGACACGACCGCGCCGACGGTCAGCCGCTCGTCGGTCAGCGCGGGCGCGGCCGCCGGCGGGCGGGCGGCGACGGTGCGCCTGACGCTCTCCGAGCCCGGGACGCTCGCGCTGCGCCTCCAGCGCCTGGTCAGCGGCAAGCGCGTCCGCGGCCGCTGCGTCGCGCGGGGCAAGGGCCGCCCGTGCACGCGGCGCGTGACGGTCGCGACCGCGACCGTCGCCGGCGCCGCAGGGACCAACCGCGTCGCGCTGCTGAAGGCCCTCAAGCGCAGGTCGCTCGCGAAGGGCCGCTACCGGCTCGAGATGCGTGGTGCGTGATGCGGCGGGGAACCGCTCGCGACTGGTCGTGCTGACGTTCCGGGTGAAGCGCTGACCGGTCACCGGGCCGGTCAGACGTAGCGCCCGCCCTACCGGAGGGCGAGCAGTGTGGCCCAGACGTCGGCGTACACGTGTGCGCGGCCCGGTCCCTTCCGGGCGCCCGAGCGTGCATCCTTCACCTCGTGTCCGACCCGGGTCTCGTCCTCATCGGCCTCGCGATCCTCGCCGGGATCGTCGGCATCATCGTGCCCGTCCTCCCCGGCTCGCTGCTCGTGGTCGGGGCGATCCTCGTGTGGGCGCTCGTCGTGTCCTCGGCGACGGGCTGGACGGTGCTCGCCGTCGCCATCGTCCTGATCGGCGCCGCGCAGATCGTGAAGTACCTCGTCCCCGGGCGGCGCATGCGCGACGCCGGCGTGCCGAACAGCACCATCATCGCGGGCGTCGTCGTGGGGATCGTCGGCTTCTTCCTCATCCCCGTCGTCGGGCTCTTCCTCGGCTTCCCCGCCGGCGTCTACGTCGCCGAGCGCCGGCGCCTGGGCCCGCACCACCACGCATGGGAGTCGACGAAGCACGCGCTGAAGGCCCTCGGGCTCTCGATCCTCATCGAGCTCACGGCGGTGCTGCTCGTCGCGGGGATCTGGCTGACGGTCGTGCTGACCTGAGCTGGACTCAGGCCTGCGAGCTGCGCAGGCGGACCGGCAGGCTCTTGAGCTGGCTGGAGAACTGCGAGAGCACCCAGGTCGGCTCGCCGGACTCGGCCATGTCGGGGAAGCGCCTGACCGTCTCCTCGACGAGGATCTTCAGCTCGAGGCGCGCGAGCGCTGTACCCAGGCAGAAGTGCCGGCCGCCGGCGCCGAACGCCTGGTGCTCGGGGTTGCGCAGGACGTCGAAGCGATCGGGGTCCTCGTAGCGGTCCTCGTCGCGGTTCGATGAGGGGTACCACATGGCGACCTTGTCGCCCTTCTTGATCGGGCAGCCGCCGAGCTCGGTGTCCTTCGTCGCGGTGCGGCGGAAATGGGCGAACGCCGGGAACATGCGCAGCGCCTCCTCGACGGCGCCGGGCACGAGCGACGCGTCGTCGATCAGCAGCTGCCGCTGGTCGGGGTTCTCCATCAGCGCGCGCATCGTGCTCGTGTACGTCGCCTTCGTGGAGTCGTTGCCGGCGGCCATCAGCAGCACGAAGCCGGAGAAGATCTCCTCGTCGGTGAGCTTGTCTCCGTCGATCTCGGCGAACACGAGCACGCTGAGCATGTCCTCGCCGGGGTTCGCGCGCCGGTCGGCGACGAGGTGCATGCACTTCTCGTACATCGCCGGCAGATCCTCCGTGGCGATCTGCTCGAGCCCCTTCGGGTTGAGCTCGGGATCTCCGAAGCCCATGAGCGTGTTGATCGCCTCGGCCCACGGCTTGTCATCGGCGGGGTCCAGGCCCATGAAGCTCCCGATCACGCGCGCCACGACCGGCTGCGCGATCTCGGTGACGAGGTCGCACGTCTCACGTCCCGCGAGCCCGTCGAGCACGCCGGTCGTGATCTCCTTGATCCGCGGCTCGTGCTGCTCGATCGCCTTCGGGGTGAACGCGCGCTGGAACAGCGCCTTGATCCGGTCGTGCTTGGGCGGATCCATCCCGATGAACATCTGCTTGAGCAGATCCAGCGGCACCGCATGGTCCATCAGCAGGAAGTTCGAGGCGGACGAGTACGTCTCCCAGTCCCGGCTGACGGTGAAGACGTCGTCGGCCTTCGTCACCGACCAGAAGCCCGCTTCCTCAGGCGCCTGCGCGATCCCCGCGCTCCAGTGCACCGGGCACTCACGTCGCAGCGTGCGGAACACCTCGTGCGGGGGACCCTCGGTCCACAGTTCCTGATCGGCGACCTGCAACCGCTCAACGGCGACCTGCTCGGGAGTTGACATGGTGTCGACCCTATCCGACGCTCACGCACCGCGGGGCGACTCATCGCCGTGCTCGCGGAGCAGCCGCTCGTCCTCGAGCACGAGCGCCGCCGCCAGGACCGCCTCGAGCCGGCCCTGGGCGTCGGCGAGCGACAGTCGCAGGGCGAGGTCGCGTCGCGGGTTCGGCCCGCGGACCGGCGTGAGGACGTCTCGGACGCCTGCACGGACCGCCGCGACGAGCCTCGTCATCACCTCGGCGTCGCTGAAGCCGTGCTCGGTGACCGCGACGAGCTGACACTCCAACCGGCGATGAGTTCGGGCCAGACGTTCTTCAGAGCCGAAGGCGAAGCGGACGAGTGGTTGGCACAGGGCGTGGATGCGCTCAGCCGCGCGGCGCTCGCGCCCGCCCCAGAGAGCGGGCCGCTCGACGAGCTCGACCTGCTGTTCGTCGGCGGGCCGGAGGCGTAGGCGGCCGTCAGCGACGCGAGGCGTGGGCCGCCCCGAGGTCCACGGCGATCGCGAGGATCAGCGTCGCGGTCCACGCGTTCACCGGATCGAACAGCAGCGGCTCGTCGCCGCCGATCAGGTTCGCGACGAGCCAGATGAAGAACCAGAGCAGGGTCATGCTGTGAAGTCTCTCGCTTGGCGGTGGGTGTCCGGCTTAGAGCCCGATCGCCTCCTGGACCTCTCGCGAATCGGTGTCCTGGCCCTGAGGGTCTTGAAGGTCTCGACCGCGGCCAGGATGCAATCGAGCGGTGCGTCGGGGTCGATGCCGAGCGCTTCACGGCATTCCCGTGCGCGCTTGGCGCCGATGTTGGTGTCCTTGCCGGCCACGGGCGGGATGGTGACGCCCCCTCACGTGCGCTGCGTGTCTGATGAAGGGCGGCGCGACGCGACGATCAAGCCGGCGCGGTGATCCTGCCGTCGACGATGTGGACGGTCCGGTCGGCGTAGTGCGTGATGCGGTCGTCGTGGGTGACGATGATCGCGGCCGTGCCGCGGCTCTTCATCTCGTCGCGGATCAGCCTGACGACCTGGTCGCCGAGCTTGGTGTCCAGGGCGGAGGTCGGTTCGTCGAAGAGCACGAGCGCGGGGTCGTTCATCAGTGCGCGGCCGATCGCGACGCGCTGTTTCTGACCTCCGGACAGCTGCGCGGGCAGGTTGCCGGCGCGGTCGGTCAGTCCGAGCTCCTCGAGCAACTGGTCGGCGCGCTCGCGTGCGGGGCGCCCGGTTCGGGGGCCGATCTCGTCGACGATGAGCAGGTTCTCGCGGGCGGTGAGGAAGGGGATCAGGTTCACGGTCTGGAAGACGAACCCGACCATCTCGCGGCGAAAGTCGGTGAGCTGTTTGGGTGAGTAGCCGGTGATGTCCCGGCCGCCAACCACGACCTTCCCGTTGGTGGGGGCGAGAATGCCGCCGGCGATCGAGCAGAGCGTGGTCTTGCCGGACCCCGATGGCCCGACGAGTGCGACGATCTCGTCGGCCTCGACGGTGAGGTCGGCGTCGTCGAGTGCGATGACCTCGCCGTCACCGGCCGGGTAGGTCTTGCGAACGCTCACCATCTGCAGCCCCGGCGGGCTTGTCGGGTCGGTCATCGGGTGCTCCGTGGTGTCTGGGTCGGGAGGGGTCACTGGGCGCCGCCGATCGCGGTCGCCGGGTCGATCCGCAGGACACGCCGCAGTGAGAACGCACAGCCGACGGTGGCAGCCAGCAGCAGGAAGGCCACGCTGCTCACGATGCGGGCGAGTGTCGCGACGAACGGGATGCCGCCGGCGGGGATCACGGCGTCGAGCGCGAGTGCGGCGAGCGCGCCGATCAGGCTGGCGACGAGCGTGACGGCGAACGCCTGCACCAGCACTCCCGCGAACAGGGTGCCCGAGCTGGCGCCGATCGCCTTGAGCACGCCGTACAGCGCGGTCCGTTCGATCGTGATGAGCGCGAAGAACAGGGCGACGACGATGATCGCGATGACGATGGTGACAGCGATGATCTGGTTGAAGACGCGCTGCTGCTGTGAGACGCCGGGCAGCGCGTCGATCGCTTCGGGGATCGTCAGGCTCGCGGTCGCACCTCCGGTGCTCCGGTCGATCGCGGCTGCGAGGCCGGCGTCGCCGCCGCTGACGACGAGCGCCTGCGTGACGCCGGGGTCCACCCGACCGGCGGGACGATTGGCGTTGAGCACCGCGCGCCAGGAGTCCAGCGATCCCCAGAGCGTGCCCTGGCCGGAGTACTGCGTGTCCTTGACGAACCCGACGACCCTGATCGGCGTGCGCTCGGGCCCCATCCGCACGACCGTCCCCCGCTTGATCCCCTCCGCGCGCAGCGAGTCGTCCGCGTAGGCCTCGCCGGGGCCGGGCGGCGTGGTGGGCAGCCCCTTGGGCGCCAGCTCGTAGCCGAACAGCACGACCGGCACGAGATCGCGCGGGCCGCGGCCCGCGATGCGGCCGCCGAGCTGCACGCTGCCCAGCCCACCGACCCGCTGCACGCCGGGAGCCGACTCGACCTGCCGGCGCACGGACGGGTCGATGCGGCTGCGGACCAGCGAGTCCTGCGCGGATGCCGAGAACACGATCAGGTCGGCGCGCTGCGCGCGCAGGGCGCCCGTGCTGCCCGCCGTCAGCCCGTCGAGCAGCCCACCGAGGAACATGAGCAGCGCCGCGATCAACGTGAGGATCGCCGTCGCAACCGCGAAGCGTCCCGGCCTGCGCACAAGCTCGCGCAGCGCGAGCCTCACCGTCCCCCACCCCCGGTCGTCGCCTCGATCGGATCGATCGCGAGCACCCGGCGTGCGGCGACGACCGCGCTGAGCAACCCGAGCACGAGCAGCAGAACCGCCCAGAACACGACCGCCGCGGCGTCGAAGCGCAGCACGATGTCGCCGAGCCTGATCAGCGTCAGCGGGGCGTACAGCGCGACGCCCAGCACCAGGCCGCCCCCGATCACCAGGACCACCTGCACGAGCAGCGAGCGCACCAGCACCCCGGAACGAGCACCGATCGCCCGCAGCAACGTCAGCGACCCGGCCTTCTGGAAGGTGATGATCAGGAAGAACAGACCCGTCACGAGCGGCACGACGAGCGCGTACAGCAGGAAGATCACCTGAAAGGACTGACGCACCTGCGCAACCCCCGGGGACTCCTGCGCCGCGCGCTCGCGCGTCAGCGCATCGGCGTCGTCGCTCGCATCGTTGATCCGGGCCGCGAGCGCCGCCGGCGAGAGACCGTCGACCGGGCGCACGCCCAGCGCGCTCGGCAGCACCGTCCGCGCGTCGGGGTTGGCGGCCCTGACCGCCGCCACGTAGTCCTCCCAGCCGACGAACAGCGTCGGCGTCACCTGCAGCTGGGCGTCCTGCGCCAGGCCGACGACCCTCAGCTGTGGCCCGGCGCCGCCGCCCGGTCCCCCGGCCAGCACCCGCACGCGGTCGCCGACCGCGAAGTCCGCGGCACTCCCGACCGCCTCGCCCGGCGCCCGCGGGAGCCGACCGGCACTCAACTTGTCCGGTGCGCCGAGGTCCGCTCGCTCATAGCCCACGACCGCCGCATCGGAATCCTCCGCGCTGCCGCCGGCGCGGACCGTGAAGGTGCCCTGGCCGATGCGCCCGGCACCCGCGACCCCGTCGACCGCACGGACCCGCCGCTCCAGCGGCGGCGGGATGACGCTCCCCTGCAGCGTGCGCTGCCCATCGACGCTGTACACCAGGACCGGCGCCGACTGCCGCTCTAACGCCCCGACGAACGACGTCAGCAGGCCGTTCTGGATCGCCTGCTGCGCGAGGATCAGAAACACCAGCAGGCCGACCGCGACGACCAACAGGCCAAACCGCACCTTCGCGCGGCGCATCTCGTGCAGCGCCAGGAACATCAGCCCGGCGCCGGCCGGAGAACACGGTGGGGGCCCGTCAGGCGGTTCACGGCCACGCACGGACCGTAGCTGCCCGAGCGACACCCCAACGCACTGCGCGCCCGCCTGCGGGGCACGCCGAGCCGCGCCGGCTCCCACGCCGTTGCCGCGGGGCAAGCGGCTGCCGCGAGAGCACGCTCTGACGGGACGTTCCGAACGGCAGACCCCTTCGGGACACCGCACCCGCTCCGTCAGGGGGTCGGAGTGCGCCGTAGAAACCGGCCCGCCGTGGTCAGGGCACGAGGACCAGGCCCCCGTCGAGAACGGGCAGGAGTGCTCCGGGTGTTCCGGCGCGGTGCAGGATCGAACCGTCACGTGCCTGGACGGCGATCGCGAACGCATCGCCTGCCGCGGGCGAGAGCCGCGCTCCCTGCCTGCCGTCCGCACGGAACGGGAGATCTGTCCGGTTCCTGCCCGGCACGGGGAATCCGTCGGCGTCGATGACGAGCATGCGCGCCCGTCCCGCGAACGTCGTGCTGCTTGCGCTCGGGAACGTCAGGGTGCCGTCGGTCCAGCCCTGGCGCTTGAAGACGTACGTGTTGCCGTCGGTGCCGTGGAACAGGTAGACCCAGTCGCCTGTCGCTCGCGTACCCGAACCGGTGCGCACGACGTTGAACCCGAACTCGCCCGCAGCGTTGTCCGGTGCGACCGGGGCCGGCGTGGCGGGGGAGCCCGGGTCGGTGACGGTGCCTGCCCCACGGGCGCTGCGCGTCGTCGTCGGCCGGAAGACCAGAAGGGTGCTCGCGCTGTCGACCGGCGCCCTGAAGTAGCGATTGCCGCGCCGCATCCGCGGGACGACGGTCCAGACGTCAGCCGGCAGGTTGCGCACGCTGCACGACACGCTGCCATTCGCAGAGACCGTTCCCCAGCATGCCCTGTCGGGCCAGAGCATCGAGCTGTTGGACGAGGAGTAGAGATCGAAGGCGACGGTGCCCCGTGACAGATCGCCGGGGGTCCCGTCGTCCTCCTGCGTCACGCGGGCCGACAGGGTCACCGTCACATCGTCGTCGAAGCGCGAACCGGTCGAGACGCGGCGCGGCCCCACGTAGCGGACCTGTGCCGACTCCTGTCGCACGAGGAAGCGCAGGTTGCGGGTCGTGTCGGCGGCGCCGTCGGTCACTCCGATGGTGGCGAGCTGCGTTCCCGCCGGGACCGCCAGCCTGCCCGAGATGGTCGCCTGTCCCGGACTCGTCGTCGCGAGCGAGACGGCGCCCGGGAGGTCCGAGCTGGAGAACGTGAGCGGATCGCCGTCGGGATCGTTCGCCTGCACGGTCACCGGGGCGATAGCGTCGGAATACGCCGCGTTGACCTCGAAGGCCGAGAGCGTGAGCGAGGGCGTGCTGTTGATGACGGTCACGGATGCAACGGCCGGGGCGCTCTCGATCTGCCCGTCGTCTGCGCGGATCTCGACAGTGAGCTGCTGACCCTTGTCGCCGTTGCCGGGCTTCGACAGGTCGAGCGTCGGGGACGTCTCATCCGTCAGGATCGTGCCATCGCGCTTCCAGGTGTACCGGTAGGTGAGCGGGTCACCGTCCGGGTCGGTGAAGCCGCTGCGCGTCGCCGTCAGCGTCTGATCGGTCCTCGGGGCCGCCGGGCTCAGGGACGCGGAACCGGCGACCGGGGGGCGGTTCGCCGCCGTCACCGTGCGGTCGGCCTGTGCCGATCCGCTCTCGGCGTCGCCATCGTTCGCGCGGACCTCGACGGACAGCGTGTCGTTGATCGCCGCGCCGGCGGTGGCGAGATTCAGCGTGGCGCTGGTCTCACCGCTGATCACGATGCCGTTGCGCTTCCAGGTGTAGGTGTACGTGAGCGTGTCGCCGTCCGGGGTCGCTGAACCCGCTGGGGGTCGCGGTCAGCGTGTCGGTGGTGGTCGGCGACGCCGGGGTGATCGCGACGGTCCCAGCAGTGGGGGCGCTGTTGGTGACGGTGACCGAGTCGGTGGCGGGATCACTCTGGAGCGTGCCGTCGCCTGCCTTGACGTCGACGGTGATGACGTCGCTCTTGTCGCCGTTGCCGCTCGCCGCGAGGTTCAGCGTGGCGCTGGTCTGGCCGCTGATCGCGGTGCCGTTGCGCTTCCAGGTGTAGGTGTACGTGAGCGTGTCACCGTCCGGGTCGCTGAACCCACTGGGGGTTGCCGTCAGCGTGTCCGTCGTGGCCGGGGACGCCGGGGCGATCACGACGGTCCCGGCGGTGGGGGCGCTGTTCTCCACGGTCACCGAGTCAGAGGCGCTGGTGCTGTCGAGATCTCCGTCGCTGGCCTTGATGTCGACGCTGATGCTGTCGCCAGCGGCGGCGCCGATGGTGGCGAGGTTCAGCGTCGAGCTGCTCTGGCCGCTGATCGCGGTGCCGTTGCGCTTCCAGGTGTACGTGTAGGTGAGCGTGTCACCGTCCGGGTCGGTGAACCCACTGGGGGTTGCGGTCAGCGTGTCCGTCGTGGCCGGGGACGCCGGGGCGATCGCGACGGTCCCGGCGGCGGGGGTGCTGTTCTCCACGGTCACCGAGTCGGAGGCGCTGGTGCTGTCGCGGTCTCCGTCGCTGGCCTTGATGTCAACGCTGATGCTGTCGCCGGCAGCGGCGCCGATGGTGGCGAGGTTCAGCGTCGAGCTGCTCTCACCGCTGATCGGGATGCCGTTGCGCTTCCAGGTGTACGTGTAGGTGAGCGTGTCACCGTCCGGGTCGCTGAACCCACTGGGGGTTGCGGTCAGCGTGTCCGTCGTGGCCGGCGACGCCGGGGTGATCGCGACGGTCCCAGCAGTGGGGGCGCTGTTGGTGACGGTCACCGAGTCGGTGGCGGGATCACTCGCGAGCGTTCCGTCGCTTGCCTTGACCTCGACGGTGATCACGTCGTTCTTGTCGCCGTTGCCGAGCTGGCTGAGATTCAGCGTCGCGCGGTCTGGCCGATGATCGCGGTGCCGTTGCGCTTCCAGGTGTACGTGTAGGTGAGCGTGTCGTTGTCGGGGTCGGTGAACCCACTGGGGGCCGCCGTCAGCGTGTCCGTCGTGGCCGGCGACGCGGGGGTGATCGCGACGGTCCCGGCGCTCGGGGCGCTGTTGGTGACGGTGACCGAGTCGGTGGCGGGATCACTCGACGTCGTGCCGTCGCCTGCCTGGACCTCGACGGTGATCTCGTCGTCCTTGTCGCCGTTGCCGAGCTGGCTGAGATCGAGCGTCTGGGCGGCCTGTCCGAAGATCACGATGCCGTTGCGCTTCCAGATGTACGCGTACGTGAGCGTGTCGCCGTCCGGGTCGGAGAACCCACTGGGGGCCGCCGTCAGCGTGTCCGTCGTGGCCGGGGACGCCGGGGCGATCGCGACGGCCCCGGCGCTCGGAGCGCTGTTCTCCACGGTCACCGAGCCAGAGGCGGGATCACTCTGGAGCGTGCCGTCGCCTGCCTGGATGTCAACGCTGATGCTGTCGCCAGCGGCGGCGCCGATGGTGGCGAGGTTCAGCGTCGAGCTGCTCTCACCGCTGATCGCGGTGCCGTTGCGCTTCCAGGCGTACGCGTACGTGAGCGTGTCACCGTCCGGATCGCTGAACCCACTGGGGGTCGCGGTCAGCGTGTCCGTCGTGGCCGGCGACGCCGGGGCGATCACGACGGTCCCGGCGGTGGGGGCGCTGTTGGTGACGGTCACCGAGTCGGTGGCGGGATCACTCTCGAGCGTTCCGTCGCCTGCCTGGACCTCGACGGTGATGTCGTCGCTCTTGTCGCCGTTGCCGGCGGTGGCGAGGTTCAGCGTCGAGCTGGCTCTCACCGCTGATCGCGGTGCCGTTGCGCTTCCAGGATACGTGTACGTGAGCGTGTCACCGTCCGGGTCGCTGAACCCACTGGGGGTTGCGGTCAGCGTGTCCGTCGTGGTCGGCGACGCCGGGGTGATCGCGACGGCCCCAGCAGTGGGGGCGCTGTTGGTGACGGTCACCGAGTCGGTGGCGGGATCACTCTGGAGCGTGCCGTCGCCTGCCTGGACCTCGACGGTGATGACGTCGTCCTTGTCGCCGTTGCCGAGCCTGGCTGAGATCGAGCGTCTGGGCGGCCTGTCCGAAGATCACGGTGCCGTTGCGCTTCCAGAGGTACGTGTACGTGAGCGTGTCACCGTCCGGGTCGGAGAACCCACTGGGGGTTGCCGTCAGCGTGTCCGTCGTGGCCGGCGACGCGGGGGCGATCGCGACGGTCCCGGCACTCGGGGCGCTGTTGGTGACGGTCACCGAGTCAGAGGCGCTGGTGCTGTCGAGATCTCCGTCGCTGGCCTTGATGTCAACGCTGATGCTGTCGCCGGCAGCGGCGCCGATGGTGGCGAGGTTCAGCGTCGAGCTGGTCTCACCGCCGATCGGGTGCCGTTGCGCTTCCAGAGGTACGTGTACGTGAGCGTGTCACCGTCCGGGTCGGAGAACCCACTGGGGGTTGCCGTCAGCGTGTCCGTCGTGGCCGGCGACGCCGGGGCGATCACGACGGCCCCGGCGGTGGGGGCGCTGTTGTCACGGTCACCGAGTCGGTGGCGGGATCACTCTGGACGTCTCCGTCGCTTGCCTGGACGTCGACGGTGATGCCGTCGCTCTTATCGCCGTTGCCGGCGGTGGCGAGGTTCAGCGTCGGGCTGGTCTGGCCGCTGATCGCGGTGCCGTTGCGCTTCCAGGTGTACGTGTACGTGAGCGTGTCACCGTCCGGGTCGCTGAACCCACTGGGGGTTGCCGTCAGCGTGTCCGTCGTGGCCGGCGACGCCGGGGTGATCGCGACGGCCCCGGCGCTCGGGGCGCTGTTGGTGACGGTCACCGAGTCAGGGCGGGATCACTCTGGAGCGTGCCGTCGCCTGCCTGGACCTCGACGGTGATCCGTCGTCCTTGTCGCCGTTGCCGGCTGGCGAGATCGAGCGTCTGGGCTGGCCTGCCGAAGATCACGATGCCGTTGCGCTTCCAGGGTACGCGTACGTGAGCGTGTCACCGTCCGGGTCGCTGAACCCACTGGGGGTCGCCGTCAGCGTGTCCGTCGTGGCCGGCGACGCCGGGACGATCACGACGGTCCCCGTGAGCGGCGCTCGATTCGCGAGGGTCGCGAAGGACTGCTGTGCCGGCGTCGGATCGATGTTCCCCGCCTCGTCCGTGGACTGCACGCGGAAGGCGTGCGCGCCATCGGGCAGGCCCGTGTACGCCTGCGGGCTCGCACACGCGACGAACGGCGCGTCATCGAGGCTGCACGCCAGGCTCGCGTCGCTCTCCGACGAGAACGAGAACGACGCGTTCGCGCGGACGATCTCCGAACTCTCGATCGTCGTCTCGGGGGCGACCGTGTCGATCACGATCGACAGGCCGGCCGAGAAGGCACTCTGGTTGCCGGCGGCGTCGGACGCCCGGGCCGTGACGCTCCGCGGGCCGTCGGACAGCTCCGTGGACGTGATCGACCAGGCCCCGCCGGACGCCGTCCCGCTCCCGCGCTCGACGCCGTCGACGAACAGCCGGACGCTCGCGCCGTCCTCCGCGGTCCCGGTGAAGGTCGGCGTCGCGTCCGAGGTCAGGTCGTCGGCCGAGGAGGCGCCTGTGTCACTCGCGGCACTCAGGTCCGGCACGGACGGTGCATCCGGCGCCTGCTTGTCGGCGACGTACGTCACGGAGACCTGATGCAGCAGCGGGGTCAGCAGGTCGCTGAAGCTGCCCAGCAGCGCCCGGTACTGCAGGTAGCGGCCGTTCGGACTGGCGATCGGCGAGTTCACCGGCTGCCAGTCCGACCACGTGTTCCCGTCGTTGCTCGTGCGGGTCTCGAAGCTGACCGAGGTGCCGGCCGGCGTGGTCGTGAGCCCGTCGAGTGTCAGCCAGTCGGCTCCGGCGCGCTCGGCGTCGAGCACCGAGGAGGTGTATGTGCCGGCGGCGGCATAGGGGCTGGTGCGGATCCAGTCGACTGCGACGTCACCGCCGCCGGTGGTGTAGTCGCTGGCGGAGACGAGCATCGGCTCGCTGATCGCAACCGCATGGCTGGCCTTCAGGAGGCCGTCGACGAAGTAGCGGACCTCGGTGGCGTCCCACTCGATGCGGAAGAGGTGGGATTGGCCGGTGAGGCCGGCGAGTTCGGTGTCGGTCCCGGCGCCGCTGGCGGACGTGCGCGCCTTCAGGACCCCGTTGGCGCCGGTGCCGAACTGCGCCCACGGCGTGGCGTTGTAGGGGGCGGGACTGCTCGTCGCGCCGAAGCCGACGCTCTGGAACGCCTGGCCGCTGAACGTCGCCGAGAACTCGAGCACGCGCCCGGCGCCCAAGGGCGTGGCGGCCCAGGCGACGGCACCGTCGGCGGTCAGCCGGCCGCCTGCGACGGCGGCGGCGCCCCCACCGCTCCAGGTGTGCGACAGCCAGCCCGCAGGCAGCAGCGGCCCACCGCCGAACTCCTCGCCCACCGCGGGCGCAAGCAGCACGGCGGTACCCGAGCCGGAGTCGGTTCCGCCGACGATGGTGCCGAGCGGGACGCCCGCGGCGAAGCCGGCCGCGCCGCCCTGCGTGATCGTCTTCGGGAGGTCGCTCGTGTCGATCGTGAGGACGCGGGTGTCCGGCGTCTCGTCGGTGTTGCCCGCAAGGTCCGTGGCGGCGACGTTGATGGTGTGTTGGCCGTCAGCCAGGCCCGTGTAGGTCTTCGGACTCGTGCACGCAGATGTGGCACCGCCGTCGAGACTGCAGGTGAAGCCTGCGGCGCCCGCTGAGCTGAAGGTGACGGTGGCGGTGTCGGCGCTCGTGGACAGGTCGTCGATCGTCGTCTCGGGCGCGGTCGTGTCGACCATGATCAGCAGTGCCGGGGACGGACTGCTCGCGCGGCCGTCCGCGTCGGTCGCGGTCGCGGTGATCTGGTGCGGGCCGTCGCTCAGTGCGGTTGTGGTGATGGTCCACGCGCCGCCGGTCGCCGTCCCGCTCCCGCGCTCGACGCCGTCGACGAACAGGCGCACGGTCGCGTCAGACTGCGCGCTGCCGGTGAACGCCGGCGTTGCGTCGGCCGTCACATCGTCACTGCCGGAGCTGCCGGTGTCGCTCGCCGGCGCAAGGTCCGGTGTGGAGGGCGCAGGCGTCGACACCACGCCTTCTCGGTGGGAGATCGAGACGCCGCGCAGCAGCGGGGTGCCGTCCGCGTCGCCTCCGCGCGTGAACGACGCTCGGTACTGGATCCGGCGCCCGTCCGGGCTCGGCACCGCATCGTCGCCGCCGACGGAGGCCCATGGCGACCAGGTCCCGTCCTGCGGGTCGGTGCTCGCTCCCGTGCGGGTCTCGAAGGTGATCGTGCCGCCCGCGGGGTCCGTGTCGGAGGTCAGCGTCCGCCAGTCGGCGCTCGCCCGGCCGCTGTCGATGACGCGGGAGGTGAAGGTGCCCGCGGCGGCGTGCGGGGTGAGCCGCAGCCAGTTCAGGGTCGGGCCGCCGTCGCCGGGATCGACGTCGCTCAGCGCGATGCGCATCGGTGCAGCGCCGGCGAACGGGTTTGTGGCCTTCAGGACGCCGTCGACGTAGAAGCGGACGTCGTCGGCTCCCCACACGATGCGGAAGACGTGCGGAGCCGTCGGGTCGGCGAGGGCGATCGGCGTGTCCGTCGAGACGCCACCGACGCGCGAGCGCGCGAAGAGGCCGCCGCGTCCGTCCCAGGTGCTGAAGAACGCCCATGGGCCGTTGTTGAAGTCACCGAGGTCGAAGCCGACGTGCTGGAAGCGCCCCGCGCTGAACGACCCGGCGAAGCTGAGCGTTCGACCGGCGCCGTAGGTCAGCGGGCTCGTCGTCCAGCCGCCGCGCGCCAGGAGCTGCCCGCCCACCGCCGTGGGCGCGCTGCCGTCCCAGGCGCCGCTGTTCCAGAGCGGCGGCAGCGTGCCCCCGTCGAACTCGCTGCCGAGAGCCGGGGCGAGCATCACGCCGCCGCTGCCGTTCAGGCCGGTCTCACCGACGTAGGTGCCGTCGGGCGTGCCGCCCGCGAGGTCGCTGAGCAGCGCGTCGCCTGCACTGGCGTCCGGCGTGGTGAAGGTCAGCGGCGCGGCCGGCGGGGCCGGGGACGTGGCGGTGTTCCCCGCGCTGTCGGTGGAGTTCGCACGCAGGTGGTACGTCGTGCCCGGATCCAGCCCGCTCAACGCGACGCTGTGAGTGGTGACCGGCTGTGCGTCGAGCGCGGAGCCGGTCAGCGCGCCGGGGGCGGTCCCGAACACGACGTCGGAGCTCGCCGGCTCGTCGGTCGTCCAGGTGATCGTCGCCGTGCCGCCCGGGCCGGGCGTGGCCTGCAGGCCAGTGATCGTCGGCGCGGTCGTGTCCGGGTCCAGGTCGTAGTCCACGGCGACCCGCTCGATCGCCGGGGTCGCGCCGGGGTCCGTGGTCGAGAGCGTCGCCCGGTACTGCAGGTACCGCCCGGCGGGGCTCGCGATCGCGCCGCCGGCGCCGACGGGCTGCCAGACCGACCAGCCGGCGTCGGGCAAGGCGCTCGCGCCGGCGCGCGTCTCGAAGACGACCTCCGTGCCGGCCGGCCGGTCCACCGTCGTCTGCAGCGCGAGCCAATCGACGCCGGTGGGGCGCTGCGTGTCCAGGACGCGCGAGGTGAAGATCCCCGGCGAGCCGAACGGGCTCATCCGCATCCAGCCTGCGGTGACGTTGCCGCCGCCGTTGCCGTAGTCGCTGAACGCGGCGACCATCGGGCCGGGGATCGCCACGGCATGCGTGGCCTTGAGGGCGCCATCGACGAAGTAGCGGACCTCGCTTGCGCCCCACTCGATCCGGAAGCGGTGAGGCTGGCCGGTCAGGTCGGTCCCGGTGATCTCGGTGTCCGTGCCCGCGCCGCTGAGCGACGTGCGTGCCTTGAGCACACCGTTGTTGCCGGTGCCGAACTGGGCCCATGGCGCGTCGTTGTACGGGGCGCCCGCGGAGACGGCGCCGAAGCCCGCGCTCTGGAAGGTCTGGCCGCTGAACGTCGCGTCGAACTCGAGCGTGCGCCCGGCGCTGACGGGCGCGCTCACCCAGGCGGCGGCGCCGTCGACGGCGAGCCGGCCGCCGGCGACGCCGGCGAGCCCGCCGGTCCAGGGCGCTGAGGTCCAGTCCGCGGGCAGCGCGCCGCCGTCGAACTCGGCCCCGACGGCCGGTGCCAGCAGCACCTCACCGTCGGCGATCGCGCCGACGGAGGTGCCGGAGCCGCTGCCGGCGCCGAAGTCGCCCGTCGTCGTATCGACGAGCGCAGCGGGTGCCGTGGTGAAGGTGTCAGTGGCGGACGTCCGCGTGTTGCTCGAGCCGTCGGTGGAGACGGCGCGGAAGGCGTACGTGGTGCCGGCCTGCAGGCCGGTGAGCGTCACGCTGTGGCCGGTGACGGGCGTGGGAGTGCCCGCGGACTGGTCGAGCGGACCGCCGTCGATGCCGTACTCGACGGTCGAGGTCGCCGGTTCATCGGTCGTCCACGTCACGGTCGCGGTGCCGTCGGCGTCCGGGGTCGCCGTGAGCGCCGAGATCACCGGTGGCGTCGTGTCGGGCCCGCCCTGGCTGTAGCCGATCGCGACTCGCGCGACGGCGGGGGTGGCGTCCGGGCTGGAGGAGGTGAGCGTGGCTCGGTACTGCAGGCGCCGCGCCGAGGGGCTCGCGATCGCGCCGCCCGCGCCGACCGGCTGCCAGCTCGACCAGCTGCCGTCGGGCGACGCGCTCTCGCCGCTGCGGGTCTCGAAGGCGGCGGAGGTCCCGGCGGGCGTCGTCGTCGTGGCGTCGAGGCTCTGCCACTGCGCGCCGTTGCCGCCGTCGAAGACGCGTGAGGTGAAGGTGCCCGGGCTCGCGTACGGGCTCATGCGGACCCAGTCCACGGTGACCGTGCCGCCGCCCGCGTTGTAGTCGCTCGCGGCGACCGCCATCGGACCGGGGATCGACGCGGTGTGCGTGACCTTCAGCGCGCCATCGACGTAGTAGCGGACTTCGGTCGCGTCCCATTCGATGCGGAACAGGTGCTGCTGTCCGGTGAGGCCGCTCCCAGCGATCGCCGTGTCCTGCCCGGCGGTGCGCGCCTTCAGCACGCCGTCATTGCCGGTGCTCACCATCGCCCACGGCACGTCGTTGAAGGGCGAGCCGCTGGAGACCGCGCCGAAGCCGACGTGCTGGAAGGGCTGGCCGCTGAAGGTTGCGGTGAACTCGAGCGCGTGCCCGGCGGTGACCGGCGCGCTCGCCCAGGCGACGATGCCATCGGCCGTCAGGGCGCCCGCCCCGACGCTCGTCGATCCGCCGGGCGTCCAAGTGCTCGACTGCCAGTCGAGCGGCAGCAGCGGCCCGCCGCTGAACTCCTGGCCGAGCGCCGGTGCGAGCGTGACCTCGCCGTCGGCGGTCTGTGTCACGGCCGTCCCGCCGCCGGATCCCGCACCGAAGTCGGCGACGGTCGTATCGACGAGGCTCGCGGACGGCGTTGTGAACGTGCGCTCCGTCGAGGCTGCGGGGTTGCCCGTGCCGTCGGTCGAGCGCACGAGGAAGCGGTACGTCGTCGAGGGCTGCAGGCCGCTCAGCTCGAGTGCATGGCTCGTCACCTGCGCGCCGTCCTGGGCGCTGAGGCCGAGCGGGCCACCGTCGATGCCGTACTCCACGCGTGAGCTCGCGGGCTCGTCGGTCGTCCAGCTGATCCGCGCCGTCCCGTCCGCGCGCGGCGTCGCGGCGACGTCGCTGATCGTGGGTGCGGTGCCGTCGGCCGCGTAGTCGGCCACGTAGTCGCCGGCCTGCGCGTCGAATGCGGCGTACTCGACGCCCTTGATCGTCCGGAGCGTCGTCGGAACCGTGACGCCGGCGCGCTTGAGGCTCGAGAGCGTCCCGGTGGAGGATGCGCGCGGGAGCAGCGCCTCGAGGCCGTTCGAGCCGGCGCCGCGGGCAACGGTGAAGCTCAGCTGGTCGGCGCCGTAGCTCAGGTTCTGGAACGACGAGCCGTTGCGGCCGTCGAGCCAGTCGAGCATCTGGCGCGCCGTCACGACCGGCACGCTGCGCGCCTTGGCCGCGGCGACCACCGTGTCCGCTCCGTCGTGCGAGGCGCGGTCGGTGTGCATGTTCGTGGTGAACGCGCCGTAGTAGCCCTCGGAGCCGAGCGCGTTGTCGAGCAGCGTGTCGATCGTGGATCGGGTATGTCTGCCCCGACTCGTCGGTCATCTGCGTCGCGGCCTGGTAGCACGTCGATCAGTGGTGCCGTCGAGATCGGCGAAGCGCATCGGCATGCCCGAACCGGTGAACATGCCCGGCCGGTCGGCCGACCCAGCCGGGCGGCCAGTAGTAGTAGTTCGTGTCCAGCCGGATGCCGTTGGCCAGCTCGACCTTCGGCGTGCGTCGCCCAGTCGCTCCACGCGATGCAGTGCGTGCGGTTGGTCCGGGGCGCAGCGGCGCTCGGCGAACTTGGCGGCGAACGTCGCCAGCTGGCCGGCGAAGATCCGCGCCGATGGCGCCGGCCGTGTAGTCGGCGCAGCTCGGTCGTCACGTGCAGCGCGAACTCGAAGCCCTGGCCTGCGCAGGCGGCGCCTGGGCGTCGCTGATCGGGGTGTTGGTGTAGACGTAGGACGTTGCGCGGACGCACTCCCAGTCGTCGACCGAGCAGCCCGGCCGGGCTGTCCTGCTCGAACTTCGTCGAACCGCGCCGGTCGTGCCGTTGTTGGCGTGGTCGTCGCCGGTCATGACGACGGCGGCCTTCTCGCCGCGAGGCAGGTACCAGAAGCGCGGCAGCGGCTTGCGGTCGCGCGACATCTCGGTGATGAGGTTCGCGAGCAGGCGCTGCTGCTCGTCGGCCTGCGGGATCTGCGACCTTGTCGAGGTCCACCCAGTCGGGCTGCGACGTCGCCGGCCTTGGCGCCGAAGAAGAGGTCGTCGGAGCGGATCGGCGCGACGCCGTCGCGCTCCTGGCCAGCCCACGCCGGGTTGCCCTGACGGGTCTAGCACGACCGAGCGCGCCAGGTCGTAGGCGAACGCCGCGGCCTGACCGCCGCTGCCGCCGACGCTGCGCAGCGTGACCGCCGGGTTGGCCGTCGCGCGTGGTCGCGGCCGACGTAGAGGGCGGCGACCGTCGATGCGCGCCGTCGAGCGTGTAGCGGTCCGCGGTGCCGTGGAACTGGATCGTCTCGGCCGACGATGCCCGGCGCCGGGGCCGGCGGCGGTGTCGACCAGGACGTACCCGTCGCCAGACGTGGCGCCGGCCTGCGTGAGGCCGAGCAGGCCGGCGAGCTGGCGTCCGGGCGCATCGCGATGAGGTTGCCGCCGCCGGCGACCCAGTCGCCCAGCAGCGTCGCCTGCGCGCCGCTGAGCGCCGATCTCGCCCGAGGATCACGACGTCGTGCCGGCGAGCGCTCGCCGGCGTCGAGGTTCGAGATGTCGGTGACGGTGAAGGCGTTGAGCCCCTCGGCACGCAGGATCTCGGCGTAGTAGCGGCCGAAGGGGTTCGCCGGCGGTGCTGACCACCAGGATCGGCCCGCCGGGGCCCTCGTTCGGCGGCGGCGGCGGCGGGGCCGCCGTCGTGAACGTCCAGGTGCGGTCGGCGGCGAGCGGATTGCCGGCGGTGTCGGTGACGCCGCCCGCGCCGCCCTTGACGGTCGCGGTGTACGTCGCAGACGCGCGAGCGGGCCGGACGGGGTGAGCGTCACGCGGCGCGTCGCGGCCGACGTAGGTGACGGCCGCGGGCACCGGGTCGTTCTGGGCGTCCTTCAGCTCGACGGTGGCGCCGGTCACCGTGCGCCGTCGATCGCCTCGCTGAAGGTCGCCGTCACGCGGCGCCGGTCGCCACGTCCGGAGCGCCGTTCGCGGGGCTCGTCGCCGTGACGGTCGGCGCCGACGTGTCCGGCCCGGTCTGCGTCTCGAAGACGACGTCGACCCAGTAGTTGCTCGACTGGAACGTGTCCGGTCGGGAAGCTGCCGCTCGGCGCCGTACGCGTAGACGCCGTTGGGGCCGTCGGTGCCGTCGGCGAGGGCGTGCAGCGGCGGGTTGTCAACCGCGCCGGTCGCGCCGGCCGCGAAGTACGGGTTGCTCGCGATGTAGCCGCCGGGCGTGTGGTAGGAGGCGACGTACGTCGGTTCCCGCGGTGACGGGCACGGGGGGCGAAAGCGGACCTGCTGCCAGCCGCCGGCGCTCTCGCCGGTGAAGGTGGCCGTCGGCGAGTTGTGTGCCGCTCGCCGTCCACAGGTGTCCGACGTGTGTCCCGGTGTTCGCGGTCCGCTTGTAGAAGCGCACGCCGGTGATGTAGCCGTCCTCGTCGCGCGGAACTTGACCCCGAGCTCGACCGCCGCCGTGCTCCGGGATCGCGAGCGCAGCAGGGGCGGTCGTCGTCGCTCGAAGATCGTGCACGGGCACGTCGCGGGCCGCGGATCCTGCACGGTGACCGTGACGCCGGCGGAGAGCGGGGACTCGATGTTGCCGCTGTCGTCGGTGGCGCGCGTGACGATGGTCATCGTGCCCGTTGGTCGCGGGCGTCCAGGTGTAGCTCCAGCTCTCGCGCCCGATCGCGGGGTGCCAGGTCGCGCCGCCGTCGACCGACACCTCGACGCCGCCCACCGCGCCGCTCACGTCGGCGTCGGTCGCGGTGCCGGTGATCGTCAGCGGCACTGCCGCGCGCGAGCGGTCGCGCCGGCGGCGGAGACGTCGATCGATCGAGGTCGGCGCGGCGAGTCGGTCGACGCGCTCGCCGCGGTCGAGGCCCGGCTGCAGCGTCGCCGGCTGCACGCCCATGTCGGCGAAGCAGGTTGACCGTCGCCTGCTGCATGCGCAGGTCGGCGGGCGCGCTGCCGCGGTCGTGGTCGCCGTCGAGCCCCCACGACCACTGGACCGTGCCCGCCCCGAACACCAGGCGCGCCGCTCGCTGTCGGCGCGGTAGAGCGTCAGGTGGTGCGTGGCGGTGCCGGCCGCCGTAGGTGGTGCCGTGTCGAGGAGCTTCGCGACACCGGTGACGGTGGTCTCGACAGCCGCGATCAGGCCCGCGGGTCGGGACCCGTTGTCGAGGTCCTCGTCCCACTCGTAGCCGAGGTGCCGGGCGCGAGCGTCGCGGTCTGCCCCGTCGGCGAGCGCGGCGACGCGGCGTGTTGCGCCAGAAGCGCAGCTTGCCGTCGGCTCGGCGGGGACCTGCATCGGCGCGCGTGCCGGCAGTTGACGGTGAAGATCTGCCGGTCAGCGCGTTCTCGGCTGCGGGCCCGCCGGGTTGAAGGGCGCGGCGTCGCGCCACGTGCCGGTCCACGTGTCGGCGAGCGGGTCGATCTTCGCGTTCGCGTGCGTCTCCTTGTAGCGAGACGAGCGTGCGGTGCGGCGTGCCGATGCCGTCGATGCTCGTCTCCCAGCGCGTCTTCCAGAACACCTCGTTGCCGCTGAAGAACGCCAGGTGCACGCCGGCGTTGCGCGCCGCCTCGACGTTGGCGCGCTGCGCGCCCGACCAGTACTCGTCGTGGCCGACCGACAGGAACGACGTCGTGCTCGAGCAGCTCGGCGCCGGCGCGGTCGGTGTCGACGCCGGTGTGTAGCTCGACGTCGTACCCGTTGCGCTCGAGCCAGCGCAGCATCGGGTACTCGGCGTTGAAGAGCGCAGTCCTCCGGCGCGTACTCGCGCGTGGTGATCGGGCGGTTGTAGCTCACCTTGTAGGCGCCGCCCGGCCGCCGCCGTGCCCGGGCCGTCGCCGTGTAGAGGCTGTTGCCGCCGTAGCGGTTGTAGGCCTGCCAGGTCGTGTCCGAGGTCTGGAACAGGAGCGTCGGAGCCGCCGTCGTCGTCGCGCACGACGAACGGCGACGTGGCTGGCGCCCTGCGTGTCCCCGCGCACGAGCCGGGCGATGTAGATGCCCGACGCCGCGTCGGCCGGCACGGCCCACGAGGCCGACTCGGCCCAGTTGCCGCAGTCGGCGATGCCGGTCCCGCCGGGTCGTTGAGGCAGGCCGGCTGGGTCTGCGGCAGCGTGGCGCTCGGCTGCACCGTCGCGACCTTGCGCGCGCCGTCGCCGCCGTACCAGCCGAGGCGGTAGATGTCGATGGCGGTACGCGCTGGCGTCGGTGTCGATCTTGAAGCGGACCGTCTGCCCGCGATTCACGCTGATGTCGGTGGCGAACCCCTGGATCGACGGGTCGCCGGCGCCGCTGACCTGCCACTCCGACGACGGGCTGCCCGGGAGGCAGTTCTCGGCGACGATCGCGTTCGGCTGCGTCGGGTCCGAGCACACGGCCGCTGGAGGGTCGGCGGCGAACGCCGGAAGCAGCGACAGTCCGGCCACGACGCCGAGCAGCATGAGCGTGGCGCCGAGCGCGCGGAGGCGGGGTCCGCTGATGATCCAGACGTGGCGCATGCGCGCAGCGACTTCCATGCCGGGAGGAGTCCCTTGGTTGGTGCTGTGGACCTGGCGCCCCGGCTCCGTTTCCCCGACCGGAAACCCCCCTGGGTGCGCAATTCGCTCGCGAAACTACGCCCCGCCGACAACGGGCGCACGTCGTGATTTGTCCCGATTTCGCGGCGGAAACACCGCTGACCCGACACCGCCCACACGCTGGGCCCAGGCCGGCGGTGGGTACCGCCGGCCGCCGTCCAGCCGCCGTCCGGCGCGGCCGGACGCCCGCTCGGCGATGATGGAGGATCGTCCATGCCCCTGGACGCCGCGGGCCGGACCCGTGATCATCAGGCGAGACGCCTCATGGAGATTGCTCCACACAGCCCCACCGTGCAGGACCTGGTCGAAGGCACACTGCCCGGGCTCGAGCTGCTCGTGGCCGGCGCGCCGCGGCAGCGGATCGACTCCGTGCGAACTACGGGCCAGGTGGGCGATGCGCAGCCCTACGAACTGCTCGTCCTGGGCGCCGAAGCTGGCGCGTTGACGCTCACTGATGTGGACCATCTCGCGGCTCGGCGCGCGATCGGGGTCGTCCTGCCTCAGGGCGCGCCGCCCCCGTCGGACGACGTGCAGGACCGCTGCCGGTCGTGGGGGCTCGCCGTCCTGCGCCTGCGCCCGGCCCGTGCCGGCGAGCTGCGCGGCGCGATCGACCGCGGCGAGCGCAACCTGCGGATGCTCGCCGACGGCGCAGGCCCCTGGGGCATCCTGGCGGCGCTGTCGCTCGACGTCGGCGCCCCCGCTCTGCTCCTCAGTGCGTCGGGCCGGATCCTGGCGACGGCCGGCCGGCCGGCCCGCCAGGAGACGATCGACGCGGCGCGGCGCTGGCTTCGCGCCGGCCTCCCGCAGCCGCGACCGGCCGAACTCGAGCCGTGGTACACCTTCCCCGTGCCGGCGATCGGGCGGATCGACAGCTACCTGCTCGTCGGGCGCGGCGCCAGCGACGAGGACGCCGCGCATCTGGCGGTGACCCAGGCGCTGTCCGTGCTGGCGGCCGACCGCGCGCTGCATGACCGTCCGGTGCACGAGGACGCCGGGGCGGCGCCGCGGGAGGATCCTCGCCCAGCGCCCGCCCTGCAGGACGAGCCGGAGGCGCCCGCCGAGCCGGAAGCGCCCGCTCTTGCGCTCGTCGCCCCAGTCCCGGCCGACCCGCCGGAGGCCGGGACGCTCGAGATCGTCGACCACGACGAGCTGCTGCGCCTACAGCGCCCGGAGGTCCTGCGCTCACTCGCCGGAGCACTGCTCGACCCGATCGAGCGCTACGACGCCGAGCGCAGCACCGAGCTGGTCGGCACACTGGCGGCGTTCCTCGAGCACGACGGACGCTGGGAGCAGACCGCCGCCGCGCTCGACGTGCACGTGAACACCCTGCGCAACCGCCTGGCGCGGGTCGAGCAGCTCACCGGTCGCGACCTCGCCGAGCTGCGCGCGCGAGTCGACTTCGCGCTCGCGCTGCGGGCGCGCGCGGTCGCCGGATCCGGCTGACCTGCCGTCGACCCTGCCCACGGCGACGCCCTCTTGCTCGGGGCCCTTGTTGTCGGACCGGTCATCGAGCGATGAAGTGGCCGAGTTCGACTCGTTGAAGTTGCCCCTGTCGCCAGAGAACCAGGTCCCGTTCCCGGAGTAGGTCAACCGCTCGAGCCGGCTGCCCGTGTCCGCCGCGAACCCGCCACTCGCGTTCCAGGCCGACAGCGCTGCGGCGGCGCTGTTGCCGCGCGTTGCCAGCAGGTCGGGACAGTCGTGTCATTTGCTCGGCGCCCAGCAATCAGGCGCTGGCCCCTCAGGTCGTCACCAGACGACCACCGGCCACCCCACCCCACCCAACGGTAGTCCGCCACACCACCCCTCGGATTCCACCCGCCACGACCCCGAAGCCTGTCCGGCAGGCAGCGCGCCTCTCACGTGCCACGGTTTCGGTGTGCGCCTCCCGCTCGTCATCGCCGCCCTCGCACTGACCCTCCTGGTCCCGTCGCAGGCCGGCGCGGCCGCGACGATCGGCACCGATCTGAGCCGCGTTCCCGACGACGGGATGGCGGACTGCACGCGGCACCCGGTCTACGGCGTCCCCACGTACGCGACCTCGTGCACCTGGTACAGCACGATCAGCAACGCCGAGAACCACATCGTCCCCGAGGGCGTCGGGGTGGTCGCACGCGCGCGCGTGCGCGTGGGACGGACCACGGGCCTCATGCAGTTCGTCGTCGGCCGCGCGCAGGTGGACCGCAACAAGCCGCCGGGCCAGCAGCTCCTGTGCTGCGTGTGGCGTCCGGCGGGCCCGACGTTCACCCCGTCGCCGAACGCGGTCACCGAGGTCGCGCTGGGCGAGCCGGTCGAGCACGTGCGCGACTTCCAGAGCAACCAGGACCTGTTCGACAACGTCGCGCTGTCGATCCTGCAGGCCGGCGTCCCGATCCCCGCCGCGCCCGCGGTGAGCGCCCTCGGGAGCACGTCGCCCGCGGGCGCCTGCTGGCCCGCCGTGCAGCTCGGGAACGCCTACTGCATGCCCGGCGGCCCGGGCAACTTCGCGGTCCTGTTCAACTTCGACTGGCAGTTGAACCTGAGCGGCGCCGTCCGGCTCGCCGCGCGGTTCGCGCCGGTGAAGGGCACCGCCGCGCTGGTGCCGCTCGTCTGCAGGCTCGTGCAGGAGTGCGCCGGGCTGCTGCGGCTGCAGAACGCCCGTCCCGCGGGCGCGGCGAGGGTCGCCGCCGCGAAGGCCGTCACCTACGGCAGCGCCCGCTTCCGGATCGCGGCCGGGAAGACGAAGCAGGTGAAGATCACGCTGTCCGCGGCGGGCCGGCGACTGGTGCGCACACGCGCGAGGGCGCAGGTGTGGGCCACCAGCACCGTCGGCAGCGGGGTCGAGCAGCGCGTGATCAGCGCGAAGCTCACGCTGAAGCGCTGACCGGCGTCCCCCTCATCTCGCTGCCCCGTCCGTAGCGCACACGGAGCCCGCAGGCGGCTTTCCCCCATGACGCGGCGCCCTGCGGGACCTACGGTCCTCGGACATGCCGTCCGCCACCGCCTACCTCAACGCGTACCTCGCCGAGCGCGACGTCGTCGTCGCGAGCGTCACGCGGCAGCGCGACGGGCGGTTCGAGGTGTGGGCGCAGGGCGAGCGCGTCGCCATCGCCGCTCCGGCCGCCGACGCCGACGTGGGGCAGTGGGCGCACGCGGCCGCCGACGCCGTGGTCGCGCGGCTCGGCAACCGGATCCTGCCCGGGTAGCGCGCGGACTGTGCGCGCACCGCCGCCCGTCAGATCGGGATGACCACCAGGTGCCGCTCGGCACCCTCACCCTCGGACCGCGTCACGAGGTCCACGCGCCAGCGCAGGTGCGCGCGCACGATGTTGCGCTCGGCGTCGGTCATCGGCGGGAGGGCGACCGGCACGCCTGAGCGCACCGCCTCGTCCGCGGCGCTGTCGGCCGCGACCTTCGCACGCCGGGCGAGGTGGCTCGCGCTGACGGGCGCGTCGGACCGCGGCTGCTGTGCGGGACGCTTGACGACGACCAGCGGCTCGTTGCACGGGTCGCTCAGGATCACGAGGCCGGCGTGGTCCAGTTCGGCGGCGATGCGGGCCCGCGCGCTCGGCGTCAGCGGAGCGTCGCCGTAGGCCTGCTCGAGCCGGCTCGCGGAGAGCTCGTGCCGGCCCGGCGCCAGGGAGGCCGCGAGCGACCTGCTGGCTTCCAGCGTCTCGGGGTGGGGACGGTGCTGCTGGAGACTGATGGGCATACCGCAACGATCCCCTGCCGTGACGGCCCGCTGGCATCCGTAGTGGGCCACGGACCGACGATCGTCGGATATCGTCGCCGCGATGCGGATCGCGACCCCTGCCCGGCTCGTCCTCCTCACCGCGCTCGCGGTCGCGCTGCTGCCCACGGCGGCGATGACGGCGCAGGCCGACGCGCCCGCCGGAGCGGCCGCGAAGGCCACCTGCGCGGCCCAGAAGAAGGCCCTGCAGCGCGCCCCCGCCAACCGCAAGCCGCAGGCGCGCAAGCGCTACCGGGCGTGCCAGGAGCGGGCGCTGGCGACCGCGATCCGCGGCCAGCTCGCCGACCGGCGCCTCGTCGGCCGCCGCGGCGACGGCGAGGCGGTGAACTGGCTGTTCTGCGCGAACGGGAAGTACCGGCTGCAGACCGACGGCAGCTTCGGCCGCGCCCTCAAGAACGGCTCGCCCTGGGTCGTCACCCAGGCCCAGGGCTCCGCGACGCGCTGGACGGCGGTCATCCGTGAGACCGCGAACCTCCGCGCGGGCGGCCTGAACATCGGCGTGGCGCGCAGCGGCGCCCAATACTTCGTCGGCATCGCGCGTGGCGCCGACGTCACCTCGCAGGGCCCGGTGACGCTGTCGGCGGACGCCGCGGCCTGCGGCGCGCTGTAGGCCGGTCGCTACGGATCGGTGAACGGCTGCACCGGCAGCCCGTGCGTCGTCTCGCGCATCCCCAGCTCGTACGCCCCGCCGTGCGCGGTGCGCAGCCGCAGCGGCTCCGCGCCGTCCAGGTGCAGCACCGCGTCGAGCGCCGCGATCGAGCAGTTGGCGACGTGGTGCTCGTGCCCGTCAGGGTCGGCGTAGCGCCAGACGACCGTCTGCTCGCGCGGTGACCGCGCCGTGAGCTCCAGCCGCGCGCCCTTCGCGCCGACGGCGAGGTCCAGCGCGAGCGGGCTCTCGTTGACGCGCGGTCGATGTGCCGGGCCGCCCAGCGCGATTCGCCGCCCGTCGATCGACACGACGCCGGCGGCGATCCACGGCGTCGTCAGGGGACCGATCCGCACGCGCCCGAGCGACAGGTCCAGCCACGCGTCGGGACGATCCTCGAAGCGGACGCCGTGGAGCCAGATCCAGCGCTCGGCGTGCTGGGCGCCCCAGTTGTGGCCGACCATCCCGGGCCAGCCGTCCAGCTCCACCGCGCGGTCGCCGACGACCATGCGGCCGTTGAACATCCCCGACGGCAGCGGCGACTCGAGCTTCGTCCGCGGCAGCGGTGCGGTGTACATCCACGGCCTGGGCAGATGGCGCAGGCCCGCCTCCTCGCCGCGCCACGACAGGTCCCACGACGCGGGGCCCGCCTCGCCGCGGACGCCTGCCGGGCCGAAGGCGCTCTCACCGATGCCGATCCAGCCGTCGACCTGCGGCCCGGGGAGCGAGAGCTTGTGGACGGCGGGCTGCGGCGCATCGGCGTCGAAGACGACCGCCCAGATCGAGCCGACCGCCGGCTCGTCCGGGGCCTTCAGGACGGTGTGGCGCAGCCACACGCCGCGCGGACGGTCGGGATCGACGGCGCGCAGGTAGAACGACTCGTAGCCGCCGTCGCCGATCGCGAGCCGGGGGAACTGCGGGGTCGCCTGGAGGCCGGGCATCTGCACGCACCATCGCACCCGTGCGCGCGGTTGCGCAACTACGTCGCAGGTCATCTCGGGTCGGTGTCCCACGTCACGCACGGGGCACCCCGGTACTGGGACGCTGCCCCGCATGTCCACGACCCGTCGTCCCGTGCTCCTCGTCCTCGCCGCGCTCACCCTCGGCGCACTCGCCGCGGCGCCGAGCGCGCTCGCCGCCTCGTCGGTGACCTCGACCGTCCACACCGTCACGCCGGACGCCAACACGCCCGACATGGCCGTCAACGCCGCCGGCGAGGCGATCGTGGCGTACGTCCCCGACAACGGCGCCGGGCAGCTCTTCGTCCGCCGGCTGGCGCCGGACGGGACGCTCGGACCCGAGCTGGCCGTGTCGGTCGCCGGCCCGGAGACCAACGAGCCGCGGGTGGTCCTCACGCCCGCCGGCCGCGCGTTCGTGGCCTGGCGCACCGGGGTGGGCTTCGTGTGGAGCGCGGTCGGGCGCTGGATCGAGCCCGACGGCACGCTCGGCCCGGTCCTCACGCTCGGTGCGGCCGCCGATCTCGGGCAGGCGACGGACCGCAACGCCGTGAACGTCCGCGCGGTGCTCGGCACCGACGGCCACGTCACCGTCAGCTGGAGGAACGACGACCAGGACTCGAGCGCCTACAACGAGCTCGAGCTGCGGCGCGTCACGCCGGCCGGCGCGATGGAGCCCGGCGCCGGCCCGCTCTCGAACGTCAGTCTCGGGACGAGCGTCACCAACCCGGTTGTGGCGGCGCTTCCCGGCGGCGCGACCGCCTTCGTCTGGCGGTCGACCCAGATCCGCGCCGCGGTGGTCGCGGCGAACGAGGCGCTGCCGGTCAGCACGACGCAGGTGTCGACCACGGGGCTCTCGGCGGACCCGAGCATCGCCGTGGACGGGCTCGGCCGTATCACCGTCGCCTGGCGGCGCTCGGAGAACGGCCAGTACGCCGTGAGCGCCCGGCGGCTCGACGCGACCGGCGCCGTGCTCGGAACGGTCTTCAACCCCAGCCCGCTCGCCGACGGCTTCGTCCGCATCGCGACGCCGGTCGCCGTGACCCCTGCCGGCGAGGCGCTGTTCGCCTGGGCGCGGCAGCCGGTGAACGACGCGGTCGTCACGCTGCGATCGCGCACCGCGGCCGGCGTCCTCGGCGCCACCGAGCTGCCGCTGTCGGACCCCGCGCAGAACGCGGACGGGATGGGCGATCGCCCACGACGGCCTCGGCAGCGCATACGCCGCGTGGAACAACCAGAACGAGGACCCGGAGACCGCCTACCTGCAGCCGATGACCATCACGGGCGCGCCGATCGGCCCCGTGCAGGTGCTCGACTCCGCGCACGAACACGCGGATCGCGGACATGGCCCTGGGGATCGACGGCGTCGGCGTCGTGGCCCTGCAGCGCTTCGACGGGAGCAACACGATCCTCCTGCGCCAGCTCATCCCGCCCCCCGGCGGCTGCACGGACACCGGCGCCGCGACGACCGCGCCGGCTGCCGTCGCGATCGCCGTCACGTGCGCGGGCGTGCAGGCACGCGCGCAGGTGCTGACCCAGCCCGCCGGCGGCAGCGTCGCCGAGGGTCCCGGTTCGTCCCTGACCTACACGCCGCGCGCCGGTTTCTCCGGGACCGACAGCTTCACCGTCCGCGCGGTGAACAGCGCGGGCGCGACGGGCGGCACGGCGACGGTCACGGTCACCGTCGGCGCGGCGCCGCCCGGGCCCGCCGGGCCGGCGGCGAGCGGCGACACGACCCGCCCCGTCATCTCCGAGCTGTCGCTCTCACGTCGCCGGTTCGCGGCCGGCGGGCGCGGCGCACAGGTGTCGGCCGTGCGCCGCACGCCCGCCGGGACGACCCTGCGCTTCACGCTCTCCGAGCGCGCGAAGGTGCGCCTCACCGTCTCGCGGGCGCTGCCCGGCCGCGTGAAGGGCGGGCGCTGCCTCGCGCCGACGAAGGCCACCGCGAAGGCCAAGCGCTGCACGCGGCTCGTCGCCCGTGGCTCGGTCGTCCGCGAGCTGCCGGCCGGGCGCCGCTCGATCGCGTTCAGCGGCAAGCGCCGCGGCCGCGCGCTCGCCGCCGGGCGCTACCGGCTGACGCTGCGCGCGACCGACGCGGCGGGGAATGCGTCCCGGACGGTGGGCGCGTGGGCGACGCTCGTGCGCCGGCGCTGAGACGCCGCGCGGCGCGGGCCCGATGACTGCGGGGAATCACCGTTCACACGGCATTCACATCGCGGGTTGAATGGCGCAGTGGACGCCGGCCTCATCATCGCGATCGCCCTCGCGCTCGCGTTCTCGCTGACGAACGGCTTCCACGACGCGGCGAACGCGATCGCGACGCTCGTCGCGACCCGCGGGGCGACGCCCGGGCAGGCGATCGCGATCTCCTCCCTGTTCAACCTCCTCGGGGCCGTCGCGCTCGGCACCGCGGTCGCCGACACGATCGGCAAGATCGTCCAGGTCAACCCCGACGCGGCGGTCGAGACGATCGGCGCGGGGCTCGCCGGGGCGACGATCTGGAACCTCCTGACGTGGTGGCGCGGGCTGCCGTCCAGCTCCGGGCACGCGCTCGTCGGCGGGCTCGTCGGCGCGGCGCTCGCCGAGGGCGGGTGGAGCGCGGTGAACATCGGCGGCTTCGACGGCTGGCATCCCGTCGGCCTGGTCGGCACGCTCGTCGCCCTGCTCGTCTCGCCCGTCCTCGGGTTCGCATTCGGGTTCGCGCTGCTGCGCCTGCTGCGGCGCGTCTCGCGCCGGTTCACCCGGCAGTGGGCGGCGTCGCTCGTCGGGGGTGAGTGGGTCACGGCGGCGGCGCTGAGCTACAGCCACGGCTCCAACGATGCGCAGAAGTCGATGGGCGTGATCGCGGCGCTGCTGCTGGCGACCGGCGAGACGTCGACGTTCGAGGTGCCGCTGTGGGTCAAGCTCGCGACGGGCCTGGCCGTGACACTCGGCACGGCGCTCGGGGGCTGGCGGATCGTGAAGACGATCGGCCGGCGGATCTTCAGCCTCAAGCCGCTGGACTCGCTCGCGAGCCAGTCCTCGTCGACGGCGGTGATCTTCGGCGCCTCGCTGATCGGCGCGCCGGTCAGCACGACACAGGTGGTCGCCTCGTCGGTCGTCGGCGTCGGCGGCGGGCGGCGGCGCTGGCGCCACGTGCGCTGGGGCACCGTGCGCGACATCGGGATCGCCTGGCTGACGACGATCCCGGCCGCCGGGGCGCTCGCGATCGTCATGCTCTACATCTGGAAGGGAGTTGCAGCGCTGTGAAACGTGGACATGCCCGGTGGTTCCTGCCGGAGAACGGTGACGTGCTCGGGATGCTCGGCCAGCAGGTCGAGGTGACGATCCGCGGCATGGACGCGTTCGCCCGGTGGGGCGGCGGAGACGCGGCTCTCGGTGAGGTGGTGCGCGCCGCCGAGCACGAGGCCGACGACCGCAAGCGCGATCTGATGGTGCTCGTGCGCGACTCGTTCACGACGCCGCTGGACCCGGAGGACCTGTTCGAGCTCTCGCGCGGGCTGGACGAGGTCATCAACGGCGCGAAGAACACCGTCCGCGAAGCGGAAGCGCTCGCGATGGCGCCGAACAACCCGACCGGGCAGATGTGCGACCTGCTCGCCGACGGCGTCCGGCATCTGGGCGCGGCGTTCGCGGCGCTCGGCGCCGACCCGGAGACCGCGAACGCCGAGGCGGCCGCCGCCGTCAAGACGCAGCGGAACCTCGAGCGCGCCTACCGTCGAGCCATGGTGAAGCTCGCCGAGAAGGAGGACATGCGCGAGGTCATCGGCCGCCAGGAGCTCTACCGCCGGCTCGCGCGCATCTCCGACAACATCATGGAGGTCGCGGACCGGATCATGTACGCGATCGTCAAGGAGAGCTGAGGCGCCGGTGCCTGCGGCGATCCCGCACGCGGGTGCCCGCTTCCCCGGATGGCAGGGCGCCGCTCGGCGCGTAGCGTCGGGAGCGTGCCCGGATCACGCCCGCTGCTCCCCGCGCTCGTCCTCGCAGCGCTCGCACTGGCCGCCCCGCCGGCGCAGGGCGCGCGGCTCGCCACCCTCGCGGGCACCGTCCCCGGATCCCTGCCCACGCGCGCGCAGGGCGAGACCGACATCGTCGTCCTCTCCCTGTCCGACGGCCGCGTCGCGGCGGCGCGCACGCTCACGCGCAGCGGCCGCTTCTCGCTGCGGCTGCCGGCCGGCGGGTACGCGGTGCGCACCTCGATCATCGACCGCCGCGCGCGCACGCCCAGCACCGCGGCGCTCGCCGTCTCGCTGCGCGCCGGGCAGCGCCGCACGAAGGTCGCGCTGAAGGTCCGGCGCCGCCCGGTGCGGCGCAGCACGAGCGGACGGGCGGCGTTCGTCCAGGAGTCCGGGAAGACGAGCCAGGGCACCGCCGTCTCGATCGAGCCGTTCACCGGGGCGACGGGCGAGTGGTCGGTGCTGAACCGCGGCCTCGCCGACATGCTCATCACCGACGTCGCGCAGCAGATCGAGCGCTGCAAGGGCGTCGTGGCGGCCAACAGCCGCGACCGGGAGCTGCTCAAGGACGAGCTCGACCTGCAGCAGTCGCCCGCCTTCGACCCGAGCACGCGCGTGAAGCGCGACTGGGTCCAGTCCGACGTGGTCGTGACCGGCACGCTCAGCAATCGCGGTGACGGCGTCGACGTGACGCTGACGCTGACCGACGCCCGCAGCGGCGAGAGCCTCGGGACGATCAGCGGGCGCGTGTCGGGCTCGGACTGGCCCGCGGACGAGGAGCGGCTCGCGAAGAGCCTGTCGAAGAAGCTCTGCCGGCAGCCCGAGGCCTACCAGGTGTCGCTCAGCGCCCAGGCGACCGGCGACTTCGTCGTGTACAAGGCGACGGGGACGGCCGAGGGACTGGTGCTCGCGCGCGCGCAGGACGGCGACGAGGACACCGCACCGACGCGCTGGCAGAGCGAGCCGTCGGAGATCGGCTGGAAGGGCGTGACCTTCGCCTCCGGCGGCGTCGCCCCGTGCACCTGGGTCCAGGCGTCCACGGAGGGGCAGTGGCGCGTGACGATCGCCGCCGCCGGCCCCGGGATGGTCACCGTCACGACGGAGGGCCTGCCGGGCGCCAAGGTGATCGCCAACGCCTTCTGCCCGCCGTCACCGGCGGCCATCCCCGGGCAGGGCGGCCCCGCGCTCGCGGGTCTCGCCCCCGAGCAGTTCCAGTTCCCCGCCGGCGGCGGCACGAAGGCGATCGCGGGCTCGCTCGTCGCCTGGTCGCACACCGGCACGATCACGCTGCGGCCCTCGGCGCCCCCGGGATGAGCCCGGGCGAACGCCCACCCGGTCTAGCATCCGCGCCGATGTCCGCGACGATCAGCCACGCACGCACGACCACCGCCCCGCAGATCGCGATCATCGGCGCGGGCATGTCCGGCATGTGCATGGCGATGCGCCTGCACCGCGAGGGGATCGAGACGTTCACGCTCTACGAGAAGGCCGGCGAGGTCGGCGGGACGTGGCGCGAGAACCGCTACCCCGGGCTCTCGTGCGACGTCCCCTCGCCGTTCTACAGCTACTCGTTCGCGCCGAACCCCGAGTGGACGAACCGCTTCTCCGGCGGCGAGGAGATCCAGGCGTACTTCAAGGGCGTCGCGCAGCGGGCCGGCGTGCTGGACCGCGTGCGCTACGACACCGAGATCGTCGACGCAGCCTTCGACGGCGACCGCTGGCGACTGCGCTCCGCCGGCGGCGAGGAGTTCACCGCCGACGTCGTCGTCGCCGCGACCGGCGTGCTGCACCAGCCGCGGATCCCCGACATCCCCGGCCTGGACACGTTCGCCGGCGCGGCGTTCCACTCCGCCCGCTGGGACGAGAGCGTCCCGCTGAACGGCCGGCGGATCGCCGTCGTCGGCACCGGGTCGACCGGCGTGCAGATCGTCACCGCCCTCTCCACGCGCGCCGCGAAGGTCACGCAGTTCCAGCGCAGCGCCCAGTGGATCGCACCGGTCCCCAACTTCTCCTACTCGCGCTCGTGGCGCAGGCTGCTGCGCCGCTTCCCGCGGCTGAACGACCTGCGCTACCGCGGCACCGCGATGCAGTACGGGCTGTTCACGACCGCGGTCATCCGTCCCGGCTGGCAGCGCACGCTGATCCAGGCCGTCTGCCGCCTGAACCTGCTGACGATCCGCGACCGCGACCTGCGCCGCCGCATGACGCCGGACTACGAACCCATGTGCCGGCGGCTGATCATGTCGAGCGGCTACTACCGCGCGATCCAGCGACCGACCGTCGAGGTCGTCGACGCGGGCATCGACCACGTCGAGCCGCGCGGCATCGTGACCGCGGACGGGCGCCTGGACGAGGTCGACGTCATCGCCCTGGCGACCGGGTTCGACGCGCACGCGTTCGTGCGCCCGATGACGGTCACCGGGCGGGACGGGCTGACGCTCGACGAGGCCTGGGCGCCCGGCCCGCAGGCGCACCGCACGGTGACGGTCCCCGGCTTCCCGAACCTCTTCCTCATGCTCGGGCCCAACAGCCCGATCGGCAACACGTCGCTCGTGCCGCTCGCGGAGTCCCAGTCGGACTTCATCGCGGGCTGGGTGCGGCGGATCGCCGCGGGCGAGATCCGGCACGTCGCCCCGACCGCCGCGGCGACGCGCGAGTTCAATGCCGCGCTGCGCGAGAACATGAGCGACACCGTCTGGGTGACCGGCTGCGACTCGTGGTACATCGGCCCCGACGGACAGCCGACGATGTGGCCGTACGCGATCGATGCCTTCCACGAGATGATGGCCGCGACGCCCGACGAGCGCGAATACGAGATCACGCGCTCGCCGGCGCCGGCCGTCACGGCCTGAGCACCCGCCGGGCGGGCCGCGGGCTCACCCCACTTCGAGGCAGAGCGCGTAGACGGTGAACCCTTCGTTGCCGGCGCTGGTGTTGACGGCGCGGGCCTTCCAGCCGTTCCCGAGCGGATAGCTGCCGTACCCGACCCACTCCCCAGGGGTGGGCACCGGCGAATCTGCGCCGCCGCCGAGCAGCCGCTCGCCGGTGTTGCACGACACCTCGACGCTCCCGCCGTCACCGGCGGCGAGGGTGGTCGACTCGCTGCGGACCGTGATCGCGCCGAGCTGCCCGGCCTTCACGGCCCCGGCGACGAGCTTGGCGCCGGTGAGGGAGCCGTCGGCGATCGCCGCCGCGGTCGCGTCCTTCCCGGGTGCTCCCGGGCACCCTGCGCGCCGGCCGGACCCGCCGGGCCCTGCACCGACCCGTTGAAGTCCGCCGCGGTGAGCGACTTGTTCTTGACCTTCGCGCCGGTGACGGCGTTCGCCTTGATCTGCTTCGTCCCGACGCTGTTGGCCGGAAGCACGACGGCGGCGTAGCTGACGCCGCCCAGTGCGATGAACAGCGCGAGCGTCGCGACGACGTTGGCGTAGCTCAGGCGACTGCGGACCCTTCGGAGCACGATGACCCCTCCCCCTCGCCTCAGACGCCCCTGTGGCGTCCGAGTGTCCGGCCACGCTACACGCGCGTCCCGCGGACTCCGACCGACCGGAAAGCCGGTGGTCCTCCGATACGTTTCCCGGATGAACCCGCCCCAGGCGCGCGCCGCGCGTGCAGTCCTCGCCCTCCTGACCCCGCTGTGCGCCGCCGCCGCGCTCGCCGGCCCCGCCTCCGCCGCGCCCACCGACGGATTCTTCACGGCGCTCCCGGCCTCCGGCGGAACGCAGATGACGCAGGCGCGGTCGTACGCGACGGCGACGACGCTCTCGAGCGGCAAGGTCCTGATCGCGGGCGGCTTCGACGGGAACTTCATGTCGACGACCGAGACGTTCGACGCGGCTGTCCCCACCTTCGCCGGGCTTCCCGAATCGATCCAGCGGGCCTACGCGGTCGCGGCGCCGCTGCCCGGCGGCAAGGTCCTGCTGGCGGGCGGCTACCCGACCTACCAGCTGCGCACCGCCGAGATCTTCGACGAGGCCACGAACACGTCCGCGGGGCTGCCCGAGAGCGGAGCGACCCAGCTCACGACACAGCGGGCGGGCGCCGTCGCCGCGCCGCTGCCGGACGGCCGGGTCCTCATCGCGGGCGGCACGCCGAACTTCCCGCCGGTGGGTGCGGTGCGGACCGCCGAGATCTACGACCCGGAGGCGAACACCTTCACCGCGCTCCCCGCCTCCGGGGACACGCAGCTGACCGTCCCGCGCCGTGGCGCCGTCGCGGCCCCGCTCCCGGATGGGAAGGTCCTCATCGCGGGCGGCACCGAGAACGCCGACGCGCCGCCGATCCTGCGGAGCGCCGAGCTGTTCGACCCGGCGACGAACACCTTCACCGCCCTGCCCGCCTCGGGAAGCACCCAGCTGGCGACGCCGCGCATCGGCGCCGCGGCCGCCGCGCTGCCGGACGGGAAGGTGCTGATCGTGGGCGGCAGCAACGACGGCACGGCGGTCCGCGAGGACGGCGAGCTGTTCGACCCGGTGACGAACACGTTCACGCCGGCCTCGAGCGCCACCACGCTCACGACGGGGCGGACCAGGCTGGTCGCCGCGACGCTCCCGGACGGGACCGTCCTCGTCACGGGCGGCGCTGATGGGGCGGACGCCCACCAGCGCAGCGCCGAGCTCTACGTTCCCGCGCCGTCGGCGGGCGTGACCGGGGCCGACTTCGGGGACCAGACCGTCGCGCAGGCGTCCGCGGTGCAGACGATCACCCTCACGAACCTCGGGGCGCAGAGCCTCGACATCGACGTGGGCGACGCGAGCGTCACCTCCACCTCCGGCGCCGCCGGGGACTTCACGCTCGTCAGCCAGACCTGCACGGGCGCGGTGCTCGCGTTCAAGGGCTCCTGCCAGCTGCAGGTGCGGTTCACGCCCGCCGCGCTCGGCGCGCGCGCCGCGCGGATCGTCCTGCCGTCGAACGAGACCGACGGCACGTCGACCGTCGAGCTGACGGGCACCGGCGTCCCGGTGCCGCCGCCGCCCGCCGGGCCCGCCGGAACGACCCCGGCGACGACGTCCGGCACCGGAGCGGCCGAGAACACGCCGGCGCCGGGCGCCAAGCGCAAGCCGAAGGCCACGTGCAGCGCCAAGCGCAACCGCACGACCGGCCGCACGCGGATCACCTGCACCGTCACGGGCCTCGCGCGCAAGAGCGCCGTCGCGCGCCTGAGCCGCAACGGCGCGACGGTCGCAACCGGCCGCCTCACGGCCGCCGGCCGCCTCACGATCACGACGAAGCGGCGCGTGCGGCCCGGCAGCTACCGGCTCACCGTCGGGACGACGAAGCTCACCGTCCGCGTGCGCTGACGGGCGCGCCTCGCCGTCAGCGGACGCTGATCTCGGCCGACCAGCGGTTCAGCACCTGGTCGCCGTCCTTGGCGCTGTTCAGGTAACGCCCGCGGACCTTCACCTGGTCGCCTGAGGTCGTCGACTCCAGGATCTCGCAGACGTCCTGCATCGACGTGACGCTCGCGCCCTCGACGGTCGTCACCAGGTCCCCGAAGATGATGTTCGCCTTCTGCGCCGTGGATCCGGTGTCGCTCCCGAGGACGAACATCCCGTCGATCCCGGAGCGCTCGAGCGTCGCCTGCGTCTGCGCGCCGAGCCGCGCGCGGTCGTCGGCCGCCCAGTCCGTGTCGCTCGCGAACACCTCGGCCACCGGCACGCTCGCGAGCGGCGCGAGGCTCCAGCCCACGTAGGCGGCGTCCTTCCCGGCCTTCAGCGACGGGACGAACCGCTTGGCGTGGTTGATCGAGATCGCGTAGTACTGGCCCTGCACGGCGCGGTCGTTCTGCTCGGTGTTCGCGAGCGTGTTGATGCCGATGAGCTTGCCGTCGTCGTCCACGAGCGCGCCGCCCGAGTTGCCGGGATTCACCGGTGCCTGGTGCTGGATCGTCGACGCGTAGCGCGGCAGCGACGGGTCGGGCTCGGCCGCCACGTCGGTCGAGGAGACGGTCCCGTCGGTGGCGACGACGCGCTGCTCCTCGGGATTCTCGAACGAGACCGGATAGCCCAGCGCGGTCACGTGCTGTCCGAGCTCGACCGTCGACGAGTCGCCCAGCGTCAGTGCCTTGAGCCCGGGGGTCCGCTCGCTGAACGCGATCACCGCGAGGTCCTCACAGGGCGCCTGGGCGACGACGCGCGCCGGGCCCTCGGTCTCCGCGCGATCCCCGGCCTTCGCCCGCAGCGCGGACGCACCGGCGATCACGTGCGCGTTCGTGACCACGAGGCCGCGCTCGGCGTCGATCACGACGCCCGTCCCCGACGAGACGCTGTCGCCGACGCGGCCGGTGATCTGCACGATGCTCGGGCGAACGTCGGCGATGAGCTGCTCCTCGGAGAACTCCTCGCTCCCGCCGCAGCCGCTCAGCGGTGCCGAGAGGAGCATCGTCGCGCAGACGAGGATGCGAGACGACGGGCGCGGCATCGGACCTCCTTCACCGGGGAACTCATCAAGGATCACCCGCGCGGGCGCTGCGCGCAACGCGGGTTTCCCCCACACGCCGTCAGCCGAAAGCCGCGGTCAGGCGGCCGTCACTGCAGCGCGAGGTCGAACGACAGCGGCCCCCAGCGGCAGCCGAAACCCAGCGCGTTGTCGACCCCGCGGGTCGTCGCCTTCTCGATGGTGCCCTGCACGTCGGTGCGGCTGAACGAGCCCTTGAAGCGCGACTGCACGACCCCGCCGTAGGTGACGGTCTCGTCGAAGCGGCCCTTGCGGATCGCCCCGGGCGGCGTCGTCGCCGCGAACCGCGCCGTGATGCGCTTGGCCGTCGGCACGAACGCCGTGCCGTTGAAGATGTCGCACGTCGCGCGCACGCGCGTCCATGTGATGTAGGCGAAGAGATATGTGCGCTCCTGCGACGGGAACCAGATGCGCTTGAGCTCCATCCGGACCTGGCCGCCGTTCGCGGCCCCGCCCGTGTAGATCGCCCCCGCCTTCGGCTGGACGAGCTTGCGCTTGGCCGGCGCCGCGGCCGGGAGGAGCGCGGTGAACAGGGCGAACAGCAGCAGCAGAGTCCCGAGACGCGTCATGGCGCGACGATACCGGCGCCGGCCTCAGCGATCATCGCCCGGCGATTTCAGCGCGCAGGTCTCCGATGGTCTGGTCCACGGTCCGGAGTGTGGGGTCCCCCTCGGGCAGAAAGCGCGCAAGGACCAGGCGGGCCTCGCAGACGAGATCGAGCGCTCCGGCGGGCCTGCCCTCATGCCGCAGGACGCCGGCTCTCAGGAGATCCTCGGTAGCCGAGAACGGCCCGGCGACTCCCGCAGACCGGTCTTCCGGCGAGACGCCGGACGAGCCTGCGGTCACATCGCATCGCGCCATCGGAAAAGCCTCGCGAGGGGCGGTGCCGGCTGCAACGGGGATTCTCCACACGGTGACACAGGAAACCCGCGGCGAGGGGCGGATCGACCCAGCGCGCCCGCGGCACCTCAGGAACCCGGATCCTCCGGCGGCAGCTGCTCGAGCTCGGACCACATCCTCCCCTCGTCGATCGCGGCCGCGTCCACCCTGGCCAGGCATTCGGGGCAGATGACGGCGACCGAGCCGTCCTTGCAGACCCGCGCCTCCCAGGTGACGTGCTCCTGCGAGCCGCCCGCCGGAGCGGGCCGCCCGCACCGCTCACATTCCGCGCGCATCGTCAGGCGGCCGCCACGAGTCGGCGGCGGATGTCGAAGGCGCGCCGCACGTCGGTGATCGACAGGACGCCGAGCGGCCGGCCCTCGTCGTCGACGACGGCGGCGCGCTGCAGCCGGGCGAATGCCGGCTCGTCCAGGAGGGCGGCGACGTCGGCGTCGGCGCCGACCAGCAGCGCCGGGTCACGGTCGACGAGCGTGGCGACCAGCACGCTGTGGCGCTCATCTGCCGGGATGTGCTCGAGCGCGCTCACCTGGACCAGGCCCGCGACCCGGTCGCCGTCGAGCGCCGGGAACGCCGGGTGCGGCTCGTGCAGGACGAGGTCCACCGCGTCGGCGGCCGTCGCCGTCAGCGGCAGGCACACCGCGGGTGTGCTCATGAGGTCCCGCGCGCGCACGCCGGTGAAGGCCTCCTCGACCTCGGCGTGGAGCGCCTCGGCGCCGCCCGCCATCACGACGAACCAGCCGATGACGGCGAGCCACAGCCCGCCCGGGTAGCCGGACACGGCCTGCAGGACGCCGAGCGCGATGAAGCCGAAGCCGAAGGCCCGGCCCACGGCCGCGGCCTGCACGGTCGCCGCCACGCGGTCACCGCCGCGCCGCCAGAGCACGGCGTGCAGCACGCGCCCGCCGTCCAGCGGAAAGGCCGGCAGCAGGTTGAAGACCAGCAGCACGACGTTGACGAGCGTCTGGTAGGCCACGAGCGCGAACAGCGCCGTCCCTGTCGGGAGCAGCAGCAGCACGGCGCCGCTGACCGCGGCGATGACCAGCGTCACGGCGGGCCCGGCGATCGCGTAGGCCAGCTCGTCCTGCGGCCGGCGAGCCGTGCCGCGGATCTTCGCGACGCCGCCGAGCAGCCACAGGTCGATGCCCTCCACCTCGACGTCGTGGCGACGGGCCACCAGCGCGTGCCCGTACTCGTGCGCGACGACGCTGGCGAACAGCAGCATCGCGCTCAGCGCGCCGAGCGCCCAGGCGGCCGCCGGCGCGATGCCGTCGACCTGCTCCGGATACCAGCCGGTCGCCAGCACGAGCGTGATCACCGCGACGATGACCGGCCACAGCGGCTGGACGCCGAACGGAATGCCGGCGAAGGTGCCGATGTGGATCGTGCGGCCGGGCATGAGGCTCCTCCGGATGTGTCTGTTTCCACGCTAGACCGCGTGGGCGCGCCGCGCATCCGTGGGACACCGAGGGTCGCGGCGTCGGCGGCGCGGTAGCGTGCGCCCGGATGCCGCGCGTCGCCGTCTTCGGCCCCAACCCGATGCTCTCGGTGACGATCGAGGCACGCGGCGACGACGACGACGTCCACCTGCACGCCGGCGGACAGGGCGTCTGGCTGAGCCGGATGGCAGCGGAGATGGGCGCCGAGCCGATGCTGTGCAGCCTCGTCGGCGGCGAGACCGGCGCCGTGCTGACCGGGCTGCTGGCGGCGCTCCCGATCACGCTGCGCGCGACGCCCACCGCGGGCGCCAGCGGCTGCTACGTCGTCGATCGCCGCGACGGCAGCCGCCGGCTGGTCGCGCAGAACACGGCGCCGGCGCCCTCGCGCCACGAGCTCGACGACCTCGTCGCCGGGACGGTCGCCGCGGCGCTCGAGTCCGACGTCCTGGCGATCTGCAACGCGTTGCCCGGCGACCTCCTCCCGGATGCGATCTACGGGGAGCTGGCCGCCGACGTGCGCGCGAACGGCCGCCCGGTCATCGCCGACCTCTCCTCCCCGCGCCTGGACACCGTCCTCGCGGCCGGGCCGGACCTCGTGAAGCTCAACGACTGGGAGCTGGCCGAGTACGTCCAAGGGCCGGTCGACCCGCCCGAGCTGCTGCTCGCCGCGGCGCGGCGGCTGCGCGAGGCCGGGGCGCGGTCGGTCCTCGTCACGCGCGGCGGCGAGCCCGCGCTCTGGCTCGACGGCGACGCGCCGCCGCGGCTGGTCGTCCCGCCGCGGCTGGACCGCGGGATGCGCGAGGGCTGCGGCGACACGATGATGGGCGCGATCGCCGCGCAGCTCGCCGCCGGGCGGTCGCTGGAGGACGCGATCGTGATGGGCGCCGGGGCGGGCGCGGCGAACTTCCTGCACGCCGGGCTCGGGACGGGGAGCCGCGCGACCGCGGAGGACCTCGCGCGCCACGTGCGCGTCGTGCCCTACACCGGCGCGTAGGGCGGGCGCGGCACCTCGCCCGCGACGATCGCGGCGGGCGCGGTGTGGGCGATCCAGTCCAGGTGCGGTGCCAGGGAGTCGATGCCCGCGAGCACGTCGAGCGCGCCGCGCAGCGCCACCCGCCGGCCGCCGTGCGAGGAGTGCGCGTCGGTGGCGAGGACGTGCACGAGCCCGCGGCGCGCGAGCGCCAGCATCCCGTCCACCGTCGGTCGGCGCTCGAAGAACGCGGCGGTCGCCTGCACGAGCGCACCGGCTGCGATCAATCCCTCCAGGCGGTCGAAGAGATCCTCGCCGAGGTGACGCTCGGGGTGGGCGATGAGCGCGTGGAAGCCGCGTTCGGCGAGGTGCGCGACGGCCTCGTCGAGCGTGTCCGAGAGCGGCCCGGCGCGCGGCTCCAGCAGGATCCAGCGCCCGCCGGCGAGCGCGACGGCGTGGAGCTCGTCGTCGGTGAGCCCGGCGACCGCCGTCTCCGCGACCTCGCCGCCCGTCAGCACCCGCAGCGGGATCTCGCGGCGCTCCAGCTCCTCGCCGAGCGCGGCCACGCGGCCCGCGATCTCGCCGATGCGCACGTCGTGGTCGTGGCGGATGTGCGGCGTCGCGCAGATCGCCTGAAACCCCTCGTTCACGGCGACCCGCGCCATCGCGAGGCTGTCGGCGAGGTCGAGCGCGCCGTCGTCCACGCCCGGGAGCAGATGGCAGTGCAGGTCGATGAAGCCCGTGACCTGCGCGTCCGGCACGGCCCGCCTCAGCGCGGCGCCTTCTTCGTCTTGGCCGTCTGGGCGCCGGGCGTCGCGAGGGCGGCGCGGGGGGCCGCCGCGATGATCGCGGCGGCTGCGGTGAGCACCGCGGGCGGACGGGTGTGTCGCGAGGCGCTCGGCATGACGTCGGGACGGCCCGCCGAGCCTACTCCCCGGTCCGGTTCGCCGCCACCGTTCGTCGAGGTCAGGGCCGGGATCGGGTCCGGTCGGCGCGCGCCGTCAGGTAGCGCGCCGCGGCCGCCCGTGACTCCGGGTCGGCGATCGCGGCCGCGAGGACGTCGGCGTCGCGCACGGCGCCGGCGGTGGACGCCAGCTCGTCGGCGACCGCGTTGACGTGCGTCTTGGTCGCCGTGAGCGTCAGCGACGAGCGCTCGGCGAGCTGCGCCGCGAGCTGCTCGACCTCGCGCGCGAGTGCGTCGCCCGGGACGACGCGGTTCAGAAGGCCCAGCCCGCGCGCCTCGTCAGCGGTGAACGGCCTGCAGGTCAGGACCAGCTCCTTGGTCATCGCCGGGCCGATCTCGCGCACCAGCCGCGGGATCCCGCCCCACGCCAGCGGGATGCCCAGCTCGAGCTCCGGGATCGAGAACATCGTGTCCTGCGCGGCCACCCGCAGGTCGCATGCCGCGGCGAGCACCAGGCCGCCGCCGACGCAGTGCCCGTGGACCTGGGCGATCGTCACCGCGCGCATCGCCGTGACCGCCTCCGCCATCCGGCGTCCGAGGTCGGCCGTGTCGCGCGCGCTCCCCTCCGTCTCCTGGACCGCGAACGCCCCGAGGTCGAACCCGGCGCAGAACGAGGGCCCGGCGCCCTCGAGGACCACGACCTTGACCTCCGGCTGCGCGTCAAGGGCGCGCGCGGCGCCGATCAGCTCGCCGAGCAGCTCGGGACTGAGCGCGTTGCGCTTCTCGGGCCGCGTCAGCGTGAGCCGCGCGAGCGGGCCTGCGACGTCCGTGCGCAGGACGGAGGACGGGACGAGCGCGTCGGGCACGCCACGAGGATCCCAGGCGACGGCGACGGCACGGCGGCCACCGCGCGAGCGTGGCGGATACGTGTCGATGGTCGTGTCAGATCCGCCGCGCGCGGGTGTGGGTGGTGAGGCCGGCGCGCCCAGACCTAGCGGCGCGCGCCCCGCACCGTCTTCACCTTCACGTTGCGGACCACCGCCTTGCCGCGCCGGTTCCCGGCCTCCGGCTGGATCCCGAGGCGCAGGACGCCGGCCTTCAGCGTCTTGCGCTTCACCTTGGCGGGCAGGAGCACGGTGTTGGCGCCCTTGCGCCCGCGGACGGTGACCGTTCCGAGGCTCCTGCGGGCGCCGACGCGCTTGAGCGACACGGTGACCGTGGCCTTCTCGGAGAGCCTGAACGTGAGCCGGATGCGGCACAGGCGCCCGTCTTCGGCCTGACGCACTTCACGCGCAGGTTCGTGAGCTTCGGGGGCCGGCGGCCGCCGCGATCGGGACGACGGGCGCCGCCTGCACCGCGAGCGTGACGGCGGCGCTCGCGCTGCCGGCGAGGTCGGTCATCGTGACGGTGAACGGCGTCGACGGGAGCGCGGCGGTCGGCGTGCCGGCGATCGCGCCGGTCGCCGGGTCGATCGTGAGGCCCGCCGGCAGCGCCGGCTGGACGCTGAACACCGGCGGGCCGGTGCGGCGCACGAGGCTCGGCGTGAGCGGCGTGAGCGGCGCGCCGACCGTGCCGGAGCGGGCGGCGGGGTCGTAGGCGAGTGCCGCGGGTCCGAAGCCGAAGAGCGCGTAGGCGGTCCCGCCGATCCCCGCCGACGGCGCGGCGAACAGCATGTCGGGCCGGCTGTCGCCGTTGATGTCGCCGGCCCCCGCCACGGGCTCCAGGTAGCCGTCGGCCACGGCGCCCTGGACGACGATGCCGCCGGTGCCGAGATTCGTCAGGTCCTGCGTGCCCGTGAGACCCGTGCCGTAGACGACGTACGCCAGGCCCGCATTCGCCCGCCCGGGCAGATCGGTCTGGAAGGTCGAGAGAAGGAGATCGCCGCGGCCGTCGCCGTTGACGTCGCCGGCGGCCGCGAGCGTGCGCCCCGCCTGCTCGATGCCGGCCGCGCCGTCGATCCGCAGGCCGGCGCCGTCGGCGACGAACGTCGTGAGGCTCACCGTGCTCGTGTCGGCCTTGCCGTGCAGGACGTAGACCGAGCCGGAGTTCGTGCGCCCGTTGTTGTCGGCGAGGATCGCGTTGAGCGCGAGGTCCGCGCGCCCGTCGCCGTTGACGTCACCCGGGCTCGCGAGCCCTGTCCCGAGGTTGTCCCCGGCGGCCCCGTTGATGCGATACCCCGCGCTGCCCGGCGCGAGGAGGTCGACGGCGGCGGTCGACGCCTTGCCGAAGATGACGTATGCCGAGCCCGCGGCAGTGAGCCCCGGAGCGCCGACGGCGACCTCCGAGCGGCCGTCGCCGTTCATGTCGCCCGGCAGCTGCACCGCCCCGCCGACACCACCGTTGGCGGTCAGCTGCGGCCCGTCGATCCGGAAGCCCGCCGCGCCGAGGGCGCCGGTGTCGATCGTCGTCGTCGCGCTGCGCCCGAAGATCACGTAGGCCGACCCGGACTTCGCGCGGCTGTTGTTGTCGGCCCGCGTCGCGCCGACGACGATGTCGTCGCGGCCGTCGCCGTTCACGTCGCGCCCGCCCGCGAGGCCGATCCCGAGCCAGTCCTCGGTCGCCTGTCCGTCGATCTGAAAGCCGCCCGCGCCCAGGGCGCCGGTGTCGACCGTCCCGGCGTCGGCCTTGCCGAACACCACGTAGGCGCGCCCGCGGAAGCCGTCGGCCGCGTAGGCGCCGACGAGCAGGTCGTCCAGCCCGTCGCCGTTGACGTCGCCGGCCCCCGCCACGTCGGCGCCGAGCCGGTCGCTCGCGACGGCACCGTCGATCCGGAACCCGCGGGGCTCCGAGCGCCCCGAGCGCGGCGGTCGCGGGGTTCGGGCCGCCGAAGACGACGAACGCCGAGCCCGCGTCGACCCGGCCCTGCCGGGTTGGCGGTCTGCGCTCCGATGATGACGTCGCCGAAACCGTCGCCGTTGACGTCGCCCGCACCGTCGAGTGCGCCCCCGGCAAAGGCGTCCGCCGCCGGCGACTCGAACAGCACGTTCGTGCCGGTGAGCAGATCGACCACGCCCGACTGCTGCGGGAGCGCGGCCTGCGCGCCGGGCGCCGCGAGCGCCCCCAGCAGGAGCGCCAGCACCGCCGCGCGCGCGCCCGTCGTCGTCCGGCCCGACCTCCGCGAGTTCGTCATGCGGCAACCGTAATGCGCCGCGCGGAGAGGAGTGTGGCGTCGGTCACCTCCGCCGGGCGAGCACTGCGCGGGCTGGCGGATCGTCTCGACAGTCGCGACAGATCCGCCACGCCCCGTCGTGCGGCTACGCGCCCGCGGGCGTCCACCCGCCGCCGAGCGGCTCGCCGAGCTGCAGCCCGAAGCGCTGCAGCAGCTCGGGCACGGTCTCGGGGCGCATCTCGAGGCCGTAGCTGGCGTTGAGCGCCGCGACGTCCTCGGGATCGGCGTTGAGCACGCCGCCCATTGCGACGAGCTCCTGGAAGAAGCGCTCGAAGCCCGCGGGGGCGATGATCTCGAGGATCCGGCAGGGCTCGTCGCCGGCGTTCCAGAACGTGTGCCACTGGTTGCGCGGCTTGAAGACGAGATCGCCGGGGCCGGCCTCGACGACGTCGTCGCCCAGCAGCGCACCCATGCGCCCCTGCAGGACGTAGCTGTACTCGTCCTCGCGCGTGTGCAGGTGCAGCGGCGCGGCGAGCGCGCGCGGCGACATCGGGTGCTCGACGAGCGCGAGGTGCTCGCCGCTCTCGTGCCCGTCGATCATGAAGCGCGCGCCGATGCTCCCCAGGAAGCCGTCCCCGCCGTCGCCCGGCGTGACGATGCGCGGGCCGGCCGTCGTCGTCCCCATCATGGTTCCCCTTTTCACAAGACAGTCTTGTCGCGCGAAAAGCTAGCGGACGTCCGCGGCACCTGTCAAGATTGACGAGACACGTATGTCTGACCAAAAGCGCCCCTACCGGATGCGCAAGCGCGCCGAGCTCGAGGAGATGACGCGGCTGCGCATCACCGAGAGCGCCGTCGCGCTCCACGAGGAGCTCGGCCCCGCGCGCACGTCGATCAGCGCGATCGCCGACCACGCCGGCGTGCGGCGCTCGACGGTCTACCGCCACTTCCCCGACGAGGACGCGCTGTTCGATGCCTGCTCCTCGCACTGGGCCGCCGCCAACCCTCCCCCGGACCCGAGTTCCTGGCCCGCGATCGACGACCCGGACGAGCGGCTGACCGGCGCGCTGCGGGAGCTGTACGCGTACTACGGCCGCACCGAGGGCATGCTCACGAGCCTCGTGCGCGACGCCCCGCTGGTCCCGAGCGTCGAGCGCCTCATGGAGGGCGGATTCCAGCCGTACCTGGCTGCCGTCACGGACATCCTGATGGCCGGCCGCCGCGCGCGCGGCGCCGCGGCCCGCCGCACGCGCGCCGCCATCGGCCACGCGCTGGCCTTCGGAACCTGGCGCTCGCTCGTGCGCGAGCAGGGCCTGAGCGACGCGGACGCGGTCGCGCTCATGACGGCGCTCGTCGCGCACGCGGGCGCCCGGCGGCAGGCCGCCGGGTAGCCGGATCGTTGCCGACGTCCTCGGTCTCCGCGTCGCGCGCCGGCCTCACGCTCAGGCGACGGCCATGTCCTGCAGCGCCGCGAGCTCCTCGGCGAACCCCTCGACGATCGACGCGGGGTCGGGAACCAGACCTGCGTCGGTCATCACGCCGATCGTCACCTCGCCCGCGTAGCTGAAGATCGACACGCTCATCGCGACGTTGCCGGACACCGGCGCCCAGACGAGCACCCCGCGAATCGGCGAGCCGGCGAGGTAGATCGTCGTCCGCGGGCCCGGGACGTTCGTCAGCACCGTCGAGCCCACGCCGCTGAAGACGTTCACGAGCGCCGCCTCGACCTGCGCGGGCGCGGCGCCGATCGCGCCGAGCAGCGCGTAGGAGATCGGTCCCTCGGGCGAGGTCTTGATGCGCCCCATCGCCCGCATCACCGCGCGCAGGCGCCCGTCGCGCTGCGCGATGCCGACGGGCAGCGGCAGGGTCACGAGCCCGAAGCGGTTGCCCAGGTCGCGCGGCAGCGGCTCGTCGAGCGGACGCAGGTTGAACGGCACGATCGCGTGGATCTCGTCGACGAGGCTGTCGCGCGTCAGGAGGTACTCGCGCAGCGCGCCCGCGGTCGCCGTGACGAGGACGTCGTTCACGGTGGCGCCGTGCGCGTGTGCGAGGTCGCGCACCGGCTCGAGCGCGAACGGCTCCGACCACGCCACCCGCTCGGCGATCCCCGCCTTCCCGCGCAGGACGGTGTCGGTGTCCGGGCGCGCGGCGAGGACCTTCGCGAGCGTCAGCATGTCGTCCCCGGCCGTGCGCGCCAGCTCGGCCGCGTGGCCGGGATGGGCGAGCGTCTCCAGGCCCTCGTGCAGCGCCGCGCCGGCGGCCCCGCGGCCGAACGACACCGCGGCGCCGAGCGGGCGGGTGATCGCCCCCAGCGGGCCGCCGCCGTGCTGCTCCGGGGCGACCGTCTCGACGGCTTCCGCCTCCGGGCTCGCGTCGGTGAGCGAGAAGAGGACGCGGGCGAGCGCCATCCCGTCGGCGATCGCGTGGTGCATCCGCGCGACGACCGCGCAGCCCGGGCCGTAGCCGTCGACGAGGTAGAACTCCCACAGCGGGCGGGCGCGGTCCAGCGGCACCGCCATCCGGTCGGCGACGAACGCCTGCAGCGCGGCGCGGTCGCCCGGCGCCGGCAGCGCGACCCGGTGCAGGTGGAGGTCCAGGTCGAACGCCGGGTCGTCCTCCCACTGCGGCGAGCCGATCCCCAGCCGCGGCTCGCACACGCGCTGGCGAAAGCGCGGGTACGGCGCGACGAGGCGGTCGCGGAGCACCTCGCGCAGGCGCTCCCAGTCGACCGGCTCGTCGAACGACAGGACCCCGTTGATGACCATGAGGTTCTGCGGGCGGTCCATCTGCAGCCAGGCCGCATCCGCGTTGCTCATGGAATGTCGCGTCGCGCTCACGTGCGCACCTACGCGTCCGGCGCGCGGCCCTCGTAGCCGGCGTTCAGCAGCCCGACGAGCTCGGCGAGCAGCGGCATCCGCGGGTTCGTGCGCATGCTCGGGTCCACGAACGCCGCGCGCGCCAGGTCCGGCAGCGCGGCGTCGAACTCCTCGCGGGAGACGCCGAGCTCCGCCAGCGACCGCGGGCATGCCGACCGTCACGAGCAGCTCGTCCACGCGGCTGAACAGCGCTCGCGCCGGTCGTCCTCGTCACGGCCGCCGACCCCCAGGATCCACGCCGCCTGCGCGTACTTCTCGGGGGCGACGTAGTGCGAGTAGCCGGGCGCCGGCATGAACTTGGTCGGCAGCGAGGCGTTGTAGCGCAGCACGTGCGGCAGGAAGATCCCGTTGGCGCGGCCGTGCGGGATGCCGAAGCCGCGCGCCGACCGCGTGCGCGAGCGCGTGGTTGACGCCGACGAAGGCGTTCGAGAACGCGAGCCCGGCGATCGTCGCGGCGTTGGACATCGCCGTGCGCGCCTCGAGGTCGTCGCCGTCGGCGTAGGCCCGCGGCAGCGCGTCGAAGATCAGGCTCATCGCCTGCATGCAGAAGGCGTCGGTGAACGGCGAGGCGAAGATCGACACCGCCGCCTCCAGCGCGTGGGTGAGCGCGTCGATGCCGGTGTCCGCGGTCATGTGCGGCGGCATCGAGAGCGTGAGCATCGGGTCGACGATCGCCATGTCGGGAACGAGCGAGTAGTCGACGAGCGTCACCTTGCGCCCGTCGACGGTGATCACCGCGGCCGGCGAGACCTCCGACCCGGTGCCCGCCGTGGTCGGCACGGCGACGAGCTGCACCGTGTGCTCGACCTGCGGGTACTGCGCGACGCGCTTGCGCGCGTCGAGGAACGGCAGCGACAGCTCGCGCAGGGTCAGCTCGGGGCTCTCGTGGAACAGCCGCATCGCCTTGGCGGCGTCGAGCACCGATCCGCCGCCGACCGCGACGATGCACGTCGGGCCGCAGCTCGGTCATCGCGCGCACGCCCGCCCGGATCTCCTCCTCGGTCGGCTCCGGCGAGATCCCGGAGAAGACGTGCACCGAGGCGCCCTCCGGCAGGTGGCAGCGCACCTCGTCGGCGATGCCGCGCCGCTCGGTGTCGGCGTCGGTGACGAGCAGGACACTGCTCGGTCTGCAGCTCGCGCAGGTTGTCGAGCGACCCGGGGTTGAAGTACGTGTCCGAGGGGACGCGGAACCACTGCGGCGGCGCCTGCCGGCGCGAGACGGTCTTGATGTTCAGGAGGTTGCGGTAGTTGACGTTGTCGGTGGTCGTCGAGCCGCCCCAGGTGCCGCAGCCCAGCGAGAAGGTCGGCGTCATCGAGTTGTAGACGCCGCCGAGGGCGCCGACCGCGGTCGGCGCGTTGACGAGGATCCGCCCGGTCCGCACGGCCAGCGAGAAGCGCTTGATGACGTCCTCGTCGCGCGCGTAGACCGCGGAGGTGTGGCCCAGCCCGCCGTGCTCGGTCACCAGCACGCACGCGTCGATGCCGTGCTCGCACCGACGGCGAGCGCACGAGCCCGAGCACCGGCATCAGCTTCTCGGCGATGAACGGGTGCGTCGCCGAGCTCGTCGAGGTCCGACGGCAGCGGCGCCAGCAGCACCTTGTCCGCCGGGTCGGCGCGGATCCCCGCGAGCGCGGCGAGGTCGACGCACGAGCTGGCCGAGCGCCTCCATCTCCATCGAGCCCTCCGGCGTCATCGCGACCGCGGCCGAGCCGCGCCGTCTCGTCCTCGGTGAGCAGGCGCGCGCCCATCCGCTGGAACTCGGCGACCAGCTCGTCGTAGATCGCCTCGTCGATGACGCAGGTCTGCTCGGCGGGGCAGATCAGCGACGCGTCGAAGGTCTTGGAGATCAGGATGTCGACGACGGCCATCGCGCACGTCGGCCGACGCCGTGGACGTACACCGGGGCGTTGCCCGCGCCGACGCCCATGCACGGCTTGCCGGCCGCGTTCGCCGCCGCGACCGCCTTCGGGCCGCCGGTCGTCCAGATGAAGTCGACGCCGTCGTGGTGGAAGAGGTACTGCGAGACGTCGAGCGTCGGGTCCGGGATCACCTGCAGCGCGTCCGGCGGCAGCCCGGCCGCCTCGCCGGCCTCCTGGAGGATCTCGATCGAGCGCAGCGCGCAGCGGGCGGCGCGCGCGGACGGACGGAAGAGCATCGCGTTGCGCGTCTTGATGCCGACGATCGCCTTGAAGAGCGCGGTCGAGGTCGGGTTGGTGATCGGCAGCAGCGCGAGCACGACGCCGATCGGCTCGGCGACCTCCTCGATGCCGCGCTCGGGGTCCGTCGCGATGACGCCGACGGTGCGCTTGTCCTTCAGGTAGTCGTAGAGGAACTCGGTGGCGATGTAGTTCTTGACGACCTTGTCCTCGAACACGCCGAAGCCGGTCTCCTCCATCGCCAGCTCGGCGAGCTCGACGGCCGCCTCCAGGCCGGCCACGACCATCGCCCAGACGATCTTGTCGACCGCCTCCTGGTCGAGCGCGCGCAGCGCGTCCGCGGCGGTCTGCGCCCGCGCGACGTAGTCGTCCATGCGGCGGATCTGCTCGGCGTCGAGCGTCGGCATCTCGACGGCGTCGGCCGTCGTGTCGGTCGTCGTCCCGGTCATCGTCCCTCTCCCTGTGGCGGGTGCTGATTCACCGCCAGCTTCGCGATGGACGCGGGGCCCGGCATCCGCGAGGACTACCGAGATCGCGACCTGGCGCGGGCGCCCGCCCCGCACCTCTGCGAGCATCCACCGCCATGAGCTCCATGACCGGCCTGAAGAAGGCCGACGGCCAGCGCGCTGAACCCCATGCTCGGGGCGCTCGTGCGGCCCGTCGACGCTGACGCTGAACACCGCCTCGCGCTGGCCGACCCCGCTGATCCGACGCGCGCTGGACGTCACCTTCCCGCCGTTCTCGGCCAACCACGCCGGCGACGCGGCGATGCGCGAGCTGACGCTCGACCTGCCCGGCGGCGCCCAGATCCCGGCGCGCCTCTACGAGCCGCCGGGCGCCGGCGACGACGCCCCGCTGCTCGTCTTCTTCCACGGCGGCGGCTTCATCCTCGGGTCGCTCGACGACGCACGCCAACACGTGCCGCTTCACCGCCGCGCAGAGCGGCTGCAAGGTCCTCGCCGTCGGCTACCGCAAGGCGCCCGAGCACCCGTTCCCGACAGCGCTCGAGGACTGCATCGGCGCGTTCCGCTGGGCGGCCGCGCACGCGGGCGAGCTGGGCGTCGACGCCTCGCGGATCGCCGTCGGCGGCGACAGCGCCGGCGGCAACCTCGCCGCGGGCGTGTGCCTCGCGCTCGAGCCCGGACGAGCCCGCGCCGTGCTTCGCCTGGCTCATCTACCCGCTCGTTGACGCGGACATCGCGGCGTGGCCGTCCGCGCGGCTCTTCGCGCGCGGTCCGCTGCTCACGCGCGCCAACTCCCAGGACATGATGGACCACTACGCGCCCGACCCGCGCGACCGGCACGACCCGCGGCTGTCGGTGCTCTACGCCGAGGACCTCGACCGCATGCCGCCGACCTACGTCGCCACCGCGGGCATGGACCCGATCCGCGACCAGGGCGAGGCGTTCGCCGACCGGCTGCGCGAGGCCGGCGTCGCCGTCAGTGCGACCGCTTCGCGAACATGCCGCACGGCTTCGACCTGCTGCTGATCGAGCCGGAGGCCGAGCGCGCGACGGCGGCGACGTGCGCGGCGCTCGCGCCGCGGTCTCGCGACGCCCACGCCGGTCGCAGCCGCCGGGTAGGGTCGCGCGCATGACACGCCGTCCGACAGGTGAAGATCGCGATCATCGGCGCCGGGTTCGCCGGCATCGGCATGGCGATCGGGTTGCTGGACAAGGGCGAGGAGGACTTCGTCATCCTCGAGCGCGCCGAGGCGATCGGCGGCACCTGGCGGGCGAACACCTACCCTGGCTGCGCGGTCGACGTCGAGTCCCACCTCTACTCGTTCTCGTTCGCGCCGAACCCGGACTGGACGCGAGGTCTACTCCCCGCAGCAGGAGATCTGGGACTACCAGCTGCGCCTGGCCGAGGAGCACGGGCTGGACCGCCACGTGCGGCTGGGCACACGAGGTCCTCGGCGCCGACTGGGACGAGGACGCGGGCCTGTGGCACGTGCAGACGTCCACGCGGCCCGGTCGACGCGCGGTTCCTCATCTCCGGCATGGGCCCGCTGACGAACCCGATCGACCCGGACATCCCGGGGCTGGAGACGTTCGCCGGGACGACGCTTCCACTCCGGCCAGCTGGAACCACGAGCACGACCTGACCGGCGAGCGCGTCGCCGTCATCGGCACGGGCTCCTCCGGCGGCGCAGTTCGTCCCCGAGATCGCCCCGGTCGCCGGGCGCCTGCTCGTCTTCCAGCGCACGCCCGGCCTGGGTCCTGCCGCGCATGAACCGCCACATCACCGCGCTGGAGCGCGCGGTCTACCGGCGCTTCCCGCGGCTGCAGCGCGCGGTGCGCGGGAAGCAGTACCTGCGCCACGAGCTGCTCGGCATCCTGCTGCGCAGCCCGCGCTGCAGCGCGATCCTCGAGCGTCGTGTGCCGCGCGCACATGGAGCGCCAGGTCCCCGACCCGCACGCTGCGCGAGAAGCTCACGCCGTCCTTCCGCGCCGGCTGCAAGCGCCTCATCATCTCCGACGACTGGTACCCGGCCCTTGCGCGGCCCGACGTCGACGTCATCACCGACGCGATCACCGAGGTGCGCCCCGAGGGCGTCGTCACCGCCGACGGCGCGCTCCACGAGGCCGACACGCTGATCCTCGGCACCGGCTACGAGATCATGCCCGTCGCCGACCCGCTGCGCGGGCGCGGCGGCGTCTCGCTCACCGAGCGCTGGGCCGTCCACCGCGAGGCCTACCTCGGCACGACGGTCGCCGGCTACCCGAACTACTTCATGCTCGTCGGGCCGAACACGGCGACCGGCCACACGTCGATCCTCCTCTACGCCGAGGCGCAGATCGACTACGTCCTCCAGTGCATCGCGCCACGTCGAGCGCAACGGCGCGCGCTCGCTCGAGGTCCGCGAGGAGCCCCAGCACGCGTTCTCCGAGGCGATCCGCGAGCAGCTCCAGGGCACGTCTGGCTCGTCGGCGGCTGCAACTCGTGGTACCTCAACGAGCGCGGCGGGACCGTCGGTCCTGTGGCCGGGCACGACGTGGGAGTTCACCGCCGCGCTGCGGCAGCTCGACCCGTCCGACTACGAGCTGGACTGGGCGCCGTCGCCCGCGCGGCGCGACGCAGCCGGTCGCGGCGTAGGTCAGCGCGTCAGGCGGAACAGCGCCCGCGCGGCCTTCGAGCGGTTGCCGGCGGCGTCGGTCGCCGTCAGCGTGATCCGGTAGTCGCCGAGCGCCAGGCGCCGGGCCGTGGAGATCCGGCCCGCGAAGCGCACGCGCTGCGCGCCCGCCGCCAGCGGCAGCGCGACCGCGCCCTGCACCGCGACGTACCGCTTGCCCCTGCGGCGCTGGAAGGTCAGCCGCAGCGTCGCCGCCTCGCTCAGGCGCAGGCGGATCGTCACCGGCGGCGTGGCCGCGCCGCTGCGGCGGATCGCCTTGGCGACCTTCACCGCGCTGAGCGCGGGCGCCGTCGTGTCCGGGATCGCGGGCGGACGCCCGGCGCCGGCGGGGCGGGCGCCGCGGGCAGGCACTGGGGCGCGGTGGGCGCCTGGAGCTCGAAGGCGCCGAGGTCGAGCCGTGCGACGCAGTCGCCGTTGCCGTCCACCAGGCGCGGGGATCCGGTGAGGTCGGTGGCCGGCAGGCCGGGCAGGGCCGGGGCGTCGAGGCTCGCGTCCACCAGCGGCGAGCCGGCGGCCGGCACGGTAGTCGCCGGCGGCGGCGTCGGCGAACTGCGGGTCGACGCGGGTCACCTCGGAGAGGCGTGATGCCGGGCGCGAACAGATCGGCGCAGGTGTTGGAGTCCGTCGTCCCCGGCGGCAGGACCGAGCGCTCCACGGTGATGGTGTTGATCGACTGGGTGTTGCTCTCCACGCACCGCAGCGCGGTCGCGAAGCCGCTGATGACCGAGTCGCGGACGGTCGCCTGCATGCGGTCCTGCTCCGCCGCCGTCGCCGCCGGTGACGACCACCGCAACCTGCGTGGCCTGCCCGGTGCCCACCATCGTGGTGCGCGCGACGGTGGCGCGGCCCTCGAACGCCGTGGAGTTGCCGCTGTCGTTGACGAGGACGGCCCTGCCGCCCGGGCTTGGGGCTCGTGATCAGCGAGTCCTCGACGACCACGGTGCCGCCGAACCCGGCGACGACCCCGCTGGACATCCCGCTGATCCGGGTGCGCCGCACGGTGACGTCGGAGTCCGGGTTCCCGGCCTCCACCCCGGACCCTCCCGCGCCGCTCGGATCGCGGATCGTCGAGTCCTCGACCGTGACCGTCGCGGCGTCGACGTAGATCATCCGGCTCGTGGCGCGTCCGCACGGTGGACTTCCGGATGACCGACGTCCCGGCGTCGGCCTGGACGCCCTGCTGCGCGGCGACCACGACGTTGATGCTCGTCGCGTCGACGTCCGTCCGCGATCCGCAGGCCGTTGGTGTTGCCCGCTGCGACGATGCCGCCGACGGTGACGCCCGTGAGCGTCGTCGGCGCGCGCACGTCGACGACGTTCGTCGTCGTGGCGACGCCGTTGATCGTGAGGTCGCGGACCGTCACGCGACCGGCGCCGGTGTTCAAGAGGCTCAGCACGGTCGTCGTCGTGCCGGCGCCGGTGATCGCGCGGCCGCCGCCGTCGATGGTCAGCGCGTTCTCCTGGTCCGAGCCGGCCGGGACGAACTCGAACCCGCCGGCCAGGCTGAAGGACGCGGGCCCCGTGAGGGTGATCGTGTCGTCCTCGTTGTTCGTCCCCGCGGTGGTCGAGCGCCGCCTGCAGCGCCGCGCCGGTGGCGGGCGAGAACGTCGCCGCGCCGGCGCCGGCGGGAGCGGCCGACGAGCGCCATCACGGCGAGCAGCGGGGCGAGCAGGCGGCGGGTCATGCGACGACGGTCCTCCAGCGGCTACGCCTGCCGCACCGCGGTAGGCGTGACCGGCCGCGCGCAGCCGCTCGGTGAGCACGTCGCCCATCGCGGTCGCCGGCGTCAGGACGCCCGGCGACGTCCGGCAGCGCGGCCTCGTCGAGCGCGAGCGCCAGCGCGCTCTCGCCGAGCATCACGCCCGTCGCCTTGTACCCGGGGTCGCCGGTCGCGCGGATCTCGCCGATCAGGTGCGCGCCGCCGCTCGTGTGCGTGTGGATGTCCATGTGGAAGAAGCCCCGCTCGCGCGCGCGCTCGTCGGGGCCCTCCCCGGGGTCGGGCAGCAGGTGGTCCAGGAGCCTGCGCGTCGGCGGGATCGACAGCCCGGCGACGAGCGCACCGAGCCCGGCCGCGATCGCGGCCGCCTTCGCCGGCCCGAGCGGCAGCCCGCCGCCGAGCATCAGCTCGCGGTAGCGCAGCTCGCGCCCGTAGGCGTGCCCGAGCAGCGCGTTGCTGCGCCGCACGACGCGCGTGTTGACGGTCCCCATCACGAACGGCGCGAGGAACCCGCCGAGCTCGGCGTCGTGCACGACCGACATCGGGTCGCGCTCGGGACCGAGCTGCGGCTCGGCCGCCCGGTCGGGGCTCAGCGAGTACGGGTCGCCCATCAGCCGGCGCGCCTGCGGGTCGCGGCGTGCGATGTCGAGCTGCCCGCGCAGCGAGTCGACCGTGCCGCCGCTCACCCCGCCGCGGGTCGCCGTGACGACGAGGGTCGTGTCGCCCAGGTCGCCGAGGTCGTACGTGCTCGCGTGGTGGTGGAGCATGTGCACGCCGAGGTCGGACGGGATCGAGTCGAAGCCGCACGTGTGCACGATGCGCGCGCCGCTCGCCCGTGCGGCCGCGTCGTACTCGTCGATCGAGCGGCGCATGAACAGCACCTCGCCGGTGAGGTCGGCGTAGTGCGTGCCGGCGGCGGCGCACGCCGCCACGAGCGGCAGGCCGTGGCGCATGTACGGGCCGACGGTCGTCGCGACGACGCGCGTCGATCCCGCCAGCTCGGCCAGCGCGGCCTCGTCACCGCTGTCGGCGACGAGGATCGGCCATGCGGCCGCGCGCTCCCCGAGGTCCGCGCGCGTGCGCTCGAGCTTCTCGCGCGAGCGGCCGCCGAGGGCGATCCGCACGCCCTCGGGCGCGGCCCGCGCGAGGTACTCCGCGGTCAGCCGGCCGACGAAGCCGCTCGCGCCGAAGACGACGAGGTCATGGTCACGATCGGAAGGCATCGGCACATCGTCGCATCACGGCGGCGGAAGGACCGGCGCCAGCTCGGGCCGCTTGGGCTCGATGCCGTCGCCGGAGGAGACGCCGCGCAGCCGGCGCTTGAGCCACGGCGTGAAGTGCGCGCGGGCCCAGTGCGCGTCCGCGCTCAGCGTCTGCCGGCGCGAGACGGCCGGCGCGAGCGGGAGCGGGTCGCGCCAGTCGGGGTCGACGCCCGGAAGCCCGAGCACCTCCGCGGCCGCGAGCGCGATCCGCTCGTGCCCGAGGTCGTTGGCGTGCAGCCGGTCGGGGTGGAACAGGCGCGGGTCCGGCGCCCCGCCGCGCTCGATGTCGATCACCAGCGCGCCCTGGCGCGCCGCGACCCGGCGCACCCGCTCGTTGTAGTCCAGCAGCCGCGGGCTCACGCGCCGGGCGACCGCCATGATCTCGCCGACGTCCGGGTAGGTCAGGACGAGGACGGTCGCGCCGCGCCGCCTGAACGCGGCGACCATCGCCTCCAGGTCCCCGGCGAGCGCGCGCAGGTCCGCGCGCGGGCGCAGGACGTCGTTGATCCCGCCGATGACGCTCACGAGGTCCGGCGCCATCGCGAGCGCGGGCGCCACCTGCTCGGCGCGGATCTCCCCGATCTTGCGACCGCGGACGGCGAGGTTCGCGTACTGCACCTCGGGGTTCAGCGCGGCGAGGCGCTCCGCCAGGCGGTCGGCCCAGCCGCGGTAGCCGCCACCGGGGTACGGATCCTCGAGCCCCTCGGTCGTCGAGTCGCCGAGCGCGACGTAGCGGTGGAAAGCGCCGGGCACAGCCGGAACCCTGCCACAGCGCGGTCAGCCGGCGGCGTGCGCGGGCCCGTGGAAGGACGGGAACTCGTCCGGAATCCCGTCCGAGCGCTGCGGTGAGAGCCGGTCCTGCGACAGCGGGACCGACGGGACGACGTCGATGCGGAGCTCGGCGCGCGGCGGCAGCCCGGCACCCTCGCGGATCGCCGAGAACGTCAGCAGCGCCTTGATGACGCAGACCGCGAGCGAGTGCTGATGGCTGAAGCCGGCGAGCGCGCTGACGATCTCGGCGCCCGGAGTCGCGCCGCCGACGGACGTCGGACCCCCCGCCGGGTCGTCGCTGACGCCGGGGAAGCGGATCGTCAGGTAGCCGTCGTCGGCGGCGATCGTGAGCGGGCTCGCCAGGAAGGCGCCGCCCACCGCGAACGCCGCGCGCATGGCCTCGGCGATCTCCGGACCCTCGGCGTTCGCCGTGAGTGTCACGTCGTAGAGCTTTGGCGCCGCGTCGGTCATCGGAAACAGGGTCGCGCACCACGGTGGGCGCCACAAGCGCAGTTCCCCGCAGGCCGCTGCCCGAAACCCCGGCGGGCCGCTCGCTCCGGAACTGCGTGTGGAGGCGCCCCCGCGGGGGCGCCTCCACCCGCTCAGGAGTTCTTCCTCTTGGCCTGCTTGCCGCTCGTCTGCAGGACGTAGCGCACGCTGAAGGTCATCGGGCGGTTCCAGGTGAGGCCCTGGCCGACGGTCGCGCTGTAGCCCTTGTACGAGAGCAGGAACGACTTCCCGGTGCTCGAGAGCTGGATGGTCGAGGCCGTCGCGGCGAGACTGCAGAAGTCACCGGCCGCGCCGTTCCCGATCGAGACGCCGATGACGAGCGCGGCCGCGCTGTAGACCCCCGACGAGACGTACTGGATGTTGGCGAACTGCGGCCCCGAGGCCTGGGGGATGAGACACGGCGGCCCGTTGCCCGGGGTCGTCGTCCCGGTGCTGGTGCACGGAGTGATCAGCGCGCAGTAGGCGTTCTGCGTGGACGCGAGCGCCTGCCCGGTGTTGCCCGGGCTGATGGTGAGCTGGGCGGGAAGGACGGTGAAGCCCTCGGCGGTGTCGAGCGGCGAGCAGCTGCCGTTGCCCGCGCCGTTGGCACCGGTCACGTTGAAGTAGTACGTCGTGCAGGTGGTCGTCCAATTGCCGATGATCGTCCGCCCCTGCGCCGCGGGAGCGACCCCCGCGCAGACCGACGCCGCGACGATCACGCCGAGCGCTGTACGTCGTGTCCTGCCCATGAAGCTCTCCTTCTCGGTGGAACGCAAGGACGCCAACGTACTGCCGTTGCGCCGGCGGGTCACGTCGGAGGTGCGACGCGTGCCGCTGGATCGACGCTCAAGGGCCCTCGGCGTCCCGCCGATGGACGGGGCACGCGTCTCCCCGGCGCCGGCCCTCCCCGTCCGGCGCGCTCGTACTCTCCCCTCATCGCCGTTTCCGATACCCCGACACCCCCGAGTCGCCGGCGTTCCGGTGCCCGGCCGGCGCCCGGTCCGGCAGCGGCGTACGACGTTCCGGTGACCGGCCCGGACGGCTCGGAGCGACCGCTGCGGATCGCCATGGTCACCCCGCACTATGCGCCGCACGTCGGCGGGGTCGAACAGCACGTCCACGAGGTCTCGACGAGGATCGCGGCGTCGGGACGCGCGTCGGTCGACGTCATCACGACCGGCGCGGAGCTCGGGCTCCCCGTCGACGACCGCGACGGCGACGTCGCCGTGACGCGGCTCCGGGCGTTCCCCCTGGCCGCGACTGGCTGCTGGCTCCAGGCCTCCCGGGGCGGCTGCGCGCCGGCCGCTGGGACGTCATCCACCTCCAGAGCTACCACACACTCGTCGCCCCGCTGACCATGGCCACGGCGGCGCGCATGCGCGTGCCGTTCGTCGTGACCTTCCACGGCGGCGGGTCCTCGTCCTCTCTGCGTCACGGCGCGCGTGACCTGCAGCGCACGCTGCTCGGCCCGCTCCTGCGCCGCGCCGCCGCCCTCGTCGCCGTCGCCGCGTTCGAGATCACCGAGTACGGGGGGCAGCTCGGCATCCCGGCCGACCGCTTCGTGCTGATCCCCAACGGCGTGGACCTGCCGGACCCCGGGCCCGCTGACGCTGCGGCGACCGCCGGCCCCGGCCCGCTGATCGCCTCGGTCGGGCGGCTCGAGCGCTACAAGGGCCACCACCGCGTGATCGCCGCCCTGCCGCACGTGCTGCGCGAACGGCCGGACGCCCACATCTGGATCGCGGGCACCGGCCCGTACGAGGGCGAACTGCGGGAACTCGCAGCGAGCCTGGGGGTCGAGGACCGCGTCGAGATCGGCGCCGTTCCCCCCGACCGCCGCGAGGAGATGGCCCGCCGCCTGCGCGCCAGCGACCTCGTGGTCCTGCTCAGCGACTTCGAGACGCACCCGATCGCCGCACTGGAGGCCCTGTCGCTGGAGCGCCCGCTGCTCGTCGCGACCGGGTCGGGTCTGGGAGAGCTCGCCGATCGCGGGCTCGCCCGCGACGTCGACCCCGACGCGCCGCCTGCGGCGATCGCCGAGGCGATGCTGCGCGAGATCCAGGACCCGCTGCGGCCAGCGACCCTCGAGCTGCCGACCTGGGACGACTGCGCCGCGCACCTCCTCGCCCTGTACACCCGGATCGCGCGGGGCGGCGCGTGAGGGTTCTGCTGCTCGCCCAGTTCTACGCGCCGATCGTCGGCGGCGAGGAGCGCATGGTCGAGTCGCTCGCGCTCGGCCTGCGCGACCGCGGACACGACGTCGCCGTCGCGACGCTGCGCCAGCCGGGCCAGGCGGCCTTCGAGGAGCGGGACGGCGTCCCCGTCCATCGCCTGCCCGGGACGGCGCAGCGCTTCACCGCCCTCTTCACCGAGCCCGAACGCCGGCACGCGCCGCCGGCGCCGGACCCCGAGACCGTTCGTGCGCTGCGGGCGATCGTCCGTGCGCAGCGGCCCGAGGTCGTCCACACGCACAACTGGCTGGACAACGCCTACCTGCCGCTCCAGCGCCGCGCGGGCGCCGCGTTCGTCGTGACGCTCCACGACTACAGCCTCGTCTGCGCGACCAAGCGGCTGATCCGCCGCGGAGCCCCCTGCAGCGGACCGGGTGTGGGGCGCTGCGCGGCGTGCGCCGCCGCGCAGTACGGCACGCTCGCGGGACCGCCGATCCCGTGCTCGCCGCGGCATCCGGCCGGGTGCGGCGCCGCGCCGCCGACCGGTTCCTGCCCGTCAGCGAGCACGTCGCGCGTCGCTGCGGCCTTCCCGGCGGGCCGACGCCCTGGGAGGTCATCCCGAACTTCCTCGTCGACCCCGTTCCCGCCGGCGCCGGCGTCCTCCCGGCGGGTCTGCCCGACGGGCCGTTCATGCTGTACGTCGGCGATCTGACCGCGGACAAGGGGTGGACCGCTGGTCCGGGCGCATTCGGACATGAAGCCGTCGTTGCCGCTCGTCCTGATCGGCGCCGCCTCGACGCGACCGTGCCCCCGCCGGCGGCGGGCGTGCACGTCCTCGGCCCGCTCCCGCACGACGCGGTGCTCGCCACCTGGCAGCAGGCGGCGATCGGTGTCGCGCCGTCGATCACGCCGGAGACGTTCGGCCTGGCCGCGCTCGAGGCGCTGCGTGCCGGCACGCCGGTGGTCGGGACGCGCGCGGGCGGCCTGCCGGAGGTCGTCGGCGACGACAGCGGGATCCTCGTCGCGCCGGGCTCCGCCGCGGAGCTGCGCGGCGCGCTCGAGCGCCTCGCCGGGGATACCGCGCTCCACGCGCGGCTCGCGGCAGGCGCCCGTGCGCGTGCCGAGCGATTCTCGGCCGCCGCCGTCCTGCCGCGTGTCGAAGCGGCCTACGCGCGCGCGGTCGACCATCGCCGCGGGCGGGACGCCCGATGAGCACCGCCGCCCCGGCACTCGTGGGCGACGCCGCGCCGCCCGCCGAACGCGAACACGAGGGCGCCGGGCGACTGGGCGCGTTCCCGTGGCTCGCGCTCGCGGCCGCCGCGGGACTCGTGTTCGTCGCGGGGGCCGACGCGCTCTCGCGCACCGGCGAACCCGGCGCCTCACTGCTCTTCTGGCCGGGACTCGCGCTGATCGTGTTCCCGGCGGCGCTGCGCCTGACCGGTGAGGAGGCGAGCAGCGGTGAGCGCGCCGCCACGGTCGTCCTCGTCGGCCTGGCGCTCTACGGCATCAAGGTCCTGCGCGACCCGTTCGCGTTCACGTTCGCCGACGAGCTCGCCCACTTCCACAATCTGCAGCAGATCGAGGACACGGGCCGGCTGTTCGGTTCCAACTCGATCCTCCCGGTCACCCCGTGGTACCCGGGACTCGAGTCGATGTACGGCGGGCCTCGCTGGCATGGGGGGCACGTCGGGGATCGCGGCCGGGGCTCCTCATCATGGTCGCGGCCCGCTTGGTCTTCATGCTCGCCGTCTACCTCGCGTTCGAGCGCCTCAGCGGCTCGGCGCGCCTTGCCGGACTCGGCGCTCTGCTCTCACCGCGCTTCTCGACGTTCCTGTTCTTCGCCGGGCAGTTCAGCTACGAGTCGCTCGCGGTCCCGCTCGCGGCGGTCGCGCTGTTCGCGCTGGTCCGCCGCCAGGGCGTTCGACGACCCGGCCGAGCGACGGCGCTGGAGCGTGCTGATCGTCGTCGCCGCGCTCGGGATCGTTCCGACACGCCGCATCACCGCGTACACGCGATCGTCCGTTCCTCATCGCCGTCTCCGTCACGCAGTCGGTGATCGACCGGCCGCGGGCGGCGCCGTGGATCGTCACGGCGATCGTCGCGGTGCTCGCGCTCGCGCGGCTCGGGCTCGTCGCCTCGAGCACGATCGAGTACCTGCGCCCGGTGCTCAGCGACGCCCTCGACAAGGTCGTCGACACGCTCCAGCGCGAGTCGGAGACGCGCACGCTGTTCCGGTCCACCGGCAGCGCGGAGTCCACGCCGGTCGGCGAGCGGCTCGTCGCCCTCGCCGGGGTGGCGCTGGTCGCCGCCGGCGTGCTCACCGGCCTGCACGCGCGCCGCCGCGAGTGGCGGCGCGATCCGGTCCTGCTCGTCTTCGGCCTCGCCGCCGTCGGCTACCTCGCCACGCTGCCCTTCAGGCTCGTCCCGGCCGCGCGGGAGACGGCGAGCCGCGCCGGGTCCTTCCTGTTCGTCGGCGTCGGCATCACCGCCGCCGCCGGGTGCTCTGTGGCACGACGCCCGGGCCTCCGGCCGCGGGCGGCGCGACGGCGTCCGCGACGGTCCTCTCGTGATCTGCGGGGCGTGATCGCCGGCTGGCCCGCGAGCTGCGGCTCGCGCAGCCGTTCCGCGTCGCGGCGGACGCCGTACGTGTGCCCCCCCAGGTCGCCGCGGCCCGGTGAGCCGGCGCCGGCGACGTGCAGGCGTTCGGCGCCCAGGACGCCGACGCGCGGCTGCTCGCTCGTCGACGGCCAGCAGACCGCCTTCCAGGGTGTGAATCCGGCGATCGCCGACCTGCTCGACGCCGAGGCGCTCGAGCCCTGGCAGCGCACCCTCCTGCGCGACAACCGGATCGGGCTGCTCATGACCCACCGCCGGACGCTCAGAGCCGACAACATCGCGGGGTACTTCTTCGACCGCGGGCGCCCCGAGCTCGCAGCGGCCGCGACCGCCGGGAAGTTCGACCGGCCCGAGGTCGATCGCCTGTACGACGACGGGAGCGATCTGGTGGTCTACGACGTGGAAGGCCTTGGTGAAGGGCCTGCGCACCGACCTCGTGCTCGTCGCGGCGGCGGCCGTCCTCGCCGCGGTCGTCGTGCTGCTCGTCCCCGGCGACGTCGTCGTCCTGCGAGCGCCCGCCGCGATCCTGCTCCTGCTCGTGCCTGCCCGGCTACGCGCTGACCGCGGCGTTCCTGCCGCCGGCGCCCCTGCGACCGGCGGAGCGCACGCTGCTGGCCGTCGGTCTACAGCCTCGTCGTCGCGGTGCTCACCGCGCTGGCGCTGTACGCCGCCGGCGTCGACCTCCACCGCGGGCGCCTGGGCGATCGCGCTCGGGTTGCTGAGGTCCGCGCTGGCGCTCGCCGGGCAGGCGCGCGGCGGGGCACGGGCGCTGCACGTGCGGTCCCCGGGGCTCCCAGCGCCGCCCAGGTCGCCGCGCTCGCCGCCGCGGTCGTCCTCGCGGGCGGCGCGGCGGCGCTGGGGCTCACCCCGCTGCGCGCGCCGGACGACACCCCCGGGACGACCGCGCTGTGGCGCGGCTCGCGCCCGATGGCCCGGCGGCGGCCCAGGTCGGCGTGCGCAGCGGGCAGCTGCGCGACGCGGCGTCACCGGGACGGTGACCGTCGCCGGCGAGGCCCCGGAGCGATTCGGGCCGATCCGGTTGCGCCCCGGGACACGTGGACGTGCCGCATCCCGGGCCCCGCGGGCCGGCGGCCGGCGCCGTGCTGCGCGGTCGCCGGAGGTCCCCGGCCGCGTCTACCGCCGCGTCGTGCTGCGGAGCGGCCGCTCCGCCCCGTCGGCGGCCGCCGGGGAGCGGCGCGTGCGCCGTTGCCCCGCGTCGCACCCCCTGGAGAGCGCGCACGGCTGCTACCGCGTCGTCACGCGCGGCGACGCGTCCTTCCGCTTCTACCGCGACGGACAAATCGTGCCGATCCGCGGAGGCTGAGCCGTGCAGGCCGACGTCGTCATCAGCTCGACAACTACGAGCCATATATCGCCCCAGCAATCGACACCGCGCTCGCGCAGACGCACCCGGATGTCCGCGTGATCGTCGTCGACGACGGCTCGACCGACGGCTCGCGCGAGGTGATCGCGTCCTACGGGTCGCGGATCGGCGCGTGCTGAAGGAGAACGGCGGGCAGGCCTCGGCGTTCAACGCGGGCTTCGCGGCGTCCGATGGCGACGTCGTCGTGTTCCTCGACGCCGACGACCTGCTGGAGCCCCACATCGTCGCCGGTGCCATCGCCGCGATCCAGGGCAGCCCGACGCCGCGAAGGTCCAGTGGCGGATGGAGCTCGCCGACGCCGATGGCCGTCCGACCGGCACGGTCGTCCCGCCGGGACACATGCCGTTGCCGAGCGGCGACGTGCGCGTGCCGGAGCTCGGCGCGCCCGTTCGACATCCCCTGGATGGCGACGTCGGGCAACGCGTTCCCGGCCGCCGTCCTGGACCGCGTCCTGCCGATGCCCGAGCGCGAGTACCGCGTGAACGCCGACTGGTACCTCCAGCACCTGACCCCGCTGCTCGGGCCGGTGGTCGCGCTCGGTCAGGTCGGCGCGCTGCGTCGCGTCCACGGCGCGAACGCCTACGAGCAGGCGGCCGGCCGCGGTCGACCTCGGCCACGTGCGCGAGACGATCCGGGCCGCCGCCGCGACACGCGGCGCGATCGAGACGCTCGCCGACGAGCTCGGACTCGCGCGCGCGCCCGGGCCGCTCCTCTCCGTGTCCGACGCCGCCAACCGGATGATCTCCCTGTGCCTGGATCCGGCCGGGCACCCCGTGCCGGGCGACGAGCGCCTGCGGCTCCTGCGGCTCGGGATGCGAGCGGCCGGCAGGCGCAGCGACGTGCGGGCCGTGATGTGGGCGGCCTTCGCCGGCTGGTTCGCCGCAATGACGATCGCGCCCCGCCCGCTCGCGCGACGCCTGGCCCGGTGGTTCCTGTTCCCCGAGCAGCGCCGCGGCCTCACCGCGTGCTCGGCCGGCTGCACCGGGGGCACCGATGAGGATCCTGCTCGTGTGCCCCATGCCCCCGAGCCGCACGGCGCCGGGCGCGATCCCCCCGCTGCTGCACGCCGCAGTCACCGGTCTGCGGCGCACGAACGACGTCACCGTCGTCTGCGTGGCCGGGCCCGACCCGGTCGAGATCAGCGCCGTCGCGGCCCTGCGCGCCGAAGGCGTGGAGGTGCACGCGGCGACGCGTGAGGCCGGCGGCGCGGCGCGCCGCGCGCGGCGCGCGGCGCGCTGGGGCTGGGACTGGGGCATCCGCCGCCTGCCATGGCGGACGGTCTGGTTCACCGATCCCGAGCTGCAGCGGATCCTCGTGCGACTCCTGCGCGAGCGGACCTTCGACATCGTGGCCGTGGAGGACGACGGCGCAGCCGGGCACCGATCCCGGCCGGCGTCCCGCGCGTCCTCACCGAGCACGAGGTGACCCGCAGCCTCCCGCCGGGGGCCGGCCGGCTCGCGCGGATCGATCACCGGCGCTGGCCCAGCTACCAGCGTGAGGCCTGCCGGCGGTTCGACCTGGTCTCGGTCTTCACCGAGCAGGACGCCGCCGACCTCGTCGTCCGTGTCCCCGAGATCGCCGGCCGCGTCCGCGTTGTCCCGTTCGGGATCGAGCCGCCGGCCGCGCTGCCGGACGAGCGGCCCGAGCCGGAGACCGTCCTCTTCGCGGGCAACTACACCCACCCGCCGAACGTCGACGCGGCGCTGTGGATCGGCCGCGAGATCGCCCCCCGGCTCCGGGCGCTGCGCCCGCAGGCCCGCCTGCGGATCGCCGGGATCCACGCGCCGGCCGAGGTGCGCGCCCTCGCGGGCCCGGGCCTCGAGATGCTGGGAGCGGTGCCGGACCTCGACGCCGAGCTGCGCCGCTCGGCGGTGATGCTCGCCCCCGTGCGCAGCGGCGGCGGGATGCGGATGAAGGTCCTCCACGCCCTGGCCTCCGGGGCCGCCGTCGTCACGACCCCGCTTGGCGCGCAGGGTCTCGCCGAGTACGGCGATCCGCCCCTGCTCGTCGCCGGCGACGCAGACGGCCTCGCGCGCGCAACCGCGGACCTGCTCGTGGACGAGGAGGCCCGGAAGGACCTCGGACGGCAGGCCCGGGCGTTCGTCGCACGTCACTACGGGCCCGAGGCCTACGCGGAGCGGCTCGAGGCGTTCTACGCCGAGGGCATCGCGCTGCGCGCTCCGGAGGCCGGAGATGACTGCGGCCCCCGAGGTGACCGTCGTCGTCGCGACGCTCGAACCGCGCCCGGTCCGTGCAGCGCCTGGTCGACGCGCTCGCCGCGCAGGAGTCGCCCGTCCCCTTCGAGGCGGTGATCGCGGTCGACGGCTCCACCGACGGAACGGCGGCGCTGCTCGGCGCCCGCCCGCGTGACAGCCTGGCGCTGCGCTGGGAGGACGCCCCGAACGCGGGGCGCGCCGCCGCGCTCAACCGCGGGATCGCGCTCGCGCGCGGGCGGCTGCTGATCCTCCTCGACGACGACATGGTGCCGCCGCCGGGCTTCGTCGCCGCCCACCTCGCCGAGCATCCGAAGGGAGAGCCGGCGCGCTTTGTCATGGGCGCGGCACCGATCCGGCCGGTGCGCGGGGCGGGACCGTTCCTGCGGTACATGACCGCGACGCGCAACGAGCACTACGCGCGGCTGGCCGAGCCGGGGCGCGACCTGCACGTGCGCGACCTCTACTCAGGGAACGCCTCGGTTCCCCGCGCAGCGCTGCTGGCGGTCGGGGGTTCGACGAGCGCTTCCGGCGCTACGGCAGCGAGGACGTCGACCTCGCGCTGCGCCTGAGCGCGGCGGGCGTCGTCTTCGGGTTCTCGACGGCCGCGTGGGCGACGAGGCCTACGAAAAGACCTTCCGGGCGCTCGCCCGCGACATGGAGGACGAGGGGCGCAACGCTGTCGCGCTCGCGCTTGAGCATCCGCAGGCCGCCGCCGGTCAGCAGTTCGCCGAGCCGTGGCCACAGTCCGGCTGGTGGAAGGCGGCCCGCCGCGCGCTCCTCGGTGCCACCCGTGTCCTCCCCTCCGTCCCCGGGGCGGTCGACGGGTTCACCGAGTTCCTCGACCGGCGCGGCGCGCGGCGCACGCACCTCTGGATGCGCTTCGTGCTCGAGTACCACTACTGGCTGGGCGCGGGCCCCGCGCTTCGCGACGCCCGCGCCGACGGCGACCAGCTCTGATGGCGCCGCGGACCGTCCTGCATGTCACCGACTCCGCCGAGCTCGGCGGCGCCGAGCGCCAGATCGCGACGCTCGTCACGCATCTGGACCGTGACCGCTGGGCGCCGGTCCTCGCGCATCACGGCGACGCCGGCCTTGCCCCGCTCGTCAACGAGCTGCAGCCGAGGGCGTCCGTGACCTCGTGCTCCCGCGGGCGCCCGACGGCCTGGCCGGCGCCCGTCGCATGCCCGCCCTCGTGAGGCTCCTGCGCGCGCAGCGCCCGGCGATCGTGCACGCGCATCTGACCTGGCCGCTGGCGATGAAGTGGACGCTCGCCGCCGCACTCGCCGCCCGGGTCCCGGCCGTCGTTGCGTCGGTGCAGCTGTACCTGCCGTTCCACACGAACCGCTGGATCCTCTGGCAGCAGGCGCAGATCGCGCGGCGCATGGGCCGCTACATCGCGGTCTCCGACGCGGTGCGCGCCGCCTGCCTGCGCACCTGCGACTGGCCGGCGGAGCGTGTCACGGTCGTGCACAACGGGATCGACCCCGCCTCCGTTCAGCCGGAGACCGCGCTCGCGGCCGCGCGCCCCTCTGCGGGCGGACGGCGAGCCGGTCGTGCTCACCCCGCGCGGCTCGATCCCCAGAAGGGGCTCTCGACCGCCTCCTCGTGAGCCCCGCCACCACCCCGGCGTACCTCCGTATGCCCCAGGACCCGAACGCGCGGCGCCGCAGGGCGCGCGTCCGCGAGCTCGGCCCGGACCGTCGTGCTCCTCGGGCGCCGCACCGACGTGCAGGACCTGCTCGCCGGCTGCGACGTCTTCGTGTTGCCGTCGCGCTACGAGGTCTGTCCGTCTCCGTCCTCGAGGCGATGGCCGCTGGGCGCCCGTCGGCGTCCGCGGCCCGGGTACGGTCGAGATCGCGCCGACGGCGAGACGGGCCTGTTCGCCCCACCCGGCGCGCGCCGTCTCGCGGACGCGATCGCGACGCTGCTCGCGACACGCCGTCGGCGCCCGACGACCGGGCCGGGACGGGCATCGCGCGTGATGGACCGCTTCCGGCCGGTGCGATGGCCGCCGGCGTCTGCGCCGTCTACGAGAGCAGCTGCCGCGCGTGGAAGGAGCCGCCGATGACCACGGCATCCCCCACTGCCGCCCTCGGCTTGTCTACCACCGCGTCGCCGCCGTCGCCGACGACCTGTTCGCATCGCGGTGCACCCGGACCGCTTCCGCGAGCAGGTCGAGGTGATCGCCGGACTGCGCCCACTCTCCCTCTCCGCCGCCGCCGGCAGATCCGCGCGGGGCGACGTGCGCCCGGAGGGGTCGTCGTCACCTTCGACGACGGCTACCTCGACAACCTGCAGACGGCGCTCCCGGTGCTCGAGCGCCACGAGGTTCCCGCGACCCTGTTCGTCACCACGGGGTTCACGGGGAACTGACGCCTTCTGTGACGAGCTTCTCCAGATCGTCCGCTCGGCGCCGGCCGTCGTCGTCCCGCCGGGTCGCCGCGGGCGCGATCGCTCGCCGTCGCGCTGACGGCCGGCGGCCGCACAGGGCGATCTGGGAGCTGTGGCGTGGCTGCGGCGACGCTCGACCGCCGAGATCGACGCGGCGCTCACCGGTCTCGCATCCGGCCCCGCACGGCCGCCCCGCCACCGTACGACGACCGCCTGCGCGTCATGGAGCACGAGGAGCTCGCGCGCTTCGCGGCGCACCCGCTCACCGACGTCGCGGCGCACACCGTCACCACCCGACGCTCAGCGCGTACCCCGCCGAGCAGCGCCCGGATCCCGGCTCGCGACGCACCCTCAGACCGTCTCGCGCGCCGTCGTCGCGTTCGCCTACCCGTTCGGCCGCCCGCGGTGGAGTACACGCGCACGACGGCTCGCCTGGTGCGCGAGGCGGCTTCGACCACGCGTGCCCCGTCGCCCCGCGGAGCTCACCGCGCGCTCGCCGCTCACGGATCCCGCCACTCGGCCCCGCCGTATGTCGGCGCCGACGAGTTCCGCGAGTTCCTGCTCACCCGCATCACGACCGTCGCCGTGCGGCGAGCGCGAGCACGGATCGCGGGCAGGCGAAAGCGCCCCCCGCTCCGCTCCCGCTTCGCCTCGCCCGTCCGACCGCGTCCTCCCCCCGTCGTTCTCGACCTCACCCGCGACCCCCGCCCCCCCCCCCTCCGCAGCACGGTGACTGACCGCTGCTGCCGACCGGCTTCCAGGTGACGAGCGCCGACGACGCGGCCGCCCCCCCCCCCCCCCCCCCCCCCCGTCCCCCCCGTCCCCCCCCGCGCCCCGCGCCGTACTCGCGCCGTGCGCGCGGCGCCGCGGCGCGCGGCGCTCGGCGCCGACGTCGCCGTCGCGCTGCCCGCGCGGTTGCGCGCGCCACGACGGCCCGCGGCGGCGCCGACGTCCTGCGCGGTGGGGTGGCGACGTGCCGGTCGCTCCGGGGATCTCGCGGCAGTCGCCGCCGTCGGCCCGCGCGCTCCCAGCGGCGCACCGTCGTACCCGGGCTCCCGTCGCACCGCGCCGTCCGCGGTGAGTGACCGGCCCGCCTCGGCGACGCCGCCGGCGCGGGCGGCGTGACGACCGCCGGCGAGACGATGTAGCGCGCGGTCAGCGTCGCGTCCTCGTCGGGTGTGAGTGCATGACTCGGCTCACCGCCGTCCGACCACCCGTCGAACTCGAAGTTGCGTCCTCCGGCGCTCTCGCTGATCGCGGCGGCGACCGTCGTGAGGGACCCGCGTGACCTCGCCGGTCGGTACGGCGCGCCGCCGTTGGCGGCGACGAGCGCGACGGTCACGCGCCCGGACTGGAGCGTCGCCGTCGCCGACCGCGTCGGGTCGAGCTGGGTCGGGCCCGGCCGTGGGCCAGCTCGGGCGGTGCTGTCACCGGCGGCGTGCCGGCGTGCCGGTGTTCCCCGCGCCGAGCCCGCTGAGTTGCGAGTCGCCTGGTGGAGTGGCAGTTGCCGTCCTCCTCGCAGTGGCGGATGACGAGGCTCCAGACGCTCAGGCTTCGGCGCGGGCAGTTCGCTTCGCCGCTTCGCCGGCTTCGGGCTCGTGCCCCGCCGCAGCGAGCGATGCCGCGAGGACGACGGCGGCCACGAGCGCGCGCCCCGACCGACCCGTTGACACCCGTGCGACCACCGACCGACCTCCCCCGCGCCGGGCTCCGTGCCCCTGCGCGCCGCCCATCACGATCCTCGTGCCAGTCAGGTGCCGCCCGGCCCCCGCGTCGCGGTCAGCCCACCCTGTCAGGCGGGATCGACGTCCGCGCGCGAGCGCCGTGCCATCACCCCGCGCGCAGCGCGTGGAGCCTCGCCGGCCCACGTCCGTGCGCCGCTGCTGGAAATCCCCTGCGCAGGTCCTCCTCGTGCAGGCGCCGCAGCCATCCGTACGTGTCGCGGACAAGTCGGCGCGGCAGTTCGCTTCGCCGCTCCGGCATCGGGCGTGCCCGCCGCAGCGAGCGATGCCGCGAGGACGACAGGACACCGCCGCCGAGCAGCAGGACCGCGACGGTGCCGACGGCCAGCGTGAGCATCGCCGCCGACCCGATGAGGTTCATCAGGTCGAATCGGTGGAGCCCCTGCAGGACGGCGAACGAGGTCCCCGCCGGGAGTTCGACCGCGAGGCCGAGCGCGGCCAACCGGACGAGCCACTCGGCCGTATCCCGGTCCCCCGGCGGGATGTTGAAGATCCCGACGATCAAGGGCGCGAACGCGAGGCCGAGCAGGAGCACGACGAGCCCGACCCCGCGTACAGCCACAGGGCGGTCGCGACGAGGCTCGAAGCGAGCTCGTCATCGTCCCTCGCGCGGTGCTCGGCCGTGTACTTCGTGACGGCGTCGTTGATGCCGAGGTCGAAGAGCCTTCCGTAGGCCAGGAACGAGGCCGCGAGGACCCAGAGCCCGTACTGCGTCGCGCCGATGCGATCGAGGATGAACGGCGTCAGGAGGAACCAGACGATCAGGATCACGAACTGGCCGGCGTAGTTCGCGGCCGTGCTCGTCAGCAGGTGACGCTCGAGGCCCGCCGTGGGCGCAGGATCGTCGGGGCCGCCGGGCTGGGCTCCGTTCCCGGATGACGGCATCGCCGGATTGAACCAGCCGGCGCGGCAGCGGCGGGTGGACGGCGGGCGAACGACCCCGAACCCCGTTGAACGTCACGAGGCCGCCGCTCGCCGCAGCCACGGGCGGCCGTTCGTCCAGAGCACCGCGCGCCCGGTCAAGGACGGCGACGGACGAAGCATGGCCAGAGCTGGCCATCGCTGCGCATTCCTCATCACCTCAGGCCCGGGAAACCCGGCGCACCGGAACCCGGGTGGTGGAACGCGTCGTACGTTCGTCCGTTCTGCGCACGGGAACTCCCAGGCCGCCTCCACCCGGGCGACGTGATGGGTGATGGAACACGTTGCGGCAGGCCCCAAGATCCTTCTCTTCCTCCTGGTGATCGTGGCCCTGTCGCTGCCGGCGGCGGCGCCGCTGCCGGCCCAGGCCAGGGCCATGACGCAGGATTCGGCCGCGCGCACCTCGCGCTGCGTCGTCGTCACCAAGAAGACAAGCGTGCACGCCCGCCGCGTGTACCGGTGCACGGCGCGTAAGCGCGCGGCCCTGCGCCGGCCGTCCGCGATCGTGCAGCGGGTCAGCCGACCGACCCGCAGGCCCAAGAAGCCGGCGCCCACGCCGAAGCCCGCACCCGCACCCGCACCCGCACCGACGCCCGCACCGACGCCCGCACCGACGCCCGCCCCGACGCCCGCCCCGGCCCCCACGCCGACACCGACACCGACACCCGCCCCCACCCCGGCACCCACCCCGACGCCGACGCCCACGGATGCCCCGATGTACTGGGGCGCCTGGATTGGGTCGCACCTGACCGGGACGGAGGCACCCTGGGATCTCGGCGCGATCACGACGTTCGAGCAGCACGCCGGCAAGCGCGTGTCGCTCGTCAACTTCTCCAACCCCTTCGCCAACTGCTACTCGACGCCGTGCAAGCCCTACAACTTCCCCGCCGGCGAGTTCACGACGATCCGCAATCACGGCGCAATCCCGTCGTTCAGCTGGGCGAGCGACGCGCTGCCCGTCGCCGGCGATCAGTCCGCCTACCAGCTCTCGGACGTCATCGCCGGCCGGCACGACAGCTACATCACCACGTGGGCGACCGCCGCGAAGAACTGGGGCCATCCCTTCTTCCTGCGCTTCAACTGGGAGATGAACGGCCGCTGGTTCCCGTGGAGCGAGGGCGTCAACGGCAACAAGCCGGGCGAGTACATCGCCGCATGGCGCCACGTGCACGAGCTCTTCCAGCGCGCGGGCGCGAGGAACGCGACCTGGGTCTGGTGCCCGAACATCGATCCGTACCGCGCGATGCAGCCGCTGAACCAGGTGTACCCCGGAGACGCGTACGTCGACTGGACCTGCCTCGACGGCTACAACTTCAACACCCCGTGGACGAGCTTCAAGGACCTGTACAAGTCCACATACGAAGAGATCACCGGCAGCATCGCCCCCACCAAGCCGATGATGATCGGCGAGACCGGCTCCTCGGAGACCGGCGGCTCGAAGTCCGCCTGGATCACCGCGATGTTCCAGTCGCTCGCCACCGACTTCCCCAAGGTCCGCGCGCTGCAGTGGTTCAACAAGTACGACGACGGCATGGACTGGCCGATCGAGACCAGCGGGTCGGCGACCAGCGCCTTCGCCGCCGGCGTCGCATCCCCGCGGTACAAGAACAACAGCTACGCGCAACTCAGCGGCCTCCAGCCGGTTCCAGTTCCCACAGGCAGCTAGCGCGCGCCGACGATCCCGTCGGCCCCGCGCTGCGGCTCCCCCCGCCCGGCGTGCGACGCGCACCCCGGAGCTACCCTCGAACAGGGCACCAATGACCAAGGCCAAAAAGATCCTGACGGCAGTCCTCGCCGGCGCGGCGTGCGTCGTGGCCGGCCCCGCGCTGCCGGCACAGGCACAGGGGCCCACGCTCGGAAAGGCGCAGGCGCCCTCGGTCTACTGGGGCGCCACCATCGGCCCGCACCTGACCGGCACCACGCCGCCGTACGACATGCAGCCCGCCGATGAGTTCGAGCGGATGACCGGCAAGCCCATGAGCCTCATGGGCTTTTCGCTGCCCTGGGCCTGGTGCTACACGGAACCCTGCACGTTCACCCGCTTCCCCACGGCGCAGATGCGCGCGATCCGCGAGCGCGGTGCCATCCCGGTGTTCAGCTGGGCCTCGTACTCCCAGCCGCTCTCGGACGATCAGCCCGAGTTCCGGCTCTCGCGGATCGCGGGCGGCGCCTACGACGACTACCTGCGTGAGTGGGCCCGCGACGCCAAGGCGTACGGGCACCCCTTCTTCCTGCACTTCAACTGGGAGATGAACCTCAACGGCATCTGGCCGTATTCGGAGGCGGTCAACGGCAACCGTTCGGGCGACTACGTGAAGATGTGGCGCCACGTCCATGACGTGTTCGAGGAGGAGGGCGCCAGCAACGTCACCTGGACCTGGTGTCCGAACATCTCCTACCCCGGATCGCTCGACATCCCGTCGCTCTACCCGGGCGACGAGTACGTCGACTGGACGTGCATCGACGGATACAACTGGTGGTACAAGTGGACGCCGTTCGCCCAGATGCTCGGGCCGACGTACGACACCGTGCAGGCGATCGCACCGACCAAGCCGATGATCATCGGCGAGACGGCATCGACGGAGATCGGCGGTTCCAAGGCGGCCTGGATCTCCGACATGCTCGAAGAGCAGCTGCCCAAGCGCTTTCGCAACGTGAAGGCGGTGATGTGGTACGAACAGAAGGACCCGCGCCTGACGAAGGACGATCCTGCGGGCTGGATCATCGAGAGCTCCCCGTCGGCGCAGGCCGCGTTCGCGTCCGGCATCGGATCGTCCTACTACGCCTCGAACACCTTCAGCGACGTCGCGTCGCCCATCCCGCCGCTCTCGCCGGTCGTCGACCCCCGGAAGCCGGGGGCGGGTTCGTCGGCCGGAGACGGCGGGCGCGCGAGTGCGGACACGCCGGCGAAGACCTGCGTCCGCAAGGCGGGTCGCACCGTCTGCGTCAAGCGCTGCGAGCGACGCGTGAGCAGCAGCACGGGGCGCAGGGTCCTCGTCTGCCGGCGCGCCGCGATCATCCGCTCGCTCGTCGTCAAGCCGCAACTGCCGCGGACGCTCCGTCCGTCCGCCCCCGACATCGCCGCCGAGGCGAGCTTCGCCTTCCGTCTCACCAGCGATGCCACGGTGACGCTGCGCTTCGCCCGCCGTGGGGCGCGTGGCTGGACGGACGCCGCCGGGATCGTGCGATTCCAGCTCACCAAGGGCGAGCGCGGGATCAGCTTCGGCGGGCGCCTGGCGTCCGGGCGCGCGCTGCCGGGCGGCACCTACCGCGTCACGATGACGCCGGTCGATGCCCGGGGCCGGACGGGGCGCACCGTCACCAGCCCCCGTTTCACCCTGAAGTAGAGCGGCGCCCGGTCCGGACCTTGACCGCCGCGTTGCACCGAGCAGGAGGGCCTGTGATCACCGCGTAACCAGCACGTTCATGAACCTGCTGAAGAACCTCCCGCTGTCCGTCCTCCTCCAGGAGATGCGCACCGCCGAGCGGCTCGCCGTCGCGATCCCTGAGCGCCCCTACGAGGAGGCCGCGGTCAAGCGCGCCACCCTGGAGGCGGTGCACGCCGAGCGCCTCGACGAGCTGGCGCGGCGCGCCGACCTCATCGACGTCGCACGCGCGGGCGTCGCGCGCCACGGGTAGCGCCCGGGTTCAGCCCGGGCGGGCGCGGCGGACGATCGGCTCCAGCAGATCCTCGAGCGGCGGGCCGCCCCGCTGGTCCAGCTCGTAGCCCGTCTCGCGGATCGGGCGCTCGCTGCGGATCAGGCGCCCGAGTTCGATCGGCGTTCCCGCGATGACCGCGGTGCACGGCGTCGCCGCGATCGTCGCCTCCAGGTCGGCGAGCTGCGCGGCCGAGTAGCCCATCGCCGGGAGCACCGGGCCGACGTGCGGGAACCGCTCGAAGACGCCCGCGAGCGAGCCGGCGGCGTACGGCCGCGGGTCGACCGGGACCGCGCCCGCGGCGCGCGCCGCGACGGTGCCGGCGCCGAACGCCATCCCGCCGTGCGTGAGGGTCGGGCCGTCCTCGACGACGAGGACCGGCTCGCCGTCGAGCGACGGCCCCGCGTCGAGCGTCACCGGCGACGCCGCGAGCAGCACGGCGGCGCCGGGGTTCACCGCCGCGACCGTGGCGAGCACCGTCGCGACCTGCTCCTCGCTCGCGCTGTCGAGCTTGTTGACGAGCACGGCGTCGGCCATGCGCAGGCACGCCTCGCCGGGATGGAAGCGCAGCTCGTCGCCTGCGCGCAGCGGGTCGGCGACGACGATCAGGAGGTCCGGCGCGTAGAACGGCAGGTCGTTGTTGCCGCCGTCCCAGATGACGACGTCCGCCTCGGCCTGCGCGGCCTGCAGGATCGCCGCGTAGTCGACGCCGGCGTACATGACGAGGCCCGCCGCGACCGGGCGCTCGTACTCCTCGCGCTCCTCGACGGTCGGGTTGGATGCGTCGATGTCGGCGAGCGAGGCGAACCGCTGCACCGCGATGCGCTCGAGGTCGTGGTAGGGCATCGGGTGACGGACGAGGGCGACGCGCAGCCCGGCCGCCGTCAGCAGCGCGCCGACGCGCCGCGTGGTCTGGCTCTTCCCCGCGCCGGTGCGGGTCGCGCAGACCGCGACCACCGGCCGCGTCGAGCGCAGCATCGTGCGGCGCGGGGCCGAGAACGTGAAGCCGGCACCCGCCGCGAGGACGATCGACGCGCGGTGCATCACCTGCTCGTGCGGCAGGTCGGAGTAGGCGAACACGACCTCGTCGACGTCGTGCTCGGCGATCAGCTGCGCCAGCTCGGCCTCGGGCCGGACGGGGATGCCGTCCGGATACTGCGGCCCGGCGAGCGCCGCCGGGTAGACGCGGTCGTCGATGCCGGGGATCTGCGCGGCGGTGAAGGCCACCACGCGGACGCCCGGATCGTCGCGGTAGAGGACGTTGAAGTCGTGGAAGTCGCGGCCGCCGGCCCCCGCGATGACGATGGTGCGCACGCGCGGATGTTCGCGCATGCCGCGGCGCCCGCGGTCAGCGGCGCGGCGCCAGCCGCACGCGCCCGATCGCCCGCGTGAGGCTGCGGCCCGCGGGGGTCGTGGCGGTCGCCGTGACCGTCAGGAGCGTGGCCGACGGCCGGCGCACGAGCGCACCGGGCAGCAGCACGGTGACGCGCCGGGACGTGCCCGCCCGTGCGGGCGCGCGGGACGCGGCCACGACCACCTGGCGCCCGACGCGCGGGCCGCGCAGGCCCAGGGTGCGCGCGAGCGCCGCCGGGATCCGCACGCGGACGCGGCTGCGGCAGGGCTCCGAGCAGCGCAGGACCACCGCGACGCGCACGCCCGTGCGCGAGCGGACGACCCGCGGCAGCCCGGCGGTGAGGGTGAACGGCGTGCGGCGCGCGGCCGGCGCGGGCGCAGGCGGCGACCCCGGCCCCGGTGGACCGGCGAGCGCCGGCGCCGCCGCCGCGGGGGGCGGCGTCCCGCCGCCGGTCGGGGCCGGTGGCGCCGGCGGCGCGGGCGTCTCGATCCGGAAGGACGAGATCGCCGGCGTCGCGTCCGTGTTGCCGACCACGTCGGTCCCGCGGACCGCGAAGTCGTGCAGGCCGTCGCCGAGCGCGGGCGTCGTGAACGGGCTGGCGCAGGCGGACCACGGGCCGTCGTCGATCCGGCACGCGAACGTCGCCCCGGCGTCCGGCGAGGAGAACGCGAACGACGGGGTGCTCGCGGCGCTCGACCGCGGGCGGCGCGACGTCGATGACCGTCTCGGGCGCCGTCGTGTCGATCGCGAACGCCGCGGCGGCCGGCGTCGCGTCGGCGTTCCCGGCCTCGTCGCTCGCCCGCACCTCGAAGACGTGGGCGCCGTCGGCGAGCGCCGCGAGGGTCAGCGGCGACGCGCACGCCGCCCAGTCCCCGTCGTCGACGCGGCACTCGAGCGTCGCGTCGACCTCGGACGCGCTGAACGCCAGCGCCGGCGTCGCGTCGGCCGCGAGCGCGGGCGGCGCGGCGTCGATGACCGTCTCGGGGGCGGTCGTGTCGGGCGTCGTCGTGTCGACGGTGAACGCCTGCGCGGCCGGCGTGGGATCGGTGTTGCCGGCCGGATCGGTCGCGCGCACCTCGAACGTGTGCGGCCCGTCGGCCAGACGTGTCCGACGCTCAGCGGCGAGGCGCACGGCGTCCACGCGCCGTCGTCGATGCGGCACTCCAGCGCGGATCCCGGCTCGGAGGCGGTGAACCCGAACGCCGGCGTCGTGTCCGTCGTCACCGGGTCCGGGCCCTGGGCGATCGTCGTCTGCGGCGGGTCGCATCCACGGTGAACGTCGCGGACGCCGGCGTCGCGTCGGCGTTGCCCAGCGCGTCCAGCGCCCGCACGAGCACCGTGTGCTCGCCGTCCGCCAGCGGGGGCGTGCCGTACGGCGACGCGCACGCGGCCCACGCGCCCGCGTCGACGCGGCACTCGAACGTCGCACCCGCCTCGGGTGAGGAGAACGTCAGCGCCGGCGCGGGGTCGTTCCCGAGCGGGGGCGGCCCGTCGTCCAGCGTCGTGTCCGGCGGCGTGCGGTCGACCGTGAACGCGCGCGACGCCGGCGAGGGGTCGGTGTTCGACGCGTCGTCGGTCGCCCGCACCTCCAGGGTGTGCGGCCCGTCGGCGAGCGCCGCCGTCGTCAGCGGCGAGGCGCACGGCGCGAACGCGGCGGCGTCGACGCGGCACTCGAACGTCGAGTCGGGCTCCGACGACGAGAACGCGAACGTCGGCGTCGCGTCGGCGACGGGGCCGTCCGGGCCGCTGTCGATCGTCGTCTGCGGCGGCGTCAGGTCGGGGACGCGGCAGCGGTAGATGCGCAGGTCGTCGACGAACCAGCCGTAGTCGCCGACGCTCGGCCCCGTGCCGATGCGCAGCCGGAAGCGCACCTGCTGCCCGGCGAGGCTCGACAGGTCCATGCGGGTGACGCCGTAGCCGTTGCTCTCACGGACGAACGCCGGACGCGGGCCCATCGGGTTGTTCACGCCGGTGTTGCCGGAGATCGAGCCGTTGTACCCGCCCTCGGTCATGAGCGACCCGGCGTCGGCCCACGTCGCGCCGCCGTTGGTGGAGTACTCGATCACGCCGCCGTCGTAGCGGCGCGTCGGCGTGTCGTCGAAGCCGAACGCGTGGCGCATCCGCAGATGCCCGCCCTGGGCCGGGACGGTCACCGACGTCGTCATCGCGATCGCCGTGTCGCTCGTCGTGGACGGGTCGTCGCCCCAGAGGTTGTCGTCGCCCGACGGGGAGTAGCGCGCGTCGAAGCCGAACGGGTTGGACTGGCTCGCCCAGTACCAGACGTTCGCGCCGCTGAGCGTCGTGCGCGTCCACCCCGCCGACGGGCCGGAGGCGAACGTCTCCGTGTAGACGTCCTGGTCGACCTCGCCGGGCGCGCACACCGGGGCGGTCGAGGTCGGGGCGTTCACCGGGACCTCGCGCAGCTCGGTCGCCGCGCTCGCCGCGCTCACCTGGGCGCAGTCGGACGCCGTCACCTGCGCGCCCGCCTGGAGCGTCGCGCACGCCTGGTCGAGCGCGTCCGCCAGGTCGCGGAAGTCGCTGCCCGAGCGCAGGATCTGCGAGGCCGCGTAGTACACCTGCGCGGACTTCGCGGTCCCGATGCCGCCGACCGTGACGCCGTTGAACGTGTCGCCGTCGGTCAGCAGGTAGGCCGCCTTGTTGCTGACGTTCGAGTTCGTGTGGACGCCGCCCGAGTCGGTCTCGTTGGGATCGGCGCTGTAGTCCGGGCTCGACGTCGCGTCGGGGTCGCCGAAGGCGGCCGGGTCGGCCATGTCGCGCAGCGTCCCGATGACGGGGATGTCCTCCCCGATCTCCCACCGCACGCCCGGGGTGTCCGTCCCCGCGCCGTTGCCGAGGTCGATGAGCTCCCCGAAGACGTCCGACAGCGACTCGTTGATCGCACCGGACTGCGCGTAGTAGAAGAGCCGCGAGCTGTAGTCGGTCACCCCGTGCGTCAGCTCGTGCCCGACCACGTCGTCCGCCGCGAAGCCCGCGCCGTAGACCATCTGCTCGCCGTCCCAGTAGGCGTTCTCGTACGGGCAGTCCTGCGCGGACGGGCAGTACCGGACGGTCGAGACGATCGGCATGCCCGCCCCGTCGATCCCGTCGCGGCCCAGGCCCGCGTAGAAGTCGTAGGTGTCGCCCGCGTAGTCATAGGCGGCGTTGACGTCGGCGACCGCGCTCGCCGGGCCGCCCTCGACCCGCACCGGGCTCGTGCACGGCACCTGCGCCGTCGTCGAGGCGGCGTCGCAGACCCGCCGGACGCGGGCGGCCTTGTGGGCCTCCAGCTCGAGCGCCACGGTCCCGTCGCGCGCGTCCACGAGCACGCGCCGCGCGAGCGGGTCCGGCGCCGCGCGCTGCACGAGCACGTCCCAGACGAGCGCGGTACGGCCGATGCCGCGCGCCGAGACCAGCCGCGGGTCGAACAGCGCGAGCGAACCCCCGCCGGCGACGAGCGCGGCCCGGCCGGCCTCGCGGGCGACGGACTGCAGCGCCCGCTCGCGCGCCTGCGCGGCCGTCAGCCGCGGCGTCGTGGTGAGCGGCGCGTCCGGCAGGACCTCGCTGCTGGCGGCGACCACGCGCGAGCGATCGTCGACGACCACCACCGCCTCACCCCCGATGACGGGCACGCCGTCGTGCCGCTCGTCGAAGCGCACGACCGTGTGGCCCGAGCGCAGCCGCTGCGTGCGCGCGAGAACGAGGTCGCGCGCGGCCGCCGGACGTGAGCGGTCCAGGTAGGCCCGCGCGACGCGAGCGGGCGTCGCAGGGCCCGAGGCCACCGGGACGCGCAGCGGCGTGCGGCGCCCCTGCGCGTTGAAGACGGCGACCGACCCGCGCGGGAGGAGCTTCGCCGCGGCCTGCGGCGCCGCCGGCGCGCGCGGCGGCGCGGACCCCCCGAGGGCCAGCGCGCCGACGACGATCGCCACGGCGCTCACCAGCAGGACGCTGAGCCGCACCTTCCCATTGCACCACACGCCAAGGCGTGCGACGCCCCGTGCGGACGAGCGTCCTACGGAGCCACGACGGCCGCCTCGGCGCTCGCGGACGCGGCCGGGCGCTCAGCGAGGTAGCGCCCGCGCGTCAGCGATCCGACGACCGCCAGCACCGCGGCGCCGATCGCCGCCGCCAGGAACACGGCCGAGAAGCGCCCGGCGTCCACGAGCGGCGCGGCCGCCGCGCTCGCCAGCGCGCCGCCCGTGAAGACCGCCCCCGCGAAGAACGAGATCGTCACGGCGCGCGCACCGGGGTGCACCTGCGTGGCCCACATCTGCAGCGTGGAGTGCAGGAACCCGAAGCCCGCGCCGAGCGCGAGCGTCGCGATCACCGCGGTGAGGACGGTCGCGTCGAGCGGCGGTGAGCAGCAGACCGGCCGAGGCCAGCGACGCACCGAACGCGATCAGCGCCGGCGAGGACCGCCGCCCGATCGCGCGCGTCACCAGCGGCGTGCAGAGCGAGTTCGCGATCCCGAAGCCGGCCGCCGCCGACCCGGCGAGCGCCGCGCCGACCCCCTGGTCCTGCAGCGACGCGGCGACGAACGTCAGCGCCCCGAACACCACCGCGCCCTCGACGAGCGCGAGCGCGACCACGACGCGCACCCAGCGGTCGCGCGCGATCTCCCGGACCTGGCGCAGGAACCCCGCCGCCGGCCTGGGCACCGCCGGCTCCGGCAGGTGGACGAGCAGGACGGAGACGCCCGCGGCGAGCACGGCGCTCGCCAGGAACGCCACGCGCCAGCTCCAGAACTGCGCGAGCGCCCCGCCGATGATCGTCCCCGCCGCGACCCCGGCGGTCGCGAACGCCATGAGCACCGCGAGCTTCGGCTGGCGCTCGCGCTCGGCGACGGTGTCCCCGACGTACGTCATCGCCGTGGGCATCGCCGCCGCGAAGAAGAGGCCCGCGAGGCCGCGGCCGAGCAGCAGGACCGCGACGTTCGGCGCGACCGCGGAGACGAGCGCGGCGAGGCCGCCGCCGGCGATCGCCAGGCGCAGGACCGGTGTGCGGCCGAAGCGGTCCGACAGCCCGCCCCAGAGCGGCTGGCTCGCGCCGTAGGTGACGAAGTAGACGCTCGCCACGACCGCCGCCGTGCCGAGCGAGATGCCGAGGGCGTCGTGGATCGGGACGAGCAGCGGCGGGATGGTGAAGCGGTCGAAGCTCGACAGGAACGCCGCCGAGCGCAGACGCGCGTGGACGGAGATGCGGCGTGCGGGCACCGGGTCAGGCCCTGGCGCGGCCGTCAGCGGCCGGTGGTGCGGTGCGTCGCCGAGCGGCGGAACCCGCTGCGGGGCTGCCCGCCGCCGGCCGCGCCGCCGCGTCCCGACGGCGCCGGGGCCGGCGTGCGCCGGATCAGCGCGTGCAGCGCCGGGTCGTCCGGGCCGGGCGCGTCGCGCTCGCCGAGCGCCTCGCGCGCGACGGACCGCAGGACCGGGCCGCGCGTGCGGTCGATCACGGCGACCACGGCCTTGGCGCCGCGCGGCAGGTCGAAGACGATGCCGTCGATCCGCGGGCCCGCGGTGGCGACCGTCACCAGGTCGCCGATCTCGATCTCCCGCTCGTCCATCGGGTGACCCTAGCGCGCGTCCGGGCCCGGATCTGCGACCGTTCCCCCATGCTCGTCATCTTCCACCCGGACGCCACCGAGGCGCAGATCGACGCCGTCACCGCGCGGATCGTCGCGACCGGCGCGGGTGCCCAGCGCGTCATCGGCGCCGAGCAGACCGTCATCGGCGTCATCGATGGCGACCGCGACCACCTGACGAGCCTCGAGCTCGACGCCGACCCCGGCGTCGACCGCGTCGTCGCCGTCTCCGCGCCGTACAAGCTCGCGCACAAGAACCTCCACGGCGACGAGCCGAACGCCGTCGCGATCGCCGGCGTGACCTTCGGCGGCCCGGACGCCGACTTCCGGCTGATCCTCGGGCCGTGCGCGGTGGAGTCCGCGGAGCAGACGATGGCCGCGGCGCGCGCGTGCGCGGCCGCCGGCGCCGACGTCCTGCGCGGGGGCGCGTTCAAGCCGCGCACGAGTCCGTACGCGTTCCAGGGCCTGGGCGTCGAGGGGCTGAAGATCCTCGCCGCGGCGCGCGAGGAGACCGGCCTCCCCGTCGTCACCGAGCTGACCGACCTGCGCGACATCGACGCGGTGCTGGAGTACGCCGACTGCGTACAGGTCGGCGCGCGCAACATGCAGCACTTCCCGCTGCTGACCGCGCTCGGGCAGGCGGACGTCCCGGTGCTGCTCAAGCGCGGCCTCGGCGCCACGGTCGACGATTTCCTGCTCGCCGCCGAGTACATCCTCACCGAGGGCAACTCGCAGGTGATCCTCTGCGAGCGCGGCATCCACGCCGCCGCCACGCCGGCCCGCTCCTGCCTGGATCTCGCGGCGGTCACGGTGCTCAAGGAGCACACCCACCTGCCGGTCATCGTCGACCCCTCGCACGCCGCGGGGCGCCGCGCGCTCGTCGAGCCGCTGGCGCTGGCGTCCGCCGCATGCGGCGCGGACGGCCTCATCGTCGAGTGCCATCCCGATCCGACGCACGCGCGCTGCGACGGGCCGCAGGCGATCACGCTCGAGGCGCTCGACGGCTTCTGCGCGCGGGTGCGCTCGGTGGCAGCCGCCGCGGCGATCCCCGCCGCGTTCTAGGCGGCGAGCTGCAGGCCGGACTCGTCCGGCAGCGCGGGGCGCAGGTCGGCCGTGCGCATGAGGTGCTCCGAGTAGGTCTCGAAGAGGAGCACGCGCGAGAGGCCGCGGGCCTGGGCGACGACGTATGCCAGGTGGCCGGTGGGAGTGAGGACAAGCATGATGTGCGTCTCGTGGGTCGTGAGGTGAACTCCTACGAGATGTGTCGGCAGCCGGGCGGCGGTTCTTGAGCGCCGTGCGGCTGACCGCCGCGCATCGCTGCCGCCGGCATCCGCGCAGCGCCGTACCGCTTCTTCGCCTCGCCTTGCGCTTCATCTGAGCGTCTTCTTCATGACGACCTTGGTCGTGCCGTTCTCGCGTCTGCGGCGAAGACGTCGATCCTTGAGCTTCTTCTTCTTCTTGAGGATCCGCTTGCCGAGCGCGTTCAGCTTGATCGTGACCTTTGCCTTCTGGCCGCCGCTGAGCGTCACGGACTTCTTGCCGAGGACCTGCGGCTTGGGCTTCGGCCTTCTTCTTCGCCGCGCTCCGCGCGCCGGAGCTCTTCTGCACGGTGTTCGGGAAGCCCTTGACGTACTCGTGCGCGTAGATGATGTAGACGAGCGAGCAGCGGTCCTGGGGCGGGCCGACGCAGATCTGGTCGAGTTGACGCCGTTCCGGTCGTGGCGTTCGGCGGCGAGAGCTTGGCGACCCCCTTGAACGTCGGCTCCAGCGCGATGGCGGGCGGCGAGACGACCGGCGGCGTGGTGCCCCCCGTCGGCCCCGGGCGGCGGCGCCGATGACGCCGGCGAAGCGGCCGAGGTTGCTGGGCGGGCTGGCGTTCGCCGAGCGAACCAGATGTTGCCGGACCGGTCCCGCCGACGCCCAGCGGGGCGGTTGCGGTGTCGACCTTGTAGACCGTCGCCGTGGGAGCGGCGGTCGGGATCGCCGCGGGCACGATCTTCAGGAGCGAGTTCGCGCCGGGGGCGCTGAAGCCGCCGTAGACGGTCGATCCAGATCGTTCCGTCGAGAGCCGTGGTGATCGCCTTCCGCGGCGTCCCGGGCGCGAGGTCGGGTCGACGTCGGCGATCGTGTACTGCTCGATCGCCGGCGTCGCCGGATCGAAGCGGCCGAAGGACTTCTTCAGCTCGTTCGTGAACCAGACGCCGCCGTCGGCGGCGATCGCCACGTCGCTGGGCCGGTGCCGGTGTAGGAGCCCGAGCAGGGCCCGGCCGGGCCGGCACGGAGCCGCCATACTCCTCGTAGCTGTTGCCGCCCGTGTACGTCGCGATGCGATAGCCGGGCGTGCCGGGGTTCTCCTCGCACGAACCACGGCTGCCCGAGCGGGGTCGACCGCGATGCCCGATCGGCTTGGCGTCGAAGCGCTGTCGTTGATCGCGACGTTCCCGTTCTGGATCGCGATGTTCGGGCCCTTCCGAGCGGGGCGTTGACGCCGTCCCGTCCCATTTGGCGATGCGCGCGCCGTGGGACCGGGGGGTCGCACTTGTCGTGCCGCGTTCGCTGAACCACGACGCCGCCCGTCGGGTCGATCGCGAGGTCCGCGAGATCGCCGATAGCCGGGCAGGTGGCCGCTGGTGAAGCCGAGCGTCGTCCCGGGTCACCATCGACCCGGGGTTCCCGTAGCCGTAGGACCCCTCGCTGCGCACGTAGTAGACGCGGTTCTCGGTCCTGCTGAATCCGACCGATCGGACCTGCGTCGCGCAGCAGGACGGCACCGGCGGGTCCGGCGTCGGGAAGAACTGACATGCCGTCGCTCGTTCCGGGCGTCGAGGCCGGTGACGTTCAGGCGCGCGAGCGACGCGACCTGTGGTCCGGGAGACGGGGGCGGCGCCTGCACGGCGAACCACATGTTGCCTGCGCCGTCGGGGGCGACCCCGAAGTTCGAGATGCTGTGGCCCGTCGGCAGCGGGTAGTAGTCGGGCGCGACGGCCGCCGCGGACGAGGTCCACAGCAGCATCGAGAGCAGAACCGCCCCCCAGAGGTTCACGCGCATGCCGGGGTGTCTACCAGACGCCCGCGCCCGCCGACAGGGGCGGCGAGCGCGATAGCGTCACGCCGATGCGCAAGATCCAGTCCCAGGGCGTCCACCACATCACCCTCACCGGCGCCGGCCGGCAGCTGTCGATCGACTTCTGGGAGGGCCTGCTCGGGATGCCGTTCGTCTTCGAGCAGCCGAACCTCGACAACCCGAACGAGAGCCACCTGTACTTCGACCCGGGCGACGGGCGGCTGATCACCGTGTTCACGAACGAGGAGCGCGCCGGCACCCCGGAGCGCACGCCGATGGACCCGGGCTGCGTGCACCACATCGCCTTCGCGATCTCGCAGGCGATGTTCGCCCAGACGGTGGAGCGCCTCGACGAGCGCGGCATCACGCACAGCGGCGTGAAGGACCGCGGGTTCATGGACTCCATCTACTTCACCGACCCGCTCGGGCTGCTGATCGAGCTGGCGTCCTACCGCTTCGAGCCGCCGCACGGCACGACGCACGCGGCGGTGCTGCTCGAGGCCCACCGCCTGCGCGTCGCCCGCGGCGACCACCACATCGACCGCATCCACGTCGCCGACGCGATCGAGGCACTCACGACGCGCACGACCGACTCGCTCTCCGGCGACCGCTCGCCGAAGGATCCCTACGGCGCGTAGGGCCGGGCGGCGTCAGCCGTGGTCCTCCAGGCGGTGCCACCACTCGCGGAACTCGATGCAGCGACCGTCGGCATCCAGCCGCGCGACGAGCACGCCGTCGAGCTGGACGCGGTGCTCGGCCGGCTCGGAGGTGAACTCCGCGCGCCAGTGCGCGATGCCGGCGCCGTCTCCGACCGCGAGCACGGCGGCCTGGAACTCGGCGTCGCCGCGGCTGTGCCGCACGCCCTGCGCCCAGTAGTCGCGGATCGCGTCGACGCCCTCCAGCGGGTCGGAGAACGGCGCGTCCTGGTACAGGGCGCCCGCCGCGAAGAGCTCCGCGACGGCATCGGGATCACCGCGCCGCCACGCGTCCGCGAAGCGCTCCAGCCAGAGTTCGAATCCCTCCATCGTGCTCATCGTCATCGCCTCCTTCGGCACAGTCGACGCTACGCCCCGGCCGGCGCCCCGCAATCCGCCGTCTCTACGGTTCGCCGCGAGAAATCACCGGTCACGGGTCAGAACCCGCAACGAACGCCTGGCACCTCGCTCACGCGCGCTCGCGCACGCCCGTCACCTCGAGCTCGATCGACACGAGCAGCGGGCCGGGCGCCGAGCGCCGGCCGGGCAGCAGCGGCGTGACGCGCCGCCGCGCGGGGATCGTGACGCCGAACGCGGTGGTGTCGGCCAGGCAGCGGTTGGCCGCCCTCGCCCACGGGGCGATCATCCGCGCGAGGTAGTCGTAGCGCAGCATCGTGCCGTCGCCCCCGATCCACAGCTGCTGGACCGGCGCGTGCGCGGGGACGCCGGGCGGGCAGCGCAGCTCCAGCCCGTGCGCGGGCACGCCGTCGATCGCGTGCTCGCCGAGGCCGGTGACGGTCACGTCCGGGCGCCGCAGCAGCGCCGGGAACGTCACGTAGTGCCACAGCGCGTGGCCGGAGAACGCCATCGCGTCGATGGCGTCCCAGCGCGGCTTGGGCCATGGTGCCCGCCGGACGAACGACGCGTGCGGGCGCTCCTCCACGACCGCCCCCGCGACGTCACGCAGGCGCACCGTGCCGGCGGCGAACTGACCGCGCCACGCGGGCACGACCCGCGAGGCGAACGCCAGCCGCGGTTCGTGCACGGAGACCACGGCGTCGAAGTCCGAGACCGGCGCGGCCTGGCCGACCATGCGGAACGCCAGCCCCCCGACGCGCACCCGCAGCTCGAGCGCGTCGAGCGCCTCCCAGCGCGCAGCGCCGCCCGCGTGCTCGGCGACCCGCTCCAGCACGGCGTCGCCGTCACGCCGTGTCCCCCGCCGCCGGCGCGTCGAGCGCGTCGACGCAGGCCGCCGCGAAGGCGCGCAGCTGCGCCTGCGCCTGCGGCCGTCCGCCCATCGCGCCGAACGCGAGCGTGCGCATCGCGGCGTCGTCGAGCTGGCGGATCTTCGTGCCGATGCAGACGACGAGCGCGCCCTCGAGCGTGCCGCCGCTGTCGAGGCCCGCGTTGAAGCTCGTGCGCAGGAACTGGGTCGAGAGGTCGTCCAGGCGCCAGCCGCCGTCCTGGCGGACAAGGCCCACCTCTCCGCGCACGCTGTCCTGGGCGTTGCCGCGCAGGCCGACCATCGCGGTGGCGCGGTCCCCGTCGACGCGCACGTCGCTCACGACGACGCCCGTGGGCGGGACGCGCGTCGGCGCCGACCGCGTCTCGACGGCCGTGCACCGCTCGGTGGACCCGTAGACGCGCGTCTGCAGCCCGGTGCTGAGCGTCGCGTCGCAGAGCACCGCCGGGTCGGTGGCCGTGAGGCCGACGCGCAGCGTGCGGGTGATCTCCTCGCGGTCGCCGGCGTCGTCGCCGCCGCCGCACGCGCCGAGGAGCGCGCCGAGCGCGAGCACGGCCAGCGCCGCGGCCATCCGGATGCGGCGTGCGGAGGACACGACGGGCGAGGCTACCGGCCCATACGCTCCCGGGATGACCCCCGCCGTCACCCTCCACGTCGTGCCGCTCTCCCACCCGTGCCTGGCGGTGCAGACCGCCGTCGCCGTCAAGGGCCTGGACGCGGAGATCGTGATGCTCCAGTCCGGCCCCGCCCATGACGCGGAGATGGCCGCGATCTACGGCGAGGGAAACACGACGGTGCCCGGCATGGTCGCCGACGGCGAACCGGTGCACGGGTCCAGCGCGATCCTCGAGCGCCTCGACGCGCTCGCGCCCGAGCCGTCGTTCTACCCCGAGGGCATCGCCGACGCCGTGCGCGAGGCCGAGCGGTGGGCGGAGGGCCACCTGCAGGACCTGGGCCGCAGGCTGCCGTTCGGCGCCATGCACTTCCGCCCGGAGGCGATGGGCACGTTCGCCGGCAGCGGGCCGCTCGACCCGCCGGGCACCGACTTCGCGATCGGCTACGCCCGTGCCTCCTGGAAGTACCTCGGGATCACCGCCGTGCGTCTCGCCGAGGATCTCGCCGGCCTCCCCGCCGTGCTCGACCGCGTCGACGCGCTGGCCGCCGCGGGGATCGTGAACGGCGAGCAGCCGACGGCCGCCGACCTGCAGATCGGGGCCAGCCTGCGCGTCCTGCTGACGATCGGAGACGTGCGCCCGCTCATCGAAGGGCGCCCCGCCGAGCAGGTCGCGCGCCGCTGGTTCCCCGACTATGCGGGCGACGTTCCCGCCGGCGCGTTCCCGGCGGGATGGGTCCCGGCGCGCACCTGAAAGTCTCACGCGGCGCTCACAAAGCGCACAACTTCCCTTAAGCAAGAGGGTCCATCCTGTTGGACCATGCCCGAGACCCCGCCCCTGTGGGCCGACCCCTCCGCGCGTGAGCCGGAGCGCGCCTGGCTCGAGTCCCCCCGCCCCCAGCAGCCGCCCGCCGCACCGCCCGAGCCGCCCGCTCCCGAGCGCCGCACCAGCCGCTGGCTGATCGCCGGCGTCGCCGCGCTCGCGATGCTCAGCGCCGGCCTCGGCGGCGCCCTGCTCGCCTCCCGCGGGGGGGACGAGGACACCCGCGCCGCGGGCACGCTGCCCGCCGTCGGCGGCTCGATCGCCCAGACCCGCGCGGGCTCGATCTACGCGGCCGTCGGCAGCGGCGTCGTCCAGGTCCGCACGAAGGACGGCTCCGGCACCGGGTTCGTCATCGAGGACGACGGCACGATCGTCACCAACGCCCACGTCGTCGACGACGCATCGAGCGCCCGCGTGATCTTCGACGACTCCGACAAGGCGGTCCAGGCGAAGATCCTCGGCCGCGACGAGTCCACCGACCTCGCCGTCCTGCGGGTCGACCCGGGCTCGGCCCCGAAGCTGCGCCCGCTCGTCCTGGCCGACTCCGACACCGTGCAGGTCGGCGACGCGGCGATCGCGATCGGCTACCCGCTCGGCCTGGACCGCACCGTCACCGCGGGCATCATCAGCGGCCTGGGCCGTGAGATCCAGGCGCCGAACGGCTTCAGCATCGACAAGGTCATCCAGACGGACGCCCCGATCAACCCCGGCAACTCGGGCGGCCCGCTGCTCGACGCCAAGGGCCGCGTCATCGGCGTGAACTCGCAGATCGCCACCGACGGCGCCAGCCAGGGCAACGTCGGCATCGGCTTCGCGGTCCCGTCGAACACGGTCCGCGAGGTCGTGCCCAAGCTCGAGGCGGGCCAGACGATCGCCCACCCGTACATGGGCGTCTCGACGTCGGAGGCCGTCACCGGCAGCGGCGCGCTCGTGCGCCGCGTCGCGCCCGGCAGCCCCGCGGCGAAGGCCGGCCTGCAGGCCGCGTCCTCGTCCGGCGAGGGCGGCGACCTGATCGTCGCGATCGCCGGCACGCCGATCGCCGGCCCGGACGACGTCATCAACGCCGTGACCGCCAAGAAGCCCGGCGACTCCGTGACCGTCGTCGTGCTGCGCGACGGCAAGCGCACCTCCATCGACGTCGTCCTGGGCACCAGGCCGAGCACCCCGTAGCCCGCGGATGACGTTCGTCGACCCGCTCCTGCTGGTGCTGGGCCTGCTCGTGGTCGCCGCGTGCGCGGTGCTCTACGTGCTCTCCCAGCGCCGCCGCAGCGCGCGCCAGGAGGCGTTCGCGAACCCCGCGTTCGTCCCCGCGGTCGCACCGAAGCGCCCGCGCTGGCGCCGGCACGTGCCGATCGCGTTCTACCTGGCGGCCGCCGCGGCGCTCGCCGTCGCGGTCGCCAAGCCGGAGAAGACGGTCGCCGTCCCGGTCGAGCAGGCGTCGATCATGCTCGTCACCGACCACTCGCGCTCGATGACCGCCACGGACATCGCGCCGGACCGCCTGTCGGCCGCGCGCGCCGCCGCCGACAAGCTGCTCGACCAGGTGCCCGAGGGCGTGAAGGTCGGCGCCGTCGGCTTCAACCAGCGCGCCCGCCTGCTGCAGGCTCCGACGACCGACCGCGCCGCCGTGCGCGACGCGCTCGCCGGGCTCACCGCGCAGGGCGGCACCGCCACCGGCGAGGGCGTGTTCCTCGGCCTCGCGTCCGTGCGGCCGCCGGCGCTGCCGGGGACCAAGCCGGCGCCCGCGGCGCTCGTCCTGCTCACGGACGGCAAGGCCTCCAACGGCCGCGACGTGCTCGACGTCGCCCGCCAGGCGAAGGAGGACGGCATCCCGGTCCACGTGGTCGCGCTGGGCACCGCGTCCGGCACCCTCCCGGGCGGCGGGACGGCGACGACGGACATCGACGGCCTGCGCCAGGTCGCCGAGACCTCCGGCGGGCAGTTCCGCACCGCCGCGGACGCCGACGAGCTCAACGCCGTCTACGACGAACTCGGCTCGCGGCTCAGCACGAAGGACGAGCGCCGCCAGGTGACCCAGACCGCCGTCGGCGCCGGGTTCCTGCTGCTGCTCGCCGGCGCCGGCTTCTCCCTCTTCAGCTTCGGGCGCCTGCCCTGAGCCCGCCCACTCCGACCACAGGACCCATCACATGACCGAGCACCAGACGCCCGAGCCCACCCCCTTCCTCCCGCCGATCGAGGCCCCGCGGCCCGCGCCCGTCGCCCTCCCCGCGACGGCGCCCGACCGCAACGCCGCGCTGGAGGCCGCCGCCGCGCTGGAGGAGGTCCTCCACGAGACCAAGCGCGTCATCGTCGGTCAGGACGCGATGCTCGAGCGCGTGCTGGTCGCGCTGCTCGCCGACGGTCACGTCCTGCTCGAGGGCGTGCCCGGCCTCGCGAAGACGCTGACCGTCAAGACCCTCGCGCAGGTGATGGGCGGGACGTTCAGCCGCGTGCAGTTCACCCCCGACCTCGTCCCGGCGGACCTCGTCGGCACGCGCGTGTGGCGGCCCGACACCGGCTCGTTCGACACCGAGCTCGGCCCGGTGTTCGGCAACCTGCTGCTCGCCGACGAGATCAACCGCGCCCCCGCGAAGGTCCAGTCGGCGCTGCTGGAGGTCATGCAGGAGCAGCAGGTGACGATCGGCGGCCAGACGTTCCCGGTCCCGTCCCCGTTCCTCGTCCTCGCCACGCAGAACCCGATCGAGTCCGAGGGCACCTACCCGCTGCCCGAGGCGCAGGTCGACCGCTTCCTCCTGAAGATCCTCGTGGACTACCCGAGCGTCGAGGACGAGTCCGCCGTCGTCTCGCGCGTGCTGGCCGGCGAGCCCGAGGTGCGCCGGGTCCTGGAGACCGACACCCTCATGCGCCACCGCGAGACGGTCCGCGCCGTCGCGGTCGAGCGGCGCGACACCGCCTACGCCGTCGCCCTCGCCGACGCGACGCGCCACCCGGCCGCCTACGGCCTCGCGGACCTCGAGAGCCGGATCGAGGTCGGCGCGAGCCCGCGCGGGCCGATCGGCCTCGTGCAGTCCGCCCAGGCGCTCGCGCTCCTGCGCGGCCGCGGCTACGTCACCTCGCGCGACATCCGCGACGTCGCGCCCGACGTGCTGCGCCACCGGCTCGTCCTGAGCTACGAGGCCCATGCCGACGGCGTCACGCCGGACCAGATCATCACCCGCGTGCTGGAGGCCGTCGAGGCTCCGGCGATGCGCCGCGAGAGCGCCGCGTGAGCACGACGCTCGTCAGCCCCCCGGGCCGTCAGGGCCCCGGGCCGATGCCGGCGGCCGCGGTCGCCGCGCTCGACCTCGCGCTCGTGCGGCGCACCGGCGGGCGGCTGCCCGGGTCCCACCGCGGGATCGGCGTCGGCGTGGGGACCGAGCTCGCGCAGCTGCGCCCCTACCAGGTGGGCGACGACGTGCGGATGATCGACCCGGCCGCGAGCGCGCGCACCGGGATCCCGCACGTGCGCCAGCACGTGCCCGAGCGGGCGCTGACGACCTGGGTCGTCGTGGACCTCTCGCCGTCGATGGCGTTCGGCACGACCGGGCGCCTGAAGAGCGACGTCGCCGAGGGCGTGACGAAGGTCGTCGCGCGCCTCAGCTCGCGCCGCGGCGGACGCGTCGGCGTCGTGGCCGCCGGCGCGCCGCACCCGATCGTGCTGCCGGCCTCCGGCGGGCGGCGCGCGCTCGGTGCGATCGACCGCATGCTCGCCGAGGGCGTGACACCTGACGGCGCGCCCAGCGAGGGTCTGGGCGAGGCGCTGATCCGCGTGCGCGGGCTCGCCCGCCAGCCGGGCCTGGTCGTCGTCGCCTCCGACCTGCGCGACGAGCGACCCTGGCTGCGCGCGATGCGCCTGCTGGTCGCCTCCGGCCAGCAGGTCGTCGCCGTCGAGATCCTCGACCCGCGCGAGCTGGAACTGCCCGACGGCGGCGTGCTCTCGCTCGTCGACCCGGAGACCGGCGAACTCGTCGAGGTCGACACGCGCTCCAACCGCCTGCGCCAGGACTTCGCCGGCGCGGAGGCCCGCCGCCGCGCGCAGCTCTCCGCCGACCTGCGCCGCATCGGCGCCCGCCACGCCGTCGTGCGCACCGACCGCGACTGGCTGCGCGACCTCGGGAGCCACCTCGCATGAGCTTCGCGGATCCCGTCTGGCTCCTGGCCCTCCTCGTCGTCCCGCTCGGCGCGCTGGCGCTGCGGGCGACGCAGGCCCGCCGGCGCCGCGACGCGCTGCGCTTCCCGGCTGCGGCCACGCTCGCCGGCGTCCTCCCACGCACGCCCGCCTGGCGCCGGTGGCTGCCGACGGCGCTGCTCGGCCTCGCCGCCGCGACGCTCGCCGTCTCGCTCGCCAAGCCCGAGCGCACGGTCGCGGTCCCCGTCGAGCAGGCGTCGGTCGTCCTGGTGTCCGACGCGTCGGGCTCGATGGCTGCGACCGACGTCAAGCCGACGCGCCTGGACGCCGCGCGCGGCGCCGCCAAGAGCTTCCTCGACAAGGTGCCGGACTCGCTGCGCGTGGGCCTCGTCGGCTACTCGACGATCCCGCACACCGTGCTGCGCCCGACGCAGGACCGCGACACGGTGCGCTCGACGCTGAACGGCCTGGTCGCCGACGGCGGGACCGCCACAGGCGACGCGCTCGCGGAGGCGCTCACGTCACTGGAACCCGACAAGCCGAACGCCAAGCGGCCGCCCGCCGCGATCCTCCTGCTCTCCGACGGCGCGACGACCGACGGCCGCGACCCGGTCGACGTCGCCCGCGAGGCCGAGCGCCTGAAGATCCCGATCTACACCGTCGCGCTCGGCACGCCGGACGGCGTCGTGCCCGGGGGCCCCGGCGGCTTCACGCCCGTCCCGCCGGACCCGGAGACGCTGCGCCGCATCGCCCGCATCTCCGGCGGCAAGGCGTACACCGCCGAGGACGCGGACGCGGTCCGCGGCATCTACGACAAGCTCGGCAGCCAGATCGGCACGAAGCCGGTGCAGCGCGAGATGACCGCCGGGTTCGCCGCGGGCGGCTTCGCGCTCCTGCTCCTGGCTGCCGGCGCGAGCGTGCGGTTCCGCGGCCGGATCTAGGCGGTGCCGGCGAGCAGCGCCGCCTCCAGCTCCCGGACGTGCGCGCGCATCCGCGCCGGCTCCGCGAGCAGGGCCGGGTCCTGCGCGCGGAGCTGCGCGAGGCCCAGGAAGTGGCTGTACGTCGCGATCGCGCGGTGCTCGGCGACGGCCGGACGCGCTCCGAGCTGCCGGAAGATCCGGCGCAGCAGTGCGAGCCGCTCGGTGGTGGACCGCCGGAGCACCGCCGCGACGTCGGGGTCGTCCGCCGCCGCGAGCAGCTGGACGATCACCGTCGGCTGGATGCCCACGCCGGCGTAGACGAGCAGCTCGTGCAGGCGGGTGCGGGCGTCGGGGATCGCCTCGAAGCGCGCGGTCAGCGCCGTGACGTGCCGCTCCTCCCACAGGGCGAGTGCCGCCCGCAGCAGGGCGCGGCGATCGGCGAAGTGGTGGTAGAGCCCGCCCTTGCTGACGCCCAGGCGCCGCGCGACGGCCTCGGCCGACAGCCCGCGGACGCCCGCGTGCTCGATCTCCAGGAGCGCCGCGTCCGCCCAGGCGTCCGGCGTCGTGAGCGTGGGCCGGCCGGCGCGGCTCACTCCGCGATCTCGGTCGGCACCCCCGCGTCGAGCCAGCGCACGCGCTCGGCGAGTGGCGAGGCGGTGAACACCGGCTCGGCGGCGTCGCGGCCCTGACGGAAGTGCTTCCAGCCCTCGTAGTGGATCGGGACGATCGTCTGCGGGTCCAGCAGGCCGCACAGCTCGACCGCGTCCTGCGCGGTCATCGTGTACCGCAGCGGCCCGGACACGGGGAAGCGCACGCCGCCCAGGTGGACCACGGCGGTGCCGACGTCGACGCGCTCGGCCACCTCGCGCACGCCGTCGTAGAGGACGGTGTCGCCCGAGATCCAGAGCGCGCCGTGCTCCTGACCCTCCCAGCGCAGCGCGAAGCCGATGACGTCGCCGACGATCGGATGGCTGCCGGGCGGGCCGTGGCGGCACGGGGTCGCGGTGATCTCCAGCGGCGGGCGGCCTTCGGCCTCGAGCGTCGTCGTCGCCCACGGCGCGAGCCCGACGGCGCCGCCGCCCAGGCGGCGGGCGCCGGACTCGGTGGTCACGACGGTCCCCATCCGCGGCAGCAGCGCGCGCCCGGCGGGATCGAGGTTGTCGCCGTGATGGTCGTGGCTCACGAGCACCGCGTCGATCGGCTCGAGGTCGGCGAACGGGATCGCCGGGCCGGCGAGCTTGCGGGAGACCGTGCCCCAGCCGAAGAAGTAGCGCTTCCCGGGCGGGTCGAAGGTCGGGTCGGTGAGCAGCCGCCAGGGGCCGATCTCGATGAGGGCGGTCGGGCCGCCGATGTGGGTGAGTTTCATACGGCGGCGGATGTTATACCCGTCGCGCTCAGCCCGCATCACGCGGCGCCGACGCGCCACTCGCGCTCGCCCGGAACTCCTTGATCTGCGCGACGCGCGCGACACGTCCTTGTAGCCCGTGTGGAAGACCGAGGCGACGACGCATCTCCTGGACGGGGCCACCGGCGTCCTCCCGTCACCTCGCCCGCCGCCAGGCGCCAGGCGAGCGCAGCGTCCTGGCCCCGACGCTCGTCACCCCCGACCGAGACGGCGTGAAGACCGCCGACAGCACGGCGCCCGGCATCGACGAGCCGCCCAGCCCCGGTCGACGAGCCCCCCGCATCGACGCCCATGAACGCGACGAGCGCCCCGCCGAGCACGAGCAACAGCCACGGGTAGCCGCGTCACCCCAGCCGGCAGGATCGTCGACACCGTGCCGCTGCGCTCGGGCGCACGATCCGCATCCGCGTCGAGCGCCTGCCCGCTGCCGGGAGGAAGGTGCCGGGCGCGCCGGTCGGGACGCTGCGATTCACCGGCCGGGCCCGGCGCAACCGCTCCTGATCGGCGGGTGGCCGGGAAGCGCTGCCGAGCGGTCGCTACCGCCTGACGATCACCGCCTATCGCCACCGTGCCCAGACCGTCGTCGTCAACCTGCGGGGCTGACATGAGCCGCGCCGGGCGATAGCGTCCCGTCACATGCGCCGCCGCGTCGCCCTGCTCACCCTTCCGGCACTCCTCGCCGCCGCCCTCGCCGCGCCCATGAGCGGTGCCGCGGCCAGCCCGTTCCCGCCGCCGCCGCGGCCGCGAAGGCGAAGAAGTGCAAGAAGGGCTTCGTGCGCAAGAAGGGACGCTGCGTCTGCCCGAAGGGGAAGACCCGCCGCGGCTCCAGGTGCGTCACGAAGAAGAAGCCCGCGACCCAGAAGGCCCCGGCCCCCGGCACGCCGACCCCGGGCGCGCCGACCACGCCCGGGCCCAGCGACGGCCCGCCGTTCGCCCCGCCGGGCCGTGACCTCACCGGCACCGAGGCGGCGAACCGGCTCCTGCCCTACCTCGCGAACTCGAGCTTCACCGACTGCGTCACCGGCTGGCCGACGTGCGCGGTCGAGCAGCGCTACGGGCACTTCGCGGACGGCACGATGTTCTACTGCCGCCTGACCTCCAGCTCGGGCTCGGACATCATCAACGCGGGCGCGCCGTTCCAGATCATCGGAGCCGAGCAGAAGGCCGACGGCTCCTGGGCGCTGACGACGCAGATCGCCTCCTACGGCAACACGACGTACTACACGTGGACCGTCAACACCGCGGGCGTCGCGACCGGCCTCTACTGGGGCCCGGGCTCCGACCCGCGGGTCGACCCGGCCACCCAGGCCGTCGGGCCGCTGCAGTGGGTCCGCGGCGCGCGGAACTGCTCGTACTGAGCGCCGGTCACGCCGCCGCCGCCAGTCGCACCTGGGCGAGCGGCTCGTCGCGAAACCGCGGCTTGGCGAGGAGCATCTGCACGTCGTGGATCCGCCGTTCGGTGAATCCGGCCTCGCAGTAGGCGAGGTACAGGTTCCACAGGCGCCGGAAGCGCAGGTCGTACCCCAGGCGCTCGACCTCGGCCTCGGCCGCGACGAACCGTTCCCGCCACGCCTGCAGGGTCCGGACGTAGTGCCCGGTGATGTCCTCGAGCTGCACCATTCGCAGGTCGGTCTCCCGCCGCACCGACCTGGCCATCGCCTCCTGCGAGGGCAGGCAGCCGCCCGGGAAGATGAGCTGGTTGATGAAGCTCTTGGAGGCCTTCTCCACGTCGTAGGCGCGCTCGTCGATCGTGATCGCCTGGAGGAGCATCAGCCCGTCCGGCGCCAGCAGGCCCGAGCATGCCTCGAAGTACGTGCCGAAGTCGCGCCACCCGACCGCCTCGATCATCTCGATGGACACGAGCTTGTCGTAGGTGCCGCTCAGATGCCGGTAGTCCCGGAGCAGGACCGTGACCCGGTCGGCGAGCCCTGCCGCGCGCACGCGCTCAAGGGCGACGGCGTGCTGCTCGGCGCTGATCGTCGTCGTGGTGACGCGACAGCCGTAGTCGCGCGCGGCGTGCAGGGCCATGGCACCCCAGCCCGTGCCGATCTCGAGCAGGTGGTCGGACGGCTGCAGCTGGAGCTTGTGGCAGATCCGCTCCAGCTTGGCGAGCTGCGCCTCGTGCAGGGTGGCCTCGGGCGTCTCGAACACGGCGGCCGAATACATGAGCGTCTCGTCGAGGAACAGGCGGTAGAGATCGTTGCCGAGGTCGTAGTGGGCGGCGATCTGCCGGCGACTGCGGCCGGGGGTGTTGCGCCGGATCGACGACGTGAGCGCGCGCGCAGGCCCGACGCGCCGGCGGAGCGCGTCGAACTGGGTGACGTTGCGCGCCGCCAGCCGGATCAGGCTGACGAGGTCGGCGGAGGACCAGGCGCCCTGCGCGTAGCTCTCGCCGAGACCCAGGCTCCCGCGGAGCAGGGCCGGCCAGACCGCCGCGTCGTGGACGTCGAGCCGCGCGCGCAGCGGCGCCGACGGGTCGAGCGTCCCGACCCGGTGGACGTGGCCGCCGGGCTCGTGGATCTCGAGCTCCCCGTGGCGGGTGCGGCGCTCGAGGACGGCGAGGACGGCGGAGCGGGCGACGGTGCTCGGGATCATCGGGAGGGCTCCGGCCTGGTCGCGTCGGGATGGGGGAAGTACGGGGCGCCCTTGCGCTTCAGTCGCAGCGCCTGCGCGTAGATGCGCGTCAGCGTGAGCAGGCCGGCGGCGGGATGCCGGACGAGCACGCGCGTGAGCGCCGCCCGCGTGAGCGGCGCGCGCTCGAGCCGCAGCGCCGCGTCGAAGACACGGGTGCCCGCGCGGTCGGACGCGATGGAGATCGCGAGCGTGTCGCCCGGCGCGGTGAGCCGCCAGTGGTAGCGGTGGTCCATGCCCATGAACGGGGAGACGTGGAACGCCTTGTCCGACGCGCCCCCGTCCGGATCCATGACGTAGGCGTGGCGTTCGCCCCACGGCGTGTTCGTCACCTCCGCGAGCACCGTCTCCACCCCTGCGCCTGCGGCGTCGAAGCAGTAGTAGAAGCTGACGGGGTTGAACGCGTGCCCGTAGGTGCGCGGCATCGTCAGCAGCCGGACGGGTCCTGCCGGGCGCGAGCCGGTCCGGCGCTCGACCTCGTCGCGCACCGCGTCGCCGAGTGGAACCCGCGGGTCCCCGAGCAGATCGCGCCGCCGGATCCGCCCGGGCGCCGGGCGCGTGGCCGACCACAGCGGATGGACGCCGAGGACGCCGGGCAGCTCGGCGAGGTCGAGATAGAGCATGCAGACCGGATAGGAGAACGCGTGTGCGACGGGGCCCGTCCGGCGATGCGTGACGCGGCCTTCGTAGACGGCGCTGGCGGCGCTCATGCCGCCAGCTCCGCGACGGGCTCGGCCGCGGACGCGAGGCCGTCGATCGCGCGCAGGGCGCTCCAGACGCCGTCCTCGTGGAAGCCCCAGCGCCAGTACGCCCCGCAGTAGCGGGTGCGGCGCACGCCGGAGATCTCGCCGTGCCGCGCCTGGGCGGCGATGCCCTCGGGCGTGAACACCGGGTGCGCGTAGTCCACGACGCGGATCACGCGCGCGGGGTCGACGCGATCGGCGAGGTTCAGCGTCACGCAGTACGGGACCGGCGTGTCGAGCCGCTGGAGGCGGTTCATCCAGTACGTCACGGTCGTGCGGTCACGCGGCGCGGCGAGCAGGTGGAAGTTCCACGCCTGCCGCGCGTGGCGCCGGCGCGGAAGCAGCGCGGGGTCGGTGTGCAGCACGGCCTGGTTGCGCTGGTAGGGGATCGCTCCGAGCACGGCGCGTTCAGCGTCGCTCGGATCGCCGAGCAGCGCAAGCGCCTGATCGCTGTGACATGCGATCACGACCTCGTCGAACGCCTCGGCGACGCCCGTCGTGGCGGGCACCACCTCCACCCGGTCGGGGTGCCGGAAGATGCGCTGCACCGCGGTCCGGGTGCGCACCGGCCGGCGCAGGCGCCGCTCGATGGCCGCGACGTACGTGCGCGAGCCGCCCGCCACCGTCTGCCACCGGGGCCGGTCGCGCAGGCGCAGCATCCCGTGGTTGTGGAAGAACTGCGCGAGGAAGCCGGCCGGGAAGGACCACATCTGCGCCGGATCGCCCGACCAGACGGCGCTGACCTGCGGCACGATCAGCCGCTCGACGAACAGCCGGGAGTACCGCCCGCGCTCGAGCATGGCGCCGAGGGTCAGGTCCGCGCCGGTGATCCGCAGGCGCTCCAGCTCGCGATTGAACCGCAGGAGATCGACGAGCATGCGGTGGAACGCGGGCCGGGCGAGGTTCCGCGGCTGGCAGACGAGCCCGCGGGGCGTTCCCGCGTACTCGAAATCGCCCAGACCGGGGTCGGTCGAGACCGAGAACCCCATGTGCGTCGGCTGCGTCGCCACCCCCAGCTCCCCGAGCAGTGCCGTGAAGTGGGGGTACGTCCGGTCGTTGAGGACGATGAAGCCGGTGTCCACCGCGAGCGGGCCGGCGTGGGGATCGTCCACGACGATCGTGTTCGTGTGCCCGCCGACGTACGCGGCGGCCTCGAACACGGTCACGTCGTGCGACGGGTCGAGGTGGTGTGCCGCCGTCAGCCCTGCGATCCCGGCACCGATGATGGCGATCCTCATGCGCACAGTCATATACGGCAACGCAGGAGCGTGCGGTTGTGGATCAGGCCCGCCGCGGGCGGGACCCGGTGGGCGCGACGGGTAGGGTCGGGCGATGCCCGAATCCCTGATCGCCGTCGCCGACCTGCCCGACTCCGGGGTGACGTCGGTCGAGACATCAGTCGGCCGCCTCGCGGTGGGGATCGCCGGCGGTGAGCCGTTCGCGGTGTCCCCCGTCTGCCGCCACCTGCGCGGCGACCTCGCCAAGGGCCACGTCGCCGGCGACGACTGCCTGGAGTGCCCGCTGCACGCCGCGCGGTTCGACGTGCGCACCGGCGAGATGACGCGCGGGCCGCAGGGCGCCTTCAAGCCGCTCGCCGGCGTCGTCAAGGGCACGGTCGGGCGGATGCGCCTGAAGACCCACCCCGTCGTCGAGCGCGACGGCGTGCTGTACCTGGACTCCTAGGCGGCGGCGAGCGCGGCGCGCGCAGCCGAGCGATCGTCGAAGCCCGCGGGCAGGCCCGGCCCGCCGATCCGCGGTCCGCGGCCCAGGACGAGGACGAGGTCCCCGGGCCGCGCCTCGCCGATCGCGGCCTCGATCGCGTCCCGGCGATCGGAGATCACCCGCGGCGCGCGGCCGAGCACCGCCGCCGCCCCGGCCGGGAACTCCGGAGGCGGGTCCTCCGGGTCATGGGCGTGCCACCGGTCGCTCGTGGCGATGACGACGTCCGCCGACCCCGTCCGCTCGCCCATCCGGCGCCGCTGGTCGGGCGGATAGGCCCAGGGGGCGCAGCCGACCGCGATCACCCGCCCCGCGCCGTGCGTGAGGGCGCGAGCGGCCTCGATCGTCCTGCGCACGCCGTCCTCGTTGTGGGCGTAGTCGATGACGACCGCGACGGAGCGCCCGTCGTCCACGCGTTCGAAGCGCCCGGCGACCGGCGCGGCGGACGCGATCGCGTCGAGCGCCGCGGCGCGCGGGACGCCGAGTCCGTCGGCGAGGGCGATCGCCGCCATGGCGTTCTCCGCCATGTGCACGCCGTGGTGCGGCAGGTCCACCGCCAGTGGCCCGGAAGGCGTCGTGCACTCCAGCGTCGTGCCGGTCCAGCGCACCGTCGCGGACGTCAGGGCGTACTCGCCGGCGGCTCCGGTGGTGAGCACGCGGCCGCCGAGCTCGGCCATCCCGGCGGCGAGCGCGCGCCCGAACGGCTGATCCACGCCGATCACGGCGAGCGGGACGACGCGATCCCCCCGGATGAACATCCTGCGCTTGCACGCCGCGTACGCCTCACGACCGCCGTGGTGGGCGAGGTGGTCGTCGCTGAGATTCGTGAGCACGCCGACCTCGGGCAGGAGCGCGGGGCACCATTCGAGCTGGAAGCTCGAGACCTCGCACACCACCACGTCCGCGTCCGTGCGCTCCAGGGCGCTGAACGGCGGCGCGTCGCGCGTGTTCCCGGCGAGCGCGGGGCGCAGGCCGGCGGCCCGCAGGACGCAGAGCGCGAGGCTCGCCACGGTCGACTTGCCGTTCGTGCCGGTGACCGCCACGAGCGGACGCGTGTCGAGCCGCCAGCCCAGCTCGATCTCGTCGAGGACGGTGATGCCGCGCGCCGCCGCGGCGGCGATCAGCGGCGTCGCCGACGGAATCCCGGGGCTCTTCACGAGCGCCCGGGGAGCCGGGTGCTCGTCGAGCAGCCCGATCCCGCTGCCGCCGAGGACGACCGCGACGCCCTGGTCCCTCAGCGCCCTCGCGGCGCGCTGCTGCGACGGGCCGGCGGCCGCATCCCACGCCCGGACGGGCGCGGCACCCGGGAGGCTCGCGAGGGCGCCCGCCGCGGCCGTGCCGGCGCGACCGATGCCCGCGACGAGCCAGGGGCCCGGAGGCGGCGCCGGGCGGAGCCCCGGCGCCGCCCGCAGGTGAGGGTCAGGCAAGCGGCGCGAGGACGCCGGACGCTGCCGGCACGTCAGCGGCGGACGCCTCCTCGACGCCGAGGTGCACGGCGTCGACACACTGGAGCGCCGCCGGAGTCGCCGGAGCGCACGAGAGCGCGACGGGAGCCGAAGGAGCGCACGAGAGTGCCGCCGGCGTGGACGCCGAGCACCCGAGCGCGGTCGGAGCGCTCGGGGCGCACGAGAGCGCCGCCGGAGCGAGTTCGACGACGCACTGGAGCGCCGCCGGAGCGGTCCCCGAGCTCTGGAGCGCCGCCGGGGCTCCCGGTCCGCACTGGAGCGCCGGGGCGCCCGTCGCCGTCGTCGGGTCGGAAACGGTGATCGTGAAACGCGGCATGCAGTCCCCCTGGTGGGTCGGTGGATGGTGGCGTCGGGGTCGACGCGGCGCGCACACCGTACCGGCTTGGACGAGCGGCTGACGCGTGTCAGCCGAACGGGTGCGGCCGGAGCGGACCGAGCGCCTCCAGGTCGAGCCGGCGCCCGAGGCGCCGCCCGTCCGCGGTCAGGATCGGCGCGCCGAGCCGCGGCGTGCCGAGCGCCTCGGTGTCCCAGCCGAAGGTCATCGGCACGAGTCCCGGGACGAGGACGCGAACCACGCGGAACGGCGCGGTCGCCGCGGCGGCGAAGTCGACCACCAGCGGCTCGCCGACGACGGCGAGTGCCGACTCGAGCGCGGCCGGCGCCGGCGCGATCTCGCGCACGTCGATGACGTCCGGCGACGCGGTGAGGAAGGCCGCGTCGCCGTCCCCGTCACCGCGGTGCAGGTCGACGTGATCCAGCGGCGTGCGCACGAGCTCGGGCGCCGGCGGGCGTGGGGGGCGACCCGTCAGCGAGGCCGCCAGGAGCGCCGCCTCCGCCAGCGCGCGCGTCGCCGCGTGCCCCGCGTCCTCGCGCGCCGCGACCGAGACGAGCAGCCCGGAGGCGCCGCGCAGGACGCAGAGGACGACCGGCGCCGTGTCGAGCGTGAGGTTGACCAGGTCCACGCGCCCGCCGGCGCGGCGCAGCGCGGCCGCCAGCGCGGCCCCGCGCTCCGGGAGGGATGCGTCGTCGATCCGCTCGCGGGCGACGCGCTGGATCCAGGTCCACAGGAACGCGTCGCGCTCGATCAGCTCGAGCAGCGCCCGCTGGATGGCCTCCTCCCGCGTCAGATGGGCGGCGGCCCCGGAGCTGGAGGCCGCCGGGAGCGGCGGGCCCGACGGGTCGTCGAACGGCATGAGCGCGAGCGTGGCGGGCACCCATCGCTGCAGCCCGCCGAGCGTCGTCGCACGGGCCCACAGCAGCGCGTCGTCCGGCCGCGGCTCGGGCAGTCCGAGCGCCGCCCGCTGGCGCGCGGTGTGGGCGTGGAGCGCAGCCGGGGCGATCGCCCCGTCCAGGGCCGCCCGGGGCGCCCGGCGCAGCTCGACCGCCGTCGGGTCGCCGAGCGCGTGGCGCTCTGCCGCCTCCGCGCGCGCGACGAGCTCGGCCTCGGCGGCGGACCCGCCGATGCCGTGCGTCGTGCGCGCGGCCTCCGAGCGGGCGTGCCGCAGGCTCGGCGCGGCGTGCAGCGCACGCGCGGCCCATGTCGCGTCGGGCAGGCGCCCCGCGTCGGCGACGTCGAGCAGCGGCCCGAGCCGGTGCCCCCGGTCGAAGCCGAGCCGGCCCGCGAGCGCGGCCGGGACGGCGACCCGCGTCCCCGTCGCCAGGTCGACGACGTGGACGGCCGCGGGCTCGCTGCGGCGCGCCCGCCGCACCGCGTCCCCGAGCGCCCGCGCGTCCGCCGGCAGGTCGCCATGCACCGACGTGCGGTCGGCGGTCGAGGCGACCTGCGCGTAGGCCCGCAGCCGGCCGACGGGTCGCAGCCCGCTGACGAACGCGCGCACGGCGCGGCGCGCCAGATCGGCGTCGGCGCCCACGGGCAGGACGAGCAGCTCCTCCGCCGTCCAGGCGGCATCCACCGAGCCCCCGCCGAGGACGGCGACGACCGCGTCCGCGAGCGGCATCCCGGTCGTCGGGACGGCGGGGCGCGCGCCGGCCGGCACGAGTGCACCGCGCTCTCGCAGGGTGTTCAGGAGCGCCGCGGCGTCCGCCGCGGGGACACCGGCGAGGCCGGCCAGCGCCGCGGCATCGGTGCCCTCGGCCAGCGCCCGCGCAAGGTGCGACGAGGGAACCTCGACGTCGTCGAGCGCCAGCCGCACCTCGACCTGCCCGCAGACCGCCACGAGGGCTCCCGGGAGGGCCGCCAGCAGCCAGCCCGGCGCGACGGCCTCGGCCGTCATGCGCCGAGCAGCACGGCGAGCAGCGGCTGCACGTCCCCCGCCCCCACGGCCTCCGCCATCCGGTCCTCGGAGAACGCCGACAGCGGGCGGGCGGGGACGCCGAGCTCGACGGCCGCCAGCGCCGCGTTCTGCCACGCGGAGCCCACCTCGATGAGGGCGAACCGGTAGGCGCGGTTGCCGTACTTGCGGCTCACGCGCGCGATGTCGGCCGACAGCACGAGCACCGGGCCGCCGGCGGCCAGCAGCGCGTCGCTGAGGTCGTTGCGGAGGAAGACGCCGCGCAGCTCCGGGGCGCCGGGCCGGACGAGCTCCAGGCGCGAGGACTCGTGATCCAGCCACCAGACGCCGGGCGTCAGCGGCCCGAGCGGCGTGCGGACGAGCACGTGCAGCACCAGCGGGTACAGCCCGCCCGCCGATGCGACGGTGGCGTGGGCGCCGCGCCGACGCCGGTAGGCGACGTCGAGCAGCGTGCCCAGCTCGGCGAACGACGGCAGGCGCGGCCCGTCCGCCGAAACCGCGGACGCCCGGCGGCGCGCGAGATCGGCGACGGCGCTCGGCGCGGGCGTCAGCGCCACCCCGCGATCGGGAAGGTGGCGGGGCACGTGCCGCTCGGCCGCGATCGCCGCGAGGGCGTCGGCGCCGGGATCGGGAAAGAGCGGTGAGCCGACCGAGGACTGCTCGTGCAGGACGCGCCACGCCTGGATCCCGTCGACGAGCGCGCCCTGCTCGAGCAGGGCGCGGAGCAGCTCGCCCGCGTCCGCGCGGTCCTCGGGGGCGACCGCCGCGATGATCGTCGCGGGCGTCCGTGCGCCCGTCGCAGCGACCGAGCAGCGCAGCGGCGAACGCCGGATCTCCCGACACCCGCACGTCGCGCCGCGCGCAGGCGATGACGAGCGCGTCGCCCTCGGCCCTGGGCGTGCCCGCCAGCAGCGGGCGCACATCGGTCACCGCCGTCTCCGTACGCGCCCGCGGAGGCGATCGACCGGCGCGAGCAGGCGGGCGAGCACGCGATGGCGGCGCAGGCCGCGGACGCGCTCGAGCTCGGCCTCTGCGGCATGGGTGCGGTCCCAGAGCCGCGTCAGCTCGTCGGCGGCGCGGCGCAGCTCCTGCGACCGCTCGTGTGCGTCCCGGCGCACCGTCTGCGTCTCGCGGCGCTCGGTCTCGAGCTCGGCGCCGAGTACGTCGATGCGCGCACGGAGCTCTTCGACGCGCGAGACCATGTGCGAGACGTTGTCGGCTCCCCAGCGCTCGCTCTCCCACTGGCGCCGCGCGAGTCGCGCGAGCTCCCCGGCGGCGTCGCCGGGTCCCTCCGACGCCTCGGGGGCGAGCCGCTGGAGCACCTCCGCCAGCGCGGTCGCGTGGGCGAAGGGGCTGTGGTGGGTGATGATCAGCTCCCGTGCGGCGACGCCCATCGCCGGGTCGTACGCGGTGAGGTCGGCCGCAAGCCGCTCCCGGGTGGCGACGCCGTCCGTCGCCGTCCCGGCGACGCCGTCGGCCTCGATCGCCGGATAGCTCTCCGGCGTCACCCACCCGTCGAGACGCGAGGTCGTAGACGTACGCCGCACACCCCGCCGACATGCCCTCGAGCACCGATCGCCCGTAGCCGATCACGATGTCCGCGCCCGCGAGCGCCCGGTCGGGCGCCAGCGTGACCCCCTCGCCCGCGGCACCGGGCTGGCGCCAGGAGATCCCGGCGTCGTCCAGGGCCTCCAGCAGCAGCCGCCGGCGGCGGCCCTGGAGGGCGTTGCCGAGCAGCACCGCGGTGGGCGGCGATCCGCCGGGACCGCGCCCGGGGCGAAACCGCAGGAAGTCGATCGGCTGGCGCAGGCGCACGATCTCGGCGTCCAGCGCCGACGCCGCGGCACGGCGCGCCGTCCGCTCGTTCATCGCGACGAGCGCGGCCACCGTCCCGGGAACCTGCGGAGGAAGCTCGATCTGGTACTCGGCGCTGTGCAGGACGTAGAGCTGCGGGGTCCGGGGATGGAGGCGCGCGAGCTCGTAGGCGCACACGGCGTCCTGGCTGATGATCGCGTCGCACGTGGCGGGCAGGTCCTGCGGCCCGCCGACCCGCAGCCCGCGATCACGCAGCGCCTGGGCGAACGGCCCGTCCTGGAAGGTCAGGATGCTGACCCGGTGCCCGAGCTGCTCGAGGTGGCTCGCGACCGTCGCGAGGTACGTCTGGGCGCCACCCGGCGAGCGAAGGCTGTACTCGGCCAGGATGAGCTCCACGGAGCGGAGAGCCTAACCGCCGGCCGCACCGAACATCCGGCCGTCCGGCCTCGCGGCCCGCGGCGGACGGGCCGATGCCGGCAGGGATGCGCACGTCATCGCCGATCCTCGTCGTCCTCGCCCTGCTCGCCCTCTCGGTGTCCGCGGCACCCGCCGCCGCGTCCACGCCGCCCCGCGCGCCCGTCGCGTCGACCGCCGACTACGGCGACGAGCAGGACTACGAGGACGAGGAGCCGGTCCCGGTCGCCGAGGACGACCCGGATGCCGCACCCGGCCCCCGAGACCCAGCCGCCCGTCGGGCCGCCGCCGATCCCGTCCGTGCCGTTCGAGCACGGCCCCCAGGCGCCGCCGGCGCCGCTGTACCCGCCGCTCGTCACGACGGGCACCGTCCCGGGCCGTGTCGCCCAGCTGCGGACGAATGGGAAGGCGGCGATCCCGCGTGGCGCGCCGCTGCGCGTGCGGGCGATCATCGCGGCCGCCAACAGGATCGTCGGCCGGCGCTACAAGTGGGGCGGCGGCCACGCGCGGCTGCACGACACCGGCTACGACTGCTCGGGCACGGTGAGCTACGCGCTGATCCGCGCGGGCGAGCTGGGCTCCCCGCTCGTGAGCGGCTCGTTCGCCCGCTGGGGCGGGCGCGGGCACGGTCGGTACGTGACGATCTACGCCAACCGCGGCCACGTGTACATGGAGGTCGCGGGCCTGCGGCTCGACACGAGCTCCGTCGGCGATCCGGCCGGGCGCTCCGGCGTGCGCTGGCGCCCGGCGATCGGCCGGCGCGACCGGTTCGCGGTCCGGCACGTCCCCGGGCTGTAGGCGCGCCTCAGCCCTTCGCGCGCTTCTCGAGCTCGCGGCCGAACGCCTTCTCGACGCCGCGGCTCATGCGCTGCTGGAAGATCGCGACGAACGCGTCGCTCATGAGCGGCCGCAGCTCGCCGAGCGTGTCGCGGACCTGCGGCCACTCCTCCTCCGGGCGACCCGCCTCGTCGAACGGCTGCCACACCTGGTCGAGGAAGAGCTTCACGAACGTCCGGCTCACCTCGTCGGCGTGCTTGCGCAGGCGCTCGACGATGTCCAGCGCGCGCGGCAGGCTCACGCCGAGCGCCATGACGGCCTCGCCCGCCCGCAGCAGCGTCGGGCTCGGCAGCTCGTAGCGGTCCTCGCCGAGCGGGACGACGATGCCGAGCCGCTCGGCGCGCGCGAGGAGCTTGCGGTCGCCCCCGGGGAAGCGCTCGCGCAGCTCCTGCAGCTCGACGACCTCCGGCTGCTCGGCGGCGAGCGGGGAGAGCAGCGTGTCGGTGAAGCGCAGGATGTCCTGCGCCGAGGTGTCCGAGCGCTCGAGCAGGTGCTTGATCGCGGCGAGGTTGTAGCCCTCGCCCTGGAGCTCCTGGATCAGCCGCAGGCGCGCGACGTGCTCGGGCCCGTAGTAGCCGGTGCGCGCGCGGACCTCGGGCGGGGGCAGCAGCCCCCGCGACTGGTGGGCGCGGATGTTGCGGACCGTCATCCCGCTCGCGCGGGCCAGTTCGTCGATCGTCATGTCGGCGTCGGGCACCCTGACATCCTACGTCGTTCCATGTGACGTCATTCGGTGTATCATCATGTAATGCACGATTCGACCTTCGTGATGGACCTCCACGGGCACCCCGTCACCTACCGGATGCTCGGGGACGGCCCGCCGCTCCTGCTGCTGCACGGCATCACCTCGAGCTCGGAGACGTGGGAGCCCGTGCTGGGCGGGCTCGCCGAGCGGCACACCGTCATCGCGCCCGACCTGATCGGCCACGGCGCCTCCGCCAAGCACCGCGCGGACTACTCGCTCGGGTCATTCGCGAGTGGATGCGCGACCTCCTCGTCGCACTCGGCCACGAGCGGGCGACGGTCATCGGCCACTCGCTCGGCGGCGGCGTGGCGATGCAGTTCTCCTACCAGTTCCCCGAGCGCGTCGAGCGCCTGGCGCTCATCTCCAGCGGCGGCCTGGGGCGCGAGGTGCACGCCATGCTGCGCGCCGCGGCGCTGCCGGGCGCCGACTGGGTGCTGCCGGCCGTCGCGAAGACGGGCGTGCTGCGCGCGGGCGCTGGGGTGTGCCGGCTCGCGGGCCGCGCCGGCCTGCACGCGACCGCCGACGCGCAGGGGATCGCCGACGGCTGGGCGACGCTCGAGGACCCCGACACCTGCCGGGCATTCCTGCACACCGCGCGTTCGATCATCGACCTCGGCGGGCAGCGCGTGGACGCCAGCGACAAGCTCTACCTCGCAGCGGACCTGCCGGTGCTGATCCTCTGGGGCGCGCGCGACCCGCTGATCCCCGTCGCGCACGCCCACCACGCCCACGCGCTGCTCCCGCAGAGCCGGCTCGAGGTGTTCGAGCGCGCCGGGCACTTCCCGTTCCGCGACGAGCCCGAGCGCTTCGTCGCCGTGCTGAACGACTTCATGGCGCAGACCGAACCGGCCGAGCGCGACGGCGCGGCGCAGGCGCTCGTGGGCCGGGCCGCGGCATGAGCCTCGCGTCGCTCCACGAACGGCTCGGCCAGCCGCGGCTGCGCGGCGTCTCGCACGCCTACGCGTTCTGGGTCGCCGCGGCCACGGCCGTCGCCCTGGTGGCGATCGCGCCCGCAGGCCTCGCGCGCACCGGCGCCCTGATCTACGGGGCCGGGCTCTGCGCGCTCTTCGGCGGCAGCGCCCTCTACCACCGCTGGCGCTGGGACCCGCGCTGGCGCCCGCTGCTGCGCCGCATCGACCACAGCACGATCTTCGTCTTCATCGCGGCGAGCTACACCCCCGTCGCGCTGCTCGTCCTGCACGGCGCGACGCAGGCCGTGGTCCTCGCCGGGGTCTGGGTCGGCGCGCTCGCCGGCGTCGCGCTCAGCGTCCTGTGGATCGACGCGCCGCGCTGGCTGGCCGCCGCGACGTACGTCGGGCTCGGCTGGGTCGCCCTGCTCGCGCTCCCGCAGCTCGTGACGGGCCTGCCGCTCTGGCCGCTCGTCCTGCTCGGCGCCGGCGGCGTCCTCTACTCGCTCGGCGCCGTGGTCTACGCCACGCAGCGCCCGGACCCGTGGCCGCACACGTTCGGCTTCCACGAGGTCTTCCACGCCTTCGTCGTCATCGCGGCGACCGCGCACGTCGTCGCGATGGCGGGCTGGGTCCTGCCCGCGGGCTGAGGCCCGTCAGCGCACCTGCGCCCGCGCGACGGTCGTGAGCGACTGGTAGTAGACGTCGCGCCCGAAGCCCGGCGCCGGGAACAGGTACGCCTGCGTCGCGGACGGCACGGCGCAGGTCGCGCGCTCCATGCCCGTGTCGAGGTCGAGGACGACGAGGCGGTCGCCGCGGCCGGCGCGCACGGCCGCACGGCGGGCCGCCGGCACGCGGGCCAGCGCGCCGAGCAGCGGCCGGGCCGCGCGGCGCAGGCGCGGCGGGGGCGGGCGGTCCTGCCAGTCCTGGACGACCAGCTCGCGCGTGTCCGGAAACAGGATCAGATGCCCGGCGTGCGCGAAGCCCGTCGCGGCGCCACAGCGGCTCGAGCTCCTCGCCCGTCATCCGCCAGGCGGCGAGCACGGCGTTGCCGGCGTCGTACCCGACGACGACGCGCCCGACCGGATCCCAGCCCGGCGGGTTGGACTGCGTCCCGTAGGGCAGGCCGCTGACCTCGACGCTGCGGGCGGCGTCGTCGTCGTGGCGCGCCCACCACAGGCGCACCGGCGCGGGCGTCGCGGCCGAGCCCAGCATCGTCGCGTCCGTCGCGTTGCGCCCGTTGTCCATCCAGAAGACGTGGTCGTCGCTCAGCACCGGGTCCCAGCCGTAACTGCGCCCCGGCGCGGGCCCGTACCGCGGGCGCCAGCCCTCGTCGAGCACGAGCTGCCCGGCGGAGCGGTCGAGCGTGATCCGGAAGACCTGCGTCGTGCCGACCGCGATCACGTGCTCGCCGTCGCTCGACAGGCGCGCGATGCTCGGCTCGGGGAGTGCCAGCGGCGGCGCGACGGGCAGCAGCGTCAGCGGGTCCAGGACCGACAGCGTGGACGGCGCGAGACCCGCGGGCGCGTCGCAGTCCTTCATCACGAGCTCGCCGCCGTCGAGCACGACGAACGAGTTGTGCGGCCGCTCGACGGGCAGGCGGTGCGAGGCGAGGACCTCGAGCGCGGGCGACAGCCGATGCGCCCAGTGCCCGAGGACGAGGTGCAGGTCGCCGCACGCGTGCGCGGCCATCCCGCCGGGCCAGAACGGGCCGCCGGGCAGCCGCGGGCTCGCGTCGAGCGTCGCGAGCGTCAGCGGGTCCAGGCGCTCGATCCACGAGCGCACCGGCGGGCCCTGCGGGCGGCCCGGCAGCTCGTGGCGCAGCGCGAACAGCTCGCCCGGCTCGCGGCGGATGAGCATCCCGGTGGCGCCCGCGTCGCGGACCGCGGTCAGCTCCAGGCGCTCCCCCGGCGCGATCGCGAGGCCCCGCTGGCCCTGCGGCGCGCCGAGTCGGCGCGGCCCGCCGTCCTCGCAGGTCCAGGGACGCGGCCAGTAGCCGCCGGGCGAGGTCATGCCCGGGCACCCTACGCCGGGCGCGCGCCGTAGGCTCGCGGCATGGCCATCGACCTGCGCTCGGACACCGTCACCCAGCCGACCGACGCGATGCGCGCCGCGATGGCCGCCGCGCCCGTGGGTGACGACCAGTTCGGCGAGGACCCGACGGTCAACCGCCTCCAGGACATCGTCGCCGCGCTGCTCGGCAAGGAGGCCGCGCTCTGGGTGCCGTCGGGGCACATGGCCAACCAGCTCGCGCTGAAGCTCCTGACCCACCCCGGTGACGAGGTCATCGTCGGCCGCGAGACGCACGCGGTCTGGCACGAGACCGGCGCGGGCGCGGCGAACGCGGGGGTGCAGTTCTCCGAGATCGGATCCGGCGGGCTGTTCACCGCCGCCGAGCTGATCGCCGCGATCAAGCCGCGCGGCCACCTGATCTTCCCGCCTACGACGCTCGTCGAGGTCGAGAACACGCACAACCGCGCCGGCGGCGTGGTCTGGGAGCCCGCGGAGCTGCGGCGCATCGGCGCGGCGGCACGCGAGTTCGGCATCGCCTCCTACCTGGACGGCGCGCGGCTGCTGAACGCCGCCGTCGCCCGCGGGGACGACCCGGCCGCCCTGGCCGAGCCGTTCGACCTCGTGACGATCGCGATGTCGAAGGGCCTCGGCGGCCCGGCCGGGTCGGTCATGGCCGGCCGCGCCCAGGACGTCGAAGCGCTCGTGCGCTACCGGCGGATGCTCGGCGGCGCGATGCGCCAGGCGGGCATCCTCGCCGCCGCCGGCATCCACGCGCTCGAGCACCACGTCGAGCGCCTGGCGGACGACCACGTGAACGCGCGCCTCATCGGCGAGCGCCTGGCGCAGTCCCCGGCGATCGAGATCGACCTGGACCGCCTGGAGACGAACATCGTCGTCTTCCACCTCGCGGACGGCGCGCCCGATGCGGCCGAGGTCGTGCGGCTCGCCGGCGCCCGGGACGTGCGGGTGCTCGCGTTCGCCGAGCGCACGGTGCGCGCGGTGACCCACCTGGACGTCGACGAGGCCGCCTGCCGCGCGGCCGCCGACGTGCTCGCCGAGGCCGCGGAGTCCGCCTGAGCCTCAGTGGTCGGGCACGCCCTTGTAGAGCGCGTGCAGCACCTCGTTGGCGCCGGTCGGGAACAGCGCGGCGAGCACCTCGGACGCCGTCCCGATCCGCGGGCCGACGTACTCGGCGCGGGTGCGCAGCGCCTCGCCGATCAGCCCGCCGGCCTGCTCGGGCGAGAGGGCGGGCAGCCCCTCGTAGGCGGCGGTCGGCTCGATCATCGGCGTGCGCACGAGCGGCATGTGGACGACGCTGAAGCGCACGTCGTCGCCCAGGCACTCCGCGGCGGCGACGCGCGTGAACGCCTCCAGCGCGGCCTTCGATGCCAGGTAGGCCGCGAACCGCGGCGTGCTCGTCTGCGTGCCCATCGTGCTGACGTTCACCACGTGGCCGCGGCGCCGCTCGCGCATCCCCGGCAGCAGCGCCATCGTCAGGTGGACGGCGCCGAAGTAGTTCAGGCGCATCGTGCGCTCGAAGTCGTGCAGCCGGTCGTAGGTGTCGGCGAGCGAGCGGCGGATCGAGCGCGCGGCGTTGTTGACGAGCACGTCGACCTCGTGCCCGTCGGCGGCCAGCCGCGCCGCGAGGTCGGCGATCGCGTCCATGTCCGCGAGGTCCGCCGCGTAGGCGTGCGCGACGCCGCCGGCCTCCGTGATCTCCGTGACGAGCTCGCCGAGCCGCCGCTCGTCACGGGCGACGACGAGGGTCGTCGCGCCCGCGCCGGCGACCTGCGCGGCGGCCGCGCGGCCGATCCCGTACGAGGACCCCGTGACGAGGACGGTGCGGCCGCCCACCGCCGCCTGCAGCGAGCGCCGCGGCAGCAGCGGCGACGCGGTCGCCCGCGCGACGCGTCCGACGGAGCGGGCGACCTCGCCGGTCGAGACGACGACCGGGCCGACGGGGAGGCCGGGAAGCGGGATGCGCAGGTCGGGCATGAGCCGATGCTACGCGGCGACGGGCGTGACAGGATCCGCGCATGAGCCTCCCCGCACCCTCCGCCGACAGCGTCGTCGTCGTCACCGGCGCCTCCTCGGGCATCGGCGCCGAGCTCGCCCGCTCCCTCGCCCGCATGGGCCACGACCTCGTCCTCGTCGCACGCCGCGCCGACCGGCTCGAGGAACTCGCCGAGGAGCTGCGCGCCGTGCACGCCGGCGACGTGCTCGTCCACGCCGCGGACCTCACGACGACCACGGCGCGCGAGGGCCTGATCGGCTTCGTCGCCGACGCCGGGCGGACGATCGCGGGCCTGTGCAACAACGCGGGCTACGGGCTCTCCGGGCGCGCCTGGGAGCTCGACCTCGCGGACGACCGCGGGCAGATCGAGCTGAACGTCGTCGCGCTGCACGACCTGACGCTGCTCGTCCTGCCCGGCATGGTCGAGCGCGGGAGCGGCGCGGTGCTGAACGTCGCCTCCGGCGCGGCGTTCCAGCCGATGCCGGGCATGGCGACGTACGCGGCGACGAAGGCGTTCGTCCACGCGTTCTCCGAGGCCCTGCACACCGAACTGGCGGGCACCGGCGTCTCCGTCACGACGCTCTACCCCGGTCCGGTCCCCACCGAGTTCGGCGACCGCGCCGGATTCGCGCCCGAGCAGGAGATGCCCGGCTTCCTCGTCGTCGAGGCCGACGCCGTCGCGCGCCAGGCCGTCGACGCGATGGTCGCGGGGCGGCGGTCGGTCATCCCGGGCGCCGGCAACAAGGTCACCGGCCTCCTCGGCCGGTACACGCCGCGAACGGTCCTGCTGCCCGTGATGAAGTGGCAGGCGGGCTCGCGCATCGGCGCCTGACCCGCCCTTCCCCGCAGACGATCCGTGGCACTCCCGGTTGCGCGGCAGGTACCCGGATGGGACGGTGCCAGGGCATGGTTCGCCTCCCCGGTCCGGCCCGGAGCCTCCTGTACGCAGCCTCGATCACGCTGGCCCTGACGGCCGGCGCCGCGCCCGCGACGGCACTGGAGCCCGGGGTACCGCGCGCCCGTGACGCAACCGCCAGGCAGATCATCGACGTCGCGCTGAAGGACCTCGCCGCGCGTCAGCGCGAGAGCGGCGCCTTCGACGATCGCACCGGGCGCGTGGTCGGCGGGTCGGGCCTGCCCTACATCGCGTTCGTCGCCCTCGCGCGGGCCCGCGAGGAGGGATCGCGGCCTGCGCGGGCCGCGCAGACCGTGACCGTCGAGGAGGCGACGCAGAGCCCGGCCGTGCCGACGCCGGGCGCCGGCCCATCCGGCAGCGGCTCAGCGGGCGGCGGTACGCCGCAGCCGGAGGACGGGAGCTGGCGGCTCACGCTCGCGCGGCGCACGCTCGACCGCGGCTCGGGCAGCACCGTGATCCTGCGCTGGCCGCTGGCGATGACGCTCGCCCTGCACGACGAGGACCTGCTCGTCGGGATGCGCGGGGACCTGCGTGCCCGCGCCCTCACCTGGGGTCGGCTGCGCGCTGCGGGGATCGCCGCGGACCGCTGCTACCAGAACCCGACGTGCTTCAACAACTACAAGATCGCCGATGCGGTGCTGAACCTGGAGCTCGCGCGCAGCGGCCTGCGCGGCACGGTGCGCGGCACGCGCCTCCGTGATCCCGCGCTGCTGCGCCGCTCGGCGCTGCGCTGGCTCAGCGCGACGCTCCCGCGGTTCGCGCCCGCGACCGGCCGCGTGACGATCCCGGGACGCGGCAGCGAGGTGGCGACGATCCTCAGCGACCCGGGCACCCGGCCACTCGCGTACGCCGCGATGTGCACCGCCTGGGTCGTCCGCGCGACGCGCCTGGCGGGGCGCTCGGCGCCGGCGGCCCTCCGGCGCCTCACCCGGCGGGCGCTGTGGGGGCTGCTCGGCGCGGCCGCTCCTGACGGTGATGTCTCATGGTCCGGGCGCGGACAGGGCCAGGCGTGGACGCACGCGGCCGCGCTCTACGCCGGCGCCGCCGGGGCGGCGGTGTTCGCCGACACGGACCCGCTGCTCGCCGCGCGGTTGCGGCGCCTGGCGGACGTCGAACTCGATGCGCTCGACGCGCGGGTGCGTGGCGGTGAGCTCCAGGTCCTGCCGAGCGGCAACGCCGACCTCGCGGGGCTGGACCACTACTACTCGGTCACCGGAAGCACGGGGCTGGCACTCACGTTCCTGCAGATGGCCCGTCCCGAGCTTCCGGGAGCGCAGTCCACGCGCCTGAGCCTGCCGTCCGAGATCGACGGCGCATCGCTCAGCGATCCGGCCCGGCCACCGTCCCCGGGGCTCGTGACCCGCCGCGCGGGTCTGTCCTGGATGGGGATGCGCATGCGACGCGAGCATGTCTTCGACCCGCGCAGCGACGCCGGGCTCGTGCGGGCGCTGCGCCTCGTGAGCGGGCGCTGGCGCGAGCAGCTTCCGGCACGGCCCGGACCGGCGGCGAAGGCCGGCGTGCGGACACCCAGCGGCGGCCCGGTGCTCGTGCTCGGGACGACCCACCTGCAGCCGCGGGCGGGAACCCCGGAGCAGCAGGCCGGCGGCGTGCTCCTCCACGGCGCCTGGCGGGCGGCCCGCGGACGGGCGGTCCCGGGCGCCTGGCGTTACACCGGCGCCTCCGATGGCGTCGCCCTGCGCTCGACGTGCCCGCTCGGGGCGCGACTGGAGTTGACGACGTGGCTCCCGCGCCGCGGCCTGCTCGTGCGCGACGGCGGCCTCATCCAGCGTGCCGGCTACGCCGTGCGGGTGACTCCGCGGCCGGCCGTCCGCCCGCTCGTCACGCCCTACGCCAACAGCGTCCAGCCGGGCCTCCGTGCCTATCGGATCGTGATTCCGTGCCGCGGGCCGTTCGTGTCCGCGACCTGGAGCGGCGGAGCCGCGACACCAGCGCCCGCTTCCGTCCCAGGACCCTGATTTCCAGGACGACAGCGCGCCGGAAAACACTCATGCCTCCCTTGAGACTTGCGCAGGGACCCTCGGACCGTCGATAGTGGCGCAGCCGCCGACGTTCTGACGGCCACCTTGGCGCCGCCCGACGGATCGGGAGCGCCTCGCAGTGCCGCGTGCCGTCCCGCGTGCCGCCATCCCCCCGGCGGCTGCGGGGCGGGCGCCGCGGTCAGCCGCCGAACCAGCGCGCCCGGCGGCTCGCGCCGAACTCGAGCTTCTCGGCGACGAGCGCCGCTGACGGCTGGACGAACGCGCCGGTCGGGCGCGGGCCGGAGAGGAAGTCGACGTCGACCCGCCCGACCCGGCCCTCGCCGAACTCCACGTAGCACGAGCCGGTCCCGCCGAAGCGCGCGTCGGCCGCCTCGCCGCGCGCCTGCGCGATCAGCGTCTGGGCGACGATGCGCGCGGCGCCCTCGGCGAACACGCCGGCCTTGGGAACGCCGACCGTCGCGACGTCGCCGACGGCGTAGACCCCGGGGTGGGCGGTCGCGAGCGTGCGCGAGTCCACGGGGACGTAGCCGTCCTCGGTCATCCCGCTCGCGATCACGACGTCCGGTGCGCGATGCCTTGGCACGCCGAGGAACAGGTCGAACGCGACCTCGGACCCGTCGGCCAGGACGGCGACGCGCCGGTCCGGGTCGAGCGAGGTGATGTGCGCGTCCGGGACGAACGCGATGTCGCGGGCGGCGAACTCCTCCAGCAGCGCCGCCGACGTCTCGGGCGACGGCGGCACCGGCGACGGGAGCGGCATCAGGATGGTGATCCGGCACGCTCGCGCACGCCGCGCGCGACCAGGTCGTCGTGCAGCATCAGCGCGCACTCGCTCGGCGCCGGCGGGCACTTGAACGGCGCGCCGCACACCCCGATGACGGCATGGCCGGAGGTGAACGACGGGATGATCCCGGCGAGCCGCGCGGCGCCGTCCACGGAGTAGAACTCGGTCCCGACCTCGGCGAGCCCGGGCGTGGCGCCCAGGTCGTAGTCGGCGCCGAGCGCGATCACGAGGACCTCGGCCTCGTGCACGCCGGCGTCGGTCGTGACGCGCCGCGCCTGCGGGATCGATCTCCGTCACCGTCTCGCGCAGGAGCCGCACTCCCGGCTTGACGAGCCCGGCGTACGGCAGCCGGACCTCGTCGAGGCTCGCCCGCCCGAAGAGGACGTCGAGCTTGCTGTAGCCGAAGACGAACGCGTCGCCCTTGTCGACGACCGTGACGTCGGCCTCGTCGCCGAGCGCCTCGGAGACGGTGGTGGCGAGCTCGAGCCCGCCGAACCCCGCGCCGAGCACGAGGATGCGGTCGCTCATCGGCCGACCCTACCGGGGGACGGCGAGGCCGCGCACGAGGTCGCGCCACTCGTCGTCGTCCAGCCCCTGGGCGACGAGCCGGCCGGGGCGCGGACGGGTCGCGCACGAACGTGTGGCACGTGTCGCCGTCCTGCGCGAGCACGAGGTCGTGCGTGTCGCGCGTCCCGTCGTCCTCCCAGTGGCTGACGCTGACCAGCGCGGTGCGCGGGCTGGCCGCGAGGACGGCGTCGGCGTCCGCCTCCTTGGGCCCGCGGTCGCCGTGCGGGCAGGCGCTCCCACAGGCGCTCGAGCGCGTCATCGGTCGTGCGCAGCGCGTAGAAGTGGATGCCGAGCGCGTCGATCAGGACCTCGAGCGTCACGCCCTCCGGCTGGGGCATGAGCAGGAACCGCCACGGGCGGTCGGGCTCGCTGCCCGTGACGCGCGCGTCGAGCACGATGCGCGCGCGCTCCTGGAAGGCGAGCGCGATGCCCAGGTCGCCGCGGACCTGCACCTCGTCGGCGCCCGGCTCGGTCGTGATGAGGTTGCGCGCGGCGAGCGAGCGGACGGCCTCGGCGACGAGTTCCGGCGCCGGCTCGCGCTCGATGAAGTCGATCACGCCGTTGACGGCGTCGATCTCGGCGAGCGTGTACGCGCCGAGCGGCACGGCCCCGTGCCCACCAGGTGGACGACCGAGTCGATCAGGCCCTTCGGGATGTCCGCGTCCCCCGCGGTCGGTCCACCGGTCATGTCTCGTCCTCCTCGCCGGGGCGGACCTGCCGCACCGCACATCGGATCTCGCGGTCGCCCGCCTTCAGGGTGCGCTCCGACCGTGCGCGGGCCGGCGGCAGCGTCCAGCGCGGCGCCTCGGCGCCGCGCGTCGAGCAGCTCGCGCGCCGGCCGCGACGGCGTCTCGGTGACCCACACGTCCGAGGCGCCGAACAGGCCGCTGCCCGCGCGTCCCCGGGGACGAAGACGAGCTCGGCGAGCGTGTCCGCGCGGTCGGGCGGCGGGAAGCGCGACCGCAAGGTCGGCCGACGCCGCGGTGGTGTCGTCGTCGTCCTCGAGCAGCTCGAGCGCGCCGGTCAGCTCCGCCTCGGCGGCCGCGGGCAGCGGCATCGTGACGCCGAGGTCGGGCGAGAGGTACATCGGCCGCTTCTCGGTCATCCCCGAGAGCCCCCACGGACCCACGTTGCTCTTCGTGATGCGGTAGACGATGTAGTCGGCGAGGTGCTTGAGGTCGTTGATGCCGGGCATGTGGAACCCCTTGCCCATCGACGCCGGCGTCTTCTCGAGCTGGATCCATGTCCCGGATGCCGTGCGCCCGTGCAGCTTCTCGCGCACCAGCGGCCCCTTCAGCCCGATGTCCGGGTACACCGCCTTGTCCACGGTCTTGTGGTGGCTGGAGAGCCGCTCGCGGCTCTTGGGGAAGCGCCAGCGCGTCGTACAGCTCCGGCCGGTCGACGAGGACGTGCGCCCCGCGCAGCACCTCGCGCAGCTGCTGCACGTCGAGTCCGTGCCGTCTCCAGGTCGGCGATGATCGCGGCCTCCGACGGGGTCAGCCGCCGCGCGGCGAGCGCCAGGCCCGAGCGCCACTTGCCGGTCCGCGCGGTGATCTCGACCATCAGCCGCACGCGCGTGCGCACGCGCTCGGTCTCATCCTTGCTGAGCGCCGCCGGCCCGGCGGCCTGCTCCTGGACCTCGGTCATCGGCCAAGACCCTAACGGGCCGTGCGCGCCGGGCCTACGCCGCCTCGAGCCGCGCCGGCACGTGCTTGTGCCACGGCGTCCCGGCGAGCCAGTCGCGATCCTCGGACGACGTCAGCTCGTTCGGCGCGACGCCGGCGACGACCTCGCGGCCGTCGGCGTCGGGGTAGGAGAGCCCGAGCCCGTTCGGCAGCGTCACGTGTCCCGGCTGCAGCGCGTCGTTGACCTCGACGACGACCACGACGCTGCCGCGCTTGGTGGTGATCCGCGCCCGCCCGCCGTCCGGCATGCCGATGCGCTCCGCGTCCTGCGGGCTGCATGCGCAGCGCGCCCGTCGCGGTCCTTCTTGCGCCACGCCGGATCGCGGAAGATGGTGTTCGCGGTGCCGGTGCGCCGCTCGCCCGCGGAGAGCACGAACGGGAAGTCGGGGTCCGCCGGCGCGTCGAGCTCGTCGCGCAGCGCCCTCGAGCTCGGCGCACGAGCTCGGGGATCGTCAGCCGGATGCAGCTTGTCCGGGTGTCGCGAGCCGCGCCAGGTCTCCTCGTACTCGTCGACGGTGAACACGACGCCCGAGCGGCGCGCGAGGATCGCGCTCGAAGAGCGCCTCGCCGAGCGCGAGGCCCTCGCCCTCGAAGCCGGCGCGGCGCACCGACTCGGGATAGCTCTGCGCGCACGTCGTGGGCGTGCGCCCCAGAGCGCGGCCGCGGCGGCCGCGCCGTCCGGCAGCGTCGGCCCGAGCGTCTCGTAGAGGATCACCGGCGCAGATGCCGGCGAGCTCGGGCTGCTCCGCCGAGCAGGCGCGAAGAAGGCGGCGGCGAACGCCGCGCGTGACCGCGCCGCGGCCGTCGCGCAGCGGCGCGCGAGCTCGACGTCGTCGAGCGCGCCCATCGCCGCGCACCAGGCGGCGTGGATCTCCGGCTCCGGCAGCAGGTCGGTCCCGGGCAGCGGCTCGAGGATCGGCGCGCGCAGCTGGAAGACGTTCTTCGGGAACTCGAGGGTGAAGAACGTCGCCTCCCACTTCTCGAACTGCGACGGCGCCGGCAGCACGTAGTCGGCCAGGCGCGCGGTCTCGGTCAGCGCGACGTCGATCACGACGACGAGCTCGAGCGCTCCGAGCGCCTCGCGCATGCGCGGCTGTCGGCGAGCGAGTGCACGGGTTGGCGCTCTCGACGATCATCGCGCGGAAGCGCTTCGGGTCGTCGGTGAGGATCTCGTCGGGGATCGCGTTGGACGGGATCAGGCCGGTGATGATGCGCGCGCCGCCGACCGGGCGTGGCGTGCGTCCTTGCGGAATCGCCGCCGAGGCTCGCGATGCCGGTGTGGATGTTCATCGTGCCGGGCTTCGCCGAAGTTGCCGGTCAGCAGGAAGAGCAGCTTCTCGAGGTAGGAGTTGAGCGTGCGGTGCGGCGCCTGCTGGATGCCGAGGTCCTCGAGGATCGACGACGCTCCCGGCGCTCGCGATGCGCCGCGCGGTCGCGCGCAGCAGCTCCTCGTCGACGCCCGCAGCGCGCGCAGTAGTCGGCGACCGGCGATCGTCGCGCAGCGCCGCGAGCACGCCGCGTCGCCCTCGGTGTGCGCGCGCGAGGAACTCGTCGATCGAGCAGCTCCTCCTGGACGAGCACGGCCGAGCAGCGCGGCGAGGCAGAAGGCGTCGGTTCCGGGCTTCACCTGCAGGTGGAAGTCGGCGAGCTCGCGCGGTCTCGGTGCGGCGCGGATCGATCACGATCAGCGCGCGCCGCGGGTCCTTCGCGATCTCGCTCAGGATCGCCCGCGCGCGCGGGAAGCCGTGCGACTGCCACGGGTTCTTGCCGACGAACACCGCGACCTCGGCGCGCTCGAAGTCCGGCGTGGTGTGGCAGCGCGGCCGGCCGAAGAGCTGCCCGTCGACCCAGAACTCGCCGGTCTTCTCCTGCGCGAGCGCGTTCGACGTGTAGACGCAGCCGAGCGCGGCGCGGGTGGCGCGAGCCGTAGCGCGCCGCCGAGGTGATTCGCCCTGCCCGCCGCCGCCGTAGTAGAAGATCGATCGCGCCGCCGTGCTCGTCGCGGATCGCGCACCAGGCTCGCGGCGATCTCGCGGATCGCGGTGTCCCAGTCGATCGGCTTCGAGCGTCCCGTCCGCGCGCGCGGCGCAGCGGGCCGGTCAGCCGGTGGCGGCCGTTCTGGTAGTGGTCGAGCCGCTGCGCCTTCTCGCAGGCGTAGCCGTGGGAGCGCGGGTTGCGCCGGTCGCCGCGCATGCTCGCGATCCGCCGATCGTCCACGCGGACCTCGATGCCGCAGTTGAGGCTGCAGAGGATGCAGGCCGTCGGCTGCCAGTCGGCGGTGGGCGCGGCGGCGGTGTCGGTCATGTGCGGAACCTACCCTATGACGATCGTCATAGGAAGGGTCACGACGGGCGCGGGAAGCTACGGTCCGGCGGGCGCCAGGCCGATCTGCTGCGTCGCGGGCCGCGCGCTGATCCGGCCGGTCGCGTCGTACGTCCAGGCGCGCACGCACAGCGTCTGACCCTCCAGCCCGACGAACGTCCCACGCGGGCTGACGTCCACCTGCACGACGCTGCCGGCGGCCGCCTCGCGACCGTCGAAGACGAGCGTCGGGCGCTCCGGGCAGCGGCCCACGGCGCGCCGCGTCACGACGCCCGAGACGTCGGCCTGCGGGAGCGTCACGGCCGCTTCCAGCCGACCGTTCTCCGCGTTGCGGGCGACGCTCAGCCCGACCGGAGCGGGCGGGCACAGCTCGGGCCGCAGCGGCCGCGCGCGTCCCCCGTAGCGGCGGATCGCCCCGCGCACGTCGTCGCGCTGGAGGATCGAGCAGGTCGGCGACGGCAGGCAGCGCGACCAGAAGCCCGTGTTCATGAGCGCGCAGCGCCGGTCGTCGTGGACGAGTCCGAGCACGTGCCCGAGTTCGTGCGCGAGCAGGCCGACGACGCCGACCCCCCGCGCGCCCCGGCCGACGGTGACGCGATTGCGCGGCTGGTAGCCGACCGAGGCGAACCCGTGGGCGAGCCCGCGGTCGCTCTCCGCGCTGCGCCGATCCTCGAGGATCAGCAGCTGCGCCCGGGCGCGCGCCACGCGGCGGAAGCGCACCCGCGCCCCGCTCTCGTTCCACGCGCGCACGGCCTGCGCGACCTGCGGCCCGTAGGCCGTGCCGTTCCAGTAGGTGATCGTCGCCGGGCGGCCGGGCCACGGGATCCCGTCGAGCTCGTAGGACTGCGCGGTCGCCGGCGCCCATGCGGCCGCCGCGATCGCGACGGCGATCGCCGATGCTGCGCGATGACGACGGCGGGCGGACATCTCCCGCCGACGGTACCGCGGCCGGCGCCTGCGGCGCCCCGGTCGCCGCAGGCCGGGGCCCCTCAGGCCGCGAGCGCCCGCCCGGCGGCCCGCTCCCCCGCGACGACCGCGCCCTCGAGGTACCCGCCCCAGCGCTCGGCGGCCTCGGTCCCGGCCCACAGCACGCGGCCCGCCGGGGCCCGGAGTGCAGGCCCCGCGGCGGTGAGCGCCCCGGGCGGCGCGATCGCGACCGGCCCGCCGCCGCTCCAGCGCTCCGCGGCCCAGGCGCGCTGCGCCCAGGCATCGGGCGTCAGGGCCCGCGGGCCGAAGAGCCGGGCGAAGCCCGCGAGGACGGCCGCGCGCCCATCGGCCTCCCCCTGCGCGGCGAGCGCGCGCGCGTCGTCACCGCCCACGAACCCGAGCAGCACGCCGCGGGAGCCGTCCGTCGGCGAGACGTCGAACGTCAGGCTCGCGGGCGAGCGGTCGCTCAGCGCCTCACCGGTCAGGCCGTCCGCCCGCCAGAACGGCTCGTCGTAGACGGCAAAGCACTTCGTCAGCGCGCCCATCCGCATCCGCTCCTGCGCGGCCCGCCGTGCGGGCGGAAGCCCGGGCTCGAACGTGATCCCCTCGCACAGGGGCGGCGGAAGGGCGACGATCACGTGCGCGGCGCGCGCGGTCGTCCCGGTGGCGTGGACGGTGACGCCGGCGGCGTCGGCGTCGATCCGCTCGACCGCGGCGCCGAGGACCACGCGCTCCCCGAGCCCGGCGGCCATGCGCGCGGCGATCTCGTGCGCGCCCCCGTCGAAGCGCTCGTGCTGCGCGCCGCCGTCGGTGTCCAGCAGGGCGTCGAGGCCGCCCGCCCCGCTCGACGTACTGCAGCGTGTAGAGCAGGGAGAGCTCGCGCGGCTCGGCCCCCCAGATGGTGCGGCCCGCGATCGCGAGCAGCGTCCGCGCGCGCCGGCCGTGATGACGCGCGCGCAGCCAGTCGTCCAGCGTCAGCGCGTCCAGGCGCGCTGCGTCGCGTGCGTCCCAGGGCGCCTGCGAGGTCACGCGCCGCGCCGCCCGCCCGACGCCGAACTGCAGCCGGGCGAGGTCGAGGAGCGCGCCGAGGCCGACCCGGGGAATGGTGCCCTTGTAGCGCCGCAGGCGGCCGTCGAGATCGACGAGGTTCTCGCCGGCGGCGTGCTGCGGGATCGTCGCGACTCCCAGCTCGCGGGCGAGCGCGCCGATCCGGTCCTGGCTCGGGCCGATCCACGTGCCGCCCAGGTCGACCGTCACGCCGTCGAGCGGGTGCGCGACGTCCACCCGCCCGCCGACCCGGTCGCGCGCCTCGAGCACCAGGACGCCCGCCCCCGCGGCCGCGACCGCCCGCGCCGCCGCGAGCCCGCTGAAGCCCGCACCGACGACGACGACCTCTGCCTCCCGCGTCTCGTTCACCGTCATGCGCGGACCATAGGGGAGCCCGTCGCCTCAGCGGGCGCCGCCGCCGGCGAGGTGCCGGGTGAACCACGCGGCCGCCAGGCGCGCGACCTCGTCGAGCGCTCCCGGCTCCTCGAACAGGTGCGTGGCGCCGGGGACGACCGCCAGCTCCCACGGAGCGCGCAGCTGGGCGGCCGCCTCGCGGTTCAGGTCGAGGACGGTCCGGTCGTTCCCGCCGACGATCAGCAGCACCGGCGCGCGGACGGCGCCCAGGCTGGGGCCGGCGAGGTCCGGCCGCCCGCCGCGGGAGACCACGGCGCGGACGCTGCTGCCGGGTCGGGCCGCGGCGACGAGCGCCGCGCCGCCGCCGGTGCTGGCCCCGAAGTACCCGACGGGGAGCGCCCGTGTCGCCGGCTCCTCGGCCGCCCAGGTCGTGGCCGCCACGAGGCGGTCGGCGAGCAGCGCGATGTCGAAGACGTTGCGCCGGTCGCGCTCCTCCTGCGGCGTCAGCAGGTCGAGCAGGAGGGTGGCGAGCCCGCTGCGCCGGAGCATGTCGGCGACGTGGCGGTTGCGGGAGCTGTGCCGGCTGCTGCCGCTGCCGTGCGCGAAGACGACGAGGCCCGCGGCGCCGTGCGGGACGACGAGGTCGGCCTCGACGGCGGCCGCGTCGCCGATCGCGATCCGCACCGGCCGGTCGACCTCCGCCGGCTCGCTCGCCGGGTCCGGCGCGGTGGCGTCCGTCGCGGCGCGAGCCCGCGCCAGCAGCTCCCGCACCTCGTCATCGGTCGTCGGGCTGAAGTCGCGGTACCACGCACCCACGCCCCCCAGCCGCGGCGGCTCCTGCACGCAGACGACCGCGTCCGCGAGCTCCCGCAGGCGCGCGGCGCTCTCGGGCGCGGCCACCGGGACGGCCACGACGATGCGGCCCGCGCGGCGCTCGCGCAGCGCGCGCACGGCGGCGGCGGCGGTGCCGCCGGTCGCCAGGCCGTCGTCCACGACGATCACCGTCCGCCCGGCGACGGGCGGCGGCTCGGCGCCGTGGCGGTGGCGCTCGGAGGCGGCCGCGAGCTCGGAGGCGGCGCGCGCGATCGACGTCTCGAGCTCCTCGGCGCTGACGAGCAGGGCGCGCACGAGCGACGGGTCGAGCACCCGTACGCCGCCCTCGGCGACCGCGCCCATACCGAGTTCGGGATTGCCCGGCGCGCCGATCTTCCGCACGAGCAGGAGGTCGAGCGGCGCGGCGAGCGCGCGCGCCACCTCGTAGCCGACCGGCACCCCGCCCCGCGGCAGCGCGAGGACGAGCGGCCGCTCCGCCGCAAGCCCACGCAGCAGCGGTGCCAGGACCCTCCCGGCCTCCCGCCGGTCGCGGAACACGGATGGCTCGGGCAGCGCATTCATGGGTACCCCGGCGCGACCGGCGGACGGGTCGTCCCGGCCACGTGAGGAGAGTGTGACGCCTGGTGGCTCCCTCGTCATCCGCGCCCTGCCCGGTCCGGTCGCGGGCGATTGCGGATGCCCCGCCGGCGCCGGTGGCGTACGGTCCCACCCGGCCGATGTGGCACCTGATCCTCGTGGACCTGCGCCGTCACGCGGCCCGAACGGTCCTCACCGCGCTGGGCATCGCGATCGGCGTCGCGACGATCGTCGTGCTGCTCGCGCTGAGCTCCGGGATCGACCGCAGCGCGGCGGGTCTCATCAACCTCGGCGGCGCCGAGCTCGGCATGTTCCAATCCGGCGTCGGCGAGCTGACGGCCTCCTCGCTGCCGAACACGCTCGCCCCGCGCGTGGGCCGGCAGCCCGGCGTGGCGGCCGCGACGCCGATCGCGGTCGCGACCGGTGAGCTGCGGGGGCGCCCGTCGTTCCTCGTCTTCGGTGTCGAGCCCGGCAGCTTCGTCTACCGCAACCTCGTGTTCATCGCGGGGCGAGGCGCGCGCGGCCCGCGCGAGGCGGTGCTCGGGGACGCGGCGGCGGCGTCACTGAACCTCGACGTCGGCGACCCGCTGCGGCTGTCGGAGGGCACCTTCCGCGTCGTGGGCATCTACCACGCCGGAGTGCCGTTCGAGGACCAGGGCGCCGCCCTCCCGCTCGACGTCGTGGAGCGCATCCGCGGGCGCCCGGGCGACGCGACGACGATCGCCGTGAAACTCGAGCGCGGCGCCCGCGCGAGCGACGTCGGAGAGGCGCTCGGGGAGGCGTTCCCGGGCACCGTCTCGATCAGCCAGCCGGGGCAGGTCTCACGGGTCGACACGAACAGCCTGCTGATCCGCAAGACGGCCACCCTGTTCGTCGCGCTCGCGCTCGTCATCGGCGGGATCGCCGTGATGAACACGATGCTCATGGCGGTGTTCAGCCGCGCGTCGGAGTTCGCCCTCCTGCTCGCCGTCGGCTGGCCGCGGCGCCTGCTCGCCCAGCTCGTGCTCGGCGAGGGCCTGCTGCTCAGCCTCGCCGGGGCGCTCGCCGGGATCGCCCTGGGCATCGCCGGCGGCGAGCTGCTCGTCCGGGCGTTCGACGCCTCGGCGCTCGTGAGCCCGCGCTTCGAGGCGTGGGGCCTCGCGCGGGCGCTGCTCGTCGCCGTCGGGATGGGAACGCTGGGCAGCCTCTACCCGGCGTGGTGGGTCACGCGGCTCACGCCGGCGCGGGCCCTGGGCTGACGGCCTCCTGCCCCACGATCCGGCCGTCGCGCATGCGCAGCACGCGATCGACGTGGCGCTCGGCGTCGACCTCGTGGCTCACGAGCAGGATCGTCGTGCCGTGACGGATCCGAGAGCTCGTGCAGCAGGTTCAGGACGTCCTCGCTGGCGGCAGAGTCCAGCGCGCCGGTCGGCTCGTCCGCCAGCAGCAGCGGCGGTCGGCGCACCATCGCGCGAGCGATCGCCACGCGCTGGCGCTCGCCGCCCGAGAGCTCGGCCGGCAGGTGCGTGCGGCGCTCGCCGAGCCCGACGTCCTCGAGCGCCGCGCGGGCGCGCCTGAGCCGCTCGGCCCGGCGGCGGACGTCGGGGATGAGCGGGACCTCGACGTTCTCCTCGGCCGTCAGCCCCGCGATGAGGTGATGCAGCTGGAAGACGACGCCGACGACGTCCCGCCGGAACGCGGCCTGGTCGTCGAGCTCGGCGACGGACGTCCCGCCGACCGAGATCCGGCCCGCGTCCGGGCTGTCGAAGCCTGCGACGAGATTCAGCAGCGTGCTCTTCCCCGAGCCCGACGGACCCGTGAGCAGGACGACCTCCCCCGGGGCGAGGGTGAGCGAGACACCGGAGAGCGCCTGGACCCGGTCGCCGAAGCGCTTGGAGACCGCGTCGACGACGACGTCGACGCCACCGCTCAGATGTCCAGCAGCAGCCACTGCCCACCGGACCTCGTGAGCGACGTGCGACCCGTGAAGCCGAGCTCGATCAGCGTGGGCGTCGTCGTGTACCGGACCAGCGCGCGATCGTCCGTGACGGTCACGGCCGTGATCCGCGCCCCGCGCACCGCCCGGCGGTCGGCGTCGGTGAGGCGCGAGGAGAGCAGCCGGATGGTGTCCTCGCAGGGAAGCTGCGTCTGCGCGAGCAGCTTGTCCTTGCCGGCCGGGGCGACGCGGTCGCAGAACGCCGCCCCGTCCCCCGCGGCCGCGGCGTTCGCCGCGCCGCGCCAGACCTCGCGGACCTGCTGCTCGGGGCTCGGCGGCGGCGGCGCGGGCTCGTCGTCCCCGCCGCAGCCGGCCGCCAGCAGGAGGCATGCGGCCACGCCGCCGACGGCGAGGCGCCGCGCGGGGCGGCGAAGGGCCTGGAGCGAGAGCGGGGCCATCCGCTCGCCGACGCTACAGCAGCAGTGGTCGTGAACGTTGCGTTGCGGGCGTGACCCTCGTCACAGAAGAAACCGGGTGCCGGCCCTACCACCTATGGCATGGCATTCATCGCAGCAGTCATCGCCGTCTTCGTGGGCATCGGACTCGCCGTCGATCGTCTCGGCCCGACACGCTCGGGCGACGAGCCTGAGCCCCGCTAGATGTAGTTCCTGAGCACGTTGTTCATCCGGTCCTCCTTGAAGGCTGGTGGTTCTCGAGGCCGCCAACCCCAAGGAGTTCCGGATGAAGTTGCACGCTAACGCTGCGCTCAGTCTGAAAGCGCGCCAGCGGATGGTCGTTGGTGTGGTCGAGCAGGACCGGTCGATCACGGAGGCCGCCGAGGCGGCCGGAGTGAGCGAGCGGACCTGCTCGAAGTGGGTCGCTCGCTACCGCGCGGAGGGCGAGGCCGGACTGCTGGACCGCTCCTCGGCGCCCAGACGGGTGCACAACCGCAGCGACGAGCAGCTCGTCGCGCTGCTTGCCGCGCTGCGCCGGCTGCGGTTCACCGCCCCCGAGCTCGCTGACCTGCTCGACATGCCGTGCTCGACGATCAGCGGGATCCTGAAGCGGATCGGGATGGGCAAGCTGGGCCGCCTGGGCCTGGAGCCCGCCCAGCGCTACGAGCGCGCCCGGCCGGGCGAGCTGATCCACGTCGATGTCAAGAAGCTCGGCCGGATCGTTGGCGGCGCCGGCAAACGCGTCACAGGCGGCGGCAACCACTACACCGGCAGCTTCACCGACGCCGCCGGCGTGCGCCGCGGCAAGGCCGGCTGGGAATGCGTGCACATCGCCATCGACGACGCCACCCGGCTGGCCTACGCCGAAGTCCTGCCCGATGAGAAAGCGCTGACCTCAATCGCGTTCCTACGCCGCGCCGTCACGTTCTACGAGCGTCACGGCATGACCGTCCAGGAACTGATCACCGACAACGGCGCGCCCTACATCTCCACCGTCCACGCGATCGCCTGCCGCGCACTGGGAATCCGCCACCTACGCACCCGGCCCTACCGGCCCCAGACCAACGGCAAAGCCGAACGCTTCATCCGCACCATGCTCGGCGGCTGGGCCTACGGCGCGATCTACGCCTCAAGCCAGGAACGCACCGCAGCCCTTGACGGCTGGCTCTGGCACTACAACCATCACCGCCGACACTCAGCCATCGGCCGACAACCACCCATCAGCCACCTGAACAACCTGCTCGGGACTTACAGCTAGATCAGCGCAGCCGCAGGCGGATCGAGCGCGTCGTGGCGTTGCCCGCGGCATCCCGCGCGGTCACGAGCACGCGGTAGGTCCCGCGGCGCAGCGTCCGGCTGCGCGCCCGGGTCGTCACCTTCAGCACGGTCCGGCGACCGCCGGACACGCGCCTGCCGGGAAGCTCGAGCACGATGCGCGCGCGGCGATCGAGCAGGCGCACCGCGACGGTCGCGTTCTCGGAGACGAGCACGCGCAGGCGCGCGCGGGCGCCGCGGCGGACCGCGCGGCGCGTGAAGGCCGCGGCCAGGCCGGGCGCGATCCGGTCGCCCGCGGCCGTCGTGGTGACGCTCCCCGGCGCCCGAGGTCCTTCCGGGGACGTCCGGCACGTTCGGCGGGGTCGGGAGCCCGCCCCCGGTCAGCGGCGGCGTTCCGCCGGCCGTCGGCTGCTCGGCGGAGGTCGTCGTGAAGCTGAGGTCGGGGCCGGCCGCCGGCCCGCCCGCGTTCTGGGCGACGAGCCGCGCGTGGTAGGTCGTCGACGACGCGAGGCCTGTCAGCTGCACGGTCACGGGGACGGGGTCGAGACCGGCGCCCGCGGCGGTCCAGGCGGTCGCCGACCCGTAGGCGGTGGTCGTCCCGTACTCGACGCGGTAGGTCGTCGCGCTCCCGTTGGGCGTCACGTCGGCGGTCACCCTGGCGCCGGTCGGCGTGGGCTGCACGGCGGCTGACGCGGTGATCGACGGCGGCGTCGCGGGCGGCGGGTCACCGGTCGTGAACGTCAGGTCGGGCCCGTTCGTGGTCCCGCCCGCGCTCTGGGCGACGAGCCGCGCGTGGTAGGTCGTCGAGGGCGACAGGCCGTTCAGCGGCACGCCCACCGCGACCGGGGAGGCGCCGGCGCCCGCTGACACGGCCGTCGTCTGCGACCCGTAGGAGGTCGTCGTCCCGTACTCGACCCGATAGGTCGTCGCGACCCGATTGGGGGTCACGTCGCCGGAGATCGTGGCGCCGGAGGTCGTGACCGACCCGCCGCGCTACCGCTGACCGACGGCGGGAGATCCCCGGTGGTGAACGTCAGGTCAGGCCCGTTCGTCGTCCCGCCCGCGCTGACCGCGACCAGCCGCGCGTGGTACGTGGTCGACGACGTGAGGCCTGACAGCGGCACGCTCACCGCCACCGCCGACGAGCCCGAGCCCGCCGACACCGCGGTCGTCTGCGACCCGTAGGAGGTCGTCGTCCCGTACTCGACCCGATAGGTCGTCGCGACCCGATTGGGGTTCACGTCGCCGGAGATCGTCGCGCCGGAGGTCGTGACCGAGCCCGCCGCACTGCCGGAGACCAGCGGCGGCAGATCACCCGTCGTGAAGATCAGGTCGGGGCCGTTCGTCGTGCCGCCCGCACTGACCGCGACCAGCCGCGCGTGGTACGTGGTCGACGACGTGAGGCCCGACAGCGGCACGCTCACCGCCACCGCCGACGAGCCCGAGCCCGCCGACACCGCGGTCGTCTGCGACCCGTAGGAGGTGGTGGGCCCGTACTCGACCCGGTAGTCGGTCGCGCTGCCGTTCGGGTTGACGTCGCCGGTGACGGTCGCGCCCACGACGCCGACCGAGCCGGCCGCGGAGTTCGCGACCGACGGTGCCGGCGGCGGCGGTCCGCCCCCGGTCGTGAAGGTCAGGTCTGGGCCGTTCGTCGTCCCGCCCGCGCTGACCGCGACCAGCCGCGCGTGGTACGTGGTCGACGACGCGAGCCCGGTGACCGGCACGCTCACGGCCACGGCGGATGACCCGGCACCCGCGGAGACACCGGTGGTCTGCGACCCGTAGGAGGTCGTGGGCCCGTACTCGACCCGATAGGTCGTCGCGACGCGGTTGGGGTTCACGTCGCCCGAGATCGTCGCCCCGGACGCGGTCACCGAGTCGGCGGACGTGGCGCTGACCGACGGCGGGAGATCGCCCGTCGTGAACGTCAGGTCGGGGCCGTTCGTGGTCCCGCCCGCGCTGACCGCGACCAGCCGCGCGTGGTAGGTCGTCGACGACGCCAGGCCGCTCAGCGGCACGCTCACCGCCACCGCCGACGAGCCCGAGCCCGCGGAGACCGCGGTCGTCTGCGACCCGTACGCGGTGGTCGTCCCGTACTCGACGCGGTAGGTCGTCGCGACCCGGTTGGGATTCACGCTCCCCGAGATCGTCGCGCCCGACGTCGTCACCGACCCGGCGGCACGTGCCGCTGACGGACGGCGGGAGATCGCTCGTCGTGAACGTGAGGTCCGGCCCGTTCGTCGTCCCGCCCGCGCTGACCGCCACCAGCCGCGCGTGGTACGTCGTCGACGAGGTGAGCCCGGTGACCGGGACGCTGACGGCCACCGCCGACGACCCAGAGCCCGCCGACACCGCCGTCGTCTGCGACCCGTACGCGGTGGTCGTCCCGTACTCGACGCGGTAGGTCGTCGCGACCCGGTTGGGATTCACGCTCCCCGAGATCGTCGCGCCGGAGGTCGTGACCGAGCCCGCCGCAGTGCCGCTGACCGACGGCGGGAGATCACCCGTCGTGAACGTCAGGTCCGGGCCGTTCGTCGTCCCGCCCGCGCTGACCGCCACCAGCCGCGCGTGGTACGTCGTCGACGACGTCAGCCCGCTCAGCGGCACGCTGACCGCCACCGCGCTGGACCCCAGCCCGGCCGGGACCGGCGTCGTCTGCGACCCGTACGAGGTGGTCGTCCCGTACTCGACGCGGTAGCTCGTCGCGACGCGGTTGGGATTCACGTCGCCGGAGATCGTCGCGCCCGACGTCGTCACCGAGCCGGCCGCGGAGTTCGCGACCGACGGCGGGAGATCACCCGTCGTGAACGTCAGGTCCGGTCCGTTCGTCGTCCCGCCCGCGCTGACCGCCACCAGCCGCGCGTAATACGTCGTCGACGACGTCAGGCCGACCAGCGGCACGCTGACGGCGACACCCGCCGACCCGGAGCCGGCCGCGGTCACCGTGGTCTGCGACCCGTAGAGCGTCGTGGTGCCGTACTCGACGCGATAGGTCGTCGCCACCCGGTTCGGGTTGACCGTGCCGGCGATCGTCGCGCCCGATGTCGTGACCGTGCCGGCGGAGGTGCCGCTGACCGACGGTGGCAGGTCGCCCGTGGTGAAGGTCAGGTCCGGTCCGTTCGTCGTCCCGCCCGCGCTGACCGCGACCAGCCGCGCGTGGTACGTCGTCGACGACGCCAGGCCGCTCAGCGGCACGCTCACGGCGACCGCCGACGACCCCGAGCCCGCGGAGACCGCGGTCGTCTGCGACCCGTAGGAGGCCGTCGTCCCGTACTCCACCCGGTAGGTCGTGGCCGTCCCGTTCGGGTTCACGCTCCCGGAGATCGTCGCGCCGGACGTCGTCACCGATCCGGCAGACGTCGCCCGTCACCGACGGCGGCACGTCGCTCGTCGTGAAGGTCAGGTCGGGGCCGTTCGTGGTCCCGCCCGCGCTGACCGCGACCAGCCGCGCGTGGTACGTCGTCGACGACGCCAGGCCGCTCAGCGGGGCGCTGACGGCCACCGCCGACGAGCCCGAGCCCGCCGACACCGCCGTCGTCTGCGAGCCGTACGAGGTGGTCGTCCCGTACTCGACGCGGTAGGTCGTCGCGACCCGGTTGGGATTCACGCTCCCCGAGATCGTCGCGCCCGACGCCGTGACCGAGCCGGCGGAGGTCCCGCTCACCGACGGCGGGAGATCACCCGTCGTGAACGTCAGGTCCGGTCCGTAGGTCGTGCCCGCAGCGCTGTCGGCGACGACGCGTGCGTGGTAGGCCGTCGACGACGTCAGCCCCGTCAGCGGCACGCTCACCGCCACCGCCGACGACCCCGAGCCCGCCGAGACCGCCGCCGTCTGCGACCCGTAGGACGCCGTCGTCCCGTACTCGACCCGATAGGTCGTCGCGACCCGGTTGGGATTCACGCTCCCCGAGATCGTCGCGCCCGATGTCGTCACCGACCCGGCGGACGTGCCGCTGACCGACGGCGGGAGATCGCTCGTCGTGAACGTCACGTCGGCGCCGTAGGTCGTGCCGCCGGCGCTCGTCGCCACGACGCGCGCGTGATACGTGGTCGTGGAGGCCAGGCCGGTCAGCGGGACGTTCACGACGACGTCGAGCGCGCCCGCGCCGGCGGAGGTCGCGGACGTGGACGAGCCGTACGCGAGCGTCGTCCCCCACTGCACCGTGTAGGTCGTCGCGACGCGGTTGGGGTTCACGGTCGCGGAGACCGTGGCGCCGGTCGCGGTCACCGTCCCGGCGCCGGACCCGAGGATCGTCGGCGGCAGGTCGCCGGTCGTGAAGGTCAGGTCGGGTCCGGGGGTCGTGCCGCCGGCGTTGCGCGCGACGAGCCGCGCGTGGTAGGTCGTCGACGAGGTGAGCCCGGTCAGCGGGACGCCCACGGGCACGGGCGTCACGCCCGACCCGACGGCCGTCCACGCGGTCGCCGAGCCGTAGCTCACGGTGGTGCCGTACTCGACGCGGTACTCGGTCGCAGCGCCGCCGGGTCCGACGCTCCCGGACACCGTCGCGCCCGTGGTCGTCACCGATCCCGCGACCGACCCCGTGACCGTCGGCTGCGTCGTGGGCGCCGAGGTCGTGAACGTCAGGTCGGGCCCCTGCACCGTGCCCTTCGCGCTCTGGACGACGATGCGGGCATGATGGGTGGTCGAGGACGGAAGGCCGGTCAGCGGGATCTCCACGGGGACCGCGAGCCCGCCGGAGCCCGCGGCCGTCCACGGCGTGGCCGAGCCGTAGGCGGTGCTCGTGCCGTACTCGACGCGGTACTGCGTCGCCAGGCCGTTCGGCGTCACGTCACCGGACACGGTCGCCCCGGTCGCGGTGATCGTGCCGACCGCGGAGCCGCTCAGCAGCGGGGGCAGCGCCGCCTCGTCGGCGCCGATGTCGGGGAGGTCGCCGATGACGCGCGGGTCGCCCTCCCAGTCGGTGAGGCTCGTCGACGCGTCGGCGAGCGATCCCATGCCGATCGTCGGCGAACCGTCCTGCTGGTGCACGTCGAGGCCGCCGGAGAGGTTCACCAGGAGCGGCGGCGAGGACGTCACGTTGTTGGCGCCGAGCGCCAGCCCGCCGCCGAACGGGCCCTGCGTACGCCCCGAGCGGAAGCTGGAGAAGTCCATGTCGGCGGCCGCGCTCTTGGGGCCGAAGCCGTCGCTGTCGGTGACGCGCAGGTCGCGTCCGCCCGTGCCCTCGCCGCCGCGCAGGATCGCGTTGCGCACGATCAGCTGGCCGTAGAGCGGGAAGCGCGCCGTGCTGATCTCGAGGGCGATGCCGCTGCTGAGGTCGGCGATGAACGTGCTGCCGATCACGAAACCCGTCATGAGGCCTGCGACACCGGTGGTGCTCGTGTTGACGACGAGCGAGTCGCGCACGGTCATGCCGATCCCGGTGAGCGCGGGCGCGGTGCCCGACTGGACGACCTCCATGGCCTCGACCTGACCGCCGCTGCGCGTGCCCGCGAACGCGACGAGGTCGTCGGTCGCGGCGGTCGAGGTGCCCTCGACGCGCAGGCCGCGCAGCGTCACGTCGTCGGCGTCGATGTTCAGGACCTTGGCGCTCGTCGGGTTGGCGTCGGCGATCACGGGGCGCGTCGGCGCGCCCGGCTCGGGGGCCACGACGACCTGATTGGCGGTGAGCGTGAGGGTGGCGGGCGCGGAGTACGTGCCGGACGCGAGCCGGACCTCGTCCGCCTCGGCGGCCGCGGCGAAGGCGGCCGCGAGGGTGCACGGGGCGCCCGCATCGCAGGCGCCGGCCGCCGCTCCCCCCGACGGGACGGCATGGCGAACGGCGGCCTGCGCCGCGGAGGCACAGGTCCAGGTGAGCGCAAGCGCCGTGACGAGCGCACCGAGCCGTGTCGACATCTCAGGCTCCATCGGCTGCGCTGCGGGGAAACCGCAGTCGCGCACGGAATCTGTGGACACTCCGCCCACGGGCAGCGTTTCCTACGGTGTAACACCCGCGCCGAACGGTCGACACTCCCTCATGGCGCGGCCCTCGACGAGCCGTCGACCGCTGGACCGGATCGGTTCACGCTCCCACGGATCGGGAGCATCGGGGGCTGCGCCGCACGCTAGGGTCGCCGCATGGCCATCAAGCTCCATCGCTGCCCGCTGACGTTCCTGCACACCGACCTCGACGCATGCTGGCGTGTGCAGCGCGCGCTCGACGAGCAGGGGATCGCGTACGAGGTCGTCAAGGAGCCACTGCTGCCCAAGAGCCGCCGCGAGGACGTCAAGCGGCTCTCCGGCCAGCACCTCCTCCCGGTGATCGAGTTCGAGGACGGCACCGTCTACCGCGCGGAGTCGAAGGACATGGCCGCCCGGATCGACGCGGGCGACCTGGGCACCAGCGCCTGACGCTGGTCAGAGGGCGCCGAGCGCGAGCGCGCCGCCCTCGAGGTCGAGCAGCGCGCGCTTGCAGGCGAGGCCGCCGCCGAAGCCGGTCAGCGACCCGTCCGCGCCGATGACCCGGTGGCACGGGACGATCACCGGGATCGGGTTGCGGGCGTTCGCACGGCCGACCGCCCGCGCCGCGCCCGGCTCCCCCAGCCGGTCGGCGATCGCGCCGTAGCTCGTCGTCTCCCCGTACGGGATCTCTCGCAGCGCGCCCCAGACCCGGCGCTCGAACGGCGTTCCGCCCGGGCCGCAGCGGCAGGTCGAACGCCGTCCGCTCGCCGGCGAAGTACGCGCGCAGCTGCGCGGACGCGCTCGCGGAGCACGGGGTCGCGCTCGCCCCCGGCGGTGGGCGGGCCGCGGCGCTCGTCGTCGAACCGCAGCGCGACGAGCGCGTCGCCGTCGCTGACGAGGAGCAGCTCCCCGATCGGCGTGGACAGGGCGGCGGCGGACGTGCTCATGCCGGGTGAACGCCGGGGCCGCGGCGGGCGTGAGGTCGCGGCGCGCGAGCGGCGGCGTCGGGCATGGGCCGAGCCTACGGCGTGGGCACCCGCGCCAGCAGCGGGCTCTCCCAGAGGCGCTGGTCCTCCTGCCCCAGGCGCCAGACGCCGATGCCCAGCCCGCGCGCCGTGGCGAGCGCGAAGCGGCGCTCGACGGTCGTCGCGTCCGCGTACCAGACGTCATGGAGCGTCCCGCCGGCGTCGGTGTAGCGGAACGTCAGCCCGTCCGTCGGCGCATCCAGGCGCGAGGTCACGCCCATCTGCGTCGCCAGCGCCATGGCGTCGGCGTGCTCGTAGGCGGTCGCCGGGTTCGCCGGCCCGCCGCCGGCCGGCCAGTCCATCGCGTAGAGCTGGGTGCCCATGACGAACTTCGAGGGGTCGGGCATCGTCTTCACGTAGTCGGCGACGCTCGTGACCCAGCGGATGTCGTCCTGCGCGCCCGGCCCCGACGTCGCCCACTTGATGCCCCAGGCCATGACGAAGATCTGGTCGGCCGACGCCGACAGCGCCTTGTAGTCGAAGAACGTCGACCGCGGGTGACGCGGGACGTCGGCGGTCTTCGCCGAGACCGCGATCGTCAGCCGCTGGCCCTGCGCGTGCAGGCGCGCCGCGAGGTCGGCGACGAACGACGAGTACGCGGCGCGGTCGGTGTACAGGCCGGCCTCGAAGTCCAGGGACGCGCCGTCCGCGCCGCTGTCGGTCACGCGCTGCACGATCCCGTCGATCCAGGACTGGCGCAGCACCGGGTCGTTGAGGATCCGGTTCAGGACGCTCGTGCGCTGGCAGTTGAAGCGCGGCAGCACCTCGACGCGCCGCGCCTGGGCCCAGCCCGTGATCAGCGGGTCGTCATTCCCGATCATGACCGCGCCCGGCGTGCAGTCGTAGTACGTCGGGTGGACCGTCGCGATCTGGCGGTAGTGGGCCTGGAAGTCGCGGAAGCTCTGGTCGGTGCTCGCCAGGAGGAACGCGTGCAGCCGGCCCTGCGTCGGCTCGGGGTCCTGCGTGCGCACCGTCAGCGGCGCGGAGGGCGGCGAGACCCCGCCGAGCGAGTCGACCGCCTGCACGCGGAACGTGTAGCCGCGGCTCGCCCAGAGGTTGGTCGCGCGGGCCGACGTCCCCCGCACCTGGAACAGCGGTTCGCCGTCGCGGATGATCCGGTACCCCGCCAGCCGCCCGCGCGCCGGGACCGACGGCGACCACTCCAGCGCGACGGCGGTGTCCGTCACCTCGCTCACGCGGATGTTCGCGGGCGTGGGCGGCGGCGTGTGGCCGGTCGTGATCCGCACGGCCTCCGACGGCGCCGACTCGACGCCGCGGCGATCCACCGCCGTGACCGTGAACGTCGCCGAGCGGTTGGACGAGAGCGGCACCGGCACCGACATCCCGCGGGTCTGCCGGTACGTCGCGCCGTCGCGCCGCACGCGGTACGCGGCCACGGGACTGCTCCCGGCCTGCGAGGGCTCCCACGAGATCGTGGTCGCGGCGCCCTCGGTGGCGCCCACGGTCACCATGCGCGGCGGGGACGCGATGCGGTAGCTGTCCCCGGAGACGATCCGCGCGCGGCAGCGCGTCGCGCGCCCGGCGGCGTCGACCGCGGCGACCGTCAGCGTGTGGGTCCGCCCGACGCCGACGCGGATGCGCATCGTGCGCCGCGGCGTCTGGCCGATGACGGCCGCGCCCCGGTAGACGCGAAAGCGCGTCTTCACCCGGCGCGAGGCGCGCAGCGACGGCTTCCAGCGCAGGAGGCCCGACGTGGCGCCGGCCGGGCGCTCGAACACGAGCGCACGCGGGGTCTGCGCGGCGCAGCGCCGCGGCTTGGACGCGGCCGCCGCCGCACCCGGCAGGGCCGCCGCGAGGGCCAGCGTGAGCAGGAGCGCGAGCCGCCTCATCGGCGCCGCTCCCCCGGGTTGTGCCGCACGAGCCAGGACCGCAGCGCATCGGTCGTCGTGTCCGTGTGGACCTCGTAGCGCAGCGCCGCCCCCTCGGGCCGGGTGTAGCGCGGGTCGTTGCCGGGCGACTGCACGAAGACGACGCGGAACTGCGTCGCGAGGAGGTCGTCGAGGAAGCGCGGGATCCGCGGGTCCTCCGCGTTCTGGCCGTGGTCGCCGAACGGCACGGCGAACGTCTCCGACGGGATGTCCTGCCGGCGGAAGTCGTCCTTGAGGTCGTAGATGTCCGTCGCGACGCGCTGGGTGTACTCGGGGAACGTCTCGAACCCCTCACTGCGCGTGTAGCGGCGCGCCGCGTAGAAGGGCGCGGTCGCCCCCGAGGGGTCGGTCACGACCTCCACGTGGCCGCCCGCGGCGTGCGGCTGGATGTCCCAGCGACCGGAGGACCGCATGCGCAGCAGCTCCTTCCACGTGAGGTAGAACGGGTTGCCCTCCTCGATCGGGCCGGTGATGGCGTACATCACCGCGGACATGCCGTGGCGCTCGAGGATGCGGTCGGCGCCGCGGTAGGAGTCGAGCCGGCCGTCGTCGAAGGTGATCAGGATCGGCCGGTCCGGCATCCCGGCGCTGTCCCCGCTGCGGAAGCGCAGGTACTGGTCGATCGTGATCGTGCGGTAGCCCGACAGGTCGAGCATCGCGATCTGCCGCGCGAACTCCTCGCGGCTCACCGAGTAGCGGTCGTTCCGGTCGTTGATGCCGTGGTAGGCGAGCACCGGGACCGCCCCGCGGAACGGCGCGACCGGCGTGTAGCGCGCGAGGGTGGGCGCCGTGAAGACGACCGGCGGGGCGGCGTGCGGCGCCGAGTCGTACGCGCGCTGGAAGCGCGAGTGCGAGTGCACGAGCGACGGCCCGACGAGCAGCATCGGCACCGCGGACAGCGGCAGCAGGGCGAGGGCGCCCGCGCCACCGAGGATGGAGCGCAGCCGGGCGATCACGAGAGGACGGGCTCCGCCGGCACGGGCTGCGCCTGGCCGGCCGTCGCCGGGCGCGTGCCCCACGAGGAGGTGCGCGCCGTGAGGATCGCGTAGTACGTCTGCCAGAGCAGGAAGACGAGGTAGAAGAAGCAGAAGACGATCCCGTAGATCCAGGTCGACGAGTACGTCGGGCGGCGCACGACGTAGTAGAGGCCGTAGGCGACGGCCATCGCGTAGACGCCGAGCGCGTAGATCAGCGGCGCGGGCGCGCCCTCGATCACGGGCATCACGAAGATCGCGCGCACCGCGACGATCGGCGCGATCAGCGGCAGCAGCATCCCGACGTACGCCGAGGCCGCGGCCACCGGGTGCTTGCGGTAGATGAACGAGGCGAGGATCAGACTCTCGCGCGTCCACGAGCGCTTCCAGCGCACCTGCTGCGTCATGAACTGGCGGAAGGTGTCGGGCACGATCGTGTGCGACACCGCCTCCGACTCGTAGCGGACCTTCCAGTCGCGCAGGACGCAGTTCGTCAGCGAGCGGTCGTCGCCGAAGGTCGACTCCGCGCCGAGGAACGTCTGGTTCTCCCACCACTCCAGGTGCGGCATCACGGCCTCGCGGCGGTAGGCCGAGAAGCAGCCCGAGCAGCACGTCACCGCGTTGAACAGCGACTCCGCGGCCTTCACGACCTTGAACGCGACGAAGTAGCGGACGGCCTGCATCTTCGTCAGCCACGTGTCGTGCAGGTTCAGCACGTCCGCGTGCCCGCAGATCGCGCCGACCCCCGGGTCGTGGAAGCCCTGGACGAGCTTCGTCATGGCGTCGGGCTCCAGCACGCTGTCGGAATCGACGAACGCGATGATCTGCGCGTCGGTGGCGCGGATGCCGGCCGCCATCGCCGCGCGCTTGCCGCGGTTGCGGCCGAGGTCGATCACGCGCACCCGGCCGGCGGCGCCTGCGGCGACGGCCTGCATCCGCGGCAGCGTCTCGTCGGTCGAGCCGTCGTTGACGGCGACGATCTCCAGCAGGTCGGGCGCGTAGTCGAGGCGCAGCAGCGAGGTCAGCGAGGCGGCGATCGCCTCCTGCTCGTTGAACGCCGGCATGACGATCGCCACGCGCGGCCGCAGGCCGTGGTCGGCGCTCGGCCGGTAGAGCGTCGAGAACAGGAACCGCGAGACGATGTACGCGCACACGACGAGCCCGTAGACGCCGAAGACGGGGTCGACGAGGACGATGTCCGCGAAGATCGCCTTGAAGCCGACGACGGCCACGAGCAGGAGCACGAGGTAGACCCCCGCGCCGACCCGCGCGAGGTGGTCCACCAGCCGTGGCTGTCGCTCCGGGGATGCGCCCATCACGTCAGACCGTGTGGCGGCGGTCGCCCGCGCCGACCCGGTAGGTCCCGTCCAGCAGCAGCGGGCAGTCGTCGAGGAACGCGTAGTCGCTGCCGGCGTGGACCGTCCCGACGATCGCCAGGTCCCAGTCGCCGCCGCGCGGCGAGGGCTCCCCGTGCAGCAGGCGGTCGCCGAGCGTCAGCGTCCCGATCAGCGGGTCGTGGTAGCCGACCGTGCAGCCGGCCTCCTCCAGCGCGGCGAGGATGTCCAGCGACGGCGACTCGCGCACGTCCTGGACACCGGGCTTGTAGGCGACGCCGACCATCAGCACGCGCTTGCCGCGCGGCTCGCCGAGCAGCTCGACGGCCCGCCGCACCACGCGGCGCGGGCGGTCGGCGATCGCGCCCATCGCCTGGCGGATGATCGGCGCGGCGCGTCCCGCGGTCTGCAGCGGGTCGAGCAGGTAGTGCGGGTCGCAGGGGATGCAGTGCCCCCCGACGCCGGGGCCGGGATAGAACGCCATGAACCCGTACGGCTTGGTCGCCGCGGCCTCGGTGACCTCGATCGGGTCCAGCCCGTAGTGGGCGGCCGCGTCGGCCATCTCGTACGCGAACGCGATGTTCACCGCCCGGAACGTGTTCTCGTAGAGCTTCGTCAGCTCGGCGGCCTCCATGCTCGTGACGCGGTGCACCCGGCTCGTGAGCCGTTCCAGGAACGCGGCCGCGCGCTCGGTGCACGCGTCCGTCGCGCCGCCGACCACGCGCGGCGTGTCCTCCTGCATCGTCGACGTGTTCCCGGGGTCGATCCGCTCGGGGCTGAACGCGACGTGGACGTCCTCGCCGACGGTGAGGCCGCGCTCGGCGAGCGGCGCGGTCAGCAGGTCGGCGGTCGTGCCGACGTAGCTCGTGGAGGTGAGGATCAGCGTCTGCCCCGCGCGGGCGTGGGCCACCGCGGTCGCGCACGCTCCCCGCAGCGCACGCAGGTCGGGGCTGTGGTCCTCGTGGACGGGCGTCGGCACGCAGATCAGGACGACGTCGGCCAGGCGCAGGGCGCGCGCGTTGTCGGTCATCCGCAGGGATCCCTCGTCGAGCGCGTCGCGCAGGCGCTCGTGGTCGCGCTCGAGCAGGTCGACGGTGCCGGCGCGGATGCGCCGCAGCCGCACCCGGCTCGTGTCGATCCCGATCACCGGGAGGCCCGCCGCGGTCGCGGCCAGGCCGGTCGGCAGGCCGACGTAGCCCAGGCCGAGGATCGCGACCCGCGGCTCGGAGGTGGCGGGGACGAGGTGGAGCGGCGATGGTGCGGGGGCGGGAGCCGGCGGGGCGGCGGCCGGCGAAGCGGTGAGGACGTCCGGTGTCATGGTCACCTGGCAGGTCGTGATGGACTGGGGTGCCGGACCCGCCGTTCGTCGTCGAGCGGTGGTGGAGGGCGGCCCTGCGCCGAGGGCGGCCCGTCCGGCGCCGGGCACCCTGGGACCGCGCCGACCGGTCGTGCCGCCGACGCCGCGGTTTGTTCACGTTCGCGCCGCGATTCGCTGCACGCCCGCGACGCGGCGCATCAGTCATCCGCCGAGTTTCGGAGGATCGGCGAAATCGCCGATGAACAAAGGGGTTTTCGGGGTGCCCCGGTCGGCTCGCGAGGACCGCCGCCGGGCGCTGCGCCGAGCGGTCAGCCGCGCGGGAGCCCGCGCGGCCCGCCGTCGCCGGCGTACCCGGGATGGCCGAGCTGGGTGAGCCACTCGCGGAACACGCGGTGCACGTGCTCGGCACCGATCAGCGGCTCGTCGGGCAGCGGGAGGTCGACCGGCGCGCACACGAAGGGGTGCGACTGCTCGCCGCCCATCCCCCCGTGCGACCCGACGAGCTCCTCGAAGGCGGCGACCTCGTCGGTCTCCTCCCAGTACGTCGAGTTGACGACGATGTCCGGGCAGGTGCTGAACCGGTCCGTGCGCCGGACGTGGTCTGCCGCGCGCGGGCCGAACGGGAGCAGCGGGTCGACGCCCTCGACGACGCCCTCGTCGAGCCAGTTGGCGCCGTCGGGGCCGAGCGCGACCGCGCCGCGGGCCTCCGAGCGCACGAGCGCGAACGCGATGCCCGGGTGGGTGCGCAGGCCGTGGAGCAGGGCGGGGTGCAGCTCCTCGATGCGCTCGAGCGTCACGCGCCCCGGCTCGCGCGGGAACGTCACGTGGCCGAGGTTGCCGGAGGCCATGACGACGATCTCCGGGACCTCGTCCTCGGCCGCCTGCGTCTCGGCCGCCTCGTCGCGGCGGCCCTCGGTGAGCGCGACGTCGCCGTCGCTGCGCCGCTTGCGCGTCAGGCGCGCGACGGTCCGCCCCGCGGCGCTGTCCTTGCGCGCCAGCCCGGTCAGCTCGGCGTCGAGGAAGTCACCGCCGGTGTCCGCGGCCTCCGTCAGCGACAGTGTCGAGCCCGGCTCGCACAGCCGCGTCACGAACTGCTCGAGCGACTCGCCGTACCGCTGCAGGAACGTCGCACCCTGCGACTGCCCGTGGTCGGAGAGGACGACGAAGCGATAGGGCCGCGGGGCGCCGGCGGCGGCGCGCTCGATCCGGCTCAGCTGCCGGTCGACCTTGCGCAGGACGGCGAGGGTGTCGCGGCGCTCGACGCCCGAGTGGTGGGCGACCTCGTCGTAGGCGAGGAACGTCGTGTAGGCGACCGGCCGCCCGGCGTAGAGGTCGGCGATGACCGCGGCGACCTGGAGGTCGAGCTGGATGACGGTCGCCCACGCGCGCGCGATCGCGTAGAACCAGCTGCGGTGGATCCGCGGCTCGACGCCGCGGCGCACCTGCTGGGTCGCGTAGCGCCGCTCGATCGCGATCTCGGCGATCGACATGAAGAGCGTGTGCAGCGTCGCGTACGGGCGCGCGAAGTAGCCGTAGTAGTCCTGGCCGATGCGCCCGGTCCGGTTGCGGTCCAGCACCGTGCTCATCGTCAGCAGCGAGTGCGGCGCGTCACCGGAGACGATGTTCGCGCGGCTCGCGCCGTCCTCGTGCAGGAGGCCGTGGCCGTTGGACACGCGGCGCTCGATCTCGGCGGCGTCATGGACCTTGTTCGTGACGATCGCCTTCTGCGTGTCCTTCTCCCACCAGCGGAACGCCGGCATGTCGTGGTTGTAGCCGTGCAGGAGGCCCGCCTGGCACGCGCCCGTCTGCGAGGACCAGTCGGTCTCCCACCACGTCAGGCGGTGCGAGCCCTCGCGCAGCCAGCGCGAGATCGTCGGCATGTCGCCGTCGCGGATGGCGCGCTGGACGACCGCATGGGCCAGGCCGTCGATCTCCAGGAAGAAGAGCCCGGGCACGTCGGTCGGCTCGACGCCGGCGGCGCGGCGCGCCTGCCGGGCGACGACGTTGCGCTCCCACGGCCCGTCGTCGTCGATCGAGAGGAGCGCCGTCAGCCCGGTCGTCACGACGCTGAGGATGAGCGCGGTGAAGAAGGCGCCCCAGAAGCCCTCGATCGTGAGCCCGCTGTCGAGGGTCGACGCGAGCAGGACGATCAGGCCGTTGAGCAGGAGCGCCCCCAGACCGAACGTCAGCACCGTGAACGGCAGCGCGAAGCGGATGACGAGCGGCCACAGCAGGGCGTTGAGGATCGCGACCACGATCGCGGTGCTCACGACCCCGAGAGCGCCGTCGGTCATCGTGACGCCCGGGAGGATCCACGCCGCGAGGAACAGCGAGAGGATCGTCGCGGCGAGTGTCAGGAGCGCACGGCCGATGTAGATCGGCGTGCGGCGGCGGGTGGTGGGTTCGGAACGGGTCACGCCGCGCATTCTCCACACTCCGGGCGCGGCGCAGTCTCCAGTGAGGGTGATTACGCGGCGTCGACGGCCTTGCGCAGCCCGGCGACGGCCTTGTCGCCGATGCGGTTGAAGACGAGCTTCAGCAGCGGGTCCGCCAGGCGCATGGGGCCCTTCAGCGTCAGGTCGGCGTCGTAGACCAGGCGCGTCCCGCCGGCGCCCGTGGTCGCGAACGTCATCGTGTCGAGCGAGACGACGGTGGCGTTCTCCCCGCGCAGCGTGATCGAGCTGGGCGGGTCGATGGCGGTGACCTCGTACACCAGCGGGGTCTTGCGGCCCATGAAGTCGGCGACGACCCGGACCCTGCTCCCGACGACGATCTCCCCCTCGTCGAGACGCTCGGCCTCGGCGACGCCGGGGTCCCACTCCTGCGTCGTGGAGAAGTCGCTGAGGTAGGCGAACACCTCCTCGCGCGGGCGCGGGCTGTCGATCGTGGTCACGTAGCGGGCCATGTCAGGCTGCTCCTCGGTCGTGGTCGGCTGCGGTCAGGCCGCTGAGACGCTCGCAGGCGTCCCAGAGCGCGCGGCGATCCTCGGGGGTCTCGTGCGTGGAGGGCATCCGGTGGGTCGGGCGGATGCGGCGGTCGTGCCAGAAGCCGCCGGTGCTGCGCGCGGGCTCGTCGGCGGCGCCGAGCCAGACGATCGTGTCCGCACCCTGCTCGGCGCTGCGCAGGAACGGCCCGGTGACGGTGTGGAAGCGCGGGAGCGACGTCTGCACGCCGGGCGTGTCCGCCCAGCCGGGATGCATCGCGTGGACGACGACGCCCGTGCCGGCGAGCCGCTCACCGAGCATCTCGGTGAGGATGACCTGCGCGCGCTTGGTCCGCGCGTAGACGGCCGGACCGTCGAACTCCAGGCGCTCGGTCTGCAGGTCGTCGACGCGGATGCGCTCGGTGTACATGCCGCCGGAGGACACGTTGACGATCGCGCGACGGCGCACTCGCGCGCAGCAGCGGCAGCAGGAGCTCGGTCAGCAGGAACGGCCCGAGGACGTTCGTCGCGAACGCCAGCTCGTACCCGTCGGCCGACAGCGTCCGTTCCTGCGGCAGGATGCCCGCGTTGTTCACGAGCACGTCGAGGCGCTCCTCGCTCGCCGTGAACTCCTCCGCGAAGCGCCGCACGCTCGCCAGGTCGCTCATGTCGCCGATGCCGACGCGCACGTCGTCGTTGCCGGACGCCCGGGCGATCGCCGCGCGGGCGCTCTCGCCCCGCCCCGCGTCGCGCGCCAGCAGCCGCACCGACGCACCGAGCCGCGCGAACCCCTCGGCGGCGGCGCGCCCGAGCCCCGCGGTCGCGCCGGTGACGAGCACGACCTTGCCGTCCATCCGCGGCAGCTCGTCCCATCCGCGGCTGCGCACCGCGTAGCCCACGCGGGTGTATCCCGGGACGACGGTGCGGTCCAGCAGGGTGTCGATCAGTGAGGTGACGATGCAGGGGATACGGCGCGCAGGCGCTCCGCGGTTCAGGCGCGCATCGCGTATGCCCCGGAGAGGGCCGTCACCTGCGCGAAGACGCGGCCGAACCGCTCGGGGTCCACGACGGGCCCGCGGACGTGCTCGAGCGCCCAGGCCTGCTGGGCCGCCGGTCGTCGACGGCTTGCCGTGCAGGTCGACTCGCGAAGGCCGAGAAGTCGCGCACCAGGACGTCGAAGAGCTGGTCGATGACGTCGCGGTCCTGGCCGGTCAGCTCGGCCTGCTCGAGGATCAGCTGGCCGTAGACGACGAGCGTGAACAGCTCGCCGAGGGTCGAGCATGAAGCCGAGGTCCTGCTGCTGGTCCTCGTCCGGGGGCGCCGTCTGCAGCAGCGCCGGGATGCCCGCGGCCTGCTCGATGAAGCGGGCGACGTTCGGCAGGTCCGCGAAGCGGTCGTACACGCGGCCGCCAGTCGTGGAAGCGGATCTTCGAGAGCCCGCGCGCCGGCCCCTGCGCGAAGAGGAAGGGATCGTCGGCCGCCTCGCGGCGCTGCGGCACGGGCGCCTGCTCCTCGGGCATGAAGAAGTACGCGCGCCATGAACTTCAGGACGAGCGCCATGTTCACGTGGACGGTGCCCTCGAGCTTCGGCAGCGCGCGGATGTCGCTCGCCGCCATCTCGAAGTACGTGTCCTGCTCGAACCCGCGGGCGGCGATGACGTCCCAGAGCAGGTCGATGACGCGCTCGCCCTCGGTCGTCACCTTCATCTTCGTGATCGGGTTGTAGAGCAGGTAGCGCCGGTCCTCGGCGGTCGCCGAGCGGAAGTAGTCGATCGAGCGCTCGCCGAAGAGCTTCATCCCGAGCAGCCGCGCGTAGGCGTCGGTGAGCATCTGGCCGACGTGCGGGAAGTCGGTGACCTTGCGGCCGTAGAGCACGCGGTTGTGGGCGTGGGTGATCGCCTCGTAGAACGCGTGCTCGCAGATGCCGATCGAGGCGAAGCCGAGGTTGAACTTGCCGACGTTGACCGTGTTCAGCGCGGCGTCGAAGGCGGCCGGCCCGGTGTGGAGCACGTCGTGCGCCGCGACCGGGTGCTCGTCCAGGCGGAACGCGCTGACGTACATCTGCGAGTTGACGACGTTCCTCATCGAGCTCGTAGGTCGGCGCCTGGCTGTCGGCGGCGAAGAAGACGTAGCCCTCCGGCCCCTCGACGTCGGCGCGGCGGCCGAACACGGAGACCATCCCGGCGAGGTTGCCGTTGCCGATGTAGTACTTGGCGCCGTTCGGCCGTGAAGCCGCCCTCCCCGTCGGGCGTGAGGATCATGTCGGTCGAGTAGATGTCGGCGCCGTGGGCCTGCTCGGAGAGGCCGAAGGCGAAGATCGCCCCGTCGTCCAGCAGGTCGCGCGGCGCGCTCGCGGGCGGCGGCGTTGTCGCTCAGCCAGATCGGTCCCGAGGCCGAGGATCGTGACCTGCCACGTGTACCAGTAGGCCAGCCCGTAGAAGGCGGTGATCTCGTTGAACGCGCAGATCCGCGCGGTGTCCCAGCGCTTGTCGGGGTCGCCGCCGGCCTCGCGCGGCGGGCGTCAGCAGCGTCGCGAACACCCGCTCGCGCGCGATGAAGTCGAGGAAGTCGGCGTACCACGTGCGGTCGTGGTGGTGGCTGCTTGAGCGCGACCTTGCCGCGCTCCTCGAACCACTCGATCGTCGCGAGCAGGACGCGGCGGGTCTCCTCGTCGAAACCGGCGCCGTCGAAGGTCGCCGGGTTGAAGAGCGCGGTCGGCGCGGTCGATCCGGCGACCGAGGATCCGGTCAGTGCGGGCGTCTGGGTCATGGGCGCAGCCTACGCCAGCGGAGGTCAGCCGAGCGAGCGCACGAGCCCGAGGACGATCGAGCCCAGGACGACGGCACCGAGCACGCGCCGCACCCAGTTGGACCCGCGGACCAGCTCGAGCAGGGCCCACGTCGCGAGCGCCGCGGTGAAGACCGCGCGCGAGACGTCGTGCGCGGTCCCGTCCGTGAGCTTCGCCGCGACCCACGCGACGATCGCGACGATCAGCGGCGCGTTCGGGAACTGGACGAGGGGGAAGTCCGCGGGCCAGCCGCGCTGGGCACGGTCCCAGGCGGCCCGCAGGCGGGTGCGGTCCACGGAGTGATCCTCGCAGGGTCCGGCTCAGGCGATGCGCACGCGGCGGCGCACCGGCACCGCCAGCGCGCCGAAGCGGTGCTCGACGCCCGCGTCGTCGAACGCGATCCCGCCGTGGCGCGCGAGCACGCGCGCGGCGGCGACCGGCCCGGAGAGCAGCGCCGCCGTGGCCAGCGCCTCCGCCCGCAGCGCGCGCGGCGCGAGCGCCGTGACGGAGACGAGCCCGGTGAACACGGGGCGCCCGATCGAGGGGTCCAGCAGGTGGTGCGCCACCTCACCGGTCGGGCCGCGCCAGACCCGGGCCCGCAGGCCCGACGTCGCCGCCGCGCCGCTCGCGAGGTGCAGCCCGTCGCCGGGCATTCCGGTGAAGGGGTTCTCGATCTCGATCGGCCGGACGGCCTGCGCCGCGCCGCCGACGCGCAGGTCGCCGCCGCAGTCGACCATCCAGTGCTCGTAGCCGTCGAGCAGCTCGGCGGCGAGGTCGGCGGCATGCCCGCAGCCCGTGCCGCCGGTGTCGATGCGCAGCCCCGGCGGCCGGCGGATCGTGCCCGCCTCCTCGTCGACGACGATCAGGCGCCAGCGAAAGCGCGGGTCGGGCCGGGCCGCGCGCCGCGTCGCGCCGGCCTCGCCGAGCGCCGCGCGCAGGCTCATCCGGCGGCGCGGCTCGAAGCTCGCCCGGTAGCCCGCGGCCTCGATGCCGTCGAGCAGGGCGGGATCGACGAGCCCGCCGGTCAGCTCGGCCGCCTCGAGCGCCGCGACGAGCGCCGAGCGCAGCAGCGGCGACGCCGGGACGACCTCGCGCGGGTCGGCGTTCAGCAGCGACAGCTCGGAGTCGGGCCGGAAGCGCGAGAGCGTCGCGTCATAGCGGCGCAGGAACGATTCGACCGCGTCGGCCGCGGCCCCGGGGGGGTCGAGGCCGGGCCGCGCGGGCGGACCCACGACGATGCGCACGTCGGCCCCCATCAGGGAGATCCGGCGGTCCACCGGCAGGTGGTGCGTGGTCGCGGGCTGCGTCATGGACTGCCCGAAGGGTGACGGCGCGCGCGCCGTGCGCGAGGGCGCGCGGACGGACGTACCGGCGGGACCGCCGCTCGTCGCGGCGCGCCCGCCGCTCGTCGCACGGGCCGCCGCGGGATACTTGGCGCGTGAGCACCGAGGCGCACCCGGCCGTCCTCCCTCTCGCCACGCTCGCCGACACGGAGCGCGCCTTCGCGCACGTCAATCGCGGCAAGGTGGAGGCCTTCACCGCGCTCGGCATGCCGCTCGTGCTGGGCCGCCGCGAGGGCGCGCGCTTCCAGGACGCCTACAGCGGCCGCTGGTACTGGAACTGCCACTGCAACGGCGGGGTCTTCAACCTCGGGCACCGCCATCCCCGCGTCGTCGGCGCCGTCCGCGACGCGCTGGGCGACATCGACATCGGCAACCACCACCTGATGTCGCCGTGGCGCGGCGCGCTGGCCGAGCGCCTGGTGGCGACCACCGGCGGCCGCCTCCCCGGCGTCGTGCTCGGAGTCTCCGGCAGCGAGGTCGTCGACACGGCCGTCAAGCTCGCGCGCGGGACGACCGGACGTGCGGGCATCGTGTCCGCGGCCGGCGGGTACCACGGCGTGACCGGCTACGCGATGGCCGCCGGCGACCCGCCGTTCCGCGAGCCGTTCGGCGCCGGCGCCGGCGGCTTTCGCCAGGTGCCGTGGAACGACCTCGACGCGATGGACGCCGCCATCGGGCCGGACACGGCGGCGGTCCTGCTGGAGGCGATCCCCGCGACGCTCGGGTTCCCGCCGCCGGAGCCCGGCTACCTGGCGGCGGTCGGCCGGCTCGCGCGCGAGCGCGGCGCGCTGCTCGTCATCGACGAGGTGCAGACGGGTCTGGGACGCACCGGGACCCTCTGGTCGCACGAGCAGGAGGGCGTCGAGCCCGACGCCCTCGTCGTCGGCAAGGGCCTCTCGGGCGGCGTCTACCCGATCGCCGCGCTGCTCACGAGCGCGGCGATGCACGAGGTGATCGACGCGCACCCGTTCGCCCACAGCGGGACGTTCAGCGGCGCCGAGCCCGGCTGCGTCGCCGCGCTCGCCGTGCTCGACGTCGTCGAGGAGCCCGGGTTCCTGGAGCGCGTGCGCGCGCTCGGCGAGCGGTTCGAGCGCGGCCTCGCCGGCCTGCCGTTCACGCTGCGCCGCCGCGGGCTGACGATGGGCCTGGCGTTCACCGAGGAGGGCGGCGGCATCGACGCGGCGCGTGCGCTGATCGACGCCGGCGTGTTCGTCGTCTGGGCCGGGAACGACACGCGGGTCGTGCAGTTCAAGCCGCCGCTCGTGCTCGACGACGCGGGCGCCGACGAGATCATCGCGATCGTCCGCGGCGTCTTCGCGCCATGACGGCCGACGGCCCGTCGTCCCGCGAGCTCGCCGAGGTCGAGGGGTTCGTGCGCGCCGCCCTGCGCGGAGGCGGCGAGGACGAGCTGCGGATGCTCGCCTGGGGCGAGATCGGCCCGGTGCTCGGCTGGCCCGCGGCCGCTCCCGCGTTCGCGCTCAAGCGCCTGCCGCCTTTCGACGGCCGGGCGGCGGCCGACGCGTTCGCCGCCACCCTGGACGACTACGTCGCGGCGCTCGCCGGGCACGGCCTGGCGTGCGTCCCCACCGCGATGCGCCGCGTGCCGGGCGACCCGGGCGTGATCGGCTGGATCGTGCAGCCGCTGCTGCCCGCGGAGACGCTGTGCCCCGCGCTCCTGCGGGCGGGCGACCCGGCGGACGGGCATCCCGCGCTCGACGCCGTCCTCGAGGCCGACCTGACGATCCCGGGGCCGCGGCTCGCGCTCGACGGCCAGCTGTCGAACTTCGCCTTCGCCGACGGCCGGCTGCAGTACCTCGACGTCACGACCCCGCTCCTGTTCGACGCTGCCGGGCGGCTGCGCATGGACATGGGCCTGCTGCTGCGGGCGCTGCCCGCCGTCCTGCGCCCGGCGGTCCGCCGCTGGGTGGTGCCGGACCTGCTGCGCCGCTACCGCGACCCGCGCTCGGTGGTGCTCGACCTGCTCGGCAACCTCCTCAAGGAGCGGCTCGACCCCTGGGTCCCGGTCGCGCTGGAGCGCGTCGGCGGGCGCCTGTCCCCGGCCGTCGGCGAGGCCGAGGTCCGGCGGGTCTACGCGTCCGACGCGCGGCTCTGGGAGGTGCTCCTGCGCCTGCGCCGGCTGGACCGCTCCTGGCAGCGCCGCGTGCGCCGGCGGGAGTACCCGTTCCTGCTGCCCGGGCGGATCGACCGCTGAACGGCATACTGCGCCGATGAGCACGCCCGCCGCACCGGTGACCCGCCTCACCGGGGTCTACCACGCCGACGGCTCGCTCCTGGGGGAGCTGCGGTACGTCGCCGGGACGATCTTCGGCGGCGCGCACTGCTCGCTCTGCGACATCACGCACGGGCGCGTGCGCGAGAAGGCGCAGTGGCGCGCCGAGCGCGAGCGCCTGCCCGTGCCCTTCACCGCGGTCCACCTGGACGAGCGCAGCCCCGCGGAGGCCGCGGCGAGCGACGGGCGCACGCCGTGCGTGCTGGCGCACACCGGCGACGGGATCGAGGTGCTGCTCGGGCCGCCCGAGCTGACCGCCTGCGACAAGGATCCGGCGGCGCTCGTCGCCGCGATCGAGGCGGCGCTCGCCGCCCGTGCGCCGGCGCCGGTCACCGGCTGACGGCGGCCCGCGGCGGCTCACGCCCAGCTCCATGGCCGCGCGCCTCCTCACGATCCCCATCAGCCACTACTGCGAGAAGGCGCGGTGGGCGCTCGACCGCGCCGCGATCCCCTACCGCGAGGAACCGCACGTCCAGTTCGTGCACATCGCGATGGCGCGCCGCGCCGGCGGCGGGCGCACCGTGCCCGTCCTGATCCCGGAGGCAGGCCCCGTCCTGGTGCAGTCGTGGGCGATCCTGCGCTGGGCGGACGCCCGCTCGCCGGCCGAGCGCCGCCTGTATCCGGCGGGGGCGGCGGGCGTCGCCGCGGCCGAGCTCGAGGCCCGCTTCGACGCGGGGCTGGGCCCCGACGGGCGGCTGTGGATGTACCACGGCACGCTGCCCGTCGTGCGCGACATGGCCCCCTGGGCGCTCGCGGGCACGCCGGCCTGGGAGCAGCGGGCGTTCGGCGTCGCCGGGGGCCTGCTCGACCCGCTGATCCGCCGGTACCTCGGCGTGGACGACGCGCGCGCGGCGGCGGCGCTGGAGCACGTCGACGCGGTGTTCGACGAGGTCGCCGCGCGCCTGGCCGACGGCCGGCCGTTCCTCTGCGGCGAGCGCTTCACGGCCGCGGACCTGACCTTCGGCGCGCTCAGCAGCGCGGTGCTCATGCCGCAGGCGTACGGCTCGCCGCTGCCGCCGCTCGACGCCCTCCCGGAGGCGGTCGCGCGCGAGGTGCGGCGGCTGCGCGAGCATCCCGCCGGGCGCTTCGCCGCGCGCCTCTACGCGCAGGAGCGCCGATGAGCCGCGCCGTCACGGCCGTCCTCGCCGTCCTCGCTCTGGCCTTCGTGGCCGCCGGCTGCGGCGACGACGACGGCGGGTCGGTGGCCAAGGACCCCGCCGCCGCCCGGGCGGCGATCTGCACGGCCCGCGCGGACATCACGCGCCGCGTGGCGGTGCTCGGCGACGTGCGACCCGAGCTGGCGAGCGTGCCGCGGGTCACGCGCGAGGTCGCCGCCATCACCTCCGACCTGACACGCGTCAGGGCCGCCGCGCCGGGCCTGGACGACGCGGACGCCGCCGCCGTGGAGGCCGACGCGCGGGGGCTGCTGCAGCAGGCGCGCGAGGTCACGCGCGCGACGCTGTCCGGCGGCCTGGCGGGCGACGTGCGGGGCGCGCTGGAGCCCGCGATCGCGCAGCTCGTACGCGGCTCGCGGCCGGCGTTCAGCTCGCTGGGGTGCTGACCGCGGCGCGGCGGCGCGCGGGATCCGGCGACATCAGCAGCGCGCCGCCGAGGAAGCAGACGGCGCCGACGAAGGTCCCCAGGTTCACGAGCGCCGCGTTCACGACCTCCCCGGACTCCGGGACCGTGTACGACGCGATCGCCGACACGCCGAACGCGACCGAGCCGACGAGGTTCAGCCACGCCGTCTCCCACGTGCGCGAGGTCGGGTCCCAGAGGATCTGGTCGCGCACGACCGTCGCGCGCATCGCCATGAGGCTCGACACGAGGAAGCAGACCGAGCCGAGCGCGTCGGGGCGCCAGACGTCCGACCCCCCGGTCAGCGCGGCGAACGTGCTGACGTTGAAGAACAGCGTGCCAGGGAACTGGATCGCGGCCGACCACCAGTCGCTCCAGGCCGGGCTGCGCCAGGCGCGCCCCTTGCGCCGGCCGGTGAGGAGCCACTGGGTGAAGGACGCCGTGGTGAAGCACAGCGAGCCGACGAAGTACGTCGCGTTGTCCGCCGTCCCGCCCACGAGCGACGCGAACCCGGGGACGGCCGCGATCGCGAAGCACAGCGAGCCGACCGCGAACAGCCGGGCCTCCCAGCGCTGTTCGGAGAGCCTGGTCAGGACGGTGCGGGGTCGGCGAGGACGGGCGTCCGGTCCTCGGCCTCGTCGCCGAGCCCGAGGTGCGCCACGATCTTCACGGCGGCGGAGACGAGCGGCGCGGACAGGATCAGCCCGACCATCCCGAACAGGGCGCCCCCGCCGATCGTCGCGATCAGGACGACGAGCGGGTTCAGGCTGAGCGTCGCGCCGAAGGCGATCGGCTGCACGATCTGCTGAAGGATGCCGTTCGCCAGCAGCGCGGTGACGGCCATGATCGCGGCGTCGCTCTGGCCGCCGTCCGCGAGCGCGATGGCGACGGCGAACGCGCCCGCGACCCACGCCCCCACGAACGGGACGTAGGCGCCGATGAACGTCACGACCGCGATCGTCCCCGCGAGCGGCACCCCGATGATCAGCGCCACGCCGCCGATCAGGACCGCGTTGAAGAGCGCGACGATCGTGACCCCGAGGAAGTACTTGCGCAGCGCCTGGACCGTGTCGCCGGTGACGATGAGCCCGACCGACGTGGGGACGCCCATGTTGCGGCTGATCCACTGCCGCATGTCCGGGCCGTCCTTGAGGACGAAGAACGTCGTGAAGACGGCGAACGTCACGAGCATCACGACGGACGAGAGCCCCTTGAGGCCGGTCACGACCCCGGAGATCAGGGCGCCCCCGATCTGGGGGACCGACTGCTCCAGCTCCTTCTTGAGGCTGCCGTCCTTGATGCCCAGGTCCTTCAGCCAGCCGTCGACCTCGCCGAGGGCCTTGGTCATCGCGTCGCTGATGCTCGCGGCCTGCGTCGCCAGCCCGCCGAGCGTGAGCAGCAGCACGCCGATCCCCGCCGCGACGATGAGCAGCATCACGATCGCCGCCGCGAGGCCGCGCGGGACGCCGCGGACCGCGAGCTTGTCGACGAGCGGCCCGGCGACCGCGCCGACGACGCAGCCCAGGATCACGGGGATCGTGATCTGCGCGGTCAGGTCGATGAGCCAGACCACGCCGACGATCACCGCCACGGCACCGACGACGAGCCACGACATGACGCCGAGGTCGCGCAGCCACGCCGGGGCGGCGAAGAGCCCCGTCAGCTCCTCGGGGCGCACGGACGGCGTCGCGCCGGCGCTCTCACCCGCGGGCGCGGGCCGCGGCGTCCGTCGGATCGGCATGGCTCGAACGCTACGTGACGGTCCGAACGGATCGGCGCCGCCGGGCGCGCCTCGAGGACCGTCCGGCGGTGCCTCCCGGCCACTCGGCCGATCGTCCAGACCGCTCAACATCGCTCGGCGCTGCGCCGAAAGGTAGTTCCATGACGCCCAACAGCACCTACCAGCCGTTCACCGGCGACGCCGACGGCCAGGACGAGGGCTTCGCCCGCCGTCGCATGAACGACATCGCCGGCCTCGCCGCGATCGTCGCCACCATCCTCGTCGTCGCGCTCGTCGTCGGCATGGACACCCCCCTCTTCGCCGTCGCCGTGTTCGCCGCGGTCGGCGCGCTCGTGTTCGGCGAGCAGCGCATGCGCGGCGCCGCGTCGCATCACGCCCCGCATCACGGCGCGTTCACCGGCCGCCACGTCCGGGCCTAGCCCGGACGCTCAGTCTGGCCGCGACGTGAGGTGCCAGCCGCCGCACACGTCGCACAGGTAGGGCTTGGCCCGCGGCCCGCGCCCCGGGTTGTGCATGATCGCGAAGGACCGGGCCTCGGCCTCGGTCTCGAAGCGGTCCTTGCGCGCGCAGTTCTCGCGGTGGCGCTGCTCGGCGGCGAGGCGGCGCTCGACGTTCTCCACCGGATCGGCGGCCTTCGGCGCCCGGCGCGATCCCCGGCGGTCTCGTGAGGGGTGATGGCGCGGCATCGTTTTCGACGCTACCGTTCTGTCCTCAACGCCGGGCACCTGCTCGGTCAAGCAGAGTCAGCGCCCGCAGTCGTCGCTTCATGCACCTCCGCGTTCGCAGCACTCAAGACGCAGGAGGAAGCACCAGCATGGCAAGCGGCACCGTCAAGTGGTTCAGCGACGAGAAGGGCTTCGGCTTCATCACGCCGGACGACGGCGGCAAGGACCTGTTCGTCCATCACAGCGAGATCAACGGCGAGGGCTTCAAGACGCTCGCCGAGGGCGCGAAGGTCACCTTCGAGTCCCAGGCCGGCGACAAGGGCCCCAAGGCCGTCAACGTCTCCACCGTCTAGATCCCCGTTATGGTGCGCGCATGAGTGATCGTGCGCGCACCGTCGTGGTCGGCTATGACGGATCGCCGACCTCCAGAGCCGCCCTCGCCTGGGCCGCGGAGCGCGCAGGTGACGGCGGCTCGTTGTTCGTGGTGTACGCGTTCGACCTGCCGCCGGACATGCTCGGCGGCTCCACGTACCAGCACGCCGCCGCCGAGCACAAGGAGCACGGCCGCACCGTCCTGGCGTCGCTGCCGGAGCTGCCCGGCGTGACGGTCGAGACCGAGCTGATCGGCGGGCACGCCGGCGAGGCGATCGCGGCGGTCGCGCAGACGCGGGGCGCCGACGAGATCGTCGTCGGGTCACGCGGGTTCAGCCCCCTGCGCGGGGCGCTGGGCAGCACGTCGCACGAGCTGCTGCACCGGGCCTCCTGCCCGGTCGTCGTGATCCCTCCGCAGGAGTAGCGCGCCGCGGGCCGGGAGCGCTCGCCGGGCGGATCGGGTCCTCCGGGCACTTCCAAGGGGGCCGCGGGCGCCCCATCGGGGACGATCCGGACCGCAAATTCGGGCCTTTTCCCGATTTCATCGGGCTTTCCGACCGAGACACCCCATACGCTCGCGCTTTCCCTGATCCCACGAGGAGGGTTTCGCAGGTGAACAAGGCAGATCTCGCGCGCTCCGTCGCCGAAAAGACCGGGATGTCGCAGAGCGCCGCGTCCGACGCTCTCGACGCAGTCCTGGAAAGCATCGAGAAGGAACTGTCCGGTGGCGGCGAAGTCGCCATCACGGGGTTCGGGAAGTTCTCCGTGGCCCATCGTGGCGCCCGCCAGGGTGTCAACCCGGCCACCGGCCAGAAGATCCAGATCGCAGCGAGCAAGGCGCCGAAGTTCAGCGCCGGCGCAAAGCTGAAGGCAGCCGTCAAGGGCTGACCTCACCGGAGGCGATTCCCGGGGGCCGCAACACACCGCCCCCGGGGGTCTCGCCCCCAGCGCACCGGTTCCTGCGGGGATCGGCGAGCGCGACCGCTACCCTGGTAGCTGCGCAGCGACAACCGGTCGCTCGCGAGACAGCTCGCTTGGGTCCCGCTCACTGAGACGGTTCGGGTCAGCAGTCTCACCCGAACCAGCGCGGCATCGACGCCGCAGCTCAGGAGTTTCCAATGTCACAGAAGACCTTCGCCGGCCTCGGCGTGTCCAATGCCGTGTGCACGGCCCTGAACGAGCGCGGATTCGCCGCGCCGTTCGCCATCCAGAGCAAGGTGATCGGCGACGTGCTCGACGGTCGCGACGTGCTCGCCAAGTCCCCGACCGGCTCCGGCAAGACGCTCGCCTTCATGGTGCCGATCGTCGATCGCATCGAGGCCACCGACCGCCGTCCCGCGGCGCTCATCCTGGCCCCCACGCGCGAGCTCGCCACCCAGATCGTCGAGGCCAGCTACCCGATCGCCCACGCCCGCGCCCTCAAGGTCCGCGCCGTCTACGGCGGCGTCGGCATCGAGAAGCAGGCCCGCGAGGCGCGCACGGCCCACATCATCGTCGCGACCCCCGGTCGCCTGGAGGACCTCATCCAGCGCGGCGACATCTCGCTCGCGCACGTGAAGATCCTCGTGCTCGACGAGGCCGACCGCATGCTCGACATGGGCTTCCGCCCGCCGGTCGACCGCATCGTCGCGCAGTGCCCCGCAGACCGCCAGACGCTCTTCTTCTCCGCCACGCTCGACGGCGAGGCCGGCGAGATCGCGCGGGAGTACACGAACAGTCGCCGTCACCCACGAGCACGTGCCGCCGGTCGAGAAGACGGCCGACATCGAGCACCGCTTCGTCCGCGTCGAGGGCGGCGACCGCATCGACACACTGCTCCACCAGCTGCGCAGCGCCGAGCACGAGCTGGCGCTCGTGTTCGTCCGCACCAAGCGCGGGGCCGACCGCCTCGTCAAGCGCCTGGGCAAGGAGGGCCACGCCGCGCTCGCGATGCACGGCGACAAGAGCCAGCGCCAGCGCGAGAAGGCGCTCGCGCAGTTCGAGTCCGGTCACGTCGACACGCTGGTCGCCACGGACGTCGCCGCGCGCGGCATCCACGTCGACGGCATCTCGCACGTCATCAACTTCGACCCGCCGGAGGATCGCGAGGGCTACGTCCACCGCATCGGCCGCACGGGCCGCGCCGGCAGCACGGGCGTGGGCATCACGTACGTCGGCAGCGAGCACGCGCCGGACGTCTCGAAGATCGCCCGCGACCTGGAGCTGGAGCGCGAGTTCGCGGCTTCGGGCCACGCGGTCAGCAGCGGCGCGTCGCCCACTCGTCGCCAGGGCGGCGGCGGTGGCGGCAACCGCCAGCAGCAGCAGGGGCCCCGCGGGCGCGGCTCCGGTCGCGCCGGCGGCTCGGGCGGCCCGAAGGGCAACGGCGGCTCCGGCCGCACCAAGGGCTCGCCGTCGAGCGGCGCCAAGCGCGGCGGCGGCAGCGCCAAGACGGTCGCGTCCGCGCGTCCGTCCGGCCGCCGCGGGCGCTAGATCGGAGCGGCGGCGCGGCTCAGGCCGCGTCGCGCGCCGTCAGCCACGCGGTGAGTGAGACGGCGTCGAGCGGGCGGGCGATGTGGAAGCCCTGCCCGGTGTCGCAGCCCAGGGCGGCGACGCAGTCCAGCGCCTCGGCGGTCTCCAGGCCCTCGGCGACGACCGAGCAGCCGAGGTTGTGGCCCAGCTCGATGGTGGAGCGCATGATCGCCACGTCGCGCTCGTCGGCCTCGATGCGCGCGGCGAACGAGCGATCGATCTTGATCTCGTCGATCGGCAGCTCGCGCAGGCGGCTCAGTGACGAGTAGCCCGTCCCGAAGTCGTCGAGGGACAGCGAGACGCCGAGCGCGTCCAGGCGCCGCAGCACGCCGGCGGCGCGCTCCGGGTCGGCCATGATCGTCCCCTCGGTGATCTCGAGCTCGAGCCGCTCCGCCGGGATGCCGGTGCGCGCGCAGCACGCGCGCGACCTCGGCCGGGAACTCGGGGTCCAGCAGGCTGCGCTCGGAGACGTTCACCGCGATGGTGAGGTCGTGGCCGGCGCGATGCCACGCGGCCAGCTGCTCGAGCGACTCGCGCAGCACGAAGCTCGTGAGCGGCTTGATGAGCCCGGTCTGCTCGGCCAGCGGGACGAACTCGCCGGGCGGCAGCAGGCCCTGGTCGGGGTGCAGCCAGCGCACCAGCGCCTCGACGCCGACGACGCTGCCGGTCCCCAGGCGCAGCTTGGGCTGGTAGTGCAGGACGAGCTCACCGCGCGTGAGCGCCTGCCGCAGCTCGCCCAGGCGCTTGAGCCGCGTGGGGCTGTGGTGGTCGCGATCGCCGTCGAAGAGCTCCAGCTCGGTGCTGAGGTCCTTGGCCGCGTACATCGCGGAGTCCGCGCAGCGCAGCAGCGCCGTCGCGTCGCGGCCGTCGTGCGGGAAGCGGGCGATGCCGATCGACGCCTCGACGTGCACGGGGACGCCGCTGAGGATGAACTCGCGGTCGAGCGCGTCCGACAGCCGGCGGGCGATCTCCAGGCCCGCCTCGGCGCCGTTGCGGCCGCTGACCAGGACCGCGAACTCGTCGCCGCCCAGGCGCGCGAGCAGGTCCTGCTCGCGGACCTCGCGGCCGAAGCGCCCGGCGACCTGGCAGAGCAGCTCGTCGCCGCTCTGGTGCCCGAGGACGTCGTTGACCTCCTTGAAGCGGTCGAGGTCGACGAGCAGCAGCGCGAAGCCGTCGGCCGGGCGCGTCGTCTCCATCTTCTCGTTGAGGCGCTCGTAGAGGCTGCGGCGGTTCGGCAGGCCTGTCAGCTCGTCGTGCAGCGCGTGGTGGCGGTGCTCGTCCGCCTGGCGCTTGAGCGCCGCCTCGAAGCGGGCGCGCTCACTCGCGCGGCGGTCGGCCTCGTGGAGCAGCGCCTCCTGCGTGCGCCGCAGTTCCGTCACGTCGAGCATGACGCCGTTGACCGCGTGGGGGCGGCCCTCGGCGTCGACCTGGATCGAGGTCTTCTCCCAGATCCAGACGATGCGACCGCCCCGGTCGATCATCCGGTACTCGAAGTCGAACGGCTGCTCGGCGGCGATGCACGCCTCGGCCTCCGCGACGATGCGCTCGCGGTCCTCGGGATGCAGCGCGAGCACCCACGCCTCGTCGTCCGCGAGCCAGTCCTCCGGCGTGAAGCCCAGGACGGACTCGATCTGCGGGCTCACGTAGCGCAGCGTGAACGCGCCGGTGAAGTCGGCGATGTAGCTGATGGCGGGAAGGTCCTCCACCAACGCCCGGAAGCGGTCGTCGGGGAGCGTGCCGGACACCGGCGTGCTGGGCGCGTCGGCCATGGTCGTCATGTCGTCCAGGGCGCGCCGGCGCTTGAGCCGTACGGCACGCCCCGCGCGCCGGACGGCCCGCTCACCGCTCCCGGCCGGCCGTTCGGCGCAGGCCCTAGGACGCATGTCCAGGGCCGTCCGCGCGGCCATGCCCGGTCAGGCCGGCGCAGCCTGCGCGTCGCGCGCCCGGGCGCCGCGACGGCGCGCCTCCGCGACGGCGCGCTCGATCCCGCCGTGCTCGAGCGCGGCGAGGTGCGACGTGCCGCGCCACACCTCGCGCCCGCGCTCGGCGACGACGACGTCCATGCGCCCCCCGAGATGCTCGATCGCACCCGGCACGTTGCGGCGCTCGAGCGGGAGCGGCACCGGCAGGACGTGCGCGCTCGACAGCGGCGAGGCGCCCTCGACGGTGACCGTCCAGCGGGCGCCGCGGGCGCGCAGCGACCACGACTCGTCGGTGACCAGCGCGCGCGTCGGCGAGACGACCGGGTCCCCGAGCCGCAGCAGCCGCCCGTCCGGCAGCCGAACGACGACGGCCGTCACCTCGGTGCGCAGCGGGCCGGAGTGGATCTTCCCGCCGGCGAACGCGACGCACGCGCCGGGGTCGTCGAAGCCCTGGGCCTGCCCCCACCACCACGCCTCCGGGAACCCGCCCGCCCCCCAGTTCTTCTCCGCGTACACCTGCCAGCCGTCGAGCTCCCACCGCTCCCCGCCGACCGTCGCCACGCCGCTCGCGCTTCCGCCGAGCAGCCAGGGATGCCAGTACTGGTTGAGCGCGGGAACGGCCTGGAAGACGCTCGAGCCGCCCAGCGAGCGCCGCGACCACGGCACCGGATCGCCGACGCGGACGTCGATCCGCGCGTCCGCGCCGAGGTCCACCGTCAGCCGGTCGGCACGCCCGTCGAACGCCGTCCCCGCCCGCGCCCCGAGCGCGTGGGGATCGGCCCACCCCTCCGGATGGGCGACCGTCCGCAGGAAGCCCGTCGGGTGCGCGGCGACGCCGAGCGTCGACCAGAACCCGTCACGCGCCCGGTTGACCCCGCAGAGCGCGATCAGGACGCGGCCGCTCGCCGGGTCGGTGAACCGCCAGAAGTACCCCTCCATCCGCACGCCCTCGTGGGCGGGCAGCGGATCGCCCCACGGCAGGTCCGCGCCGGTCGCGCGGTAGGCGGCGAGGAGGCTCATCGGGGGACCGTAGCGCGGGTCCGGCCCGCCGCGGGACGGGTCCCGCCGGGAACGCGCTGCTCGCTCCCCGGGCCGCGGTCTCCCACGCGTCGTTGCGAGAAATGACCAGTCACTGGTCACTTCCCGCGGCGAGCGCGAGCGCACATCATCTCGGTGCGAGAAATGACCAGTCACTGGTCGATTCTCGCGGTGGGGCGGTGGGCGTCCGGGTGGGACGTGGAGACTGATCAGGTCAGCTCTGCTGACCTGTCCTGCCAGGGGGCCGTACCCAGGGGGCCGTGCCCTACGACCCCGCGACGCGGGCCACTTCGGCCAGTGACGTGACGCCGGCGCGGACCTTCGCGAGGCCGTCGTCCTTCAGCGTCTGCATGCCCGCGGCGACGGCGGCCGCGGCGATCGCGTCGCCGGAGCCCTCGCGCATGACGAGCGAGCGGATCTCCTCGTTGACGACCATCACCTCGTAGAGCCCGAGACGGCCCTTGTAGCCGGTGCCGCCGCAGCGGCCGCAGCCGACCGCCTTGAAGGCGGGGACGTCGTCGGTGACCGTGTAGCCCGACGCGGCGAGCACGTCGGCCTGGAGGACCGTCTCCTCCTTGCACTGCGTGCAGAGCGTGCGCGCGAGCCGCTGCGCGACGACGCAGTCGATGGCGGACGCGACGAGGAACGGCTCGATGCCCATGTCGTCCAGGCGCACGAGCGCCGTCGGCGCGTCGCGGGTGTGCAGCGTGGAGAGCACGAGGTGGCCGGTCAGCGCGGCCTCGACCGCGATCTGCGCGGTCTCCCGGTCGCGGATCTCGCCGACCATGATCACGTCGGGGTCGGCGCGCATCATCGACCGCAGGCCGCTGGCGAAGAGCATGCCGGCCTTCGGGTTGACCTGCAGCTGCTTGATGCCCTCGATGCGGTACTCGACCGGGTCCTCGATCGTGATGATCGACCGGTCGCCCTGGTTGAGCTCGGTGAGCGCGCCGTAGAGCGTCGTCGTCTTGCCGGACCCGGTCGGGCCGGTCACGAGGATCGCGCCGTACGGCTGGGCGATCGCGTGGCGCAGACGCCCGATCTCCGCGTCGCGCATGCCGAGCTCGTCGAGCTCGATGACGCCGCCGCCGTGGTCGAGGATGCGCATGACGACGGACTCGCCGGAGACGAGCGGCAGCGTCACGACGCGCACGTCGACGGGCCGGCCCGTCACGGTCAGCGAGAGGCGCCCGTCCTGCGGGACCCGCTTCTCGGAGATGTCGAGGTTCGCCATGATCTTGATGCGCGACACGACACCGCGGACCATCTGCCTGGGGACCACGCCCGCCCGTGAGAGCACGCCGTCGACGCGGTAGTAGATCTGCATCCCGTCGCCCTCGGGAGAGAAGTGGATGTCGCTGCAGCCCAGGTCGATCGCCTCGGCGATGATCGAGTGGACGAGCTTGATGATCGGCGCCTCGTCGTCGGCCTCGCGCAGGTCGACGGCGGTGACCTCCTCCTCGGTCGTCGGCCGCGGCCTCCGCGACGTCGTCCAGGCGCGTGAGCTTCGCGACCAGGACGGCGAGGTCCTCGCGGGAGGCGACCACGGGCCGCACGTCGAGGCCCGGTCTTCATCGTGATGTCGTCGAACGCGACGATGTTCCCCGGGTCCGCGGTCGCGAGCAGCAGCGTGCGCTCGTCGAGGTAGCCGATCGGGACGGCCTCGTAGCGGCGCGCCGCCTCGGAGGCGATGAGGTGGGCGGCGTTCATGTCCACCGAGAACACGCCGAGGTCGACGTAGTCGACGCTGAAGCGCTCGGCCAGGACGCGGGCCAGCTCGTCGCTGGTGAGCGTGCCGCGGGCGACGAGCATGTCGCCGGTCGACCGGCCCTCGGTCCGCGCCTGCTGCACCGCCGCCTCGACGTCCTCGCGGGTCGCGAGGCCGAGGTCGACGACGATCTCGCCGATGAGGCGCGAGGCGCCGTTGCGGCGCCCCGACGGGACGATGCCCTTGGGCAGGTCGGTGATCAGGGAACTGGACATGGTGCTCCGTGGCAGGGTCGAGGACGGTCCTGGTACCGCTCATCGGCAGAAACCGACCGCGCCTCGACCCCTTGTCCAGCCGGGGCGCAACCGCGCTTGCAGACTGACCGCGCGGTCGGTTAGGTTCGCTCGCGTCCGTCCCGGCGCCCCTGCCGGGGTCCATGAACGCTCTCTGGGAGGAGACGCTCTCCATGTCCAGCATCACCCGCAGGCCGCTCCGCGCGGTCATGACGCTGTGCGCGGTCTTCGCGCTCACCGCACCGGCGTCGGCCCTGGCCGACAACTACGTCGCCCTCGGCGACAGCTACTCGTCCGGCGTCGGAACCAACAGCTACACGCTCAGCTCGTCCTGTCTGCGCGGCGTGTACGCCTACCCGTACCTGATCTCGCAGCAGCGGCCGAACACGTCGCTGAACTTCGTCGCCTGCTCCGGCGGGACGACCACGAGCCTCATGGCCAGCCAGATCCAGGCCGTCAACAGCTCGACGAACATCGTGACGGTCACGATCGGCGGCAACGACATCGGCTTCGCGAGCCTGCTGACGCAGTGCACGCTCGGCACCTGCAACACGGCGCTGAACAACACGAAGAACGCGCTGCCGGGCTCGCTGAACAGCAAGCTCGACACGGTCTACACCGCGATCAAGAACCAGGCCGCGCCCGGCGCGCAGGTCGTGGTCCTCGGGTACCCGCGGGTCTTCCAGAGCTCGGGCTGCCTCGGCACGACCGGCATCAGCGCGTCCGAGCGCACGGACGGGAACGCCCTGGCCGACAAGCTCGACCAGACGATCGCCGCGCGCGCAGCCGCCTACGGCTTCACGTACAAGAGCGCGATCGCATCGTGGACCGGGCACGCTGTCTGCTCCAGCAGCGCCTGGCTCAACGGTCTGAACCTGTTCAACTCGACCGAGAGCTACCACCCCAACCGCAACGGCAACAGCCTCGGCTACGTGCCGCTCGTGCGGTCCGTCATCGGCTAGCGGGCACGACCCCCTGGCAGGACAGGTCAGCGAAGCTGACCTGATCGATCTCCCCGGAGCACCACAAGCTCCGGGGAGATCATGCCGCCGCCCCGGCCGGCCGCAACATCGGCCAGACGCGGCCATCGCAAAGGTCTGCCGTTGCGACCTCTCCGGACCGCGGGATAGGTTCGCTCGGGTCCAGCCCGGTGTCGCTGCCGGGGACCGAACGTTTCTGGGAGGAGACGCTCACCCATGTCCAGCATCACTCGCCGGCCGCTGCGCGCGGTCCCGGCGCTGGCGCTCGCGTGCCTCGTCGCACTGCTCGCCGCCGCGCCAGCCACCGCCGCCGATCGCTATGTCGCGCTCGGTGACAGCTACTCGTCGGGAACCGGGACGCGCAGCTACACCCTCAACGCGGGTTGCGAGCGCGGCGTCTACGCCTACCCGTACCTCGTCTCCCAGCAGCGGCCGAACACGAGTCTCGTGATTCGTCGCCTGCGGCGGCGCCACGACGACGACGCTCATGAACACGCAGATCGCGTCCGTCACGTCCACCACGTCGCTCGTCTCGGTGACGATCGGCGGCAACGACGCCGGGTTCAGCGACGTCATCGTCGAGTGCGCGAAGCCCTCGTGGCTGAGCGACTGCGCGGGCCGGGTCACGACCGCGCAGAACTTCATCCGCAACACGCTGCCGGGCCGGCTGAACACCGTCTACTCGGCGATCAAGTCCCGTGCCGCGGCGGGCGCGAAGGTCGTCGTCCTGGGCTACCCGCGGATCTTCGCGGGCGTCGACTGCAACGCGGGGACGTTCTTCAGCGGCGACGACATGACGCGGCTGAACGCGACCGCCGACCTCATGCGCGACACGATCAGGGCGCGCGCCGCGGCGCTACGGGCTGACGTTCAAGGACGCGATCCCGTCGTTCACGGGGCACGCGGTCTGCTCGAGCACCGAGTGGCTCAACGGCCTCTCGAACCCGACGGGGGAGAGCTACCACCCCAACCGCACCGGGCACTCCAGCGGGTACGCCGCCGCTCGCCCGCGCGGTCCTCGGCTAGGAACGACGACGGGGCGGCCCAAGTGGCCGCCCCGTCGGTGGACCTGCGTTCCGCTCCGCGAGGGTATCGGGGAACGTCTGCACCAGCGGCGCGAAGGAGCCGTCGAAGAAGCTGCCCGAGCGCGTACACCACGGTCGTCGTCCCGGCGTTGAACGTCAGGCCGGGCTCGCCGGGCCGAACGCGACGATGCTGTTGTCGGCGTCCGCGACGACCTTGATCGAGTAGGTACCGGCGGGCACGACGGCGGCGGCGGCGTTCGGGTTGCTGAGCGCGTTGATCAGCGTCCCGCCGCCGGCGAGCACGTCGACCGCGGGCGCGTCGGCGAGATGCCGCACGATCACGCGGGCATTGCCGGCGCCGGGGTTCGACACGTTGTTCGTGAACACGCCGAGCTTCGGCGCGGGCTTGCCCGCCGCGTTGCTCAGCCGTCCGGAGTCGGTCAGGTAGGCGACCGCGGACGCGTTCTCACCGGGCGAGAGGTAGGTCCACTGGGTGAGCTGGATCGAGGTCCCGTTGACGCGAACCTGGATCCGGTACCAGCCGGGGCGCACGCTCAGCGGGCCGGCGACCGTCCCGTAGATGACGTCGTTGAAGACCTGCGTCTTGTCGAACAGCCGGTAGACGCGGACCTGGACCGGCAGCGCCGGGGCGGCGCCGAGCGAGTCGCCCGGGATGCCGTGGACGAGGTCAGGCTCGCGTTGCGGTTCTTGTTCCAGGTGGCCTCGGCCGCCGGGGCGAGCGTCGCCGCGGAGAACGCGGCGGCCGCGATGAGCGCGACGGCCGCGAGCAGCATGCGGCGGGGAAGTCGAAGGGCAGTGGTCACGGGGGAGTTCCTCCAGGGGGGGTTGGTTTCCGTTGGCCCCCTCTACGCGGCGACCGCGCGACCGGTTGCCCGGATGTCGCCGATGCGCGCGAGCTGGCGCGAACGCGCTCAGCCCGGCAGGCCCGGCAGGGTGACGCGCACGCGCAGCCCGCCGAGCGGGCCGTCCTCGAGCGCCAGCGCGCCGCCGTGGCGGGCGGCCTGCGCGGCGGCGATCGAGAGGCCGAGCCCCGTCCCCGGCCCGCTGACGCCGTCGCCGCGCGCGAAGCGCTCGAGCACGTGCTCGCGCTCGGCCGCGCGGGATGCCCGGGCCGTCGTCGTCGACGAGCAGCTCCGCGCCGCCGGCGTCCAGCGGCGCGGCGGTCACGACGACCTCGCCGTCCGGCCGCCCGTGCAGCGCGGCGTTCTCGACGAGGTTGTCGAGCAGCATGCGCAGGCTCTCGGCCTCGCCGCGCACGATCGGCCCGACCTCGGGGGCCTCCAGCCGCACCCGGAGCGCCGGGTGGCGCGAGCGCGCGCCGAGCACCACCTGGTCGGCCAGCTCGCCGAGGTCCACGTCCTCGACGCCGCGCGGGCGGGCCGGCCTCGCCGCGCGCGAGCGCCTGCAGCTGCTCGACGAGCGCGGTGAGGCGGTCGGCGTCGCGGCGCGCGGCGTCGACCGAGCCGGTCGCGAGGTTCGTCTCCAGGCTCGTCAGCGGCGTGCGCAGCTCGTGCCCGGCGTCGGCGGCGAACCGCCGCGCGCTCGCCAGCGCGGCCTCGCGGCCCGTCGGCGGTCTCCTCCAGCCGCTCGAGCATCGCGTTGAGGTCGCCCGCGAGCGCGTCGACCTCTTCGGGCCCCTCGCCGGCGGGGACGCGCCGCGAGAGGTCGGCGGTCTCGGCGACCTCGCCGGCGGTGCCGCGCAGGCGCTCGAGCGGCGCGAGCGCGAGCCGGGCGAGCGCACGGGTGACGAACGCCGTCGCGAGCAGCGCGCCGACCAGCGCCGCGAGCACGACGAGCCGCAGCCGGCGCTCGCGATCCTCCAGCGGCTCGAGCCGCGCGGCGACCTGGAGCCGGGCCCCGTCGGGGAGCCGGCGCACGATCGTCCGCCACGACTCGCCGTCGGCCTTCACGGTCACGGGATCCTCGGTCGGCGCCGGCAGCGGGAAGTCCTCCGGCACGGTCGGCGCCGCCGCTCGCCACGACGCCGTTCGGGAAGACGAGGCGCGTGAAGCGCTCGTCGCCGGGCCCGAGCGGGCCGCGGTCGCCGCGATCGCCGCGTCGCGCCGTCGCGGTCGAAGTCGCCCGCCGCGCCGGAGGCGGGCCGATCCGCCCGGCGGGGCCCGCCGCGCGGCCCGAGAGCTGCCGCAGGTCGCGGTCGAGCGCGCCGCGGTCCGCGCGCTGGCTGACGAGCATGACGGCGACGCTCGCGACGAGCAGCGCGCCGCCGACGGCCGCCACCGCCGCGAGCGTGACGCGCCCGGCGAGCGACCGCGGGCCCTTCACGCCGGTCCCCGGGAACGCGCAGCACGAAGCCGACGCCGCGGACCGTCTGGATCATCCGCGGCTCGCCGCTCGGCCTCGAGCTTGCGCCGCAGGTAGCTGACGAACACGTCCACGACGTTGCCGTCCGCCGCCCAGTCGTACCCCCAGACGAGCTCCAGCAGCCGGTCGCGGCTCGAGCACGATGCCGGGGTTGCGCGCGAACACCTCGAGCAGCTCGAACTCGCGGCGCGTGAGCGCGACGCTCGCGGCCGGCGCGCGTCGACGGCGCGCGCCGCGGGATCGACGGTGAGGTCGCCGACCGCGATGACGTCGGCGGCGGGCGCCGCGGGCGGCGTCCTCGCCGGCGCGGCGCAGCAGCGCCCACAGCCGGGCGATCAGCTCCTCGACCGCGAACGGCTTGACGAGGTAGTCGTCGGCGCCCGCCTGCAGGCCCGCGATCCGGTCCTCCACCTCATCCCGGGCAGAGAGGATGAGGATCGGGGTGCGGATGCCGTCGGCCCGCAGGCGGGCGCACACGGTACGACCGTTCAGGTCCGGCATCGTCACGTCGAGGACGACGGCGGCGGGCGCGCGGCGGGCGACCGACTCGAGCGCCGCGCGCCCGCCGGGCGCCGTGTCCACGGCGAAGCCCTCGAGGCGCAGCGCGCGCTCGAGGGCCTCACGGATCGCGTCGTCGTCGTCGACGACCAGGACGAGCGGTGATGTGTCGGTCACGCCGGCCACATCATCGCCCGCCCACAGGTCGGGTCAGCCGCCGAAGCCGCCGCCGAAGCCGCCGCCGGGAGGACCGCCGGGGCCGCCACCGTGGCCGCCAGGCCGTGGCCGCCGTGATCGACCGCGACCGGGCATGCCGCCGCTGCGTCGGGCGCTCGGGACGCGTGCTCTGCAGCGCGCTCTCGACCTTCGCGGTCTCGAGGCCGAGCGCCTTCGCGAGGTCGGCCGCCATGCGTGCCGCGGTCGCCCTTCATGCCGCCGCCGTGCCGGCCGCCGGGGCCGCCCGCGGGGAGGTTGGAGCGGTCGCACGTCAGCGGCGCTGCGTCGCACGCGGTGATCGCGTCGGCCTGCGCCTGGGTCAGACGGTTGGCCTTGACCTCGGCTGCGAGCTTGTCCTTCTTCAGCTTCTCCTTGGCGGCCGTGAGGTCCGCGGTGCTGACGCCGAGGGCGTCGGCGAGCTTCTTCTCCTGTGCAGCCCGCTGCGTCTGCATCTCGTCGTAGACCTGCTTCATGGTCTTCGGCGGGCCGGACTGCGTGGTCTGCGCCGACTTCGAGGACTGCTTCTTCGACGTCGTGGCGGTGCTGTTCGCGCCGAAGCCGACCGTCGCGAGAACCGCGCCGGTCGCCAGGGCCGAGAGCATCGCGGCAACGAGTGCGCGCTTCATCGGATGGGGCCTCCTGTGAGGGGATGGGGGTTGGTCACGAGGAGGAGCATCGGGGTTGAGTCTGAGAGCGCTCTGAGACTCATCGGGTCACCTTCGGCGACCCGTCCCGCCAGGGGGCCGTACCTAGATCCGAACCACGAGCTTCCCCGTGTTCTTCCCGTCGAACAGCATGTTCACGGCCTCGGGCAGGCCCTCGAAGCCCTCGACGACGGTCTCCTCCGCCTTCAGGCGCCCCTCCGCCATCCAGCCGCCGAGGATCTGTGCGACCTCCGCGGCCTGGCCGAAGTGGTCCAGGACGATGAAGCCCTGGATGAGCACGCGGTTGGTGAGGATCCGCCCGAAGGCCCGCAGCGCCTGCGGCTCGCCGTCGTTGTACCCGGAGATCAGGCCGCACAGCGGCACCCGCGCGCGCAGGTTCAGCCGCGCGAAGACCGCGTCCATGATCTCGCCGCCGACGTTCTCGAAGTCGACGTCGATCCCGTTGGGCGTCGCCGCCTTCAGCTGGGCGCGCCAGTCGGGCGCCTTGTAGTCGACGGCCGCGTCGAGCCCGAGGTCGTCGGTGAGCATCGCGCACTTCTCCGGCCCGCCGGCGATGCCGACGACGCGCGCGCCGGCGATCTTCGCGATCTGCGCCGCGACCGACCCGACGGCGCCGGCCGCGGCGGACACCACGACGGTCTCCCCCTCCTGCGGACGGCCGATGTCGTGCATCCCGACGTACGCGGTGAGGCCGGTCATGCCGAGGACGCCGAGGAACGAGCTCGTCGTCACGCCCGGGATCTCGGGCATGACGAACGCCCCGGCCGCGTCGGAGAGCACCGCGTAGTCCTGCCAGCCGAAGAGCCCCTGGACGAGCGCGCCCTCCGGGTAGCCGGGATGCCGCGAGGCGACGACGCGCCCGATGGCCCCGGCCCGCATCACCTCGCCGATCGCGACCGGCGGCAGGTAGGTCGGCTCCTCGCCGATCCACATGCGATTCGTCGGGTCGACCGAGATGTACTCGATGCGCACGAGCGCCTCGCCGTCGCCGATCTCCGGGACGGGCTGCGGGTCGAGCCGGAAGGTGGTGTCGTCGATGCGTCCGGCGGGACGCTCGCGCAGGACGAGGCGGCGGTTGGTGTCGGGCATGGTCAGACCCTACGGGTGGGGTAGCGTCGCCGTCGTGTTCCACCGCGACAGGACCGTCACGCTCACCGGCGAGGCCGCGATCACCATCACCCGCGACGCCGCGGGGATCCCGCAGGTGCGCGCCGCGACCGAGGCCGACCTCTACCGCGGGCTCGGGTGGTGCCACGGGCACGACCGCGCGATCCAGCTCGTGCTCACGCGCCTGGCGGGCCGCGGCCGGATGGCCGAGCACCTGCGCGGCGGCGAGGAGCTCGTCGAGATCGACGCGACGTTCCGCCGCCTGGGCTTCCACGTCGACCTCGCCGAAGAGGTCGCGAAGATGGCCCCCGGCGACGCGGCGCTCGTCGACGCGTACTGCGCCGGCGTCAGCGAGGCGCTCGCGGGGCGGCCGCCGTGGGAGCTGCGCCTGGCGGGCATCCGCTCCGTCGACCCGTGGACGGCGGAGGACTGCGTGCTCGTCTCGCGGCTCGCCGGGTGGGTGGCGCTCGCGCAGAGCCAGGGCGAGATGGAGGACCTGCTCGTCGACCTCGTCCGCGCGGGCGTCGGGCGCGACCTGCTCGAGGAGCTGTTCCCGGGATCCCTCGACGGGCTGGACGAGGAGCTCGTTCGCCGCCTGCGGCCGGGTGCGCGCCTGGTCCCGGACGGCGTGCGCTGGAGCACCGCGCTGCCGCGCCCGGTCGCCTCGAACAACTGGGCGATCGCACCCGCCCGCGCCCGCAGCGGGCGCGCCCTGCTGGCGAACGACCCGCACCTGGAGGTCGGCCGGCTGCCCGCCGTCTGGCAGGAGATCGGTGCGCGCGCCGGGGACCGCTGGTTCATCGGCGCGACGATGCCCGGCCTGCCGGGCCTGCTGATCGGCCGCACGAACGACCTCGCGTGGGGCGCGACGTACGCGTTCATGGACGCGACCGACTCGTGGATCGAGGACTGCCGCGACGGCCGCTGCCTGCGGCACGTCGACGGCGAGGAGACCTGGACGCCGGTCGCCGAGCGCACCGAGACGATCCACCGGCGCGGCGGCGAGCCGCTGACGCTGCGCGTGTTCGAGACCGACCGCGGCGTCCTGGACGGCGACCCGCACGAGGCGGGGCTGCTGCGCGCGACGCGCTGGTCGGCGGGGCGCGGTGCCGGCGCCCGGTCGGTCGCGGCCGCGATCGCGATGTTCCGCGCGCGCGACGTCGCCGAGGGGATGGCCGCGGCGGGCGGGATCGAGTCGGCGTTCAACTGGGTGATGGCCGACCGCCACGGGTCGATCGGCCTGCAGATGTCGGGGCTGGCGCCGGTCCGCCCGTCGGGTGCGAGCGGCCTGGTCCCGCTGCCCGCGTGGGACCCGGCGACGGCGTGGAGCGGATGGGCCCCGCCGGAGGACCTGCCGCGGGTGCAGGACCCGCCCGAGGGGTTCATCGTCACGGCGAACCACGACCTCGGCCACCTCGGACGCGTGCGACCGCAGAACCTGCCGATGGGCGACAGCCGCGTGCACCGGATCGAGGAGCTCCTGCGCGCCCGCGAGGACTGGGACGTCCCCGGCATGGCGGCCGTCCAGCTCGACGAGCGCTCGCCGCAGGCCGCCCGCTACCTGGAGCTCCTGCTGCCGCTGCTGCCGCCCGGCCGCAACGGCGACCTCCTGCGCGAGTGGGACGCGCGCTTCGGCCCGCAGTCGCTCGCCGCGACGCTGTTCGAGCGCTGGTACCGCGCGCTCATCGTCGAGGTGTTCGGCGGCGTGCTCGGGCGCGACGTGGCGCACCACCTGCTCGAGGAGACGGGCATCGTCGCCGACTTCTACGCGAACCTCGACGCCATCCTCCTGAGCGAGCGCTCGGCGTGGTTCGGCGACCGCACGCGCGAGGAGATCTACGCGAAGGTCGCCCTCGCGGCGCTGGCCGCGCCGGCCAGGCCGTGGGGTGAGCACCAGCACGTCACGATGCGCCACCTGCTGTTCGGCGGGCGGTTCCCGGCCGCGCTGGGCTTCGACCGCGGCCCGTACCCGCTGCCCGGGTCGCGCGGCACCCCGCGCCAGGGGACCGTCTACCGCTCCGGCGGCCGCGAGACGAGCTTTGCGCCCTCGCTGCGGATCCTCACCGACTTCGCGGCCGACACCCTGCACACCGCGCTCGCCGGCGGGCC
>CAVPCS010000012.1:0-174493 GCA_963702505.1 uncultured Actinomycetes bacterium | reverse complement strand
CGGCGGCCAAGGACGTCACGGCGCCCTCGCCGCTCCGCCGGCCTTCACCGCGACCCCCGGCGACCGTCAGGTCGCGCTCAGCTGGGGCGCGGCGAGCGACGACGTCGGCGTCGTGTTCTACGAGCTGCGCCGCGACGGCGTCGCCATCGCCTTCCAGGAGGGACGGACGTTCACCGACCTGCAGCTCGTGAACGGGACGACGTACGCGTACACGGTCCTCGCGATCGACGCAGCGGGCAACGCGTCGCCGGCGAGCAGCGTCTCCGCGACGCCCGCCGACACGGTCGCGCCGTCGACCCCCGGCGGGCTGACCGCGACCCCGGGCGACACGCAGGTCTCGCTGTGCTGGAACGCCGCGACCGACAACGTCGGCGTGACCGGCTACCGCGTGTACCGCGACGACGTCCTCGTCGGACCGCCGGCGACCCTGTACTTCGCCGACACCGGGCTGGCGAACGGCGTCCAGCACACGTACAAGGTCGTTGCGGTCGACGGCGCCGGCAACGCGTCAGTCGGCCTCCTCGCCGGTGAGCGCGACGCCGACGGCCCCGGTCGTCTCCGACCAGACGCCCCCGTCGGTTCCGGCGAACGTCGTGGGGACGGCCGGTACCAATCAGGTGTCGCTGACCTGGACCGCGTCCACGGACGACGTCGGGGTGACCGGCTACAAGGTCTACCGCGCCGGACAGCTCGTCGGCTCGCCCGCGGGCCCGTCGTTCACCGACACGGGCCTCGCGAACGGGACGCAGTACGCGTACACGGTCGCCGCGGTGGACGCCAAGGGCAACACGTCCGCGACGAGCTCGCCGGTGAACGTGACGCCGCGCGACACGCTGGCGCCGTCGATCCCCGGCGGCATCACGCTCACGAAGAACAACCAGCAGCACTCGATCACCGTGGCGTGGACGGCGTCGACCGATAACGTCGGCGTCGTGCGCTACCGCGTGCACCGCAAGACGAACTCCGGGGCCTACGTCCTCGGAGCCAGCCGACCGGGACGAGCTACACCGACCTCGACCTCGCGAACGGGAAGACGTACACCTACGCGGTCGAGGCCGTGGATGCTGCGGGGAACATCTCCGCGCAGGCTCCCGCCGTCTCCACGTACGTCAGCTGATCGCGACGAGGACGGCGACGACCATGCGCTCCCATCACCGTCTCACGGCCAGGCTGCTCCTGCAGGCGTTCGCGCTCGGGCTGCTCTGCCCTGCGGCGGCGGTGGCGGCCGCACCGGCGGGCCCGGCGGGTCTCGCGACCTGCCGGGCCGGGAAGGTCCTCGAGAAGCGCACCAAGCGCGTGCGGGTCAGCGTGCGCGACAGCCGCGGTCATCGCAAGCGCGTGCTGCGCCGCAAGACCACCTGGGCCTGCGTCGAGGACCGGACGGCGCCGAGCCGCGTGATCGGCCTCGTGGCGGTCCCGGGTGACGGTGAGGCGGTCCTGACCTGGCGCGCGTCCGAGGATGACGGCGGCATCGCCGGGTACGAGGTGTACCGCGACGGGCAGTACGTCGTCACGATCGCCGGGACGACGTTCACCGACCCCAGGCTGCCGAACGGCGTCGCGCACCAGTACCGCGTCTTCGCCGTGGACATGGCGCGCAACCTGTCCCGGCCGTCCGGGATCGTGTGGGCGCTCCCGCGCGCGCTGCCCGACCGGGAGGCCCCTGCGATGCCGGTTGGCCTGACGGCGACCGCCGACCCCGTCGGGCTGACGGTCACGCTGCGCTGGACGGCGCCGGCGGACAACAAGGGCGTCGTCAGCTACCGGATCTACCGCGACGGCAGCCTCGCCGGCACGAGCGCGACGCCCGAGTTCGTCGACACGGGCCGCGAGCACAAGACGGAGTACCGCTACAGCGTGATCGCGTTCGACGCCGCGGGCAACGCGTCGGCGGCGACGCCGGCCGTGTCGACGTACGTGAGCTGAGGTGGCCGCGGGCCACGGGCCCCAGCTGATCCCGGGCCCGCGTTTGCCGTGAACCGAGCCGATTTGAGCTACTTCCCCTTCGGCGTACAGGTCTTGAACTTCCGCGTGTAGCTCAGCCTCGACCGTTCGAGTACTTCACGTTGATCTTGACCTGTAGGTGCCCTTCTTCAGGCCCTTCAGCGTCACGATCGCCGTGACCCTCTTGCCCTTGCGGGTCAGCGTCTTCTTGCCGTTGACGAACACCGTAGCGGAGACGGCCCTCACGCCGCCCTTGAGCTTCTTCACCCGGATCCGGAACTGCGGCGGCTGGTGCAGACCTTTCGGGTCGCTCTTCGTCGTCCCGCTGGGTGTGCCGGCCGCGACCGTGGTCTTCGCCTTGACGGTGTACGTCACGCTCTTCGTGGCCGTGTTTCCCGGCCGCGTCGGCCTCGTTCACCGTGAACTTGACGTGCCGGGCTTCGACGTGTCGAGCGGCCCGGTCGCGCCGCCTTCGCGGATGCACGACTTCAGGTCTCCGTCCGTGTCGACGCACGAGTAGCTCGCGAGACGACCTGCCCCTGCTCGAACGTAGCGTTGTTGCAGCACGATCGTGATGTCCGGCGGCCGCCGATCATCGTGTACGTCGCGACCTTCGTCGCGACATTCCACGCCTGATCCGCACAGGTGACCGTAAAGTCGTCTGGCTCAGCGTCCCCGTATTACCGTCCCGACCCATCGCCACCTTGCTCGTGATTCATCCCCGTCAATCTGCACCCCAGTCGCCCTACTATCCGCGCTAACTCCCGCCATCCACCACCGCAATCTCACCACCCTCTCCTCATATACGTTTCTTCTCTCTTCCCGCAAGATCAGTGCAGGTGGCCATGAGCGTCTTCGATGTCAGCGCGACCACGCCGTTTCGACCGGATGCCCGTCGGGCACCGTCCCGAACGTCTTGTTCTCGTCCGGATCGATGTCCTGCGGTCCGTCGGGATCCGAGCAGCCCGAATCGGCCGTGACGGGCTTGTCGATCTTGAAGCGCGCAGCCTCCAGCGGCGCGGAGATCGTCACCGCCGGCGGATTCTGATCCTCAACGATGTAAGAGCACGGTCTTCGTCGCCAGGTTCCCCGCCTTGTCGGTACACGTGACGCTGAACGACTTCGTCAGAGGCGTCCCCCGCCGCGACGGCCTCCCGTATCGATCGAAGCACGCCGGCGACCTTCCCGAACGTCATGTCGCGGCCCCGTATCGCTTCCTCCGGCCCATCCGCGTACTGGCAGCTCCACGACGCCGGGACGTTCGACCGGCGATTCACCGTCCCATCATTGATCGGCGAATCGATCACGACTCGTCGGTTTCGAGTCATCGACCTCGTACGTCACCGTCTTCGTGGGAGCGACGTTCCCCGCAGCGTCGGCGCAGGCGACCGAGAACGACTTGGTCACGGTCTGACCCGGCGCGACCGTCGTCTCGATCGGGAGCCCGGAGATGGTGCCGGAGAGCAGCCCGTTCTGGAACGAGGTCGTCGCGATGTCGCTGCCGGCGTCGGTGCAACCCCAGACCGCCTGGACGACCTGGTCGCGCTTGTACCGCGCGCCCTGGGCCGGGGTCGTGATGGCGATGACGGGCGGCGTGATGTCACCGCAGAGGTTGTTGGCGAGATGGGCGTTGTCGTTGCCCGTGTAGAAGCCGCCGGACCCGTCGGAGAAGATGTTGGAGTCGCCGACGAAGACGAACTTCCCTGCTCCGAGGTCGCGAACCGCGACGAGCGGCGCGGGAGGCGGATCGGTCTGCCCAGCCGGGCTCGACATGACGAGCGTCTGGGCGGGGGCTGTGACGGTGAGCGTGGTCGCCGCCGCGTAGCCGACCTGTGACACGCCGGCGGTATAGCGAGAGGCACTGACGTACGCGTCGAACGTGGCGTCGAAGGTGACGGTGGTGTTGAACGCCCGGATGCCTGTGCTGGAAGCCAGGGCCTTGAACGTTCCCTCTGACGCCGGGCCCATGTCCGTCGCCACCTGCAGGTGCTCGAGCGACTGCGTCAGGATGGTCCCTCCGCGGTCCATGTACCCCGTGAGTGCACTTCGCTGGACTGTCGTGAAGCCGGTGCGCGTGACGGGCAACACGATGCACTTGTACTGATCGAAGTCCGCGTCATCGACGGGGAAGGTCGAGGACGTCACGTTCAGGCGCCCGGAAGCAGCCGCAAACTGGCTGTACCCCTCGTTGACCGCACCGTTCCCGGTGTAGACGAGGAGCTTGCCGTCGGCCCATGCTCCCGCGGGAACGGCCAGGAGGAAGGTCAGGGCCAGCGCCACCCCAAACTGCGCCTTCCGCCAGGTCGCGAGCCGCTGCCGTGTCCAGGACGCCATACCTTGAGACTCCCTCCTCGCCTGACACCGGTGAGGCTCCGGCCGGAACATGTCCGGCCGGAGCCCACTGGCGATCTTCCGTTCCCGGAGGTGAGGAACATCCTGGTCCTACGGTGCCACGGGCCGATCGCCGTTGATCGGCTGGTCGCCGAGGAGCACGTCAACGTCCAGCGGGTTGACGGTGATGTCACCCGCGACGCTGGCCTGGTCGCCCCGTGTAGTTGACGCCGGCGTATGCCCGGTCAGTCGGGTCCGGCAGGCCGGCGACAGTGCCGGTCAGACCGGACCGGCGAATGACCTCCGCCAGACCCGGGCCGTTCCCGGAGGTCGAGCGTTGCCGCACCTCGTGCTCGGCGCGTTCTTCTCCGACGTGTTCGGGTAGCGCCGCGCGCCGCCGTTGATACCCAGTCCCTTGTTGGTCTCCGCGGTGACGATCGGCGTGCCACCGCCGGTGGCGAACCATTCGGTGCCGACGGCACCGACGGCTGTCGCCTGACCGAAGGTGGGGAATTCATCGTGTCGCATCAGTCCAGACAACCGGCATGCCGGAGGCGGTGTTGCCGCCCACTGGTACGCGTTGTAGGGCTTCGCCGGGAACAGGCAGGCGGAGAGTGCAACGCGGTCGGGGTTGTTGACGTCAGAGGAGACGGTCGCCTTGGCGATCCGGACCTTGCCGTCCTTGGTGATCGCCGGAGCGATCCGCAGGGAGCCCGTCAGACGGACGCCCGGGATGTAGTTCTGCACAGCGCCGGTGACGATCTGGCGGCAGTTGAACAGCCCCGCAGGGATGTCCTCGCCCTCGATCGTGCCGGCGTTCTTGAACAGGTCCTGGTCCATGATCCGCACGATCGAGTTGATCTTCGTCGCGAGGTTCACGGTGACGTCGATGCCGACGTTCTTGCCCGGGATGTTGCCGAACAGGTTCGCCTGGCCGCCGGAGTAGCCGAGCGTGACGTCCTGCGAGCCCTGAGCGGTCGTGAGACCACCCGGAGTCGTTGCGGTACCGGTGCTCATGTTGACCGACACGCCGCCCGGGGCGATGCCCAGGGACAGAGCGTTGGTGCGCAGCACGGTGTCAGCCGCGTTGTACGAGAACGGTCACCACGAGGTCGGCGGCGAGTTCGGCTCGGAGGCGACGGACGCCGTTGCCGTACGGGGAACGGGTTCGGGTTCGTCCCGATCCAGTCGTTGTCACCGATGACACCGCCGGACTTGATGTTGAACGGGTCGTCGACGCCGACCTTGCGGCGAGGTTGACGCCGTTGACAGCACCGAAAGCGTCGTCTCGGAATACCCGGGGAGACCGTTGTACGTGCCGTAGCCCAGGTTGCCCGGAGCATTCCAGAACAGCGCCTTGTACTCGCCGGAGGCGCTTCAACGCGCGGCGCTACTGATTCGGCGAACCGCCACGGTCTGCGAGCCGACCCGCTGGTCCAGTCACCGCAGCCCTGTCATGCCTGACACCACCGGCTGCGCCGTTGGCCCATGCGGTCGGCGAACCAGTCAGTACCGCCAGCGAGACGAACTTACCGGAGACCGAGTTGCAAGGCCAAGTTCTTCTCCGAGCGGGTATTCGGATCGCTGATGTCGTCGATTCCAGAGCAGCGGCACCGACGAGGTCGTCAGCGTCTTGTCGCCCGGGAGGATCTTCAGGTTGAGTTGCCCAGCGCGCCACCGTCGTAGGTGTCCTGGAACTCGACAACCGCTGCCAGCGCGCCACCAATGCGACCGAACGCGTACCGAGCGACGGACCGAGTTCACGTTGCCGACGGGATCGTGCGCTGGTTCAGCGCCGTGCCCTGCCCCACGCAGTTCGTGCTCAGCGCGTGATCCGTGTCGGGTTGGTCGAGAGTGGGCTGCCGGGGCGTTCTGCCCGTTCTCCGTCGTGCACGGGTTGCGCAGACGAATCGTGACCGGCAGCTTGAAGTTGACGAGAGCCGCCCGCTTCAGAAACGAGCGACGCTTGACGACGCCCGGGTTCTTCTTGACCTGCTTCCGCAACTGCTTGCGGATCTGTGCCTTCTGCTTCTTGGTGACCTTTGCGGCGCTCGCGGAACCCGCGAACGCACCGAACACCAGAGCGACAGCCGTGACGAGTGCCACGACCTGAAGGACGTGTCGCTTAAGAGACACGCAACTCCTCCTTGATGGATTGACCTTTCCCTCCTGCCATGCATCAACGTATTTCGGTACAAGCCTTACCGGCAATGCGCAGACCCGCTTAGGTAAAACACCCACCGTGGGCGTTTCACCCACTCCATGGTGGGAGTTCAACCCAAAAGGGCGATGAGTGCTTCGGTCCGCGTGCGGGCGCCCAGGCGGGCGTATGCCCCGTACACGTGCTTCTCCACCGTGCGCTCGCTGATCCCGAGCTGGTGTGCGACGGAGCCGTTGGTGGCGCCCTCGAGGATCAGCGTCATGACCTGCGCCTGGCGGCCCGTGAGGCCATGGCGGCCCAGGTCCTCGGGCGTGACGCCGGCGCGCGGACGCTGGACCAGGATCGCCAGCAGCGCGCTTCCGTCACGCCCTGCCAGCACCTGGACCGTGGTCGGGCCGCCTTCGGTACCCGGCACCGACAGTTCGATCACGGGCTGCCCCGGCTCGGTCTTCCCGGCATCGGCGCCGGCGAGCCCCACCGCGGAACGGATCGTGGTCGCGAGCGGGCCCTCGACCTGGGACGGCGTGCCGTCGACGTCGATGAGGTTCCCGGCTCGGTCGCTCACGAGGACGAAGCGCCCCGACTCCTCCGCCAGGAGGCGCGCCACGGGGGCCGCCGCCCGCACGGTCTCACGGTCCCGACGAACAGTGCACATGGCCGTGAGAACACGTTGGACCTTCAACGCGAGGGCCCGACTGGCTGCGTCGAACCCCCACTCCTGGTGGCCCAGCCGCAGCGTCGCCGGGCCAGCGACGCCGGGGAACTCGCATGACGAGCTCGTCCTCGATCCCGAGGTCGGCGTAGTAGGCGGTGTACAGGCGACTCGAGCCGAACTCGTCGCGGTCCACAACGTCCGAGACGGCCAACGGCGGGGCGCTCGCTACCGGGATGCTGTCAAGCAGCGTCGGAAACCGTTCGTTCCATGCCAGCCGTTCCTGAACGGCATCCTGATGCCTCGAGCGCCGGCTCGGTCGAGGCGCAGCACAGCGAGGTCCGCGCACCGTCAAACTCGTCCAGCGTCGCGACCGTCGCGACGCCCGGGCGTGCGCAGGAGAGCACCGCACTGCGAAAGCCCTCGCACGTTTCCGCGTCCGCAAGGCCCGTCACGAGGTCGGCGATCACCGCCGTCTCGCCTTCGCGTTCTGGACCGCCATCTTCCGGATTTCGCACCCTCGCGCCCAGGATCTACCAGTCAACGGTCGCAGACTCCACCGAAAAAGTGGGAGCCCCGGCGCGCACCTGCGCTGCCGAGGCCCCGTGTCCCTGAGAAAGGCTGACGCTATTCCTGCGTCACTTCTTTCACAATGCGGGGTTTGGCGTGGGGACGAACCCCCATAGGTGTGATCCGAACGCCCGTCTCCAACAACCACTCGTGCCTGCCCAAACCGTCTCATGCTGCAATACCGACCTTTCGATTACCGCTGGATATACCGAACCTACGCCGGACGTATGTTGGTGTCAATACCGCCACCTGCGTATGCGGGTAATTACCCGCGGGATGACCACGGGCGCGCTGTGGAGATCAGGCAGGCGGCCCGGGCCGACCGGCCAGCGCCACCACGCCGTACGCGATCACGACCGTCCCGAGGCCGATCAGCGCGCGGCGCGCTGCACGCACGGGGAACTGCCCGCTGACATCGACGGCCCACCGGTTCGGCGGGCGCCCGCCTCGGCCGTCATCGCCGCGTCGCTCATGCTGCCTGCACCCACGTCCCGCGGTGCCGGGCATACATCTCCAGCACCCACCGTCCCCCGGGCCGCGCGGTCAGCTCCTCCCGGAGCGGCAGCAGCACCGGCGGGATCGACGCCGGGGCGTACGGGCGCTCCGGCGGGCAGATCAGCGGGGTGAGGAGCGCCGCGCCCGCGAGATCCGCCACGCTGAAGCGCTCACCGACGAGATACCCGGACGGGCCGATCTCGGCCTCGATCACGTCCATCATGCGGAGGATCGTGCCGCGTGCCTCCTCGGCGCTCTGGGCGGTGATCCCGTAGTCGAGGCTCACCATGCGGCGCGCGACCGGCGCGGTCGCGCGCAGCAGCCGTTCACGCGCCGGGCTGGGCTCGGTGAAGAGCGCCGCGGACGTCGCATCCGGGTCCGGCAGCGTGTGGAACCAGACCAGGAGGCGGACCGCCGGAGCCAGCTCCTCGTCGAAGCGGTCCTCCAGCGCGAGAGCCCGCGTGAGGTCAGCCGGATCCTCGGGGTACAGCGCCGGCTCCGGCCGGTACTCCTCCAGCGCCGCGATGATCGCCGTCGAGTCGCCGATTCGCCGGCCGTCGAGCTCGATCACCGGAAGCCGGCGCTGGGCTCCCCGCGTCAGGACCGCCGCACGGATGCCGTGCAGGCCCGGCATCGGCGCCCGGCGCTCGTGCGGGATGCCCTTGTAGTCGAGCGCCCACCGGACCTTCTCGTTGTAGTGGGACAGCTCGATGTGCCACAGGACCACGGACATGCCGGATCGAACCTACAGCCCGGCGCCGAGCGACAGATGTCGCAATGGGCTGGTACCGTCCGTTATCCGGTCCAGTGGCTCGGCGGGGCGGAGTCTCGTGACTCCGCCCCGGAGTCGTTGAGCCTGTGCGCGCCGGTCAGTTGGCCGGCGGGACCAGCACGGTGTCGATGACGTGCACGACGCCGTTGTCCGCGTTGACGTCGGCCGACTCGACCGTCGCGTCGCCGACCTTGACGGTGTCACCGTCGATCGAGACGGTGAGCTTCTCGCCCTGGACGGTCGTCAGCTCCTGGCCGTCCTTCAGCTCGCTCGCCGGGTAGCTGCCGGGCACGACGTGATAGGTCAGGACGTTCACCAGATCGTCCTTGTTCTCCGGCTTGAGCAGCGTGTCGACGGTGCTCTGGATGTCGGAGAACGCCTGGTTGGTCGGAGCGAAGACCGTGAACGGCCCCTCACCCTGGAGCGTCTCGACGAGATCGCCCGCCGTGACGGCGGCGACGAGGGTCGAGAGGTCCTCACTGCCCTGGGCGGTCGCCACGATGTCGCCCGTGGTCGCCTCCTGCGTTGCGGTGGTCGCCGGCGCGTCCGACGTCGTCTCGGTCTCGTCGTCGCCACACCCGGCGGCGACGAGCGCGACCGCGGACAGGCACAGGATCAGGAACATCAGGCGCTTCTTCATCGGGACTCCTTCTCGGGAACGGTGATGCCCGTCCTACGCGCCCGGTGCGCGTTCGGTTGTCCCGGGGAGCGGCGCTGCGCCAGATCGCGTCAGCGGACCGCGTCGAGCGCGGCGTTCACGAGCGCGTCGGCGTGCGCGTTCTGCTCACGGCGGACGGTCCGCACGGTCCAGCCGTCCAGCTCCCCGAGCGCCGCGAGCGCCTCGGCGTACAGCGGCTTCATGTCGGGGTGCTTGACCTTGTACTGCCCGTTGACCTGCTTGGCGATGAGCTCGGAGTCGTTGACGACCTCGACCTCCGTCGCGCCCAGCTCGCGGGCGCGGCGCACGCCCAGGAGCAGCGCGCGGTACTCGGCGACGTTGTTGGAGACGATCCCGAGCAGCTCGCTCGCCTCGTCGACGACGTCGCCCTCCGGCGTGCTGAGGACGGCGCCGGCGGCGGCGGGACCGGGATTGCCGCGCGAACCGCCGTCCACGTGGACGACGAGCTTCATCTACGCGGCGGCGGGACCGTCGTCGCCGCCCGCCAGGAACAGCGGGGGTGATCGCCCGTGGCGCGGCGCCGGCGGCGCCCGCGGAACTCCGACTCGTCGGCCGTGGGCGGGCCGCCGGACGGGCGCCCGGACCGACGACGGTCGACGATCACCGTCACCTCGGGGTCATCGGCGTAGTAGGCCTTCAGCTGCTCGTAGATCTCAGGCCCGAGTTCCTCGGGCACGACGCTGTAGATCATCGCGGGTCCGCCTGGTGACCGCACGAGTGTCGAGCGACGCGCTGTCATGTCGCGATCAGTCTCTCATGCCGGCTGGACGGCCGCATGCAGCGCGCCGTACTCGTCGGCGATCGCGTTCGGCGCGCGGTCGGGCTCGTCGAGCTCGTCGAGCTCCGCACCCTGGCCCGTCGACCGCACGCCGGCGGCCTCGTCGGCGAGGTCGATCTCGTAGCGGTACCACGACAGCTCCCACGCGATGACGATCGTGACGATGCTGCCCTCGGTCGCCGAGGGGCGCACCGTCACCAGCGGCGCGCCGAGCGTGCGCGCCACGCCGGAGATCGTCCGGCAGTGCGGGCTCGCGTTGAAGAGGTCGATCGCGCGGACGACCTTCATGTCCGCGTTCGTCGGGATCGCGTGCACGAAGCGGTCCTCGCGGTACATCGGCGGATCGTCGGGCATCCCGTCCGCGGTCCGCGGCTGCACGTGCGGCGCGGGAGCGGGCTCGAGCTCGTACTCGGGCTCCTCCATCGCCTCCAGCAGGCCCTCCGCCTCCTGCGGCACGAGCAGCTCCGCCTCCCCCGGCCGGCGGGCGCGCAGGCGGTCCAGGAGCGACCGGCCCGAGCCGCGCGACCAGCCGCGCGTCACCCGTCCCGGCGCGGCGTCGGCGCCCTCGCGGATCCAGCCCTCGTGCACCGCGCGCGGCGCGCACAGCTCGCAGACGACGGCGCGTCGTCCCCCGTGGAGGAAGACGTCGGGCCGCTCGCCGCGCAGGATCGTGCGCTGGCAGACGGCGCACTGCACCGGCTCGTGCATCGTGGAGATCTGGCGAGGTGCCACGACGGGCGAGGGTACCGCTCAGGCCGACACGGCCTCCTTGGCGCTGGCCACGACCTTCTGCGCGAGGTTCGCCGGCACCTCCTCGTAGCGCTGGAACTCCATCGTGTAGTCGCCGCGCCCGCCGGTGATGGACCGCAGGTCCGGCGCGTACGTGAGCATCTCGGCCATCGGCACCTCGGCCTTGATCTCGGTCGCGCCGCCGACCGGCTCCATGCCGAGCGGATGGCCGCGCCGGGAGCTGAGGTCGCCGACGACATCGCCGACGCACTCCTCCGGCACCGACAGCGTCACGAGCATGATCGGCTCCAGCAGCGCCGGGCTCGCATTGCCGAGCGCCTCGCGCATCGCGATCGAGCCGGCCAGCTTGAAGGCCATCTCCGACGAGTCGACCGCGTGGTAGGAGCCGTCGACGAGCCGCACGCGCGCGCCCTTCACCGGGAACCCGGCGACCGGGCCGTGCTGCAGCGCCTCGTGGACGCCCTTCTCGACGGCGGGGATGAAGCTCGTCGGGATGACGCCGCCCTTGATCTCGTTGACGAACTCGAACTCGCCGCCGTCGAAGGGCTCGAGGATGATGTGACAGTCGCCGAACTGCCCGCGGCCGCCGCTCTGCTTCTTGTGGCGCCCGTGCGCCTTCGCCTCACCGCGGATCGTCTCCTGGTAGGGGACGCGCGGAGGCTTCAGCGTCACCTCGGCGCCGAAGCGCGAGCGCAGCCGGTCGACGATGACCTCGACGTGGACCTGGGAGAGCCCGGCGACGATCTGCTCGCCGGTCTGCTGGTCGCGGTGCAGGTCGATCGTCGGGTCCTCCTCCTGCAGGCGCCGCAGCGCGGTGAAGACCTTGTCCTCGTCACCCTTGGTCTTCGGCTCCATCGCGAAGGCCATCACGGGCTGCGGGAGCTCGACCGCCGGCATCTGGATCGGCTCGTCGCGGTCGGCGAGCCAGTCGCCCGCGCGCGTCTCCTTGAGCTTGGCGACCGCGCCGATGTCACCGGGACCGAAGCCGTCCGCGCCCGTGCTCTCCTTGCCGGGGAACTGCAGCAGCGATCCGAGCCGCTCCTTGGCGTGGGCGCGCGTGTTCAGGACGTGGCCGTCGGGCCGCATCGTGCCCTGGTACACGCGGAAGAAGTTGATCCGGCCCGCGAACGGGTCGGCCTTCGTCTTGAAGACGTAGGCGTACAGCGGGGCGTCCGGGTCGGGTTCCAGGGTGATCTCGGGAAGCTCCAGCCCGCCGTGCTTGACCGGCGAGGGCAGGTCCTCCTCGATCGCGTCGAGCAGCCGGTTGGTGCCGAGGTTGCGCGTCGCGACGCCGCACGTGACCGGGAAGATCCCGCCGTGGTTCGTGCCCTCCTTGAGCGCGGTGACGATCTCCTCGTGGGAGATCTCGACGCCCTCCAGGTAGCGCTCCATCAGCGAGTCGGAGACCTCGGCGACCTCGTCCATGAGCTTCTCGCGGTACTCCTCGGCGACGGCGCGCAGGTCGTCGGGAACCGGGATCTCGCGGCAGTTGTCGCGGCTCGCGTCGGCGTACTCGTAGGCCTTCATGTCGACGAGGTCGATCAGGCCGCGCACGTCGTGCTCGGCGCCGATCGGGATCTCCGTGGCGACGACGTGCGGCCCGAAGGCCCCCTTCAGCTGCTCGAGGGTGCGGAAGAAGTCGGCCCGCTCGCGGTCGAGCATGTTCACGAAGATGAGGCGCGCGATGTCCAGCTCGTCGGCGCGCTGCCACAGGCGCGAGGTGCTCACCTCGACGCCCATCACGGCGTTGATGACGAAGACCGCCGACTCGCACACGCGCATCGCACCGAGCGCGTCGGCGACGAAGCTCGGGTCGCCGGGCGTGTCGATGAGGTTGATCTTGCGCTCGTCCCAGTCGAACGAGTTGAGGTTCGCGCTGATGGACATCTGCCGCGACTGCTCGTCGGGATCGGAGTCCGAGACGGTCGAACCGTCCGTGACCGACCCCAGGCGGTTCACCGCGCCCGCCTCGAACAGCAGGGCCTCGTGAAGAGACGTCTTGCCACTGCCGCGGTGGCCGACGAGGGCGACGTTCCGAATGCGGTCCGCCTGGTGCATGCCTGCGCTCCTTCCCGTACGGGTTCCGAACGCCGACCCTATCGCCGCGGCGGGCCCGCGTGTGCGGGTTTCCCCGCATCCCGCAGGCGCGGCGTCAGTCCGATTCGCTGAGGCCCGACCGCAGGCGCAGCACGGCCTTCGTGTGCAGTTGCGAGACGCGCGACTCGGTGACGCCGAGGACCTCTCCGATCTCGCGCAGGGTCAGGTTCTCGTAGTAATAGAGCGCGATCACGAGCTTCTCCCGCTCGGGCAGGCGCGAGATCGCGTCGGCGACGCGGTCGCGCAGGTCGCTCTGATCCAGCGCCGCCGCCGGGTCGGGCGCGCTGTCGTCGGCGATCGTGTCCAGCAGCGAGACCGAGTCGCCGCTGGAGTCGCTGACCGTCCACAACTCGTCGAGGGCGGCCATCGACGAGTTCGAGATCTGAAGGATGGCGTCCTGGAAGGCCTGGACGTCCATCTCCAGCTCCGCGGCCATCTCCTCGTCGGTGGGCGCGCGGTGCAGCTTGTGCTCGAGCTTCTGATGGGCGCGCTCGATCTCGCGGGCGCGGGCGCGCACCGAGCGCGGGACCCAGTCCTGCGAGCGCAGCTCGTCGATGATCGCGCCCTTGATGCGGGTGATGGCGTACGTCTCGAACTTGATCTCGCGCTCGGGCTCGAACCGCTGGATCGCGTTGATCAGCCCGACGAGCCCGTAGGAGATGAGGTCCGCCTCCTCGACGTGCGAGGGCAGCCCGGACCCCATGCGGCCGGCGACGTACTTCACCAGCGGGGAATAGGCGACGACGAGTCGCTCCCGCGCCCGCTGGTCATCGTCCGTCTTATAACGGCGCCAGAGGTCGCGGAGCTCGACTGCCTTGACGTTCGCTTCCATATCTCCCGTCGCTACGCCCGCGGATGACTGCGCCGGTAGGCGCTGAGCAGGCGCGCCGACTCTACCCGAGTGTAGATCTGGGTCGTCGAGATGCTGCTGTGGCCCAGCAGTTCCTGGATCGCGCGCAGGTCGGCGCCGCCGTCGAGCAGGTGGGTCGCGAACGAGTGGCGCAGGGCGTGCGGCGAGACGCCGCCCTGCAGCGCCGCCGCGCGCGTCCAGACCGCCAGGCGCCGCCGCACGTCGGACGTGGAGAGGCGCCTGCCGGACTTCGAGAGGAACAGCGCGGTCTCCGCGGGGTCGGTCTGCAGCGCCCGCCGGCCGCGCTCCAGGTAGCGCGCGAGCGCCTGCAGCGCCGGCTCGCCGGCCGGGACGATCCGGGTCTTCCCCCCCTTGCCCTCGACGCGCAGCTCCTCGGCGTCGAAGTGCACCGAGGTCGTGTCGAGCCGGACCAGCTCCTCAGCGCGCAGGCCGCAGCCGTAGGCGATCTCGAGCAGCGCGCGGTCGCGCAGCTCCAGCGACGTCCCGGCCGGGATGCGGTCCAGGAGCGCGGCGAGCTCGTCCGGTCGCAGCACGCGCGGGAGATGGCGCGGACGCCGCGGTGAGGCGACCAGCTCGGCCGGGTTCTGCGTGACGACGCCGTGCTCGCGCAGCGCGCGGAACAGCGCCCGCAGGGCGGCGAGCTTGCGCGCGACGGTGCTCGGCGCGACGCGCCGCTCGGACAGGGTCGCCGCGTACCGGCGCAGCTCGCGCGGGCCGGCGTCCTGCGGCGTGATCCGCGCGGCGCTCGCCCACACCGCGAACTGGCGCAGGTCGGTCGCGTAGGCGCGGCGGGTGCGCTCTGCGGCGCCGCGGCGCAGCAGGTCGGCGTCCAGCAGGCCCAGCGCCTGCGACCAGGCCGGGGTCATCGCCGGCGCCCTATCCTCGGCCGCGATGGCGCTCTTCTTCATCGACACGTCCACGGGTCAGGTCGCGACGCGCAAGCGGTTGATCGAGGCGGGGCTCTGCGAGCCCGCCGGGGATCCGCCGCGCCCGTGGCACCGGATCAAGGCATCGGACGACGCGACGACGCTCTGGTACGCGGTCATGCGGCGACGGGAGAAGGGCATCTTCATCGGCACGCTGACCCTTCGACACGGAGACCACCATGCCCTGCTCCTGGAGCGCGGATGGGAGGAGATCCAGGTGGAGGAACTGCGGGATCGGGCGTTGCCCGCGCCGGACTGAGTCGTTACCGTCCGGCCTTCGGACCAGCGAGCCTCAGGAGTGACCGTATGACCCATCGTCCCGCCGCCGTTGCGGCGATCGCCGCCGCGGCGCTGCTCGCGGGCGCGGCACCCGCCGAGGCGACCCTTCCCAAGCCGAAGACCACGAAGATCGTCAACGGCAAGTCCATGGGCGGCGTCCGGATCGGGATGACGCTCGCGCAGGCACAGGCCGCGTGGGGCCCCGGCGGCGTCTCCGAGGCGGGCGACGCCTGCCAGGGGGACGGGTCGCGGACGTCCTGCATCTGGAAGGGCAGCTCGTCCCGTGAGCGGGCGCTCGTGTCCTTCGACCAGTTCGGCGCGGTCGATGGGATCACGATCAGCGGGGGCCCCGCGTCGCCGCTGGCGAAGTGGCGGACAGCGCGGAGGTTCGGGATCGGCACGACCTCGGCCGCGTTGTTCAAGGCGCTCGGACTCGGTGCCGGGTTCCCGGTGGGCCTGGGCGCACCGCTCGGATCGACCGGGGGCTACGTGGACCGCCGCACGGCGTTCTTCCTCGGTCGCAGCAAGCGCGTGATCGCCGTCCGGATCGGCGAGCTCTAGGCGATGTACACCGGCGTCCCGACGGCGACCCGGTCGAACAGGTCGACGACGTCGGAGACGGCCATGCGCACGCAGCCGTGCGAGGCCGCGGAGCCGAGAGACCCGATGTCGCTCGTCCCGTGGATGCCAGCGCCGGCGTAGATGCCCATCCAGCGCGCCTTGAGCGGGTTGTCGGGGCCCGGCGGGATCGACTTGCCGGCGAGGTCCCCCGCCCACTCGCTGTCCGGCACGTTCCAGGTGGGGTTGACCTGCTTGTCCTGGATCGCATAGAGGCCGGCCGGCGTCTCCAGGCCGATCGCCCCGACGGCGATCGGGTAGGTCTTCACGGGCTCCAGGTTCTTGAAGAGCGTGAGCTTGAAGCCGCCGCGGTTCACGGTGATGAGCGTGGGGTACTTGCGGCCGAGCTCGGCCGTCGTCACCTTCGGCTTCACGGCGCGGGTGCGCGCGACGAACGTGCGGTCGGCGCCCGGCTCGACGATCGCCGCGCGGATCTCGCGGTGGAGCGCCGTCGCCTTGAGCTTGCGGCCGTTGCTCGAGGGGACCGGCGCGACGCTGCTGCCGGTGAACGTGACGCTCGCGTCCTTGGCGGGCTTGTCGACCGTCCGGCGCACCCGGTCCAGCAACCGGACGACCGCCTTGTCGTTGTAGGTCAGCTTCGGCTGGACGTTCGCGGCGACCGTGGCCCCGGTCGCCTCACGCCAGGCGCGCGTGAGGAAGTTGCCGTCGCGTCCCCGCTCCATGGCGGCGTCGACGCTCCCCTGCACGTCCGCGGCGATCCGCGCCTCCTTTGCCGTGAGGCGCCAGGAGCGCGTACCGCGCTCGATCACGACCGGCTCCTGCAGCGGATCCAGGAGCCGGCGCTCCAGCCGCGCGCGGGCCTGCTCCCCGGTGAGCCCGCCGACGTCGATCCCGGCGACCTTCACGCCGCTCGCGACGGTGTCCTGGCGGCTGCGGTCGTAGGCCCACGCACCGCCAACGAGGGCGACCACGAGCGTGGCGACGACGGCGAGGGCTATGGCTGGGGCTCGGCGCACGCGGCGAGTCGGGTCCGGGCGACCGTGATCGTCAGGGTCGACCGTTCAGGATAGGCGACGATCCGGCCGCGGCGCGAGAGTTGCAAGCCGCATTCCGCGCGGCTCAGGCAGGCGGTGCCAGGACGGGCGCGAGCGCCGCGGCGAGGCCGGCCCAGTCCTCGGCGCCCACGATGTCGCGCTCGGCGACGACCTCGGTGTTCCAGGGGTGCACGATGGTCGCCCCCCGCATGCCCGCGTCGAGCGCCCGCTCGAGGTTCACGGGGCTGTCGTCGACGAGCAGGTCGATCGCGATCTCGCGGCAGCGGCTGATCTTGTCGTAGGAGCAGTAGAGCTCGTCGTAGCGCAGGCCGACCGCGTCCAGCCAGGCGATCGTGTCGTCGTGCGCCGTGGTGGCGCGGTGGCTCGTGATGTGGATGAAGTGCCCGTCCGCGTGCCAGGCGTTGACGGTCTCCACCGCGCCCGGGTAGGGCCTGGCGGCGGCGACCAGTTCGGGCCCGTGGGTCTCCATGACGGCCTCGTGCACCTGTTCGGGCTGCAGGCGGGAGATCGCCCAGCTCGTCTGCCCCTCGTACGGCAGCTCGATCCCGAACCGTCGCAGCACGACGCCCGAGAACTGGTCCCAGTAGTGGTGCAGCGTCGAGTCGATGTCGATCGCGATGCGCACGCGGGCTGCGGTGCTCAGCCGTCGGCGAGCGTGACGGCGCCATGCGACGCGCTGCCGACGAGCGCGGCGTACTTGCCCAGGACGCCGGTGCGGTCGGGGTTCGGCGGCGGGCGGTAGGCCGCCACGCGCTCGGCGATCTGCTCCGCGGTGAGCGCGACCTCGAGCGTGCGGTTGTCGACGTCGATCGTGACGAGGTCCCCGTCCTGCACGGCGGCGATCGGGCCGCCGCGGTAGGCCTCGGGGGCGACGTGCCCGGCCATGAAGCCGTGGGTGGCACCGGAGAACCGCCCGTCGGTGAGCAGCGCGACCTCCTCGCCGATCCCGGCGCCGTTGATGGCGGCGGTGACCGCGAGCATCTCGCGCATCCCGGGGCCGCCGGCCGGGCCCTCGTTGCGGATGATCACGACGTCGCCGGCGCTGATGCCGCCGTGCGTGACGGCGTCCATCGCCGCCTCCTCGCCCTCGAAGACGCGCGCAGGGCCCTGGTGGAAGCGGCGCTCGTGGCCGACGAGCTTCACGACGCAGCCCGTCCGGCGCGAGGTTGCCGCGCAGGATCGCCAGGCCGCCGCTGGGCTTGATCGGATCGTCGAGCGGACGAACGACGGGCTGGCCGGGCGTCTCCGTCGGCCTCGGCCGCGTGCTCGCCCAGCGTCTTGCCGTCGACGGTGATGGCGTCCTCGTTGAGCAGGCCGGCGTCGCGCAGGCGCTGCACGACGAGCGGGACGCCGCCCGCCTCGAAGAGGTCGACGGCGACGTACGTGCCGCCGGGCTGCAGGTCGCAGAGCAGCGGGGTGCGCTCGCTGATGCGGTCGAAGTCGTCGATGGTGAGCTCGACGCCGGCCTCGCGGGCGAGCGCGAGCAGGTGCAGGACGGCGTTGGTCGAGCCGCCGCTCATCGCGACGCCCGCGATCGCGTTCTCGAGCGAGGCCTTGGTGATGATGTCGCTCGGCTTCAGGCCGCGCTTCAGCACGTCGATGAGGAGCTCACCCGTCTCGAAGGCGACCTGGGCCTTGCTCTTGTGCTGGGCGGGAACCATCGAGGACCCCATCGGGGAGATCCCGAGGATCTCGAACGCCATCGCCATGGTGTTGGCGGTGAACTGGCCGCCGCAGGCGCCCGCTCCGGGGCTCGCGACGCCCTCCAGCTCGTGCAGGTCCTCGTCGCTCATCTTGCCGGCGGCGTGCGCGCCGACCGCCTCGAAGACCTGCTGGATCGTGACGTCCTTGCCGCGGAAGCGCCCGGGCGGGATCGAGCCGCCGTAGAGCATCACGGCGGGCACGTCGAGGCGCGCGAGCGCCATCACGGTGCCGGGGATCGTCTTGTCGCATCCCGAGAGCGCGATGACCCCGTCGAAGAGGTGACCGCGGCTGACGAGCTCGATCGAGTCGGCGATGACCTCGCGACTGACGAGCGACGTCTTCATCCCGCTGGTGCCCATCGTGATCCCGTCGGAGATCGCGATCGTGTTGAGCTCCATCGGCGTCCCGCCCGCGGCGCGGACGCCCTCCTTGACCTTGGCGGCGAGCGCGCGCAGGTGGAAGTTGCACGGCATCGTCTCGATCCAGGTGGATGCGACGCCGATGATCGGCTTGGCGAGCGCCTCGTCGTCGTAGCCGATGCCCTTGAGGTAGGCGCGGGCGGCGGCGCGCTCGGGCCCGTCGGTGAGGGCGGCGCTCTTGTGCTTGAGGTGGCTCAGTGTCTCGCTCACGGGGAGCGGACACTAGCGGGCGGCTACGGGGCCTGGATGGTGCCGTCGGGGCGCGGCGCGTCGTCGGACATCCGCGCGATGCGCTTCATGCGCTGGCGCTCCCACTCCTGCAGGCGCCACAGGTCGCGCCGCACGCGCTTGGGATCGACCTGGCGTCCGGCGAGGTGCATGTTCGCCGCTTCGATGAGCCCGCGCTCGTCGCCGGTGAGCGCCATCCACTTGGCGAGCACGTCGTCGGAGTCCGGCAGGTGCGGGCTGCCGTACGGCCGCGTCTCGTCCGGGAAGTCGACGCAGTACTCGCTGAGCAGCTCGCGGGTCTGCGGCAGGTAGGCGACGATGGGCTTGTGCGGGTAGAGGATGTAGGCGTACGGCGCACCCGCCTCGGTCGCGACGCTCCCGCCGCGTTCAGGACCCCCGGCGAGCGTTCCCCAGACGCGGATGAGCCCGAGGTCGCGGTACATCTCCCATTCCTCGTCGTTGACGCAGGAGCGCAGCAGCTGGCGGGCGCGCTGTTCGGCGCGGCGCTCGCGGCCGGGGTCGAAGTCCGGCGCGGGGACCCGTGCGCGGCGGGCTCGGTGCTGCGCGATCTTCTCCGCGAGGGTCGGCCACCCGACCTCCCACATGAGCGCGACGATGACGATCGCGGTGGCGGCGAAGGCGAGGATCACGACCGCACGCCCTCCGGCTCGTCCGCTCAGTTCCCGCCGGCGGCGCGCGGGAAGAAGATGACGCGATCGGCGTCACGCGGGATGTCGGAGAAGTCGCGGACCATCCGGGCCTCACGCCGGCCTTCGGCGGTCGCGACGGGCACCGCGGCCCAGAGCCCGAGGTCGAGCTGACGGCGGAACTCCTCGACGAGCAGCTCCTCCTCTTCGGGCCGGGCGACATCGCCCTCGGCGAGCAGGATCTCGCCATGCCCGGGCTTCATGCGCAGAAACCTCATGACCGATCCAGTATGGCAGGCGGGCTGGGACCCGGGGCCGCGCGCAGCGCGCCCTCAGCGGGGTGCGCTGAGCCCGAGCACGTTGACCGGCCCGGCGCCCGCGCCGATGCCGCGGAGCCCGTCGCGCACGGCATCCCCGGCGACCTCGCGCGCGATGCGCGCCGCCTCGAGCGGCGAACGCCCGAGCGACAGCTGCGCGGCGAGCGTCGATGCGTGCGTGCACCCCGACCCGTGGGCCGCACCGTCCGGGTGCCGCACGCCGGGAATCGCCGTCGACGCTGCTCGCCGTCGAACAGCAGATCGGTGGCCTCGTCGCGATGCCCGCCCGTGAGGACGACCACCTGCGGGCCCGAGTGCGTGGATGGCGCGCACCAGGTCCTCCGGCGCGGCATCCTCGCCCAGCCCCGCGAGCACGCGCGCCTCGGGGACGTTCGGCGTCACGACGGTCGCGCGCGGGAGGATGAGCTCGCGCAGCGCCCCCTCGGCGCCGGCGTCCAGCAGGCGCCCACCGGACTCCGCGACCATCACGGGGTCGACGACGACGGGCGTCCGGGGGCGCAGGAGGTCGAGCGCGCGCGCCACCGCGTCCGTGCTGTCGACCGATCCCGAGCATCCCGATCTTCACCGCGTCGACCCCGAGGTCGTCCACGACGGCGCGGACCTGCTCGACGATCATGTCCGGGCTGACGGGCTCGACGCGCGTGACCGCGACGGTGTTCTGGGCGGTGATCGCAGTGATCGCCGTCGTCCCGTGGACGCCGGCGCGGGCGAAGGCCTTCAGGTCGGCCTGGATGCCGGCTCCCCCGCCGGAGTCCGAGCCGGCGATCGTGAGGCACACGGGAATGGCGCGGGACGCGGTCATCGAGGCGCCCAGGATAGGTCGCGGCCGTCGCCCTCATCGCGTCACCCGCGCGTAGCGCCCGCCGGGCCGCCGGCGGATCAGCCCGAGCAGCTCGAGTTCGGTGAGGTCGCCCAGGACGGTGCGTGCATCGGCGGCGGTCGCCGCGTGGTCGTCCACGCCGTCCTCGCCGCGCTCGATCGCCTCCAGGAGGTCCTGCAGCCGCTCGGGCAGGCCCGGCGGCGCGGCGCGGGCGGCCCCCCGCACACCCGGGACGAGGTCGATCGTGCAGCTGAGGCCGTCCAGCGCGTCGACGGCGTCGCGCACGACCGTCGCGCCCTCGCGCAGGAGCTGGTTGGTCCCGGAGCAGCGCCAGCTCAGTGGGGATCCGGGCACCGCGCCGACCTCGCGCCCGAGGCCGATCGCGATCTCGGCCGTGATGAGCGACCCGGACCGCTCCGCCGCCTCGACGACGATGACCATCCCCGCGAGCGCCGCGATGGTCCTGTTGCGCGCCGGGAACGCCCACCTGTAGGGCGCCGTTCCCGGAGGGAGCTCGGAGACGACCCCGCCGGCGTCCGTCAGCGTGCGGTGCAGCGCAGTGCGGCTGCGCGGGTAGGCGATCTCCGGCCCGCACGCCAGGACCGCGAGCGAGTTGGCGCCGGCGTCGACCGCCCCGTCGTGGGCGGACGCATCGATCCCGAGCGCCATGCCGCTGACCACGGTCACGCCGGCGGCGGACAACCCGCGTCCGAGGGACCGCGCGATTTCGCGGCCGTCCTCCGACGCCTTGCGCGCTCCCACGATCGCGATGCACGGCGCCGCCAGCAGGGTCGCGAGCCGCGATGCCTCGCCGCGCAGGTGCAGGACGGCGGGCGCGTCCGGCAGGTCGTGGAGGCGTGCCGGGTAGCGCGCGCTGTGGCGGCAGGTCGCGTGGCTGCCGGCCGCGGACCAGCGGGCGCGCAGGCCGGCGGCGTCCACGGCCGCGTGCTCGTCGGCGATCGCCTCGGCGAGGAGGCCGCCGAGCGCCTCGATGAGGCGCCGGTCGGAGAGCCCGAGAACCTCGCGGATGACCTCGCGCTCGCCGCGCCGCTGCTCGAGATGGCCGGCGAGTCGGGCGATGAGCCACGAGCGCCGGGCACAGGCGTCGCAGACGTCCATGAGCGTGCCGCCCGTCATGCCGCGTCGCGCGTCAGGGTCTCGTCCTGGCGGCGGTAGGCCAGTGCGATCCGCAGATGGTCGTCGCTGACGCGTGCGGCGCCGTCGAGGTCGGCGACGGTCCGTGCGACGCGCAGGGCGCGCTCGCGGCCGCGCGCCGACAGGGTGCCGGCCTCGTAGACCCGGTCGAGCAGGCGGCGCGCGTCGGATGTCGGCGCGGCTGCGGCCCGCAGGCGGGCGCCGCGCAGGTCCGCGTTGCACCGCACGCCGCGATCGGACTGCAGCCGCCGCGCGGCCAGCACCTCGGCGCGCACCTGCTCGGAGGTCGTCACGGCCGCGGCACCGAGGTCGCTCGCGCTCGGCCGCTCGACACCGACGACGAGGTCGATCCGGTCGAGCAGCGGGCCCGAGAGGCGGCGCGCGTGGCGCAGCAGATCCGCTTCGCCGCAGCGACAGGCGGCTCCCCCGCGCCCGCAGGGACACGGATTCGTCGCAGCGACGAGGGCGCAGCGCGTGGGGTAGCGCGCGACGCGGTTCTGCCGGACGATCGCGACGTGCCCGTCCTCGAGCGGCTGGCGCAGCGCCTCGAGGGCCCGGCGATCGAACTCCGCCAGCTCGTCCAGGAACAGGACCCCGCCGTGGGCCAATGTGGCCTCTCCGGGAGAGGGGCCGGGGCCACCGCCGATCAGACCGGCGGCCGAGATCGTGTGGTGCGGCGCGCGGAACGGCCGGACGTGCGCGATGCCCTCGTCGGTGCGCAGGCCGGCGACGCTGTGGATGCGCGTGACCTCCAGCGCCTCGTCGGTCGCGAGCGGCGGCAGGATGGACGGCATCCGCCGCGCGAGCATGGTCTTGCCGGTTCCGGGCGGGCCGACGAGCAGGAGGTTGTGTCCACCCGCCGCGGCGACCGTGAGCGCCGCGATCGCGCCGGCCTGCCCGCGGACGTCCGCCAGATCCGGTGCCTCTGGGTGACGCCCTCCCACCGCCTCCCCGGGCCGGTCCTCGCGCACTGCCGCGGGCGCCTCGAGCACGGCGCGCAGCGACGCGAGCGTCGTCGTCCCCCGGACCTCCAGGTCCTCGACGACCTGCGCCTCACGGACGCGGTCGCCGGCGACGAGCACGCCGCGCATCCCGGCATCGCGCGCGCCGAGCGCGGCGGCGAGGACCCCGCGACACGGCCGCACCTCGCCGGTCAGTGAGAGCTCTCCCACCACGGCGACGCCGTCGAGCGGCCCCGGCGCGAGCTGCCCGCTCGCGGCCAGGATGGCGCAGGCGATCGCGAGGTCGAACCCCGGGCCCGCCTTGCGCAGATGCGCGGGTGCGAGGTTCACGGTGACCCGACGCATGGGGAACTCCAGGCCGCTGTTCTGGATCGCGGCCCGGACGCGCTCGCGCGCCTCGCTCACGGAGCGGTCGGCGAGCCCGACGATCGTGAACGCCGGCAGGCCCGCGCGCAGGTCCGCCTCGACCACGACCGGGCACGGATCGAGGCCCTCGAGGGTGAATGTCGTGACGCGGGCGAACATGGGCGTCACGCTAGGTGAGAGATCTGCGCCTGTGGCGCTGGGAATGCCTCGTCTCTCCCCCACCTCTGCAACGTCATTGCGCAGGCGGCCCGGGCGCCGCAGATCGGGTGCAGAACTGCCGCGATTCGGGCGCAGAGACGCCGGTGCGCCGTCACACCGGCCTCCGTACGGTCCGGCGGGTGTCCCCAGACCCACGCCAGACGCTCGGCCGCCAAGGCGAGCAGCACGCCCTCGACCACCTGCGACGGCTGGGCTACGACCTCGTGGCGGCCAACCACCGCACCCGGTTCGGCGAGATCGACCTCGTCATGCGCGACGCGGACGCGCTCGTGTTCGTCGAGGTCAAGTCACGGCGTGCGCAGCGACCCGGCGCGGTGTGGGACGCGCTCGACGACCGCAAGCGCCGGCAGGTGCGGCGCATGGCGCGCGCGTACCTCCACGACCGGAATGACCGACCCGCCGCAGCGGCCATCCGCTTCGACGCGGTCGGCGTCGTGATGGACGCGCGGGGCGGCCTGGTGCGGCTCGACCACCTCGAGGCGGCGTTCTGATGTCAGAGCGCGAGCTGCTGGTAGGCCGTCGACTGGAACGACATCCGGTGCAGCGGGGAGACGCCCTGGCGCAGGATCGCGGCGCGGTGCTCGGGCGTCGAGTAGCCGACGTGCGCGCCGAACTCCCAGCCCGGGTGCAGCTCGTCGGCACGGCGCATGAACCGGTCGCGCGTGACCTTCGCCAGGATCGACGCGGCGGCGATCGCCGCGCTCGTCGCGTCCCCGCCGACGATCGGTCGCTGCTCGTACCCGACGTCCGGCACGGCGAACCCGTCGACCAGACAGAGGGAACCCGGCCGCGCGACCCGCTTCAGCGCGTCGCTCAGCGCTTCGAGATTCGTGCGATGCAGTCCGCGGCTGTCGATCCCGCGTGCGCAGCGGGAGACGATCGCCGCACGCGCGGCCGTCCGCAGCACGACGGGGTAGAGCGCCTCGCGCGTCGCCTCGTCGTGCTGCTTGGAGTCGTTGAGCGCCGCGAGCGCACGCTCCTCGGCGACGCCGATGCGCTCCAGGTCGAACAGCACGGCGGCCCCCACGAGCGGGCCGGCGAGGCACCCACGGCCCGCCTCGTCGGCGCCCGCGACGTATCGCACGCCGAGGCCGCGGTCGAACGCGAACAGACGCCGGCCCGAGGTCGGGCGCTTGGTCTTGCGGCGTGCGGGCGTCGCGCGCGCCGACGCGGGCGCCGTCGCGACGGCGGGATCAGAGGAGACCGACGCGATCGGGCGGCCAGTAGGTGGCGAAGGCCGCTCCGATGATCCAGGACTCGGGGACGGGGCCCCAGAATCTGCTGTCGTCCGACTCGCCACGATTGTCGCCCATCATGAAGTAGTGCCCGGGCGGAATCGTGATCGGGTTACGGAAGTTGCAGCCGGCGCCGGCGTCGTCGACGCAGGTGTCGCTGATGAACGGCTCCTTCGTCGGCTTGCCGTTGCGGATCACGCGGCCGTCGCGCACCGCGATGGTGTCGCCCGGACCGCCGACGAGGCGCTTGATGAAGTTCACGTCCGCGCGCTCGGGCGTCGGCTTGTCGCACGCGGCGCCCGGCTTGGGCTGTTCGCCGCACTGGTCGCCGGTCGCCGACTCGGCGCCCGCCGGCGGGTTGAAGACGAGGACGTCCCCGACCGACGGCTCGCCGAAGCGCGTGCCGATGCGATTCACCAGGACGCGCTGGCCGACGGTGAGCGTCGGCACCATCGACTCGCTCGGGATCCGGTACGGCTTGACGAGGAACGCCTGGATCGCGAGGGCCATGCCCAGCGCGACCGCGACGATGACGACGAGCTCGAGGAGCGAGCTCCCCGCGGACTTCGCCTCAGCGCTGTCGCGCCTGCTCACTTCTGATCGTCTGCGGCGGGCGTGTCGCCCTCGGCCTCGGCCTCCGCGGCCTCGGCCTGCGGCTCCGCGGCGGGCGCCTCGGGCTCGTCCGCGGCGTCCTGCGCCTCGGCGGGAGCCTCCTCGACGGCCTCGACCTCAGGGGCCTCGGCAGCCTCGGTGACCTCGGCGGTCTCCGTGGCGTCGGCCTCGGGAGCGTCGGCCTCGGCGGCCTCGACGTCCGCGTCCTCGGGGGCGACGTCGTCGACCGGCGCCTCGTCGTGGAGCAGGCCCGGCTCGATCTCGACCTCCGGACCGACGTAGCGGCGCTCGCGCACCCGGGCGCGCTTGCCGACCCGATCACGCAGGTAGTAGAGCTTGGCGCGCCGCACGTCACCGCGGGCCGCCACCTCGATCTTCTCGATCTTCGGCGAGTGGACCGGGAACGTGCGCTCGACGCCGACGCCGAACGACTGCTTGCGGACGGTGAACGTCTCGCGAGCACCGTGGCCCTGGCGCTTGATGACGACGCCCTCGAACACCTGGGTGCGGCGGCGCGTTCCCTCGATGACCTGGAAGTGGACCTTCACGCGGTCGCCGGGGGCGAAGTTGGGGACCCGGCGCAGCTGGGCGCGCTCGAGGCTGTCGATGACGGTGCTCATGGCAAAGGGATGCGCGCGGGGACGGGGCCGAGGTGAGTGGCCGCGTCCCGTGAGGACGGGGCCGGAAGGCACGCCGCGCGACGGATCAGGATAGCGGAGCCGCGTTCGCCGTCGATCCGCGCCCCGGCGGCCGCCGCGGCGGCGACCGTCAGGCGCCCCCGGTCGCGCCGCGCTCGCGGCTGCGTGCACGACGCCAGCGGCGGATCTCCTCGTGGTGGCCGGACAGCAGCACCTCCGGGACGCTCCAGCCGCGGTAATCCGCCGGCCGCGTGTAGTGCGGGTACTCCGGATCCCCGCCGAGCGCCGCGGAGAACGACTCCTCCGCCGCCGAGTCGGCGTGTCCCAGCGCGCCCGGGAGCTTGCGCAGCACCGCGTCGCAGACGACCATCGCCGCGAGCTCGCCGCCCGCGAGCACGTAGCGCCCGATCGACACCGCGTCGCTGCAGAAATGCTGGACGATGCGCTCGTCGAAGCCCTCGTAGCGCCCGCAGAGGAGCGTCACCGCCGGCTCGGCCGCCAACTCGTTGACCAGCGCCTCGTCGAGGATCCGGCCGCCCGGCGTGAGTGCGATGACCCGTCGCTCGCGCCGCAGGTCCACCGGGTCCGTGCCGTAGAAGCCGCGCAGCGCCTGGTCCATGACGTCCACGCGCAGGACCATCCCGGCCCCGCCCCCGAACGGCGTGTCGTCGACCTGCCCGCCGCTCAGCGGCGTGTGCTCGCGCAGGTCGAGCGCGCGCAGCTCGTTGCCCGCGGCGAGCGCGTTGGCGACATGCCGCTGCTCGCTGAACCAGCCGAACCATTGGGGAAAGAGCGTGACGACGTCGAGCTGCACGCCCTCATCCTGCCTGCTCGCCGAGGAAGGCGACGTCCACGTCGATGACGCCGGCCGCGACGTCGACGCTGCGGATGGCGTCTCGCACCATCGGGATGAGCAGGTCCGCGGCGGCCTCGCGCTCCACCTCGAGCACCTCGCAGGACGGCAGCCCGACGAGGCGGCGCACCACGCCGACGGGCGCCTCGCCGTCGACGACCCGGCAGCCCTCGAGGTCCTCGGCCCACCACTCGTCCGCGCCCAGGGCACGCGCCTCGGTGCGCGGGCACAGGAGCTGCGCGCCGCGCAGCGCCTCGACGTCCTCGCGGCGCTCGACGCCCGCCACGCGGACGATCGGGCGCTCGTCGGTGCCGGCGCGCCGCGTGATCTCGCTCTCGCGCTCCGCCACGCGGATGCGCCCGCCGAGGGCCAGCAGCCCGGGCGGGGACGCGTCACGTGGAAGCTGCCGTCGAGCCCGTGGGGCCTTCCGATGCGTCCTGCCGGCAGCCAGTCGGCCCGCTCGCGGGCCACGGTCAGTCGACGATGTCGATGAGCACGCGGCGGTTCTCCTGGACCGCCGCGGCCTTGATCACCGTGCGCAGCGCGTTCGCGGTGCGCCCGCCGCGGCCGATGATCTTCCCGTAGTCGTCCTCGCCGACCGACAGCTCGAGCACGACGGTGCCGTCGTCCTCCTCGAACTCCTCGACCTCGACGGCGTCGGGGTCGGTGACGAGCGCGCGCGCGAGGTCTTCGAGCAGCTCGCGCATCGCCGATGCGTCAGACGCTGATGCCCTGGATCTTCATGAGCTTGCGCACCTGGTCCGTCGGCTGCGCGCCCTTGGCGATCCACGAGCGGACCTTGTCCTCGTCGAGGCTGATCGTCGAGGGGCTCGTCTGGGCGTTGTAGTGCCCGATGACCTCGATGAAACGCCCGTCACGCGGGGAGCGCTGATCGGTCGCGACGACGCGCCAGATCGGGTTCTTCTTGCCACCCACGCGGGTGAGCCTCAGTCGTACAGCCACGGATTCCTCTCGAAACGCTCGAAAACTCGGTCCCTGAGGGTAGCGGGGTCGCCGTCAGCGCGCCTGACGCATGAGCGCGCCGATGTCCGGCATCTTGCCGCGGCCGATCTGGCGCATGAGCTTGCGCATCTGGTCGAACTGCTTCACGAGCTGGTTGACCTGCTGGACGCTCGTGCCCGAGCCGCGCGCGATGCGCAGGCGCCGCGAGCCCTTGATGAGCTCCGGGCGGCGCCGCTCCTCGAGCGTCATCGAGCGGATGATCGCCTCCACGCGGTCGAGCTCCTTCTCGTCGACCTTCATGCCCTTGAGCTGCTGGCCGGCGAAGCCCGGCATCATCCCCAGCAGCGACTGGAGCGGCCCCATCTGGCGCACCTGCTGGAGCTGCTTGAGGAAGTCCTCGAGCGTGAACTCGTTGCGGCGCAGCTTGCGCTCCAGCTCGGCGGCCTCGTCCTCGTCGAACTGCTTCTGCGTCTTCTCGATCAGGCTGAGGACGTCGCCCATCCCGAGGATCCGCTGCGCCATGCGGTCCGGGTGGAAGCGCTCGAACTGGTCGATCTTCTCGCCGGTGCTCGCGAACAGGATCGGCTTGCCGGTGACCGCCTTGACCGACAGCGCCGCGCCGCCGCGCGCATCGCCGTCGAGCTTCGTCATCACGACGCCGTCGAACGCGACCGCCTCGGCGAACTGCTGGGCGACGTTGACCGCGTCCTGGCCGGTCATCGCGTCGACGACGAGCAGGACCTGCATCGGCTTGGTCGCCTTGCGGATCCGCACGAGCTCGTCCATGAGGTCGGCGTCCACGTGGAGCCGGCCGGCGGTGTCGACGATCAGCACGTCCTTGCCCGCGCGCTTGGCCTCGTCGAGCGCCCAGGAGGCGATCTTGACGGGGTCCTCGTCGGCGCCGCGCTCGTAGACGTCGGCGCCGGCGCGCTCGCCCATCGTCACGAGCTGCTCGATCGCGGCCGGGCGGTAGACGTCGCAGGCCGCGAGGGCGACCGACGAGCCGTGCTCCTCCTTGAGGTAGCGCGCGAGCTTCGCGGCCGCCGTCGTCTTGCCCGACCCCTGCAGGCCGGCGAGCAGGATCACCGTCGGCGGGCGCGGCGAGAAGCTGATGCCCGCCGAGGCGCCGCCCATGAGCGCGGCGAGCTCCTCGTCGACGATCTTCACGACCTGCTGGCCGGAGTTGAGCCCGCCGATCACGTCGGCGCCCAGGCAGCGCTCCTTCACCGTCGCCGTGAACTGCTTGACGACCTTGAAGTTCACGTCCGCCTCGAGCAGCGCCAGGCGGATCTCGCGCATCGCGCGATCGACGTCCTCCTCCGTCAGCGTCCCGTGGGAGCGCAGGTCGGAGAGCGTCGCCTGGAGCTTCTCGGAGAGCGAGTCGAACACGGCGCTCAGTCTGACAGCCGGGCGGCCGGCGGCCGTCAGGCCGCGGGCTCGTCCGGCGCGGGCGGCGGCGCGCCGCCGAGCCGCTGGACGACCCCGCCGATGTTCCCGAGCGCCTGCGTGACCTCGCTCGGGATCACCCAGACCTTGTTGGCGTCGCCCTGTGCGATCTGGGGCAGCATCTGCAGGTACTGGTAGCTCAGCAGCGCCTGGTCGGGCTTGCCCTCGTGGATCGCGGCGAAGACCGTCTCGATCGCCTTCGCGTCGCCCTCGGCGCGCAGGATCGCGGACGCGCGGGCGCCCTCGGCGCGCAGCACCGACGAGGTCTTCTCGCCCTCGGCCGTGAGGATCTGCGACTGCTTGACGCCCTCGGCGGTGAGGATCGTCGCGCGGCGGTCGCGCTCGGCGCGCATCTGCTTCTCCATCGCCTCCTGGATCGACGCGGGCGGGTCGATCGACTTCAGCTCGACGCCGTTGACGCGGATCCCCCACTTGCCCGTGCGCTCGTCGAGCACGACGCGCAGCTCGGTGTTCACCCGCTCGCGGCCGGTCAGCGCCTCCTCGAGCGTCAGCGAGCCGACGATGTTGCGCAGCGTCGTGACCGTGAGCTGCTCGATGCCGATCAGCGGGTTGGCGATCTCGTAGGAGGCCGCGCGCGGGTCGGTGATCGTGAAGTAGATGACCGTGTCGATCTGGACCGACACGTTGTCCTGCGTGATCACCGGCTGCGGCGGGAACGTCACGACCTGCTCGCGCAGATCGATCAGCGGGCGCACGCGGTCCACGAACGGGATGACGATCGCCAGGCCCGGGCCGAGCGTGCGCTGGTAGCGGCCCAGCCGCTCGACGACGCCGGCGTTGGCCTGCGGGATGATCCGGATCGTCTTCGCCGCGACGAACAGCGCGAAGATGACGAGCACGGCCAGCACGATGAGTTCGGTCATGTCGTCCTTCAGTCCTCGGTGACGAGCGCGGTCGCGCCCTTGATCTCGACGACGGACACGCGCTGGCCCGGCTCGAAGACGTGATCGTCCTCGTAACGCCCGCGCGGTCCACACCTCGCCCTCCAGCTTGATGGCGCCCGCGTCGTCGTCGTTGGAGACGCGCTCGACGACCTGCGCGGTGCGCCCGATCAGCGCCGCGGTGCCGGTGCGCACGCTCGGCGGCTGGCGCAGGTGGCGCCGCGCGACCGGGCGGACGATCGCGAACGCGGCGATCGTGGCGACGGCGAACACGACCCAGGCGGCGATGCGTCCCGCCGCCGACGAGCGAGACGGCCGCGGCGGCGAACGCGCCGATCGCGAACGGCCCGAGGAAGAAGCTCGTCGTCGCGATCTCGCCGGCGGCGAGCACGACGGCGACGATCAGCCAGATGACCCAGGGATCCATCTCGCCGCGCAGCGTATCGCGGGGTCGGGCGGACGCCCGGCGGGTGGCCGCTGCGGCTCAGGACGCCAGCAGCGCCCGCGCGTACTCGTCCGCGTCGAACGGGCGCAGATCCTCGAGCTGCTCGCCGACGCCGATGAGCTTCACCGGGATCCCGAGATCGCGCGCGATCGCCAGCGCGATGCCGCCCTTCGCCGTCCCGTCGAGCTTCGTGAGCACGATGCCGGTCACCGGCGTGGCGGCGAGAACAGCTGCGCCTGCCGCAGGCCGTTCTGGCCCGTCGTCGCGTCGACGGTCGAGCAGCGTCTCGTGCGGGGCGCCGTCGAGCTGCTTGGCGATGACGCGGCGGACCTTCGTCAGCTCCGCCATCAGGTCGTCCTGCGTGTGCAGGCGCCCGGCGGTGTCGACGATCACGACGTCGGCGCCCTGCTCGCGCCCGCGCCGGATCGCCTCGAAGGCCACCGAGCCGGGGTCGGCGCTCGGCGTCGCCCTTGACGAGCTCGCAGCCGGCGCGGCGCGCCCACTCCTCGAGCTGCTCGACGGCGGCGGCGCGGAACGTGTCGGCGGCGCCGAGCACCACGCGCAGCCCCTGGTCCTGCGTGAGGTGCCACGCGAGCTTGCCGATCGTCGTCGTCTTGCCCGTGCCGTTGACCCCGGCGACCATGATCACCGTCGGCGCGTGCCGCAGGTCGATCCGCCCGCCGTCCTCGGCGCGCGCCTGCTCGGCGAGCAGCTCGATCAGGCGCGCCTGCAGCGCGGGCCCGCCCTCGACCGCGCCGCTCGTCGCCTCGTGCTCCAGGCGCTCGACGACCTCCGCGGTGGTGCGCGCGCCGACGTCGGCCATGATCAGCGCCTCCTCCAGGCGCTCCCAGGTCTCGTCGTCGAGCGTGTCGAAGAGCGTCGCCTGGACCTCGGCGGCCAGCGCGGCGCGCGTCTTCCCGAGGTTCTCCCGCAGGCGGGCGAACATCCCGCGCCGGCGCTCCTCGGGCTCCGCCTCGGGCTCCGGGGCGACCGCCGCGGCCGTCTCGGGGCGGTCGAGGAGGAAGACGTCGGACCAGTCGCGCGCCATGGATGCGCGACGATAGCGGGGTGACCGAGCCCGACCGGGACCCCCGTCCGGTTCGCCCCGTGCGACGCGGGCGACCCGCCCGCGCGCGACCTGATCGAGGCGATGGTCGCGGAGCTCGAGGCGTTCTACGGCCGGATCGACCGGCCGGGCATGCCGAGCGCGAGCGCCGAGGACTTCGGCCCGCCGGGCGGCGTCTGCCTCGTCGGCCGGATCGGCGAGGAACCCGTCTGCGTCGGCGCGGTCAAGCGCCTGGAGGACGGCGTGGCGGAGATCAAGCGGATGTACGTCGCCCCGGCCGGCCGCTCGCGCGGCCTCGCGCGGGCGCTGCTCGGCGCGCTCGAGGACGCGGCGCGCGAGCTGGGCTACGCGCGCGTGCGCCTCGACACCGGACCGCGCCAGCCGCATGCCCGGGCGCTGTACCTGTCGGCCGGCTACCGCGAGATCCCCGACTACAACGGGAACCCCGCGGCGGCGTTCTGGGGCGAGAAGGCGCTGTGACCCGTCAGCGGCGCACGATCGTGAAGCGCACCGGCGCCGCGGTGCCGCGCAGGCCGGCCGTGTCGGTCGCCGTCGCCGCGATCCGGTAGGCCCCGGCCGGCAGGGCGCGCCCCGCGAAGCGGGCGGTGAACGCGACCTTCGTCGTGCCGGCGGGCAGCGTCCGGGTCAGGGTGCGGACCGTCGTCCAGCGGGCGCAGCGCGCGGCCGCCCGGCGGTTGCGGGTGGTGGGCTTCACACAGCGACCGCCGACGCGCCGGCCCGCGAGCGCGCGGGCGACGGGCAGCCGGACCGCTGCGCGCTCCGACAGCTGCACCGAGAGCGTCGTGCCGGCCGCCGTCCTGCGCGTGGCCGCGCCGATCGCGGTCGACCCGGCGGCCGGGCGGAACCGGGCGCGGGAGAGCGTGAGCGAGACGACGGGGGGCGTGACGTCGCCGCCCGCGGGCAGGCTCGGGCCCGGCGGCGGGGTCGGCTGGACCGGCGCCGGCGGATCGACGCCCACCACGCGCGCGATCTTCGAGAGGGCGCTGTCCCCCGGCTTGTCGAGGGTGACCCAGAGCGTGGTGCCCGCGGCCGTCAGCTGCCGCGGACCCTGTCCGGCGACGACGGGCAGGCCGCCGAGCGTCGTGAGGGTGCCGTCGGGGGTCACGCGCGCCAGGCGGTTCCCGGCGAACTCGGCGACCCAGAACGCGCCGTCCGCGCCGTACGTCACGCCGAACGGGTCGCTGCCGCTGGGCCGGTCCGTCAGGAGCGGCAGGCCGCCCGGGACCAGCCGGGCGATCTGCTGCGGCGAATTGTTGGGGAGGCCGTAGACCACCTGGCCCGTGGGCGAGGCCGCGAGGAACTGCGGCTGCGTGCCCCCGGCCGCATACGACGTGACGGAGCCGGTCGTCGTGACGTTCAGCAACCGCCCGCCGTTGCCCGTGTCGGTGACCCAGAGCGTGCCGTCACCCGACGTCGCGAGGGCCTTCGGCGCGAGCCCGGTGACCGGATAGGAGGTCGCCGTCGCCGGGTTGCCCGGCGGGACCTTCGTGATCTTCCCGGCCGTCGCGACCCAGACGTTCCCGTCCGGTCCCGTGGTGACGGCCGTGCTGCCCGCGGCGATGCCGGTGCCCGGGACACCCGCAGCGGCCCCGGGATTCGCCGGCGGGATCTTCACGAGGGCCTCCTTGCCGGCTCCCGGCGTCTGGCTGACCCAGATGAACCCGTCGGCTGAGGTGATCCCGCCGGCGGGGAAGCCGATCGTGCCGCCCAGGTCGCCGGCCTGCAGGACGGTGACCGACCCCGCGGGGCTGACGCGGCCGACGGCCTGGTCCAGCGCGACCCAGACGTCCCCGTCCGGCCCGACCGTGAGCTGGCTGTTCGTCGCCACGCCCGGGAGGTCGAAGACGCCGCTGACCTGCGGTGCGGCGTTGGCGGGAGCCGCTGCGACCGCCGCGAGCGCGACGACGGCGGCCATGAGCACGGGACGGAGGCGGATCGGCATGTGCGCAGCCTAGGACGCCGCGCGCCCGAGGTCGAGGATCACGGCGGCGGACGGCGAGAGCGGACGCGGCGGATGCTCGAGCGTGGCCCATCGCGCCTCCGCGATCTCCCCCGGATCGACGGACATGCGATCGGGCTGACGGACTCCCGCGCAGCGGGACCGGGATCCGCCCGATCCCGGGAGGTCCGCGACGAACACGGTGAGCGTCGTGGTCTTGGGCCGGCCGCGTGCCCGGATCGTGGCGATCTCCGTCCACGCGGCGTGGATCCCGAGCTCCTCCCGGGCCTCGCGCGCGGCGGCGCCGCGGGCGCCTCGCCGCGGCGCAGCCCGCCGCCTGGGAGCTCCCAGGCGGCGCGGTCCCCGTAGGTGTGGCGCACGAACAGGACGCGCCCCTCGTGGCGCAGGACGCACTTGACCCCCCGCGTGTGCGGGCGGCGGACGAGCCACCAGACCCGGAGCACGCGCGTGCGCGGCCCGGTAGGCCGGCGCGCCGCGCGGGAACCGGCAGCCGCGCGAGCGCGTCCTCGGGCGCACCGGGCCGCGCCTCAGGCCGCGGCGCTCGACGGCCTCGGCCACCGCCTCCTGCGGCAGGCGGCGGGAGACGACCTTCGAGACGCCGTCGCCGCCCATCGAGACGCCGTAGAGCATGTCGGCCGCCTCCATCGTGCGCTTCTGGTGGGTGACGACGATGAACTGCGCGCGGTCGCGGTAGGTGCGCAGCAGCTCCAGGAACCGCCCGATGTTGAGGTCGTCCAGCGCGGCCTCGACCTCGTCGAGGATGTAGAACGGGCACGGCTTGGCGAGGAAGACCGCGAACAGGAACGCGATCGCGGTCATCGACTTCTCGCCGCCGGACAGGAGCGTCAGCCGCTTCATCGACTTGCCGGCCGGCGTGATCTCGATCTCGACGCCGAGGTCGTCCTCCGGCTCGCCGAGCTCCTTCTCGACCTCGGCCTCCGCCTCGGCCTCGGCCGCCGCGAGCTGCGCGCCCTCGTCGGCCGGGTCGGCCCCGCCGAGCACGCCCTTCGGCCCGCTGTCCTCGCGCACGAGCCGCAGGCGCCCGCGACCGCCGGGGAAGCAGTGGGCGGCGAGCTCCTCGAAGTTCTTGGCGGCCGCCGCGAACGTCTCCTCGAAGGTCTCGCGGATCTGGCGGTCGGTCTCGCGGATCAGCGAGCGCAGCTCGCGCAGCGCGGTCTCCAGGTCGGTGCGCTGGCCTCGAGCTCCTCGACGTGCGCGAGCGCCTCCTCGTACTCCGCCTTCGCCAGCGGGTTCACCGGCCCGAGCTGCTCGCGGCGGCGCTGGAGCCGGCCGATGCGCTCGCGCAGGGCCGCCGCGGCCTCCGCGTCCAGCGGCTCCTCGGCGGGCTCCGCGTCCAGGCCCAGCCGCTCGGCGACCTGCCGCAGCTCGGAGGACGCCTCGGCCTCCTGGTCGCGCGCCTGCTGCGCCCGCACCTCGGCGGTCGTGACCGCGTCGCCGCACTCGCGCAGGCGCTGCTGGATCTCCGCCTCGAGGCCCGCGCACGTGCGCAGCTCGGCCGCGACGCCCTCGCCCTCGCGGCGATCGGCGAGCAGCTCCTCCTCGATCGTCGCCACGCGCGCGGTGACGGCCTCCAGCGCGTCGCGCAGCACCTCGGCGAGCCGCGCGGCCGCCGGTGCGAGCGCGGTGTCGCGGGCGACGGACACGCGCAGGCGCTCGATCGCGGCCGCGCGCTCCTCACGCTCGCGGGCCGCGCGCTCGGCGACGCGCCGCTCGGCCGCCAGCTCACCCTCGACCTGGGCCCGGCGGACGGCCGAGGACCCCTGGTCGGGCGCCGCGCGGCGCTCGTCGATGAGCCATCCGGACCGCCGCTCGGCCTCCTGCGCGGCGGCCAGCGCGCGGCCGGCCTCGCGCCGCTCGCGCTCTGCCGCCTCGCGCGTGGCCTCGGCGGCCGCGACGGCCTGCGCAGCGGCCTCCACGGCGCCCAGCGCGGCGCGCTCGGCGCTCGCCGTCAGCTCGGTCTCCGCGACGAGCGCCTCGCGCCGGTTGCGCTCGGCGAGCACCCGCTCGCCGCCGCCCTGCGGCGCCTGGCGCAGCTCCCGCGTCGCACCGACCCACGCGCGGCCGGCGCGCGTGACGGCCACGCCGGTGAAGTCCTCGGGCACCGTCGCCAGGTCGTCCACCACCCACGCGCCGGCCAGCAGGCGGCGCGCCAGGTCGGCCGTCGCATCGGGGCCGCGCACGAGCTCGGCCAGCGGGCGGGCACCGGGCGCCGGTGAGCGCCGCGCCGGCGGCTGCGGGCGCCGTCCCGGCGACCAGCGTCGTCCCGCCGTCGGCGCCGAGGCGCTCGAGCAGCGCCGTCGCCCGCGGCGCGGTCGGCGACGATGGCGGCGCGCAGCCGCCCGCCGAGCGCCGCGGCGACGGCGAGTTCGTACCCGGGCTCGACCTCGAGGTCGTCCGCGAGCGCGCGCTCCCCGCTCGGCGCCGAGGCGTGCGAGCGCAGGAACTGGTTGGCGGCGGCGAGCTCGGCGCCGACGCGCGCGGCCTCGCGGCGGCACTCCTCGGCCGAGCGCTCGGCGGCGCGCAGCGCGCCGCGCGCGACCTCGGCGCCCTCGTCGGCCTCCGTCAGCGCGGCGGCGGCCACGGCGACCCGCTCGCCGAGCTCGGCGGCGCGCGCCGCGGCGGCGGCGCGCTCGGCCTCAAGGCCTGCGAGCTCCCGCTCGAGCTCCTGCGCCCGCTCGGCGTCCAGGCGCGTCAGCTCGGCCTCCAGCGCCTCGATGCGCGCGTTGCCCGCCTCATCCGGGGCGTCGGCCTCGGCCTGGGCCCGGAGCACGTCGAGCCGGCGGGTGCGGTGGGCCGAGGCGCTCGGCGACCATCTCGATGGTCTCGGCCGTGCGCTCCAGGCGGACCTCGATGCGGTCGGCCGCGGTGCGCGCGCGCTCCGCGCGCCGGGCGATCGCCTCACGGCGCTCGGTGCGCTCGGCCAGCGCCTGCTCGGCGCGCTCGCGACGGGCCGCGACCTGCGCGAGCTCGGCGTCCGCCTCGGCGCGGGCCGTGCGGGCGGCGATCGCCGCATCCTGGGCCGCGGCGAGCTCGGCGCGGCGGGCGCGCACGTCGTCCCGCGCCAGCTCCCAGCGCGCCTCGAGCGTCTGGCGCTCCAGGCGCTCGTGCAGTTCGGCCGCCTCGGCCTGGCGCTTGAGCGGACGCAGGCGCGAGCGGGCCTCGCGCTCGACGTCGAGCGCCCGGTCGAGGTTCTCCTGCGTGCGGTCGAGCTTCAGCTGGGCCCGGCGGCGGCGCTTGCGGTGCTTGCCGAGGCCGGCGGCCTCCTCGATGAGCAGGCGGCGGTCCTTCGGCTTGGACGTGACGATCGACTCGACGCGGCCCTGGCTGACGACCGAGTGCATCTCCTTGCCCAGCCCGGTGTCGGACAGGACCTCGAGCACGTCCACCAGGCGGCACTTCGCCCCGTTCAGCCGGTACTCGCCCTCGCCGCTGCGGTCCAGCCGGCGGCTGATCGCGATCTCGCCCATCGGCAGGTCGATCGCGCCCGAGGAGTTGTCGAGGATCAGCTCGACCTCGGCCGACGAGCGCGCCTGCACGCCGTGCCCGCCGGAGAAGATGACGTCCTGCATCGACTGGCCGCGCACCGCGAGCGGGGACTGCTCCCCCATGCACCACAGCACGGCGTCGGTGACGTTGGACTTCCCCGAGCCGTTCGGCCCGACGACGACCGACACCCCGGGCGCGAACTGCAGCGTCGTGCGGTCGGGAAAGGACTTGAACCCCTTGAGGGTGATCGACTTCAGGTGCATGTCAGGCGTCCTCCTCGACGGCCTCGACGTCGTCCAGCGCGAGCCGCGCGGCTTCCTGCTCGGCGGCCTTCTTCGACCGTCCCGTCCCCGTGCCGACGACCCGGCCGTCCACCGTGGCCAGCACCCGGAAGATGCGGTCGTGCGGCGGCCCGAGCTCCTCGGACACCTCGTACACGACGATCTCGCCGCGCTGTGCCAGCCGCTCCTGGAACGTCGACTTGAAGTCCACCGGGTGCTCCAGCGCGTGCTCCAGCTCCGGGGCGAATGCCTCGACCACCGCGGCCGCCGTGCGCTCGTACCCGGCATGCAGGAAGCACGCGCCGATCACGGCCTCGATCACCGACGCGAGCACGCGCTCGGTCATCACCGTGTCGGGCACCGTCATCGCCTCCGGCGCGGACGCCCGCAGCCGGTCGGGGACGCCCAGGCGCTCCGCGACGTCCCGGCACGAGGGGCCGGACACCGTCTGCGCGCGGATCTTCGTCAGCCGCCCCGCCCCGTAGCGCTCGGCCTCCAGCCGCGGGTAGAGGTGCGCGGTCATCGCGAGCCCGAGGACGCTGTCGCCCAGGAAGGCCAGGCGCGCGTACGAGTCCGCACGCCTGTCGCTCCACGAGGCGTGCGTGAAGACCTGCCGGTAGAGATCCTCCGGCAGCTCGTCGAGAAGATCGCTGAGGAGCTGCAGGGCTCAGGTGGTGCGGGAGGCGTGGGCGAGGACGAAGTCGACCGCCTGACCGACGGTGAGGATCTTCGCCGCCTGCTCGTCGGACATCGAGACCCCGTAGGTGTCCTCGAGTTCCTGGACGAGCGTGTACAGATCGAGCGAATCCGCCTCGAGGTCCTCCTTGAAGCGCGACTCCCCGAGGATCGCCGACGGCTCGAGATCGAGCTCGTCTGCGAGATGCTCACGGATGCGCTGAAGGACCTCGTCGTGGGTCATGACGCGGACACGCTAGACGCGGGACCGGACGCCGCCTCGCCCTCGGAGCCCGTCCGGCGCCGCAGCGCCCCCGCGGCGTCGAGCGCCGCGTGGGTGCGGCCCACGACGTCCCCCGAGACGCCCCGCGCGGCGAGCAGGATCGCCTGCGAGAAGCCGTAGCGCGTGAACCGCCCGTGCGGCACCACGCCCAGGCGCCGCAGCCCGAGCAGGTACGCCCCGCCGGGCCCCTCGGGATCGATCTCGTCGCGCAGGCCGCGCAGCGCGGGCCGCAGGAGCGCGCCGCCGGCCTTCGCCCGGGGACCGGACGTCGCGGCGTCGCGGACCGCGCCCAGCAGGACCTGCGAGACGCCCTCCATGGTCTTCAGCACGACGTTGCCGGTGAACCCGTCGGTGACGATGACGTCCGCGACCCCGGTCGTCAGGTCGGTCCCCTCGACGTTCCCGACGAAGGTCAGCGCGCTGGGGGCCGCCGCGGCCCGCTCGGCCAGCGCGGCGTGTGCCGCGATGACCAGCGGCGTGCCCTTCGTCGGTTCCTCGCCGTTGGAGAGCAGGCCGACCCGCGGGCGCTCGACGCCCAGCACGACCTGGGCGAGCGCCGCGCCCATGAACGCGAACTGGACGAGGTGCTCGGGGCGCACCTCGGTGTTGGCGCCGACGTCCACGAGCGTGATCGGGTTCCCCGGGACCGGGACCGGCGTCGCGAGCGCCGGCCGGTAGATGCCGCGGTCGCGCTTGATCTCGAAGAGCCCCGCCGCGAGCGCCGCGCCGGTGGAGCCGCCGCTGACGAGCGCGTCGGCGTCCCCGGCGGCGACGGCGCGGGCCGCCTGGACGATCGAGGACTCCGGCGTGGCGCGCACCGCGCGCGCCGGATCGGCCGCCTTGGCGATCGAGACCGGCGCGTCGACGACCTCGACGCCCGCCGGGACGTCGCCGATCTCCGCGGCGGCGCCGAAGAGCACGACGCGCACGCCCTGCTGCGCGGCGATGGCGGCGCCCGCGGCGACCTCGGCGGGACCGAGGTCCGCGCCTCCTGCGTCGACCGCGACCGTGACCGCCGGGGTCACGAGCTCAGCTAGTGGTCGTGATCGTGGTGGTCGTGCGCGCTGGGCGCGACGACCTCACGGCCGGCGTACGTCCCGCACGTCGGGCAGACGCGATGCGGGAGACGCGGGGTGTGGCACTGCGGGCACGAGTTGTACGTCGGCGCGCTGAGCTTGTGCGTCGAACGGCGCTTCGTCGTGCGGGAGTGCGACTGTCGCTGCTTGGGAACGGCCATGAGGCAGGACAGGGTAGCGGGATCCGCCTCGCAGCCGACGGGCCGGCGTGGTTGACTGGCCGCGTGCTGCCTGCAGGCGTCGTGATCCGGCCGATGGCGGAGGGCGAGGCGCCCGCCGTCTACGACCTCTGCGACCGCGTCCTGTTCGAGGACGACCCGAACGTCACCCGCGAGGTGCAGCGCGCCCGCTCGATCGCCCGGATCGAGCATCCCCGCAGCACCGACCCCGCGGGGGCCTGGGTGGCCGAGCGCGGCGGCGAGGTCGCGGGCGTGGCGATCGGGATCGTGCGCGAGCGGCTGTGGGGCTTCTCGCTGTTCGCGGTGGACGAGGACCTGCAGGGCAGGGGCGTCGGCCGCGAGCTGCTGCGCCGGTCGCTCGCATACGGCGAGGAGCGGGGCGCGGAGGGCTGGATCATCCTCTCGTCGGAGAAGCCCGCGGCGATGCGCGTGTACGGCGGCGCGGGGTTCGACCTGCTCCCGTCGTTCGCCGCGGTCGGCGTGCCGGACCTGCGGCGCGCGCCCGACGGGGTCGCAGCCGTCGAGGAGGCGGGAGCGGCCGGGCTGCCGCTCGTCGACGAGCTCGCGCGGGGCGTGCGCGGCGCCGGCTACGCGGGCGACATCGCGCAGTCGCTCGACGGCGGCTCGCGCCTGCTCGTATACGAGGACCGCGCGACGGTGTGCCTGCGCGAGGGGTTCGTGCAGCAGCTCGTGGCGCGCGACGAGGAGGCCGCCGCGATCGTGCTGTGGGCCGCGCTCGTCGGCGCCCCGCCCGGCATGACGGCGCTGGTGCTGTTCATGACCGGCGCCCAGCAATGGGCGATCCGCGTGGCGCTGGATGCCCGGCTCCCGCTGTCGCCGGACGGTCCCGCTGTGCGTCAAGGGGAAGCTGGGCACGCTGACGCCGTTCCTGCCGAGCGGGGCGTACCTGTAGTCAGGCCCCCTGGGCGTCTGGGCTGAGATCGTCTCCGGCGTCGCTGCGCGCCGCCGGCCCTGTCGAGGGCGATGTCAGATCCAACTCCCCCAGCTTCGCCCAGCGCGGGTCCAGCTTCGGCCCGTGCGTGTGGTCGGGATCCTTGTTGAGATCCGCGCCGCACTCGACGCAGAGCCCCGCGCAGTCGGGGCGGCAGAGCACCTGGACCGGCAGCGCGAGGACGAGCGCATCGTGCGCCCACTGACGCAGATCGAGCTCCTCGCCCTCGACGTACGGGCTCTCCAGGTCGTCGCCGCCGCCCGGCTGATGCACCTCCCGCGCGTCGACCGCCACGCTCGGCGCCGCATCCTCCAGGCAGCGCATGCACGGGCCGCGCAGCGCCGCGTCGAACCGCAGCCGCAGCGCCCAGCCGTTGCCCGTCATCCGCGAGATGTCGAGGACCACGGGCACGACCGACGGCTCGGCGACGTAGCCCTCCTCGCCGAACCGGAAGCTGCCCAGCTCGACCTCGAGCTCGAGGCGCTTCCCCTCGCCGGAGCGGAGGTTCAGCCGGGCGAGGTCGAAGCTGTCGGCTCTGGCGGGCATCGCGACTTCAGAGTAGAACCCGTGGCGTGCGCGCGATGGTCCTCGACGAGCCGGGCACCCCGCTGCGGGCGGCGGAGCTGCCCGACCCGGTCCCGGGCGACGGCGCAGCTGCTGCTGCGCGTGCGCGCCTGCGGCGTCTGCCGCACCGACGTCCACGTGCGCGACGGCGAGGTCACGACGACCACGCGGCCGATCGTCCCGGGACACCAGATCGTCGGGGTCGTCGAGCGCGGCGGCGCCGGGACGACCACCACGCCGGGCACGCGCGTCGGCGTCCCGTGGCTCGGCTGGACGGACGGCACCTGCGCGTTCTGCACGAGCGGGCGCGAGAACCTCTGCACCGCCGCGCGCTTCACGGGCCTCGACATCCACGGCGGGTTCGCCGAGCTCACGGTCGCCGACGAGCGCTACTGCTTCCCGCTGCCCGAGGGCTACGGCGACCTGGAGGTGGCGCCGCTGCTCTGCGCCGGGCTGATCGGCCACCGCGCGCTGCGGATGACGGGCGAGGCCCGCCGGCTCGGGCTCTACGGCTTCGGCGCGGCGGCGCACATCATCGCCCAGGTCGCGATCCACCAGGGCCGCACGCGTCCACGCCTTCACGCGCGCGCAGGACGCGGCCGCGCAGACCTTCGCGCTCCGGCTCGGCTGCGCGTCCGCGGGAGACGCGCTCGCGCCCGGTCCCGAGCCGCTCGACGCCGCGATCATCTTCGCCCCGGCCGGCGAGCTCGTCCCCGCGGCGCTGCGCGCGTGCGACCGCGGCGGCGTCGTCGTCTGCGCCGGGATCCACATGAGCGACATCCCGTCGTTCCCCTACGCGGATCTGTGGGAGGAGCGGCAGATCCGCTCGGTCGCGAACCTCACCCGCGAGGACGCGCTCGAGTTCCTGGACCTCGCTCCGCGCGTTCCCGGTGCGCACGACAGTCACGACCTACCCCGCTCGAGCGCGCGGAGGACGCGCTCGACGCGATCCGCGCGGGCGCGATCGAGGGTGCCGCGGTCCTGGTGCCCTGACCGGCTCTCAGCGGCGGACGCGGAATGTGAACGATCCGCGCTGCCGGTGACCGTCGGTCGCCAGCGCGGTCCACGAGGCGCGGTAGCGGCCGGGCGCCAGCGGGGCGCGCAGGCCGACGACGAGGCGCGCCGTGCTGCGCGGGTCGGGACCGCCGCGCCCGCGGGACACCGTTCCCCTCGGACCGGCGACCGCGATCGTGCCGGTCGTGACGGGGGCATCGAAGCGCACCGTGACCTTCGCGAGCGACGGACGCACCGTCGCGCCGGCCCGCGGGCTGGTCGACGTCACCTGCGAATGCCCGTAGGCGACGCCGGCGCCGAGCGCGGCGCCTGCGAGGAGCGCCGCGGCGGCCATCCTGGCCGGTCGCCGGGCTGACGTGCCGTTCATCCTGGTCTTCCCTTCCTGCGAATGATCGAGGGGCGGTGGGCGCCGCGCCCGGGCATGAGGCCCGGGCGCGGCGCGTCACCCTGCCGGCTGCAGGGGTGCGAGCCCATGGGTGTGCAGCAGCCGGACGTCTTGGACATCAGGGAACGAGCGTCCCTCCCGCGGTCGCCTTGGCGCCGTCGGCGGTCGCCTCGACCGTGACGGTCGCCGGCTTTCCCGGCCTTGGCGAGCGACGCGAGGGTCGCCTTCGACGGCGCGAGCGCGCCGACGGCGGCACCCTCGGGGCCGAGGTTGCGTGTCGTCGTCGCGAGGACGGAACCGCCCTTGCCGCGGAGCGTCAGCGTCACCTTGGCGCCGGCGGGACCCGTGACGAGCGCGATCGCCCCGGGCCGGCCCGGGAACCGCTTCGCATGGAGCGAGACCGCGAGCTTGCGCTCACGCTCGCTCGCCGCGGGCGCGACCGGAACCGCCGCGGGACGCGCCTCGGCCGCCTTCTGCGCGGCGAGCGCCTCGGCCGCCGCCTTCTCGGCCGCCGTCTTGGCGGCTGCGAGCGCCTCGTTCTCGTCCTCGAGCGTGGCGATGCGCGCGGTGAGGGTCGTGTTCTCGCCCTCGAGCGTGCCGACGTCGCCCTGCAGCGAGGCGACCTGCGCCTGGAACGGCGCGAGCGCGTCGGAGACCTGGCCCGCGTTCAGCGAGGCGGACGTCGTCTGGGTCGTGTCTGCGGGCACGTACGTGCCGGCGATGCTCGCGCAGGCGGCCGCGAAGTCCGTCACCGTCGCGAGGTTGACGCCGGTCTGCGCCAGAACCACCGGGATCCAGCTCGATGCGGCGTCCTCGAGGCCGGCCGACGTGCTCTGGAACGGCACGTAGTTGTAGAACGGATCGGTTCCCTGCCAGGCGAGGATCGCGGCGAGCGACTCCAGCTGCGGGACGTTGCGGCACGTCGCGTGCGGCTGGGCGCCCGTGTCGCCCTCCGACAGCAGACGGGCCTTCGTGAAGCCCGCCTGATTGCGGTACGCGCTCGGGAGGACCTTGAAGTTGATCATGCCCTTGTCGCTCGCGCCGTTGCTCTCGCGCAGGACGTACGTGTACCCGTGGTTCGTGACGACGTACTGCGTCTGGTCGACGAGTCCGCCCGCCGTCGCCGGGACCGGCCCGACGACCGTCTTCGCGGTGACCGTGAAGACCGACCCGTGTGCGGCGGCCGCGGCGGGTGCCACGAGCGCCGCGACGGCGACCGCCACGGCGGCGCGTCTGAACTGCTTCAACCTCATCGGATGACTCCTGTGTTGGATGTGGACCGTTCGGCGCGTGCGCCGGACGGGATGTAGACCGCCTGGTAGCGGCCAGGCCTGGCACGGCGCAGCAGGAGGCGGAACCGCCCTCCGCGCGCCGACGTCTTGGCGCTGGGGCTGATCGCGTCCCAGCGCAGAAGGAGGACCCGGCCGGGAAGGGCCGGTCGCACGGTGCCGGTGACGAGCGTGCGCCCGTCATTCAGCCGCTGCGACGTGAACGTGACGATCGAGCGGACCGTCACGGTGAGCGTCTGTGACCCGAGGCTGTCCGCGACGGCTCGCAGACGGGTCGTCTCGCGGACCTGGAGGGTGGCGGCGAAGCGCCCGTCGGCGCCGGTGACGACGGTGCGCGTCTGCGTCCGGCTCGCGGCGCTCGTGAGCGCGACCGCGACGCCCGCACGCGCCGGCACCACCCGCCCGGTCACGCGGACCGGGCCGCCGCCGCGCACCGTCGCCGGGCCCTGGAGCACAACGGCCGTCGTGCGCGCACCGGCGGTGCCGGGCGTCCGGGAGCGGCGCCCGTGGTGCCGCCCCCGCTGGAGCCCGGAGCGCCGGGTGTCCCGGGCGTCCCCGGCCCTGCGCCCGTGGCGCACGAGCCTGCCACGACATCGGCGCCCACCTCGTCGCTCGCGGGCGTCACGCCGCCGGGCGCGCGGTCCACCCAGTGCGCGTCGGCGCCGGTCATGCCGTCGTACGTCAGGACGAACGGCCGTGCGAGCACGGTCGTCGCGGCCGCGTACGCGTCGGGGATGTCGATCGTGACCGTCCCGCCGGTCCCGGGGGTCGTCGCGCCGGTCGTGGCGCCCGCGCTGACGAACCCGCCGGCGAGCGTCCAGGTCCCGTGGTCGAAGCGCACGGCAGCGCCGCGCGGCGCCTCGGCGCGGACGTAGCGGGTCACCCCGCCGCTCGCCCAGAGCAGCGCGAACCCGGCCGCGTCCGAATCGTCGTGGACCGGTTCCCAGACGGCGATGTGCACCTTGACGACGGCCTGCAGGTGCCCCGCCGATTCGGCGATCCAGGCGCTGACGACGTCGGTGTTGCTGTGGTGCCCGTCACCGGTCGCGTCGCTGATCTGCGGCACGCCGCCGCACGGCGCGGGAGCCGCTGCGGCGCCGGCCGGGACGAGCCCCGACGCGGCGATCACGAGGACCGTCCCGGCGACGAGGCGCCGGACGGTCTGAATCTTGGTCATGTCCGCGTGGCTCGCGCGGGCCCCAGGGGCCGGCGTCGGTGCGTTGCGGGGTGCCGAGACGGCACGGCGAGTGTGGTGGGCGTGTGCATGCGCCCTCCCTTCAAGAACGGGTGAACCGGCACACGCCGGTCCTCGCCCGATCCGCCGTGCGCCCTAGCTGCTGATGGCCACGCCGGCGGGCGGCGGGCGCACGGCGAGCGCGAACGCGATCTCCCGGCCCGTCCTGCGGACGACCTGGGGCAGCGCGGGACGACGGGACGACCGCACCGGGCGGACCGCGCGGACCTGCATGCGGCCGCGCAGACGCTCGATGGCCTCCTCACCCGGGAAGAGCCCGTGGACGAGGAGGAGGAGCAGCAGCGCGGCGGGGGCAAGGGCGACGGCCATGCCCGGGGCGATGCAGAACGCGGCCGCGAGCGCCACGACGACGCCGGCGTAGGCCAGCGCACGGGTGCGCGAGGTGGCGGCGGGACGACGCATCGACCGGCGATGTCTACCAGAACCCGTCCCCGGACGACCCGTACTCTCGCCGTGATGGCACCGCGCGTCGAACTGCTCTTCTGGGACGGCTGCCCGTCGCACCCGCGCGCGCTCGCCGACCTGCGGGCCGCGCTGACCGACGCCGGGCAGGATCCGGATGCCGTCACGGTCATCGAGATCCGCGACGACGCCGGCGCCGCGCGTGAGCACTTCACGGGCTCGCCCACGATCCGCGTCGACGGGCGCGACGTCGTCCCGTCCGCGGGCGAGCCGGTGCAGCTCGCCTGCCGCGTCTACCACCGCCGTGACGGACGCATCTCCCCCGTCCCCGACCCCGACGACCTGCGCGACGCGCTGCGCCGCGCGCTGACCACTCCCGAAGGAGCGGCCTCATGACCCTGCGCATCGGCGCCCACGCGCCCACGTTCGACCTCCCCGCCACCGACGGCACGAGCCACGGGGTGGTCGCCGAGAGCAACCCGCCCGCGACCGTCGTCGTCTTCACGTGCAACCACTGCCCCTACGCGCTGGCCTGGCACGAGCGGATCGCCGCGGTCGCCCGCGACTACGCCGAGCACGGCGTCGTCGTCCTGAACGTCAACAGCAACGACGCCGATCGCTACCCGCGCGACGGGTTCGAGGCGATGGTGGAGCGCGTGGAAGCCGACCCGGACGGCTGGCCGATGCCCTACCTGCACGACGAGACGCAGGACGTCGCCGAGGCCTACGGCGCGCAGACGACCCCGGACGTCTTCGTCATCGACGGCGAGGGCCGCGTCGCCTACCGCGGCGCCCCCGACTCCGACTGGGAGGACGAGCGCCAGGACGCCGACTGGCTGCGCGGTGCGCTCGACGACGTGCTCGCGGGCCGGCCGGTCGGCCTGCCCGAGACGCAGCCCGTGGGCTGCTCGATCAAGTGGCGCCCGTAGAAGGTCTTTCAGAATGAGACGGGATGGGCGGGGTGGTGCTCGCGTGGATGGCGGGCGACGCGCGGTTCGGCAGCCGATGCCGGTGGCATCGGCAACGAGCCGCGTGGCGACCCGTCGCCGGGCGAGTGCCGCATCCGGCCACCCGGCTCTCTGGAAGACCTTCTCCGGACTCAGTCGCGCTCGAGCATGCGCTTGAGCACCTTGCCGGTGGCGTTGCGCGGAAGCTCGTCGAGCACGACGATCTCGCGCGGCACCTTGTAGCCCGCGAGGTTCTCCTTCACGTAGCCCTTGAGGTCCTTCTCGGTCGGCTCCATCCCCTCGAGGAGCACGACGTACGCCCGCAGCCGCTCGCCCCACGCCTCGTCCGGCACGCCGATCACGGCGACCTCGACGACGCAGGGATGGTCGGCGAGGAGGTCCTCCACCTCGCGCGGGAAGACGTTCTCGCCGCCGCTGACGATCATCTCGTCGTCGCGGCCGTCGATGAAGAGGCGTCCGCCCGCGTCGAAGTGCCCGACGTCCCCGGTCGACATCAGGCCGTCGATGACGTCCTTGCCGCCGCCGCCCGTGTATCCCTCGAACGCCATCTCGTTGCCCACGAAGATGCGGCCGGTCACCTCCGGCGCGTCGAGCGGCAGCCCGGCGTCGTCGTAGAGGCGCACGACGGTCCCGCGCGGCGGGCGCCCCGCGCAGCCCGGCGCAGCGCGCAGGTCGGCGGGCCCGGCGATCGTCGCCCACGCCACCTCGGTCGACCCGTAGAGGTTGTAGACGACGTCCCCGAAGCGGTCCATGACCTTCGTGGCGAGGTCGCCCGGGAGCGCGCTGCCGCTCACGGCGATCACGCGCAGCGACGAGGTGTCGTAGCGCGCGACGACCTCGTCGGGCAGCTCCATGATCCGCTGCAGCATCACCGGCACGACCGCGAGCGCGGTCGCGCGGTGGTGCGCGACCGCGGCGAGGGTGTCCTGCGGGTCGAACCGGCGGCGCACGACGAGCGTCGAGCCGAGCGTGAGCGAGAGCAGGAAGTGCGCCATGCCCCACGAGTGGAACATCGGCGCGGCGATCATCGTCGTCTCGCGCGCCTTGAGCGGGATCGCGTCGAAGCAGCGAGGCGACCGGCGTCAGCGAGTCGGGCTGCTTGCGCTGGGCGCCCTTGGGGGTGCCGGTGGTGCCGCTGGTCAGGATGATGACCCGGCTCGGCTCCGCGGGCGGGTCGGGCGCCGTGGACGGGTGCCCGGCGGCGAGCTCGTCGAGCGTCCGCGCGCCGTCCGGATCGGGTCCGTCGTGCCAGGCGACGAACCGCATGCGACCCGCCGCCGCGCCGCTGACGAACTCCGCGAACTCGGCGTCGTGGACGATCGCCACCGGCTCCTCGCGCTCGCAGACGTCGGTGATCTGCGGCGCCGCGAACATCGTGTTGAGGTACAGCGCGCGGCCGCCGAGCTTCGCGACCGCGACTGAGATGTCGACGAACCAGCGGTGGTTGCGCGCGAGGATCGCGACGCCGTCACCGGGCCCGATCCCCTCCGCGGCGAGCGCGTGCGCGAGGCGGCTCGAGCGCTCGTCGACCTCGCCGAAGGTGAGCGTCCCGCGCTCGTCGACGATGGCGATCGCGTCGGGGCGGCGCGCGGCCGCCGCCTGGTAGCCGCCGGCGACGGTCGGCCCCCAGTCCCTGAGCCTGCCCAGGGCGCGGACGACCCGGTCGGGCCGCTCGGGGTGGATCAGGCCGGCCCCGGCGAAGGTGCGGGCGACGAACAGGGGGGCGGCCAGGCGATCGAGCATCACCGGCGAGCCTACTCCCGTTCGGCGCCCCGAGCGTCGGTCTGTGCAGGGATTCCTGCGATCCGTCAGATCCCGGGCGTACCGTGCGACTCCACGACCATGGAAGCCGCCCGACCACTCCATCCCGACCGCGTCATCCTCGCCGGCGACCGCCTGCGCGTCGACGCCCTGACCGTCACCGACGAGACCGTCGTGCGCCTGGCGCGTGAGCGCGAGGAGGCCGGCGAGGACATCGCGCCGCTCGTCGTGCAGGCGGTCGAGATCGGCGCCCGCGTCCTGGACCGCGAGCAGACCGCCGCGAACACCGATTTCGTCAAGGCGGAGTTCGAGCGCCAGGCCCGCGAGGTCGAGCAGCAGTTCGCCGAGCGCGCGCAGCTCGTCAGCGTCGAGCTGACCAAGAGCGTCGAGCAGGCGTTCGGCGCGGAGTCCGGCGTCGTCCCGCGCCTGCTGGAGAAGCACTTCGGGGACGAGTCCAGCGCCGCCGTCCAGCACCAGGTGACGTCGCTGGTCAACGAGCTGCTCGTCACCCACCGCGAGGCGCTCGGCAAGCAGTTCACCGTCCGCCGACGAGAGCAACCCGCTCGCGCAGTTCCAGCAGTCGGCGGTCCAGGCCATCAAGGGCGCCTCCGAGCTGCAGCACAAGCACCTCCTGGCGATGAACCAGACGATCGACGCCCTCAAGGCCGAGGTCGCGGCGCTGAAGGCCGAGCAGGTCAAGGAGGAGGCCGTCGCCGAGGAGGCCGAGCGCGGCACCGCCAAGGGCCGCACGTACGAGGAGCAGGTCGCGGACGCCCTGGCGGCGATCGCGGCGCCGCGCGGCGACGCGGCCGACGCGGTCGGCGACCGCAGCGACGCGGGCCGCAGCAAGAAGGGCGACGTCGTCGTCGACATCGGGCTCTGCGAGGGCCCGTCGCTCGGGCGGATCGCCTTCGAGGCCAAGGACCGCAAGCTCTCCCAGCCGGCCGCGATCAAGGAGCTGGACGGCGCGCTCGAGGCGCGCAACGCCGACTTCGCGGTGCTCGTGGTCCCGAGCGAGGGCGAGATCCCCGCGGGGATGCGCGCGCTCACGGAGTTCCACGGCGACAAGCTCATCGTCACGTGGAACGCGGGCGACGAGTCGAGCCTCACGCTCGAGGTCGCCTACATGCTGGCGCGCGCGCGGGTGCTGCTGGCGCGCGAGGAGTCCGGCGAGACGCTCGACGGCGCGGCGATCGGCCAGCAGGCCGACAAGGCGCTCCAGTCGCTCAAGGACGCCCGCAAGGTCCGGCAGAACCTGACGGCCGCGCGGACCGGGATCGACGCGGCGGGCGACGCGCTCGACGGCATCGAGAAGGCCGTCCGCGGCCACCTCGACGAGATCCGCGCCCTGCTCGCCGCCGCCGGGACCGTCGAGGAGGACGCCGCGTCCCCGCTCGACGGCCCGCAGGACGGCGAGCTGTTCTAGGCGCCCTGAGCCCTACTCCATGACGCGCAGCGTCGAGGCGACGTCCATGCGCCGCAGCCGGCGCGCCGTGAACAGCGGCGCCAGGGCGCACGCCACGATGCCCACTCCGGCGGCGATGAGCAGCGTCCGCGGGCTCAGGACGACCCAGACCTCGAGGTCCGGAACCGTCTCGGGGACGATCGAGAAGACCATCCAGCCGACGAGGACCAGCCCGACGAGCACGCCGACGATGCTCGCGAGCACGCCCATCAGCCCGCTCTCGGCGATGCCCTGGGCCACGACGGTGCGGGGCGGCACGCCGTAGGCGAACATCGTCGCGTGCTCGCGGCGGCGCTCGTCGGCGCTGATCGCCGCCGAGTTGAACGCGACCAGCAGGGCGAGCAGGAGGATGAACGCCTCGGTGGCGTAGATCACCCCCAGGAACCGGTCGATGTACTCGTCCAGCGCCTCGTACGGCGCGCTCGCCGCCTGGACCGACGCCACGCCCGGCACGGCGAAGATCGCGCGGATCGCGGCGTCGCGGGAGACGCCGGGCGCCGGGATGACCTCGACCTGGTTCGTCAGCCCGCGCAGGCCGGTCCGCGGATCCCACGCCGCCGACGCGCCGTAGGCCAGCGGCCGCAGCGTGCCGCCGTGCAGCGCATCGACGCGCACCCGCGAGCGGACCGCCGTGACCGTCCCGCCGGGCTCCAGCCGCGGATGGCGGACCGTGATGGTGTCGCCGACGCTGACGCCGAGATCCTTGGCGGCCTGCGGCGCGAGGGTGATGCCCGTGCTGCCGGCCGCGAACGTGCCCTCCGGAGTGCTCGGGGTCCATCCGGGCTGCGCGGGGTCGAACGTCGTGAGCGCGCCCGCGAGCTCCTCGTCGCCGGCCTGCAGCTCGCACGCCGAGCTGGTTCTCCGTGCGGGCGCTCCCGGTCTCGGGGAGGCGGACGAGGTCGCGCACCGCCCTCCCCCCGACCTGCTCGTAGCCCCCGAGGCTGACGAGCAGCCGGTCGGGCGCGACGCGCTGGGCCTCGGCGCGCGCGCGGTCCAGCGGCGCGAGGAACGAGTCGATGAGCCCGCCGAACGTGACGACGAGCGCGACGATCAGACCGATCCCCATCACCGACACCAGCGTGCGGCGCGGCGCACGGACGAGATTGCGCAGCGGCATCTGGACGAGGCTCCCGCCGGGGATCGGCACGCGCGCCAGCAGCGGCGCGAGGCCCCCGCCGCCGGCGGCGCGGAAGCCCACGCGGATCGCCTCGATCGGCGACATCCGCACGGCGCGCCGGACCGGGAGCAGCACGCCGAGCATCGGCAGCGCCATGCCGATGGCGGCGCCGATGAGGAAGCGCCCGGCCAGGAACGGCGTGTCGTAGACCGGCAGCGGCAGGACCGCCTCCAGCAGCGACCCGAAGACGAGCGTCAGCAGGTAGCCGATCACGACCCCGAGCACGGCGCCGAGCACGGCGATCTGCGCCCCCATGAGGATCGGGCGCAGCGCCAGGCGCGCCGGCGGGACGCCGAGCGCCATGCCGATCCCGATCTCGCGCCGCTCGGCCTCCACGGTCCGGCTGATCAGGTTGTACGCGGCCAGCGCGGCGCCGAGCAGCACGAGCGCCGAGAGGACGATGTAGATCTTCTGGTCGCCCTCCGCGTCCTTGTAGAGGAGGCGGTAGGACTGCTCGTCGACGCCCTGCGTGACGGTCACGCCCACGCCGGGCAGCGCGATCGCGAACGCCCGGCGCAGCTGGGCGGCGAGCGCCGCGTCGCTCGACGCCGGGCGACCCGCGGACGACGACCTCGTTCACCTCGTCCGCGCGGCCCGCGATCCGCTGTGCCGTCCGCAGCGAGGTGAACAGCACGGCGTAGTCGGCGGCGCCCGTGCCGAGATCCGCGTCCGCGCCGGCTCCACCGAAGAAGAACTGCGGCTGGAACGCCCACCCGGCGTAGCGCAGCCGCGCTCCCGCCGGCGAGCGTGACGGAGCCGGACGCCGGCAGCGCGCGGGCGTCGGCGAACCGGCTCTCGATCACGCCGACGCGCCCGGCCGTCGTCGGCCGCGGTCAGTGCGCGCCCGCGTGCGGCGGCGAGCCCGTCGACCACCGGTGCCGGGTCGATCTGCTGGCCGACCAGCAGGCCCGGGACGAGGACCGCGCCGTCAGCGGTCGAGGCGTCCACCTGCGTCGGCACCACCAGGCGCTCGCGCGTGGCGGCCGTCCCCGGCGCGCGCGCGGCGGCGCGCGCCAGGCGTCCCTCGCGGACGAAGCCGCCCTCGGCCAGCGACACGCGGGCCCCGTGGTAGGCCAGCCGGCCGAAGCTCGCGTCGTTGGAGAGCGTGCGCCACTCCTGCATGCTCGCGAGCCCGGTCGCCAGGCCCGGTGCCGATCGCGATGACGAGCGCGATCGCGACGACCTGGACGGGCCGGCGGCGCAGATCGCGCCAGGACCAGCGCAGCCAGAGGTCGCGGTCCATGCCGGCCTACCAGTGCAGGTCGGAGATCTCGGCCGGGCCGCCCGCGCGGCGGTCCGTCCGCGACGACGCGGCCGCTCGAGAGCTCGATGACGCGGTCGGCGACCCGCGAGATCTCGCGGTTGTGGGTCACGACGAGCACGGACGTCCCGAGTTCGTGCGTCTGGTCGTGCAGGAGCTGCAGGATCTGCACGCCGGTGTGGAAGTCCAGCTCGCCCGTCGGCTCGTCTGCCAGCAGGATCGGGTTGCCGGTCGCCAGCGCGCGCGCGATCGCCACGCGCTGCTGCTCACCACCGGAGAGCTCGTGCGGGAAGTGGGCGACCCGGTCCTCCAGCCCGACCCGCCGCAGCGTCTCCGTCGCGACCGCCACGCGATCACCGCGGCCGGCGACGTCGGCGCCGAACTCGACGTTCTCGAGCGCGCTCAGCTCGGGGAACAGGTTGAAGCGTCTGGAAGATGAACGACACGGTGTGCCGGCGGAACGCGAACAGGTCGCGGCGCGAGGCGGCCGTGATGTCCCGCCCGGCGATGACGATCCGGCCCTCGGTGACGGTGTCGAGCGCGCCGATGAGGTTCAGCAGCGTCGTCTTGCCGCTGCCCGAGGGCCCGAGGACGACGATGAACTCGCCGCGACCGATGTCGAGCGTCACGTCCTCCAGCGCGGTGACGATGCCCGCGCCGACCTCGTAGCGGCGACTCACGCCGTCCAGGTGGACGAGCGCGCCCTGCGTCTCGGCGACGGCCTGCGCCGCCTCACGGCGCCCGTCGTGCTCTGCGGCGGTCATCGCAACCGAGGCTACGCGGCCCGCGGCGACGCGGTATCCGCAGAAACTACGGGCGGAGACCGATCACGCCACCTTCTGGCGGCGTGTCCCGCCGAGGGGGCCGTCGCTGGCTCGGCCGGCTCGTCGTCGCTGGTTCCCGGCGAGCCGGTCGCGCCCGCGCTGCACCGCGGCGATGAACTTCGAGAGGTTGACCTCGAGCGTGCCGAGGATCTCGTCGGCGTAGTCCTCCGCGCCGAGCCGGATCTCGCGCTCGCGGCCGCGGGCGTCCTCGATGATGTCCTCGGCGCCGCGCTCGGCCTGCCGCGTCACCTCCTCCTGGGAGATGAGCTGCTCCTGCTTCTCGCGCGCCTCCTTGATGATGCGCTCGGCCTCACGCTTGGCCTCGGCGAGCATCTCCTGGCGCTCCTTGACGATCCAGCGCGCCTGCTTGATCTCCTCGGGGATCGTCGCGCGCATCTGGTCGAGGATGTCGTAGATCTCCTCCTTGTCCACGCGCACCTGGTCCGTCAGCGGAACGGGCTTGGCGTTGTGGATGAGATCGTCGAGCTTGTCGATCAGAACGAGGACGTCCATGGCACGGGTGGCTTTCGCTAGCGGGCGAGTTCTTCCTTCAAGCGGCGCGCGACCAGCGGAGTGACGTGCTCGTCGATGTTGCCGCCGAACATCGCGAGCTCCTTGATCCCGCTGCTGCTCAGAAAACTGTACTGCGGGCTGGCCATCAGGTAGAGCGACTCGATGTCGGGGGCCTGCAGGCGGTTGAGCTGGTTCATCTCGAACTCGTACTCGAAGTCCGAGATCGCGCGCAGGCCCTTGACGATCGCCTTCGCGCCGATCTCGCTGGGCGAAGTCGACGACGAGCGTGTCGAACGGGCTCGGGCCGCACGTTGCGGCAGGTGCGCCGTCGCGTCGCTCGATGAACGCGAGGCGCTCCTCGACGCCGAACAGCGTCTTGGACTTGCGCACCGAGAGGTTCACGACCGCCGACGACGACCTCGTCGTACATCTGCGGCGGCGCGCTCGATGACGTCGATGTGGCCGCGCGTGATCGGGTCGTAGGACCCGGGGCAGACGGCGACGCGATTGGAGGGAGTCATCAGGTGGCGTGGATGCGGATCAGCGTGTCGCCGTAGCGGCGCTCGTCGATGGTGGGAAGCGGCAGATCGAGCGGAGCGCGGCGGTCGCTCTCGGTCACGACGCGGGCTGCGGGGGCGAGCACGGCGGCCAGATCGGCCGCGAGCCGCTCCCCCAGCGCCGGCGCCTGCCGGTATGGAGGGTCCAGGAAGACGAGATCGTAGGCGTCGCCGCGCTCGCGTGCGGTGCGCAGTGCCCGCTCGGCCGGCATCCGCAGCAGCTCGGCCTCGTCCTGCGGCCAGGCCGAGCGTCTCCAGGTTGCGTGCGATGACCTGCGCGGCCCACGCCGTCCTTCTCGACGAGCGTCGCGTGCGCGGCGCCGCGCGAGAGCGCCTCGATCGGCGAGCGCGCCGGACCCGGCGAAGAGGTCGAGCACCCGGAGCCCGTCGAGCGGGCCGAGGATCGAGAAGAGCGCCTCGCGGACCCGGTCGGTCGTGGGTCGCGTCGCGTCGCCCTGCACCGTGGCGATGCGCCGGCCCCCGAAACGCCCCGCGACGATCCGCATCACGCCGGGATCGCGACGCGCTCGATCGCGCCGCGCGCTCGGCGAGCAGCGTCGCCAGCAGCGGGACGTGCTCGGGCGCGGCGAGCTGCCGGATCGGCGTCGATGATCTCCCGCGCGCTCGCGCCGGGCGCGCTCGAGCAGCTCGGCGTCCTCCGGCAGGCGGGCATAGCGGAAGGCCGGCGAGCCCGACTGGCGGGTCCCGGTCGAGCTCGCCCTCCCCGCGCAGGCGCAGGTCGATCTCGGCGAGCCGGAAGCCGTCGGTGTGCTCGGCCAGCGCCTTCAGGCGCTCGGACTCCTTGGGCCCGAACAGCAGGCACAGCGAGCGGTGCTCGCCACGGCCGACCCGTCCGCGCAGCTGGTGCAGCTGGGAGATCCCGTAGCGCTCGGCGTCCTCGACGAGCATCACCGTCGCGTTCGGGACGTCCACGCCGACCTCGATCACCGTCGTCGCGACGAGGACGTCGGCCTCGCCGGCGGCGAAGGACCGCATCGCGGCGGCCTTCTCCGCCGGGCGCATCTGGCCGTGCAGCAGCGCCACGCGGAAGCCGTCCAGCTCGCTGTCGGCGAGCCGCTCGTACTCGGCCGTGGCCGCGCGCGCCTGCAGGGCCTCGGACTCGCTCACGAGCGGGCAGACGACATACGCCTGGCGGCCGGCCCGCAGCTCCTCGCGGATGCGCTCGTACGCGCGCGCGCGCTCGCGCTCCCCGCTCGCCACATGGGTGTCGATCGGCTGCCGGCCCTGCGGCAGCTCCCGCAGCTCGGTGACGTCGAGATCGCCGTAGCCGAGCAGCGCGAGCGTGCGCGGGATCGGCGTGGCCGTCATGTGCAGCACGTGCGGCACGAGGCCCGGCTCCCGGCCTTCGCGTCCAGCCGCGAGCGCTGGCGCACGCCGAAGCGGTGCTGCTCGTCGACGACGACGACCGCCAGCGAGGCGAAGCGCACGTCGTCCTCGATCAGCGCGTGCGTCCCGACGACGAGCCCCAGCTCGCCGCTGGCGAGCTTGCCCAGGACGTCGGCGCGGCGCGCGGCCGGCGTCGAGCCGGTCAGCAGCGCCGCCGGGACGGCCTCGCCCGGCATCAGCGCCTGGAGCGTCGCGAAGTGCTGCTCGGCCAGCGTCTCGGTCGGCGCCATCAGCGCCGCCTGCCGCCCGTGCTCGACGGCGCGGAGCATCGCGGTGAGCGCGACGACGGTCTTGCCCGAGCCGACCTCCCCCATCAGCAGCCGCTGCATCGGGTGCTCGAGCGCGAGGTCGCCGATCACGACCTCGATCGCCCGCTGCTGATCCCCCGGTCGGCTCGAACGGCAGGAGGGTCTCGAGCCAGCGGCGGGTGATGCCCGCCCCACCCCAGCCCGCGTCACGCCCACCGGCCTCGAACGGCAGGTCGAGCGCTGCCGCGCGCACCTCCTCGCGGCGATGGGCGCGGCGGCGCAGGAGGTCGAGCTGGACGAGGAGCAGCTCGTCGAACGCCAGCCGCCGGCGCCCGCCCTCCGCGTCACCGCCGTGGGCGGCGAGCAGCGCGCCGGGCCGGTCGGGCAGGCGGTGGCGGGCGCGCAGGCGCCCGGGGAGCGGCTCGATCGCGGCGCGCGCGAGCGGCAGGTGCTCGCCGACGAGCGCCAGGATCTGGGTCGACGACAGCCCCTCGGTCGCCGGGTAGTGCGCGACGTCCCCCGCGCCGCCGACGCCCTCGGTCGTCGGCGCGTGCGAGGTGACCCGGAAGCGGTTGCGGGCGTCGAAGGTCCCGTGCAGCACGAGCCGGGTCCCGGCCGGGTACTTGGAGACCAGCCAGGGCTGGTTGAAGAACGCCGCCTTCATCGAGCCCGACTCGTCGGCGACGACCGCCTCAACGATCGGGCGCATGCCGCGGCGGCGCACCGGGCGCGAGGTGATCGACCGGACCTCCACCGTGACGGTCGCCTGCTCGCCCTTGCCCAGCTCGCCGACGGTCCGCGACTCGCGCGTGTCGCGCGGCAGGTGGGCGAGCAGGTCGCCGACGGTGTCCAGGCCCAGCGCGGCGGCGGCCTCACGCTGCTTCTCGCCCGCGCCGGGAAGCTCCAGCGGGGCGTTCAGCGCCGCGGCCTGCGGTCCCCGCCACGGCGCGGCGAGCAGGGCCGCCGCGTCCGGCGCGGCGTTCTGGGCGAAGGCGGGTGGCGGCGTCTCCCGCACCCCGGCATCGTCCGTCACTCGGCGGACAGCAGCCACCAGCGGCTCGGCTGGCCGCCCTCGTGCAGCTCCAGCTCGACGCCCGCGGGCGCCAGCGCGGCGATCGCCTCGTCACCGAGGGGCGCGCCCTCGCCGCGGATGACGGTCACGAGCTCCGCCTCCCGCGCGAGGTGGTCGAGCACGGTGCGCAGCGTCTGCTGCGGGTCGCCCCAGGCGACGAGGTCGTCGCCGACGTACCCGACGGCGTCGCCGACCGCGAAGCGTCCCTGCGCGTCGGCGCGCGCCGCGGGCGCCACCTGGCCGGTCCGCAGCGCGGCGAGCCCCGCCTCCATCGCGGCGGCGTTCTCGGCGGCCGAGCGATCGGTGAGCAGCGACACGGCCGCGACCAGGCCCGCCTGCTGCTCGCCCGACGCGACGACCGCGACGGTCTTGTCGGAGATCTCCGCCGCCGCCTGGGCCGCCATCAGGATGTTGCCGCTGTTGACCAGGACGACGACCTCCTCGGCGGCGACGGTGTGGATCCCCGCGAGGATCTCGTACGTCGAGGGGTTCATCGTCGCGCCGCCGTCGAGCGTGTCGCAGCCGAGTGAGTGGTAGAGCGCCGCCAGCCCGGGGCCGGAGACGATCGCCAGCGCGCCGCAGCGCCGGCCGTCGGCGGCGGCCGGGCCGGCGAGCCGCCGGTCGCGGTCGGCGACCTGGGTGCGCATGTCCGCGACGTCCAGCCGCGAGACCTCGCCGAGCCCGTCGAAGATCCCCGTCGCGGTCTGCGGGTCGTCGGTGTGGACGTGCACGCGCAGCGTGACGTGGTCGCCGACGACGAGCACCGAGTCGCCGATCTCCTCCAGGCTCGCGATGTACGCCGGGGGATCCTCCAGCTCGACCCCCGCGGCCGCGGTGACGGCGAAGTTCGTGCAGTACCGGTACGTCGAGGATTCGTGCTCGGGATGCGTGACGCGGGCCGGCGCGCGGTGGTGCTCGACGTGCGGCGCCTCGTCGCCGCGCAGGGCGGCGACGCAGCCGGCGAAGACGATGACCACGCCGTAGCCGCCCGCGTCGACGACACCCGCCTCCTTCAGGGCGGGCAGCAGGTCGGGGCCGCGGCGCACGGACTCCTCGCCCGCCACCACGGCGCGCGCGAGCAGCTCGGCGATCCGCCGGTCCTGCTCCTCGGGCGCGGCGTCCGCGGGCAGGCGCCAGTCGCCGTGGGCGATCTCGCTGGCGACCGAGGCCGCCATGTCGCGCATCACGGTGAGGATCGTGCCCTCGGCGGGCCTGCGGACCGACGCGTAGGCCCGCTGGGCGCCGCGCGCCATGGCGGCCCCCACGAGCGCGGGGTCGATCAGCTCACCCGGCCGCGAGATCAGCTCCTCGGCGGCCCCGCGGATGAGCTGCGAGAGGATGACGCCGCTGTTGCCGCGGGCGCCGAGCAGCGCCGCCCGGGCGACCGAGTCCACGATCTCCACGCGCCCGATGTCGTCCAGCGGCCGGTCCCCGCTCGCCTCCGCCAGCCGGTCGACCTCCGCCAGGCACGCCTGCAGCGTCAGGACCATGTTGTCGCCCGTGTCGCCGTCGGCGACCGGGAACACGTTCAGGTCGTTGACCTCCTGCCGCCGGGCCTCCAGGTGCGCCAGCGCGCCCTGGAGGGCGGCCCGGAAGCGCACGAGGCTTGGAGAGGCGTCAGCCACGAAGGGTCAGGCTAGTACGAGAACCGGAGGAACCGGGAGACGGGGAGATCGCGAACCGGCACCCGATGGGCGGATCGCGGATGCATGAGGCCAGGATGTGCGGGGCGATAGGCCGGACGGCCATCGCCCCGCCTCAGCGTGGGCTCAGGCGCCGCGAGGCGCCCGTCGCACGCTAGACGGCCTTCGTGAATCTTTCCGGCCTTGAGGCAGCGGGTGCAGACGTAGGCGCGCTTGGGCGCGCCGGCCTCGAGGATCCGGACCTTCTGGAGGTTCGGGTTGAAGCGCCGCCGGGTCGCGACCATCGAGTGGCTGCGGCTGTTTCCGAACGCCGGTCCCTTGCCGCAGCTGTGACACACCTTTGCCATAAGGCCGTCGAGTGTAGCGGCGTGTTCGCGGCGCGGCCGTCAGGTGCGGTCGGGCGTGCGGGCGGGCTCGGGCGCGTGCTCGGGACGCCGCGCGGGGAGCGGGCGGGCGTCGGCGAGGCGGCCGGGACCGCGGAGCCGGACGTCGCTGGCCTGCGCGTGCGGCAGCGGGAGCGCCGCGCCGCCGGGGGCGATGGGGTCGTCCTGCGGCGGGCGAGGGTCGTCGTCCCGGTCGGGTCCGAACCAGAACCCGCGGCCGGGTGCGGCGCCGCCGGCGCGGGTCAGCATCCAGATGCAGCAGGACGGCTCCGAGGACGTGCGAGACGCCGACGAGAAGGAATGCGGCCTGTTCGCGTCCCATACGGGAATCCTACGCCTCCGGCGGTCAGCCGGCCGCGAGGCGCTCGCGGATGGCGATGCAGCGCGCAGCACCGCGTCGGCGGCGTGCCGGCCGGAGTCGCGGGTGTCGCCGCCGGAGCGGGCGAGCGCCTGGTCCATGGTGTCGACGGTGAGCACGCCGAAGGCCGTGGGGATCCCGGTCCGCAGCTGCACGTCCTGGATGCCGCGGGCGGCTTCGGCGCAGACGTAGTCGTAGTGGTCGGTCTCCCCGCGGATGACCGCGCCGAGGCAGATGACCGCCGTCGTAGCGCCCGCTCTCGGCGCAGAGCTTGGCGGCCATCGGCAGCTCGAAGGCGCCGGGGACGTCGTGCACGTCGGCGGGCGGCGCTCCGGCGCTCGGCGAGCGCGGCCTGCGCGCCGGCGACGAGCCGCTCGCGCGAGGTCGGCGTAGAAGCGCCCCACGACGATCGCCGTCCGCGGCCCGTCGCTCATGTCCCGTCCCCTCCGCGCCGGTCCTGCTCGCGCTCGGCGTGCAGCATCTCCTCGTCGAGGTTGAGCCCCTGGTGGTGGAGGATGTGGCCCATCCGCTCGCGCTTGGTGCGCATGTACGCCTCGTTGTGGACGTTGGGCGGGTGCTCGATCGGGATCTGCGCGGTGACCGAGAGCCCGTAGCCCTCGAGCCCGCGGATCTTCTTCGGGTTGTTGGTGAGGATCCGGATGCGAGGTGAGCCCGAGGTCGACGAGGATCTGGGCGCCGATCCCGTAGTCGCGCAGGTCGGCGGGCAGGCCGAGCTTGAGGTTGGCCTCGACGGTGTCGTAGCCCTCCTCCTGGAGCTTGTAGGCCTTGAGCTTGTTCAGCAGCCCGATGCCGCGGCCCTCCTGGCTGAGGTAGAGCAGCACGCCCTCGCCGCTCGTCTCGATCTGCGCGAGCGCCGCCTCGAGCTGCTCGCCGCAGTCGCAGCGCAGCGAGTGGAAGACGTCGCCGGTGAGGCATTCGGAGTGCACGCGGACGAGCACGTCCTGCTTGCCCGTCGACGTCGCCCTTGACCATTGCGACGTGGTGCTTGTCGTCGACGAGCGAGCGGTAGCCGACGACGGTGAAGTCGCCGAACGCGGTCGGCATCGACGTCGAGACGACGCGCTCGACGAGCTTCTCGTGCTTGCGCCGGTAGGCGATCAGGTCGGCGATCGTGATCATCTTCAGCCCGTGCTCGTGCGCAGTAGGCGGTGAGGTCGTCGACGCGGGCCATCGACCCGTCCTCGTTCATGACCTCGCAGATGACGCCGGCCGGGCTGCAGCCCGGCGAGGCGCGCGAGGTCGACGCTGGCCTCGGTGTGGCCGGTGCGCTCGAGCACGCCGCCGGCCTTGGCCTTGAGCGGGAAGACGTGGCCGCCCTTGACGATCGCGTCGGGCCCGTTGGCGGGGTCGACGGCGACCTGGATGGTGTGGGCGCGGTCGGCGGCGCTGATGCCGGTGGTGACGCCCTCGCGCGGCCTCGATCGTGACCGTGAACGGCGTCTCGTAGCGGCGTCTCGTTCTTGGCCGTCATGAGCTCGAGGCCGAGCTCGTCGCAGCGCTCGGGCGGTGAGCGCGAGGCAGATCCAGCCCGCGCGCGTGCATCGCCATGAAGTTGATCGCCTCGGGCGTCACGAACTCGGCCGCCATCACGAGGTCGCCCTCGTTCTCGCGGTCCTCGTCGTCGACGACGACGACCATCGGCCGGCGGCGATGTCCTCGAGCGCCTCCTCGATCGTGGCGAAGCGGATCTCCTCGCGGGCGGGAACGTTCATCGCGCGCCGTCCGCGGTGTGCCCGACGAGCTTCTCGACGTACTTGGCCACGATGTCGACCTCCAGGTTGACGGTCCGTCCGGGTGCCGCGTCGCCGAGCGTCGTGCGCTCCAGCGTCTCGGGGATGAGTGAGACGTCGAAGCCGCCGGCGTCGACGCGGGAGACGGTCAGGCGACACCCCGTCCACGGCGATGGAGCCCTTCTCGACGATGTAGCGCAGGAGCTCGGGCGCGGCGGCGACGGTCACCACGCGGGCGAATCCGTCGCCCGTGACCGCGGCGACGGTGCCGGTCGCCGTCGACGTGGCCCTGCATGATGTGGCCGCCGAGCCGGGCGTCGGCACGCAGCGCGAGCTCGAGGTTCACCGGCCGAGCCGACTTCGAGGTCGCCCAGCGAGGAGCGCCGCAGCGTCTCGTGCATCGCGTCGGCGGCGAAGCCGCCGTCCGCGATCGCGGTGGCGGTCAGGCACACCCCGTTGACGGCGACGGAGTCCCCTTCGGCGACGTCGGCGGCCAGGCGCGTGGTGACGTGCAGCCGCGCGCCGTCGCCGGTCGTCTCGATGCCGGCGATGGCGCCCCGGTCCTCGACGAGCCCGGTGAACATGCTCACCACTCCCGCAGTCGGGCGGTGATCAGGATGTCGTCCCCCGACGGCTCGGCTTCGAGCGCGATCGCCCGCATCGCGTCGGCGATCTTCGCGACGCCCTCGCCTTCGAGCGGGTCGCGGGCGCTGCGCGCCGCCGAGCAGCATCGGGGCGATGAACAGCCGTGCCTCGTCGATCTCGCCGGCGTCGAAGAACGCGCCCGCCGAGGTGCGGCCCGCCCTCGAGCATCAGCGCGGTGACGGGCAGATCGAGCTCGCCCGAGCTGGTCGAGCGCGTCGGCGACGCGCGCCGGCTCGTTCTCGCCGGTGGCGGTGATCACCTCGCGCCGGCCATCTCCAGCGTCTCGGTGGCCGACGCGGCGGGCGGCGCGCGAGACGATGACGGTCAGCGGGATCTCGGAGGCGTCGCGGACGAGCTGGGAGTCGAGCGGGCAGGCGCGCGGTGGAGTCGAAGACGACGCGGCGCGGCTGGCGCTCGACGCCCGGCACGCCGGCGGTGAGCCGCGGGTCGTCGGCGAGCGCGGTGCCGATGCCGACGACGACGGCGTCGACCTCGGCGCGCCAGTGATGCGCGAGCTCACGGCTCTCCTCGCCCGAGATCCACTTCGAGTCGCCGTCGCGCGTGGCGACCTTGCCGTCGAGGCTCATCGCCGACTTGAAGAGCACCCACGGGCGTCCGGTGCGGGCGTGCTTGCGGAAGGCCTGGTTCTCGAGCCGCGCGCCCGCGGCGCCTGGTCGCCCGTTGGCGACCACGACCTCGACCCCTTCGTCGCGCAGGATGCCCAGCCCGCGGTCCGCTGGCCTTCTCGGTCGGGTCGTCGCTGGCGACGACGACCCGCGCGATCCCGGCCTGCGACGATCGCGTCGGTGCAGGGCGGCTGGCGCCCCTGGTGGCAGCACGGCTCGAGCGAGACGTAGAGGGTCGCCCCGTGGAGGTCCGTCCCCGCCGGCGGCGGCGATCGCGGCCGCCTCGGCGTGCAGCCCGCCGTAGCGCGTCGTGCCAGCCCTCGCCGAGAACCGCGCCGTCGCGGGCGATCACCGCGCCGACGAGCGGATTGGGGCTCACCGCTGCCCAGCCCGCGGCGACCGAGCTCGATCGCGCGGTCCAGGAGATCCTGGTCGTCGGCGTTCGCGGGCACCGCCACGGAGGATACGACGCGGCGACCGTCCTCCCGGGTCAGGGGCAGCGGGCGTAGGCCGCGTAGAACGCGGTTCCGGCGATGCGCACGTAGCCCGCGGGCGGGAGGACGTTGGCGGTGTCGCGCGGGCTGTCGTCCACCGGGTCCAGGCCGTTGCGCAGGAGGATCGAGCGCCGCGCGGGCAGGATCGCCACGCCGGTGCGCACCTTCGCGGAGGCGGCCTCGTCGCTGCGGGCGACGACGCGGTCCTCGGGCAGGTCCATGATCCAGCGCACGTCCGGGATGAGCCGGTGGTTGGGCACCAGGACCGGCCCGCAGCGGGCGGCCGCGCGGACCTGCGGATCGTCGAGGAGCGTCTTGAGCCCGACCCGCGCGTCGCCGCGGAGCGTCAGCTCGTTCCCCAGGCGCGCGAGGTCGACGCGCAGCAGCGTCCAGACGAGCGCGAACGCGACGCCGAGGGCGGCGAGGACCGTCCACGCGGTGCGCGCGCGCCCGTGCTCGAGCATCGTCCAGCCGCCGACGGCCACGGCGGCGAACACCATGACCATGAGCGACGGGACGAGGAGGTAGCGGTTGATCACCGACAGCCCGGCCGCGCCGACGAGCACGAAGGTGCCGAGGCCCACGAGGAGCAGCGCCAGCGGGACGCGCACGCGCGTCGGGGCGAGCCAGGTCGCCAGGCCGAGGCCGACGAGCCCGGCGACGGCCACGGGGAACTTCACGAGCGCCTTGAGGAAGCTGACCATCGCCGTGGGGACCTCACTCAGGCCCTTGTTGCGCCCGAGCTCCTCGGCGAGGCCGCTCGTGTGGGTATGCGAGAACAGCGGGTCCCCGGTGACGACCCAGTCCGTCCCGGCCCAGATCAGGGGGGCCGCGGCGACGATCAGCGCGTCCTCCACGCGCTCGCGCCAGCTCGCCTTCGGGAAGAGCCAGAGCCAGTAGACGCCGCTGAGCACCCAGGCCTCCGGGCGCAGCAGGCCGGCGAGCAGGAGCAGGCCCAGGACCGCGCGGCCGCGCCGGGGCCGCGCCGCCTCCAGCACGGCGGCCCAGATGATCAGCGCGAGGTACGGGATGTCGACGTAGCCGCGCGCCGCCAGGAACGGGAAGTCGAAGCGGGTGCAGATGATGACGGCGGCGATGAGCCCGATGAGCGTCGTGAAGGTCGTACGCCCGAGGCGGTAGAGACCGGCGACGAGGACGACGAAGCTCGCGAGCGTCGCGAAGACCAGCAGCCGGTCGCCCCAGTAGCCGAACAGGGCCATGACCGCCCCGAAGACGACGGCGAGCGGATGCTGCGTCGGCGCGCGGTAGGAGTCGAACGAGGGCAGGTCCCCGTTCAGCAGCTCCCGGCCCCACACCAGCGAGTACGTCGAGTCGTAGTTCGAGTACGTCGGGTAGGCGAGGGTGCCGGCGATCGTCCCCAGGATGAGGGCGCCGAGGAGGATTCCCGGCCAGTTCCAGGCGCGGATCCGCGCGAAGGGAACGGGCGGGCCGGTGTTCGGACGTGCCGCCCGTTCGTCAGGCATACTGAGCGCGCGAGTGTACGGCACCACCCGCGGTCGACCGCGTGCCGTAACCAGCCGCCACCGGGCCGCGTACTCTGATTCGCGCGCATGAAGCTCATCATCCAGATCCCGTGCCTCAACGAGGAGGCGACCCTGCCCGCCACGCTCGCGGACCTTCCGCGCGAGGTGCAGGGCTTTTCGACCGTCGAGTGGCTCGTGATCGACGACGGCTCGACCGACCGCACGATCGAGGTCGCGATCGAGAACGGCGTCGACCACATCGTCCGCCTGACGAACAACAAGGGCCTCGCCGCCGGCTTCCAGGCGGGCCTCGACGCGTGCCTGAAGCTCGGCGCCGACGTGATCGTCAACACCGACGCCGACAACCAGTACTTCGGCGGTGACATCCCGAAGCTCGTGGCGCCGATCGTCGAGGGGCGCGCCGACATGGTCGTCGGCGACCGCCAGGTCGACACGATCCCCCACTTCTCGCGTCTGAAGGTGCGGCTGCAGCACCTGGGCTCCTGGGTCGTGCGCCAGGCCTCGGGCACCACGGTGCCCGACACGACCTCCGGCTTCCGCGCCTACAACCGCGAGGCGGCGATCCAGATGGCGGTCGTCTCGAAGTTCACCTACACGCTCGAGACGATCATCCAGGCCGGCAAGCTGCTCGTCGCCATCGACGACGTCCCGATCTCGACGAACGAGAAGACGCGCGAGTCGCGGCTGTTCCCGTCGATGTGGGCGTACGTGCGCCGCAACAGCGTCTCGATCTTCCGCATCTACGCGCAGTACGAGCCGATGCGCGTCTTCACGACGCTCGCGGCGATCCTCATCGTGCTCGCGGCGGTGCCGTGGCTGCGGTTCTTCGTCGCCTGGGTCCAGGGCGACGGCGCCGGCCACGTGCAGTCGCTGATCTTCGGCGCGGTCCTCTTCAACGCCGCGGTCGTGATGGCCGCGCTCGGCGTCATCGGCGACCTCCTCGCCGGCCAGCGGATCATGACCCAGCGGGTGTTCGAGAAGGTGCGCCGGATCGAGCTGCAGCTGGACGTCCCGCCGTCCCACTACGAGCCGGGCGCCGCGACGACCGGCCAGGCCCCGACCACCGGCGCCCGGAGCGCGCCGACGCCCGAGGAGCAACGCCAGTCCACCCAGGAGCAGGAGGCCGTTCGGCTGTGAGCACCAACGTCACGGTGGACCCCGAGGGCACCGTCACCGGCAACACGTACGACAAGTACGGCTCGTCCAACCCCGTCGTTCGTCGTCTCATGACGGAGTTCCACCGCAACCTCGACGAGCTGTGGGGGCTGGCGTCGCCGACGTCGATCCTCGACGTCGGCTGCGGCGAGGGCGTCCTCACCTACGAGTGGGCCGAGCGCCTGGGCGACGGGCGCATCGTCGGGATCGACCTCGACGACCCGCTGCTCCACGAGCAGTGGAAGACGCGCACCCGGGAGAACCTCGAGTACCGCGTCATGAAGGCCGAGAACATGCCGTTCGCCGACGACGAGTTCGACATGGCCACGGCGATCGAGGTGCTCGAGCACGTCCCGGACCCCGAGGACACGCTCTGCGAGATGCAGCGCTGCGCGAAGCAGTGGATCCTCGTGTCGGTCCCCCGCGAGCCGCTGTGGCGCGCGACGAACGTCGCCCGCGGCGCCTACTGGAAGACGATGGGCAACACGCCCGGCCACGTGAACCACTGGTCCAGCGGGGCGTTCAAGCGGCTGCTCTCGCAGTACGGCGAGGTCGTCGAGCTGCGGCAGCCGTTCCCGTGGACGATGTGCCTCGTGCGCGTCGGTGACTGACGCCGCCGCCGAGCTCGAGGACGCGACCCCCGGCGGGGAGCCGCCATCGTCCTATGGCAGCGGCGCGCGGATCCTGTCGATCGGGATCGCGGCGACCGGGCTGTTCTCGTTCGCGTACTTCGCGGTCTCCTCGCATGTCCTGAACGCGGAGCTGTACGGCCAGATCGCGTTGCTGTGGTCGGTCCTGTTCGTCGTCATCTCGGTGATCTACCGGCCCGTCGAGCAGCTGCTGTCGCGCTCGATCGCCGAACGCCGCGCGCGCGGACTGCACACCGGGCACCCGCTGCGGGTGCCGCTGCGCATCCAGTCGGGCTTCGCCGCCCTGTTCCTCATCGTCGCGCTGGCCCTGCGCCCGCAGCTGGAGGACCTGTTCGGCGGGTCGGCCTCGCTCTACTGGATCTTCGTGGGCGCCGCGCTCGCCTACGCGGCGAGCTACTTCGCCCGCGGCTACTTCGCGGGCCACCAGTGGTTCGCGCTCTACGGCGGGCTGGTGCTGTTCGAGTCGATCTCGCGCTTCTGCTTCCCGGTCGCGGTGGCGGTCGGGATCGCGAGCGGCCAGACGGCGGTCGCGCTGGGCATCCTCGCCGCGCCGCTCGCCTCGCTGCTCGTCATCCCGTGGGCCATCGCGCGGCACCGGCGCCTGGACGCGCAGGCCCCGGAGCCCGACCCGTCGATGACCATGCGCGCGGGCGCGGGATTCGCGTTCGCGGTCGCCGGCATCCAGCTCGGGGAGCAGACGCTGCTGAATGCGGGCGTCATCGTCGCGGACGCGGTCTCCAGCGCCGCCGTGGCGGGCGCGGTCTTCAACGCGCTGCTGATCACGCGCGCGCCGCTGCAGCTCTTCCAGGCGGTCCAGACGTCGCTGCTCCCGCACCTGGCGGGGCTCGAGGCGACGGAGGGCGCCGCCGAATTCTCCCGTGCGATCCGCGTCACGGTCGCGGCGATCGCGGCGTTCGCGGCGGCGGTCGCGCTCGGCCTGCTGCTGATCGGCCCGTGGGTGATGGAGGTCGTCTTCGGCGACGACACGGAGTTCGGGCGTGTCGGCCTCGCCATCGTCGGGGTCGGCATGGGCCTGCACCTCATCGCGGGCACGCTCAACCAGGCGGCGCTCGCGCGCGGGCAGGCGGCCGCCGCCTGCGCGCTGTGGCTCATCGTCGCGGCGCTGTTCGTCGTCTGGGTGGCGGTGCCCGTGGTCGACGACGTGCTGCTGAGGGCGGAGGTCGGCTACGCGGGCGCCTCGGCGCTGCTGTGCCTGCTGCTGTACGGGCTGTATCGCCGCGGCGCTGCGGCGCCGTGACCGAGATCGGAGTCGTACCCCGCCCGCGGTGGCGAACCGGCACCTCGCAACGGTGGGCCGCCGAGATCTCGTATTGCCCCCGCCTGTGGTGGTGAACCCGAACCTCGCGGCCGGGCGCCGCCCTCACTCCCAGGCCAGCGCCTTCAGCACGTCGAGCTTCGCGGCGCGGCGCGCCGGCCAGACCGCCGCGAGGACGCCGGCGATGCCCGCGAGGAGGATCAGGACGACGATCTGCCCGAACGGGATCGCGAGGCGGAAGCCGTCGAGCGGCTGGATGAACAGGACCGCGAGCCCGAGCCCGACCAGGCACCCGAGGATCCCGCCGATCAGCGCCGTGATCACGGCCTCCCAGCGCACGATCCGCCGGACCTGACGGCGTGAGGCGCCGACCGCCCGCAGCATCCCGATCTCGCGCGTGCGCTCGCTGATCGACAGCACGAGCGTGTTGACGATCCCGAACAGCGAGATGATCACGGCCAGCGAGAGCAGCGCGTAGATGAGGCCGAGCAGCTGATTGACCTGCGCCGTCTGCGAGTCGATGAACTCCTGGGCGGTCTGGACCTTGCCCTCGGGGAACTTCGCCGTGAACAGGGCGTCGATGCGGTCCTGGACGGTCTTCTCGTCCGCGCCGGGGGTCACACCGACCAGCCCGAAGGCGTCCTTGCGCTCGTCGAACGAGCGCTCCAGGAGTGCCAGCGGGACGGCGACGTCGGCGATGAGGCCGCCGTCGTCCTTGACCACCCCGGTGATCGGGAGCTCGAGCTTCGCGCGGGTCGGAGTCGTGAGCCGCAGCGTGTCGCCGACCTTCAGGCCCTCGTCGTCGGCGAAGTCCTTCTTGACGATGGCTCCGCCGTTCGCACCGAGCCGGGAGACCGCGTCCTGCGGCCCCTCCTTCACCTGCAGCCGGTACAGCTCCGGCAGGGTCGCGGGATCGATGCCGGACACCGCGGTCTCCCCGGAGATCCCCTTGACGCGGGCCTTGGAGAAGCGGATCGCGCTGACCTTGTCGACGCCCTCGAGCCCGGCGACGCCGGCGAGCACCTGGGCGGAGAACGGTGAGAAGCCGTCGGTGTTGGAGACGAAGAAGTCGCCCTTGAAGTTGTCCTTGACGGCCCCGTCGATCGTCGCGGCGACGCCGGCGGCGAACACGGAGGCGAACGTCACGAGCGCGACGCCGACCATGAGCGCCGCCGCGGTCGCGGCGGTCCGGCCCGGCTGGCGCATGGCGTTCTCGCGTGCGAGCCGTCCGGGGAAGCCCGCGATCCGCTCGATGGGCCAGCCGATCACCGAGGACATCGGGCCGACGAGGTACGGGCTCAGCAGTGCGACCCCGATGAACGTCAGGATCGTCCCGGCGCCGAGCTTCAGCAGCGTCGCGTTCGTCGAGCCCCCGGCGAACAGGCCGAGTGCGATGAGCACGACGCCCGCCGCCAGCAGCACGCCGGCGACGATGGTCAGGCGGCGGTTCACGTGGCCGACCGTCGGCGCCTCGGCCTCGCGCAGCGCCGCCATCGGCGGGACCCGCGTGGCGCGGATCGCGGGCGCCAGGCTGGAGAGCGCGGCGACGAGCGTGCCCACGACGACCGGGACCACGATCGTCCGCGGCTCGATGACGAGGCCGTTGGCCGGCAGGTCCACGCCGACCGCGACGAACAGCGCCTTGATGCCCGGCGCGAGCGCGAAGCCCAGCAGCAGGCCGAGCAGCGACCCGACGATGCCGAGCAGCACGCCCTCGGTGAGCACGCTCGTCAGCACCTGTCGGCGCGAGGCGCCCATCGCCCGCAGCAGCCCCAGCTCACGCGTGCGCTGGGCGACGGTGATCGAGAACGAGTTGAAGATGATGAACGCGCCGACGAACAGCGACACGAAGCCGAAGATCAGCAGGAACGTCTTGAGGAACCCGAGGTTGTCGGAGATCTCCTGCGACTGGGACCGCGCCTCCTCCTCCCCCGTGCGCACGTTGTACTTCGCGGCCGGAAGCTCGCGCTTCAGCGACGCCACGAGCTGGTCCGGGGTGACGCCCTCGCGCGCGGCCGCGTTGATCGAGTCGAACCCGGGCTTGCCGAGTATGCGCAGGGCTTCGGGCAGGATCAGGCCGACGACGGTCGCACCGCCGAACGAGTCGACGCCCGCGAGCTGCGTCAGCCCGACGATGACGTAGTCCTTGCGCGGCGCGGCGCCCTGCACGGTGATGCGGTCGCCGACCTTGAAGCCCTCCTTCTTCGAGGTGCCGACGTCGATCACCGCCTCGTCGGCGGTCCGCGGGAAGCGGCCCTCGGTGACCGTGGCGCCCTCGAAGCGCGGGTACTGCGCGGTCGAGCTGACGAAGTTCGGGGCGCCGCCCGCGCCGATCCGCTCGCCGTCCTTGCCCAGGATCGTCGCCGTGTCGAAGACGGAGCCCTGCGCGATGTCGACGTCCGGGTTGGCCCGGACCTGTCGCAGGACGGACTCCGGGATCGTCGGCGCGGTGCCGCCCTCGTTCGTCGTGTCGATGAACTTCTTCGGCGTGATCGCCGCGTCGGTGCCCTTGTTCGTCTCCTGGAAGATCTTGTCGAAGCTCGTGTTGATCGTGTCGGTGAAGACGTACGTCGCCGTGATCAGCGACACGCCGAGGGCGACCGCGAGCAGCGTCAGCGCCAGGCGCAGACGACGGGCCGCCAGTCCGCGGATCGAGGACACGGCGCATCCGCTCAGCCTCCGAGGCCCTTCATCAGCTCGTAGACGTCGTCGGCGGTCCCGGCCTCACCGTCGTGCACGATGTGGCCGTCCTGCAGGAGCAGCAGCCGGTCGGCGACGGAGGCCGCGTTCGCGTCGTGCGTGACCATGACGATCGTCTGGCCGAAGTCGTCGACGGACCGCCGCAGGAGGTCGAGCACGTCGTGGCCGGACTTCGAGTCCAGGTTGCCCGTCGGCTCGTCGGCGAAGACGACCGCCGGGCGCGTCGAGAGCGCGCGCGCGACCGCGACCCGTTGCTGCTGGCCGCCGGAGAGCTCGCTCGGGCGGTGCGTCAGCCGATCGCGGATCGCGACCGTGTCGATGACCTTCTCGACCCAGTCGCCGTCCGGCGAGGCGCCCGCGATCGACAGCGGCAGCTCGATGTTCTCGCGCGCCGTGAGGACCGGCAGCAGGTTGAAGGACTGGAAGATGAACCCGACCTTCTCGCGCCGCAGCTGCGTCAGCGCCTTGTCCTCGAGCGCGCTGATCTCGACGCCGTCGAGCGTCACGGTGCCGCTCGTCGGCTGGTCGAGCCCCGCGAGGATGTGCATGAGCGTCGACTTGCCGGAGCCCGAGGGGCCCATGATCGCGGTGAGGCGGCCCTGCGGGAAATCCACGGTGACGTCGTCGAGCGCACGGACCTCCGCCTCGCCCTCCCCGAAGACCCGCGTGACATTGGTGGCGGAGACGATGGCCATGGCCCGCAGCGTGTCAGATCGGCCCGACGGGCGAACCGGCGCCCGCGGGGCGTTCCGGGCGCCCGTCCTCAGGCGGACAGGGCGGCGGCGCTCGCCGCGATCCGCGTGAACGCGGCCGCCGGATCGCCGGTCCCGAAGATCGCCGTGCCGGCGACGAGCAGGGTGGCACCCGCGGCCGCGGCGGGCCCGGCCGTCGCCTCGTCGATGCCGCCGTCCACCTCGATCGGCACGTCGGGACCCAGCAGCTCGCGCAGGCGGGCGATCTTCCCGAGCGCGGCGGGGATGAACGCCTGGCCGCCCCAACCCGGATTGACGGACATCACGAGCGCCAGGTCGACCGTGACCTCGCGGAAGACGTCGAGCGGCGTCGAGGGCGTGACCGCCAGGCCGGCGCGGCAGCCCGCGTCGCGGATCGCCGACAGCGCGTAGTCCACGTGCGGCGTGGCCTCGGCGTGCACGGTGATGGTGTCGGCGCCGGCCTGCGCGAACGCGGCGATCTGCGTGCGCTCCGGCCGGTCCACCATGAGGTGCACGTCGAGGTGCAGGTCGAGGTCGCGCAGCGCGCTGACCGCGCCCGGACCGAGCGCCAGCGGCGGCACGAAGTGCCCGTCCATGACGTCGACGTGGATGACCCGGGCGCCTGCTCCGCGGACGAGCTCGACCTGCTCACGCAGGCGCCCGTGGTCGGCGGCGAGGATGGAGGGGGCGACCTCGATCGGCGGCATCAGGCGGATTGTGCCGGAGATCGATCGGCTCGGCTTCGCCGACCCGTCCTGCCGGGGGGCCGTACCTCACACCTCGACGAGCATCGACGACCCGCAGTGGCCGCACTCGGTCGTCGCCGTACTCGCCATGCGCACGATCGTCTGGTGCTCGCCGCAGCCCGGGCAGACCGAGCGCAGCTCGAACCGGTGCAGGCAGTTCACGCAGCGGTAGCGGCCGGGGACCGATGACGGGCGCAGCCACGGCTCCCGGCAGGAGGGGCACCGCAGCCCGACCTCGATCTCACGATCCCCCATCGGCACGAGGCTACCGGCGAGATCGGCGGGCGCGCGGCGCGCCCGGGGTCGAACGCGGGTCAGGCGATCGCGCGGGCGGCGAAGAACCCGTCGGTGCGGTCCTCCGAGGGCAGCGTGCGCCAGTGGTCCTCGCTCTGCAGGCGTTCCTCCCCCGGGTTGAGCGTGCAGACGGCGTAGACGAGCGTGCCGCCGGGCCGCAGGTTCGCGCGGGCGGCCTCCAGCAGCGCGTCCTGTTCGGCTGCCAGCCGCGGGAGGTCGTCCGGCTGCACGCGCCAGCGCAGGTCCGGGTGCGCCTGGAGCGTCCCGAGCCCGCTGCACGGCGGGTCCAGCAGCACGCGGTCGAACCCCGCCTCGTCGCGGAACGCCCGCGCGTCGGCCGTCACGACGCGCACGATGCCGGCCGCGTGCGTGCGCTCGCACGTGCGCTCCAGCGCGGCCGCGCGGCCCTCGTGCCGCTCGACCGCGACGATCTCACCCTCGCCGCCCATGAGCGCGGCGAGGTGCGTCGTCTTGCCGCCCGGCGCGGCGCACAGGTCGAGGACCCGCTCCCCGGGCCGCGCGCCCGTGAACCGCCCGACGCGCTGGGCCGCACGCGACTGCGGGGTGATCGCGCCGGCCGCGTACGCCGGATGCGCGAACAGGTCGAAGGCGCCCTCCACGACGATCGTCTCCCCCTCGCGCGTCCCCGGGATGCCGGACAGGTCGACGTCGCCGGCGAGCGGGTTGACGCGCAGGGCCAGCTCGGCGGGCTCGTTGTCGGCGCGCAGCAGGGCGACGGTGCGCTCGGCACCGAGCCAGTCCCACCACAGCTCCGTGAGCCACGCGGGGTGGGCGTGCCGGATCGCCGCACCCGCGGGCCGGTCGTCCGCGGGCAGCTCGACGCCCTCGCGCTGCACGCGGCGCAGCACGGCGTTCACGAGGCGGTGCCCGGGGCTCGGCTTGGCCAGCTCGACGGACTCGTCGATCGCGGCGTGGGCGGCGATGCCGTCGAGGAACAGCAGCTGCTCCAGACCCAGGTGCAGCGCGGCGCGGACGGGCACGTCGAGGTTGCCCTTCGCGTAGCGGTCGCAGATCCAGTCGAGCGTCCCGCGGCGCTGGACGGCGCCGAACGCCAGGCGCTTGGCGAGCGCGCGGTCACGCGGCGCCAGGCCCTGTGCGGCGCTGTGCAGCGCGCGGTCCGCGTACGCGCCGCTCTGCAGCGTGCGCACGACGACCGTGTGCGCCGCTCTGCGTGCCGGGCTGACGCTCATCCGGCCGCGCCGCCGAGGCCGAGCGCCGCAGCCTGCTCGGGCCGCCCGCGCGCCCAGTCGGCGAAGGCCATCGGGCGGCCGCCCGGCGGCTGCACCTCGTCGAGCACGAGTGCGTCGCCCTCGGCGTGCGCGCGGAGGACCCCGAGGAACGTGCCGTCGCCGAGCGCGATGCGCGCGCCGATGTGCGGCGCCAGCGCGCGGACGACGCGCTCGCGCTCGCCCGCCGGCGCCGTCGGGCTCGAGCGTGCGGTCCTCCGCCGTGAGCTTCTCGGCGTACGTCACGAGCGTCTCGTCCTGCTCGGCGAACGGCGGGCGCTCCTCCATGGCGCGCACGAGCAGCATCGCGCCGAGGCCCTCCAGGCGGCCTGCGAGCGAGCCGAACGTGTCATCCGGCAGGATCGGCTCGGCCTGCTGCAGGCAGACGGGGCCGCTGTCGAGCCCGGCGGTCAGCCGCATGATCGAGACGCCGGTCTCGGCGTCCCCGGCCATGATCGCCCGCTCGATCGGCGCCGCGCCGCGCCAGCGCGGCAGCAGCGACGGGTGGACGTTGAGGATCTCGTGAGCGGAGAGCAGCGGCTCGCGGATCAGCGCGCCGAAGGCGCAGACGATCACGGCGTCGGGCGCGGACGCGGCGATCCGGGCGCTCGCGTCCGGATCGTTGACGTCCTCGGGCTGGAAGAGCGGCAGCTCGAGCTCGGCGGCGAGCGTCGCGACCGGCGGCGGCGTGAGCCGGCGCCCGCGTCCGGCGGGCCGGTCGGGACGGGTGACGACGAGCTGCGGGCGATGCGCCGTGCCCGCCAGGAGCCGCAGGACGGCGGCCGCGTACTCGCTGGTGCCGAGGTAGACCGTGCGCGCCACGGCCGCTACGCCGCGGCTTCGTCGCGCTCGCGCAGGGTGCGCATCGCCTCGCGCCGCTGGTCGCGGGGCGCGCGGTCGATGATGAGCACGCCGTCGAGATGGTCCATCTCGTGCTGGATCACGCGCGCCTCCAGGCCCGAGGCCTCGATGAGGAGCGGCTCGCCCTCGGCGTCCAGCGCCGTCACGCGGACGTGGATCGGGCGCTCGACGTCGACCGCGACGCCGCGCAGGCTCAGGCAGCCCTCCTCGAAGACCTCCTGCTCCTTGGAGGCCCACTGCAGCTCGGGGTTGATCAGCGCCTGGATCGGGCCCTCGCCCTCGACCCGGTAGACGAGCAGCCGCCGCAGGCGGCCGACCTGCGTCGCCGCGAGGCCGATGCCCAGCGAGTCCGCCATCAGCGCGCCCATGCGCTCGATCTCGGCCTTCAGGGCGTCGTCGAACGCCGTGATCGGCAGCGCCTTGGACTTCAGGACCGGATCGCCGAACTGGACGACCTGGGCGAGCGCCGCCTCGCGCCGCGCCAGGACCTCGGGATCGAGCGGCGGCGGCTCCTCGGGCGCGCCGTCGTCGGCCTCGAGCAGGTCCGCGTCGTGGGGGTGTTCGTGCTCGGCCATCAGGTCGGCTCAGTCTAGACAGGGGGCTCGGCTGCAATGTCCGTACGCGATGCGTACAGAACTCGGCCGCGACCGTCGATCCTCCCGTCGCGCGCCTACTGCGGGTCGACGTCGACGCTGAAGGCGACGCCGCGGTGCTCGCGGTCGGCGGCCAGGGCGTCGACCGCGGCGCCGATCGCCGTCACGGCGCGGGCCCGGTCGGCCGCCTTCACCACGATCTGACTGCGGTGCTTGGCCCGCAGCCGGAACAGCGGCGCCGGCCCGAGGACGCTCGCGACGTCCGGCGGCAGCGCAGCGTCGAGCCGCGCTCGCAGCGCGCCCGCGGCGGCGTCGGGCGCGCCCGCCTCCTCCGCGGCGCAGACGACCCGCACGAGCGTCGAGAACGGCGGGTAGCGCAGCAGCCGGCGGCGTTCCAGCTCGCCCGCGAGGAAGCCGGGCGCGTCGTGGCGCGCCGCGCGCACGATCGGCTCGGCGTCGGGGACGAGCGTCTGCACCAGGACCCGCCCGTCGGCGGCCCCGCGCCCCGCGCGTCCGGCGAGCTGGGCGACGAGCGCGAACGTGCGCTCCTCGGCGCGGAAGTCGGGGAAGCGCAGCGTCTGGTCGGCGTCGACGACGACGCCGAGCTCGACGTCGGGGAAGTCGTGCCCCTTGGCGACCATCTGGGTGCCGAGGAGGATGCCGCGGTCGGCGCGCTCGAACGCGGCGAGCACGGCCGCGGCCCCGCCCGCCCGGCCGGCGTCCCCGTCCAGCCGGAAGACGCGTCCCGGCAGCTCCTCTCCGAGCCGCTCGGTCCCGGTGCCGTGCCGGGCGATCGACGTCGAGCCGCAGTCGGGGCAGCTCGTCGGCACCGGCTCACGGTGGCCGCAGTGATGGCAGGCGAGCACCGCGCCCGCGCGGTGCAGGACGAGCGTCACGTCGCAGTCCGGGCACTCCCAGGCGCGCCCGCAGGTCGTGCACGTGAGGAAGTTCGACCAGCCGCGGCGGTTGAGCAGGACGATCGCCTTGCGGGCGTCCACCAGCGCCTCGTGCGCCGCGGGATGCAGCGCCCCGCGCACGCCGCGCAGGTCGAGGATCTCCACGGCCGGCATCGGTGCGCCGTCGACGCGCCGGGGCAGCGAGATCCGGCGCAGGCGATCCCACGACTCCGCCCGCGGCGTGGCGCTGCCGGCGACCAGCACCGCCCCGTGGTCAGCCGCGCGGCGCTCGGCGACGTGTCGCGCGTCGTACCGGGGGTCGCCCTCGTGCTTGTAGGAGGCGTCGTGCTCCTCGTCGACGACGATCAGCCCCAGATCGTCCATCGGCGCGAACACGGCCGAGCGCGGGCCGACGCAGATCCGCGCCTCGCCGCGGCGCAGCCGCAGCCACTCGTCGTAGCGCTCGCCCGGCGCCATCGCCGAGTGCAGCACAGCGACCGTGTCGCCGAAGCGCGCCTGGAAGCGGGCGACGATCTGCGGCGTCAGGGCGATCTCGGGGACGAGCACCATCACCGTGCGACCCGCGGCGAGCGTGCGCTCGGCCGCGTGCAGGTAGATCTCGGTCTTCCCCGAGCCGGTGACGCCGTGCAGGAGCAGCCGCTCACCGGGCGCGGCGCGCGCCAGGTCGTCCAGGACGGCCCGCTGGTCGGCGGTCAGCTCGGGCGGCCGCGCGCCGGCACGCGCTCCGACCGCCGTGTGCTCGGGCGCGCGGCGCACCACGCGGGGCTCGATGGCCGCCAGGCCGCGGCCCTCGAGCCGCCGCAGCGCGGCCGTGTCAGCGCCCGTGAAGCGCGGCAGCGAGGCCAGCAGCGCGGCCTGGGCCGCGGTCAGGCGCTCGCCGTCCGCGGGCGCCCGGCCCGGGCGGGCGTAGAGCGCCGTGCGCGCCCGCACGCCCTTCGGCGGCAGCATCAGGGACAACGCGCGGGCCGGCGTCGAGCAGTACTCCGCCGCGATCCACGGCGCCAGCGCGACGAGGTCGGCGGGCAGCGAGGCCTCGAGCACCCGGCGCGGCGCCACGACGTCATGCTCGGACGTGTCGGCGACCGCCGTGACGACGCCGAGAACGTCGCGCCGCCCGAAGGGGACCACGAGGACCGACCCGACGCCCACGCCGTCGGGGCGCGCGTAGTCGAACGGCCCGCGCAGCACGCGAGCCGTCGTGATCGGCTCCACCCGCGCGACACTCGGCACACCACCGAGGGTAGGTCCCGCCCCGGCGGTAGCCTCCCGCCGATGGCACTCGAACTGCATCCCGGCGAACAGGTGATCTACGACGGGCGCCCGAGCTGGCGCTCGGTCATGGCGCTCTACCTCCAGGGGATCGTCGGCGGCCTTCTGGTCGGCGCGATCCTGTGGCTCGCGGCGGGACCCTTCTGGGGCATCGTCGCGTTCCTCGTGTGCGTCGGGATCGCCGTGCTCGTCGGCTTCATCCGCCGCGTGTTCGTGCGCTTCACCATCACCGACCAGCGCCTGCGCATCCAGCGCGGGATCATCTCGCGCCGGGTGCAGCAGACGCGCATCGACCGCGTCCAGAACGTCAACACGCGCCAGCGGCCGATCGACCGCATGCTCAAGGTCGGCGCCGTCGACTTCGACACGGCCGGCACCGACGACTCGGACTTCACGTTCGACGGCGTCAACGACCCGACGGGCGTCGCCGCCGCCGTCGATCGCGCACAGCGCCTGGCGGCCGAGGCGCGCCCCGGCGGCGGTCAGATCCCCGGCGGGCTGTAGCCGTGACCACCACTCGGCGCATGCCGGCCGAGTGGGAGCCGCACGCGGCGACGCTGATGGCGTGGCCGACCCGCCGCGAGCTGTGGGGGCCGACGTGGGAGGCGGCGCAGGCCGAGTACGCCGGTGTCGCGAACGCCATCGCGGCCTACGAGCCGGTCCTCATGGTCGTCACGCCCGAGCAGGCGACGACGGCGCGGCGGCGCCTGACGCGCGGCGTCGACCTGCTCGAGGCGCCCCTGGACGACTCGTGGCTGCGCGACAGCGGCCCGATCGTCGTGGTCGAGGAGACCGGAGCGCGGATCGGCGTGCACTTCACGTTCAACTCGTGGGGCGGCAAGTACCTGCCGTACGACCGCGACGCCGCCGTCGCCGAACCGATCCTCGAGCACCTCGGCATCCCGCGCGAGCGCTCGCCGATGGTCCTCGAGGGCGGGGCGCTGACGGTCGACGGCGAGGGCACGCTGATCACGACCGAGCAGTGTCTGCTGCATCCCAACCGCAACCCGGACCTGACCCGCGAGCAGATCGAGGCCGAACTGCGGGCGCGCCTCGGCGTGGACACGATCATCTGGCTCCCCTACGGCCAGGCCGACGACCAGGACACCGACGGCCACGTCGACGGCGTCGCGACCTACGTGCGCCCGGGCGTCGTGCTCGCCCAGACCGCGCCCGACCCCGCCCACCCGGACCACGAGCGGATGCAGGCGAACCTCGAGGTCCTGCGCAGCGTCCGCGACGCCCGCGGCAGACCGCTCGAGGTGCTCGAGCTCCCCGCCTTCTCCCGCCGCCGCGATCGACGGCACCGAGCTCTCGGTCCCGTACCTGAACCTCTACATCGCCAACGGCGTCGTCATCGTCCCGCTCGGCCTGCACCCCAGCGACGACGAGGCACTCGCAACCATCGCCACCGCCTTCCCCGACCGCGACGCCGTCGGCGTCCCGGCCAACGTCATCGCCTACGGCGGCGGAGGCCCCCACTGCATCACCCAGCAGGTGCCCAAGGAGCCCGCACCCGAGCGAGCCCGACAGCCACCACCCAGCTCCAGGCACCACCGGCGTCAGGCCGACGGCACCACCGAGGAGATCGTCAGCCACCCGACCGGAGCGAGAGATCGGGGATGCATGGCGTGGTCGGCGGGTGGGGCCAGTACCCGATGCACGGCCCCTGCCCGACGGGCGCGCCAGGCGCCCCGAGATCCGCGACCGACGCCTAAGCGGACGCGGGGGCTGCCAACCCTGCAGCCTCAGCCAGTGCCTCCGCCTTGTCCGTGCGCTCCCACGTGAAGTCATGGTCATCACGGCCGAAGTGGCCGTACGCCGCGGTCTTCTGGTAGATGGGGCGGTGGAGCTGGAGCTCCTCGCGGAAGGCGCCGGGGCGCAGGTCGAAGTGCTCGCCGACGAGTTCCTCGATCCGGCCGCGGCCGATCTTCTCGGTGCCGAACGTCTCGACCATCACGGAGACGGGGTGCGCCACGCCGATGGCGTACGCGACCTGCACCTCGGCGCGGTCGGCGAGCCCGGCGGCGACGATGTTCTTGGCGACCCAGCGCGTCGCGTACGCCGCGGAGCGGTCGACCTTCGACGGGTCCTTGCCGGAGAAGGCGCCGCCGCCGTGGCGGGCCATGCCGCCGTACGTGTCGACGATGATCTTGCGGCCGGTGAGGCCCGCGTCGCCGACGGGGCCGCCGATGACGAAGCGCCCGGTCGGGTTCACGAGGAAGACGCGGCGCAGCTCGGCCTCGTCGTAGAGCTCCTTCGGGAGGATCGGCTCGACGACGTGCTCCCAGAGGTCGTCGCGGATCGCGCCCTCGGCGCCCTCGGCGTGCTGGCTGGAGATCAGCAGCTGCTCGATGCCGACGGGCCTGCCGTCGACGTAGCGCACGGAGACCTGGGTCTTGCCGTCGGGGCGCAGGTAGCTGAGCCCGCCGTCCTTGCGCACGTCGGTGAGCCGCTTGGCGAGCTTGTGCGCGAGCGAGATCGGCAGCGGCATGAGCTCGGGCGTCTCGTTGCTCGCGTAGCCGAACATCATCCCCTGGTCGCCGGCACCGGCGACGTCGAGCTCGTCGTCGTCGTTGGGGTCGGTGCGCGCCTCGAAGGCCTGGTCGACGCCCTGGGCGATGTCGGGCGACTGCTTGTCGATCGCGTTGAGGACGGCGCACGAGTCGGCGGAGAAGCCGAGGTCGGCGTCGATGTAGCCGATGCCGCGAATGGTCTCGCGCGCGATCTCCTGGACGTCGACGTACGTCGACGTGGAGATCTCGCCGGACACGACCACGAGGCCGGTGTTGACGAGCGTCTCGCAGGCGACGCGACCGTACGGGTCGTCCTTGAGGACGGCGTCGAGAACGCCGTCGGAGATCTGGTCGGCGACCTTGTCGGGGTGACCCTCGGTCACCGACTCGGACGTGAACAGGAACGAATTGTCTTGGCTCATGGGATCCAGAGGGAGAGGTCGACGGTGGACTCGCGGCTGCTGCCGGTGGTGGTGACTCCGACCGCACGGACCTTCGAGAGGTCCCTGCGGCTGCCTTCGAGGGCGCCGGCCGGCCCGATGCCGGTGTCCGCGCCCAGGCGCAGCAGCTGGTTGGGGTCGAGAAAGACTAGCGAGGTGATCGGATTTCGGGGGTTTCCGGTGACGGCCTCGAACCCGCGGGCGTCCTGGCAGGCGGGGGCCGTCGCCCGTGATCGTGGTGATCCCGTCGAGCGCCGTGGAGACGATCAGCGTGGTGCCGTCGATCGCCCAGGACAGCGAGCGGCCCGGGGCGTCCGCGAGCGTGCGCGCCCGCACGCCGCCGGGTGCGGCATCCGTCCACGTCGCCGTGCCCGCAGCCCCCACGAGCGCTGCCAGGTCGGGCTCGATCGCGGTCATCGCGGCACGCACGCGCGCCGGGTCGGCGACGCGGCTCAGCAGCGTCGTGACGGGGCCTTCGCCGCCGGGCGCGACGACCGTCGCCGACTCCCCGCCCAGGCGGCTGAGCGCGGTGAAGCGCTCGACGGCCGGCGCCGGCGCGCTCCCGGCCCCGGGCTCGGCGAGCAGCAGGAACCGCTCGAGCGCGGGGCCCAGGTCGGCGGAGGCGACGTAGGTCAGCGTGTCGGCGGGCGCGGTCTCCTGCAGGGTCGGCCGGAAGACCGGGATCCGCGCATCGCTGGCGGCGATCCGGCGGATGACGAGGCTCGCGCCGTCGTCGCGCGGGACGAGCGCGCCGGCCGCGCCCCGCAGGCCGGGCGTGTCGACGATGCCCGCGAGCGTGCCGTACAGCCCGCCCAGCGGCGCGAGGAGGTCGCGCGTGCCGCGCGCCGAGGCGTACGCGTCCAGGACCCGCGCCTCGGGCAGGCCCGCCACGGCGCGCCGGTAGGTGGGCGTCGCGACGAGGGCGGTCCGCTGGCCGGCGGCGACGTCGGCGGCCGCGAGCACGCTGCGCGGCTCCCCGACCGCGACGAGGTCGCCGATGCGGCGCACGACGAGCGCGCCGCACGGGCTCGGCACCTCGCCGACGCCCGCTGCCGGCGCGTCGGTGATCAGCAGCGGCGTGGACGCCCCGCCGGCCGCCGGGAGCAGCGCGAACGTCAGTTCGTCACCGGGCCGGCGCTTGAGGTCCAGGCCGCACCCCGGGGCCGACGCGCGCCGCAGCAGGTCGCGCTGCAGCCGCGGCCACGAGGGCAGGCGCCGAGCGATCTTGCCGCCGACGCGCACGGGGCCGCGCGCGCCGTCCGTCGACAGGTGCAGGACGACGAGTGCGTCGGCGGGCACCGGCGCGAGCGTGGCGGCCCCGAGCGCCGGCTCGCGCTCGTCCCCCCCGCAGCCCGCGGCCAGGACGCAGACGGCCGCGAGCGCCGCGGCGATCCTCCCCCGGCCCCGCCTGCCCGACGTCCCGCTCACCGCTCGCTGCGCCGATCCTTGCGCTCGCGCACGTCGATGATCACGGGCACGCCGTCGAGACCGTAGCGGGCGCGCAGGCGGTTCTCGAGGTAGTACGCGTAGTCGCGGGTCATCTTGTTGCGGTTGTTGACCTGGAGCGCGAACCGCGGCGGGCGGGTCTCGATCTGCGCCAGGTAGAGCAGCTTGAGCCGGTGGCCCTGCTTGGACGGCGGCTGGCGGGCGTCGATCGCCTCGGCGAGGAAGCGGTTGAGCCCCGGCGTCGGGATGCGCTCGCGGCGGCGGTCACCGAGCGTGATCGCCTCCGCGAGCACCCGGGTCACGTTGCGTCCGCCCTGGGCGCTGATCGTCATGACCTTCGGGCGCAGCCGCAGCTTCGTGTTGACCTTCGCGCGCTCGTGGTCGAGGTCGTCCTCGCTCATGGGCGCGAGGTCCCACTTGTTCAGCGCCAGGAGCGTCGCGCAGCCCTCCTTCATCGCCAGTTCGGCGATCCGCAGGTCCTGCGAGGTGACGCCGTCGCGGGCGTCGCAGATCACGAGGGCCACGTCGGCCCGCTCGACGGCGCGCTGGGAGCGCAGCACGGTGTAGTACTCGACGTTGTCGGTGACCTTCGCCTGGCGGCGGATGCCCGCCGTGTCCACGAGCACCACCCGGCGGCCGTCGATCTCGACGGGCAGGTCGATCGCGTCGCGGGTGGTCCCCGCGACGTCGCTGACGATCACCCGGTCGGCGCCGAGCACGCGATTGACGAAGGTCGACTTGCCGACGTTCGGGCGCCCGATGATCGCCAGGCGGATCGTGTCGTCGTCGTCCTCGTCGCCCTCCTCGTCCGCCGGCGGCAGCAGCTCGACGATGCGGTCGAGCAGGTCCCCCGTGCCCAGGCCCTGGGCGGCGGAGACCGGCAGCGGCTCACCGAGGCCCAGCCCGTGGAACTCGGCGATCAGGTGGTCGTCCTCCACCCGGTCGACCTTGTTGGCGACGACGACGACGGGAATGGTGACGCGGCGCAGCATGTCCGCGAGTTCCTCGTCCCCGGGCCGCAGGCCGCCGCGCGCGTCGACGACGAACACCGCGACGGCGGCCTCGCCGAGGGCCGCCTGGGCCTGCTCGCGGATCGAGCCGGAGATCGGGTCCGTGTCGAGGGAGTCCATCCCGCCGGTGTCGATGAGCGTGAACGTGCGCCCGTTCCACTCGCAGGGCAGGTCCTTGCGGTCGCGGGTGATGCCGGCGCGTTCGTGGACGACGGCCTCACGCCCCCCGCTGAGGCGGTTGACGAGGCTCGACTTGCCGACGTTCGGGTAGCCGACGACGGCCACCTTGGGGCGGCTCACCGCGCGTCTCCGGGCGCGCGGACGGCCGTCGTCATCCCGACGATGCGGTCCACCACCTCGGGTAGGGTCAGGCCGGTTGTGTCGAGGTGCATCGCGTCCGGGGCGCAGTCGAGCGGGGACGTCTCACGTCCGCGATCGCGCGCGTCCCGCACCTCCTGCTCGGCCAGGACCTCGGCGACGTCACGCCCGGCCTGCGCGGCCCGTCGGCGGGCGCGCTCCCCGGGGTCGGCGTCGAGGAAGACCTTCACCTCGGCGTCCGGCGCCACGACCGTGCCGATGTCCCGTCCCTCGGCGACCCAGTCGCCTTCGGCGATCAGTGCACGCTGGCGCTCGACCATCGCGGTGCGGACGGCGGGGTCGGCTGCGACGCGCGAGGCGTTCTCGGTGACCTCCGCGGCGCGGATCGCCGCCGTCACGTCCTCGCCGTCGAGCGTCACCGTCTCGCCGACGTCGATCACGAGCGCCGCCGGGTCCGCGCCGGGGTCGCGCAGACGCGCGAGCGCCACGCACCGGTACATCGCGCCCGTGTCGAGGTACGTGAAGCCGAGCGCCTCGGCGACGGCGCGGGCGACCGTGGACTTGCCGGCCCCCGCCGGGCCGTCGATGGCGACGAGCATGCCGCAGGAGGCTAGAGCGTCGTGAAGATCTTCCGGCCGCTGCGCCAGCGGGACTTCGCGTTCCTCACGGCCGGGCTCGTCGTGTCGCTCATCGGCGACGGCCTCTACCTCGTCGCCGTCGCCTGGCAGGTGTACGACATCTCGAACACGCCGTCGGCCCTCGCGCTGGTCGGATTGGCGTGGTCGGTGGGCCTCGCGCTGTTCCTCCTGACCGGCGGGGTCGTCAGCGACCGCTTCGACCGCCGCCGGGTGATGATCGGCGCGGACCTGCTGCGGGCGATCGCGCTGGTGGCCATCGGCGTCCTGTCGGTCACGGGGGCGCTGGAGATCTGGCATCTCGTGGTCCTCGTGCTGTTCTACGCCGCCGGCGAGGCGTTCTTCGGGCCCGCCATGAGCGCGATCCTCCCGGACCTCGTCGGCGGCGACGAGGGTGACGCGAGCGATGCCGTCCTCGAGGCGAACGCGCTCACCGAGTCCACGCGGCAGGCGTGCCGCCTCTTCATCGGGCCGGCGCTCGGCGGCTTCATCGTCGCCGCCGCGGGTCCGGCCACGGCCTTCCTCATCGACGCCGGGACGTTCGCGTTCTCCGCGCTCATGATCCTCATGATCCGGACGACCTCCCGCGGGCACGGCACCAGCTCGTCGAGCGCCATCGACGACCTCCGCGAGGGCCTGAGGTACGTGCGCTCCCAGCGCTGGATCTGGGTGACGCTCATCGCCTCGGCGCTCTTCTCGCTCTTCTACTGGGGGCCGGTGCAGGTGCTGCTCCCCTACATCGTCCGCAACGACCTCGACGGCGGCGCCGGCACGTTCGGCCTCGTGCTCGCCGCCGACGGCGTCGGGTCGGTGGCGGCGGCCCTCATCGTCAGCCAGCGCGGGCTGCCGAAGCGCTTCATGCGCGTGCTCGCCCTCGTGTGGTCGATGTGCTCGCTCCCGCTGCTCGGCTACGGCCTGGCCACCTCGGCCTGGCAGCTCATGGTCCTCGGCGTCCTCCACGGCCTGCTCATCACGACGGGGCTCGTCATCTGGTCGGCGCTCGAGCAGACGCGCGTCCCGCGGGAGATGCGCGCCCGGGTCATGAGCGTCGGCTGGTTCGTCGCGGTCGGGCTCGCGCCCGTCTCGTTCGCCCTCACCGGGCCGCTCGCCGCCGCGCTCGGCGCGAGCGAGACGCTGATCCTCGCCGGCATCATCCCGACGGTCATCACGACCGCTCTCATGATCGGCTTCCGGATCTGGCGGGAGAACCCGCCGGCCATGGACGACATCGACGGCGAGGCGATCCTCGTCACCGGTCCGGCGAGCATGATCGACGAGCTCGAGGCCACGCCGAGCACGCCGGCCTGACGTCGCGGCTCAGCCGAGGGGTGCGGCGGGCATGACGGGCTCGACGCCCGCGGCGGCGTATGCCTCGTCCTGGTCCAGCGTCTCGCGTTCCAGCAGCGCCTGGGCGAGCGACTCCAGCCGCGGGCGCTCGCGCTCGAGCAGCTCGACCGTCTCGCGCTCGGCCTGGTCGATGATCCGCCGGACCTCCTCGTCCATCACCCGCTGGGTGTGCTCGGAGGTCTCCGAGACGCCGGGCAGCAGCGGGCCGGCGCCGTCCGCGGGCGACACCGCGACCGCGCCGATCGCGTCGCTCATCCCCCAGCGCCCGACCATGCTGCGCGCGATCCGCGTCAGCTGCTGGATGTCGGACTCGGCGCCCGTGGTGGTCTCGCCGTAGACGACCTTCTCGGCCGCCCGGCCCCCGAGCATGACGCGGATGCGGCCGACGAGCTCCGCCCGCTCGTAGCCGTACTTGTCCGCGTCCGGGGTGGACAGCGTCACGCCGAGCGCCTGCCCGCGCGGGATGATCGAGACCTTGCGGACGGGGTCGGCGCCCGGGGTCAGCATGCCGACGAGCGCGTGCCCGGCCTCGTGGTAGGCGGTCCGCTCGCGGTCCGCGCGCGACATGACGACCTGCCGCTCGGCCCCGAGGACGATCTTCTCGATCGCGTCGGTGAAGTCGGCCTGCCGGATCGTCTCGTGGTCGCGGCGCGCGGCGAACAGCGCCGCCTCGTTGACGAGCAGCGCGAGGTCGGCGCCGGTCATGCCCGGCGTGGAGGCGGCGATCCGCCCGAGGTCGACGGCATCGTCGACGGGCATGCCGCGGGAGTGGATGCGCAGGATCGCCTCGCGCCCCACGCGGTCCGGGGTCTGCACGGCGATCCGCCGGTCGAAGCGCCCGGGGCGCAGCAGCGCCGAGTCCAGCGCGTCCGGGCGGTTCGTCGCGGCGATCACGATGACGCCGGAGTCGCCCTCGAACCCGTCCATCTCCGTCAGGATCTGGTTGAGCGTCTGCTCGCGCTCGTCGTTGCCGCCGCTGATGCCTGCGGCCGCCGAGCGCGCGCGGCCGATGGCGTCGAGCTCGTCGATGAAGATGATCGCCGGGCCGGCCTCCTTGGCCTGCTTGAACATGTCGCGCACGCGTGAGGCGCCGACGCCCACGATCGCCTCGACGAACTCGGACGCCGAGGAGCTGAAGAACGGCACGTTCGCCTCCCCGGCGACCGCGCGCGCCAGGAGCGTCTTGCCGGTGCCGGGCGGCCCGTAGAGCAGGACGCCGCGGGGGATCCGGGCGCCCAGGCGGGCGTACCGCTCGGGCCGCCGCAGGAAGTCCACGATCTCCGTCAGCTCGTCCTCGGCCTCGTCGATGCCGGCGACGTCGGCGAAGGTGACGCGCGTCTGCCCCGGCTCGGCGAGCCGGGCGCGCGAGCGGGTGAACGCCCCGAGCCCGCCGGCGCCGCCCATGCCGGAGGCGCGCCGCATGAGCCAGATCAGCCCGCCGATGATGAGGATGGTCGGCCCGAACGCGAGCAGGAAGGTCAGGAGCGGGTTGCGCCCGGTGTCCGGCGGCTCGGCGTTCAGCACGACGCCGCGCTCCTCGAGGTCCTTCGTCAGCTGGTCGGTGTTGACGAACGTCGGGACCTGCGTCTTGAAGTGGTCGACCTCCTTGCTCTCCTTCGCCCCCTCCGCCTTGTACGGGGTCTTCTCCTTGAGCGTGCCCTCGATCGTCTCCTCCTGCGAGGAGATCTCCTTGACGTTGCCCTGGTCCACCTGCTGGAGGAAGAACGGGCTGTAGGGCACCTGCGTGGCCCGGTCGGGGCGCCCCGTGACGAGCGCGAAGATGACGTTGACCGCGAGCAGCGCGAGGAAGATCGTCACGAGCATCCGCCGCCCCTGCCGGGGCAGCATCGGCTTCTTCTCCGGCGGCTTGCCGCGGCCGTCGGAGGAGGGCTCCACGCGCGGCCAGGGCGGCGGCTCCTCGCCGCGCCCGCCGGGCGGGCGCTCGGCGACGGGACGCTCCGGAGCGGTCGTTCTGCTGTGTGGTTCGCGGTCGGCCATGCCTGTGCGGGTCCTACGATGCCGCCCCCGCCTTAAGGACGTCCTAACGGAGCGTTGCGAGATCCTCCAGGAAGCGAGGATAGGAGACCGCCGCCGCCTCCATGCCGTCGACGGTCACGCCATCGGTCGACGCCAGGCCGGCGACGGCCCCGAGCATCGCCATCCGGTGGTCGCCGCGCGAGCGCACGGTGCCGCCGCGCAGGCCGCCGGTGCCGCGCACGACGAACCCGTCCGGGGTCGCCTCCGCGTCGCCGCCCAGGTCGTTCAGCGCCTCGACGACGCCGGCGATCCGGTCGGACTCCTTCACCCGCAGCTCCTCGGCGCCGGTGACCACGGTCTCGCCGTCGGCGAAGCAGCCGAGCAGCCCGATCAGCGGCAGCTCGTCGATCGCGAGCGGCACCTCGTGCGGCTCCACGACCGTCCCCACCAGCGGCCCCGACGCGACGTCCAGGTCGCTCGTGGGCTCCTCGGCCGGAATCACCCCGTCCGCCGGCGGGTCCTCCAGGTCCCCGAGCACGATCGCGCCCATCCGCTGGGCGATCGTGATGAACCCGGTGCGCGTGTGGTTGACGCCGCAGCCCTCGATGATGAGCCGCGAGCCGTCCACGAGGATCCCCGCGGCGATCGCGAACGCGGCCGACGAGGGGTCCGCGGGCACCGTGAGCACCTCCGGGAGCGTGAGCTCGTCGAGGCTCGAGACGGTGACGGCGTGCCCATCGCGCGCGAGCCCGGCCCCGGCGGCGACCAGCAGGCGCTCGGTGTGGTCGCGGCTCAGGTCGGGCTCGACGACGGTCGTCGCGCCCTCGGCGAGCAGCGCGGCGAGGAGGATGCACGACTTCACCTGTGCGCTGGCGACCGGCAGCTCGTAGCGGATGCCGTGCAGCCGGCGGCCCGTGACGGTGAACGGCGGGAAGCGCTCGTCCGTGGCCGTGATCTCGGCGCCCATGAGCGCCAGCGGCGCCGCGATGCGGTCGACCGGGCGCCGGCGGATCGACGCGTCGCCGTCGATCGTGAACGCGCACCCCTCCTGCGCCGCGAGCCACCCCGGCAGGAGCCGCATGAGCGTGCCGGCGTTGCCGACGTCGATCGGGCCGTCGGGCTCGCGCGCCTGCCGCAACCCGGTGCCCCGCACGACGATCCTGTCCGGGCGCCGCTCCACGAGCGCGCCGAGCGCCTGGACGGCGCGCAGCGTCGACAGCGTGTCCTCGGCCTCGAGGTAGTTGGCGATCCGCACCGGCGTGTCGGCCATCGCGCCCAGGAGGGCCATGCGGTGCGAGATCGACTTGTCGGGCGGCGGGACGAGCGAGCCCTTCAGCGGCCCGCTCGGGTCGACGCGAACGCTGCTCATGCGAGGTCCACCCCCAGCTCGGCGAGCACCTCGGCGGCGCGCCCCGCCTGCTCCTCGGCGACCCACAGGGCGACGCTGCCGCGCGTGCCGTCCGGCGAGGGCGTGAGCGACATGTCCGTGATGTTGACCCCCGCGCGGCCGAGCGTCAGCGCGATGTCGGCGATGACGCCGGGGCGGTTGGGGACGGCGACGCGCAGCTCGCGCACCGGCCCGCCCGCGAGGCCCGCCTCCAGGAGCGTGCGTCGCTGCTCCGCGGCCGTGGCCTGCCAGGCCTCGAGCGCAACCGCGTCGTCGGCGCCCAGCAGGGCACGAACCTCCTGCAGGTGTGCGAGCGCGCCGTCGACCTGGTCGAGCAGCGCGTCGCGGTTGGAGCGGTAGATCCCCGTCCAGATGCCGGGGTTGGCGCCCGCCACGCGCGTCGCGTCGCGGAAGCTCGGACCGGTCGCGGGCATCCGCTCGCCGCCGAGCGCCCCGGCGGCCTGGGCGACGAGGACGTTGGCGAGGACGTGCGGGAGATGCGAGACCGCGGCCATCGTGCGGTCGTGGTCGGCGGGATCCACGACGAGCGGGCGCGCGCCGATCCCCGTGACGAGCCGGTGGACGCGCTCGAGCAGCAGCCCGCTCGTCGCCCCGTGCGGCGTGAGGTACCAGGTGGCGTCGTCGAAGAGGTCCTCGCGCGCGTGGTCCACCCCCGCGACCTCGGCCCCCGCCAGCGGGTGCCCGCCGACGAACCGCTGGTCGTCCCCGGCCGCCTCGACGACGGCCTGCTTCGTCGAGCCGACATCGGTGACCGCACAGCCCTCCGGGGCGAGCGCGAGCACCTCGCGCGTCAGCTGCGGCAGGACGTCGACCGGCGCGCAGACCACCGCGACGTCCGCGTCGGCGAGCGCCTCCCCCACCGTCGCGCACGCCGCGTCGAGTGCCCCGAGCTCGACGCCGAGCGGCGCCCGCCGCCCGGTCCCGCGGACGTGGGCGCCGAGCCGGCGGCGGGCGGCCATGCCGACCGACCCGCCGATGAGCCCGGTGCCGACGACCGCGAGGTTCAACGACTCACGCCGCCGATGCCTGCGTCTGCAGGAACGGCAGCTTGCCGGCGATCTGCGCGACCTGCTCGACCTTGCGGGCGTACTCGGGGAACTCCGCGGCGCGCAGCGCCTGCGGCCCGTCGCAGATGGCCTCCTCGGGGTTCGGGTGCACCTCGACGATGATGCCGTCCGCCCCGGCGGCAGCGGCCGCGAGCGAGAGCGACTCGACGAGGTCGCGGCGCCCGGCGGCGTGGCTGGGGTCCACGACGATCGGCAGATGCGTCATCTGCTTGAGCACCGGGACGGCCATGAGGTCCAGCGTGAAGCGGTAGGCGGACTCGAACGTGCGGATCCCGCGCTCGCAGAGCATCACCGCCTCGTTGCCCTCCTTGAGGATGTACTCGGCCGCCATGACGAGCTCCTCGAGCGTGCTCGAGAGCCCGCGCTTGAGCAGGACGGGGCGCCCGGCCCGGCCCAGCTCGCTCAGCAGCCCGTAGTTCTGCATGTTCCGCGCGCCGACCTGGATCACGTCGGCCACCTCGAGCACGGGCTCGAGGTCGCGGGCGTCCATCAGCTCGGTGACGATCGGCAGGCCGCTGACCTCCTTCGCCTCGGCCAGGAGGCGCAGGCCCTCCTCGCCGAGCCCCTGGAAGGAGTACGGGGAGGTCCGCGGCTTGTAGGCGCCGCCGCGCAGCATGTTCGCGCCCGCCGCCTTCACGACGTCCGCGGTCTGGAGCAGCTGCTCGCGCGACTCGACGGTGCACGGGCCGGCGATCAGGGCGAAGTGCTCGCCGCCGATCTTCGCGCCGCCGATGTCGAACACCGACGCCTCGCGATCCTGCTCCCTGCTGGCGAGCTTGTACGGCTTGAGGATCGGGACGACCTTCGACACGCCGGGCTGGCCGTCCAGCTCCAGCGCGCTGACGCGGACCTCGGTGTCGGTGTCGCCGATCGCGCCGATGAGGGTCACCTCCTCGCCGCGGCTGGGGTGGGCGGTGCCGCCGACCGATTCGATCCGGTCGATCACCGCCTGGATCTCATCCTCGGTTGCCTGGGGCTTCATGACGATCAACATTCCTTCGCTCAGTCCTTCTCGCTACTCGGTCTCCGATAGGGGTACGTCCGACCATGCGGACGGGGCGCGCGTGCTCAGCAGCCCCTGGTGATACGGCGCCCGGCCCGAAGGCCCTTGTGCGGCGGTCCGCGACGGACCGGCCGAGCGCCTAGCTAAATCGCCAGGCGGAGCGATAGGCGAAGCCGAAGCCGGACAGCGCGGCGCTGGTGGGATACGTCGTTGCGCTGTGGGCCCGGCGGCTCATCTGCGCAGGCATTGAACCACACGGCCGCGGTCGGCGCGAACGGGTGGTCGCAGGATCGTCACACGGACGAGCGCACGGCGGCCAGCGCGTCGGCGATCGCCGCGAGGAAGCGGGCGTTCTCCTCCGGGGTCCCGTACGTCACGCGCAGGCAGCCCGCGCGCCCGAGCGCCGAGCCCGCGCGCACGAGCACGCCGCGCTCGCGCAGGAACGCGACGACGTGCCGCTCGAGCGCGCCCGCGTCCTCCCCGGGCTCGGCCGGCAGCGTCAGCCAGCAGAAGTTCGCCTGCGAGGCGGCGACGGGGATGCCGAGCGCGTCGAGCCCGTCGGCCAGCTCGATCCGCGCGACCACCGCCCGCTCAACGCGCGCGGCGACCGCGTCCTGATGGCGCAGCGCCTCGATCGCGGCGGCCTGGGCCGGGGCGCTGCAGAAGAACGGCTGGCGGACGAGGTTCACGGCCGCCACCGGCTCCGACGAGCCGCAGAGCGCGAAGCCCACGCGCAGGCCGGCCAACCCGTAGACCTTGCTGAAGGTGCGCAGCAGGATGAGGTTCGGGTGGCGGTCCAGCAGCGGCAGCGTCGTGTCGGGGTCGTCGAGCGTGTTGAACTCGCAGTACGCCTCGTCGAGGAGCACGCAGACGTGGTCGGGCACCCGCGCCACGAAGTCGGCGACGGCCGCGGCGGGCACGGCCGTGCTCGTCGGGTTGTTCGGGTTGCAGACGATGACCAGGCGCGTGGCCGCGGTGATCTCCGCGAGCATCGCCTCGAGGTCGTGCTCGTCGCGCTCGTTCAGCGGCACGCGGATCGCGGTCGCCCCGGAGGCGGCCTCCAGGTGCGGGTAGACCGAGAACGAGGGCCACGCGTACACCAGCTCGGCGCCGGGCTCCAGGAGCGCCTCGCCGAGCGCGAGCAGCACGTCGCACGAGCCGTTGCCGATCGCGATGCGCTCGGCCGGCACCCCGTACCGGCCTGCCAGCGCCGCCCGCAGCCCGGCGTTCGTCGGGTCCGGGTAGCGGTTGAGGCCGCCCAGCACACGGCCGATCGCCTCGGCGACGGCCGGGAGCGGCGGGTCCGGCGACTCGTTGGAGGCCAGGTGCGCGACGTCCTCCGGCAGGGCGTAGGCGGCCGCGGCCGGATAGGACGGGATGCGCCGCAGGCGCGCTGAGTACTCGATCGTCACGCGCAGATTGTGTCAGTCGCCGATCGGGCCGCCCGCGCGCTCCTCGCCCTCGGGCAGGTGCGCGTCGCGGCCGACGTAGCCGCCCTTGCCGCCGACGACGAAGACCACGGCGTCGTCGTCGCCCAGATTGCGCAGGCGCCGCACGGTCTGTGCGTCGACCCGCGCGATGCCGCCGGGCGCCAGGTGCGCGACGGCGCCGTCGCCGAACTCGATCTCCACGTCGCCCGCGTGGACGAAGTAGATCTCCTCCTGCTCATCGTGGTAGTGGAAGCCCGCCTGATAGCGCGGCGGCAGGACGAGGGCATTGACGCCCATCGACGTGACGCCGAGCGGGACGCGGACCTTGCGAAAGCCCCATCCCTCCCCCAGCGCGTCCAGGTGCCCCGCCGTCCAGCCGGCACCCTCCACGACCTCGGTGATGACGGGGTTCTCCGACACGGCGACCTCCTACTGGGCGGATTCCAGGTCGGCGCGCAGCGCGCGCGCCTCCCGCAGATAGACGTGACGGGCCTCGTGCCCCTCCGGCGCGTGGTACTGGACGAGCACGCGGATGACGCGCTCCATCGCGCCGGGGACGTTGATCTCGCGCACGCACAGGAGCGGCACGCGCTCGAAGCCCATGTTGCGCGCCGCGACGGCCGGGAACTCGGCGTTCAGGTCGTCGGTCATCGTGAAGATGCAGTTCACGATGTCGTTCGGCGTGAGCATGTTGCGCGCGAGCAGCTCGCCCATGAGCTCCTCGGTGGCGTCGAGGATCTGCTCGCGGTCGTTGGCGTCCGTCGTGATGGCGCCGCGCAGGGCGTACAGGCGCATGGCGGGCGCCATCATGCCACCCGGCGCTCGTCCGCCGCGGCGCGCAGCGCGTCGACCTCGGCCGGGGTGAGGCGCCGGGACTGGCCCTCGCGCAGCCGCCCGAGCGGCAGCGGGCCGAACGACACGCGCCGCAGCTCGCGCACCCGGTGGCCGACCGCGTCGCACATCCGGCGCACCTGGCGCTTGCGGCCCTCGCGCAGCGTGATCTCCAGTTCGTGGCTGTTGATGCGCCGCACCTCGGCCGGCAGGGTCATGCCGTCCTCCAGCTCGATGCCCTCGCGCAGGCGCCGGAGGGCGCCGTCGCGCAGCGCGGGCCCGCCGGTCGTCACGCGGTAGGTCTTGGGCACCTCGAAGCGCGGGTGCGTGAGCTTGTGCGCGAGGTCGCCGTCGTCGGTCAGCAGGATCAGCCCGGTGCTGTCGGCGTCCAGGCGCCCGACGGGATACAGGCGCCGCGACCCGGGCGCGCGCACGAGGTCCACGACGGTCGGCCGCCCGTGCGTGTCAGAGGCCGTCGACACGACGCCGAACGGCTTGTTCAGCAGGTAGACGACGCGGACCTGCGGGGCGCCGCCGACGCGCTCGCCGTCGACCTCGATCCGCTCACGACCGGTGACGTCGCGCGCGGGATCGGTCACGGTCTCGCCGTCGACGCTCACGCGCCCGCCGAAGACGAGCTGCTCGGCGGCCCGCCGCGAGGCGACGCCCGCGTGGGCGAGGTGTTTGGCCAGGCGCACGCTGTCACCATAGGTGGTCGATCGCGATGGACCTCGACCTGCTGAAGACCACGCTCGCCGACGCGGGCGAGCCCGCCTACCGCGCGCGGCAGGCGTGGGCGTGGCAGGCGCGCGGCGTGCGCGACTGGGAGGCGATGAGCGACCTGCCCGCCGGGCTGCGCGACCGTCTGGCCGGCGAGGTCCCGTTCTCGACCCTCACGCTCGAGAACCAGGCGACGGCGCTCGACGGGACCGTCAAGGCGCTGTTCTCGACCGCCGACGGCCGCCCGGTCGAGGCGGTGCTCATGCGCTACAAGGACGGCCGCCACTCGCTGTGCGTCTCCTCGCAGTCGGGCTGCCCGCTGACCTGCACCTTCTGCGCGACCGGGACGATGAAGTTCGGGCGCAACCTGACGGCGTGGGAGATCGTCGATCAGGCGCTGCACTTCCGCCGCATGTCGCAGGTGGACCACTGCGTGTTCATGGGCATGGGCGAGCCGATGATGAACCTCGACAACGTGCTCGAGGCGTGCCGTCACCTGCCGGACCTGGGCATCACCCACCGGCGCACGGCGATCTCCACCGTCGGCTGGGTCCCCGGGATCGACGCGCTGACCGCGAGCGACATGCCGATCCGCCTGGCGCTGTCGCTGCATTCACCGCAGGACGAGCTGCGCTCGGCGATCATGCCGGTGAACGACCGCTACCCGCTCGACGAGGTGCTCGCCGCCTGCGAGCGCTGGTACGAGCGTCGCCGGCGGATGGTCTTCATCGAGTACGTGATGCTCGCGGGCGTGAACGACCGCTACGAGCAGGCACTGGCGCTGACGAAGCTCCTCGATCGCAAGAAGTACAAGGTCAACCTCATCCCCTACAACCCGACGGGGTCGATCTACGACGGGTCGTCGCGCGAGTCGATCAACGCGTTTCGCGACGTCCTGGTGAAGGCCGGCTTCAACGCGACCGTGCGCCTCACGCGCGGTCAGGACATCGACGCCGCGTGCGGGCAGCTGGCGGCGAAGGCGCTGGCGGGGTAGGGCGCGCGGTCCGCGACGCCGTCGGTTGCGGGCGCGTCCGGAAACGACATAGGGTCGGCCGACCGTGACGGAGCAGCCGATGACGCGAGCGCACTTCCCCGTCCAGCGCGAGGACACCCTCTATCTGGCAGAGGGCGGGCAGGAGACCGAGGTGATGTATCGCCACGGCCATGAGCTTCCCGAGTTCGCGATGTTCGCCCTCCTGGATGACGCGGACGCGCGGCGTGACATCGAGGCGATGTACCGCACCTACCTGGACGTCGCCGCCGAGCAGGGGTTCGTCGCGCTGATGGGCGGGCTGGACTACCGAGCCAGCCCGGATTGGGCGGGCCGGCTCGGCTACTCCGAGGAGGCGCTCGCGGACCTCCAGCTGCGCTGCATCGACCTGCTTCGCGAGGTGGCTCGACCGTACGAGGGGCAGGTGCCCGGCGTGCTCTTCGCCGGGATCGTCGGGCCCCGCGGCGACGCGTACCGGCTCAACCGCACGATCACGGCGGACGAGGCCGAGGACTACCACGCGGTGCAGATCGCGTCGCTCGCGGCAGCCGAAGTCGATCTCGTCGAGGCGATGACGTTCAACAATGTCCCGGAGGCCGTGGGAGTCGCGCGCGCCGCGGCCCGCGCCGGCCTCCCGCTGTCGATCCTGTTCACTCTGGACGAGACCGCGCGCCTGGCCTCGGGACCGAGTCTCCGCGAGGCCATCGAGGCGGTCGACGCCGAGGCCGGCGACGACCGACCGGATTTCTACGGCGTCAACTGCTCGCACCCCATCGAGTTCCTCCCCGCCTTCGAACCCGGCGACTGGGTCGGGCGGATTCGCGCGCTGCGCCCGAACGCCGCACTCATGGACAAGGTGTCGCTCTGCCGAATCGGCCATCTGGAGGAGGGCGACCCGCGCGAACTGGGTGCGCTCGCTGCGGGCATCGCCCGACGGCTCCCGCACATCGACGTCTGGGGCGGCTGCTGCGGAACCTGGGACACGCACCTGAGCGAGATCGCCCGCCAGGTGCGTGCTGTGCGGGACGGGTCCTAGCGCAGCACGAGCCGCTACGAGCGCACCCGGAGCTTCTCCGGGTCGTGCGCGCAGGCGTGGCTCACGGTCGCCGTGGTCGTCCCCTCGCCGACCGCAACGTCCACGCGCGCTCCATCCGCGGCGACGTCGCTGCGCACGCGGGCGAGCCCGATCATGCCGTGGCGCGGGCTCTCGACGGGGCTCGTGCAGCAGCCGACGACCTCGCCGCCCGACACGACGTCCGCGCCCAGCTCCGGCAGCTCGTCGCCGTCCAGCCGCAGCGTGACGAAGCGGTTCGGCGGGTCCGCCGCGAGCGCTCCGAGCGCGTCGCGGGCCAGCAGGCCCTCGGCGGCGTCGAGCTTCACGAGCGCGCCGAGCCCCACGTCGTAGGGCGTCTGCTCGCCCGGGAGGTAGTCCTGCTCGTGGATGATCAGGCCCGCCTCCACGCGGGCGATCTCGACCGCCTCGAAGCCGACCGGGCGCACGCCGGCCGCCCCCAGCGCGGACCAGAGGGCGGGCGCGCTGTCACGCTCCGTGGGGATCAGCTCGAAGCCCAGCTCGCCGGAGAACCCGGTGTGCAGGACGTACGCCGGGATCCCGGCGACGTCGACCGGCTCGGGCGCGAAGCGGAAGTACGGCAGCGCCGCGAGGTCGAGGCTCGTGAGCCCCTGGAGCACCTCGCGCGAGCGCGGACCCTGGACGGAGATCAGCGGCATCTCGTGCAGGCGGTTCTCGACGGTGACGTCCATCCCCGCGGTGACCGACGCAAGGTGGTCGGCGAACGTCGTCCCGTTCGTCATGACCCACAGGTGGTCGCCTGCGTGGCGGAAGACGGTCGCGTCGTCCACGAGCGCCCCGGCCGGGTCGACCACGGCGCCGTAGCGGACCTGGCCGGGCTGCAGCGCGCCGATCGCGTTCGTGAACACCCGCTGGACGGCCGCGACCGCGTCGGCGCCGCGCACGTCCCACTTCACCAGCCCGTAGACGTCCCACATGACGACGTCGTCGCGCAGGGCGGCGTACTCGCCGGGGCCGTCGCCGAGGTTGAGCGTCCAGACCCAGCCGTCGTAGTCCTCGAAGACCGCGCCCTGCTCGGCCTGCACGTCGTAGAGGACCGAGCGCACGGGCTCGGTCATGCGACGGGCTCGGTGTCCGGTTCCGGCTCGCCGTCGCCCAGTCCCGACTGCTCCGGCGCGCCCTGGCGGCCGGAGCGCATGTCGCCCGCCCGCAGGAGACGGTCGCGCAGCTCGCCTTCCTCCTCGGGCGTGGGATCCCACTGCGTCGCGTCCGGCAGGTCGGCCAGCGCGTTCAGCCCGAAGAGCTTCAGGAAGAGCGGGGTCGTGCGGTAGAGGACGGCGCCGAACTGCGAGCGGCCGGACTCCTCGATCAGCCCGCGCTCCAGCAGCGTCCCGGACGCCGAGTCGGCGGCGACGCCGCGGATGCGGGTGATCTCCGGGCGCGAGACCGGCTGCAGATAGGCGACGATCGCGAGCGTCTCGGCCTGCGCGGGCGTGAGCGGCGGGGTGCGCGGACGCGCGAGCAGGCGGCGCGCGGCGTCCTCCTGCTCGGGCGCGGTGGCGAGCGTGAACCCGCCCGCGAGCTCGCGCAGGACCAGGCCGCGCTCGCCGGGGGCGTACTGCGCGGCGAGCTCCTCCAGCGCGGCCGCCAGCTCCTCCGGCGGGCAGTCGGCGGCCTCCGCCAGCGCCGCCGCCGGCACGGGCTCAGGGCTGAGGAACAGGAGCGCCTCGACGGTGCGGGCGAGCGGGGTCATGCGGCGCCTCCGGCGGCGTGCAGCGGATGGACGTGGGCGGGCCAGTCGGGGTCCGCGCCGTGGACGTGGGCGGTGTCGCGCGTGGACGGGCGGATCGCGATCGGGCCGAACGGCTCGTCCTGCTCCCAGCGGGCCTCGCCCTGCTTGTAGAGCTCCAGCAGCGCGAAGAGCGTCACCGCCACGGTCATGCGGTCGGCGCCCGCGACGGCGTCGTCGAACGAGACGACGCCGCTGCGCAGCAGCCGCCGCAGATGTGTCAGGCGCTCACCCACGCTGACGCGCGGTCGCGCCAGATGCGCGAGATCGAGCGGCGGCGGGGTGCGGAGCATCCCGCCGACCGCGGCCCCGAGCTGCCCGGGGTCGTAGACCTGGCCGCTCGCCTCGAAGGTCACCTTGCGCAGGAACGGCGGCGGCGGCGCGAGCCGGAAGCGGTGCCCGCGCTCCTCGTCCAGACGCTCGGCGAGGTGCTCCGCGGCGCGCCGGTAGCGGCGGGCGTCGAGCATCCGGGCCAGCAGCTCGTCGGCGGCCTCGCCGGCGTCCAGGTCGTCGAGCAGGTCCTCGTCGGCGCGCGGGAGCATCAGCCGCGACTTCAGCTCCAGCAGCGCGGCGATCAGGACGAGGAACTCGGTCGCGACCTCGAGATCGAGCTCGCCACGGGCCTCGAGCACGTCGAGGTAGGAGACGACGACGTCGGCGAGCTCCACCTCGAGCAGGTCGACCTCCTCGCGCAGGACGAGCGTCAGCAGCAGGTCGAAGGGACCCGTGAAGACCTCGAGGTCGAGCTCCAGCTCGGCGACGATCACGCGGGCAACCTACCGGGGCCTCCGGTCGTTCTCGGCAGGCGCAGCGCGACGACGCCCGTCGCCAGCAGCAGGACCCCGCAGAGGCCGTACGGCAGCCAGTCGCCGGCGACCTGCCCGAGCAGGCCCCCCGCCGCCGCGCCGAGCCCCATGCCGGCCGACCAGCCCACGTTGTTGTAGGCGAACGCCCAGGCCTGGTCGACTCCGAGCGCCTCCGAGCGCAGCGAGACGAGCTTGCCCGACGGGGTCATGAGCATCCCGGCGACGACGGCGAACGCGACGACGAGCAGCGCGAGCAGGAGCACCCGTTCCGGGACCCAGAACAGGCCGATGATCACCCCGCCCGCGAGCGTCGCCGTCCGGACGATCGGCAGGGCGCCGCGACGGTCGGCGAAACGCCCGGCGAGCGGGCTGGCGACCGCCTCGGTCAGAGCGGCGACGAGGAAGATCGCGCCGATCACGAGCGCACTCGCACCGAGGTCGTCCAGCCGGAGCGGCACGAGCACCTCCTCGGCGCCGAACGCCAGGGACGGGGCGAACGTGAGCCATGCGGCAGCCAGGAACCGCCGGTCGCGCAGGAGTGCCCCCGCCGGTGTGGAGACGTTCCCCGGCGCGACGGGCCGGCGCTCGGTGAGCGCTCCCGCGGCGAGGACGAGCCCGAGCGCCGCGACGCTCAGGAACGCGGGCGCCCGGCCCAGGGTCTCCGCCGCGACACCGACGACCGGGCCGAACTGCGCGCCGAAGACCGCCGCCCCGATCGCCACGCCGATCGCCTCGCCGCGGCGCTCGCGCGGGACCGCCATCCCCAACCAGGCGAGGCCGGCCGTCCACGTCAGCGCGCCGCCGACGCCTTGGGCGAAGCGCGCCAGATCGAGGATCGCGACGGTTCCGGCGACGGCGAACACGACGCCCGCCGCCGTCATCGTCAGGAGGCCCGCGATCACCGTGGCCCGCGGGCCGTAGCGTGAGGCCAGCCAGCCGCCGGGAAGCGCGCCGAGCAGCGTGCCCACGGGATACGAGGCGACGAGCACGCCCGCCTCGGACTTCGAGAGCAGGAACTCGTCCTCCAGCGCGGGCAGCAGCGGCGCGAGCGCCGCGTAGAGCATCGTGTCGACGAGAACGATGACGCCGACGAGCAGGAGCAGCCGGCGCGGCATCGCTGCCGTCCGCTACCCGCGCGGGCCGACGCCCATCGCGGCGCGCACGTCCGCGAGCGTCCCGCTCGCGATCGCCCGGGCGCGGGCGGCGCCGGCCGCGAGGATCGCCTCGAGCCGCTCCTCGTCGGGCCGCAGCTCGGCGTAGCGCTCGCGGACGGGCGCGAGCTCGGCGACGACGGCGTCGGCCACGGCGGCCTTCAGGTCGCCGTAGCCGCGCGCACCCGCGAGATCCGCGACGACCTGGTCGGGGGTGCGTGCCGTGCACGCCGCGAGGACGTCCACGAGGTTCGTCACGCCCGCCTTGTCCGCGCCGCGGCGGATCACCGGGGGATCCTCGGAGTCGGTGACGGCGCGCTTGATCTTCTTCTCGATCGCCTTCGGCTCGTCGAGGACGTAGACCGTCCCCTCCGCGCTCCCGCCGGTGGTCGACATCTTCCGGGTGGGGTCCTGGAAGTCCATGATCCGTGCGCCGACGGCCGGGATGCGGTGGTCGGGAACGACGAGGATCTCCTCGCCCTCGGGCGCGAACCGCGCGTTGAAGCGCTTGGCGATGTCGCGCATGAGCTCGAGGTGCTCGCGCTGGTCCTCGCCGACGGGCACCTCGCTCGCGCGGTAGGCGAGGACGTCCGCGGCCTGGAGCACCGGGTAGAACAGGAGCCCCGCCGAGACGAGCTCACGCTGGGCCAGCGACTTGTCGCGGAACTGGTGCATGCGGTTCAGCTCACCGAGCGCCGTCACGGACGAGAGCAGCCAGCACAGCTCGGCGTGCTCCTGCACGTCGCCCTGGCGGAAGAGGATGCTGCGATCCGCGTCCAGGCCGGCGGCGAGCAGCGTCGCGAGCGTGTCGTACACGCGGTCGCGCAGCTCGGCCGGGTCGTAGGCGACGGTGATCGCGTGCAGGTCGACGATGCAGTAGAGGCTCTCGTCGCCCGCCGCGGCGGCGCGCTCCTGGCCTTCGACGTACTGGCGGATCGCGCCGATGTAGTTGCCCAGGTGCTTGCGGCCCGTGGGCTGGATCCCGCTGAAGATGCGCATGCGGGTGGGCAGGCTAGTGATCCGGCGCCTCGCCCCGGAAGTAGTCGACGGTGCTCGACCGCTCGACGATCACGTCGTCCACCTTGCCCGGCGTCCAGACGCCGACCTTGTCGCTGTCGGGGTACACGGTGACGGCCGGGAAGACGACCGTCGACCACATGAGGATCCGCGCGGGCGCGGCGGAGTCGTTGCGCAGCTGGTGGGCGCCCTCGGGACCGCGCGGGAAACAGAGAACGTCCAGCGGCGCGAGCTGCTCGGTCCCCTCGGGCGTACGGACCGACGGCGTGCCGTCGAGCACGAGCACCCACTCCTCCTCGGCGTGCTCGTAGTGGTAGGGACACACGGCCTGCCCGGGCGGCAGCACGTACAGGCTCGCGCCGGTCTGCTCGGCGCCGAGCTGCGGCCCGAAGCGGAACATCCCGGCGTGGAAGCCGTCGGGATCGTCGTCGTAGGTCAGCGGCGGATCGGCGAGGTTGACGCGGCGCATGGGGACAGTGTGCAGGACGCGAGGCTGCGGGCGACCACGGTTGCGGCCGACGGCAGGCGGGGCACACTGGAGAGACGTGTGTTCGCTTGCCGGAAGACTCCGCATCACGACGGCGCTGGGCGTTGGGCTCTGGATCGCCGCGGCCACGCCGTCGCCGGCGGCTTGGGCGCCGGCCACCCGTCTGACCTCGTCCACGTCGGTGCGCGGGGTGTCGACGGCGATCAACGCGCGCGGCGACGCCGCGGTGGCATGGCTGGTGGATCCGTCGGTGTCCTCCAGACAGCGGAGCGACCTGCAGGTCCGCGTGGCCTACCGGCGCGGATGGGGCGGCGGCTTCTTCACGCGGACGGTTGCGCGTCGCAGCGGTTTCTCAGGCGAGGGCCCGTCCGTCGTGCTCGATGCTCGCGGCGAGCTGACGGTCGCCTGGATCGACGAGGCGATCACCCAACAGGGCCCCAAGACCATTCGCGCGGCCTACCGAACGCCGGCCGGCCGCTGGTCGAGCGTCCAGGCGATCGGGCGAACCTCGCGGTTCGTCCAGCCTGCCTACGCCTTCCCGCGCGTCGCCGCATCCCCGAACGGAACCGTGCTGCTCACGTACAACTCGCGGTCCCGTGACGCTCCCGGGATGGCGGCCGTCTGGCGCTCCCGCGGACAGCGCTTCGGACCGGTGCAGGCGCTGCCGACCGGAAAGGACGGTGTCCTTCAGCAACCGACGACGCTGTTCGACACGGATGGCCGCGCGTACGTCGCGGGCATCCTGGACTGCGACAGGAGGCGCGCCCGCGGCGTGCTGCTGAGGACGATCCCGTTGAGCCGCCACTTCCGCCCGATGCGGACCGTCGCGCCGAGCCCCAGCGGCCAATTGCAGCTCGTGCTGACCGGTTCCGGCCGCGGTGCCCTCGCGTGGCGAGGCGTCGCCTGCAGCATCAACGAGTTCCTCGCCGGCCCGATCTACGCAGCCCGCCTGTTCCGCGCGTCGGCCGGAGAACCGATCGTCGTCGATCCAGGGTTCGTCGACGGGCCCAAGCTCTCCGGCGCACCGACCGGTGGCGCGGACGTCTCCTGGAACATCCTCGAGCCGGCCGCGATCCTGACCTCACACCTGGACCGCAACGGTGTGCTGACCGGGCCCACTCCCCCAACGGCCGGCTGGATCGCCTTGACCGCCGACGCGAACGGGAACCAGGTCGTCATCAGACCACCGGCTGGGAACTACCTCCGGCCCGACGAATCGGGCGCGCGAGCCAGAACAGGGCTCGTCGAACCGGCACCGATCACGGCGAGGCACCCAGCCGGCGCCACCTACGGCACCGGACTGATCGTCGCCGGCGGCGGACCCCTGACCGCCACAGCCGGCGGCGGACCCCTGTACGCCACGACGTGGCGACCATGACGCAGCCGCTTCCCACGCAAGGCAGAAGCCCGAGCGACGCCCCGCCGGCCTGGGCCAGCGTGGGGGAATGTCCCTGGAAGCGTCGCGCCTGCTTGTCGTCCGCTGCGGGAGCGCCAGCTGGGGCTTCTGGTGCCTGCTACCGGGTGGGTGCGGGCGCAGCCGAGTAGGACGGCGGGACCAGCCTTTCGATGCGGCAGGTGGTGTTGTAGTTCGCGCCGGCCTCGGCGTCGGTGCAGCCGAGGACCTCGTAGAGGCGGGAGCCGGCGTCCGCGAACCCCGGAACGCGGATCGGGCCCGGCGCACCACGTTCGTAGCTGCGCGCGGACAGCTTGTAGCGCCACGGTCCCACAGCGGGCTTGCAGCTTGCGTCGGTGACCGCGCACGCCCGGTACCACGCAAGCCGCCCGTCGAAGAACGACGGGCCGACGAGTTGCTGGCCGTTCAGGCCGACGATGGTCCACGCGACGCCCCGGCTGGAGGCATCCGCGACCTTGTCGAGACGCAGTTCGCTCTGCGCGATGCCCGAGCACCCGGTGCAGTCGTAGTAGACCACGACAGCGAGGTTGTCGCCCGAGAGTTCAAGCGTCCCAACGCTGCGATTCGTCGTCGGTCCGCAGACCCTGTCGACGTCGCCGCAGCGGGTCTGCGGCACGCCGGGAAGGCGCTTGGAGGGCTGCGAGCGCGGCGCCGCGAGCCGCTTGGTGTAGACGATGTCGTTCGCGTCGTTGCCCGACCCGTATTCCCGAGTCCAGGCGATCCGTCCCTTCCACAACGTGGCCCCGACATCGTTTCGCGAAGGGTCGTTTGCGTTGCGCACCGGACGCTCGCCGCTGGCGTCGGCGAGCGAGTACACGAACAGCTCACAGCCGGTGCGCTCGCTGGTCGTGACCGGCATCGTGCCCACCATGACGGTTCGCGTCGTCAGCGCGCACCGCTGGTAGATCAGTTCCGGGCGCCCCGCGCTGTCCGTTCCGATATCAGCACGGAACGACGTCGCGCTCGGCGCAACCGCAAGCCGCTGCGCGCTCTTGGCATCCGCCTTCCGGATGCTCAGGTACCAGCGGCCCTCGCCACGGTCGAAGCTGCTGAAGACGATCGTGCCTCCGTACTCCCGCACCCCGGTCGCCGCACCCGGCCGGGCGACGGTCGCAGCCGACCCGGCGGCCGGGAGCACGGCCACCAACCCGAGCGCGACCATCACGCCCACGCACACACGAACTCGGCCAACCGGAAGAACGTTCATGGGAGAACAATGACGAGCGCGATTGCCCGCCGCATCGGTACTCCGCCAGCACCCTTGTCGCGGCTGAGCCGCGTCGATGCGGCACCGATGAGCCACCAGACACTCGCGCTGCGCAGGCTCGTGGCCGCGCAGCCGCTTCCCATGCAGAGCGAGCGCGCGGCTCGTGCCCGGCACCTGATCGCCTGATCGACGTCTGCGGCGTGCGCGACCGACTTCCCCTCGCCTGAGCCGTGCGCCTGCTTTGCATGGGGGGCGGGCTGTTCCAGTAGGTACTAACCACCTGGGGGCGGCGGTGTTGTTCCGTTGTGGTGGGGCGGGTGGGGATCTACGTTCGTTGTATGTCAGTGCGAGTCGTCAGGGTCTTGCTTGCTGTGGTTGTTCTGGCCGCTGTGGCGGCGCCGTCGGCGGACGCTTTCCTGACGTTCAGTCGCACGGATTTCGCCGCTGGCACCGCGCCCTCGGCGGTCGTCGCCACCGAGGTGAAGCCCGGGGATGAGAACGGGCGGTATCCGATGCTCGTGGTCGCCAACCGGGGGTCGGACAATCTCACCGTGCTGGTCGGCGATGACAACGGGAATCTCGTCTCGGCGCCGTCCGTTGGGGCTGGCAGCCAGCCCGTGGCGATCGCCGCCGCAGATCTCAACTCCAATGTCGACGCCAGCCACGACACCGACCTTGCCGTGGCGAACCGCGGGACGCCGGACACCGTGACCGTGCGGTTCGGCACCGGTGACGGAGGCTTCTCCGCCCCGACTGTGCTCGGCGCCGCCCAGGGCATCGGCACGGATCCCTCGGGGATCGCGGCCGGCGACTTCAACGGCGACGGGTTTGCCGATCTCGCGGTCGCCAACAGCGGCGACGACACGGTCACGATCCTGCTCGGCGACGGCAACGAGGGGTTCGCCAAGACCGCCGCCTCGCCGATCCCCGTCGGCGACCAGCCGGTTGCGGTGGAGTGGGGGTGGGACGGCCTGTACGTCGTGAACCGCGCGGCCGGCACGCTCACGCAGATCCTGGATCCGGGAGGCGCCACCCCGACCGTCACGCCTTGGTCGACCGGCATCGGGAGCCAGCCCGTGGGTCTCGTGACGCGCATGGATCGCGCACCGTTCCCCAAGACGGACGTGATCGCGGTCGCCAACTACGGGTCGGGCACCGGCACGCTGCTGACGAAGGCGTTCGGCCTGGCGCAGCTTCCCGGCTCCCCGTTCCAGATCGGAAGCACGCCGACCGGTGTCACCGGCGGCCCATTCGGCGGGAACTTCGTCCCGATCAACGACCCGGCCTTCCACGCCAGCGGCCTCTCGGACTACGCCTTCGCCAACGAGGCGACCGACGCTGTGACGTTCCTCATCCAGGACGTCACCAGCCGCGACGAACCCGACGTGTTCCGCGCCGGCAGCGGCACGCTCGCCACCGGGGACCAGCCGGCCGCGATCTCGCAGTACGACCTCAACGGCGACGGCAACGACGGAGACATCGCCGTGGCCAACGCGGGCTCGAACACGGTGTCGGTCTTCATCAACCTCAGACAACCGCAGCTGACGCGAGGCCCCGCCGCCCTGAACTTCGCAGCCCAGCCGAAGTCCATCCTCAGCGACGCCCAGGACATCACGCTCACGAACACCGGCGGCGTCCAGGTCAAGATCGACACGGTCGAGGTGACCGGCTCGAACCCTGGGGACTTCGTCGTCAGCAGTGACGGCTGCCGCGGGCACCAGTTGCTGGCGGGCTTCAACGACGCATGCACGATCCGCGTGCGCTTCGCCCCAACCGTCACCGGCGCGCGCACCGCGACGCTGCGCATCGTCGACGAGAACGCCATCGTCCACACCACCACGCTCAGCGGCAGCGGTGCCGAACTGCCGACCGGGCCAGCCGGGCCGACCGGCGCAACCGGCGCTGCGGGCCCAGCCGGACCGCAGGGACCAGCGGGAACCCCGAGCCTCGTCGTGAGGCTCTACGCCGGTTTCGCGCAGGACCCAGTGACGGCCAAAGCCAAGCGGCGCTTCCGCGTCCGCTACGTCCTCACGCGCAGCGCCCTCGTCACGATCGACGTCCTCAAGGGCACCAAGCGACTCCAGCGCGTCAAGCAGACCACACCCGCAGGGCGAAGTTCAGTACTCGTCACCGCGCTCAGGCCCGGGAAGTACACACTCAAGCTCACAGCCAAGAGCTCCGACGCGCCGACCGCCACCGACAAGGTGACCCTGAAGGTGACCTAGGACGCCGCGGCGCACCTCGCGTGGCTCCTGCATTCCATGCAAGCAGGAGTCCGAGCGACACCCCGCCCACTTGGGCCAGCGTCCTCTCCCCAAGACCCGAACCCGCACGCCGGGGCCGAGGGCCGGGGACGATGCGGTCGAGGACGGAGTGGTCAGCCATCCGCCGCAGGCCGGGTCGTCCCCGGCCCCCGACCACGAGCGCCCGTCACCCGGGCACCAGCGACAACGACCTACAGGACCTGCCGAATGACCGGCCGCTTCGCCGCCGCCGCCTCGTCCAGCCGGCGCACCGGCGTCGATGTACGGCGCGTTCTGGCGCGAGCGTCGGGTCCTCGCGCGGCCTCGCGCACGATCGCGGCGAGCGCCTCGGCGAACCCGTCGAGGGTCTCCTTCGTCTCGGTCTCGGTCGGCTCGATCAGCAGCGCCTCGTCGACCAGCAGCGGGAAGTAGACCGTCGGCGGGTGGTAGCCGTGGTCGAGCAGCCGCTTGGCGAGGTCGAGCGTCCTGATGCCCGAGCTCGCTTCTTCATCGGCGTCGCCGGAGAGGACGAACTCGTGCATGCAGCGCTCGCCGAACGCGAGCGGCAGGTCGTCGCCGACACAGCTCGCGCAGGCGCGCGAGCAGGTAGTTCGCGTTCAGCACCGCGGTCTCGCTCGCGTCGCGCAGGCCCTCGGCGCCGAGCGAGCAGATGTAGGCGTACGAGCGCACGAAGACGCCGTAGTTGCCCTGGAAGCCGCGCAGTCGGCCGATCGACTGCGGGCGGTCCTCGTCGAGGTCGAAGCACCGGCCCGTCGGGCGTCGTCGGTGCGCGTGATGACCGGCACTGGGGAGGAACGGCTCGATCCGGTCGCTGACCGCGATCGGGCCGGAGCCGGGCCCGCCGCCGCCGTGCGGCTGGGTGAACGACTTGTGCAGGTTGAAGTGGACGATGTCGAAGCCCATGTCGCCCGGGCGCGACTGTGCCCATGACGGCGTTGAGGTTGGCGCCGTCGTAGTAGAGGGTCGCGCCCGACGCTCGTGGACGAGCGCGGCGATCTCCTCGATGTTCGGGTCGAAGACGCCCGAGCGTGTTGGGGTTCGTGAGCATCAGGCAGGCGACCTGGTCGTCGACCTTGCGAGCGCAGGTCGTCGATGTCGACGCCGCCGTCGGCGTTGGTGCCGACCTTCACGACCTCGTAGCCGGCCATCGTGACCGTCGCCGGGTTGGTGCCGTGGGCGGTGTCGGGGGTGAGCACCTTCGTGCGCGTGCTCGCCGCGGGCCTCGTGGTAGGCGCGGGTCAGCAGCACGCCCGCCAGCTCGCCGTGCGAGCCGGCGCTCGGCTGCAGCGAGACGTGCGGCAGCCCGGCGACCTCGCCGAGCGCCCGCTCGAGGTTCCACATCAGCTCCAGCGCGCCCTGGGCGCGGCGCGGGTCCTGCAGCGGGTGCAGGCGGGCGTGCCCGGGCAGCGCCGCGACGCGCTCGTGCAGGCGCGGGTTGTGCTTCATCGTGCACGAGCCGAGCGGGTAGAAGCCGGAGTCCAGGTCGAAGTTGCGGCGGCTGAGGCGCACGTAGTGGCGCACGAGCTCGGGCTCGGAGACCTCGGGCAGCCGGGCGGGCTCGCCGCGCCGCAGGCGCTGCGGGAGCAGCTCGTGAGCGGTCGCGCTCGGGCACCCCGGCCTCGGGGCACGGCGAAGGCCCGCCGGCCGTGGGCGCCCTTCTCGAAGATCGTGACCGCCTCGTCGCTGCTGCATCGGCGGGGTCGCGCGCAGCGGGCTCATGCGCGCGACCTCCTCGCGCAGCCGGCGCGGCTCGCGTTCGGCGGCGAGCGCCTCCGCCCAGCACCTCGGCGAGCCGGTCGATGTGCTCGCGCGCGTCCGCTGCTCGGTGATCGCGACCAGCAGCCCGGTCGGCAGCTCCTCGTAGTCGCGGCCCGAGCGCGTAGCCCGGGTTGACGCCCGGCGTCCTGGCAGCGCGCGATGACGCGCCGCACGGCGGCGGTGTCGGCGACGTCGAGCGCTGACGGCGAACTCGCGGACGACCGGCTGCTCGTGGAGCAGGCTCGACGCCGTCGACGCGCGGCGAGGCGCTCGCGGGCGTAGGCGGTGCGCTGCAGCAGCAGCTCGGCGAGCTCGACGAGCGCCGTCGCGTGCCGAGCCAGGAGAGGTAGACGACGCCCGCCAGCGCGTTCAGCGCCTGCGACGGTGCAGATGTTGCGACGTCGCCTTCTCGCGGCGGATGTGCTGCTCGCGCGTCTGGAGGGTGAGGACGAAGCCCGCGGCGCCCGTCGACGTCGGTCGTCTCGCCGGCGATGCGGCCCGGCATGCGGCGCAGGTAGCTCCTCGGTCGCGGCGAAGAAGCCGAAGGACGGCCCGCCGAAGTCGAGGCGGTTGCCGAGCGTCTGGCCCTCGCCGACGGCGACGTCGACGCCGCAGCTCGCCGGGCGCGGCGAGGATCGCCGAGCGGGATCGGGTCGTAGGAGCCGACGACGACGGCCGGGCAGTTCTTGGCGGCGGCGGACGAGCGCGGTCGACGTCCTCGACCGCGCCGAGGAAGTTCGGCTGCTGGAAGATCACGGCGGAGGTGTCGTCGTCGATCGCCGCGGCCCAGGCGGCGGCGTCGGTCGCGCCGCCGGCCAGCGGGACCTCGACGACCTCCATGCCGTACCCGTGGGCGAGCGTGCGCAGCGTCTCGCGGCTGTGCGGGTGCACGCCGCGCGAGACGACGAGTCCGCCGCTTCCCGTTGGCGAGCTTCGCCAGGTAGGCGGCGGCGCCGACCGCGCTCGGGCCCTCGTAGACCGACGCGTTGGAGACGGGCAGGCCGGTCAGCTCGCTGATCGCGGTCTGGTACTCGAACATCACCTGCAGGCCGCCCTGGCTGATCTCCGGCTGGTAGGGCGTGTACGGGGTCAGGAACTCCGAGCGGCCGAGCAGCATGTCGATCGCCGCGGGCACGTAGTGGTCGTACATCCCGGCTCCGAGGAACGTCAGCTCGTCCTCGGCGCGAGGTGTTGCGCGCGCGCCAGGTCGCAGCAGGTGCGCGTAGACCTCCTGCTCGCTCATGCCCGCGGGCAGGTCGAGCTCGCGGCGCAGCCGCACGCCGTCGGGGATCTGGTCGAAGAGCTCCTCGATCGACGCTCGCGCCGATCGCGGCGAGCATCTGCTCGCAGGTCGGCCTCGGTGACGGCGGTGTAGCGGCTCACATGATCCTTCGGTCGGGGTCAGCCCAGCGTCGCCTCGTAGGCGGCGGCGTCCATCAGGTCCTCCTTCTCGGATACGTCCGACAGCCGGACCTTGACCATCCACCCGGCGCCGTAGGGGTCGTCGTTGATCGCCTCGGGCTCGTCGCCGAGGTCCTCGTTGACCTCCATGATCTCGCCGCGAGAGCGGCGCGATCGACGTCGCTGACGGCCTTCACCGACTCGACCTCGGTGTAGGGCTCGCCCGCGCTGACGGTCGTGCCGACCGCGGGCGGGTCGAAGAAGACGACCTCGCCGAGGGCGTCCTGGGCGTACCAGGTGATGCCGAACACGGCGAGGTCTCGTCCCCGTCGTCGATCCGCACCCAGTCGTGCTCGGGGTGGTAGAGCAGGTCCTGCGGGTAGCTCGCGTCGGCCATCGTGTCTCCTTGGATTCGCGCCGTCGGCGCGATCCTACGCGGCGCTCCCGCGGTACAGCGGCCGCTCGGCGACGACGGCCGCGCGGACCTTGCCCCGGACGTCGATCTCGAGCGCCTCGCCGGGGGTCGCGCGACCGGCGGGGACGTACGCCATGCCGATGCCGATGCCCAGGCTCGGCGAGAGCGTCCCGCTCGTGACCTCGCCGCCCGCCGACGATCGGGGTTGCCCTGGCGGGCGATCCCGGGCCCCGTGAGCGTGAACGCGACGAGCTTCTCGGCCGGGCCGGCCGCGCGCGCGGCGGCGACCGCGTCGGCGCCGATGAAGCCGGTGTCCTCCTTGCAGCACCAGCCGAGGCCCGCCTCGATCGGCCCGCGCGACTCCATGAGGTCGTTCCCGTAGAGGTGGTAACAGACCTCCAGGCGCAGCGTGTCGCGCGCAGCCAGGCCGGCGGGCACGGCGCCGCGGCGCGATGACGCGCGTCCCAGACGGCGCCGCGCGGCCTCGGGCGCGCAGCAGGATCTCGACGCCCGTCCTCGCCGGTGTAGCCGGTGCCGCAGACGAGCGTCGTGTGGCCGGCGACGATGCGCGTGGCGACGGCGAAGCGCGCGGGCAGCGGCGAGTCGGCGATCGCCTGGACGAGCTCCCGGGCGACCGGGCCCTGCACGGCGAGCATCGCCCACCCGTCGAGCTTGTCCTCGACGACGACGTCGAGGCCCTCGGCGTGGCGCCGGAACCACGCGAGGTCCTTCTCGTGGTTGGAGGCGTTGGTGACCGTCAGGTAGTGGTCGGGCGCCAGGCGGTAGGTGAAGAGGTCGTCCAGCACGCCGCCGTCCTCGCGGCAGAGGACGCTGTACTGCGCGCCGCCGACGGCGAGCTTCGCGACGTCGTTGCGACAGCAGCCGCTGGAGCAGCTCGCCCGCCTGCGGGCCCGCTCGTCTCGATCTCGCCCATGTGCGAGACGTCGAACACGCCGGCCCGCTCGCGGACCGCCAGATGCTCCTCGCGGATGCCCGCGTACTGCACCGGCATCTCCCACCCGGCGAAGTCCACGAGCTTCGCCCCGGCGGCGACATGGCGGTCGTACAGCGGCGTGCGGCGCAGGTCGGCCATGCCGGTTCACGGTAGCGAAGCGCTCGTGGCGACCCGTCGGAGACCGATCAGGTCCTGCCGGGGGCCGTTCCTAGAGCAGTTGCGGCAGTGTCACCAGCCGGATGAGCCCGAACACGCCGAATCCGACCGCGAGCACGACGAGCAGCGTCTGGATCTTGGGACTGCGGAACTTCGTCGCGATGCCGGCGAAGAACAGCACGAGGGCGAGCACGAGCGCGTTCGTCACGAAACTCGTGCTCGTCTCGGCGTCCTCCTGGGACTCGGCGAGGTCCTGCTCGGCCTCGGCGGACAGCGCGTCGGCCTTCGCCTGGGCCGGGATCCGGTACTCCGGCTCGGTGAACGGCGTGCCGGGCGGAACGTCGACGATGGTCCCGGCGGGCGCCACGACCGCCTTCTTCGACCCACTCCGCGTGCGCCGCGGCGAGCGTCGGCCGGAAGCGCTCGCGCAGGAACACCGCGCGGCGGGTGTCCTTCGAGCTGACCGCGTCGAGCCACTGCAGCCAGACCGCGGTGTCGATCTGCTCGGTCTGCTCGGCCGCCGACGAGAAGCGGATCGATTCGGTGCGGGCGGTCGACGACGCGGCGACGGCGTCACTCTGCGCGCCGCTCCACTGGCTCGCCTGGAACGTCGCCCAGGCGGTCGCCACCGCGGCCACCGCCAAGATCACCGCGGTGATCGTGTCGAGCACCCGCTGGCGGCGCTCCCACGGATCCTCGGGCTCAGGCTCCGGGAGATCCTCGCCGAGAACGACGTCGACGACCTCCTCGACATCGTCGAGCAGGCCTTCGTCATCAGATGCCGGCGGAGTCGTCCCCATGGCGAGGCGCGCTCACCGTACCGCGGAGACGGCCCGCCGTCCCACCGGGGGAGCGAGAGATCGGGGATGCATGAGGCCGCACGTCGCCGGGGTGCTGTGCCCGAGGCACCGCCCCCGGCGGACGGGTGGGCTCAGGCGCCCCGAGATCCGCGACAGCTACTTGAGAAACGCCGGAATGTCGAGATCGTCGTCGCCGATCTCGAGATCGGAGGCCTTCTCCACGCGCGGGGCGCGCCCGCCGGTGGTGCGCTCGGCGCGGCGGCGGGTCTCGTCGCGCGCGACGCGGCCGCGGCCGCCCTTGTGGTCGAAGCCGGTGCCGATGACGGTGACGCGGACCTCGTCGCCCATCGCCTCGTCGATGACGGCGCCGAAGATGATGTTGGCGTTGGAGTCCGCGGCGTTGTGGATGATCTCCGCCGCGTCGTTGACCTCGAAGAGGCCGAGTTCCCGGCCGCCGGTGATGTTGAGCAGGATGCCGGTGGCGCCGTCGATGGCGTCCTCGAGCAGCGGGCTCTCGATCGCGGCCTTCGCCGCGTCGGTCGCGCGGCTCTCGCCGCTGGAGCTGCCGACGCCCATGAGGGCCGAGCCGGCGTCGCTCATGATCGTGCGCACGTCGGCGAAGTCGAGGTTGATGAGGCCGGGGATCGTGATGAGGTCGGTGATGCCCTGGACGCCCTGGCGCAGCACGTTGTCGGCCTCGCGGAACGCCTCGAGGATCGTGGTGCGGCGCTCGACGGTCGAGAGCAGGCGCTCGTTCGGGATCACGATGAGCGTGTCGACGACCTCGCGCAGGCGCTGGATGCCCTCTTCGGCCGAGCGGCTGCGCTGGCTGCCCTCGAACTCGAACGGGCGGGTGACGACGCCGACGGTGAGCGCGCCGATCTCGTTCTTGGCGATCTCGGCGATGACGGGCGCCGCGCCGGTGCCGGTGCCGCCGCCCTCGCCCGCGGTGACGAAGACCATGTCCGCGCCCTTGAGCGCCTCCTTGATCTCGTCGCGCGACTCGGCGGCCGCGCCGAAGCCGATCTCGGGGTTGGCGCCGGCGCCGAGCCCCTTGGTCAGCTCGTGCCCGATGTTGAGCTTGATGTCGGCGTCGCACATCTGCAGCGCCTGGGCGTCGGTGTTCGTGGCGATGAACTCCACGCCGCGCAGGCCCGCGTCGACCATGCGGTTGACCGCGTTGGTGCCGCCGCCGCCGACGCCGACGACCTTGATCACGGCGAGGTAGGTGCCGCTGCTCTCCATCATGAGGGTTCCGTCCAACCTTCGAGGTAGTGTCGAGACTTTCGGCGGGTGCCGGGTCCCAGAAGCCGAATCACCGTACGCATCGGCATTCGGTCGTGTCAACGCAAGGCTACTGTCGCAAGATCCGTTGCGCCAGCGCAACCCTCGATGCTGAGGTGAGGGTTTCGGTCACGAGAACCGTTGATCGTCGGTCGAGGGTGAGGTCAGGGAACGGTGGCCGCGGCCGGATCGACGGCCGCCGGATCGGGGGTGGCGGTGACGGGCTGTGACGGATCGGCGGCTGCGGCGGGGGCCGCCGGCACGCCGGCGACGGTCGGCGGCACCCCCGCGGCGACGGCTGCGGCGTCGGCTGCCGCGACGGCGGTCAGCGACTGGGGCGCGCCCCCCTGGGCCTCGGTCAGCCCCCCGGCCGCCGGGCGGGCCGGGATGCGCAGGTCGATGTACGTCGCCTGCGCCGCGCTCGGGTCGCGCATGACCGCGCGCGCGGCGAGCCACTTGGCCTCCAGGCGCCGGCCGTCGCCGAAGCGCAGCACGAGGCCCTCGCGCAGGCGGGCCTGCAGCCCGTAGCGCCCGAGGGTGACGCGCACGATGCGGTTGCGGAGCTTCGGCGGGGCCGTCGCGAGCACGGCGACCTTCGCGGCCGTCTTGCGATCACGCACCCGGCTGCCGCCGGGCGGGACGCGGGCGCTGATCTCGGGCAGCGCGGCCGCGGGCACGCCGCGCAGCAGGGTGCCGTCGTCGGCGACGACGGTCGGCGTGCCGCCGGTGCGGATGACGCCGATCGGCACGCGCTCCACGACGCGGATGTCGAGGCGGTGCGGCGGGTGCGCCGTCGCCTCGACGTCGCGCACCAGCGGGTAGCGGGCGACGGCGGAGCGCAGCGCGTCGTCGTCCACGTTGAGGGTCGTCATGTCGCGCGCGGCGGCATCGAGGGCCGAGCGGACGGCAGCGCTGCCGAAGCCGCTCGCGCCGGTCACGCGCACCTCGTCGACGCGGACGAGCGAGGAGTCGCGCAGCCACATCCAGCCGCCGACGAGCACCACGGCGACCAGCACGATGCCGGCGACCACGCGCAGGGGAATCCGCGGCGGGCGCGGCAGCCTGGCGGCACGGGGCTGCGGGAGCGCGATGCGAGAGGGCATCCGCTGGTCCTTCGACGCGCGCAGGCGCGCTCCTCCCCTGCTCAGCCGGCGACGAGGCGCTCGCCGAGCGTGCGCACGTCGCCCGCGCCCAGGACGAGGCACAGGTCGCCGTCGCGCAGGCGCTCCGCGAGGACCCGCTCGGCGGCGTCGAACGTGCGCAGCCACAGGACCTCGCGGCCGGGAGCGGCGTCGGCGACGGCCTCGGCGACGGTCAGCCCGCTGATGCCGGGGAAGTCCTCGGCGCGCTCGCGCGCCGGGTAGACGTCGACCAGGCACACCACGTCGGCGGCGGCCAGGGCGCGGCCGAAGGCGCCGGCGAGGTGCTGCGTGCGCGAGAACAGGTGCGGCTGGAAGACCGCGACGAGCCGCCGCGGGGTGAGCGTGCGGCCGGCGGCGATCGTCGCCGCGACCTCCGTCGGGTGGTGGGCGTAGTCGTCGACGACGAGCGCGCCGGTCGCGGTCGACCCCAGGCGCTCGAAGCGCCGCCCGGCCCCGGCGAACGTCGCGATCGCCGCGACCGCGTCGGCCTCCGGCGCGCCGGCGAGCCGCGCGGCCTCGAGCGCGGCGACGGCGTTGCGGGCGTTGTGCTCGCCGGGGACGCCCAGGCGGACGTCGTGGCCGCGCCAGGTCATGGACGACCCGTCCGCGTCGAGGCGCAGTCCCGCGGCCTCATAGGCGACCGTGTCGCCGCCGCCGCGCAGCTCCAGCAGCTCCGGGCGATCGAGGATCACGGCGTGCGGCGGGCCCGCGAGGAACTCGCGGAAGACGTCCCGGACCTCGGCGAGCGAGCCGTATGTCGCGTGATGGTCGAGCTCGACGTTCGTCACGACCGCGACCTCGACGACGAGGGAGAGCATCGAGCGGTCGGACTCGTCGGCCTCGACGACGAGCCACTCGCCGGTCCCCCACGCGGCGTTGCGCCCGGTGGTGCGCAGCTCGCCGCCGATGAGGTAGCCGGGATCCATCCCGCAGCCGAGCAGCACGTGCGCGGTCATGCTCGTCGTGGTCGTCTTGCCGTGGGCCCCGGCGACCGCGATCGTCCGCCGCAGCGCGCTGAGCTCGTGGAGCAGGTCGGCGCGCGGCATGACCCGCAGGCCACGCTCCCGGGCGGCCGCGACCTCCGGGTTCTCGTCACCGATCGCGCTCGACACCACGACCTCGACGCCGTCACCGGCGGGCAGGTGCGCCGCGTCGTGGCCGGCATGTGCGTCGACGCCCGCCTCGCGCAGCCGGGCGAGCACCGGGGACTCCGCCCGATCGGACCCGCTGACCGTCGCGCCCAGGGCGACGGCGACCATGGCGTAGCCGCTCATGCCGGCGCCGCCGATGCCGACGAGGTGCAGGCGCCGGCCGGCCCAGGGTTGGGAGTCGCTCATCGGCATGACGCTACGCGACGGGTGGGCGCCAGCGCAGGCCGGGGAAGCGGGCGAAGTCGCGGTCGAACGACAGCAGCTCGCAGCCGTGCTCGATCGCGAGCGCGGCGAGGTAGGCGTCGGTGACGAGCGGGCCGCGCGCATCCCCGGCGCGGCACGTCTCGGCGAACAGCCCCCAGAAGCGCGGTCCGGGACTGATCCGCCGGTGGGTCGGGAGAGCCGCGATCGACGATGCCACGTCGAGGGCTTCGGCGAGCGGGGTCGGCGGCGAGAAGACGCGGGCGTCGGTCGTGATCCGCAGGAATGCCGCGAGGACGACGTCGGGGACGCTGAAGGCGACGGGCGCGGCGAACAGCTCATCGAGGAACCCGCGGACGGCTTCATGTCGCGGGTCGGACGGACGGTGGCCCGCGACCAAGACGTTGACGTCGAGCAGGATCACACGCCGTGCCGGTCGCCCTGGATCTCGTCCAGGCGGGCATTGCTGTGGAGATCCTCCGGCGTGACACCCGGGGCCAGCCCGCACTCCCCCTGGAACACCGGCATCCGGAACGGGACCGTTCCGGGGTCCGGCGCCGCCGCCTCGAGGGAGCGCCGCAGCGCCTGCTCGATCACCTGGGTCAGCGTCGTGCCGGTCTCGGCCGCATGCTTCTTGGCCTCGCGCATGAGGGAATCATCCAGGTTCAGCGTCGTCCGCATGCAGAAAAGCATACGACTGGTGCAGATCTGATCTGTGTCTACGCGGCCGCGGACTGGCGCAGCTGCGCCGCGATCTCGCGGGCGGCGTCCGGGCGGGCCAGGCCCGCCGACGCGTGCGCCATCGCCGCCAGGCGCGCCGGATCCCCCACCAGCGTGCCGACCTCACTCGCGAGCCGCTCGGCCGTCACCTCCCCGTCCGCGAGGACGACGGCCGCGCCCGCCCGCTCCATCCAGCGCGCGTTCTCGGTCTGATGGTCGCCGGCCGCGTGCGGGTAGGGCACGAGGATCGCGGGGCGCCCGGCCGCGGCGACCTCGAAGATCGACCCCCCGGACCGCGCGACGACGAGATCGCACGCGAGCAGCGCCTCACCGAAGCCCGAGACGAACCCCCGCAGGTCGTACCAGGCGGGCGGCGGGTCGCCCAGGCGGGCGCGCAGCGCGTCGAGATCGCGCTCGCCCGCGGCGTGCAGGACGCGGAAGCCGGGGTCCGACGCCCCCCAGGCGCCCACGGCGGCCTCGTTGACCGACCGCGCTCCGAGCGAGCCGCCGAACACGAGCACGACGGTGTCGTCGGCTCCGAGGCCGAAGCGTTCGCGCGCGGCGGCACGGTCGGTCGCGGGCGGCGGGACCGGCCGCCCCGTCACGAGGTAGGGATCCCCCGCCCGGCCCGCGATCGGGAACGCGAGGCACACGCGCCGCGCGCGCCGCGCGAGCAGGCGGTTCGTCAGTCCCAGGTGGCTGTCGGCCTCGGTCAGGACGAGCGGGATGCGCCGGCGCAGCGCGGCGACGCCCACCGGGCCGGCGACGTACCCGCCGCCGCCGAGGACCGCCGCGGGCCGCAGCTCGGCGAGGATCGCGTTCGCGGCCCGCACGGCGCCCGCCGCCTTGACGGCGGCGCGGGCGGCCTTCAGCGGGTTGGAGCGGCTCAGACCCTCGACGGTGATCGTGCGCAGCTCGTAGCCGGCGGCGGGCACGAGGTCGCGCTCGGCGCGCTCGCCGCCGACGAAGACGATCCGCGGAGGGACGGGGGACTCAGCCCGCAGCGCGTCGGCGATCGCCAGCGCCGGCACCACGTGCCCGGCGGTCCCCCCCGCTGCGATCACGAACGTCTGCGGCTCCATCGGCGGTGGATCGTGGCGCATCGCGGCCCCCGTTGATGGCCCGCAGGTGCACGGAGCCGCCGCGGGCGACGTTCACGAGCAGCCCGCAGGCGACGAGCAGGACGACGAGGTTCGTCGACCCGTAGGAGATGAACGGCAGTGGGACGCCCGTCAGGGGCGCGATCCCGAGGACCGCCCAGAGGTTCAGGCACGCCTGGCAGAGCACGAGCGAGGTCACGCCCGCCGCCAGCAGCTGGGCATAGCGGCCCTTGGCCTGCTGGGCGATCCGCAGGCCGGCCCAGGCGAACGCGCCGTAGAGGACGATCAGGCCGCAGATGCCGATCAGCCCGACCTCCTCGCCGATGATCGCGAGGATGAAGTCGGTGTGGGCCTCGGGCAGGTAGAAGATCTTCTGGACCGACTCGCCCAGGCCGCGGCCGAACAGCCCCCCGGAGCCGATCGCGATCTGGCCCTGCACCGCCTGGAAGCCCGCGTCGCCCGCGTGGTCCCACGGATCCAGGAACGAGGTGAGGCGCGCGCGCCGGTAGGGCGCGGTCATCGCGTAGAGCATCACGAGCACCGCGCCCGCGCCCGCGAAGCCCGCCAGCCAGCGCATCGGCACGCCCGCCGCGATCATCATCGCGGCCATCGAGAAGGAGACGACGAGCGCGGTCCCCAGGTCGGGCTGGGTCGCGACGAGCAGGACCGCCGTCCCGGCGACGAGGCCGAGCGGGAGCAGGTCCTTCGGCGAGCGCAGGGCGCGCGGGCGCTCGGCCAGGAAGCGGGCGGCGTAGAGGATCAGCGCGAGCTTCGCGACCTCCGAGGGCTGGAACGTCAGCGGACCGGCGCCCAGCCAGCGCGTCGCGCCGTTGACGGTCACGCCGACGCCCGGGATCTCGACGAGCACCAGCAGGACGAACGCGAGCCCCAGGAACGGGCCGGTCAGGGCGAGGACCTGCTGGAGGGGCCGGCGCGCGGCCAGGCGCAGCAGCAGGAAGCCCGCGGCGCCGTAGACGAGGTATTTGATGAGGAAGCCGGTGCCGTCGCCGCCGCCCTTGACGACCGTCGTGGCGGATGAGGCGCTGTAGACCATGACCGCGCCGAACGCGACGAGGCACAGGACGGCCGTCAGCAGGACGTCCTCCTCGATCTTCCGGCCGCTCAGGGCACGGGAACGTGCCGCAGCAGGGGCGGGGGTGCTGGCGCGGGCGGCAACGCGAGCCATCGAGCCTCGATTCGGCACGCGGCCCGGGATTCCTCCCCGGTCAGAGCGCGGCGACGAGCGTCTTGAACGCCTGCCCGCGGGCTTCGAAGTCCGCGAACTGGTCGAAGCTCGCGCAGGCGGGCGACAGCAGGACGACGTCCCCCGCGCGCGCAGCGCCGCGCGCGGCCCGCACCGCGCGCTCCAGGTCGCCGCTCGCGTAGAGCGGGACCGTCCCGTCGAGGTCGTCGGCGATCCGCGGGGCGTCCTCGCCGATGATGTAGACCGCCGCCGCGCGGGCGCAGATCGCGCCGCGCAGCGTCGTGAAGTCCTGCTCCTTGGCCTGCCCGCCGAGGATCAGGTGGACGGGCGCGGCGATCGCGTCCAGGGCGACGGTCGTCGAGGCGATGTTCGTGGACTTCGAGTCGTTGACCCACGCGACGCCGTCGAGCGTGCGGACGTCCTCGAGGCGGTGCTCGACACCGGCGAAGCCGCGCAGCGCGTCGAGCAGCGGCTCGGCGGCGATGCCGCGGGCCAGCGCGGCGGCGCTCGCCGCCGCGGCGTTCCACGCGTTGTGGACGCCCCGCAGCCGCAGGTCCTCCAGGGCGAGCAGGCGCTCCCCCTGCCACCAGAGGAAGCCGTCGCGGACCGCGAGGTCGTCGCCGGGGTCGCGCCCGACGCTCACCCGCCGTGCCTCGCCGGGCGCGGCGGCCAGCAGGTCGCGCGGGCCGACCGCCACGTCGCCCGGGCCCTGGTGCTCGAACAGGCGCAGCTTGGCGGCGCGGTAGGCCGCGTCGGTCCCGTGCCAGGGCAGGTGGTCAGGCGTGATGTTGAGGATGACGGCGACCTCCGGGGCGAACGCGACCGCGTCGTGCAACTGGTAGGAGCTCGCCTCGCAGATGACGGTCGCGCCCTCGTCGACGCTGTCGACGAGCGCCGTCACCGGCGTCCCGACGTTCCCCGCCAGGGCGACCGGCCGCCCCGCCGCGCGCCAGATCTCGCCGAGCAGTTCGACGGTGGTCGTCTTCCCGTTCGTGCCCGTGACGGCGACGAACGGGCGCTCCAGCAGCCGCCAGCCGAGCTCCAGCTCGCCGCAGACGGGCACGCCGGTCGCGACCGCGTGCGCGATCACCGGCGCCGACGGCGGCACGCCCGGGCTCTTCACGACGGCGCGGGCGCGCGCCAGCTCCTGCAGACCCTCGACGCCCGTCCAGACCTCCATGCCCAGCGCCCGCAGCGCCGCGGCCTCCTCGGGATCCCCCGCGTCCACGCAGATCACCGGCTCGCCGCGTGCCCACAGCGCGCGAGCCGCCGCCGCGCCCGAGCGCGCGAGCCCCACGACGAGCCACGGGCCGGGCGGCAGCGGCGGGCGGTGCGGCGTCACGGCGAGCTCGGCCATGCCGCGAGCCTAGGCGCCCGCGGGCGGGTCGGGTTCGCTCGGCCGCCCGCCGATCGCGTTGAAGAACCCGTCGCGCATGCGGTGCCCGCGCGAGTCCGGCGGGAAGCGCTCGTGCGCGCGCTCGAGCTTGGCGCCCGTGTACCGGCGCCGGGCCCACGGGGAGCCGGGCTTCCCGAGCCGCGTCGCACCCCACACGCCGAAGATGGGGATGAAGACCGAGAGCGCGCCGAGCGCGATCCGGCCCTTCATGAAGGTGATGACGCAGAGCGTCAGGACGATCGCCACCCACGCGACGACGATCCCCGGCGACTCGCCGCTGTCCAGCCCGAACGGCTTCGTCCCCAGGACGACCAGGAGCATGAAGGCGCTGACCATGACGACGGCGTCGAGCGAGACGCGTCCCTCCCGGCTCCAGTAGACGTCCTCCAGGTGCACCCACAGCGCGAACTCGTCGAAGGTCAGTCCGGCGCCGAAGCCGAACGCGATCGCCGCGATCTGGTACCAGGGGTCCGACGGCGGCGCGAGCGCGAACCCCAGGAAGCCCGCGATCGTCATCAGCGAGATGCCCCAGACGAGGTGGTGCAGGTGCAGCCCGGAGCTCGTCTCGACATTCCCCGGCCACCACGAGACCTGCGCCCGGATCATCCGCGCGCTCGTGCGGATGAAGAGGAACGAGACGAGGAACGCGAGCAGGACGAGGAACGCCGCGTCGCGTCCCGGCTCCGACGAGCCCGTGAACGGGTCGACGGAGAAGAACGCCAGGCTCGCCGCGAACACCGCTGGAGCGTAGACCGGAGTCCGGACCGTCCTGGCGCCGTGACGCCCGCCCGCTGTGGCAGGGTTTCCGCCTCATGAGCACCGCCGAGGCGCAGCAGCCCACGCCGACACCGACCCGCGTCCCGATCACGCTCGGACGCGGCATCGCCGTCGCCGTCCTCTACGCAGTGGTCTTCCTCGTCGCGGGCCTCGTGTCCGGCGTGGACTACGACGAGCTGAGCCAGTCGACCTCGAACGTCCTGGGCTTCGTCGTGATCCCGGTCGGGCTCGGCATCATCGTCACGCTCGCCCTCACCGCGCGCTGGGGCTGGTGGCACCAGCTCTTCCACGAGGAGCACCGGCTGACGCAGCCGCGCTGGCGCTGGGTGATCCCCGCGTTCGTCTGCGGGACGATCCTCGTCACGCTGATCGTCGCGCCGTGGGACGAGTGGCCGGTGGGGCTCGTCCTCCTGATCCTCGTGGGCACGCTGATGGTCGGGTTCGCCGAGGAGATCATCTTCCGCGGGTACGTCCTCCTCGGTGCGCGGGCGCACTACGGCGAGGTCGGCGCGTGGTTCGTCTCGTCCGCGGCGTTCGGCCTCATGCACGGCCTGAACATCTTCACGGGGCAGGCGATCGGCCCGACGGTGCAGCAGATCGTCGCGGCGTTCCTGCTCGGCAGCGGCTTCTACCTGATCCGGCGAATGACGGGCCTGCTCGTCGTCTGCATGGTCCTGCACGGGCTCTGGGACTTTGCGACCTTCATCGGCGGGGGCCGCGGCGACACCGCGGACGACCTTCCCGCCAGCGTCGCCGCCGCCCCGTTCATGTACGCCGCGATCATCGCGATCATCGCCGTGCTCGTGATCACGTTCCGCCGGCGCGGCGGCTCGGGCGATCCGGCCCCCGCCGGCGCCTGACGCGCGGAGTACGCTGGACGCATGAGCACGCGGACCGTGCCCGGAGGCGTCGTGCATGACCTGCCCGCCGACCTGTGCGAGGCGCTGGTCGCCAACACCAGGGCACTCGATGCGTGGCGGGACATCACGCCGCTTGCCCGCAACGAGTTCATCTGCTGGGTCGAGGACGCCAAGCAGCAGACGACCCGTGAGCGCCGCATCCGGCGCACCCGGGAGGAACTGGAGGAGGGCAAGCGCCGGCCCTGCTGCTGGCCGGGCTGCAGCCACCGCGAGCGGACGGGCCGGTAGCCGGGTCGAGCGTCGGCTTGTTGTCCCGCCCGTCGCGCGGGGATAGGATCGGCGAGATGGGACGTGGACGCGCAGGGGCTTCGACGGCCGTGGTGTGCGCCTCCATGCTCTGCGCGCTGATGACGCCCGTGGCGAGCGCCGCACCGACGCGCGTGAAGACGATCCCCAGCAGCGTCGTGATCGTGACGCAGGACTTCTCGACCGAGACGCAGGCCGTCTGCAATTCGACGGCCTTCGTCCAGTTCCCGGACATCAAGGGCGCCGGGACGTACACCGCGAGCTGGTTCGACGCGAATCCCCGGGTGAACACGAAGGGCCTGCGAACCGGCCCGCCCTTCCAGGACGGGGCCGCGGGGTACATCACGACGCCCGCGCCGAAGGGCTCGCACCGCTTCGGGCTGAGCGCGGCGTCAGGGAGCACCTGCAACCTGGGCTTCTATTCCAACCGCTTCAAGAACGTGAAGGTGACGGTGACGCTGCCCGCGGACAAGGTGCTGCTGTCGGGCACCGTCGTGCGCCGCGGGTGCCAGGAGGGCACGCCCTCGGAGGACGGGCTGACCCCGTGCATCCCGGACGCGCGGCCCGTCGCCGGGCAGTCCGTGACGGCGTCCGGGCCCAAGGGGAGCTTCCGGGCCACGACCGCGGCGTCCGGGACGTACCGGTTCCTGGTGCCGAAGGGCAGCTATTCGGTCAAGCTCGCGGGTGCGTCCGGATCCGTGAAGCCCACCTCCCACAAGGTGAGCGCGTCGGGCGACGTCGGCGGCCTCGACTTCCAGGTGTGCAAGGCCGAGAAGGGCTTCAAGGGCCCGAAGGCGTGCGGCCTGGTGCTCGTCACCGGAACGGTCGTCGACGTCGCCGGGGCGCGCTTCCTGGGGATCGAGGTGTCGACGGGCGACGACTCCGCGATCTCCGACGGCAACGGCCGCTTCGAGGTCTGGGCGGCGCCGGGCCGGCGCACGTTCAAGGTGACCGGCCAGCGGAACGGGAACATCCGCACGTTCCCGACCGGGTCGACGACCGTGAAGGTGGTCGAGGGCCTCACCGGCGTGCGCGTCAAGGCGCTGCCCGGGATGCGGGTCATCGCGGGCCTGACGCCCTACCTCGTCATCGGCGGGCTGCCGATCGGGCCCACGCCGGAGGCCTACACCGTCGTGCTCGAGCGCCGGCCGCCGGGTCCCGCCGACTGCCGCTCGTCGCTGCTCGTCGAGGTGCCCGACCGGGGCTTCCTCTTCCGCGAGATCGGACCGGGCGGCGCCGCCAACACGTTCACGCGCTGGTGCACGGGCTCGTACACCGCGACGCTGCGCGAAGCCACGGCGGCGCCGTCCGCCGCGCCCGCGGCGAGCACGACCTTCTCGATCGGCGGCTAGAGGCCGGGTCGGGAGGATCTTGGAATGGAAGCGCTCCAGGCCGCCGCCCACGCCCACGACGTCGAGGCGGTGATCGCCTGCTTCGCTGAGGACATCGTCGTGCGCTCACCCGTCACCCAGCGCATCCGTTTCGAGGGCATCGACCAGGCGAGTGACCTGTTCCGGCGCGTCTTCACCGTGATCAGCGACATCCGCTTCTACGAGACCATTGGAGAGGGCACACCGAACCAGGTGATCTTCTGGAAAGGCCGCGTCGGCAACCAGTACCTCGAAGAGGCCAACCTCCTGCGACTCGACGACGCCGGACGCATCCGCGAGATGACCGTGTTCATGCGACCTGCCCCCGGGCTCCTCGCGCTCGCGGCGGGCCTCGCCTCGTCACTCGCCAGCCGACACGGGCGCATCCGCTCGGTCCTGGTCCGAATCGCGCTTGGCACCCTCGCCGCGATCCTCGCCACCGGAGAGCCGCTCATCCTGCGGCTCACCGGCGCCGGAGTCCCCGTTCCAAGACACGAACAGCGCCCGTAGCCCCTCCTGCTTGTCGTCCGAGGCGATCGCGCTCGTCCGTCCGGGGGAGCGACGACGCGGGCTAGTCCTTCCCGGAGAGGTCGATGTTGACGGTGAGGTTCGCGGCGAGGCCGCCGGTGGACCCGCCGGGGAGCGGGATGCCGGAGACCGAGCCGGTGAGCGGCAGCTCGAGCAGGCCCTTGGGGCCGACGTGGCCGCTGAGGGGGATCGTGGTGGTGCCCGTGAGCGGGCCGGCGGGGCCGCAGCCGAAGAGCTGCGACGGAGCCCCATTCAGGATAAGCGTCGTGCTCGCGTTGCCCGAGGCGAAGAGGGTCTGCGGCGACGACGCGCCGAGGTCGAACGACGCCGGCGCCGTCGTTCCCGGGCACAGCGGGTCGGCGGCGAACGCGCTCGGGACGAGGCCGCCCGTCGTGTAGTTCACCCCCACGTCGGTGTTCGGGTTGAACCGGCCGGGGATGGATCCACGGAACGTGCCGGTGACCGGACTCGACCGATCCGGGCGCCCCGGAGCCGACGCGGTGATCGTGCTCCCAGCCAGGACGGTCATCTTCACCGGGATCTCCGTCACCGGCGCGAGCGGCGGCGGAGCCTTGCCTGTGCCGACCGGGAACCCCCGACGTGCCAGAACGGGCGACACCCGGAGGCCGGGGCCGTAGCGGCGAATGATGAGCTGCGCTGCTCCGTCGCACCATGTCCGCAACCCCTCATCAGCCGTCCGCGGCTTCAACGTCGCGGTGAAGGTCCCGCCGCGGACACGGCGCATGACGACCGGTCGAACATCGTGGCTGCAACCGGAGGCGTCGTTGCTGGCGATGTGCATCTCGACGCCGTAGTACACGCGAGGCGGCTTGACCTTCGGCGCCTTGAAGGACACGGTGATCGAGGCCGTCACCGCCGGTTTTCCGGGGGTGATCTTCAGAACCGCCCGCGGCTTCGCGGCCGCTCCCGACACGCTCCCGAACCCTGCGACCGCCATGACACCGATGGCGATCATCGACCGCTGGACGCTCCTCATTCCGGTAAGACAACCAGAAGACCGGAACGTCTCGCAACAGTGACGCGCCACCAGCCGCCTCTCGCTTTCCATGCACTGCAGGAGCGCGCGCCGTGGCGGTTGGCTGGAGGTCAGCCGCGCTCCGGCTTGTCGTCCGAGGCGAGAGCCGCGTAGGACGCCGGCCGCGTCTAGGCGCGGCCGTTGGCGAGACGCATCTCGCGGGCGAGCGCGCGGCTGGCGTAGGGGCCGTCGCCCTCCAGGTGTTCGATGACGGCGTCGATGATCTCGGGCGTGTGGCCCTGGCTCATCTTGCGCTTGGCGACGATCCGGGTCGGCGTGAGGCGCAGTCCGACGGTGCCGCGCATGTCCTTGCGTGCGTTGTCGGCGTCTTCGGGGGTGCCGTCGAGAAGGCGGGGCTTGTCGACGCGGTTCTCGAAATGTTCGACGAGGCGGTGCAGGACGGCGGCGTTCTCCTCATCGCTGAGGATCTCCGGGGTGCCGGAGAGGTGGGCGGCGAGGAAGTTCCAGGTGGGGACTTCGACGAAGTCCCCGTACCAGCTGGATGAGATGTAGCCGTGCGGTCCCTGGACGATCACGAGCAGTTCGTGGTCCGGCAGTTCGTGGATGCGGTCATCGGGCCGGCCGAGGTGCGTGACGACGGAGAGTTCCTCGCTCTCGCGGTCCACGAGGATCGGGTAGTGGGAGGCGATCAGGCCCTGCGAGGTCTGGGAGACCAATGTCGACCAAGGGTTCTCGTCGATCATGCGGCGGATCTCGTCGAGGTCGTCGAGGACGTAGTGGGGGTTCTTGCGCATCAGGGAAGCTCCAGGCGGGTGAGGTGACTGTCCGGGCAGCGCTCGAGCAGCAGCGCGCTCAGCTCATCGGCAGCGGCGTGCAGACCATCGGTGCTGAGCCCGTCCAGGCGGTCGAAGACGAAGAACGCCCGCGTCGTGGCGTCGGTGATCTGGGTGCGCCGGCCCTGCCGCCAGTTCCAGCGCCGACACGTCACGCCGAGGTCGTCGCGCCACACGATCTCACCTGGCGATGGGTGTTCGGGCTCGCTGCCATCCCCGGGGGGGTCGAAGGGTTCGTCGCCGGCGGCGACGGCGAGACGAAGCGCGCCCACGAGCTGGTCGGCATCCTCGCCGCCGAGCGGCACGACGTGGCGGACGGACACGGCGTTGTAGAGATCGACGAGCACGTTGATCCGGGGCAGCTCCTGCCCTTTGAGCACGCGGCTCATCAACGCCTCGGCGGAGCTGGGATAGCGGCTCGGCTTGGCGCCGAAGCCGCTGAACGCCGCTCGCCAGGACGAGATGTGCGGGTGATCGGCCGCTCGCTCGAGGCCCGAGTCGCGCAGCCGCTGCTCGGCGTCGGCCAGCTGCGCCTCGCTGCCGGCGTCGGTCGGGCCGTTCTCAAGCCCGGACGCCACCAGGATCAGCGCGACGTAGTCGGGGTACTCCGTGTGGACCGCCGGCTCGATCCGGGCCTGGAAGCTGAGGTCAGGCATGACGGCCGTCCACGGGCAGATGGACGGTCATGAGCAGCTCGCACGGCCCCCGGCCGGCGCCAAGGTAGGAGTGCGGCGCATCGGCTGCGAAGACGGCGGTCCGGCCAGCTGAAAGCTCGTGGTCGGTGCCCGCCAGGACGAGCGTCATGCGGCCCCGCAGAACGGTCAGCGTCTCGGTCACCCCGGCCTGATGGGCCTTGCTGTCCTGGCGCTCACCGGGGTGAAGCACCCATCGCCACACCTCGACCGGGCTCGGGCGAGGGTTCGTGACCAGCAGCCGCGCGCTCCCGCCTGCCGGACCGGTCCACAGCGGCACGACGGCGTCGGCCTCGACGACCACCAGCTCTCCCTCGCGCGCGTTCTCCATCAACGAGGAGACCGACCTGCCCAGCGCGTCGGCCAGCCGGACGAGCGTCGTGAGGTTCGGATTGCCGCGCGCGCCCTCCAGCGCCACCAACGCGCCCTTGCTCACATCCGCCCGGGCGGCCAACGCATCCAAGGACAGGCCCGCCGAGGCACGCGCCGAGCGCACGTTCTGGGCAACGGTCTCCAATGCGGCGTCGTTCATGGCGGTCGCCACACTGTACCGCGCGGTCGTTCTACTGAACGCCGACCGCTCGTGGCCCGGGTCATCCGGAGCGAACCGCCGCTCTCGCTCTCCATGCAAAGCGAGAGCCGAGTGACACCCCGCCCGCCCGGGCCAGCGTTCGGGAATGTTCCCTGAAGAGCGACTCCTGCTTCTCGCCCTGGGCAGGAGTGCGCGTCAGCGGCGGCTTGGCGGGTTTCAGTGCTTGTCGTGTTTGATGTCGACGCCCCCGAAGAGGGCCAGCGCGTCGACGTGCAGCGTGGGCGCGTCAGCGGGGGTGTCGGCTGCGTGGTCTGTCTTGTCGTCGACGCCGCCGAAGAGCGGTGTGCCGCTGGTGGTGATGTTCCACCCGCGGGGAACGAGGATGTCGATGCCGCCGAACGCGGCGGTCGCGGTGACGACGGCGCCCTCGGGGGCCGGGCGGGCGCCGCGCAGGTCGAGCGTCACGCCGCCGAAGATCGCGGTCAGCGACGCGCTGTGGAATCGCTGCGAGCCGGTGGCGACGGTCGGGCCGCCGAAGATCCCGGTGGCGGTGAGCGCGTCATCGCCGGCAGCGTCGACCGGCGCCGTCGCCGCGCCGCGCCAGCGGGTGAGCAACGCGAGTCCCACCGCGATGATCGCCAGCGGCCAGATGTAGTTCCAGACGTCTCCCTCGACGGTGCCGGTCGTGAACAGCAGCAGCACGCCACCGGCGACGATCAGAAGCCAGGCGTTGAGTGTGGCCCCCGCTGCTTGCATGAGTTGCAGCGCTCCGAGCGCGATGATCGCGACCGGCCACCAGTGGTCGATCGCGGTGCCGGCGTCGAGCACGTCGGCGCTGTCGAGCAGGAACAGCACACCGAGCGCCACGACCACGAGCCCGAGCAGGATGCGGCCGAGGTTCCCCACCGGGCGGCGCGTGCGTCGCGGTTCTCCAACGGTATTCGTGCTCATCGTCTTGGGATGCCGAGTCGGCCGAGCACACGCTACGCCGCTGCCGACGCCCCCCAAACCGCGCAGACTACGGACGCGCGACGTCGTCGCGTGACGGACACTGCCGCAGGATCTCCGCCCCTGGAGCCTGCGCAGGAGCGCCATGCACGTCCTGGTCGTCTACGCCCACCACAACCCCGACTCGTTCACCCACGCGATTCTGGAGAACGTCACGCGGGGACTCGACGAGAGCGCGCACAGCTATGCGGTCAGCGATCTGCACGCGATCGGCTTCGACCCGGTCCTCAGAGCGCCGGACGGCACCCAGTTCCTGCACGAGTCGGTACCGACCACCTGATCGAGAGCGCGGACCTGCGCGGGCTGGTGTCTGCAGGCGGCCGGCGGGCCGATCCGTCGCTTCCTGGCGCGACGGTGGCTCAGCGGCAAGAGCACCCGCGAGATCGCCCAGGCGCTCTACGAGCACGTGCCCGAAGACGTGCGCGAACAGCAGGCGCTCGTCGCCCGGGCGACGCCTCATCTTCATCGCACCGGTCTATTGGATGGGATTCCCGGCAATCCTCAAGGGCTGGTTCGAGCGGGTCTTCGCCTACGGCTTCGCCTACACCCTCACCCCCGAGGGCTGGCAGGGCGACCTGCAGGGACGCGTACCGCTGCTCTCCCAGGAGAAGGCGCTGATCCTCACCCCGACGTTCTTCACCCAGGAGGAGTACGACAAGGGCTGGCGCGACGCGATCGACACCATCACGAGCTCCTGGGGCCTGCGGATGGCCGGGGTGAAGGAGACCCAGCACGTCTACTTCTATGCGGTGGTCGAGGCCGACGACGAGCAGCGCCGGGCATACCTGCAGGAGGCCTACCGGCTAGGCCGCGACTTCTAGGCGCCCGTCGCCGGCGCACCGCCGCCACCTGCTGTCCGTCCGAACCGACAGTGCGCGCGAAGCCACACGACGATGCGGTCTAGCGCCGAGCGACACCCCACCCGCTTGGGCGGGCGTTCGGGAATGTCCCCAGAAGGGGCGCTCCTGCTTCTCGTCCGTTGCGGGCGTGCCGGTCACCGCGTGGTGCGGCGACCGGCACGCCACCCGGTTACTTGAGCTGTAGTCCCGGGCCGTCCGGACGCTGTCGTTCGCTCAGCAGAACACGCTGAGCATGAACGAGGTGTCCTGGGCAAGCGCACCAGTCGAGAAGCTGAAGGCCTTGACTGTCGAGCCGTCAATGTCGGCAAGGGTCGTGCCGATCAGGCCGCTCGCGCCCGATCCGTTGGGCTCCCCAAAGCCCACCGTCATCTGCGCCACGCAGCCCGTCAGGTCCTGGTCGAACGTCACGACGTAGGGACTGATGAAGTTGTTCTCCCCAGCCGGATCGCTGACCTCCGTTGCACCCTTGCCGTACGCAAGCACGGCGGGACTGGGGGCCCCGGTGTCGCGAACATACGCGAAGAGGTTCGTCGCAGCCGGACCCGTCGGCCCCGTGGGCCCGGTCGCTCCGGCTTTGCCGTCAGCCCCGGGCTGACCCGGCGTACCCTGGGTACCGGTGGGGCCCGCCGACCCGGGCTGGCCGTTCGCTCCCGCCGCGCCCGAAGTCCCCGCCTTGGCAAGCTGCGCCTGAACAGCCTTGGAGAGGTCCTTGGCGCTGATCGATCCGTCCTTGATCTGCTTGCCGGTGATCAGCTTCGCCGCCGTCGCCGTCCCGGCCGTGGCGACCACCACGCCGAGCACGAACGCAAGCACCGTCGTGAGCCGCCCGTTACGAATCCGTCGCATACGAGTTCTGCGCCTCCGTGTGTCGGAATTCGCCCGAACGTAGCGGCCCGCACCCAGACCCGCAACTCCGCGCCCGCTCCCCGTGCAAAGCGAGCGTCAGGCGCCACCCCATCCGCCTGGGCGAGCGTTCAGGAATGTCCCCAGAGGCCCGGGCTCCCGTCCGGTGCCAGCGTCCCCGCGTCAGGTCGCGTCGGGCTCGCCGGCTGCGTAGTCCTCGGAGCCCATGATGTGCAGCGACACGTACGGCTCGTCCCCGACAACCCAGCTGTCGTGGCCGGGCGGCACATAGAACAGCTGCCCCGGCTCCATCACCCGCTCCACACCGTCGCGCATCGCCGCCATTGCCCGCCCGCTCAGCACCAGGCCGACGTGCTCGACCTCGCACCACGCCTCGCCGGTCGCGGCACCTACATGCTCGCTCCAGCGCCAGCCCGGCTCGTAGCTCGCCCGTCCGAGCGTCATCGGCCCGACCCGATACAGCTCGAACCGTCCCTTCACAAACTCCCGGGTCTCCACCGGTTCACCAAACGCGATCAGCTGAAGGTCCATGGGCGCAACGTATCGCCCGTCACTCGCCTTCGCCTACGCAAATCAAGCACCCCAGCGACACCCCACCCGCTTGGGCGAGTGTCCCCTCCCCCGACACCCGAGCCCGCACGCCCGGGCCGTGGGGCCGGGGACGACCCGGTCGAGGAGGGAGTCGGCTTGGCCGCCCCCGCAGGCCGGGTCGTCCCCGGCCCCGACCACGAACGACCGAGCCCTACCGAATCGAAGCCCGATACAGCGTGAAGCCGATCGCCGCACAGACGATCGCGATGATCCAGAAGCGCAGGATGATCTTCGTCTCCGACCAGCCGCGCATCTCGAAGTGGTGGTGGATCGGCGCCATCAGGAACACCCGCTTGCGGAAGCGCTGGAAGGCGAAGACCTGGATCATCACGCAGAGCGCCTCGATGACGAAGATGCCGCCGATCAGGATCAGCAGGATCTCGGTGTTGGTCATCACGGCGATCGCGCCGATCGCGCCGCCGAGCGCCGAGCGAGCCGGTGTCGCCCATGAAGATCGTCGCCGGGAACGCGTTGAACCAGAGGAAGCCGATGCAGCCGCCGACGATGCACGCGCTGAGCAGCGCCAGGTCGCTGGTCGCCGGTCGTGATGAACGTGATCGCCGACGTAGGCGAGCATCACGATCGCCGACGCAGCCGGCGGCGAGGCCGTCGAGGCCGTCGGTGAGGTTGACCGCGTTGGTCGCTGCCGGCGATGACGAGGAAGACGAGGATCGGGAAGAAGAAGCCGAGGTCGACGCTCGCGTCGACGAAGCGCAGGCGCATCGTCGTGGTGATCCCCGCCTGCTCGGTCGCCACCCACCACAGCGCGAGCGAGATCACGACGGTGAGGACGAGCTTCGTGCGTGCCGCGCAGCCCAGCGAGCGGCGCTTGACGATCTTCATGTAGTCGTCGGCGAAGCCGAGCGCGCCGCAGGCGATCAGCGACGCCGAAGACGCCGACGGCCCGCCAGTCCCAGTTCGTGAGGACCAGGAACGGGACGGAGATCGCGATGAAGATGATGACGCCGCCCATCGTCGGCGTGCCCGCCTTGGCGTGGTGGCCCGGCCGGCCCTTCCTCGCGGATGTGCTGGCCGAACTCGCGGCGTGCAGATACGCGATGAAGTCGGGAGAGGAAGACGCAGAGCAGCAGCGCCGCGTCCCGCCGATCAGGACCTCACCCATCGGCACGGCCTCCGGCGCGCGGAGCGTCGCAGGGCCTCGGCGACGACCTCCAGGCCGACGCCGCGTGAGCCCTTGACGAGCACCGTGTCGCCCGGGCTCGAGCAGCGACGGACAGCGAGCGCTGCGCGGCGTCATCGCAGTCGCGACGGCGTGCACCGCGCCGCCGAGGCCGGTCCGGCGTGCGCGCGCGAGCTCACCGACCGTGACCAGCACGTCGACGCCGGCGTCGCGCGCGCTGCGGCCCGAGCTCGGCGTGGAAGCGGCGCTCGTCGGGGCCGAGCTCGAGCATGTCGCCGAGCACGGCGACGCGGCGGCCCGGGGCCGCTCGGCGAGGTCGTCGAGCGCGGCGCGCATCGACATCGGGTTCGCGTTGTAGCAGTCGTTGATGACGACGACGCCGTCCGCGCAGCGCGATGCGCTCGCCGCGCAGCCGCGACAGCTCGACCCGCGATCGGCGCCCGCCGGCTCGACGCCGAGCGCCCGCGCCGCGGCGAGCGCCGCGAGCGCGTTGTGGCGCATGTGCGCCGAGGCGAACGGGAGCTCAACGCTCCTCGGGCAGCGTGTCGAGGTCGCCGCCGGGGCCGAAGCGTCACGGTCCGGCAGGTCGCCGCGCAGGTGAGGGTCGAGCAGCGGCTTCACCGGCGGGCACGACCGCGGTCGCCGTCCGGCGCGCAGGTCGCGGCATCAGCTCCGCCTTGGCCGCGGCGACCGCCTCGACCGTGCCGAGCAGCTCGAGGTGGACCGGGCCGACGTTGACGATCACGCCGACGTCCGGCTCGGCGATCGCGACGAGCTCGGCGATCTGCCCGGCGCCGCGCATCGCCATCTCCAGGACCAGCACCTCGGTCCCCGCGCGGCGCGCCGAGGATCGTCAGCGGCAGCCCGATCTCGGTGTTGAGGTTCTGCTCGGTGGCGACGACGCGGCGGCGCGGCGCGAGCATCGCCGCGCAGTGATGTCCTTGGTCGAGGTCTTGCCGGTCGAGCCGGTGATGGCGATCACCGCGCAGCCGAGCTCGCGGCGCCAGGCGGCGCCAGGCGCTGCAGCGCGGCGAGCGGGTCGCCGACGGCGATCAGCACCGCGCCGGCGCCGCGTCGACGAGGCGCCTCGGCGTGCTCGCGCGGCGACGAGCACGCCCCACGCGCCCGCGGCGAGCGCCTGCGCCGGCGAACGCGCCGCCGTCGATGCGTGCTCGCCCGGGAGGCCCGACGAACAGGTCGCCGGGACCGGCCGCGCGCGAGTCGATCGCGACCCGGTCGGGCCGCGCCGGCGTCCGGCGCGCCGGCGCGACGAGCTGCGCCGCCGGCCGCCTGCGGCGACTCGCGCCGCGTCCACTCGATCATCGCGACCGCCGCGCGATCGCTCAGCGCATCGCGCGCGACGTCGCGGTCGTCGAACGGCATCTTCCGGCCGCCCGCGAACTCCTGGCCCTGCTCGTGCCCCTTGCCGGCGATGACCACGAGGTCACCCGGCGCCGGCGCGCGCGATGGCCGCGCCGATCGCTGCGCGGCGGTCCTCGATGACGTCGACGTGCGCCGCCGTGCCGGCGGGCACCCCGGCGAGGATCGCGTCGATGATCGCCCCCGGGTCCTCCGACGCGCGGGTTGTCGGAGGTGACGATCGCCACGTCGGCCAGCCGCGCGCCGCTCGCGCCCATCTGCGGCCGCTTGCCGCGGTCGCGGTCGCCGCCGCAGCCGAAGACGCACGATCACCGTGCCCGCGCGTCGAGCGTGCGCGCCGGCCGCAGCACGTTCTCGAGCGAGTCGGGGGTGTGCGCGTAGTCGACGATCACCGCGAAGCCCTGCCCGGCGTCGACCGGCTCGAACCGGCCCGGCGCGCGCGCCGCCGACGGGCAGCGCAGCCTCGAGCACGTCGTCGCCGACGCCGAGCGCACGGGCGGCGGCGATCGCGCAGCAGCGCGTTCAGCGACGTTGAACCGCCCCGGCAGCGTCGCGTCAGCTCGGCGCCCGCCGGCGTCGAAGCGCGTACGCCGCGCAGCGCCGGTCCGCAGGCCGGTCGCGCGCAGGTGACGCGTCCTCGCTGTCGATCCCGACCGTCACCGCGTCCGGGAAGCTCCTCGGCGAGGCGCCGGCCGTAGGGGTCGTCGACGTTCGACGACACCGCGTCCGCGGCGCCGCCGCTCGAACAGCAGCCGCGCTTGGCCGCGAAGTAGTCCTCCATCGTGGGTGGAAGTCGAGGTGGTCCTGGGTGAGGTTCGTGAAGACCGCGACGTCCCAGTGGATCGCGTCGGCGCGGTGCAGCGCGAGCGCGTGCGAGGAGACCTCCATGACGCAGGCGCCGTCGCCGGCCGTCGAGCATCCGCGCGAAGCGGCCTGCAGGTCGATCGCCTCCGGGGTCGTGCGGACGGCCGGCGCCGCGACGCCCGCCGACGACCTGCTCGACGGTCCCGAGCAGCCCGGCTGCGCGTGCCGGCGGCCTCCAGCAGCGACGCGCGTCAGGAAGGCCGTCGTCGTCTTGCCGTTGGTGCCGGTGATCCCGACCATCTGCAGCGCCGCGGTGGGGTCGCCGTGGAAGCGCGGCGGCGACCGGGCGCCATCGCGGCCGCGCACGTCGGCGACCACCACCTCGGGGACCCCGAGGTCCGAGCGGCCGCTCGGACGACGAGCGCGGCGGCGCCGCGCTCGACCGCGGCCGGCGCGAAGTCGTGGCCGTCGGCGCGTGAAGCCCGGGACGCAGAAGAAGAGCGTGCCCGGCTGCACCGCCCGTGCGTCGTAGGCGAGCTGGCGTCACCGGCGACCGGGCGGTCGGACGCCGCTGCCTGGGCGCCGTCGCCGAAGAGGTCCCGCAGCAGCATCGACCGCGGCAGGGTACCCGCGGTCCGGCTACGTCAGTCGGCGGGATCCGCAGGTACGGCAGGGCGAACGCCGGCGATCTTGCCGAAGGCCGGCGCGGCGACCGCGCCGCCGTAGATCGCGCCCTGCGGCTCGTCGACGATCACCGAGACGAGCAGCCGCGGGTCGTCGGCCGGGCGCCATGCCGACGAACGAGGCGACGTACTTCTCCTCGGAGTACTCGCCGTCGCCGGGTCGATCTTGTTCGGCCGTGCCCGTCTTGCCGGCGAGCTTGTAGCCGGGGATCTCGACCTCGCTCGCCGTGCCGCCGGGCGCCGAGCACGCCCTCGAGCATCGCTGCGGACCTCGTGCGCCGTTCTCGGAGCTGATGACCCGCTGTGCCGCCGGAGACGGGCACGCGGCGGCCGTCCAGCGACCTGGACGATCGCGCGGGCGTGCGCAGGATGCCGCCGTTGGCGATCGCGGCGTAGGCCGGCCATCATCTGCATCGGCGTCACGGAGCTGGCCCTGGCCGATCGGCAGGTTGCCCATCGACGAGCCCGAGTACTCCTCGCACGTCAGGACGAGGCCGCGCTCCTCGCCGGGCAGGTCGACCCCGTCGGCTGCCCGAAGCCGAACCTGCGCACCCAGCCGGTCGAAGCGCTTCGCCGCCGAGCTTCTGGCCGATCATGATCGCGCCGACGTTGCTCGGACTGGGCGAGGATGCCGGCCGTGTCGAGCGTGACCCAGCCGCGCTCGTGCGACTCGCCGATCACGCGGTCGGCGACCTGGATCTGCGGCGGCAGGTTGAACGACGTGTCCGCGGCGTGACCACGCCGTCCTCCAGCGCCGCCGCGACGGTGAACGCCTTGAAGGTCGAGCCCGGCTCGTAGGTGAGGCCGACGGCCGGTTCTGGATGCGCCGCCGGCGGCGACTTGCCGGGGTCGTTGGCGTCGACGCTGCGGCCAGTTGGCCATCGCCAGGACCGCGCCGGTCGCGCGGGTCCATGACGATCGCGGTGGCGCCCTTGGGCGAGTAGGTCTCGCCGACGCCCTTGAGCACCTCCTCGGTGCGCGCCTGGATCTCGGCGTCGAGCGTCAGCTTGCACGCGGCGTCCCGGGCGCGTGCTGCTGCACGTCCTGCGACCTTGATCGCCTGGCGGCCGCCGTCGAACACGGTGCGCTGCACGCCGTCGCGGCCGCGCAGCAGCGCGGTCGCGGGCGTACTCGAGGCCGAACAGCCCCGTCCCCGTCGACGCCGACGGCGCCGATGACCTGCGCGGCGAGCATGCCGCGCGGGTAGCTGCGCAGCGTCCCGGGCGTCAGGTCGATGCCCTCGATGTCGAGCGCCCTGATCTCGGTCGGCCGTGGCGGCCGGGAGCCGGCGCGCGAGGTAGACGAACCCGGTGTCGCGCCGCGCGAGCTCTTGGCGAGCGCGTTCTCGTCCGGATGCCGAGGATCGGCGCCAGCCGGCCGGCGGTCCGCACCGGGTCCTTGATCAGGTAGGGCGTCGCCGAGATGTCGTCGGCCGGCTCGGAGGTCGCCAGCGGCGTGCCGAGCCGGTCCACGATCGCGCCGCGGCGCGCGGGCACCTTCTGCTCGGCGACCTGCTGCGAGGAGGCGGCGTACGAGCCAGCCCGGAGCCCTTGACGACGGCCATGTAGCCCGCGCGTCCGGCTGCGACGGCGAGCAGGACGAGGAAGCCCGCGAACAGCAGCCCGACGCGGCGCTCGACCGGCGGCATGGTTAGGGCGTGCCTCCCGCGGCGATCCCGCCGGCGGCGGTCGTCTGCTCGGCCGGAGCCTGGGCCACCGGCGCGGGCTCGGCGGCCGGGGCGGGCTCCTGCGCGACGGGGGCGCTCTGCTCCACGGCCGGGGCGGGCTCCTGCGCGACGGGCTGCGGTCTCGGCGACGGGCGCGGTCTCCTCGGCCACCGGGGCGCTCTCCTCCGACCGCGGGCGGCGGCCTCGCTCGGTCACGGGCGGCGGTCGCGGCGCCGGGGTCGACGGCGCTCGCGGCCGCGGCGGGATCACCGCCCGAGCAGGCGCTCGGGGCGCCGCGGCGTCGAGGTAGCAGACCGCGTCCGGCGCCCGGCATGACCATCCCGAGCTGCCCGGCGACGTCCTGGATCCGCCGGCCCGCGTCGAGCTGGGAGATGACGGTGCGCTTGGCGGCGTTGTCGCGCTCCAGCGCCTGGGCGCGCTCGACGTTCTGCGCGATCTGGGTGTTGAGCTTCAGCAGCGAGACCTGCAGGAAGACGAGGCCGAGCAGCAGGCCCGCCAGGACGGACGATGCAGAGCCGCGTCCGCGGAAGACGCCGCGCACGCGGGCGAGGCTCTCGCCGAGCGCCCGCGCGGACGGCCTGGGGATGTGGACGTCGATCGGCCGCGGCAGCGCGACTCCGCCGGCGGCGGCGCGCGGCGCCTGCGGGCGCGCGGGACCGGAGACGCGGCGCGGGATCGCGCGCCGGGACGGCCTGCGGACGGCGCGATCCCGCGATCCGCGGGGCGGCGGTCGCGGCGGGCGGCGGGGGCGTCATGCCGGGACTCCTTCGCTGGGCAGCTTGCGCGCGACGCGCATGCGCGCCGAGCGCGGCGCGGGGGTTCTCGGCGACCTCACGCGCGGTCGGGGCGACGCCGCCGCGCGGTCAGCAGCTCGGCCTGCGGCGCGTGCGCCGCAGCGGCAGACCGGCAGCCCGGGCGGGCAGATGCAGCCCTGTGCGAGGTCGGCGAGGAAGCGCTTCACGCGCCGGTCTTCCAGGGACTGGAAGGAAATCCCTGCAAACCGGCCGTTCTCCGCGGAGAGTGTCCCACGCCAGCGGCAGCGCGTCGTCGATCTCCCGCAGCTCGTCGTTGACGGCGATCCGGATCGCCTGGAAGGTCCGCTTGGCCGGGTGCCCGCCGGCGAAGCGCGCGCGGCGCGGGGATCGCGCCGGTGACGACGTCGACGAGCTCGGTGGTCGTCTCGATCGGCCGGCGCCCGCGCTCGCGGACGATCGCGCGGGCGATCGGGCCGGCGTAGCGCTCCTCGCCGTACTCGCGCAGGGTCGCGCGCCAGGCGCCGCTCGTCCCACGTCGGCGATGATCGTCGGCGGCGCGTCGAGCTCCTGCCGCGGGTCCATGCGCATGTCCAGCGGCGCCTCGGCGACGTAGGAGAAGCCGCGCTCGGCCACGTCGATCTGCATCGAGGAGATCCCGAAGTCGAGGTACACGACGTCCGCCTGCTGCCCCTCGTCGTGCAGCGTCTCGAGCGCCTCGGCGAACGACGCGCCGATGAAGCGGGTGCGGCACGGCGCCTCGGACGCGAACTCCTCGAAGCGCTCGCGCCGCGTCCGGGTCGCGGTCGATGGCGATGAGCAGGCCGTCGGGGCCGAGCCGCTCGGCGACCAGCGCGGCGTGGCCGCCCGCGCCGAAGGTGCAGTCCACGGCGACGTCCCCGGGCGCGGGTCGAGGAGGTCGAGCAGCTCGGCGGCGAGGACGGGGACGTGCTCGGTCGCCATCAGCAGCATCTCGGCTGCCCGAGGGCTTCGGTGATGCGAGTGACCTCGACGGACAGCTCGTCGTTCGATCGCGCTCCAGGTCTCGCGGTCCCAGAGCTCGAGGCACCGGCGCGAGCCGATGACGACGACGTCCTTGCGGAGCTTCGCGTGCTCCATAGATCTTCGCGGGGATCATGATGCGCCCGGCCGCGTCGAGCTCGGTCTCGAACGACGCGGCGCCGAAGAAGCGCTCGAGCTTGCGCGCCTGCTCGGTCGATCGGGTTGATGCTCGCGAGCGCCGTCGCGACGTATGCCTCGTAGGCGTCGGGCAGTCCAGATCGGGCGCACCCCTCGATCCCCTTCGCGATGACCACGCCGTCGGAGAGCGTGCGCCCGGAACTTCGACGGAACCGTGAGCCGGTTCTTCGCGTCGAGCGTGTGGTCGAAGGTGCCGCGGAAGGCCATGGTGGGAGCTCGGCTGCGCCGGCGGAGAAAAGAGACTGCGGGCCGGGGTGGAGGAGTGGGAGGAACCCCTCCACCCCGGTCCGCGTGTCGGAGTACTATCCCACTTCCTCCCACAACACAACCCCGGCTGCACATTTTTTCCCACTTTCGTGCTCCGGACCCCTCAGACCGGGCTGTCTCCGGGCTGAAGTCCCTGCAAACACCCCAGTTCCAGCGGTGGGACGGCCGCGGCCGCCGCGTGCAGGACGGCGTGCGAACGGGCGCTCCGCAAGCGATCGTGCGGTCCCGGCGGGGCTCCGTCCGCCCGTGTGCGTCGCGGTGGGGAACGGTGGAGGCGGTGGATCAGCGCAGGCCGACGAGCAGCCCCGCCGCGACGAGCAGCAGCGCGGCCGGCACGAGCAGCAGCGCGACGACCAGCTGGATCTTCGGCGCGGCGCGCTGCGCGCGGTCCCGCACGCGGCGCGCGCGACCCGCGCGGGCGTCGGCCGCGAGCGCGGCGACCGCGGGCCCGAGCGGCGTCCCGTGACGCTCGGTCCGGCGCACGGCGGCGGCGAGCGCGTGGACCTCGGGAACCGGAAGGCGCTCGGTCAGGCGCCGCAGCCCCTCCTCGCGCGGCGCCCCGAGCGCGCCCAGCGCCGCGAGCGAGCGCAGTTCGGCGGCGAGCGGCCCGTCCCCGCCGCGCGCGGCGCGCGCGAGCGCCGCGGCCGGCGGCAGGCCCGCGTCGGCGACCAGGCGCACCCGGTCCAGCAGGTCGGCCGCCTCCGCCCGCGCCGCGCGTGCCCGCGCGCGCGCCCGGCGCACCAGCAGCAGGTCCGGTGCGATGAACCCGCATGCCGGGCCGGCCGCGAGCGCCACGACGCCCAGGCGGCCGGGCAGCGACGGCCCGGCGACGAGCGTGAGGCAGCCGCCCGCCGCGGCCAGCGCGCACTTCAGCGCCATGAGCTCCGCCGGCCTCAGCCACGCGGGAACGCCGGCGGCGGCCATGCGCGCCGCGAGATCCGGCGGTGGGCCGGGAAGCCCGATGCGGCGCACGGCGCCCGTCACCAGGCCGGCGGGGACCCGGACCGCGCCGCGGCGCCGCGGCGCGGCACGTCGCCCGATCCGCCGGAGCCCGAGCAGACCCAGCTCGGCCGCGGCGATGCCCGCGCAGCCGGCGGCGAGCGCGGCGAGCGCCGCGGCGCCGCTCATCCCTCCCCCACGCGCGCGATCCGCACGACGGCGACGAGCGCCAGCAGCTCCAGCGTCGCGGCCGCCAGCACGAGCAGCCGCGCGGCGGGATCCCCCAGCACGGCGCCGAGCGCGCCGGGCGCGCCCGCCTCGATGGCCGCGGCGCCGAGCAGCGGCAGCGCGATGACGATCCGCGCGGTCAGCCGAGCCTGCGCGCTCGCCGCGCGGGCGTCGGCCGCCGTGTGCGCGACGGTGTCGAGGTCGTCGGCGAGGTCCTCGAGCAGCCGCTCCAGGTCGCCCCCGGTCTCGCGCTGGACGAGGAGGGCGGCCACGAGCGCGGTCCAGGGTCCCGGACCCGCGCGGCGCGCGAGCGCCTGGAGCACCCCGTCGGTCGGGACACCGAGCTCGAGCGCCGCGACCGCCGGCGTGAGCAGGTCGCGTCCGCGCCGTCCCAGCGCGCCGTCCCGCGCCGCGAGCGCCAGCGCTCGCCCCAGGCCGTTGCCAGCGGCGAGCGCGGCGGCGAGCGCCCGCGCCGCGGGCCCTGCATCCGCGGCCACCGCGGCACGCCATCGCCGCCGCCGGACTGCGACGAGCGCCAGCGCGCCGGGCGGGCCGGCGACGGCGCACAGCACCGCTCCGGCCGGCCGGCGACGAGCCAGCCCAGGGCGCAGAGCACCGCCGCCGCCGTGAGGGCGAGGCGCCGGCGCTCGGCCGGCGCGGGTGGTCGCCCATCGCGCCCGGCGCTGCGCGGCGTGGCGAGCGCGCGCTCGATCACGCCGAGCGCGCGCGGGCCGTCGATCGCCCCGAGCGCGTCGAAGAGCGCGAGCACCCCGAGCCCGCCGGCAGCCGCGGTGAGCAGCGCGGTCATCGAGGCCCGGCGCTGGGACGCACGACCGCGCGCCCGCCGCGCAGCGCGTAGACCTCACGGGTCGCGGGCGTCCCGGCGACACGGACGACCTCGGCCACCGACGTCACGCGGCGCACTCCATCGGCCCCGCGCGCCTGATGGACGACGAGGTCGAGCGCATCGGCGACCTGCGCGCGCACCGCCGCGTGCGGCAGTCCCGCGCCCGCCATGAGCGCGAGGGTCTCCACGCGCCGCAGCGCCTCGGCGGGCGAGCCCGCGTGCACGGTGCAGAGCGAGCCGTCGTGACCGGTGGCCATCGCCGCGAGCATGTCCAGCGCCTCCGGCCCGCGGACCTCCCCGACGACGATCCGGTCGGGCCGCATGCGCAGCGCGTTGCGCACGAGGTCGCGGATCGTCACCTCCCCGCGTCCGCCATGGCCGGCCGGACGCGCCTCGAGCCGAACGACGTGCGCGCCGGCGAGCCGCAGCTCGGCGGTGTCCTCGATCGTCACGACGCGCTCGTCCTCGCGCAGGAACGCCGCGAGTGCCCCGAGCGTCGTCGTCTTGCCCGAGCCCGTCGCCCCGCAGACGAGGATGGTCCGCCGCCGGGCGACCGCCTCGCGCAGCAGGTCGTGCAGCACGGGCGTCCACGAGCCCAGCGCGATCAGCCGCTCGGGGTGAGCGGGCGCGGGCGGAAGCGGCGGATCGTCAGCGCCGGGCCGTCGACCGCGAGCGGCGGGAGGACGACGTTGACGCGCGAGCCGTCCGGCAGCCGCGCGTCGCACAGCGGCTCGGCCTCGTCGGCGCGGCGCCCCGCGGGTGACAGCAGCCGCTCGATCGTGTGCCGCAGGTCGGCCTCGCTGGCGAACGCCGCCGCCGTCGCCTCCAGGCGACCCGCGCGCTCGACCCAGATCGGGCGGGTGCCGCTGACGAGGATCTCGTCGACCGCCGGGTCGCGCAGCAGCGGCTCCAGCGGGCCCAGGCCGAGCGAACGCTCGGCGATCCGCGCGACGAGCGCCGCACGCGCCGCGGCCGGCAGCGCCCCCGTCTCCGCCTCGACGAGCGCGCGCACGCCCGCGTCGAGGCCCGCAGCGGGAGCCGGGATCCGCGCCGCGCGCCGCGTCCAGCAGTCGCCGGCGCAGCGCATCGGCGACCTCGTCCAGGCGCTCGGCGTGCTCGGCGGCATCCATGCCCCTCCTAGGGGCCGGCGGCGCCGAACGCACCCCGGACGAACGCCCGGCCGCCCCAAGGGGCGGCCGGTGAAGATCCGAGGGGGGATCGCGTCCCTGAGAAGTCTGGTGCTACGGAGCCGGGCCGACGGTCACCGTCAGCGGTGACGGGCCGAGGGGGCCGAGTCCGAAGGGCGCCCACGGGCTGCTGAAGGGCGGGTGCAGTGTGCAGGCCCGGGACAGGTAGTCCGGCAGGCACGGGTTGTACGCGTGGACCCAGTAGAAGGTCCCCGAGCCGAAGTCGCGCAGGCGGCTGACCTCGTCGACGTTCGTCCAGCCGTCGTGGTCCTGGTCGTCGGCGCCGTCGGGCTGCCCGTCGCCGTCGCTGTCGGGGTCGATCGGCGAGGTGTCGAAGAGCGGGGACGCACCCTCGCCGCCGACGTACTGGATCTCGCCGGCGTAGGCGCCCGCCCACCACAGGGGCTGCATGCGGCCGTTGGTCTCGTCCCAGTTCGTCAGCGCGTCGCCGTCGACGTCCTTCTCGTCGTCGGTGAGCACGCCGTTGTCGTTCATGTCCAGGGCGGCCGTCTCGGGCGTCACGGGCGTGTCGTTGCCGTTGACGTTCGTGTCCTGGTCGCCGTCGGAGTAGTTGAGCGGGAAGCGCCCGCCGGCCGAGTACATCCACTGCGCGTACTCGGCGGACATCGACAGGCCGTCCTGATCGAAGTCGAAGCCGGGGTCGCTGCCGTCGAGCGGGTTCGGCCACTGGCGCTTGCCCGGGTAGGGCAGCGCGCGGGAGTTGAGGTCCAGCGCCGACTCGTACTCGAAGCCGTCCGACACGCCGTCGACGTCGGTGTCGAGCAGGCACGGGTCGGTCTTCACGCGGGTCTCGAGCGCGTCGGCCAGGCCGTCCTTGTCGGTGTCGGTCGTCTCCGACGTCAGCACGGCCTTGCAGGTCGGCGTCGCGATCGGAGGCGGCGGGCCGCCGTTGCTGCCGGGCGGGCCGACGCGCGGCGAGAGCTTGGCGGAGGTGAACGCCTTGCCGAAGCGCTTGGACAGGACGCGCAGGCGGAACTGCCGCACGGTCGCCTTGCCCTTGGCGTCCTGGAGGAAGGGGAGCAGCTTCTCGGGCACCGGGACGGTCAGCTGCGTCGTCGTCGCGGTCGGGACCTTGACGAAGACGGCGGGCTTGCGGCTGCGCTTGAAGGCGACGGTGTTCTTGAAGGCGCCGGCCCGGAACCCGCGGCCCTTGATCGTCAGGGTCTGGCCGATCTCGACCTTCAGCGGCGTGACCTTCGTGATCACGGGGGCGCTCGCCGCATGCGCGGCCCCGGCCGGGAGGAGGGCCAGGGCGAAGGCCAGCGCGGTGATCGGGGCGCGCCGGGTGCGGACATTGGGGAATCCGGGCATCGCTCGGCATATCGGCCGCCGGCGCCATTCCTTGAGTCCCTCGCGACGAACTCGACGCAGGACGGATCACCCGGGCCGCGGGAGCGCCCGCAGCTCCCGCGCGCCGTTCTGCGCCTCGACGAGCGCGATCGCCTGCGCGAGCGTCACCCGCAGCGCCAGCGCGACCCGCGGGAGCGCGGACTGATCGCCCTCCCCCGCGCGCGGCGCGGGCGCGGAGCTGAGCACCTCCGCGCCGCGGAGCGCCAGCCGGGTGCGGGCCGCGCCGCCCGGCCCGTCGCGCGTGATCAGCACGTCCGTGAGCGTCCCGGGCGCGAGCTCGCGCGCAGCGCCGACGGCGACGATCCGCGCGACGCGCTCCCCGGCGCGCGCGGGGGCGGGCCCGCCTGCCTGTCCGGCGCCGGCGAGCAGCGCGGGCTGCAGGTCCGTGCCGGCCGGGATCGCCACGCCCGCGCGCGCGCCGAGCACCTCGGCCGGGTCGCGGAACGCCGCCGCGGGGGCGTAGCGGCCGGGCAGCCGCCGCACGGCGAGCGCCCGCCCCGTGATCGGGGCGCCGACCGGGATGTCGGCCCGCGTGACCACCACCGGGACGGGCGGGCCCAGCGCGCGGCGCAGCGCGGCCTCGCGGCCGGCCATGTCGGTCGCCGCGAGGGATCCCAGCACCACGGCCAGCCCGCCGAGCACGAGGGCGCGGCGCGCCCGCGTCATGCAGCGGCGGCGAGCGCCACGGCGGGCGCCGGGACGTCCACGAGCCGGTAGCCGACGCCCCACACGTTGACGACGAAGCGCTCCCCGCCGACGCCGAGCTTGCGCCGCAGCCGGCAGGCGTGCGAGTCCAGGGTCCGCGTGGACCCGACGGTCCGCTGGCCCCAGATCGCGCGCAGCAGCTCGGCCTTGGAGAAGACCCGCGTCGGGTCGGCGGCGAGTGTGCGCAGCAGCGCGAACTCCTTGGCGCTCAGGTCCAGCGGCTCGCCGCGCAGGTGCGACGGCGCGCGAGGCCGCGTCGATCTCCAGGTCGCCGACGCGCATCCGCCCCGAGCGCGTCCGGCGCTCGCTGCGCCGCAGCAGGGCCTCCAGGCGGCAGCACAGCTCGCGGTAGCTCAGCGGCTTGGCGAGCACGTCGTCGGCGCCGCGCTCCAGCGCGCGCACCCGCTCCAGCTCGCCGTCGCGCGGCAGCAGCACGAGCATCGGCACCCCCGGATCGATGCGCGTGGCGACGCCGTCGGCCGCGCGCACGTGGGCGACGAGGTCCAGGCCGGAGACGTCGGGCAGGCCGGCGTCGACGATCGCGACGTCCGGGAACGCCGTCGCCAGCAGCGCAGCCCGTCGGCGGCCGTCTCGGCCGTGACGATCTCGTAGCCGTCGGCGTCGAGGTTGTCGCCGAGGAACGCCGCGCGTGGCGGCGTCGTCCTCGACCAGGAGCAGGGTGGGTCGGTCACGATTGGTCATGTGTTCCGTAGGGAACAGCGGCACTGTCGTTCTCCCCCGGCACGGCGCGCGGGCGCCGGCGCGCCACTACGATCCGCGCCGTGCGCGAGCGTCCGCAGACCGGCCCGCTCATCGTGCTGGCCGCCGCGGCCGGCCTGCTGGTCGTGTCGTTCCTCACCTGGTACACGGTCGATGTCGGGAAGATCGAGGGCGGCCGGGCGGTGGTCGCAGCGCTTCGTCGACCAGAACGACTTCGCGACCAGCGCCAACGCCGTGGGAGCCGTGGGGCCTGCCGTCGGACCTGCTGCTGCTCCTCGTGATCGCCGCCGGCGTCGCGCTCCCGGCCGTGACGCTCGCGGGCGCGCTGCGCGGCCTGGCGCCCGCGCTGGGGGCGATCATCACCGGCGCGCTCGGGACGGCGCTCGTGCTGCTGCACGTCGTCAGCCCGCCGGACCCCACCGAGATCGTGCAGCGTGCGAGCCCGCCGCGTGGCTGGGCCTCGCTGTGCTGCCTGGCGATGCTCGGTCGGCGCGTTCCTGTGGTGGGACCGCACCGCCCACCCGCCGGACGCCCGCCGACGGCTAGGTCCGCTGCCCCGTCGGCCGCACGAGCACCTCGTTGATGCTCACGTGCGGCGGCGCGGCGAGCGCGTGCACGATCGCGTCGGCGATGTCCTCGCTGCGCAGGATCTCCCCGGTCTTCTCCTTGATCTTCTCGGCCGCGTCGATCGACGTACGCTCGTTGTGGCTCAGCAGCTCGGTCTCGACGAAGCCGGGCTCGACGATCGTCACGCGGATGTTCGCGTGGAGCGCCTCCTGGCGCAGCGCCTCGCTGAAGCCGTTGACGCCGAACTTCGTGAGGTTGTAGACGCCGGCGCCGAGCGACGCGCGGCGGCCCGCGACCGAGCTGACGTTGACGATGTGCCCGCCGCCCTGCTCGCGCATCAGCGGCAGCGCCGCGTGCGTGCAGTAGAGGAGCCCGAGGACGTTGACGTCGATCATCCGCCGCCAGTGCTCGGTGTCGGCACCCTCGACCGGGCCCAGCAGCATCACGCCCGCGTTGTTGACGAGCGCGTCGATGCGCCCGAGCCGGTGCTTTGCGGCCTCGACGAAGCCCCGGGCCTGCTCCTCGGCGGCGACGTCGACCGTGATCGCGGCCGCCGCTCCGCCCTCGGCCTCGATCCGCTGCGCGAGCGCGTCGATGCGGTCCGCGCGCCGCGCGCCGAGCGCGACGGCCGCGCCCGAGGCGGCGCACAGCAGCGCCGTCGCCTCGCCGATCCCGGACGAGGCGCCCGTGATCGCCACCACCTTTCCCGGAGAGGTCGTATGCCATGCGCGGCACCCTACCGGCGCGCTGCGACACCCCTCCTGGAATGCCGCAAACAGCGCGATTTCGGTGCAACATCTCGTTCAGCCCTGTGGGGCGGGGAGGGAACCGCCGTAGGATCCCGACGGGCTCGGTTGTGCCGCTGGTCGGCCGCCGGAGCCCACTGCTTTCTGGGAACTCATGGACGCTTCCGTACGCGGCAACTACGACTCCGGCGAGGACTTCGTTCTCGAATACGGGGAGCTGCGATTCACGTTCAACGAACGTGACTTCAGCGAGCGCTGCGAGCAGGCGTCGCGCAAGCTCGGGTTCGTCGGCGGCACGCTCGAGGAGCATGAGCTGGAGGACCTCGTGAACCTCGCCGTCAACGGCGAGATCCAGGAGCCGGCCTCCGCCCTGGGCGAGCACGTCAACGACTGCTGGCCCGAGCTCGTCGGCCCCGCCGACCGCTCGCTCGTGCACTGGCTGCGCCGCCTCGTCTTCCGCTCCGCCTGGCTCGACCAGCGCGTGAAGGAGGGCGAGCTCGACGTCCGCTACGACGAGACCCGCCAGACCTTCAGCTACGTGCAGCCCGACCGCGGCGACGAGCCGGTCGAGCTGGCGCCCGAGCCCTCCTGGGGCCGGGTCGCGTACATCCCGCGCTCTGCCGCGTAGGGCACGGCCCCCTGGCAGGACAGACCGGCAGAGCCGGGTATCGGCCCCTGGCAGGACAGGTCGGCAGAGCCGACCTGATCGCTCTCACCGTCCCGCCAGGACGCCCAGGACGCCCGCCCCGGCGCCTACTCGGCGGCGCCAGCGCCTTCGCCCGGTTCTTCGGATCGTCGTCGCCTTGCGGGCGCCGACGAGCGCCTCGACGCGCAGCGTGCCGCTCGCCGCGGCGTCGACCGACGGGCCGGCGCTCGACGGCCGCGGCGACGGTGTCGAGGCCGATGATGGTGGTCTCGCCGCCGACCGGGCCGCGGGCCGCGGCGACGATCGTCAGCGAGCCGCCGTCCGGCACGTTGCGGGCGGCCGCGAGGACGCGGCGCGCGACGTGCGGCGGGACGTTGTCGAGCGCGTCGATGACGACGGCGGCGTGCCCGCCGCGTGCGACGGCGCGCTTGGCGGCGTCGACGACGTGCTCGATCGACTGCGCCTGCGCTCGCCGCTGGCGGCGAGCGTCGTGGACGTCGCCGAGCGGCAGCTCGGTGGCCGCCCACTCGGGCAGCTCCTCGGGACGGGCGCCGGCGAGCACGATGTGCAGCTCGACGCCCTCCAGCGCGGCGAGCTCGATCGCGAGCGTGCGCAGCGTCGCCGTCCGGCCGCGACCCGCGGGCCGCCGAGGACCGTGACGCGGGAGCCGCGGCCGAACGGCGCGAGGTCGCTGATCTCCTTGAGGGTGGGGTCCTTCGCGGTGAACGCGATCGACCTCGGTCGGGAAGACCGCCGGGCAGGTCGTCGTACGGGGTGCCGGCGGAGACCTCCTCGGCGGGCGACCCGTTGATCGTCTCGACGCGGACGAGCGAGGCGAAGCGCTCGGAGCGGCGCGGGCGGCGCACGGGGCCGGCGATCGCGATCCCCGCTCACGAGGTCGCAGCGGCGCACCTGGGCGGCGGAGATGTAGACGTCGCCGTCGTTCTCCCCCTCGCCGACGCGGATGAAGCCGGAGCCGTTGGCGAGGATCTCGACGGCGCCCTCGACGACGGCGTCCTCGGTCGTCGTCGTCGCGATCGCGGTCGCCGGAGCGTCCGCGGCCGCGAGAGCGTGCGGGCGCCTCGCCGTCGTCGGAGGCGCCGCGGCGGCGGCTGCGCGAGCGCGCGGGGCGCTCCTCGGCGGGCTCGGCGTCGGCGTCGGTGTCGGCGTCGGCCTCGGCCTCGGCCTCGGCGTCGGCGTCGGCGGTCTCGGCGCCCTCGTCGGCGTCGCGGCGGGTTCCGCGGCCGCGGCCGCCGCGACGGCTGCGCGAGCGCGCGGGCCGCTCCTCGGCGGGCGCCTCGCCGGCGTCGGCGTCATCGCCGGCGCTGCCGGCGTCGCCGCCCTGGCGCTCGAGGATGGTGTCGACGAGGTCGTCCTTGCGCAGGCGGCGGTACCCGTCGATGCCGAGCGCGGAGGCGATCTCGTGGAGGTCGGCGAGCGGGCTGTCCTGCAGCGCGTCGCGAGAGAGGACGGACATGGGGTTCTCCTTCGGATGGGTGAGTCGGTCGGCGTCCTGCCGCGTTGGGACAGCGGCAGGTCGACCCGTGCGGCGCAGACGGTAGCGCCTCGCGCGGCCGGCGCGCGGCGCGCTACCGCCGCCGTCGGCGGCGCGGATCCACTTCAGGGCGTCGTCGCCGGCGTCGATCTCGGGCACCGGCGCGTCTCCCTCGAGCACCCGCCACACGGCGATCGCGTCGACGGCGGCGGCGACGTCGTGGACCCGCACGATCGGCCGCGCCCGCGGCCACGCCGTGCAGCAGCGCCGCGAGCGTCCCGGCCAGGCGCTCGCCCGGCGGGCGGCCGGTGATCGCCCCGATCACGTACTTGCGCGAGACGGGCAGCAGGATCGGCCGCCCGAGCGCGTGCAGGCGCGGCAGGCGCGCGCAGCACCTCGGCGCTCTCGGCGGGCGTCTTGGCGAAGTCCGGCCCCGGATCGAGCAGCAGCTGCTCGGCGCGCGACGCCGCAGGCGAGCGCGACGTCCATCCGCTCGCGCAGGAACGCCCTCGACGTCGTCGACGACGGCGCCGCCATAGTCGGCGAAGTGCTCCTCCTTGGGCTGCGCGCGCGTGTGCATGACGACGAGCGCGGCGCCGGACGCGGCCGCGACGTCCGCGAGCCCCGGGTCGGCGAGCCCGCTGACGTCGTTGATGATCGCGGCGCCGGCGTCGACGGCGGCCTGCGCGACCTCCGGCTTCCACGTGTCGACCGAGACGGTGACGCCGGCGTCGACGAGCCGCGCGACGAGCGGGACGACGCGGCTCGCCTCGACCTCCGCCGGCGTGACGTCCGTGTACGTGACACCGGACTCGCCGCCGACGTCGATGACGTCGGCGCCCGCGGCGACGAGCGTCAGTGCGTGCTCGACCTGGCGCTCCAGCGTGTCGAGGCGCACGCTGTCGGAGAACGAGTCGGGCCCGGCGTTGACGATGCCCATCACGAGCGGGTCGCCCGCGCTCGACGGTGATCGTGCGGCCCGGGACCGCGAGCGGCGGAAGCGTGCTCATGCCCGGGGTACGGCCGGGATGTAGTGCAGGAACAGGTGGTCCTCCCCGCGCAGCACCTCGCGCAGCTCCAGCGCGATCGGCGGGTCGAACACGGGGCCGTTGACGACGGACCGCCCGTCTCCGGCGACGAGCGCGGGAGCGATCGTGAGCACGAGGTCGTCGACGAGCCCTTCGGCGAGCAGCTCGTGCAGCAGCGTCGGGCCGCCCTCGCTGACGACCACGCTCGCACCGTGCTCGTCGTACAGGCGGCGCAGGCACGCAGCGGGGCCGAGCGTCCCGGGCTCCATCTGCACGACCTCCACGGACGCGGGGCTCGGCGGGACGCGGTCGAGGGACTCGGTGAACACGACGAGCCGCTGGCCCTCCTCGGAGAACAGCGGGACGTCGAACAGCCGCGGGTCCAGGCGGCGCGAGATCGTCGCCATCACCGGCTCACGGGGCAGGCCGCGCGCCAGCCGCGTCTCCTGCTGGGGCGGGTCCAGCAGCGTCGCGTAGCCCTCGGCGATCAGCGTCGACGAGCCGACGAGCAGCGCGTCGGCGGCGGTGCGCAGCTCGCGCAGGACGGACCGGTCGGCGGGGCTGCCCAGGCCGCCGGCGCGGCCGCCGACGGTCGCGCGGCCGTCCGCGGCGCCGATCATCGCCGCGACGACCCGCGGGCGATCCCCCCGGCCGGGGTCGTCCCAGAGGCCCATGCGCTCGGCCAGCGCCGCCGCACCGGAGGGGCCCCCGACGGGGCCGAGCTGCTGGAGCGCGGTGCGCATCGCCCGCTGATCGTACGCGAGCGCCGGGCCCTCGCCGCTACGGCGCGACCGGCGCGCCGTCCGACGTGGGCGACGGGGTCGACGCGGGCTCGCGCGTCGCGGGCGTGCGCTGCGTCTTCTTCCTGCCCTTCGCGCTCTTCTTCTTCTGGGCTTCTTCACGACGATCTTGCGCGTGATGACGGTCGCGTTGCCCGCGCCGTCGGTGGCGCTGACGCGGACGAAGAACGTGCCGGCGCTGCGGAAGACCTTGCCGAAGCTCGGGCGCTCGAGCGTGCGCTCCAGCACCGGCGTGCGGTCACGGAAGTCGATCCGCACGCGCTTGATCCCCGAGCCCGCGGGCGAGCGCAGGTCCAGCGCGCGGACCGCGAACACGAGCTTGCGGCCCGTGATGCGCGTGCCGCTGACGCCGCAGCAGCAGGCGCGGCGGCGTGCTGTCGATGCGCAGGTTGCGGGTCGCCGAGCGGGCGCTCTGCCCGCGCACGTCGGTGGCGACGACCTGCCAGCGGTGCAGGCCGTCGGCGATCGGCGCCGCGGCGGTGAACCGCGTCCCCTGCGTCGTCCCGACCGGCTGGCCGTCGACGAGCACCTGGTAGGTGATGCTGTTCCACAGGTCCAGCGACGCACGACCAGGCGAAGTCCGGCAGGCTCGCGCGGCGCCAGTTCGTCGTGGTCGTGCCGACGGGCGCGCCGGGACCGCGGTCGTACACGCCGACGGCGATGCGCCGGCCGGCGGGCTCCGACCCCTGCACGTAGGCGATGACCGCGTCGCCCGCGCGGTCGGTCGACACGTCGAACCCGGCGTCGGGGTCGACCGGGCCGAACGCCGGGTCGGAGAGCGTCACGGCGCCGCTGAACGGCGGCGCGACGGGCAGTCCGGGATCGTCCTCCAGCAGGCGCGCGCCGGCGATCGGCGGTGCACCGGGCGCGGGCGCGGCGGCCCAGGCGGCGACGCCGTCGGCGTTCTCGCCGAAGCCGGACGCGGGCACGGCCGGGATCCGCCCGGCGAGGCCGAGCACGCCCGGGGCGGTGACGGCGTCGTCACGGATGACGGCGGCGAGGGTCGCGCCGCCGGGCGCCTCGACGACCGCGATGCCCGCGCCGCGGCCGTTCACGCCGACCCGCGGAGCCCCGACGGCGCCGCTGGCGGGCGCGCCGTCGATCGCGGCGGGCGCGTCGAACGCCGATCCGCGCAGGCGCCGGGCGACCGCGCGCACGACGGTGCCGCCCGCGCCGTCGTCGATGGCCTGGCGGAACACGACCCAGGCGTAGGACGAATCGTCCTCGACCCCGATGTCGGGCGTGTCGGCCGACCCCGCGACCCGCCCGTCGAGACTGGCGAGCGTCGCATCGGCCGCCACCGTCGACGGCGCGCCGCGCACCAGGCGCCGCGCGACGACGCGGGTCGCGCCGGAGCCGTCCCGCTCGCCCCAGACGGCGATGCCGATGCCGTCTGACGAGGCGCCGACCGCCGGGCGCAGCGTCGCGCCGGTGCCGGCGTCGCGCGCCGGATCACCGTCGAGCGGCGTGGTGTAGCCGGCGAAGGCGCTCTGCCGCCGGGCGAGCGCGGCGGCGCGCACGTCGCCGTTCTCGGCCCAGACCGCGTAGCCGGTGCCGGAACCCGCCATGTCGACGGCCGGGACGCTCGCGCCGGGGCCGCCGAGCTGCTGCGGCGGCGAGAAGGGCTGGTCGCCCGCGGCGCGCACGACCGCCCACACGCCGGCGGCGTTGGCGTAGACCACCGCGAGGCGCCCGCCGTCGCCGGCGGCGATCGCCGGCCGGCCGACGAGCGGCGGCTGCCCGGCGTCGATCCGCTGCGGCGGCTGCGGGACGCCCGCGCCGATCACCGAGACGAACGCGTGGTCCTCGCCGCCGTCGCGCCGCACGTAGGCCAGCGCACCGCTCCCGTCACGGGCCAGGTCGATGCCGCCGAGGGCGCGCACGTCCGGGGAGGGGCCGTCGACCGGCTGTCCCGGGTAGAAGGCGCCAGGCGTCCGCTGCGCCATCGCCGGAGCGACGGGCGCGAGCGCTGCGAGGGCGCAGGCCGCGGCGATGCCGCGGCGGAGCGTCGTCCATGCCGCTGTGACCACTACCCGACAGGGTAGGCGGCGGTGGAGTCGTGCGCGACGATTCCCTCCGCGGCGGCCTCGTCGAGGAAGGCCCGCGCCTCGCGCTCGGTCCGCTCCGCATCCCATCCCAGCTCCGGCGCCATCGCCCGGGCGACGCGCAGGGCGACCTCCGCGGCGGGGTCGCTGACCTCCCGGGCGGCCTGCAGGCCCAGTCGCGTGCGCCGCAGCAGCGCGTCACCGACCGACCGGGCCTGCTCGGTCCGCGCGGCGTGGACGGTCTCGGCGAGCAGGTCCGCCGGCCCGGGGACGGATCCGAGGATCGGCTGGGCGAGCTCGCCGCGCTCGGCGGCGACCGCGAGCACGTCGTGGGCGATGTGGCCGTAGCGGCCGGCGAGCCGCTCGTAGGCCTCGGGCGGCACGCCCTCCACGCGCGGCAGGTCGCCCGCCTCGACGGCCTGGCCGAGCGGGATCTCGTGGGTGCGGCACGGCGCCTCGCGCGCTTCGCGCTCGACGAGCCGGTCGACGGCCATCTTCGCCATGCGCCGCCACGTCGTGAGCTTGCCGCCGGTGATCGTCACCATGCCGCTGCTCGTCTCGTAGAGCTCGGCCTTGCGCGAGATGTCGACCGACTTCTTCGGGTCGCCCGTCGAGATCAGCGGCCGCACCCCGGCGAACGCGCCGCTGAGATCCCCGGCGGTCAGCTCGGTCCCGAAGAAGCCGTTCGTCGCCGCGAGCAGGTAGTCGATGTCGGACTCGGCCGGGCGGATGTGGTCCAGTTCGCCCTCGCCGTAGTCGTTGTCGGTGGTGCCGATGAGCGTCGAGCCGAGCCACGGCGAGCGCGAAGATCGACCGCCCCTCCCCCGCCGGCACGATCGCGCCGTCGATCAGCGGGAGCCGGTCGTGCGCGACGGTGATGTGCGTGCCGCGGCTCGGCGCGATGCGCGGCACCTCGGCCTCGTCGTGGAGCTCCTCCGGCCGGATGCGGTCTGCCCAGACGCCCGTCGCGTTCACGACGTTCGTGGCGCGCACGTCGAACTCCTCGCCCGTCTCGCCGTCGCGCACGTGCACGCCGGTGGCCCGTCCGCCCTCCTGGACCAGCCGCGTGACGGTCGAGGCGGTTGGCGCAGACGGCGCCGAACCGCTCGGCCTCGGCGAGGACGGTCAGGACGAGCCGCGAGTCGTCGGTCTGGCAGTCGTAGAAGAGGTACCCGGAGGTCGGGTTGCGGGCGGCGAGCGCGGGCAGGCGCTCGACGACCTCCTCGCCGGGGATCACGCGGTGGCGCTCCGGCGCCCACTCGCGGAACTCGTCCGGCTCGGCCGGCTCGTCCTTGCGGCGCCGCCGGCCGCGGAGCTTGTCGACGGCCATGACGTCGTAGAGGTTCAGGCCCATGCCGACGAGCCGGTCGGGCCGGGCGCCGTCGAACGCCGGGACGACCAGCGGGAGCGGCCGCACGAGGTGCGGCGCGAGCCGCACCATCAGCTGGCGCTCGAGCAGCGCCTCGCGCACGAGCCCCAGGTCGAAGTTCTGCAGGTAGCGCAGCCCGCCGTGGACGAGCTTCGACGACCGGCTCGACGTGCCGGAGGCGAAGTCGGCCTGCTCGACGAGCGCGACGGCGTAGCCGCGGCTCGCCGCGTCCAGCGCGACGCCGGCGCCGGTGATGCCGCCGCCGATGACGACGACGTCGAAGGCCTCGGAGGCCAGTGCCGGCAGCGCCTGCTCGCGGGAGATCATGGGCGCGGGAGGCTACCCTGCGCGGCCGCCGTCGCTCAGTGCGTGCCTGCGGGCGTCCGCGGGCGCGCCCAGCCCTCGCGCTGGCGGTCGAACGCTTCCCAGTCCAGGCCGGGCCCTCCGGGCGCGTCCGGAGGCGGGCCGGGCCCGCCCGGGCCGCCTCCACCCTCCTCGTCCTCGCCGTCGTCGGGCCGGTGCTCGGGCGCCCGCAGCAGCCGGGCGGCGCAGGCGAACAGCAGGACGCCCATCCAGACCAGGAGCGTCCCCGTGCGCGGCTCCCCGATGACGACCGCGCCGAGGCCGAGCGGGAACAGGACCAGCCCGAAACCGAGCAGCAGGATGGTCAGCAGCGGGCGCATGCGCGTGCCGGGCGGCCCGGTGAAGCCCATGACCAGGGCCCCGACCTGCACGACCAGCAGCAGGAGGAGGATCGGGAGCGGCAATGCCATCGGCCCGGCACGATACGACGCGCCGGGCTCTGTGGTCTACAAGGCGGCGAGCTCGCTCGTGATCTCGGAGACCGAGCCCTTGGCGTCGCCGAACAGCATCGAGGTCATCGGCTCGAAGTAGAGCTCGTTCTCGATGCCGGCGAATCCGGGGTTCATCGAGCGCTTGAGCACGATGACGGAGCTCGCCTCGTTGACGTTGAGGATCGGCATGCCGTAGATCGGCGAGTCGGGGTTCGTGTGCGCCGCGGGGTTGGTCACGTCGTTGGCCCCGATCACGAGGGCGACGTCGGTGCGGCTGAACTCCGGGTTGATCTCGTCCATCTCCTTGAGCTGGTCGTACGGCACGTCGGCCTCGGCCAGCAGGACGTTCATGTGGCCGGGCATGCGGCCGGCGACCGGATGGATCGCGTACTTGACCTCGACGCCGCGCTTCTCCAGCTCGGTCGGCCATCTCGCGGACGGCGTGCTGCGCCTGGGCGACGGCCATGCCGTACCCGGGGACGATCACGACCTGCGAGGCGTAGGCCATCTGGATCGCGGCGTCCGCAGCGCTCGTGGACGCGCACCGTGCCGGCGTGCTCGCCGGCCCCGGACGCGCCGGCGACGGCACCGCCGCCGCCGAAGCCGCCGGCGATGATGCGACGGGATCGAGCGGTTCATGGCCTCGGCCATCAGCCGCGTGAGGATCGTGCCGGACGCGCCGACGATCATGCCGGCGACGATCAGCGCGGTGTTGTCGAGCGCGAGGCCGGTCGCGGCCGCCGACAGGCCGGTGAAGGCGTTCAGCAGCGAGATCACGACCGGCATGTCGGCGCCGCCGATCGGCAGCACGACGAAGAGCCCGAGCATCGCCGCGCGACAGCAGCAGGGCGACCATGTAGACCGTCCGCGGTCTCGCCCGCGGCGATCGCCACCGCGCGACCCGACCGCGATCAGCAGCAGGCCGCAGTTGAGCACCTGCTGGCCGATGCCCTGAGGCCGATCGGGTGCCCCGGGAGGATCTCCTGGAGCTTGCCGAAGGCGACGAGCGAGCCCCAGAAGCTGATCGAGCCGACGATCGCCGCGAACAGCGAGGGGATGACGAAGGTCAGCGTCGTAGCCGTCGAAGCCGCTGGACGTCGTTGAACTCGGCCCAGGCGATCAGCGCGACCGCGCCGCCGCCGACGCCGTTGAACAGCGCGACCATCTGCGGGATCGCGGTCATCTTCACCTGGCGCGCCGACGGGATGCCGACGGCGGTGCCGATGACGAGGCCGACGATGATCAGGCCCCAGTTGTTCCCATGCCGGGAGCAGGAACGTCGCGACCACGCGCGATCGCCATGCCGACGGCGGCGATCCGGTTGCCGCGGACGGCGGTGCGCGGGCCGGTCAGGCCGCATCAGCCCATAGATGAACAGGCTGAACGCGACGATGTACAGGACGTCGACGAAGTCGCAGTTCGCGGTAGAACGCGGTGGCCAGGGTGGTGCTCACTGCGGCCTCCTCCCCGTCCTTCTTGCGGCGCAGGCTTCGTCTTGAACATCTCGAGCATGCGGTCGGTGACGAGGAAGCCGCCGATCACGTTGATCGCGCCGAACGCGACCGCGATGACGAGGATCAGCTTGCGTGAAGACGCCGAGGTCCTCGCCGACGCCGAGCACGATGATGCCGCCGAGGATCGACGATGCCGTGGATCGCGTTCGTGCCCGACATGAGCGGCGTGTGCAGCGTGTTCGGGACCTTGGAGATGACGGCGTACCCGAGGAATCCGGAGACGACGAGGATGGCGAGATTCGTGACGAACATGAGGGTCTCCTAGCCCGCCTCGGCGGCGGCCTTGGCGCCGGCGTGGACGATCTCGCCGTCGCGCGCGATGCAGGCGCCCGCGACGACCTCGTCCTCGAAGTCGAGGTTCAGGGTGCGGCGCGCGCCGTCCTCACCGTCGGTGACGATCAGGCCGAGCAGCTCCTGGACGTTGCGGGCGAACAGCTGGCTGGCGTGCTGGGGCAGGTCGGACGGCAGGTCCAGCGGCGAGCAGATCGTCACGTCGTGCTTGACGACGGTCTGGCCCGGCTCGGTCAGCTCGCAGTTGCCGCCGGTCTCGCCGGCGAGGTCGACGACGACGCTGCCGGGCTTCATGCCCTCGACCGCCTCGGCGGTGACGAGCTTCGGGGCGGGCCGGCCCGGGACGAGCGCCGTGGTGATGACGACGTCGAACTTCTTGATCGCGTCGGTGAGCGCCTGCTGCTGCGCGGCGCGCTCCTCGTCGGTGAGCTCGCGGGCGTAGCCGCCCTCGCCCGCCGCCTCGATGCCGAGGTCCAGGAACTGGGCGCCGAGCGACTGCACCTGCTCGGCGACCTCGGGACGCACGTCGTAGCCGGTCGTCCGGGCGCCGAGCCGCTTGGCGGTCGCGAGCGCCTGCAGGCCCGCGACGCCCGCGCCGAGCACGAGCACGAGCGCCGGCGGGATCGCGCCGGCGGCGGTCGTGAGGTTCGGGAAGAAGCGCGGCAGTTCGCGCGCGGCGATGAGGACGGCCTCGTAGCCGGCGATGCTCGCCTGGCTCGACAGCGCGTCCATCGCCTGCGCGCGGGAGATGCGCGGGATCGCCTCCATCGCGAGGGCGGTGACCTTCGCGTCGCGGACCGCGCGGGCGGTCGCGCCGCTCGTCAGCGGCTGCAGGAAGCCGATGAGCAGCGCGCCCTCGTGCATCCGGGCGACGTCCGCCGGGTCCGGCGGCGCGATCGTCACGACGCCGTCGGCGCCCCAGATCGCGTCGCGGTCGGCCATGGTGGCGCCGGCCTCCTCGAAGGCGGCGTCGGGAATCTGGGCGCCGTCGCCTGCGCCACGCTCGACCACGACCTCGACTCCGCGCGCCTTGAGCTTGCGCACGACATCAGGGACGAGGGCGACGCGGCGCTCGCTCGGCGCGGTCTCCTTCGGGACAGCGAGTCGCATCGGGCGCGGACCCTAGAACGGAAACGGCCCCCTGGCAGGACGGTCGGCGAGCCGACGAACGACTCCCGTCCGCCATCCACCCCCACCCGCCGAACACCGGGTACCACGCCCCGCATGACACATCCGGCTCGTCACGGCGGCGCATCGAGGTCCGGGTTCGCCACCGCGGGCACCGATCTCGGCCGGACCGAGGCTGACGGCCCAGCGCCGCAGCACCACCGGCAGCGGCCGCCGCGCCAGCGCGGCCAGCGCCTGCGAGGTCACCCACACCGGAGTCTGCGCGCTCGTGCGGCTGTAGCGGACGAGGCCGCCGGGCACCTGGAGCGTGCCGATGAAGGCGACGCGGCGAGCGGGCGCCGCGAGCGCCGCTGGCGGTCCGGGCTGCGGCCGGCGGCGACGAGGCCCTGGACGGCGAGCGCGGCGGACTGGGCGTTGGAGCGCCCGGGCGGCTGGAGCGCGTAGCCGCCGTCGACGTTCTGGCGGCGCGCGAGCCACGCGGCGGCGCGGCGGACGCGCAGGTCGCGCCGCCCGCGCACGACCGCGAGGGCCATGAGCGCGCCCGCGGTGTCATCGGTCCCGCTCGCGCCCGCGGCCCGAGAAGCTGAAGCCGCCGTCGCGGTTCTGCCGCCGCGCGATCCATCCGGCGCGCGCGCCGCACTGCTGCGGGCACGCGGCGAGACGCCCTGGGCCCGCAGCGCGAGGATCCCGTACGAGGTGAGGTTCACGAGCGCGGCCGAACGAGCCGTCGCGCCGCTGGGCGCGGCGCAGGCGGACGTTCACGCCCGCCGGTGCGCGGGGACATGCCGGCCGCGGCGAGCGCGAGGGCGCTGCGCTGCATGTCGGCCGATCGCCCGCGAGCGCGCGGCCGTGATCCGCAGGACGCGCAGCGGCGTGCGCCCGCGGCGGCGCACGCGCAGCGGGTCGTATCCGGCGGCGGCCAGGCCGATCACCGACCATGCGGTGTGCACCGCGGTCGTGCGCGCGCCCGGGGCCGGTCCCCAGCCGCCGTCCGCGTTCTGCGCGCGCACGAGCCAGCGGCGGCCGCCGCGGCGCCGCGTGGCCGCCTCGCGCGGCCGACGGGCGCCGTCAGCGCGCTCGCGGCGACGACGAGGGCGAGCAGCAGCGCGAGCGGCGGGAGCACCGCCGTGACCGCGGCGGGCGCGGGCGCCGGCGCCGGCGTCCGTCCAGCGCACGTCGAGGCGGTCGCGGTAGCGCATCAGCGCGCGCACGAGCACCGGCCCGAACGCCAGGCAGAACGCGACGTTCCCGACCGCGTGGGCGAGGTTGAACGGCAGCGAGGTGGCCGAGATCGCCGCGTACTGGGCGAGCGTCTGCTGCCCGGCGCCGTAGGTGACCCAGATCGACGCGTCCATGATCGCGCCGAACAGCAGCCCGGCGCCGCCGCAGGCGAGCGCGAGCGGCACGCGGCCCATCTGCCGGCCGGTCATCCGCCCGAGCAGCGCGCCGAGGACGCCGCACAGGCCCCAGGCGACCATCTGCCACGGGGTCCACGGGCCCTGGCCGAAGACGAGGTTCGAGGCCAGCGCGGCGACGGCCCCGACGACGAAGCCGGGCGCGGCGCCGAGCGCGAACCCGGCGATCAGGACGATGTCGGTCGTCGGCTTGACGTTCGGGATCGGCGCGAACGCGATCCGCCCGAGCGCCGCGAGCGCCGCGAGCGTCGCGACGAGCGCCAGCATCCGCGACGTCGGCTGCGTGCGCTCGTACCAGGTGAAGCCGACCACGAGCGCGGCGCCGAGGACCAGCAGCGCGGCGAGCTCCCAGGTCACTACGGGGCCACCTCGATGGTCATGCGCGCCGCGCAGCAGGTCGCCGCCCTCCTCCGGCGTCAGGACGCCCGCGGCCGGTGCGTCCTCGGCGAGGACGCGCGCGGTCTCGGTCGCGAAGTGCCAGCCGCCCGCGAGCACCTCGTGCGGCGGGCGCGTCGGCGATCGGCCGCCCGTCGGCGAGCAGCACGACGCGCTCGGCCAGCCCGGCGGCGAACTCGGCGTCGTGCGTCGCCACGAGCACGGCCACGCCGGCGCCGGACAGTTCGCGCAGCCGGCTGACGAGCGCGCCCTTCGCCGCGCGGTCCATCCCCCGGGTCGGCTCGTCGAGCAGCAGCGCCGCGGGCGGCGGCCCGTCGCCCAGGACGATCGCGAGCGCGAGCCGCTGGCGCTCGCCGCCGGAGAGGTCGCGCGGGTGGCGCGCGCCGAGGTCGGCGAGCCCGACGCGCTCGAGGGCCGCCGCCGGCGCCTCCTCGTCGACCCGCTCGTGCAGCAGGTAGTCGCCGGGGTTCTGCAGCAGGAGCGCCACGCGCCCCGCCGCGCTCACTGCTCCCCGCGTGGGCTCCTGGAGGCCCGGCGAGGTGCCGCAGCAGCGTCGACTTGCCCGCGCCGTTGCGGCCCATCAGCGCGACGCGCTCGCCGGGGGCGACCGCGACGTCGACGGCGCGCAGGATCGCGCGCCCGCCGTCCGAGCTCGTGCCACACGCCCTGCGCGCGCACCGCCGCGGCCTGCCCGGCGTCGCGGCGCCGCGGGAGCCCGAGCCGCCGGCGCTCGGGCGCCGGCTGCGGGGCGCGGCTCGGCCGCGAGCGCCGCGGCCGCCGGGTCGGGCAGCAGGCCGTGGGCGCGCAGCGTCGCGCGCGCCTCCTTGACGCCGGACGGCGCCGGACGCAGTCCCGGCGCGCGTCGAGCAGGCGCGCGGACGGGGTCAGCAGCGCGGGCTCGTGCTCGGCCGCCCACTCGAGCATCGCGCGCGGCGGCGCGTCGCAGGCCACCGCGCCGTCGCGCAGGACGACCACGCGGTCGGCGTGCGCCAGGCAGCGCTCCAGCCGGTGCTCGGCGAGCACGACCGCCGTCCCCCACTCCTCGTTGAGGCGGCGCAGCAGCCAGATCAGCTCGTCGCCGGCGACGGGGTCGAGCTGCGAGGTCGGCTCGTCGAGGAGCACGAGCGGCGGGCGCCCGGCGAGCGCGGCGCCGAGCGCGACGCGCTGCAGCTCGCCGCCCGAGAGCTCGTGCGTGGAGCGATCGAGCAGGTCGGCGATCCCGAGCGCGAGCGCCGCCTCCTCCACCCCGCGCGCGACGGCCGCGGGAGCCAGCCCGCGGTTCTCCAGGCCGAAGGCGAGCTCCGCGCCGCACGGTGCCCATGACGATCTGCGTCTCGGGGTCCTGCAGCAGCGTGCCCGAGACCACCGCCAGGTCGCCGGGTCCGTGCTCACGGGTGTCCAGGCCGCCGACGAGCGACGCTGCCGGAGATGTCGCCGCCGTGGAGGTGCGGGACGAGCCCGCAGGCGGCGCGCACGAGCGTCGACTTCCCGGACGCCGACAGACCGGCGAGGACGACGAACTCGCCGGGCTCGACGGTCGAGCGACACCTCGCGCAGCGCCGGCGCCCCGGCGCCCGGGTAGGTGTACGTGAGGCGCTCGACGCTGAGCGTGCTCATGGCGCGCCGACCCCGCGGCGACTGGCGAACGGCAGCAGGGCGACGAGCACGACCGACGCCGCGAGCACGAGCGTGGCCGCGGTCGTCGTCACGGTCAGGCGCGGGTACGGGTCCACGGCGGCCACGCCGGCGACCGCCGTCCACGCGGCGAGCGCGGACAGGGCGAGCGCCGACGCCAGGACCGAGGCGTCGTGGCGCGACCAGGGCGCGGGCGCCGCGCGCGGGGCGCGGCGGCGCGTCGTGTAGCCGCGCAGCTCGAGCGTCGCCGCGACGTCGACGGCGCGGTCCAGCGCCCCGGACGTCACGGCCCGCACGACGGCGACGCGCTCGGCGGTGCGTGCGCGGTCGGCGTCCGGCCGCGAGCGCAGCGCGAGGTCCATCCGCTGCGCGTCGCGCGTGAGCACCGGGACCATCCGCGTCGCCAGGACGGCCGTCAGCGCCGAGCGGAACGAGACGCCGCCGCAGGCCGCGCAGGACGGCGTCGGGATCGACGGTCGCCGCGAGCAGCGCGAACGCGAGCACGACGACGACCACCCGCGCGCCGATCAGCAGCCCGGCGACGAGCGCCTCGAGGGTGATGTCGACGAAGCCGAAGGGCGGGATCTCGCCGAGCTGGAGCACGACCGTCAGGCCCTCGCGCACGACGAGCGCGTTGACGAGCGCCAGCAGCACCGCCAGCGGCACCGCGAAGCGGGCGGCGCGGGCGAGGTCGGCGCCCACCCCGGCCAGGATCGCCCGCGCCGACCACCGCGACGGCGACCGCGCCGAGCAGCAGCGGGTGCGTCGACACGAGCGCGAGCGCGACGAGCGCGAGCCCGTAGAACCCGGTGACGCCGGCGCGCGCGGCATGCAGCGGGCTCGCCCTGCGGCGGTACATCAGCGTGCGCCCTCCTGGACCGGCAGCGCGACGGCCGCGCCGCCGTCCACGGCGACCGCGTAGCGATTGCGCAGCGTGCGCTCGGCGAACGCCCGCGACGGCCGCGGCGACGCCGGCGGCATCGGTGCCGGTCAGTGCCCACACCGGCTGCTCCTCGCCGACGCGCGTCGCGGCGACGAGGCCGCCGCCCGCCCGCAGCGTGCGCACGATCCGCCCGCGCGGGTCCAGCAGGGCGATGCTGCGGCCGTCGGCGCGCGGCTCGGCGTAGACGCCGCTGGCGCGCCGGGCCGTCCTCGAGCCCCTGCAGCGCGCCGTCCTCGCGCAGGACGTCCCACGTGCCGACGACCACGCGCAGCGTGTCCTGCGCGATCGAGCTGCGCAGCGTCGTCTTCGACGCGGAGATGCCGAAGTCGACGAGCGCCTGCCGCGCGTCGCGGCAGACCGTCGTCCTGCGGGCGCAGGCACTCGACCCGCACCGGCAGGCGCTTCTCGCCCGGGGCCGTGCAGGAACGGCTCCGGGAACGAGCCGACGACGGCCGGCACCCGCTCGGCGGCGTCCCAGACGCGCCGGTCCCACCAGACGTGATCGCCCGGACGCACGCGCGTGGCGGCCGCGCCCTTCGGCGCCTCGATGCCGTTGACGAAGTAGAACCAGTCCTCGCGGCGCCCGGACGCCTCGCCGCCGCACAGGTCGTTCACGCACTGCACGAACCCGCCGCCGTAGCGCGTGGAGACGTCCGCGTTGCGCTGGACGAGGCGCATCGCGGTCTCCGACCCGGGCACCTCGTCGGTCGTGCGCTCGAGCACGTCGCGCGCGCCGAAGCCGCGCGTGACCGTGAGCTTCACCGGGTCGTCGCCGGTGGTGGCGTTCGCGCAGCCACCCGCGGCCAGCGCCGCGAGGGCGCCGGCGGCGAGCAGTGCGAGCGGGCGCGGACGCGGCATCCGGGCCTCAGCGCACCGTGAACACGACGCGCGTGCGCGGCCGCGAGGGGTCGGTGGAGCGGTCGGCGCCGCGGGTGATGTTGCCCGACCCGTCGATGGTCCGCACGTCCAGGACGTAGCGGCCCGCCGTCAGCGTGGCCGGCAGCAGATAGGACCACGAGGCGCGCGCGCCGACGGAGAACCAGCGGCCGCCCTCGGTGCCGCAGGGCTTCGAGCGCACCCACCGTTCCCGTGCCGCGTCATACGCCCGGCAGCTCGCGCCGGAGCGCCCGGTCAGCCGCAGCAGCACGTCCTTGAGCCCCGACGCATCGGTCTGCACGGTCCCCGAGAGCGTCCGCGGCGCGGTCCGGCGCGTGAAGCGTGCGCCCTCCCGCAGCCCGCTGATGCGCGCGGCCGGCGGGGTCACGTCGGCCGCGGCCGCGAGCGTCGCCGCTCCGGGCGCCGGCGTCAGCGACCCGCAGAGGCCGTCCGATCCCGTGCTGACGCAGACCGGCTCGGCGGCCGAGCGCACCTCGCCGTCCTTCGCCGCGCGCAGCGTGGCGGGGCCCGTGCCGGTGAGCGCGATCGCGGCGGTCCCGTCCGCGCCCGTGGTCGCGGTCCCCCCGCCCGGGAGCGCGATGGCGGCGCCGGCGACCGGCAGCGTCTCGACCACGGGCAGGTAGTCCGGCGGCGGGCCGTAGCCGGTGGCGGTGCGCTTCACCGTCACCGTGAACGCGGCGCCGGGCGCGGCCGCGGCCGGCACGCCCTCCAGGGTCAGGACCCCGATCGGGTCGAAGTTCGACGGCGCGGGCGCGAACAGGAGGCGGTCGCCCGCCTGGAGCTTCTGCCCGCAGATGCCGAGGCTCGCGACCGCCTCGTCGAGGAAGAACCCCCAGTAGGCCGGCGCGGCGAAGCTGTGGGACTCGCCCTTGATCTGCGTCAGCTCCCAGTCGGAGAAGCCGGCGTTCCAGGTGCCGCCCCAGGCGCCGCCGGTGGCACGGTCGAGCGCGGCGGCGGCGCTGTCGCCGGGACAGCTGTTGCCCTCGCGCACGACGGGCGCGCCGGCGAGCGGGACCGCGGTCCGGGCGAGCAGCGTGTCCGCGGTCCCCTCCACGCGAACGGTGACCGACGGGTCGGCCGCGCCGGCGGCGGACGGAAGCGCGAGGGCGAGCAGCGCTGCGCCTGCGACGAGAGATCGGGTACGACGGGCCATGGGCCACCCCTTTCCACGAGGGCGTATGTGCTTGGCGGCCGGAGGCAGGTCTCCTGGCTCCCGGGCACCCGTCCTGCCCGCGCCTTCCCAGCGCCTGTCGGCGCCAGTGGCTGCTCTCGCATGCGGGTGGGCTACTCTGCCCGGTCACAGTGGCGGGTCCGCGCCGGATTCACACCGGACTTCCCTTCACCACCGACCTTGAACGCGCCAAGCATACCCCGGCGCCGCTACGCTCGGATCGGTGACCGTCAACCTCACCAGGATCTACACGCGGCTCGGCGACGACGGCGAGACGCACCTGGGCGACATGAGCCGCGTCGCGAAGACCGATCCGCGCATCGAGGCGTACGGGACGGTCGACGAGCTGAACGCCCAGATCGGCGTCGACGCTGACCGTCGACGGCCTGCCGGAGGCCTACGGCGAGTGGCTGCGGCACATCCAGAACGACCTGTTCGACGTCGGCGCCGACCTCTCCGTCCCCGGCAGTCCGACGGACGCCGCCGAGCGCGAGCGCCTGCGCGTCCTGCCCGAGCAGGTCGACGTGGCTCGAGCAGCGCTGCGACGAGGTCAACGCGACGCTCGAGCCGCTGAAGTCGTTCGTCCTGCCCGGCGGCACGGCGCGCCGCGGCGCACCTGCACGTCTGCCGCACCGTCTGCCGCCGCGCGGAGCGCCGCGCGCTCCTCGTCGACGGCGCCAACCCGGAGACGATCCGGTACCTGAACCGCCTCTCGGACCTCCTGTTCATCCTCAGCCGCGGAGCCAACGGCGGCGATGAGCCGCTCTGGGAGCCGGGCAGGTTCAGGTAGGGAACGACGAACGCCCGCCGGCCGGACGCGAGGGGGGAGTCGCTTGAAGTCCAGGCCGGGCGGGCGTCGTGAGCGATCGGAAAGATCGACACGGACATCCTGTCCGATGGGTCCCTCTTCGGCGGCCGGTCCTCGACTCCTTCAACCGAATGCCCATCGAGTCAGCTGCGCTGACTCGTCCTGCCAGGGGGCCGTGCCTAGTCCTCGACCCGCACCACGCTCTCGATGTTCCCGCGCGTGGCACGGGAGTACGGGCAGACCTCGTGTGCGCGCGCGACGAGCTTCTCCGCCAGTTCGCGCTCGACGCCCGGCAGCCGCACCACCAGCTCCGCGCTGATCTCGATGAAGCCCTTCTCGGTCGGCCCGAGCCCGATGTTGGCCGTGACCGTCGCCTCGGTCGTGTCGATCTCGCGCTTGGCGGCGAGCAGGCCGAGCGCGCTGAGGAAGCACGCCGCGTAGCCGGCTGCGAACAGCTGCTCGGGATTCGTCGCCGAGCCGGGGCCGCCGAGCTCCTCCGGGATGTTCACGTCGAGGTCGATGAAGCCGTCGGCGGAGCGCACATGCCCCATCCGGCCGCCCTTGGAGGTCGCCGAGGCGATGTAGGTCGGGTCCATCGGCAGAACCTACCGTGGCCGTGCGACCATCCGCCGATGACCCAGACCCCCTTTCTCCTCCCGGCAAGGTCGCCCTGGTCACCGGCGGCGCGCGCGGCATCGGGTTCGCGACCGCGCAGCTGCTGGCCCGGCGCGGCGCCTCGGTCGTCGTCGTCGACCTCGACGAGGACGCCGCCCGCAGCGCGGCGAGCCAGATCGGCGACCGCGCCTCGGGATCGCCGCCGACGTCACCGACCGGGCCGCGATGCAGCGCGCCGTCGCGACGACCGTCGACCGGTTCGGCGGGCTCGACGTGGTGATGGCGAACGCGGGGCTCGCCTCGCGGGCGGCGACGATGCGCGCGATGTCGCCCGAGACCTTCGACCGCGTCTTCGACGTGAACACCCATGGCGTCGTCGAGACCGTCCACGCGGCGCTCCCGGAGATCGTCGCCGCCGCGGCCACGTCGTCGTCGTCGCGTCCATCTACGCGTTCGTGAACGGATCGGCGCGATCCCTACGCGATGAGCAAGGCCGCCGGTCGAGCAGCTCGGGCGCGCGCTGCGGGTCGAGCTCGCCCGGCACGGCGCGAGCGCGAGCGTCGCCTACTTCGGCTTCATCGACACCGAGATGGTCCACCGCGCGATCGACGAGGACCCGCTGACCACCGAGATGTCGCGGACGCTGCCGGCGCCCCTGCGCAAGCGCCTGACGCCGCCGCAGGCCGCCGGCGCCGTCGTCGACGGGATCGAGGCGCGCAGGGCACGGATCATCGTGCCCCGGCGCTGGATCGCGATGTCGGCGCTGCGCGGCGTCCTCAGCCCGCTGCTCGACGCGCGCCAGGAGCGTGACGCCGCCACCCAGGCGGTGTCGCCCGCCTCGACGAGCGCGGCGGACGAGGAGCAGCCGACGACCGACTGACCGCGCGCCGCAGAACGAGAACGGGCGGACTACCGGGCCCGCCCGCATCGTGGACCGGTTGGTGTGACGGAGTGCTACTTGCGCAGCGCGGCCGTGGTGGCCACGTCTGGGTCGTGTTGTCGGTGAAGTAGAACGCGCCGCCGACCTTATCCGCCCTTGGGGCACGTTCTGAGCGCGAAGCAGCGGGGAGGCGTTGGCGCTGCCGCCCTTGACCTTGATGTTGAAGTCGAGCAGCGTCGCGAACGCACCCGGAGCCGGCTGCTGCAGGCCCTTCGGGATGTCGAGGGTCAGCTTGCTGCCGTAGCCCCGGATGCCTTGGAGAGCGTGCCGACGATGACCTCGTTGATCGGCACCGGGCTGCTCGGCCTGGACGCGGACGAGCAGGCGTGCGGCCGTCACTGCCGTTGTAGCGGTGGTCGTCAGGTCTCGTCGAGGCCCGCGGCGAGCGCCTTGGCGTAGCCCGTGCCGACCTTCGTGTTCGCGGGGCACTTCTCGAGGAGCACCTTCGGGGCCGTGCAGCCGGGCAGCTTCCCGCCGCCGAACGCGATCGCGCGGTCGAGGAAGATGACGGCGCGCGAGGTCGAGAACGGGTTGTCCGTCTTGTCGTAGGCGACCTTCGGGTTGAGCGTGATCGCGACGTTGGCGGGACGCTGTCTTCGTGGCCTTCGCCATGCCGGCTTCTGGACGGCGTGACAGCGGCGGACAGCGACTGGTCGGACTTCACGGCGAGGGCGGGGGTGGCGGCGACGGCGAGAGCCATCAACGCGGCCAGGCCGGCGAGCAGGGTGCGGACGCATGAGGTTCTCCTTCGATGAGGAACGGACGGACCCGCCGGACCGGGGCGTGGTCAACGTCTCAGTGACAGGAACCCCCCGCAGACGCGAGCGTTTCGCCCACTGGACTAAAGATCGGGTAAGCCCCGGAATCAGGGCCCGCTGAACCGGCAGTCCGCGGTGGTGCGGTAGTTCTCCGGCAGCTGGTCGTCGGCGACCGAGAACTGCCAGTCGGCGATGTACGCCGCGGCCTGCGGCGTGGCGCCCAGCGCCTGCGCGACCCCGGCGGACCGCTTCACGGCCTCACACTCGGTGGCCGCCTCGTCCATGACGCCGCGCATGTGGACCGACTCGTGCGTGAGGACCGCGACGCCGTAGGCCACCGAGGTGTCGTCCTTGGAGCATGCATCGAGCTGCAGGCAGGAGAGGTCGAGCGCCGGGCCGCGGTCGATCAGCCGGCCGAGCCCGTCGCAGATCCGGCCGGTGAGCTTCGTCTCATCGGCGGGCACGCCTCGAAGAACTGCACCTCGCCGTCGTGGATCTCGGTCGTGAGCCGGCGCCGGACCTGGCCCGGGCAGTGGACCTCCACCGGACGCCCTGCGACCTGCGAGGCGGCGGCCGCCGCACGGCGCTCCACGGTGAGCCGCTCAGAGCGCAGGTGCCAGCCCCACACCGCGAGCGGCAGGATGACCAGCGCGGCGATCGCCAGGGTGCGGGGCTCGGGGCGCTCCACCCGTCGGACATCGGCATCCGACGGCGGCGCCTGCAGCCTTGAGCGGTTCTTGACGCACGCCCCAGGGAACCGAGACGTCGGCCCGCCACCTTGCCGTCATCGGGGCATGAGGCCCCATCAACGACCAGGAGGGCCCATCCCCCATGCTGAAGTCTCGTTCAAGGAAGTCCTCGTCGCCGTGGCCGTCGTGGCCGTGGCGGTGACCGGCGCGTTCGCCAGCGCCGCGTGGCTGTCGTCCGGCACCGGCAACGGCGCCGCGAAGGCGGACACCCAGAAGGGTCTCGTCGTCACCGCCGGCACCCCGACCGCCCAGCTGTTCCCGGGCGCCAAGGGCGACCTGAAGGTCGACGTCAAGAACAACAACCCGTACCCCGTCAAGGTCACGACGATCGCGGGCGACGGCACCATCACCTCCAGCGACGCCGGCTGCACCGCCAGCACCGGCGTGACGTACACCGACCAGTCCGGTGTCGGCACGCAGATCGCCGCCGGCGCGACGGAGTCGATCGCGCTCACCGACAGCGTCGCGATGGACAACTCGTCCGACGACGCCTGCCAGGGCGCGACGTTCACCGTCCTCGGTGAAGGTCACCGCGCTCAGCGACGGCTCCTAGTCCGCAGCAGGAGCCACACGGATCGGGCTCGGTCCCGAACCGGGGACGGGGCGCCTCCTCCCTCGCACCTTCGTCTCTTTCCCCCCGAGAGAACGGCTCGCAATGCCCTCCCGCCGCAGGATCAGCACGGCCCTCGTCACGCTCGCGGCCATCACGGCCGGGACGGGCATGGCCATCGCCGCCTCCGACACCGGCACCGGCGACGAGCAGGGCGCGCCGCTGACGCTGAGCGGCTCGGTCGAGGGCCTGACCCCGGGCGCCGCACGTGACCTCGCCGTCACGATCGCGAACCCGAATGCCAAGCCGCTCGTCGTCGCCTCCGTCGCGACGACCGTGACCACGCCGGCACAGGACTGCCCGGCCCGCTCGCTCACCGTCGGTGATCTCGACACGCCCGTCACCGTCCCGGCGACCGGCTCCGCCTCCGGCCGGCTCCCCGTCCGCCTGGCGCCCGACGCGCCCGACGCCTGCCAGGGAACCGTCTTCGCGCTGCGCTTCAGCGCCACCGGCCGTGGCGAGGGCTCGCTCGCCGCGCCCGCGACGCCCGCCGCGACGCCGCCGGCGGCGGCTCAGTCCCGCGGGTTCGAGGCGAGGTAGACGCCGTAGCCGACGTACGCCGAGTAGCGCTCGTACAGCTCGATCTCGGCGCGCTCGGCCGCCACGACGGCGACCGCCTCAGCGCTGTGCCCGTGACGCTCAAGGAACGCGTCGCATCGCGCCTCGAGCGGGCCGTAGTAGTTCTCGGTCCAGCAGTGCTCCGGGAGCACGAAGTACGCCTCCGGCCGGTAGCCGTGGCGCTCCAGCACGCCGATCTTGGCCGACGCGACGTCGACCTCCGCATACTGCGCGGTCCAGTGGTCGTGGAGTTCGGCCGGGCGGCGGGCGGTCAGCCACGTGAGCTCGGAGACGACGAGCACGCCGCCGGGTCGCAGGAACCGCCTCCAGGCCGAGACGCCGGCGTCGAACCCGATGGCGTAGACGGCGCCCTCCGACCAGATGACGTCGAGTTCGCCGTCGGCGAAGGGCAGGTCGTCGATCGAGCATGCGAGCGTCGTGATCGTCGCGAGCCGGTCGGCGCCGGCCGCCTCGGTCCGCAGGTCCTCGAGAAACGCCTCGGCGGTGTCGACGGCGACGACCTCGCCGTACAGGTTGTCGGCGAGGACCTTTGCGGCCGCCCCCGTCCCGCAGCCCAGATCGGCGATCTTCAGCGGCGCCGTCCGGTCGAGCCCGGCGAGATCCATCGCGCGCAGGGTCTGCTCCGCTCCGCCCGGCCCCTGGCGCTCGCCGCCGCGGTGCAGATCGATGAGGAGCTCGTACTCGTCGGGCATCGGCGACGGCAGGCTATGCGATGCCCCCGCAAACGACGAAAGCCCCGCGTCAGCGAGGCTTCCAGAAGTACCGCCACGGGGATTCGAAGCCGCGTGTGCGCCGCATGAATACGGGGAATCCCAGCGCCCGCCGGCTCTCTCCCTCACCGCTCGGGAACGCTCGGGAACGCCCGCCACCGCCCCCCGCTGGCAGTCAACTGGCAGTCAGCTAACCGTCGTGGTGGACCGACCGCCCCACCCCTCGGACACCGCGCCATCCGAACACCAACGCGACGTCGAGGATGAGCAGCTGGGCGGAAACCAGAGCAGGCCGACGACGATCCGCGACGGCACGTCGGGAACGTCGAGGAGGATGCTGATGCCCAAGACGAGCGTTCCGAGCGCGATCACTCCGAGCGCGCCGAGAGGGAGCTGCCGAGGTCACGCCCCTCGGTCGCCATGAGCCCGTACACGCCGTAGACCACCGTGATCATGAGCAGGATGCCGATAGTCGACCGGCCCTCCATGTCCCAGCCCATGAACTCGACGGCGAACGGGATAGAGCCGCCGCGGCAAGGCCGGCGAACATGAGCGCGCCGGCCCGGTAGTCGGAGTCGTCGAGTCCCATCGAGCGCTGACCCTAACCGGCCGCGCCCCGAGGCGTAGCGCGCGCTACACGAACACACGTTCCGTCTGATGAACGCGCCACCATGCCGTGCCATGGCCTCTCGCAGCATCTTGAAGCCTCGGCTTGGACCACTACATCGGCGCCTACTGCGCGCCCGAGACCGCAGAGGCATTCCGCTCGGCCGCCGCTCTCGATGGGCGTAGCGTCAGCGACGCGTTGCGCATTGCCATGAAGCACTACGTCGCCACCGTCACCCACAACGATGGTGTCGCGGTGGTCCCCAGCTCGCCGCATTCCAGCCCTCCGGAGGCCCGAGCGGGCCCGCAGGCTAACCCTGTCGGCGGCGACGCTCTCGTTATGTGCCCGGACGAGCTTCTGGCTTCGCCTCGCTGTGGCGCCCCGCGCGCAAGATCAAGGCCGCCATCGTCCGCGACAAGGAGCGCGCGGCGAAGTTCGCGGCCCGCGAAACCCTGCGCAAGCGTCCCTTCGCGCGCCTTGTCGGACTGGCCCGCAGGCGTTCACCCGGCACCCGCCGCCCGGCCGTCCGCCGCTCGAGCTCCACCTCGCCGGACCCCAAGCCGCAGCGCTGGCGGAGGCGACCCCGGCCCACCAGGCGAACCTGAGCCACCCGCCGCGGCGCTACTCCTGCGCCGCGCCGAGTGGCTCGTCCTTCACGGCCCGCGCTCGAACGACTACGGGCCGCCCGTCGAAGCGACGGCGCCGGATCGCCGGCGAGCCGTCGGCCCCCCAGCGGCCGCGACTGGACCGGCCGCGAGGTCGCTCTCCACCTATGTGCCCTCAAGCTGGCGCGCCTCGCAGACGGACACCACCACGACTCGCTGATCGACCTTGCGGGCTATGCCCTGATCGCCGGTCTGTGCGCTGAGGCGGAGGCCGAGGCGTGATGAACCCTCGCGACCTTCGGCTCGCCGAGGCCTGCCAACGCCCTCCGACTATCGGTGAGTGGCGCGTCGCACTCGCGGCCTACTCGGACGAGCACGGCCGGCACCGCTGCCCCTGCTGCGGTGCCCCGATCCGTGTGCTGTCGGGGCCGCCGGTGCGCGTCGTCGGAGTCGACCAGACCGAGACGACCTCGCGCGGCTGGTGCGCCTCGCCGCTGACATGGGGCCGCCTGCCCGACGAGGACACCCCATGAGCCTTCCCGCGATCCGGTGGGGCGCTCCGTGACGAGCGGGTACAGCTGACCGTGTTCGGGCCGGCGCGCGCGGTGCTGTTCGTCCTCGCCGACCACGCGAACGAAAGCGCCGAGGTTTGGTGCTCGCAAGCGACGATCGTCGTCGAGTCTGGGTTCTCGGACGGCGCTGTAAAGAACGCGCTGCGGTCGCTCGAGGCGCTCGGCCTCATCACGCCGATTGGTTACCGCCAGCGCGCCCGGCTCCGCCGCCTCGCGATACCCGACACCGGCACGACCTCGGCATCTCCCGCCGATGTGACCTCGGCGGGTCGTGCCGATGCGACCTCGGCACGTAGTGCCGAACTGGCCGCTGACCTCGGCACCACCTCGGCACGACCTCGGCACGACCTCGGCGGCTCGTGCCGACGAACCTGAACCTGAACCTGAACCACTCGCTACCGAGAACGCTCCCCCTTCCTCCGCGTCTGGGGGAGCGAACAAACGCGGGCATCGAGGACAGGATCAGGCGGAGCCCCTGGCCGACCTCGACGCCACCGTCCTACAGATGGTCCGCGAGCTTCGAGGATCAGCTCCCGGGCGGCCTTCGGCGCTTGGGCACAACGACGTCTGCGATCTCGTCGACTTCGCCGAGTACGCGAAGAAGCAAGGCGTTACGGACACCGCGCTCCTCCTGCGAGTCGCGGCCGACGCCCGCCCGAGCAGCCTGCGGATCAACGGGCACATGGTTGTTGGCGACGCAAAGCGGATCGGCAGGGCAGTCGTGTGACCACCCGGCCGGCCCCGGCGAGCGGACCCCAGCCGGAGCGCACTTCATCGAACGTGCCGCGGCTCGCTGTTCGCAAGCCCGAGGCCGCGGCGATGCTGGGCGTGAGCGACGAGACCTTCGACCGTCACGTCCGCCCCCACTTGCCGCGAGTCACCCTCGGCCGCTTCGTGTTCCCGGTCGCCGCGCTCGAGGCGTTCATCGCTGAGCGCGCCGTCGCGCCGACTGCCGAGCTCGCGCGCCGGCCTGGAGGCGAGCGATGACACGGGGTTACGCAACCCGTTGCGCGCCGCGATCCCGCATGGCTACTGGCTGACGCCGACTGCCAGGCGACTGCCAGCCCGAGGTCTCCCATGCCGCTGAGCGACGATCCGGTCAAGCGCGCCACGCAACTGGCGAACCTGCGCCCCGGCGCTGGCGCTGGGCGTGTCGGCCAGGCGCCGGCGCTCCGCCACGGCGCCCGCTCAGTCAGCCCGCAGCGTGGTCCCCAGCTGGTCGCCGGCGGTCGAGCGCACCATCAGGGACCTCGAGCGGCGCGTCGGCGACGAGCTCCGCCGGCGACGACGGCGCCTGCCACCGGGCGTTGCCGAGCGTCGAGGCGGTCGCGCTTCAGCGTGTCGCCGCCGCTCGGGTCGAGCGCTACGTCGCCGACCTCGAGGCGCGCGGCAAGCTCACCCCGCAGGACGTCGACCTCGGCTCGAAGGTGGCCGAGCGCTACCACCGGGCGCTCGAGCGCGAGGCGTTGACGCTGCGCTCGAGGATCGAGACTCGCGGCCAGGTGCTCGACCTCGCCCTGCATCGGGCGCGGACGCCGGCGACCGAGGAGGCACCATGGGCCGTGACTTCGAGGCCGCCCGGCGTGACCTCGCCGCGTTCGTGGAGCTCGCCGGGCATCCGCCGTTGGCGCCGTTCCAGCTTGAGTCGGTGCGGCTCGAGGCGCCGGTGTCGGCGATCGTGGTACCGTGGCGTGGCGCCGGCAAGTCGACGGTGCTCGCCCTGCTGGCGCTCCATTGGGCGTTCACGCATCCCGGCGAGCTCGTCCTGATCGTGAGCGCGAGTGAGGACGCGGCGCGCCGGCTGCTGGCGACGGCCAAGCGGTTCGCTATCGAGTCGGAGGCCTGCGCGCGTCGGTGACCGACGCTCGCCGGGTCTGCTGGCGTTCACGAACGGGGCGAGCATCCGGTCGGTCGCGGCGTCGGAGCAGGCGGTTCGCGGATGGCGGGCGTCGCTCCTGCTGATCGATGAGGCGTCCGTGATTCCCGATCAGATCATCTTGTCGGCGGCGTTCCCGACGGTGTCGGCGGCGGAGCAAGGGCGGATCGTGTTGGCGTCGAGCGCGTCGGCGGCGAGCGGGGCGTTCTTCGATGCGGTGAACCGGGCGGAGGCGGGCGATCCTCACTCGCGGGCGTTCCGTTGGCGGCTGGCGGATTGCCTGGGCTGGGTCTCGCCGAGCGTGGTCGAGGCCTTGAGGGCGAGCATGGCTCCACGCGCTACGCCGCCGAGATGGAAGGGCGCTTCGCCGCCGGCACCGATTCGCTGTTCAGTCGGTCGGCGCTTGAGCGGGTGACGGTCGACTACGTCGCGTCGGCGCTCCGCGAGCTTCGCGGGCCGGCGCGGTTCTTGGGCGGCGTCGACTGGGGCGAGCGGGCTGACCGGTCGGCGTTCGTGGCGATCGGCAGGCTGCCGGGCCGTGAGCGCCGGTTTGGGGTGGCGGCGGTGCGGCGGTGGGATGCGGGCGCGCCGATCCATGACGTCGTTGACGAGCTCGTCGGCTCGCCGGCGCACTTCCATCTGCTTGCGGCTGAGGCGAACGGTCTGGGCGGCCCTTGCTGCCAGGTGCTTGAGCGGGCGTTTCTGGCTCGCCGGTCGCCGTCGGATGGCGGCGGTCAGCGCCCGCGGTCGCGGTCGGTGGTGGTCGACCTGGATGAGCTCGACCGGCGTTCGGATCGCGCGAGGCGCAGGCGTGATCGGGTCGTGTTGGCCGGCACCGGAGGGCGCGCCGCGGCCGGCGGCGCCGTTCTCGACGCGGCTGCGGCGGGCGACGCGTCGCCGGAAGCAAGGCGGCGACGCGGGCGGCGCTGCGGATGCTGATCGACCAGGGTGCCTCCTGCTGCCTGAGTCGGCGGTCGACTTGCGGCGCGAGCTTCTGACGTTGCGCGTCTCGCTGACCGCGAGCGGCGGCGAACGGATCGAGGCGCCGGGCGTGGCCGCTGATGACCTGGCCGATGCGCTGGGCCTCGCGGCCTACCCGTATCAGCGTGACGGCCGCTGGCGGGTGTACCTCCAGGACCTGTGCTATTGGTCGCTGAGGCTGCCTGTCGCCGTCGAGGTGGGTGTCCTGGAGGGCGGTCCGTCCGTGGGAGTGGACGGCGGAGGGGCCATCCCCAGGACGCCCACCTGGGCGAGCGTGTTCGGGCCTGAGGTGACGTGCCGGCCGGGCCGATGCGGGTGGACGCCGAGGAGGCCTACCGGGAGCGTCGCCGCGAGGCGATCCGGCGGGTGCGGGAGGCGAACCGAGCGTGAGCAGTCAACCAACCGACCGAGGAGGTCGAGATGAGTAGTGATGCGCTCCTACGGGAGCTTCGTGAGCGCCTTGAAGGCGCAGGACCGCCGCCAGACTGAGCTCTTGGACGAGCTTCGCCGGGCGCGCGGCGTCGAGCTGCAGCCCGACGCCGGCCGCTACGGAACGATGCGATCCGGCGCGCCGCGGGCCGCCCGGTCGCCGAGGCCGAGGAGGGCGTCGTGATCGACCCCGGCCTGCGCAGCCAACTGGATCGCCTGCCGGCCGCCGACGCGGTCGACCACCCGCCCGTCCGCAAGGCGCTGCTGACCCTCGACAAGGCGCGCCGCGAGCACGACCAGGCCCAGGAGACCGAGAACGCGGCGACCGCTGCGGTCGAGGAGGGTCGCTGACCGCGACGCGCTCGCCGCGGCGATGCGGGCCGGGCAGCCCGACCCGCAGCCGCGGGCCTGCGGCAAGTCGCCGAAGCCTCAACGCTGCGCGGCTGCGGGTCGAGGCCGCCGCGGTGAACGTGACCGCTGCGTTCACGGCGGTCGTCGCGGCGGTCGAGACCCACCGCGGACTCGTCGAGGCGCTGACCGAGCGCCGCGCCCGCGAGCATGAGCGGATCGCCGGGGTGATCGGCGGCTTCAGCAGGCGGTCGGCGCGTGGCTCGCGGCGAGCGGGATGATGGGCTGGGTGCGCAGCTTCCCTGACGGCAAGCTCGCCACGGCCCTCGTCACCGTCGACGGCGTGAGCCCGAACGGCGAGGACTACGCCATCGGCGCCGTCACCGCCGGGCTGCGCACGTTCCTCGAGCGCGTCGACGTCAAGCCTGAGCCGGCGGCCGTAGAGGTGTGATCGCCCGGCGCGCGTGTCCGATGTGCGGCGCCAGCCTCGAGTGTGTCGCCGTCAGGCCCGGTTCTGTAGCCCCGGCTGCCGGGCGTGGGCGGCGCGCCTGCGGGCGCTGATCGACGGGCGCCCCGTAGCGGGCTACGCGAGCGTCGCGGCGTGGGATGCTCGCACCAGCAGGAAGAACCGCACAAACGATCCGCGAGGGGGGTACGATGGGGCTTTTGACCAAGTGGGGCGGCGTCGCGCTAACGACCCGCCCCCGGATCAGGAGGGACTAGCTCCATGACCAAGCAGAACCCTACGGGTGAACCCGCGCCCGACGCGCACCCGCCATACGGGGTAAGACCCGAACGATTGAGTGCGAGGCCTGCGGGACCGTCGCCGGAAACGCGGTGGTGCTGGATTGTCCGCCCCGTTCGAGGCGGTCGCCGGCAACCCGGCCGCCGACGCGGGCCAGCCGTGCGCGGTGTGCGGGCGCCTCGGCGAGGTCCATGCCCTCATCGACGGCCCGGTGTCCTGATGGCCGGTCAGCGATTCGAGAGCAAAGTCGAGGGCATCGCCCGCATCCATCAGCGCGACTGCGACCCGGCGACGCGGTGCCGCTGCGCGCCCGCCTACCAGGCGTCGGTGTACGTCCGCGCCCAGGACAAGAAGCTGCGCAAGCACTTCGACAACCTCCGAGCGGGCGAAGCCTGTGGCGCGCCGAAATGCTCGGGGCGGTGGGCGCGTCGGCGCTGTCCGAGCGCCCTCACGTCGCAGGACGGTCGGCGAGGCCGCCGAAACGCCGCTCAACGGCATGAAGGACGGCACGATCGTCAACCGCTCCCGCGAGCAGCTACAAGCCCGCTACGATCCGCAGCTACGACCGGGCGCTGACCGCCCTGCGCGTCACCCCCCAGCTCGGACGGGCAGCGGCTCGCCGACGTCTATCCGCTACTGTCCAGCGGCTCGCCGACAAGCTCAGCCGTCAGGGCCTCGACCCT
>CAVPCS010000011.1:0-145028 GCA_963702505.1 uncultured Actinomycetes bacterium | reverse complement strand
CGCGGCAAGGATGCCGATGATCAGGATGACAACGAGAAGCTCGATGAGCGTGAAGCCCTCATCGTCCTTGCGCAGGTTGCGCAGCATGTGTGATCCTCCGTTTGGATCGATTGACCGCCAGCTCCCCTGTCCACCTCGGTGGCAACCCGGCTGACTCCGTTGGAGCCCCGTGGCTTTGCGACCCGCCCTCACGAGCGGTGTGCCCTTGGCGTCCGAGGGGGACTGGCCCTCTTGACTCGTCCGGTATCGGCAGGATGGGGTCCAGACCTGAGTCCGCTGGACGTGCGTACTAGGGCGCAGGCCCCGCACGGCACCGCCGGGCGGGGCTGGACTACCAGTCGCCGCCGGCGCGACAGCCGCCGGTGCTCGGGTCCGAGCACGTCCGCAGCGGCGGTGTTCCGACGCCGGATCGGACGATCCGGAAGGCGGTCCCGGACCGCGAGCGGGCGACGATCGTGTAGCCCGAGCCCGTCGCGCGCCGTCACCGAGACCTGGCCCGCGCCGGATCCCCAGTCCAGGTTGACCGGGCCAGCTCGGAGATCGTGTCGCACTCGTCATACCCGCTGGCCTCGACGGCGCAGGACTCCACGTGCGTGAGCAGCTGGCGGGCGTTGGCCTTCGCCTCGGCGTCCTGGCCCTTGTGCTGCTGGCCGAGGAACGCCGGGCAGCGCGATCGCGGCGAGGATCCCGATCACGAGCATGACGACGAGCAGTTCAACGAGCGTGAACCCCCCGTCACCGGCGTCTGGACGCAGGCGCACCATTGCCGTGTTGTCGGCCGGCGGTGGCCTGCGAGGGACCTGCGGTCGGTCGCGGTGGACGGGTGTTCGAGCGGCGACGGCGCCGCGACGGGGCGGCTCTGCCAGGATCGGCGGCATGCGCTCCCGCCGCACGACGCTCGTCCTGCTCGTCCTGGTGATCCTCCTGACGGGCGCGATCAGCGCCGCCAACCGCGACCGGCGGACCGCCGGGACGACGACGACCACGACGACCGCCGCGGCGCCGGCACCGTCGGTCGCCGCGCGGCGACGAGGTCGTCGCGAAGCTGCCCTCCTCCAAGCCGGTGCGGGCGACGACCGGCGAGACGGTCGTCCTGCGGGTGCGCAGCGACACGCCCGACATCGCGGAGATCATCGCCGTCGGCGCCAAGGCTCCCGTCGGCCCGGGACTGCCGGGTGAGCTGCGCTTCGTCGCGCCGACGCCGGGCGACCTGCAGGTGGACCTCGAGGTCGCGGGCACCACGGCGGGCATCGTCCGGGTGTCCGATCCGCAGGACTGACGCTCAGCGGAGCATCACGGCGCGCCGCAGCGTCGCCGTCGCGCCCGTGGTGTCGGTCGCGGTCCCCTGCACGACCACGACGATCCGCTTGCGCGAGCGCTTCAGGGCCCGGCGCGCGCGCGGGCGTCAGCTTGAGGGTGAGCGACTTGGAGCCGGATGCCGCCGTGGTGGCGCGGCCGCGGGCGATGCGGACGGGCTTGCGGGCGCGCTTGCCCTTCGCCAGGCGCAGCCTGCGGGCGTCACGGCCGCTGACGACGAGCTCCAGCACGCAGGTGGCGCTGCGGTCGACCTGGCAGCGGACGCCCACGCCGCGCCGCACCGCGCGCTTCAGCGCCTGGATGCTCGCGCCGCCGAGGCTGGCGGTGAACGCCGTGCCCGGCGACCCGCCGGGACCGCCGCCGGAGCCGCCGTCGCCCCCGCCGCCGGAGCCGCCGTCACCCCCGCCGCCGGGAGTGGGCGGCGTGGTCGCCGGGTCGACGGCGAGCGCCGAGGTCGCGGTGGCCGTCGCGCCGTCGTTGTCGGTCACCCGCACCTTGACGGTGATCCGCATGCGGTTGGGGAAGCTGCGGACGATGGTGGCGCTGGCGCCGGAGTTCGTCTCCAGGCTGCCGTTGCCGTCCAGGTCCCACTCGAACTTCGCGAGCGTCCCGTCGGTGTCGAGCGAGCCTGCGGCCGAGAGGGTCACCGGCGTGCCCGTGAGTGCGGTCGACGGGGAGATGCTCAGCACCGCGACCGGAGCGGCGTTGACGATGGTCGACCGCGAAGGTCGCGACCGCCGCCGCCCCGTCCTCGTCGGTGACGGTCACGCTCGCGGTGAACTGGCCGAACCCGGTGTAGCTGTGGACGACCGGAGCGGGCGTGGTCGTCGTCTGGTCGATCGTGCCGTTCCCGTCGAAGTCCCACGCGTAGCTGACGATCGCGCCACCGAGGTCCGGGTCGAGCGAGCCGGCCGGATCGAAGGTCACGGGCACGCCGGGACGCGTCGTCTGCGGGCGTGGCCCCCATCGACGGCGACCGGCGCCTGAGTCGCGACGACCACCAGCTTGGCGTCCACGACGTCGCTGTCGCCGCCGTTGTCCGTCACGCGCAGGTTGACCGGGTAGCTGCCGGAGGCGGGGAAGATGTGCGCTCGCCGTCGGCGAGGCGCCGTGCTGCTCGTAGATCCCGTCGTCGTCGAAATCCCACTCGAAGTCGACGATCGTCCCGTCGAGGTCGAAGCTCGGCGGCGGCGGAGATCGTGGTCGGCGCGCCGACGATGGCCGGCCCGGCGAAGGCGGTGAACTGGGCGACCGGCACACGGTTCTCCACGACCACCGTGACCGCGTCGGCGTCGACCGCGCCGTACTCGTCGGTCACCTGCAGCCCGACCTGACGGGTCCCGGACGTGCCGAACAGCCGCTGGATGGTCGGCGTGTTGCCCGCGTCGACCTCGTAGGTGCCGTCCCCGTCCAGATCCCACTCGTAGCGGACGATCTCGCCGTCGGAGTCCGTGGAGCCCGATCCGTCGAGCTTGACGTTCACGAGCGAGGTGATGGTGAGCTCGGGCGGGATCGGCGAGACGACGGCGAGGGCGATCGGCTTGGCGGTCACCGCGAGCGCCTGCGTCGTCTGGTCGCTGAACCCGTCGACGTCCGTGACGCGCAGGCGAATCGGGTACGTGCCCTTGACCGGGTAGCTGTGGGTCATCGCCGGCGAGCCCGCTCGAGGTGTCGTAGGTCCCGTCGTCGTCGAAGTCCCACTCGTAGAGGGCGATGGCGGTACCGCTGGAGCCCACGGACGCGCTCGCGTCGAGCGTCACCTGCGAGCCGGGGGCACGGGGTTCGGGCGCCACGCTGAACGCGGCCTGCGGCTGCTCCTCGCACGACTCCGGCGTGATCTCGATCGACCAGCCGGTGACCGAGCCCGTGACCGAACCCGCCTGGTCGGTGATCTCGCAGCTGCCATTCGCCCGCGATCGGCTCGCCGTAGAGCTGGGCGAGGTACTCCTGCGGCGCGAACGTGCCGAAGTACGGCGGCAGCCCGACGAAGATGCTCGGCGCCGCGTCGAAGAACGTCGTCGCGCTCATGTTCGCCCCGGCGAGCGAGTTCGCGAGCAGGACGGTCGCGCCGTCCGGCGCCGCGCAGCTCGAGCGTGAGGTCGCTGAGGTTGCTGTGCGCGACGCCGATGTTCTTGACCTTGACCGTGCGGACGATGCCGTCGCCGGTGAGGTCGATCTTCGAGACGACCGTCGCGCCGTTCACCGTCGCCTTCGGCACGTCGATCGAGGTCGCGTTGATGATCTCGGTCGACGCCCGGTTCCCGATCCCCGTCGCGTGCGTGCCGATGCGGTTGTCGATCGGCGTGCAGGCGTCCGCGGCGAAGGCTGCGGACACGGGCAGCGCGCCGGCTGCCACGAGAGTGGCGAAGGCGGCGGCGAGGCGCAGGGTCGGGCGCATATCACTCGCGCATCGGCATGCGGAGCGGCCGATTCAAGCGGCCGCCGCCGCCGTCGATCGTTCGTCCAGCGGTGATCGTCCATCGGTCCAGGAGCGCACCGGGACTCTGCGGGCCGCGGGCCCGGGCGCCGACACCCTGCCTGCGGCGTCGCAGGACCCGCCCGACTCCCGGCGGCCGACCACGCTGGACCGGGCCTTCGGGACTGCGGCGCCGCCTCTGTGCGCGCGGTCAGTCGACCTCGGCCGCGACGCGCCCCTGGGGCGCCTCGTCGCCGCGGCGCGCGGCCTGTGCGTCGTGCCCGGGGATCCGCGCGCCGCTGCCCTCGCACCACGGGCACGGCACCTCGTGCGGCGTCCCGCCCGCACCGGAGATGAGGGTCCCCGTCCCGCGGCACGGGCTGCACGGTGGCTGCTCGGGCGCGTCGGTCGGGCTTCCGGGTCGGGCGTGTCGGCCATCAGTCGGCGCAATGTAGTGGGTCGGCGAGTGGCGGCCGTATCCTGGCCGCCGTGGCCAGACCTCCTCGTCCCGCGCGGCGGCCCGCCGGATCGCGCCGACGGGCGCTTCGCCCCGAGCCCGACCGGCACGCTGCACCTGGGGAACCTGCGGACGGCCGTGCTCGCCTGGCTGTTCGCGCGCGCCGCGCGGCGCGCGCTTCCTCGTCCGCATCGAGGATCTCGACGCGCGGCCGCGTGCGCGAGCCGTTCGTCGCCGAGCAGCTCGACGACCTCGCCGCGCTCGGACTCGACCATGACGGCGAGGTCGTCCGCCAGTCCGCGCGGACCGGCCTCTACGACGCCGCGCACGGCGCGGCTGCGGGACGACGGGCTCGTCTACCGCTGCTGGTGCACGCGCGCGGAGATCCGCGAGGCGGCGTCGGCACCGCACGAGGGCCTGCCCGAGGGCGCCTACCCGGGCACCTGCCGCGACCTGCCGGCACGCCGGGTCGCCGCGCTCGAGGCGTCGGGACGCCCGCCCGCGCTGCGCGTCGCGCGCCGGCGCCGCCGTCGAGCGGTTCACCGACCGGCTGTGCGGGCAGGTGACCGGCGTCGTGGACGACTTCGTGATCCGGCGCAACGACGGCGCGTTCGCCTACAACCTCGCCGTCGTCGTCGACGACGGCGACCAGCGCGTCGGCGAGGTCGTGCGCGGCGCCGACCTCCTCGACTGCACGCCGCGCCAGCTCTGGCTGCAGCGGCACCTCGGGCGCCCCCCGGCCCGGCTACGCGCACGTCCCGCTCCTCCTGGGCGCCGGCGGGCGAGCGCCTGTCCAAGCGGGACGGCGCCACGACGCTCGCCGAGGCCCGCGCCGCCGGCCGGACGCCCGATCAGGTGCGCGGTGACGCTCGCCGCGACCGTCGGCCTGGCACGCGCCGGCGAGGCGCCGGAGCTCGAGGAACTCGTCACGCGCATGCGCGATCTGCTCCACTCTGGGGTACCCGCATGAGCGACACGCCTCCACAGACCCCTCGCCGCGCCCGGCGCCGCAGGCAGACCCCGCTGCAGCGCTTCGTGCGGATCTGGCTGCCGCTGATCATCATCGCGTCGGGCATCCTGCTCGCCGCGCATCCTGCAGACGGACGCCTCCTACGAGGGCGGTGCGCTGCTGGTGAGCGCGGGCCTGTCCGTCTGGCTGCTCAACGTCATCTTCCGCATCGGCGTTCGCGGTGACCGCGAGCGCGACGACGAGCGCGCCGCGCGCGTCGAGTTCGAGCGCACGGGCCACTGGCCGGACGAGACGCCCGAGTGACGGGCTCCGCGATACCGTCCGCGCTCGCCGAGCGCGCCCGCGAGACGGGCGCGCTGGCGATCGACACCGAGTTCATGGGCGAGGGCCGCTACCGCGCGCTGCTGTGCCTGATCCAGGTCGCCGTCGCCGACGGCGACGGACCCGAGCCGGGTCGAGGTCCTCGACCCCCTGGACGACGGCCTGGACTGCTCACCGCTGGCCGCGGTGCTCGCCGACCCCGAGATCGAGATCGTGCTCCACGCGGGGCGCCAGGACGTCGCGCTGCTGCGCCGCGTCTGGGGCACCGACGTGCGCAACGTCTTCGACACGCAGGTCGCTGCCGGGTTCGCCGGCATGCGCGCGCAGATCGGCTACGAGGCGCTCCTCAACGAGCTGCTCGATCTGCGCCTGCGCAAGAGCGCGAGCTTCACCCGCTGGGACGCGCGCCCGCTCAGCGAGGAGCAGGTCGAGTACGCCCGCGAGGACGTCCTGCACCTGCTCCAGGCGGCCGCGAGCCCTGAAGGACCGCCTGCGCACCCTCGGGCGCCTGGACTGGGCGCAGGAGGAGTGCCGCGTCCTGGAGGATGCGACCGACGCGCGCGAGATCGAGACGGTGTTCGGCCGGCTGCCGCGCGTGAACTCGCTCGACCCGGCCAGCGCGCCGTCGCGCGCGCCCTGGCGCAGTGGCGCGAGGACGTCGCGGCATCGAGGACCGCCCCGTCCAGACCGTGCTCCAGGATGCCGCGCTCGTCGAGATCGCCAAGCGGCGGCCGAAGGACGTCGACCGGCTGCGCCAGATCCGCGGCCTGCACGAAGGCGTCGTCCGGCGCCGCGGCAAGGCGATCCTCGACGAGGTCGCGCGCGGCCGCGAGCTCCCGCCGATCGCCGTCGAAGGCAGCAAGCCACCGCCGACCCACCCCGACGACGCCGGCCTGATCGTGCTCGCCGAGGCGCTCGTCCGCGCGAGGGCCGAGCCGGCCGAGGTCGCCTACGAGCTGCTCGCCGCCCGCGCCGACCTCCAGCGCATCGTCACGGCCGTGCGGCTCGGGCTCGACGAACCCGACGTGCGGACGCTCAAGGGCTGGCGGCGCGAGGTCGTCGGCGCGGAGCTGCTCGAGCTGCTGGCGGGCCGCCGCGCGCTCTCAGTGGGCGACGGCCTGCGCATCGTCGTCGACGAGCGCTGAGCGCGCCGCCCGCGCCCCGGCGCTGATCGCCGCGCGCACCCGGTCGCGATCGACCTGCAGGCGCCCGACGAGCGGCGTTCCCGTCGGCGGCGCGATCTGCGTCGCCCGCCCCGCCAGCGGGCCCTCCCCGGCGCCGGCGGCGGCCAGGGCGTCCGGCCTCGGCGTCGTAGCGTGCCGGTCGCTCGCGGACCAGGCGCCCCAGCTCGCCGGGGAGCCGTCGCACGCGACCATGTCCTCGGCGACGCCGTAGAGCCGCCCCCGCTCCCCCTTGCGGTAGGCCGCATCGCGCGAGCGCAGCGCGATCACGTGCGTCGTGCCCTCCCGCAGCGGGGTGGTGACGGGGATCGACTCGATCAGCCCGCCGTCGGAGAACACCTCGCCGCGGTAGGCCACGGGCGGGCCCGACCAGACCGGGATCGCCATGCTCGCGCGGATCGCGGCGAGCGCGTCGTCCGGCTCGGCCAGCGGCCCGAGCGTCGTCAGCGTCCCGTCGGCCACCCGCGCGGCGAGGACGTGGAGCTCCGGGCGCCCGGGCACCGCGATCGCCGGCGGGCGCCTGCGCACGACCTCCATGAGGAAGGCGAGCGAGACGACCGGCGCCCGTCCCAGCCGCGTGAAGCTCACGAACTCCTTCGTGCACACGTCCTCCAGGACCCGCTCGGCGTCGGCGATCGCGCCGGCGGCGACGTACGCCGCCATCAGCGAGCCCGACGAGGTTCCGTACACCGCGTCGAGCCACGGCGTGAGGCCCAGGCGCTCGAGCTCGCCCGCCATCCCGCAGGCCATCGCGACCGCGAGTCCGCCGCCCTCGATCCCCAGCGCGATGCGCGCGCCGTCGTCGCGCACCCCGCTGCGGGCACGCCGCACGAGCGCCCCGAGCGGGGCGGGGAGCTCGTCCGGGTCGCGCAGCGGGAGCGGCGGGGCCTGCATGCCCCCGCAGTATCGCCGGGCTACCATTGCCGGTGTCTCCCTCGGCGAAACGACCGTGAACGAGCCCACTCCACGACGCACGGTCTCGCAGGCCGACCATCACCGCCGCCGGCGACGCGCGGCGCTCACGGGCCTCTGCGCCGGCGCGCTGCTGCTGATCCTCGTCGTCGCGACGAGCGCGGGCAGCAGCGGCACCTGGAACCCGACCGCGCTGCGCGACGGGGCGATCACCGAGCTTCCGCGCCTGCGGCTGGAGGAGCAGGCGCAGCGTGCATCGCTGGCGCTCGCGCGGCAGAAGCAGGCGCGGACGATGGAGAACGCGGCCATCGCGCGCACCCTCAAGCAGGGCCCGACCGTGCGCGTCGCGGGAGCACAGACCCGCAGCGTCGCGCTGACGTTCGACGACGGCCCGAGCCCGTACACCCAGCGCATCCTCGACACGCTGAAGCGCTACGACGCGAAGGCGACGTTCTTCACGCTCGGCAACCAGCTCGGCGAGCATCCGCTGCCGCTCCAGCGCGCGGTGGCCGAGGGCCACTCGATCGCCAACCACACCTGGAGTCACGCCGACCTGACGACGCTCTCCGCGCGCGACGCGCGCAGCCAGATCAGCGACGAGAACGTCGCCCTGCAGCGCGTGGGCATCCCCCGCCCGCGGCTGTTCCGCCCCCCGTACGGGGCGTACGACGAGCAGACCGTGCGCGTCGCGCGCGACCTGGGAATGCTGACCGTCCTGTGGACGATCGACTCCAACGACTACAAGGCGACCGACCCGCGCGCGATGGCCGACGCGGTCCTCGCCGACGTGCGCCCCGGCGCGATCATCCTCATGCATGACGGCGGCGGTGACCGGACCGTGACGTCCAAGGCGCTCCCGCTGATCGTGCGCGGACTGCGCGAGCGCAGGTTCAAGATGGTCACCGTGCCGAAGCTCCTGATCGACAATCCCGCGCCCGCGGCGCAGGAACCGGTCACCCGTACGCCGGTGGCCTGAGATCAGGCGCGACGGGCGGACGCCCTGCGCGTGCGTCCGCCCGCTCGTGCCTGATGCGCTGTCGTCTGGGGTGCCGCCGCGCGAGCGTCCGCTACGCGACGGGTTCCGGCTCGTCCTCCTGATGCTCGAGGAGCCGGAAGATGGCGGCGGTCATGGCGGCCGTGACGGTCAAGAGCAGCGTCACGGCCACCGCGAGCGACACCGCCGTGGTCTCGTACGCGAGAAGCGCGAGGCCGCCGACGACCACCAGGACCCCGGCGATGAACCAGGTCGCCATCTGGTCACCGGCGATGCGGGCGATGCGTGGTGGTCGAGGGGCGGGTGATGCGGACGTCATTCTCGGGCTCACTTCTCGGTGGGTGCTTGACGAGATGGAGCCCAAACTACTGCTACGGATTTCGCGAATCTAAATCCTTGTGTCGCGGTCGCATGCCCGCCGGAACGCCGAAGGCCGGTCCCTGGGGACCGGCCTTCGGTCTGCATCGGTCCGCCCTCTGATCGGGCGGGGCGGCGCTACGCGGCGCCGCACGAAGGATCCTGCGAAATATGGGTGTCAGGCCCTGCGGTCCGGCGGACTGAGCTCGGTCATACAGGTGGTCCTTCCATCGCGTTGGTCGCTCAGCGACCCGTGCAGGCCCACGGTACCACCGGGGCGCGGCGGTGCCTAGCCCGTCTCGACCGATGATGCACGGTAGGCATCGATCGCCTCGTCGACCCACGCGAACACGTGCTCCTCACCCAGCAGGTCGATCAGGCCGTCGCGCTGGAGCTCGGCCCGCACGGCGGCGTGGACCCCGCAGATCGCCAGCGTCACGCCGCGATCGGCGAGCTCGCGGTGCAGCTCGCGGATCGTCTCGGACGCCGAGTAGTCGACGTCACCGGCGGCGCTGATCACCGAGGCACAGCCAGCGCAGCGGCGGGTCGGCCCCGTCGGCGAGCGCCAGCGCCTCCTGCTGCAGGCGGTCGGCGTTGGCGTAGTAGAGGCTCGAGCCGAACGCGTACAGCGCGAGCCCGGGGACGGCCTGGGCGCCGGAGTCCAGCGGCTCGTTGCGGATCGTCCCCGGCTCCGGCCCCGGCACGATCACCCGGTCATGCGGGCGGTAGCTGTGCCGCAGGTGCACGATCGACGGACAGCACGACCGCCGCGATGATGCCCTCCTTGACGCCGACGAACACGACGATCGCCGCCGTGAGCGCCGCGACGCCGAACTCGACGGGGCGCCGGTCCAGCACGTCGCGCATCCCGCTGCACGTCGATGAGCCGAGGGCGATGACGAAGACGACGGCCGACAGCACCGCGCTCGGCATGTACGAGAGCGGCTTGGTGAGGAACAGCAGGACGATCGCCACGCAGGCGGCCGTCGTGAGCTGCGCCACCTGGCTCCTTCCGCCGGCGCTGTCGACCATCGCCGTCTTCGTCGGGCTGCCGTTGACGACGAACGTGCCCGAGACGCCCGCCGCCATGCTCGCCGCGCCGAGGCCGACGAGGTCGACGTTCTCGTCGAAGCGATCGCCGAACTTCGCCGCGTACGCGCGTGACGTCGCGGCGCTCTGCGCGAGGATCACGATGAAGATCGACGCGGCCGTCCCCAGCAGCTCCGGCACGTCGCTCAGCGGGACGTCGGGCCAGCCGAGGCTCGGCAGGCCGCTCGGGACGGTGCCGAGGGTCGCGACGCCCGTCGGCCTTCAGGTCGAGTGCCGCGCTGGCGACGATCGCGCCGACGACCGCGAGCAGCGCCCACGGGACCGCGCGCGAGAGCCGCGGTCCCAGGACGAGGAACGCCAGCACGCCGGCCGACACGAGCACGGTGTCGATGTTCGCCGAGCCGATCTCCTCGAGCGCGCCGACGAGCTGCGAGAGCGGACCGCCCTCCTCCCCGGTCACGCCGAGCATGCCGGCGACCTGCTCGCACGCCACCTGGATGCCGACGCCCGTCAGGAACCCGATCAGCACGGTGCGCGAGAGGAAGTCCGCGAGGAAGCCCAGGCGGGCCAGCCGGGCCAGCAGCAGCATCGCGGCGGCGACGATCGCGAGCATCCCGGCGAGCGCCGTGTACTCGGACGACCCCGACACGGCGAGGCCCGTCAGCCCGGCCGCCATGATCGCCGCCGTCGCGGAGTCCGCGCCGACGACGAGGTGCCGGGAGGAGCCGAGGAGGGCGAACGCCAGGACCGGCAGGAGGATCGTGTAGAGGCCGGTGATGACCGGCATCCCGGCGATCTTCGTGTAGCCCATGACCTCCGGGATCGCGAGCGCCGCGAGCGTCGCGCCCGCGAGCATCTCGGCCGGGAGACGCCGGCGCTCCAGCGGCAGCACGCCGCTGAGCAGGACGGATCCCATCACGCGAGGAGGCCGAGCTCGCGGCTGCGGGCGACGGCCTCCGAGCGCGAGCCGACACCGAGCTTGCGGTAGATCGCCACGGTGTGCGTCTTCACGGTGTTGCGGGTGATGTAGAGGCGCTCGCCGATCTCGCGCAGCGACAGGTGGGTCGGGAGGTACTGGAGGGTGCGAAGCTCGGCGGTCGTGAGGTCCGGGCCGCCCGGAAGACCGCCGTCGATCTGCTCGATCTCGCGCTCGACGCGTGCGAGCCAGCGTGCAAGGAGCGGCGCCGGGTCGGTCTTGAGCTGCTCGCGCGCCTCCTCGAGCAGGGTTCGCGCCTTGCGCGCGTCGCCGATCATCGCGTAGGCACACGCGAGGACGAGTCGCGTCTCCAGCGCGAGCCACGGAGTCACGAAGCGCAGGGTTGCGAGACACAGCGCCGCCTGGTCGGCCTCCTCAAGCGCCGACTCCCGCTCGCCGCGATGCGCGAGGACAATCGCCCGGGTCGCCGGCACGATGCCCTGGGACGCGTACCCCTGACGCCGGCCGCCCGCTGCTGGGCATGCGCACGGCGCAGCAGCGTCTCGGCCAGGTCCCACTGTCCCCCCTCGATGGCCAGCAGCGCCTGCTGCGAGAGCACGAGCCCATAGGCCGTGGGCAGCGCCCCGGCCGCCCGGTGCTCGGCGTCCTCCAGCAGCATGCGCGCGCGCTCGACGTCGTCGCCGAGCATGGTGAGCGCGCCGAGCACGTAGCGCGCGACGATCCCGGCGGCGCTTCCGGCCCCGATCCCCGGCTCGGCGCGCCGAGGTCGGCGGCCGCCTGGACGCTCCCCTGGAGCCCGATCGACCCCGCGCAGCACGAGCCCCATCGCCTCGAGCGTCGAGCCGTCGGCCAGGCGGTGCTGCGCGTCGCCACCGAGCACGAGCGCGGCGCAATGCGCGGCGCGCTCGGCGTCCCCCTCCTCCAGCGCGGCCCATCCCTCTCCCAGCGCGGCGGCCGGGTTCGCGGCCATCTCGTCGGCGCTCAGGAGCGCGACCCACCGCCGGACCGTCCCCGAGCGCCCGCGCGTGAGGTCGCCGGGCTGAGCTGCCAGATCAGATCCGCCGCCCGCTCGATGTCGCCCGCCGCGACCGCGTGGGACACGGCCCGCTCACCGTCCCCGAGCGCCGCGTACACCGCCGACGCCCGGCGGTGCAGTCGCCGGTCCTCACCGTCGCCCCGCGCACGCAGCTCGGCCTGCAGGATGTCCCGGAACAGCCCATGCACGCGGTACGCCTCGCCGTGCGCCTCCGACGGCGTGACGAACAGGTCGGCACCCGCAAGCGCGGCAAGCCGCACGTGCGAGTCCTCGCGCTCGAGCACCTCGTCGCAGACGTCGGGCCGCAGCTCGTCGATGACCGATGACCGCACGAGGAAGTCGACGTCCGCGTCGGAGGCGTCGGCGAGCACCTCTTCCGCGTACGTACTCGGCGACGTCGCCGCCGTGGAAGCCCGCGAACACCCCGTCGTCAGGGCGATCGTCGGACCGGAGCATCAGCGCGGCCAGGTACACCGCGGCCGGCCAGCCCTCGGTCTGGCGGACGACGAGCGCCGCCTCACGCTGGTCGACGTCGATGCCGGCGGCGCGCAGCATCCCCGCGCCCTCGCCGGGCGTCATCCGCAGGTCCGCGGCGCGGAGCTCGGTCAGGCGCCCCGAGGCGCGCAGCCGCGCAAGCGGCAGCGCGGGCCGCTGGCGTCCGCCGAGCACGATCGTGCAGCCGGGCGGCGCGTCCTCGCAGAGGCTGCGCAGCACGTCGCGCGCTGCGCGGCTGCGCAGGACGTGGACGTCGTCGAGGACGATCACGAGGGGTTCCGCGCGCGCGTGGAGTACCGCGATCAGCCGCGGGAGGGCGACGGGGATGACGCCCGCCGGCCCCGCGAGCAGGTGCGAGAGCAGCTCCTCGTCCGGCTGTCCGAAGGCCGCGACGGCGTGCGCGAGGTCGTGCAGCAGCACCGCCGCGTCGTCGTCGGCGGGGCCCAGCGAGAGCCACGCGAGCGGCCGGGACTCCTCCTCGGCGTACTGTGCGAGGAGGGTCGACTTGCCGTATCCGGCGGGCGCCGCGATGACGAAGACCGGCGCGTCGGCCCCGGAGACCAGCCGCTGGAGCAGCCGGGAGCGCGGCACGAGGCTCGACGGCCCTGGCGGGGGTGCGAGTCGGCCAGCATGGGGCGGGGATGCCGTGAACGGTGCGCTGGACTGCGTCGGCACCCGCCGGAACCTAACGCACGAAGGTTCACCCCAACCGGTTGAGGCGCACGCCCGCTCGCCGGGGTGGAATCACGTCATCCCCCGGGAACCGGCGATTCATGGGCACGGCAACCACGACGACGCGCTGTCGTCCCGCCCGCGCGAGCCCGAGTCCCAGCGCATGGCGCGCCTGGCCAGCGGGGCGACGCACGTCCTGCGGGCCCTGCGCCTCCTGCGCCGCGCCCGCGACGAGGGGACGATCAGCGGGGCGCAGTACGAGGCCGCCGTCGACGCGATCACGACCGGGGCGGAGGACGCGCGCCCGGACGCCTGACCGGCACCGGGCGTCGCTCGTACCCCCGCCTACCGGATCGAGTCGTAGACCTTGAACAGCGGCAGGTACATCGAGATGACGATGAACCCGACCATGCCGCCCACGGCGACGAGCATCAGGGGCTCGAGGATCGAGGTGAGCGACTTGACGGCCGCGTCGACCTGGTCCTCGTAGAAGTCGGCGATCTTCGAGAGCATCTGGTCCAGTGCGCCGGTCTCCTCGCCGACGGCGACCATCGCGACGACCATGCCCGGGAAGACGGGCGCGGCGCGCAGGGGCTCGGCGATCGTGCCGCCCTGCTTGACGGAGTCGATCACGGACGCCATCACGTCCTCGACGACGCGGTTGCCGGCGGTGCGGGCGGTGATGTCGAGCGCCTGCATCAGCGGCACGCCGGCGCTGACGAGCGCCGACAGCGTGCGCGACCAGCGGGCGAGCGCGACCTTCTGGACGATGTCGCCGATCTTCGCGGGGATCCGCAGCCGGAACGCGTCCCACTGGCCGCGGCCCTTCTCGCTGGCCTTCCACTTCTTGAAGGACCAGACGATGAAGCCGACGACGAGGATGACCGCCCACCAGTAGCCGGTCATCGCCTTGGACATCGTGACGGTGATCTTCGTGATGAACGGCAGCTCGCCGCCGAACTGCTTGAAGACGCCGACGAAGACGGGGACGAGGAAGGTGACGAGCGCGACGAGGATGATCACCGCGAAGCTGATCACGACGATCGGGTAGGTCATCGCGGACTTGACCTGCCGGCGGAGGTTGTCCTCCTTCTCCAGCTGGTCGGCGACGCGCATCATCGAGGACTCGAGCACGCCGCCCGTCTCCCCTGCGCGCGTCATCGCCACGAACAGCGGCGAGAAGACCTTCGGGTGGCGCTCGAGCGCGTCGCTGAGCGCCAGGCCCGCCTCGACGTCCTTGCGGACCTGCGTGATCGTCTCGACCAGCACCTCGTTCTCGGTCTGGGCCTCGAGGACGTAGAGCGCGCGGAGGATCGTCATGCCCGAGCTGACCATCGTGGACAGCTGCCGGGTCATGATCGTCAGGTCCGTCGGCTTGACCCGCTTGAGGAATCCGAGGTTGATCTCCCGCGAGCTGTGCTTGTCGGAGATGTCGAGGACGATCAGGCCGCGCGACTTCAGCTGGTCGGCGACCGCCTGCTTGGTCTCGGCGTCGACCTCGCCCGTGGCCTTCGCCCCGGTCAGGTCCATCGCCTTCCAGACGTAGACGCTCATCGCGCGACCCCTATGCCGCCATGCTGCCCATGCCGCCGAACCCGAGCAGGCGACGCAGCTCATCCGGGCTCGAGGAGCGGGCTTCGGCGAGGCGCTGGGTGATCTTGCCCGAGCGCACGAGGGTCGCGAGCGCGGCGTCCATCGTCTGCATGCCGACGCCGCCGCCGGTCTGCATGACGGAGCACGATCTGGTGGGTCTTGCCCTCGCGGATGAGGTTGCGGACGGCCGGCGTCGGGACGAGCATCTCGATCGCCGCGACGCGGCTCGAGCCGTCGGCCGTGGGCAGGAGCTGCTGCGTCATGACGCCCTGCAGGGCGACGGACAGCTGCACGCGCACCTGGCCCTGCTGGTGCGGCGGGAAGACGTCGATGATGCGGTCGATCGTCTGCGCGGCGCTCTGCGTGTGGAGCGTGGCGAAGACGAGGTGGCCGGTCTCCGCGGCGGTCAGCGCCGTGGAGATCGTCTCCAGGTCGCGCATCTCGCCGACGAGGATCACGTCGGGGTCCTGGCGCAGGGCGGCGCGCAGGGCGAGCGCGAAGCTCGGAGCGTCGGCGCCCAGCTCGCGCTGGTTGACGACGCACTTCTTGTGCGAGTGGAGGAACTCGATCGGATCCTCGATGGTCATGATGTGCTCTTCGCGCGTCTGGTTGATCTCGTCGATCATCGCGGCGAGCGTCGTCGACTTGCCCGAGCCGGTCGGGCCCGTGACGAGCACGAGGCCGCGCGGCTTGGAGGTGAAGTCGTGCGTGACGGGCGGCAGCCCGAGCTGCTCGATCGACAGGATCTCGGCGGGGATCAGGCGGAAGGCCGCGCCGATCGACCCGCGCTGGAAGTACGCGTTGACGCGGAAGCGGGCGTGACCGGGGATCGCGTAGGCGAAGTCGATCTGCCAGTCCGTCTCCAGCCGCTGGCGCTGGTCGTTGTTGAGGATCGAGTAGACGATCTCGCGGGTCTCCTGACCGCCGAGGACCGGGAAGCCCTCCAGCGGGATCAGGCGACCGCGCACGCGGATCATCGGCGGGACGCCGGAGGTGATGTGGAGGTCCGATGCGTTGCGGCGCATCGTCTCGAGGAGGACATCAGCGAAGTCGAACTGCATCAGGTGCTCCTATCGGTCGGCGGCCGGAATCGCTTGAGCGGCGCCGCTCACGCGTCGCTCGCCGCGACGCCGGTGCCGGTGACGCGCGCGACCTCGGCGATCGAGGTGCGGCCCTGGCGGACCTTCTCCAACCCGTCGTCACGCAGGCGGCGCATGCCGTTGCGCACGGCCATCTCGGCGATCTGGTCGGCGGAGGCGCGCTCGATCGTCGCCGACCGCATCTCCTCGGTGACGGTCATGACCTCGTAGAGCCCGATCCGGCCCTTGTACCCCGAGCCGCCGCAGCGCGAGCAGCCGCCCGGCTCGTAGGCCTCGATGTCGACGTTGGACGTGAAGCCGTTCTGGGCGAGCACCTCGCGGGTGAGGATCGTCTCGCGCTTGCAGTGCTTGCAGAGGGTCCGCGCCAGGCGCTGGGCGACGACGCAGTCCAGCGCGCTCGCGACGAGGAACGGCTCGATGCCCATCTCCGTCAGCCGGGTGATCGCCGTCGGCGCGTCGTTGGTGTGCAGCGTCGAGAGGACCATGTGGCCCGTCAGCGCGGACTCCACGGCGATCTGGGCGGTCTCGCGGTCGCGGATCTCGCCGACCATGATGATGTCGGGGTCCGCGCGCATCATCGCGCGCAGACCGTTGGCGAACGTCAGGCCGGCGCGCGGGTTGACCTGCACCTGGGTGATCCCGTCGATCTGGAACTCGACCGGATCCTCGATGGTGATGATGTTCTTCTCGGGCGAGTTGAGCATCCCGACGCCCGTGTACAGCGACGTCGACTTGCCCGAGCCCGTCGGTCCGGTGACGAGCACGGCGCCGAACGGCTGGCGGATCGCGCGCTCGAAGCGGACGCGGTCGTCCTCGAGGTAGCCGAGGGCCTCGAGGTCGTGCGCGACGCCGCCGTCCTGGTCGAGGATGCGGATGACGATCGACTCGCCGTGGACGCTCGGGAGCGTCACGACGCGCAGGTCGACGTGCTTGGAGTCGATGGTCAGGCCGACGCGGCCGTCCTGCGGGATGCGCCGTTCGGCGATGTCCAGGTCGCTCATGATCTTCACGCGGCTGATGGCGCCGGCGACCATGCGCTTGGGGATCGTCGTCGTCTCGTGCAGCACGCCGTCGACGCGGAAGCGCACGCGCAGCTCGCGGCCGTCGGGAGCGAAGTGGATGTCCGAGGCGCCCTGCTCGACGCCCTGGGCGATGATCGAGTTGACGAGCTTGATGACCGGCGCGTCGTCCGCGCTCTCGCGCAGGTCGACGATCTCGGCGACGTCGGCGGCGCCCTCCTCGATCGCGTCGTGGACCACCTCGTCGAGGCGGCTCAGGCGCGTGATCAGGGCGAGGATGTCCTCGCGGGAGGCGACGGCCGGCAGGACCTCCATGCCGGTGACGAGCGCGACCTCGTCGATCGCCATGACGTTGCCGGGGTCGGCCATCGCCAGGCGGAGCTTCGTCTCGCCGAGGAACGCGACCGGAACGGCCTCGTAGCGCTTGGCCTGCGCCGAGCTGATGAGGTTCGCGGCGGCCATGTCGACCTTGAAGACCGCGAGGTCGATGTGTTCGAAGCCATGGCGCTCGGCGATGGCGCGCGACAGCTGCTCCTGGTTCAGGGCGCCCTGCTGCAGGAGTGCCTCCTCGAAGGTCGTGCCGGCGATCCGCGCCGACTCGTGCGCGTGTTCGACGCGTTCGCGGTCGGCGAGCCCCAGCTCGACGATCACGTCCTTCAGGAAGCGCTGGCCACCTCGGGTCTGCGGGCGCGTGACGCCGTCCCAGTCGGGATCGGCCTCACGGGCGAGCGCCCCCTCCACCGGGGGGGATGGCGCGCCCACGGGTCGCAGATGGGGATGGTCGGGGTTCATGTGGTGCGATGGGCAGGTCCCGGCGGACCGCCTCCCGCATGACGGGAACCGGCGCCGGCAGGCCCGTCCAGGCCTCCAGACTCAGCGCGCCCTGCTGAACCAGCATCTCCAGCCCGTCGACGATCGCGCATCTCCCGGCCTGTGCTGCGTCGAGAAGTGGGGTTCCGCCAGGGCGGTAGACGAGGTCCACCACGGTCGCGTATGTGTGTATGGAGTCGGCGGATACGGGCAATTCCTCCAAGCCCGTGGACGCCTGTTGGAGCCCGACGGCCGTGCAGTTGACGAGCAGGTCCGCCGGTCGCTCCTCAGCGACCGCTCGTCCCCCGAGCTCAGCGGTCAGCGCCCGGGCGCGCGCGGGCGTCCGGTTCCACACGAGGACCTCCACGCCGGCGCTCGCGAGCGCGTGGACGACCGCCCGGGCGCTGCCGCCGGCCCCCATGACGAGCGCCGTGCTCCCCGGCCGCGGCGGCGCCGGGAGCGCCGCCAGGAAGCCGGGTGCGTCCGTGTTGTCCGCGTGGATCGCCTCGCCGTCGAACGTCAGCGTGTTCGCGGCGCCGATCGCCCGCGCCGTGTCGGTGGCGGTCGTCGCGACCGCGAGCGCGGCCTCCTTGTGCGGGATCGTGACGTTCGCCCCGTGCAGGCCGGACGCGCCGAGCGCGCGCACGGTCTCGGTGAACGCCTCCGGCGGCACCGGCAGCAGCTGGTAGTGCCAGTCGTCGAGCCCGAGCGCCCGCAGCGCGGCGTTCTGCATCGCCGGCGAGCGGCTGTGGGCGACCGGCCAGCCGAGGACGCCCAGACGGGTCGCCGGGGCGCTCACTTCGGGCACGTCGAGGGGTCCTTGCCGCCGAGCTCCTCGCGCTTGCGGTTGTAGGCCGCGACGTCCTGCTGGAACTCGGCGTCGGTCCGCGAGAAGGCGTGAGCGCCGTTCCCGCACGGCTTCACGACGTAGTACAGCGCAGCGGTCCTGCGCGGGTTGGCAGCGGCGCGGATCGACGCCAGCCCGGGATTGCCGATCGGGGTCGGCGGCAGGCCCGTGCGCCGCCGCGTGTTGAACGGGCTGTCGCGCTCGAGCTCGGAGACCTTCAGCGGCTGCGACCAGTTGTCCTCGTCGTAGCGGGTCGCGGCGTCGATCCCCAGCGGGATCCCCTGCTGCAGCCGGTTGTAGATCACGCCGGCGATCAGGCGCCGCTCGGCCGCGATCGCGGTCTCGCGCTCGACCATCGAGGCGATGATCAGCACGTCGTAGACGGTGAGGTTCTTCGCCCGCGCGCGGCGCATCGAGACGGTCGCGATCGCCGTCTTGAACGCGTTCAGCTGCTCGCGGACGAGCGTCCGCACCGTCGCCCGGCCCTTCAGGCGATACGTCGCCGGGAACAGGAAGCCCTCGAGGCTCGGCGTTCCGCGAGGCGCCCCGTAGCTGCGGGGTTGCAGCGCGGGGCTGCGCACCGAGGCCGCCACGTAGTCACCGGGAACGTCCTTGACGTCGGGGAGCCGCGCAACCTCGCGCCGTCCCGGGCCCTCCGGGATCAGGACGGTGCGCACGCGCGGCGCCGCCGGCACGGCGGTGAGCGCCGCGATCGCCGCCCCGTTGCCCATGCCGCGGGCCAGGACGTAGCGCCCGGCGCGGAGCTTGTCGCGGTCGCCGCCGAGGGTGGCGCGCAGCGAGAAGAACAGGCCCGACGCGACGACGCCCTTGTCGGCGAGCAGATCGCCGACCTCGCCGGCGCTCGACCCCGCGGGGATCGTGACCGCGACGCGGCCGCTGCCGTCGTCCTTGAAGGGGGTGTAGATCGCATTGAGAGCGAACAGGAGCAGCGCGAGCAGGATCGCGATCGCCGCGCCGAGCGCCGCGATCTTGCCGGGAGTCCGGCGACGGCGGCGCGGCGGCACCGAGAGCGGGTGGCGCGGCATCCCGGGCGCGCCCGGCTGGGGACCCGGCGCGGCGGACGGGGAGCCCAGGCGCTTGAGGCCCGGCGGCGGGCCGGGCGGCGCCGGCGCGGGCTCCTCGGGCGCAGGCGGGGCGGGCGGCTCGGCAGGTGGCGGCGGTGGCGGTGCTGGCGGTGGTGCGACCGGAGACTCGGGCGCCGGCGGCTCCGGCGGCGGCTGTCCCGCGGCCGCGGCGCGCCGGCGCTCGCGTTCCAGCCGCGCGGCCTCGCGCTCGGCCTCGCTGCGCTCGCTCACGCCGCCGGCTCCCGGTGCTCGTGGCCGTGACGCGCGAGCCAGTCGGTCGAGCAGCACCGCCGCCGCGCGCGAGTCCTCGGAGGTGCCGCCGCCCATGTCGGTCTGCTGGGCGATCGCCGTCGTGAAGCGCTCGTCGTAGAGCTCGACGGGCGGCGTCGCCCCAGGGCCGAGCGCAGCCGGTCGGCGAACGCGCGCGCCTCGCGCGTCTGGTCGGAGTCGGCGCCGGACAGCGCCAGCGGGAGCCCCACGACGACCCGGTCGACCTCCCGCTCGGCGACCAGCTCGCGCAGCTCGCGCAGGCCGGCCTTCGTCCCCGGGCGCAGCACCGGGGCGATCGGCGTCGCGAGCGTGCCGGTCGGGATCGCTCAGCGCGCAGCCGCAGCGCGCCGAGCCGTAGTCCAGGGCCAGCACGCGCACGAGGGCCGCTAGGCGCCGAGGGCCGCCGCGATGGCGGCGCGCGCCGCGTCCAGCGCGTCCGGGAGCTTCTCGGGGTCCTTGCCCCCCGCCTGGGCCATCGTGTCCTTCCCGCCGCCGCCCCCGCCGGCGACCTGCGCGGCGACCTTGACGACGGCCCCGGCCTTCGACCCCGCGGGCGACGAGCGCGGGCGTCACGGCCGCGACCAGGTGCACGCGCCCGTCGGCGGCGCTGCCGAGCACGATCGCGGCCTCCTCGCCGAGCTGACCCTTGACGAGGTCGCCGATCTCCATCAGCGCCTTGGCGTCGACGTCCGGGACGACGGCGGTGAGCACCTGGGCGCCCGCGACCTCCTCGGCGCCCGCGGCGAGCGCCGCCGCGTCGACGCTGCCGTTCGCCGGCCCGCCGCGTCCCGCCTCCTTGGCGCTGATCACGCAGCTGGGCGATCGCCTCGGGCACGCGCTCGGGCTGGGTGCGCAGCACGCCGGCGGCGTCACGCAGCAGCTCGTCGTGCTCGCGCATGAGGGTCGACGGCCTCGGGCCCGGTGATCGCCTCGATGCGCCGGACGTTGGCCGCGCTCGACCCTTCGCTCGAGATCCGGAAGAGCCCGATCTCCGAGGTCGTCCGCACGTGCGTCCCGCCGCACAGCTCGCGCGAGAGCGCCGTCGCCGATCTCGACCATCCGCACGACGTCGCCGTACTTCTCGCCGAACAGGGCCATCGCCCCGAGCCCCTTGGCCTCGTCCAGCGTCGTGGTGATCGGGCGCACCGGCAGGCTCTCGAGGATCCGTGCGTTGACCTCGTCCTCGACGTGGCGGCGATCCTCCTCGCTGAGCTTCGCGGTGTGCGTGAAGTCGAAGCGCAGCTTGTCGGGGCCCACGTAGGACCCGGCCTGCCGGACGTGGTCGCCGAGCCGCGCGCGCAGCGCCGCGTGCAGGAGGTGCGTCGCCGTGTGGTTGCACGCGGTGGCGTGCCGCGCCGCGCGGTCGACCTTCGCCGACCACGCGCTCGCCGGCGCGCAGCTCGCCCTCGACCGCGCGCACGATCAGCGCCTGGTCGTCGCCGGAGCGCACGACGTCGATGACCTCGACGTGGCAGTCGCCGTCCTCGCAGGCCGACGGTCCCCTCGTCGCTCACCTGGCCGCCGCCCTGCGGCATAGAACGGGGACTCGGCGAGCTTCACGAAGACGCGGCCGTCGTCCTCGGTCGTCGACGCCCTGCACGACCGTGTGGACCTCGAGGTCCTCGTAGCCGACGAACGCGGCGGGCTCGGAGCCCAGCGCCCGCACCGTCTCCTCCTCGCGCCCGACCTTGCCGCCCTTGGCCGCCGCGGAGCTGCGGCGCGCGCTGCTCCCCCATGAGGCGCGTCGAACTCGGCGTCCTGCGCGAACGGGACGCCGCGCTCGGCGGCGATCTCGCGCGTCAGCTCGATCGGGAAGCCGAAGGTGTCGTGGAGCTTGAAGGCGTCGTCCGCGCCGACCGCGCCCGGCGTCGAGGAGGTCGTCGAGGAGCTTCGTGCCCTGCTCGAGCGTGCGCCGGAAGCCCTCCTCCTCCCCCGTGACCCACTTGAGGATCGCGGGGCGATGCGCGACGAGCTCGCGGGTACGCGGGCCCCATCAGGTCGATGACCTGGTCGACGAACCCCGGCAGGAAGACGCCCTCGATGCCGATGCGGTGGCCCTGCTGGATCGCGCGGCGCATCACGCGGCGCAGGATGTAGCCGCGGTCCTCGTTGCTCGGGACGATGCCGTCGCCGATGAGGAACGTCATCGCCCGCGAGTGGTCGGCGAGGATCCGCAGCGCGCGCTCGTCGCTCGGGCGCGAGCGAGTCGGCCAGCTCGCGGCCGAGCGCCATCAGCGGCGCGAACTGGTCGGTCTCGAAGATCGTCTCGGCACCCTGCTGGATCAGCGCCATGCGGTTGAGGCCCAGGCCGGTGTCGATCGACGGCGCCGGCAGCGGCGTCGAGCTTGCCCGGCGGGATCCTGGTCGTACTGCATGAACACGAGGTTCCAGTACTCGAGGAAGCGCTCGTTCTCCCCGCCCGGCAGGTCGTCGGCCGACCCGTAGGCGACGCCGCGGTCGAGGTACAGCTCGCTGCAGGGGCCGCAGGGGCCGGTCGGGCCGGCCTGCCAGAAGTTCTCCGAGCGCGGGCACAGGACGATGCGCTCGCGCGGCACCCCGACGGCCTCCCAGGCGGCGATGGCCTCCTCGTCGGCCCCGAGCCCGAGCTCGTCGTCGCCCTCGAAGACCGTGATCCAGATGTCCTCCGGCGTCGGAAGCCGAACCCGTTCAGCGACAGGTCCCAGGCCAGCTCGACGGCGCCCTCCTTGAAGTACTGCGCCGATCGAGAAGTTGCCGAGCATCTCGAAGAAGGTCAGGTGCCGCGCGGTGTTGCCGACGTTCTCGATGTCGGTCGTGCGGAAGCACTTCTGGCAGCTCGTCAGGCAGCGGCGCCGGGGGCGTCTCCAGGCCGAGGAAGTAGCCCTTCAGCGGGTGCATCCCGGCCGTCGTGAGCAGGACGGACGCGTCGAACGTGGCGGGGACGAGCGACGCCGACGGCAGGCGGCGGTGGTCGCGCTGCTCGAAGAACCCGAGGAACGTCTCGCGGATCTCGTCGGAGGTCGTGCTCATCGCGCGATCGTCGCACAACCCACGACGACATCGCCCCGCAGCAGGACGGCCGTCTGGCCGGGAGCCGCCCCCCAGACCGGCTCGCGCAGGCGCAGCACCCCGCCGTCGAGCGTCGCGCCCACCGGCGTCGCCCGGTAGCGCAGCTTCGCGGCGTCGATCTCCCCGGCGGGCCGGTGGAGCGTGACGTCGGCGAGCATGACGCTCGTGCGCCGCAGATCCTCGCGCGGCCCGACGGTGACGGTGTTCGCGGCCACGTCGGTCGCCGTGACGTAGAGCGGGCTCGCGCTGCCGCCGCCGGCGCCGACCCCGCGCCGCTGGCCGACCGTGTACGCGTGCGCGCCGCGGTGGCGCCCGATCGCACGGCCGCCCTCGTCGAGCGTCAGCCCCGGCCGCTCGCGCGGGCCGCCGTGGCGTGCGAGGAACGCCTCGCGGCCGGTACCCGCCAGGAAGCACAGATCCTGGGAGTCCGGCGTGCGCGCCACCGGCAGGCCCTCGCGCTCCGCGAGGTCGCGGACCTGCGGCTTGGTGAGGTCCCCGAGCGGGAAGCGCATCCGTGCGACGCTCGCCGGATCCAGCCCGGCCAGCATGTAGCTCTGGTCCTTCGCCGGGTCGGCCGCCGCCCGGATCAGCCCGTCCGCGCTGACGCGCGCGTAGTGCCCGGTCGCCAGCCGGCGCGCGCCGAGGCGCCCGGCGAGGTCGAGCATCCCGTCCAGCCGCACGCTCCCGTTGCAGCGCACGCACGGGTTGGGCGTGACGCCTGCCGCGTGTCCCGCGATCCAGGGATCCACCACGCCGGCGCGGAACGCCTCCCGCAGGTCGAGCGTCAGGTGCGGCAGCCCCATGCGGTGGGCGAGCGCGCGGGCGCCGCGCACGGCGCTCGCCGAGCAGCAGGAGCGCTCGGCGTCGTTCTCCGGGTCGCGCCAGAGCTCGAGGGTGACGGCCACGGGCTCGGCGCCGTCGTCGTGGGCGCACAGCAGCGCGGCGACCGCGCTGTCGACGCCGCCCGACATCGCCACGAGCGTGCGATCGGCGTCGGACGTGAGCGCGGCGTCCGCAGCGGCCGCCGTCCCCAGGGCGCGGGCGAGGGCGTCGGCTGCGAGGTCCGCCGCGTGCCGCTTGCCGAGAGTCAGCCCGCCGAGCGCGGCCGCGACCTCGTCGACCCCGATGCGCGCGGCGTCCAGCACGCGCGCGCCGGCGGCGAGTTCGACGGCGGCGCTCGCGGCGGCGATGGTCGCCCCGCAGCCCTCCGCGTCGAACCCCGCGTCCGTCACGCGGTCGCCGGCGACCGTCAGGTCCATCCGCACGACATCGCCGCATGCGGCGGTCCCGGCGCCGGCACGGTGCGATCCGGCGGGCACGTGGCCGCGTCCGCGCGGATGGCGCAGGTGGTCCTCGAAGCGCTCGTCCGGCATCGCGCCGGAGTGTAGGAGCGCCCGGGCGCTACGTGCCGCTGCGGCGGACGTCCGCCACGGCCTGGGCGATCTCGCCCGGGCTCGTGAAGCCGACGATCAGCACCGCGTTGCGCTTGGGGCCGATGACCATCGTCGTCGGCGCCTGCGCCACCGGCGTGGTCGAGGTGAAGGTGCTGTACCGGCCGACGTCCTTGATGCTCGACCACGCGGGAGACGACCTTGCGCCGCTCGCCGATCGAGCGCACCATCGTGGCCACCGCGGCGCTGTCGGACGAGCGATTGCGGAAGAGGAGGACGACGACCTGCCCGCGCTTCAGCGCCGCCAGCAGCGGCGTGGCCGGGTTGGCCGGCGCCGCCGGCTTCGCCGTCGCCTTCTTCGTGACGGTGGTCTTGCCGGAGGCCGTCTTGGAGACCGACGTGGACTTCTCGACCGTGGCCCCGCTCTGCGTCTTGGTGACCGTCGTCTTCTCGCGCGGCTGCGGCGCCGCCGTCTGCGGCAGCGGCGGCGGCCTCGGCGCGCTCTGCGGACGCGTCCGCGGCCTTCGCGGTCGCCTCGGCCTTCTGCGCGGCGTTCGAGAGACCGCTCACGCCGGGGGCCGCAGGGAGCGGCGCATCCGCGCCGGAATCCGCCTTCGGGCGCAGCGCGACGAACCAGACCGCGCCCAGGAGCGCGATCGCCACCAGCGCGATGCGGAACGGTGGGGAGATCTGGGCCATTGCCCACCCCATCGGCTCATCGGGCCGATCGCTTGAGCGCCGCGCGCGGGCTGCCGCTAGGCGGGAGGCGGCTGGACCAGCGACTTCAGCGCCAGATCGCGCAGCTGCGGCTCGTCGACGGGCGCTGGGGCGCCGGTGAGCGGGTCGCCGCCGCTGGCGGTCTTCGGGAAGGCGATGACGTCGCGGATCGAGTCCAGCCCGCAGACGAGCGCGACGATCCGGTCGATCCCCATCGCGATGCCGCCGTGCGGCGGCGCGCCGTACTGCAGCGCCTCGAGCAGGAAGCCGAAGCGCTCGCGCGCCTCGCCCTCGGGCAGGCCGAGGTGCTCGAAGACCGCCTGCTGGACCTCGGGCGTGTGGATGCGGATCGAGCCGCCGCCGATCTCCACGCCGTCGAGCACGAGGTCGTAGGCGCGCGAGCGCAGCGACCCGGGATCGTCGAGGTCGCCCTCGCGGCGCCGTGAACGGGTGGTGCAGCGCCGCCCAGCGCGCATGCATGCCCGCCGTCCTCGTCGCGCTCGAACATCGGGAAGTCCGTGATCCACAGCGGGTCGTGCCGCCCCTCGGGGATCAGGCCGAACCGCTCGGCCGAGGTGCAGGCGCAGGCCCGCGAGCGACGCGGCGGCGGTCTTCGCCGGAGTCGGCGACGAACAGCAGCAGGTCGCCGTCGGAGGCCTCGAGTTCGGCGTTGACCGCCGCGATCTGCTCGGCGGTGAAGAACTTCGCGAGGTTGCCGGCCCAGCCGCCCTCCCCGGCGTAGATCGGCGCGACGGCCTTCGCCCCGTGGACGCGGACGACGTCGTTGAGGCCCTCGAGCTCCGAGCGCGACAGCTCGTGGGCGCCCGCGTTGATCGCGCGGACGACGCCGCCGCCGCCGAGGACGCTCTCGAAGACCTTGAAGTCGCTGCCCGCGCAGCAGCGGGCCGACGTCGTGGATCTCCAGGCCGAAGCGCGTGTCGGGACGGTCCACGCCGAAGCGCGCGACCGCCTCGTCGTAGGGCATCCGCGGCCACGGGGTCGGCGGCAGCGTCGAAGTCCGTCGCCGCGAACACCGCGGACATCACGGCCTCCATGACCTCGATCACGTCGTCCTCGGTGACGAACGCCATCTCGAGGTCGAGCTGGGTGAACTCCGGCTGGCGGTCGGCGCGCAGATCCTCGTCCCGGAAGCAGCGGGCGATCTGGTAGTAGCGCTCGAAGCCGGCCATCATGAACAGCTGCTTGAAGAGCTGCGGGCTCTGCGGCAGCGCGTAGAAGTCGCCGGGGTTCATCCGGCTCGGGACGAGGAAGTCGCGGGCGCCCTCGGGCGTCGAGCGCGTCAGGATCGGCGTCTCCAGCTCGAGGAAGTCGCGGCCGTCGAGCACCTCGCGCATCGTCCGCACCACGAGCGTGCGGGTGAGCATCGCGTCGCGCATCCCCTGGCGGCGCAGGTCCAGCCAGCGGTAGCGCAGGCGCGTGGTCTCGTCGACGGGATCGTCCTCGTCGATCGCGAACGGCGGCGTCTCGCTGGCCGCGAGCGGGTCGAGGCCCGTGATGCTGATCTCGATCTCGCCGGTCGGCAGGTTCGGGTTGACGTTGCCCTCCTCGCGGCGCACGACCGTCGCCGGCGGCGGAGACCACGTGCTCGGAGCGCAGGCGCTCGGCGAGCGCGAACGCCGGGCCGCTGGTGTCCGGGTGGAAGACGAGCTGGACGAGCCCGGTGCGGTCGCGCAGGTCGATGAAGATCAGCCCGCCGTGGTCGCGGCGGCGGTGGACCCAGCCCGGCGACCCGGACCTCGTCGCCGGTCCGCGTCGGCGTCGAGCGACCCGCACCAGGTGTCGCGGTAGGCGTTGGGCCGACGGGGCGCGCATCAGGCGTACCGCCCGCGCAGCACCTGCGCGACCACCGCGGACGCGCTCTCGACCGGCTCCTGCTCCCCGCTCTCCATGTCCTTCAACTCGATCCCCTCGTCGCCGAGCACGGCAACGTACCGGGCCTGCAGGCGCGCGGCCTGCTTGAACTGCCCCTTGACCGACCGCCCGGCGAGCTCGAGCTGCGCCGGGACGCCCGCGCGCCGCGCCTCGGCGGCCAGGGCGATCGCCTCCGGCCGGCGTGCCGGCGAGGTCGCCCGCCAGGACGACGTAGAGGTCGCAGACGCCCGTCGGGGACCGGGCGCTCCTCGGCCGCGAGCAGCATGCGCTCCACCCCGGCCGCCCAGCCCATGCCGGGCGTCGGCGCCGCCGCCGAGCTGCTCGGCGAGGCCGTCGTAGCGCCCGCCGCCGCCGACGCCGCTCTGGGCGCCGAGCGCGTCGCTCGTGAACTCGAAGACCGTGCGCGTGTAGTAGTCCAGGCCGCGCACGAGCGCGCCGTCGATCTCGTACGGCAGCTCGACGGCGTCGAGCATCGCGCGGACCTGCGCGAAGTGCTCGGCGTCCTCGGCGTGCGAGGTGGTCCATCAGCAGCGGCGCGCCGGCCATGACCTCGCGGGTGCCCGGATGGTCGCTGTCGAACGCGCGCAGCGGGTTGAGGTCGATCCGCGAGCGGACCTCGTCGGAGAGCCGGTCCTCGTGCGCGCGCAGGTGCGCCTGCAGCAGCTCGCGGTAGGCGGCGCGCGAGGCCGGCGTGCCGAGGCTCGCCAGCCGCAGGCGCAGCCCGCGCACGCCCGAGCTCCTCGAGCAGCGCCGCGAGCAGCAGGATCGACTCGGCGTCGACCGCCGGGTCGTCGGAGCCGATCGCCTCGGCGCCGATCTGCCAGAACTGGCGGTAGCGCCCGGCCTGGGCGCGCTCGTGGCGGAAGCACGGCCCGAGGTACCAGAGCTTCACGGGCTGCGGGAGCTTGTGCATCCCGTGCTCGAGGTAGGCGCGCACGATCGGCGCGGTGACCTCCGGGCGCAGCGTCAGCGACCGCCCGCCCGCGTCCTCGAAGGTGTACATCTCCTTCTGGACGATGTCGGTGCTCTCGCCGACGGTGCGCCGGAAGACGTCGGTGTCCTCGAAGATCGGCGTCTCGATGCGCCGGTAGCCCGCGGCCTCGAGGATCCCGCGCGCCGTCTGCTCGACGACGAGCCGCAGCGCGGACTGCTCGGGCAGCACGTCGAAGGTGCCGCGCGGCGCCTGGAGGCCCTGGCGCTCATCGCGCGTTCACGCCTGCCGCGCGGGCAGGTCCTGCAGGAACGGGTTGCCGGCGCGCTCGGCCCCGAGCGTCGTGACGCCCATGTGGCCGGGCAGGACGACGGTGTCGTCGTCGTAGCGCTCGGCGAGCCCCGCGATCGACGCCATGCAGCGTCGCGTGGTCGCCGCCCGGGCAGGTCGGTCCGGCCGATCGACTGCTGGAACAGGACGTCGCCCGAGGCCAGCACGACCGGCACGTCCGGGTGCGCCTCGTCGCGGTCGAAGGCGTAGGTCACGTGGCCGGGGCTGTGGCCGGGCGTGAAGATGACGTCGATGTCGAAGCCCGCGAGGCTGCAGCCGCTCGCCGCCCTGCGACCGTCTCCTCGGCCTCCCAGCGACTCGAACGGCCCGAAGCCCGGCAACGGGACGAAGCTCATGATGTCCGCGAGCACGTGCGTCTCGAGCACCGGGCAGTAGACCGGCGCGCCCGTCGCGCGCGCGACCGGCGCGACCGCGCCGACGTGGTCGAAGTGCGTGTGCGTCAGCAGGATCGCGTCGAGCCCGACGCCGAACTCGTCCAGCGCCCTGCAGCAGCTTGTCGGCCTCGTCGCCGGGGTCGACGAGCACGCGCGCGGTCGGCCTCGGCGGAGCGGCGCAGCAGGAAGCTGTTCTCCTGCACCGGCCCGACGGTGAACATCCGCACGTCCACTACGCGGCGTCCTTCTTCGGCTTGCCGCCCGTCGCCCGAGCTTCTTGGCCTGCCGGCGGCGGTAGAGCCAGAGGTCGGTGTAGTAGCTCATCGGGATGTAGACGATGCAGCAGCACCGCGCCGAGCGCGACCGCCGGGTGCGACGTTCTGCTTGAACAGCAGCACGATCACGGCGATGAAGATGAACACGGCGATCAGCGAGCGCTGCGCGGCGCCGCGCCACGTCGGCGGGCGGTCGAAGCGGTCGCCTCGCGGCGCGTTCTTGCCCCCGGCGGCGGCGTTCTGCTGCTTCTCCTCGTCGGTGAGCTTGCGGCCGGTGCGCCCGCGCGCCTCGACGACGCCGGCGGCGTTGCCGCGATGCTTGGTGGACCGCTTCTTCTTCGTCTGCGCCATGGTCGCGTCTAGCCTAGAGGGCGTCCTCGATCGTCGCCCGGCCCGCGACCGGGACGTCGCGCCGGCCAGCCGTCGAACGCGGCCCGCGGAGCGAGGCCCGACGAGCTCGGCGGCGCGCGACCGGCGCATGGCGGGCGACCGCCTCCAGGAGCGCGGCGAGCGGGACGCGCGCGGTGATCCTCGACGTTCGTCGAGACCTGCGCGACGCCGCCGCGGTGCGCGAGCTCCAGCCCGATCGCGCGGACGCCCGGCAGGCCCTCCGGGCCGCCCTCGCGGACCAGCGCCGCGATCCGGCGCGCGTCGTCGAGCCCGGCGGGCGGCGCCGAGCTCGAGGTTGAAGGCCACGAGCGGCGGCCGCGCGGCGACGAGCACCGCGCCCGGCGGTCGGATGCGGCGCGGCGGCCCGAAGTCCGGCGTCAGCTCGCCCGAGCGCATCCGCTCGCGCGAGCGCCGGCGGGCCCGCCGCGGCGGAGCTCGGCGCGCGTGCGCCCGCCGCCGAGCAGCCCGTAGAGGAAGACCGGCAGCCCAGCTCGTCCCCGAGGCGGTCCGCGACGACGAGCGCCTCCGCGCACGCCGCGCCGCGCCGCGCCGTCGTCCAGGTGGACGACGGGGACGACGTCGATCGGCGCCGACGTGCGGGTGCAGCCCGTCGTGGACGGCGAGGTCGATGCGGGCCACGGCCTCGCGGGCGCCCGCCAGAGCGCGTCCGGCGAGCGCGCCCGGCGGCCCCGCGAGCGTGAAGACCGCGCGGTCGTGGTCGGCGTCGGCGTGCGGCTCGGCCGTCAGCAGGCGGGCGCCGCGGAGCGCTCGCCGAACCCCGCCCCGATCGCCGCGAGCGACGGCCGCGTCGCGGCCGTCGGAGACGTTGGGGACGGCGAGGAGTGTGGTGGCTAGAATCGCTCGTCCCTCGCCGGAGTAGCTCAGTCGGTTAGAGCAGCGGAATCATAATCCGCGTGTCGGGGGTTCGAGTCCCTCCTCCGGCATCCTGACGGCCCCGCGCGGGCGCGTCGCCGCTACTTCTTCTTCTTCACCTTCAGGACGATGTTCACCTTGAACCCGGCGGCCAGGACCACGCTGCGGCTCGACGCTCTGCGAGCGCACGACGAGCTTCGCCTTCTTGGAGACCTTCCTGGGCTTGGAGACCTTGCCGAGGGTGCAGCCGGCCGCCTTGAGCTTCTTCGTCGCCGACGCGAGCGTCAGCCCGCGTGATCTTCGGCACCGTGCACGGGATCGGCGGGGCGCCGACCCTCAGGACCGCCTCGGCGAACGCCGCCGGCGGCTAGGTGTCGTTCGTCAGGCCGACCTCGAGGTAGGCGCAGATCCGGTAGTCCCGGCGCTGCTCGAAGACGATCGTCGAGGTGAGGCTGAACGGCGCGGGGCTCTCGACGAACATGTCGCCGTCGAACTTCGAGCCCGGCGCGGCGCGCTGCGCCGCCGACGTGGGCTGGCAGGCCGCGCGTCGCGCTGCAGTAGAACGTCCGCAGCTGCATGTTCGGGCCCGTGCCGGTGATGTCGGTGGTCCCGGCGGAGTCCGCCACGCCGGCGTAGATGACGTTGATCGGCTTGCTGATCTCGGCGTTCGCTCGGGATCTCGATCGTCAGCGTGACGCCCATGCGGGGGCGGCCACGAGCGAGGGCCGCCGCGAGCGCGGCGCAGGCTGCGCTGAGGATTCGACGTCGCACGTTCATACAGATTCTCCCGGTGGCTCCGACCAGCTGCGCCGGTACACGGTACGACCAACCGAACCCGGCCCCGTCACGAAGTTGCGCTTGGATCTCGACCCGATTCGCGAGCCGCCGCGGATGTCCGGGGCCGGGTCTACCTTCTGGCGCAATGCAGCTCATCGCGATCGACGGAGGTTGATGTCCCATGGAGTCCGGCGGCCCGTCCGTCCCCCCCGGTGGCCCCGCGGCCGGCGATACCCGCCGCCGCCCGGGCGGCTACGCGCCGCCGAAGCCCAAGCCCGGCGGCGGCTGGTGGGCCGGCGCCGTCGCGCGGTCGTCGTCTGGCGCTCGCTCGGCGGCTTCCTGTCGGCAAGAGCACCAGGGCGAGTGCCGCCGAGGCCGACGAGTACAAGGCCGGCGCCTCGGGCTACCAGGCCATCTACGACAAGGGCTTCGCCGCCGGCAAGGCCGAGGGCGAGGCAGGCCGGCACCGACGGCCGGCGAGCAGGCCGGCAAGGAGGAGGGCGCGAAGGCCGGCTTCGAGAAGGGCAAGGCCCAGGGCGAGGCCGAGGGCACCGCGAGCGGCGCGAAGGCGGCGCTCGGCGGCCTGACGGCCTGGGACACGAACGCCCACTACATCATCCGCGTCGCCGGCGGGCCCGTCCGACGAGGTCCCGTACGTGATCTCCACCCGCACCGAGATGCAGGCCGGCGACACCTACGCGCTGTGCCAGAGCGACCCGACCGTCGTCTGCGTCAAGCCCCAGAGCACCTCGACGAGCAGAGCGACGGTGACCGGGGCGCCGCCGCGGCGGCGCCCTACCGCCCGCGCCCGCTGAGGAACCGCCCGGCGCGCTGCTCGAGCGGGCCGATCAGCGTGCGGACCTCGGCCAGGCCGGCGCGCAGCTCGGGGTCCCCGACCTCGACCGGCGCCATCGAGTCCTGCAGGTCGGCGAGCGTCTGGTCGGCGTCCAGCGTCGCCTCGACCGCCGCCTCGACGAAGCCCTGCGTGCCGTGGGACGGCGCGCCCTGCATCGCGGGCGTGAACGTCCGGCCGGGCAGGCCGCTGCGCTGCGCAAACGCCGCGTAGGTGCGCTGCGCGCGGCCGTAGGCCGTCTGCACGGGCCGGAACAGCTCCTCCTCCAGCAGGTCCGCGTTCTGCTCGTCGAGCAGCTCGTACGCCCCGCCGAGCGCGGCGAGCGCGACGGCGAGGTCGTCGATCGCCGCGGCGATCGTGTCGAGCAGGTTCTGCCGCGCCTCGGCGACGTCGTACGTCATCGCCGGAGCGTAGTGTCCGCCCGCCGCGCGCCGCGCGGCGCTTCGGCAGGATGCGCCGCCGATGGCGCCCCGCCCCGCAACCTCGTGAACCTCCAGTCCGTCGCCAAGGGCTACGCGCAGCCGCTCGGTGCTGAGCGACATCACGCTCGGGATCTCGGCCGGCGACCGGATCGGCGTCGTCGGGCGCAACGGCGACGGCAAGTCGACGCTGCTGCGGCTGATCGCCGGCGCTCGAGGAGCCCGACGCCGGGCTCGTCACCCGCGTCGGACGACCTCGACATCGCGCTGATCGCCCAGGGCGACGACCTCGACGGCGCGCGCACCATCCGCGAGGAGCTCGTCGGCGGCCGGGCCGACCACGAGTGGGCCGGCGACGCGTCTTCCGCGGCGTGCTCGACGGCCTGCTCGGCGGCGTGGACCATGCGCCGCTTCCCGCAGGGCCTCGACACGCCGATCGGGCCGCTGTCGGGCGGCGAGCGGCGCCGGGTCGCGCTCGCGCGCCTGCTGCTCGGCAGCCCCGAGCTGCTGCTGCTCGACGAGCCGACCAACCACCTCGACGTCGAGGGCGTCGACTGGCTCGCCCGCCACCTCGCCGCGCGGCGCGGCTCGCTGGTCGTCATCACCCACGACCGCTGGTTCCTCGACGCGGTCTGCACGGCGACCTGGGAGGTCGCCGACGGCGACGTCCACCAGTACGAGGGCGGATATGCGGCCTACGTGCTCGCCCGCGCCGAGCGCGACCGCCAGGACGCGGCGCGCGACGACCGGCGCCGCAACCTGCTGCGCAAGGAGCTCGCCTGGCTGCGCCGCGGCCCGCCCGCCCGCACCTCCAAGCCGAAGTTCCGCATCGACGCGGCCAACGCGCTGATCGCCGACGAGCCCGAGCCGCGCGACCGCGCCGAGCTGCTGCGCTTCGCCTCGGCGCGCCTGGGCAAGAAGGTCCTCGACGCCGAGGGCGTCTCGGTGACGCTCGGCGGCGCGACGGCTGCTGCGCGACGTCACCTGGCGGCTCGGCCCGGGCGACCGCGTCGGCGCTCGTCGGCGTCAACGGCTCGGGCAAGTCCACGCTCGATCAGGCTGCTCGACGGCGAGCTCGAGCCCGACGTCCGGGACGTCGTGAAGCGCGGCGCGACCGTGCGGCTCGCGCACCTCTCGCAGGACACGGCGGAGATCCCCGGCGCACCTGCGCGTGCTGGAGTCGCTGGAGGCAGGTGCGGGCGCGCGCCACGCTCAGCGACGGCCGTCGAGATCACCGCCGGGCTGCTGTGCGACCGCTTCGGCTTCCGCGGCGCGCGCAGCCGCACGCTCGTGCGGACCTCTCGGGCGGCGAGCGGCGGCGCCTGCAGCTCATGCGCCTGCTGATGGAGGAGCCGAACGTCCTGCTGCTCGACGAGCCGACCAACGACCTCGACATCGACACGCTCACCGCGCTCGAGGACCTGCTCGACGGCTGGCCCGGCACGCTCGTCGTCGTCAGCCACGACCGCTACTTCGTCGAGCGCGTCTGCGACGACGTCTACGCGCTGATGGGCGACGGCGCGCCTCCGCCACCTGCCGGGCGGCATCGACCAGTACCTCGAGCTGCGCCGCGCCGCCGGCGCCGGCGCCGGCACCGGCCCGCGCGCCGCGCCCGGCGGCGCGCGCGCCCAGCCGGGCGCCGCCCTGCGCGCCGCGCGCAAGGACGTGCAGCGGCTCGAGCGCGAGCTGGAGAAGCTCGACGGAGCGCGAGGCGGCGCTCCACGAGGAGATGGCCGCCAGCGCGACCGACCACGCGCGGCTGCGCGAGCTGCAGGCGCGAGCCTCGCGCGCTCGCCGCCGAGCGGGACGACCTCGAGGCCGCCTGGCTCGCGGCCTCCGAGCTGCTCGAGGGCTGAGCCGGCCTACGAGGCCAGGCGCAGCGCCGGCTCGCCGCCGAGCGCGCCTTCCAGGTCGATCGCCGGCGCCGGGCGCGCGAACAGGTAGCCCTGCCCGTACGCGCAGCCCAGGCCGCGCAGCGTCTCGGCCTGATGATCGTGCTCGATGCCCTCGGCGACGACCGGGACGCCCAGCGCGCGCGCGAGCGCGAGCACCGCGCCGGTGATCGCGTCCTCGCTGCCGCCGTGCCCGATGCCCGAGGTGAAGCTGCGGTCGAGCTTGATCTCGTCGAGCGCGAAGCGCTGCAGGTAGGACAGCGACGAGTAGCCGGTGCCGAAGTCGTCGAGCGCGAGCCGCACGCCGTGGCGGCGCAGCGCCGCGAGCGTCTCGGCGGGCGCCGGCGTCCTCGTCCATCAGCGTGCTCTCGGTCAGCTCGAGGGTCAGGCGCGACGGGGCGATCCGCGCGCGGCGCAGCGCGGTCTCGATGTTCGCGAGCAGCGTCCGGGTGCGGCAGCTGGCGCGCGGAGAGGTTGACGCTCAGCGAGATGCCGGCGAGCGGGCCGCCCGACGCGTCCCACGCGGCGATCTGCACGCAGGCGCGCTCCAGCACCATCCGGCCGATCGGGACGATCAGGCCGGTCTCCTCGGCGACGGGGATGAACTCGCGCCGGCGACACGAGGCCGCGCTCGGGGTGGCGCCAGCGGATGAGCGCCTCGACGCCGACGATCCGCTGGCTCTCCAGCGAGACGATCGGCTGGTAGTGCGACCTCGAGCTGGTCGCGCGTCGAGCGCGGGCGCGCAGATCGTTCTCGACGCTTCAGCCGCTCGACCATGCGGCCGCGCAGCGACTGGCCGAACAGCTCGCAGCGCGCGCGGCCGCGTGCCTTGGCGGCGTACATCGCGGCGTCGGCGTCGCGCACGAGCGTGCCGCTGTCGGCGTCCGGGCGCCGGAGAGGGCGACGCCGACGCTCGCTGAGACGCGCAGTTCGTGCTCGCCGATCTGGAAGCCGGCGCCGAGCGCCTCGTTGATGCGGCGGCCGATCGCGAGCGCGTCGTCCTCGTGCTCGACGTCGCGGCAGAGCAGGGCGAACTCGTCGCCGCCGAAGCGCGCGGTCAGGTCCTCGGGCGCGGGCGGTCGCCTGCAGGCGCTCGGCGACCGCCTCCAGCAGGCCGTCGCCGACCTGGTGGCCGAGCGAGTCGTTGACGTACTTGAAGCCGTCGAGGTCGAGGAACAGCACCGCCACCGACCCGGCGCGCTGGTCCTCGCGGGCGCGCTCCAGCGCCTCGTCGAGCGCCGTCAGGTAGAGCCGGCGGTTCGCCAGCCCGGTCAGCGGGTCGTGCAGCGAGCGGTGGCGCAGCGCGCCGGTGAGGAAGCGGACGAGCAGCCCCGCGGCGAGCGTCGTGCCGATCGTGATGACCCAGCGCGCGACCTCCTCCTGCCAGATGTCGCGCTGGAGCACGAGGACGGCGCCGAAGGCCACGCCGACGAGCGCGGTCTGGACGAGCGCCTGCCGCAGCGAGAAGAACGAGAACGCGTAGACCGTCGCCCAGAAGTAGAAGAAGACGTAGACGCTGCCGTTCTCGTGATTGGCGAGCACCGCGCCGGTGATGACGACCGTCGCGGCGGTGACGGAGGCCTTGAGCACGAGCAGCGGGAGCCGGTCGAAGCCGACGATCAGGAGCGATCGCCGACGGCGTAGCCGGCGACGGTCATCGACGATGATGCCGCGTCTCGTCGGCGCTCGCCTCGTGCGGGAGCCGCAGCCAGAGCAGCGAGATCGTGGCCCCGGACAGGAACAGGAACGCCAGCGCGCGAGCGATCAGCGCGCGGTCCTCGGCGGGGTCCTCGGGGGCGCGGCGGGCGGGATCCGGCACGCCGAGGCGCCTGGCCAGCCAGGAGGGGAGCCACTCGTGCGCCCGGGAGAGGCGTGCGCTCGGCCGTTCAGCCATCGGGTCCGTATCGGCCGCGGTGCGGCCCGCGCTTGAACGAGATCGTGCGGGACATGGACGGCGCACGCCCCGCTCCGCCTACGCTCAGGCGGTGGACTTCCCGGAGGCCCTCGCCATCCTCGCCGCCGGGCTCGCTGCGGGCACCATCAACACCGTCGTCGGGAGCGGCTCGCTGATCACCTTCCCCGTCCTGCTCGCCTTCGGCTACCCGCCGGTCACGGCGAACGTCTCGAACAACGTCGGGCTCGTCCCCGGGTCGATCTCCGGGCTCGATCGGCTACCGGCGTGAGCTTCGCGGCCAGCGCGAGCGAGCGATCTGGCTCGGGCGCGCCTCGCTGGTGGGCGGCATCACCGGCGCCGCCCTGCTGCTGGCCCTGCCTCCGTCGTGGTTCGAGGCGATCGTCCCGGTGTTCATCGCGCTCGCGCTCGTGCTCGTCGTCCTGCAGCCGCGCCTGGCGGCGATGCTCGCAGCGCCGGCAGCAGGAACCGCACGAGCACGGCGGGCGCCCGGCGCTGGCCGGGGTCTTCGGCGCCGGGCGTCTACGGCGGCTACTTCGGTGCGGCGCAGGGCATCCTGCTGCTCGCGGCGCTCGGGCTCACCGTCGACGAGGACCTGCAGCGGATCAACGCGCTGAAGAACGTCCTGGCCGGCATCGTCAACGGCGTCGCCGCGATCGTGTTCATCGTCGCGGCCGACGTCGCGTGGGGGCCGGCCGCCCTGATCGCGGGCGGGTCGATCGCCGGCGGCCAGATCGGCGCGCGCTACGGGCGGCGGCTGCCGCCCGCGCGGCGCTGCGGGCGCGTCATCGTCGTGGTCGGGCTGACCGCGATCGTCGTGCTGCTCGCGAGCTGAGTCAGACGGCGTCCGCCGCCAGGCGCGCCCCGACGCTCGCCGAGCACCTTCTGCGCGATCGTCGGGGTGGTCGCGCAGCAGCGCGGGAACGCCCCGCGCGTGATGACCAGGACGACCACCGGCGTCCGCGCGTCGACGCTCGCGGTCCGCGGCGTGTCGGAGATCAGCGCGATCTCCCCGGCCCAGTCGCCGGGGCCCAGCGTGGCGATCTCCTGCCCCGCCGCGCGTGACGGTCGCATCTCCCTCGACGATCACGAAGAACTCGCTGACGGCGTCCTGCGCCCTCGACGATCAGCCGCCTGCCCGCCGGGAAGTCGATCTCGTCGGCGATCGCCGAGATCGCCAGCAGCTCGCCATCCGAGCAGCCCGAGAACAGCGGGACGGACCGCAGCAGGTCGAGCTTCGCGTTGCCGCTGGAGCGCATGCGGCACCTGACACGGCGCGCCGCCGGTGTCAAGCCGTCAGCGCGTCGCGAGCAGCCGCGCGGCCACCGCGGGATCCAGCAGGCGCCGGGGAATCCGCGGAAACGCCCCGAGGTCGGCCGCCGGTGCCGGCGGCGCGCGCCCCGGAACCGATCGCGACGGCCACGCGCCGTCCGCCGAGTGTGCCGGAGGCGCTGCGGGTCGATCGCAGGTCGAGCGTTCCGGCGAAGCGGCCGCGGACCGTGACCCTGCCGTGACCGTTGGGGCCGTCCACGGTCAGCCGGCCGCTGACCCGGACGCCCGGCACGTAGCTGTAGTCGCGCAGCGTGAGCGTTCCCGCGAAGGCGTCGGTGGCCGAGAAGCTCCCGCCGCGCAGCCCGCCGCCGCGCGGGAGCCAGCCGCTGTAGACGGCCTCCAGCCCGGTGAAGCGTGCGTCCTCCACCGCACGCAGCGCCGCGAGCAGCGCACGACCGCGGTCCCCCGGCACCGCGGCGGGCGCCTTGATCTCCGCCAGCGTGCGCGGCGCGCGCGGGATCGGCGGCAGCAGGTTCGACGTGTTGCGGCACGGCTGCCCGACCGTCCGGCGCGCGGTGAACCGCTCCAGGGCCACGGCGACGCAGCCGGTGCCGTCGCTGTCGACCTGGTCATGCCCGTTGCCCGGAGACGGTCACGAGCTGTGACCTCGGGCAGCAGCGCCTTGACCTTCACCGCGTCCTCCACCGGCGTGCGCATGTCGAGCCGGCCGGCGAGCAGCAGCGCGGGGACGTCCGGCAGCGGCCGCCGCGCGGGCACCGGGCGGTCGTCGCGCGGCCAGAGCAGGCAGTCGTCCGCGTAGCTCGTGTTCTTCACCGTCTCGGTGGACCAGGGGGCGTAGGACGCGGGCGGGATCGCGGCGAGCGCGCGATCGGCAAGCGGCGGGCGCGCCGCGGGATCACTGCTGAGCGAGAACGGCAGTTGCGCGTCCAGGCAGCCCGTGGCGACCGTCAGGCCCCAGCTGAACTCGCGGACCTTGGCCGGGGGGCCGTCGCCCATGCGCTTGAGGCGCAGCAGCGGGCCCAGGTCGCCGCGCACCGCGGCGTTCATCGCGCCCGGCATTCGCGCCTGCATGAACGGATTGAGGTCCCCGGAGGTCACGAGGAAGAACAGCTGGCTCTGCGCGGTGTAGGCGGCCTTCTGCGGCCGGCCGCTCGCGTCGTAGACCGTGCCGCGCAGCGGTCCACGCGCGGACGCGCCGCGACCCGCGCGACGTCGCCGGTGAAGTCGCGCGTCGCGCTCTCGCAGCGCCGGCGTGCGCAGAGCTCGTCGAAGACCCGCGGCAGGCGTGCGTAGCCGTCGATGGCGTAGGCGTCCTGCGGCTCGGGCCCGACGATCGAGTCGAGGATCGAGGCTCTCGGTCTGCGCGGGTGCGTGCGGGCGTACTCCTGTGCGACCCACGTGCCGTAGCTGATGCCCATGACTGCGACCTTGCCGGCACCGAACGCCTTGCGCAGGTCCTCGAGGTCCTCGACCGTGTCCGCCGTGCCGTAGAACGCGCGGCGCGGGCCGACGTCGGTCGCGCAGCGCCGGACCTGCTGGGGCGTGAACTCGTCAAGGCCCTTGATCCGCTGCAGGCCCGGGCAGTTGAGTGCGCCGGACAGGCCGGTTCCGCGCTGGTCCAGGACGACGAGCCGGTACTTGCGCAGCATCGGCTCGAGGCTGACGGCGAAGGACCCGGCCGCGTCCACGGAGCTCTGCCCGGGACCGCCCGAGAGCGCGATCAGCAGGCCCGCGCCCTTCGGGTAGGAGCGCTGAGCCGCGACCGCGATGCTCACCGTGCCGGGCGTGCGTCCGGTGTGGTCGAGCGGGACCCGCAGCGATCCGCAGCCCGAAGTTCGCGTCGGAGGCGCACGGCTTCAGCTTGAGCGCGACGGCACCCGCGGGGACGGCGAGCAGGGTCAGGCCGGCGACGAGCGCGCACAGCGCGAGGCGCGTGGACCGGGCCCCCGGCACACGCGACCACCGGGTTCCTGCGCCGGACTCGCCCATCGCCTGAGACGCTACCTGCTGGACAGCGCCCGCGCGCCCGTTACCCTGCCCGCGATGTCCGGCGAGGACGCGGTCCACGACGATCCGCGGCCCCCGCCCCGCCGCGTGGACTCCGGGGCGCGGTCGTGGTTTCACCGACGGGCGCGCTGCCGCCGTCGGGATCCCCGCCGCCTGGTCCTGCTCGGCGCCCTGCTGCTGCCCGGCGTCCTGAGGACCGCCGGCCGCAGGCGGGCCCGAGCCGGCTGGTCGGCGTGGAAGCCGACGAAGGACGGCCCGCCGGGCGCCGCGCAGATCGCCGCGGCACGTCGCCCCGCGTATCGCGGGCCGGACGGCCGGCAGCTCGTGCTCGTCAAGGGCGGGGCGCTCGAGGTGTCCGGCCTGCCGCTGACGGTCGCCGTGCGCGACCCGGGGAGCGCGGGCGGCGCGATCACGACGTCTGACGGCAAGGGGGTCCTCTATCGGCTCTGCGGTCCGGGCAGGGGCTGCGCGGTCGCGCCCGGCAAGCCGTCGATCGAGCGTCACCTGCTGCTCCGGCGCGAGGCGCTGGAGCTGGCGCTCTACAGCCTCCGCTACCTCGACGACGTCGACGACGTCGTGGTCTTCATGCCGCCCAGGACCGGCGACCAGCCCAGCCAGGCCCTGTTCTTCCGCAAGGACCGGATGCGCGGTGAGATCGAGAAGCCGCTCGACGCGACGCTCGTCGACCGCACCCCGACCGTCGCACGCGTCACCAGGTCACCCGACGCGCTGCTCGTCGAGCAACTCACGATCCCGGCGCTGTTCCGGTTCACCCTCACCCCCGCCGACCAGGACGACCGGACCTTCCTCGTGCTCGACCCGCTCGACGCGCACGGCCCGTGCAGCCCAACCATGGCAGCAGGGGTCGGGACGCGCGAACGCCGCGGCGCTCACCCTCGGCCCGGCGCGTCCGGCGACGGCTCGCGCGGCGTGAAGCCCGGGCAGGCGGCGACGGGCACCCGTGGGTACTTCGGATAGCGATCGTCCGCCTGCGACCGCGCGCAGAGCGAGAACACCGATCCGCGACCGGTGCGCACCAGGCGCTGGTGCGCACACGCGTCGCAGAGTCCGAAGCGGGTGGCCATCACGGACGAGTATTCCGTGTGAACCCCGATTGCCGGGAGCGCTGCAGCGCTCATGTTCCGGTGCGATGCCGCCGTTGCTGCCCGAGATGGCCCGTTCCCCGGTCCTCCGAAGCCTCGTGCTGGGCATCCTCGGCGTGGTGCTCGGCGCTCGCCGCGCCCGCGCCGGCACAGGCGCACGACTCCGGCGCCGGCGACCGAGCGCGCCGAGCAGGTCGAGCAGCTCTGGGCGTTCGTGGACCGGCGCGCGGCGGAACTCGACGCCCAGTGGCGGCCCGAGCCTGGGCGGCTACGTGACGCGCGGCGGGTCGTTCAGCACGCGCATGAACGCCAACATCACCGCGGTCCACGCGCTGGCGGCGATCGCCGGCCACGTCGGGCCCGCCCGCCGCGACGAGCGGATCGCGCCGATGGTCGACGCGCTCACGCGCGCGCCGGCCTTCCTGGACTTCGCCAAGCGCCCGGCACGAGCGACCGCGCACTTCCACGTGCCCGGCTGGACGCCCGACGCCGGCAGCTACCTGCCGCTGCGCGAGCACGTCTCGCTCGATCCGCAGGCGGCCGAGGGCCTGGCGCTCGCGGTGCGCGCGCGGAGATCATCGGACTGCCGCAGGCGCTCGTCGAGCGCGTCCAGAAGGCCGTCCGCTCCACCGCCAACAGCGAGTTCTACACGTGGCCGCGTCAGAAGCTCAACCAGTTCAACTGGCCCGCCGACATGGCGCTCGCCGACGCCCGCGTCTCCGGCGACGCGACGCTGCTGCTGCGCGACTTCCCGCAGTACCTGAGCAACTTCCTCGACCATGCGCACCGGCGCGGGAAGAACCGCTCACCCAACCTCAACGACGGCATGGGCTTCAACTACCTGCCGAACGCGCGGCCGACGTCGCCGAGCAACCGGGTCGGCACCTCCGAGTACGCGAACATCGTCTTCCACGCCCTCGACGACTACGCGCCGGCGCTCGCGGCGGGCATGCCGCCGCTCGACGAGCAGCGCATGTGGGTGCTGCGCTCGTGGGCGCGCAGGATCCTGACCGGCGACTGGACCCACGCCGGATATCTCAACTGGGACACGGGGCTCGCCTACCGGCGCTGGCACCTCTCCCGCTACTGGGTGTTCGCGCTCGGCGGCCTCAGCACCCTCGCCGAGGCACCCGTCCTCGAGGAGCGCGAGCAGCGCTGGGCACGCTGGATGTTCGACCGCGCGCTGGGCTACTACGAGCGCCTGCAGGCCGGGCGCCCGCAGCCCGCGATCCCGTCCACGCTCTACGGCATGCACTCCTCCGAGGCCGACCCGAGAGTCCGACCCGCAGTTCGTGGCGGCGCGGATCGCTGGGCCTCGTCGCCCACCAGGCGCTTGCCGCGCGCCGTCGACGCGCCCGCCGAGCAGCCCCCGCCGCTCTTCGCCTACGACCCCGGCAGCAGCCGGCTGGCCGTCACCACGCCGAACTACAGCGCCGCCGTGCTGGACCAGACGCTCCGGCTGGGCTACGGCGGCGTGGACCTCGCACGCCTGTACGACGGCCGCGGCCGCCCGCTCGGCAGCACCGGCAGCCACGACCGCACCGGATTCGGCGTCGCGATCACCCGTCGCAACGGCCGCCGCCTGCTGGAGACGCAGGGCGGCCACCGCGTCGCCCACCGCTTCCGGTCCGGCAAGCCGCTGCGCGGCGCCTTCACCACCCGCACGATGACGGCGAGCGTCCGTGGCGCGCAAGCGGACGTCGGTCCGGGTCCGGAGAACCTTCCTCGCCGACCGCATCGTCACCACGTACGTCCTGCACGGGCCGCGCACCGCGATCGCGCGCATCCGCTTCCCCGTCTGGGACCGCCTGACCCGCGCCCCGCGTCCCGCGCGTCACCGGTGCCGGCCGCCGCGGTCTCTGTCGGTGCGGGTCCGCCAGCCCGCCGGCGGCTACCGCGCGTTCGTGCGCACCCGCAGCCGGCTGACGACGAAGTGGCGCGTGATCCACCGCCCGCCGCGATCGTCTCCCGGAACCCGCGGGGTGCTCGAGGTGCGCCTGCGGCTGGCACACCGCCGCGCGACCGTCCAGGTCACGATCGTTCCCGGCACGCGCTAGGCGCGGCCCCGGGACGCCGGCGCGGAGAGCCCCGCGGGCCCCCACTACACTTTCTGAAGTGAAGACGTTCGGGCGACTCCTGGGCTTCCTGCGCCCGTACCGGCGCGGCGTCGTGCTGTCCCTGATCCTCGCGACGGCCGCCATGGCCGACGACCGTCGCGATCCCCGCGCTCACCGGCCGCGCGATCGACCAGATCAACCAGGGCGACAAGAACGACCTGAAGCTCCTGGGCGCCGCGGTGCTGCTCGCCGGCATCCTGCGGCTGGGGCTCACGACCATCCGCCGGCTCGTCGCCGGCCGCGTCTCGCTCGGTGTCGAGCGCGACCTGCGCGGCGGGATGTACGAGCACTTCCAGGCGCTGGAGCTGGCCTTCTTCGACAACCAGCAGACGGGCCAGCTGATGTCGCGGGCGACCGTCGACCTGCAGTCGGTCCGCTTCTTCCTGGGCTACGGGCTCGTCTTCATGATCCAGTCGGCGCTGACGATCCTGCTGTCGGCGGTCGCGATGTTCATCGTCAACCCGCCGCTGGCGGCGATCAGCCTCGCGCCGGTGCCGTTCGTGGTCTTCGTGGCCGCCCGGTACGGCCGCCGCTCGCGCCCGGCGCTGCAGGAGGTCCAGCAGCGGCTGGCCGAACTCACCGCCGAGGTCGAGGAGAACGTCTCGGGCGTCCGGGTCGTCAAGGCGTTCGCCGCCGAGGCGCGGCAGCGCCGGCGCTTCGAGCGCCAGATCTCGCGGGTCTTCGAGCAGTCGATGATCTCCACGCGCATCCAGGCCTTCTACGCCCCCTTCATGGGCTTCCTCCCCCAGCTCGGCCTCGCCGCGGTGCTCGCGCTCGGCGGGCGCCAGGTCATCAACGGCACGATCACGCTCGGCCAGTTCAGCGCCTTCTACACCTACCTGCTGATGCTCATCGGGCCGATGCGCACGCTCGGGATGTCGCTCGGGCATGGCCCAGCGCGCCACGGCCTCCGGCGCCCGCCTGTTCCAGATCCTCGACCGCGAGCCGCAGATCACGGCCCGTCCGGGCGCCGGGCCGCTGCCCGAGGGCCGGGGGCGCGTCGAGTTCCGCGACGCGACGCTGCGCTACGACGGCGCGACCCGCGAGGCCCTGAGCGACGTGACGCTGGACGTCCCGGCCGGGCTCACGGTCGCGGTGGTCGGCGCGACCGGCTCGGGCAAGACGACGCTCGTCCAGCTCGTCCCGCGCCTCTACGACGTCACCTCCGGCGCGGTGCTCGTCGACGGCGTGGACGTGCGCGACGCGGACCCGGCCGCGCTGCGCTCGCAGATCGCGGTCGTCACCGACGACCCGTTCCTGTTCTCGGCGACCGTGCGCGAGAACATCGCCTACGCGCGCCCCGACGCGACCGACGCCGAGGTCGAGGAGGCCGCGCGCCGCGCCCAGGCCTCGGACTTCATCGAGCGCCTGCCGGACGGCTACGACACCCGCGTCGGCGAGCGCGGCCTGACGCTCTCCGGCGGCCAGCGTCAGCGCCTGGCGATCGCGCGCGCGCTGCTGGCCGACCCGCGGATCCTGATCCTCGACGACGCGACCTCGAGCGTCGACGCCTCCACCGAGCACCAGATCAAGGCGGCACTGCGCGAGGTCATGGCGGGCCGCACGACGTTCGTCATCGCGCACCGGCTCTCGACGATCTCGCTCGCCGACGAGATCGTCGTCCTCGAGGATGGGCGGCTGATCGCCCACGGCAGGCACGAGGAGCTCCTGGAGGAGTCGGAGCTCTACCGCGAGATCGTCGAGAAGGGCCTGCCGGATCAGGTCTTCCTCACGCGCAAGCCGCTCGAGCCCGAGGTGGCGGGCTTGTGAGGACAACGTGCTTCATTGCCACCCACGCACGGCGAACGACGGCGGGCAGTCGCTGTGACCCCGCACGGCCACTGGGGCCCCCCGTCGACGACCGCCCGCCGGTCGCGCCCGAGGACGCGGGTTTCCGCGAGCGCCTGCACCTGCTGTGGGAGGACTCGCGCCGGCGCCTGCGCGGCACCGGCGACCGCGGGCGCAAGGTGCGCGGGCTGGCGGCGCTGCTGCGCCCCTACCGCAAGCGACGATCTTCGCCCTCATCGCGATCACCCTCGGCGTCGCCGCCTCGCTCGCGCCGGCGCCTCTCGCAGCCGCCGCGATCGACCGGGGCATCGTCCCCGGCGACGTCGCCGCGCTGAACGTCGTCGTCGCGCTGTACGTCCTCAGCGTCCTGATCGTCTGGGGCACCTCGTACGCGCAGACCTGGCTCACCGGCTGGGTCGGCCAGCGCGCGCTCGCCGACCTGCGCCAGCGCATCTTCGCCCACCTGCAGGCGATGCCGGTCTCCTTCTACGAGCGCCGGCCGGCCGGCGTGCTCATCAGCCGCATGACGAACGACGTCGAGGCGCTGAACTCGCTCGTCACCGACACCATCGTCACGCTCATCCAGGCCACGCTCACGCTCGTCGGGTCGATCGTCATCCTGCTGCTGCTCGACTGGCAGCTCGCGTTGATGGTCTTCCTGATCTTCCCGCTGATGGCCATCGCGTCGCTCATCTTCCGGATCGTCAGCGCTGACGCCTACCGGCGCACGCGCGAGACGATCGGGTCGATCACGGCCGACCTGCAGGAGACGCTCTCGGGCATCCGCGTCGTGCGCGTCGTTCGCCCGCGAGCCGTTCCACCGCGAGCGCTTCGCCGACCTCAACGAACGCAACCGCGACGCGAACATGAAGACCGTCCACCTCAACGCCGCCTACTTCCCGGCCGTCGAGTTCATCGGGTCGCTCGCGACCGTGCTCGTGATCGTCTTCGGCGGGCTGCAGGTCATCGACGGGAACATCGAGATCGGCGTACTGGTCGGCTTCATCGCCGCCCTCAACGGCTTCTTCGACCCGATCGGCCAGCTCAGCCAGGTCTACACGACCTACCAGTCCGGCATGGCGGCGCTCGACAAGATCTTCGAGCTGCTCGACACCGAGCCCGACCTGACCGACGCCCCCGACGCGACGGCCCTGCCGCCGATCCGCGGCGAGATCGAGCTGCGCGACGTGTCGTTCCGCTACCGCCGGCACGGCGAGGAGTCGGCGACGAAGCTCGCGCTCGACGACGTCTCGATCGTCATCCCGCCCGGGCAGACCGTCGCGCTGGTCGGCGCGACCGGCGCCGGCAAGTCGACGATGGCCAAGCTCGTCGCGCGGTTCTACGACCCCGCGAGCGGCACGCGTCCTGGTCGACGGCCACGACGTGCGCGGGGTCACCGTCGCCTCGCTGCGCTCGCAGATGGGCATCGTCCCGCAGGAGGCGTTCCTGTTCAGCGGCACGGTCGCCGAGAACCTGGCGTTCGGTCGGGAGGGCGCCACGCACGCGGAGCTGGAGGACGCCGCGCGCGCGATCGGCGCCTGGGACTTCATCACCAGGCTGCCCGACGGCCTCGACACCGAGATCGGCGAGCGCGGCGTGCAGCTCTCCGCCGGGCAGCGGCAGCTGATCGCCTTCGCCCGCGCGCTCGTCGCCGACCCGCGCATCCTGATCCTCGACGAGGCGACGTCGAACGTCGACCTCCACACCGAGGGCACGATCGAGCGCGGGCTGCGGCGCCTGCTCGCCGGGCGCACCGCGATCGTCATCGCCCACCGCCTGAGCACGATCCGCCAGGCCGCGCGCATCGTCGTCCTGGACGGCGGCCGGATCGCCGAGCAGGGCACCCACGACGAGCTGATCGCCGCGAACGGCGCCTACGCGGCCCTCTACCGCGACTGGGCCGAGCACGCCGCCGCCTGACCGGTGCCGCCCCGCCGCCCACCCGACTAGGGTCCGCGCATGCCATCAGCCGCCGAGACCGTCGACCGCTGCGCCCTGTTCACCTCGCTGTCCCCGAAGGCCCGAGCGCGGCTGGCCGCCGACCTGCGCGAGCGCCGCTACGGCGCCGGCGACGCGATGACCAGTGAGGACCAGGGCGGCGTCGGGCTTCTTCCTGATCGGCGAGGGCACCGCCGAGGTGCGCATCGGCGACGGCGCGACCGCCGGCACCCTGGGGCCGGGTGACACGTTCGGCGAGATGGCGCTCATCACCGGGGAGCGGCGCAGCGCCGCGATCACCGCGCAGACCGACGTGCAGTGCTGGGTTCTCTCGCAGTGGCACTTCAAGCCGCTCGTGATGGAGAACCCCGAGATCGCGTGGTCGCTGCTGGAGATCCTCGCGCTCCGCGTGCGCGAGACGCAGGGTCGCGGCACGAGTTCCTGAGGGACTCAAGCTCCGGCGCGCTCCCGCCGACATCGAAGGGGACGCGCCCGCCGTGGGCGGCGTCATTCCCCGTCCCTCTCTCTCAGGAGCAGTTGTGAACACCACTCGCAAGGCCCTGCTGTCGGCGCTCGTCGTCGGCGTGCTCGGCAGCGTCGTCGCACTCGGCGCGTTCTCCGCGTTCTCGAGCACCACGTCGAACGACAACAACAATTTCACCGCGGGCACCGTGGCGATCGCCGACAACGACGCGACCGCGGCGATGTACTCGCTGACCAACCAGAAGCCCGGCGTCACGACCGACCGCTGCATCAGGGTCACCTACTCCGGCTCGCTGGACTCCGACGTCAAGCTCTACTCCTCGGCGATCGCCGGTGTGGGAGCCAACTACGTCAACCTGACGGTCACGCCGGGCACCCAGGGCGGCGCCCCCGCGTTCCCCAGTTGCACCGGCTTCGTCGCCGACGCCGGCGCACCGCTCTACAGCGGCGTCGCCTCCGGCTTCCCGACGACCTACGCCGCGGGCATCGCTGACAACCCGGGCACGGTCGCCACGAAGTGGGCCACCGGCGACTCCGTCGTCTACCGCTTCAGCACGAGCGTCCAGGACGTCAACGCCGCGCAGGGCGCAACGACCGGCACGCACTCCTTCACCTGGGAGGCACGCAACCAGTAACCCCGCCCGAGAGCGGACGACGCATCACGGTGGAGCGGGGGTCCCCGCTCCCGCTCCACCGCTGCGCCTCGTCCCGGCGAGCACCGTGCCCACCATCACCATCACGAAGGTCGCCGGGCTCGTGCTCGGCGCCGCCGCCTGCTGCGTGCTCCTCCTCGGGACGCACATCAGCAGGCCGCCCGGAGCGCTCGATGCCGCGCTCACGCTGACGAGCTCACCGACCGGAGAGCTCGCCGTCCAGCCGGCCGGCACCGTCCTCGCCGCCCGCGACCTGCAGCCGGGCCGCCCACCGGCCCGCGGCTCGCTGCGGGTGCGCAACCAGACCGGCGTCCCGCTCGATGTGCGGCTGCGGGCTCGGCCCGCGTCCGGCGACCTCGACGACGACGCCCGCCTGCGGATCACCGCGGGCACGGCGATGATCTTCGACGGCACGGTCGGCGCGCTGCGCGACGGATCGCGGCGCTTGACCGTCCCGCCGGGCGACTGGCGACGGCTCAGGCTCGCCGTCTCTCTGGCACCCAGCGGCAGTCAGAGCGCCGAGGGCCGCAGCGACGATGTCGCGCTCGAGCTCACCTCCAGCCCCGCCCCGGTGAGGACCCCGTGAGCCGGACGCGGAAGATCCTGCGGTCGATGCTCGTACTGGCGATCGTCGGCGTCGGCGTCGGCGCCGGCACGTTCGCGGCGTTCTCGGGCTCGACGACGAGCGCGGGCAACGGGTTCACGGCGGGCACCGTCGCCATCGGCGACAACGACGCGGGAGCGAACGTCGTCTCGCTCACGGCCGCCGCACCGGGCCAGAACAGCACCGGCTGCGTCGCCGTGACGTACACCGGTACGCTCGATGCGGGCGTGCGCCTGTACGCGGCGCTCAGCGGCACGCTCGCCCCCTACCTGACGCTGACCGTCACGCGCGGCAGCGACTCGAGCCCGTCGTTCGCCTCGTGCGCCGGATTCACCGCGGACGCGACGAACCATCTGGGCCTTGGAGCCGGTGTCATCTACAGCGGGCTGCTGTCGGCCTTCCCGACGACCTACGCCGCCGGCATCGTCGACCCGCTCGCCGCGACGCCCGAGACCTGGACCACCGGCGAGCGCCACGTCTACCGCTTCAGCGTCACGCTCGTCAACGACAACCGGGCACAGGGCACCTCGCAGACCGCGGGCTTCACCTGGGAGGCGCGGAACCTGTGAGGCGCCACCTGACGAGCCTGCTGACCTGGGCCGCGATCGGCGCGCTCGTCGTCGCGCTGGGCGCCGTCGTCGCGCCGTACGCGGTCGGCGGCCGCAGCTACACCGTGATGTCCGGCAGCATGGAACCGCGGATCCACACGGGCGATGTCGTCGCCGCGGAGCGGGTCGCGCCGCGCGACCTGCGCAGCGGCGACATCGTGACGTTCGAGGACCCCGACGTCGCGGGGCGCATGATCACCCACCGCGTGCGCAGCACCCGCGAGCACGACGGGCTCGTGAGCGTCGTCACCAAGGGCGACGCGAACAACACCGTCGAGCGCTGGACCATCCCGGTCGACGGGCAACTCGGCCGCGTGCGCTACCGCGTGGCGCACATCGGCTACGCGCTCGCGTTCACGCGCACGCCTCCCGGGAAGCTCGTGCTGATCGCGCTCCCCGCACTGCTGCTGGGGATCGTCGAGCTGCGGCGGATCTGGCGCAGCCCGCAGGGGTCGCCGGCATGAGCCCGCGGCCGCTGCTCGCCACCGTCACCGCGATCGCGGCCTGCGTCGGCGTGGGCCTGCTCGCAGGCTCGACGCTCTCGGCGTTCAGCGTCACGACGACGACGCCGGGCTCCATGTCCGCCAAGTCCGTGTTCCCGGCGACCCGCTCCTGGTCGGCCTGGGACCTGCGCGACGCCTCGAGCGGCGCCGAGACGAACGCCTCCGACGCCGAGGCGTTCAGCGGCGTGACGACGACGACCTCGAACTGGTCCACGGCCTGGTCGACCACGCGCTACGTCAGCTTCGACATGAACGACTCGCTGCCGGCCGGCGTGGCGACGACCGGGGTGACGTTCGACTTCGACTTCGCCGACAACACGAACGGCACCGGCACGAACATGTGCTTCTACTTCGAGGTCATCCGGCGTTCCACGAACGCCGTCATCGGCACCCACGGGAGCGCGGCGAGCCCGATCGCCTGCCAGAACACGACGACCGTCATCACCACCTCGACGGCGCTGCCGGAGGTCACCAGCAGCGACATCGCCAACGACCTGCGGGTGAAGGTCTACGCCTCGCGCACGCTGGCCGCCGGCCCGATGCGCATCGATCGCGCGGTCGTGTCCGGATCGACGAGCGTCGACCCGTTCACGCTCTACGAGACGACCTACACCGACGCCGCGGACACGACCCCGGCGACGACGCCCTGGTCGCTCGCCAAGGCGGACGCGACCGCCTACCAGAACGCCAGCAACTGGCCGACCGCGTTCAGCGCCGCGCGCTATCTGAAGGTCAGCTTCCCGGACTACCTTCCGTCGACCGCGACGGTCACCTCGGCGCAGGTCGTGCACACCCTCCGCCCGGCCACCGCCGCCACGACCGCCTGCTACTACTTCGACGTCCTGTCGGGCGCGACCGTGATCGCGACCTACGGCAGCGCCGCCGTCCCGTTCTGCGCAACGGGCGCGGCGTACACGACGCAGACGATCCCGACGCCCGCGCTGAACACCGCAGCGCGCGTCAACGGCGCGATCATCCGCATGTACGTGCGCACCTCCACCGCCGGCCGGACGCTGCACGACCACTTCCGTCTCGACATCGGGTACTCCGTTGACTAGGCGCAGACTGCCGGCCCTCATGGTTCTCGCGGCGCTCGCCGTGGCCGCGAGCACCGCCGCGGCACTGGCGATGACCGGCGCGCTGCCGGGGCGCGCTCCACGCGCGGCAACGGCACAGACGGCATTCGCCGCGGGCGTCTTCGCGCAGTCCAACTCACGCGACGGCGCGGCGATCCTCGGAGCGAGCGCGATGCGCCCCGGCGAGGCGGTCTCCGGCGAGGTGACGATCACCAACAGCGGCGATCTGGCCGGCGCATTCCGGCTCAGCCGCTCCGACCTGGGCGAGCAGCCCGGCGCCGGCGGCGGCCTGCTGTCCGCACGGCTTTCGCTCCAGGTCCTCGACGTGACCGACCCCACGGCACCGGCCGCCGTCTGGTCGGGCGCGCTCGCGTCCTTCACCGGCCGGGACCTGGGCACCTTCGCTCCCCGCCAGGCTCGCACCTACCGCTTCACCGCGACGTTCCCGGACACGGGGCCTGGCGCCGACAACGCGTTCGCCGGAGCCTCGACGACGACGCGGTTCGTGTGGACCGCCTCCGCCGACCAACCGGTCACGCCGGTCAATCCCACTGCGCCCGTCAGCCCCTCCGGCGGGAAGGGCCGCACCGTCAAGGTCAGCGTCCCCGGCGCCACCGTCACGCTCAGGGTCCCCGGAGCATGCGTTCCGCGCGGCGGCACATTCCGCGCGAAGCTCGCGTGGAAGAAACAGAAGCGCAAGGGCAACCTCTTCGTGAAGGTGCGCCGGACCGACTTCTACGTGAACCTCCGGCGCGTGCGGATCGACACGAAGGCGCCGTTCGTCGCGAACTTCCGCATTCCGATGTCGGTGCCCGCCGGCGCGACGCTGACCGTCCGCGCGCGGGCCTTCATCAAGGTCAAGAAGGGGCGCAGCCCCAAGAAGTCGATCCGCGCGACCGTGCGCGTCTGCTCCTGAACGCCGAACGCCCCCGGCCTGGAACCCGGGGGCGCTCGTACGGAAAGGTCATCCGCGGACACATCGGGACGTCCTTGGCAGGGGTACGACACTGACGTGCCCGCGGTATCACCCCTAACCCGGCTCGGCGCGAAAAGTCGCGGTGGCCCGGTCGCGGTTGCGCCGGCGCATGCGGTGGGCGTAGGGTCGGCGCAGGCCACTGGGGGCCGTGGAGGGGAAGGGCATGCTGCAGCGACCACTGTTCGCGCCGTCGATGATCGTCGCGATGATCGCGCTCATCGTCGCGCTGGGCGGCGTGGGCTACACCGCCGTCAAGCTTCCGCGCAACAGCGTCGGACGTGAGCAGCTGCGCAAGTCCGCCGTCACCGAGTCGAAGCTCGCGCGGGGCGCGGTCACGAGTCTGAAGATCAAGGACAAGTCGGTCACGGGCGCCGACATCGATCCGGCGGCGCTCCCGAAGGTCCCGACGTCCGCCACCGCCGACCGCGCCAAGGTCGCCGACGAGGTCGCCGGGCAGCAGGTCGCGAACGTCGCGGCGACCGTGCCGCTCGGCGGGTCCGCCCGCGTCATCGGGGGCGACGGCGGGCTCGAGATCTTCGCGACGTGCAGCATCTCCGGGTCGCTCCTGCTCAGCGCGAAGTCCGCGAGCGAGCGCGCGCAGCTCCGCGCGAGCGTCGTGAGCGCGCTGACACCGCCGGCCGCGGCGTCCGTCGTCGACGACGCCGACTTCAACCCGGGCGAGGACGTGACGCTCTTCGGCGCCGACGGGCACGGGACGGCGACGATCGTCTATCTGGCGGCCGACGGGCACGTCACGACCGCGGTCCTCGCGTTCAGCGAGCTGACCGGAACGCAGACCTGCACGGTCGCCGGAACGCGCATGCGGACTTGAATGGCGGCTGGCGCGTTCGCGCTCATTCAGCCGTACACTTCGTGGCAGAGGTGCCGTCCCGTCCATGGAAGTACCCCTGCCGGACGGGGCGGCACTTTGTCTTTCCGAGCGACCGTGACCGGCCGAGCCCCGACCGCCATGCCCAGCTGAGGCTCATCGGATGGCCGGCGACCTCCTGACGCTCGTCCTGCTGCCGCTCGCGCTCGCGTGCATCATGGTCACGCTGGGGTTCTCGCTGACCGTGGAGGACTTCCGCCGGGTCGTGACCCAGCCGCGCGGGGTCGTGATCGGACTGGCGAACCTCGTGTTCCTGGCGCCGGCGATCGCGTTCGCCGTCGCCGAGCTGTTCGACCTCGAACCGGTGTTCGCGGTCGGGCTGGTGCTGCTCGGCGCCTCCCCGGGCGGAACGCTCGCGAACCTCCTGACGCACCTGGCCCGCGGCGAGACCGCGCTCTCGGTGACCATGACCGGCCTCTCGAGCGTGCTCGCGGTCATCACGGTCCCCGTCTACCTGACCCTGGCGATCGACCACTTCGGCGCGACCGGCCTGGACAGCGACCCGGAGATGCTCGGCATCGTCGCGCGCGTGTTCGCGGTCACGGTGATCCCGCTCGCCCTCGGCATGGAGGTGCGCCGCCGCTCCCCGGGCTGGGTCGCGGCCCACGAGGGCCAGGCGAAGCGGATCGCGTTCGGCGTCTTCGTCCTGGTCGTGATCGGGGCGGTGGCCGCCGAGTTCACCGAGACCGTCCGTCACCTCGGCGAACTGGCCGCCGCGGCGATCACGCTGAACCTCACGGCGATGGCGCTGAGCTTCCTCATCGCGCGCGGGGCGCGGCTCGGCGACCGCGCGGCGACGGCGATCGCGCTGGAACTGGGCGTCCACAACGCGGCGCTGGCGATCGCCGTCGGCTCGAGCGTCGACCCGCTATTGACGATCCCCGCCGCGGTCTACAGCTCCTTCATGTTCATCAGCGCCGGGCTGTTCGCGCGGCTGATGCACACGCGAAACAGCGCCTGAGGGGCGCGACCGCTCATCCCACCGTCCGGCGATCGGGCGACGTGCCCCGCCGAACACCGCGTGTCGATCGTCACGGTTCGGCAGCCGCGCACTCCGTAGCGTCAGCCGTAGGTGCCGCCCCGTGGTCCAAGCTGTACCCCTGCCGGAAGGGGCGGCTCCCCTAACCCCAACCTGCGTCGTCGCTGCGGGCGGCCGAGTCGGGCACGATCCCGTAGGCCTCGACATGGGCCACGTCGATCGTCAGGAGTTCGTCGTCCGCTTCGAGGACGAGTGCGTCGGCGGCCACCTCGTCGAGAACGCCGATCACGGTCTCGCCGTTGGCGGCCCGCACCGCCACGACGATCCCCAACATGCGCATGCGCAGCTCGTCGGCGGGCCAGCTTTCCCCCGCGTCGCCCGGTCGGGTGATCCACTCCATGCGGCGGGAGGCTACGCGTGCTGTGGGGCGCCTGGCCCCAGAACGACGAAACCGCCCTCGGACAGGCGGTTTCGTGCGACTGCGGGACTAGGACTCGAACCTAGAATCCCTGCTCCAGAGGCAGGTGTGTTGCCGATTACACCATCCCGCATCGGCGACGACGCCGGAGTATAGGAGGTCGCCGCGGGCGCCGAATCACCGGGTCCCGGCGACCACGGCGGTGCCGGGAGCGGGCGGCGGGGCGAGGCCCGCGTCGGCGTAGAGCGCGGCGATCAGGGGCTCCAGGCGTCCCGCCTCCAGGTCGCCGATCGGGTCCTTGGTGAACGGGCGCAGGTCGCCCCAGTCCATGCCGAAGGCGGCCCGCATCGCCAGCAGCCGGCGGCGTTCGGCGCTCACCTCCCCGCCGAGCGCGTGGTGGGCGTTCGTGAGCTTGCGGATCTGGCGTGCGCGGAGCGGGATGAAGAACGCGAGCAGCACGAGCGACGGCAGCACGAAGGTCACCCAGCCGAGCACCATCGCGGTGTCGTTGACGGCGGTCTCCCCCGCGTCGGCGGCGCTCACGACGTTGCCGCCGGTCGCCCCGCCGGTCGTCTTGAGGCTGTCGGCGAGCGCGCCGCCGACGATCGGGATGCCGTCGACGGCGCCCGCGACGTTCGCGAACCCGTCCTGCACCGACGTCCCGGCGTCGCGCACGCCGGTCGTGATCGCCGTGAGGTCGTTGACGGTGTCGTTGACCTTCAGCCCGGCCCAGGCGAAGAAGATGAGCAGCGCGACGACGATGATGTCGCCCGCGACGGTGCGGGTGCGGTTGGACGGGAGCGTTGGGTAGAGGCGCATACGGCCTTCTACCGCCCCGCGCGGCGGCGGGGAAGCCCGGTCAGCCGGTGAAGAGCGGCGTGACCTCGTCCTCGAGTCCCGGGTCCAGGCACACGAGCACCTCGTCGCCGGGCTCGATGACCGTGTCGGCCTTCGGGACGAACCCGCCGTCCTCGCGCAGCACCGAGATGACGAGGCTGCCCTCCGGCATCGCGATGTCCTGCACCGCGCTGCCGGCGGCCGGGGCTCCGGGAACGACCTCCATCTCGATGATCTCGAGCTTCTCCCCCGGCAGGTCGAGCAGGTGGACGGTGCCGTACTGCGGCACCTCGTGCTCGATCAGGCGCAGGATCAGGTCCGTCGCCGACACCGACGGCTGGATGCCGAGCAGGTCGAAGTACTGGCGGTTGCGCGGGTTGTTGACGCGGGCGATGATCCGGTCGACGAGGTACTTCTCGCGCGCGATCTGGCAGACGAGCAGGTTGTCCTCGTCGTCGCCGGTCACGGCGACCAGCAGGTCGGCGCGCTGGACGCCCGCCCGCTCCAGGACCCACAGCTCGGTGCCGTCGCCGTACTGGGCGACGTACTCGAGCTCCGCCTCGATCGCGTTGAAGCGGTCGCGCCGCTGCTCGATCAGCGTCACCTCGGCGCCCTTGTTCAGCAGCTCGCGGGTCAGGTTCAGCCCGACCTTCCCGCCGCCGACGACGATCGCGTACATCAGCTGGGGACCTCGAGCTGCTTGAGGCGCTCCTCGAACATCTGCGACCGCGAAGCTCGTCGGGCAGATCGTCTGCAGCCCCTGCGCCTCGTACCACTCGGCGCGCGCCGGGTCCATCACGCGGACCAGGACGTTCGGCACCTCGAACATCCGCTGCGCGATCTGGGCGATCGTGAGGTTCGTGTTGTCGCCGTCGGTCGAGGCGATGAAGACGTCGGCCTGCTCGATCCCTGCCTCGACGAGCGCGTCGCGCTCGATCGCCTGGCCGATGGTGAAGCGCCCGCCCGCGTCCTCCCAGGTGGTGCGCTGCCCGGCGTCGAGCCGCTCGTGCGAGAGCGGATCCTCGTCGACCACGGACACCTCGTGCCCGGCCTCGAGCATCCTGCGGGCGACCGCCGAACCGACGCGCCCGGCCCCGACGATGAGAATGAAGGCCATCGGCGGGCGACTCTAGCGCTCGCGCGGCTCCGGCTGCACCGCTCCGGACGCATCGGGGGCGGCCTCGCCCGCCGACACGGCACGGTCGTCCATCGGGGGCGCGGTGAGGATCACCGTGCACGGAGCCTTCGCGATGACCGTCTTGGTCGCCTCGCCGACGTAGTTCTCCGAGCCGCCCAGGCCGCCGAGGCGCGCGCCGCCGCGGATCTTCGACGGCTCCTCGGCGGCGAGGATGATCGCCTGCACCCCGCGGCGCCGGGCCTCGTCGACGATCGCCTGCCCCGCCCGCCGCGCACGCACGGTGGCCGTCGCGACCTCCACGTTCTCGTACTCCTCGCCGACGGCCTTGGCGTGCGCGAGCGCGGTTCGCGCCCGGGCGAGCTCCCCGTCGGGGAGGCGCGCGTCGATCGGCAGCGACATCGGCACCTCGAAGACCCAGATCGCCTCGATCGTCGGCCCCTCCCCCGTGTCGAATCCCTCCTCGGCCGCGAGCCGGCCGGCCGTCTGGATGATGTCGTCGTCGAGGGTGCTGCCGAAGATCGGCACGAGGATCGATCCGTACTCCGCGCCGTGGTGGTCGCCGAGCAGCGCCTCCTTGGGCACCGTCACCCGTCGCAGCAGCGACTTGCCGGTCGACCGGCGGTAGACGACGTACAGGACCAGCCCGAACAGCATCCAGGCCAGGCCGACCCAGCGCGCCGACTGGTGCGTGACGACGACGCTCAGCCACGACGCGATGCTCAGCACGATGCCGAGCACGGCCGGCGTCGGGATCTGGTGGCCGCGGATCCGCACGTTGCCGGGGATCGCGTACGGGCGCAGACGATCGGGCTCGGTCACCCGCATGCGCAGGATCGATGCGTGGGCGATCGTGAGCCCCAGCAACGCCCCGAACGCGTACAGCCCCAGCAGCATGTCGAGGTCACGCGGGATCGCGAGCCCGGCCGCGATGAGCGTCGCGAGCACGATCAGGACCCACGGGGTGAAGCGGGTCGGATGCAGGCGTCCGAGGGCGCTGGGGATCTGGCGGTTGGTGGACAGCGAGTAGGCCAGCCGTGACAGCCCGATCATCGCCGAGTTCGCCGCCGCGATCAGCGTGATCGCGGCCACGGCGGCGACCGCGTACCTCAGGCTCTCGCGCAGCCATTCCTGCTCGAACGCCGCGACGACCCCGAGCATCGGTGCGTCGCGGTACTCCCCGCCCAGCGCGGTCTGCCCGTCGACGACCGGCTGCGCGCTCATCGCCACGAGGGCGATGCCCGTGTAGATGATGAAGACCGTGAGCGACGAGGCGGTCGACCAGGCGGCGCAGGTCGCTGCGCGAGACGTCGACCTCCCCGGTCAGCCCGGCCGCGGACTCCAGGCCCGTGGACACGACCGTCGCGATGCCCGAGGGCGACGATGAGGTCCTCCGACGTCGGCGTCGTCCCCAGATCGATGCGAGCTCGTGAGCGCATCGGCGTCGAACAGCAGCGCCATGCCGAGGACGATGATGAGCAGCTGGATGCCCGACGTCGGCGACGACGAGCAGCCGGATCCGCGAGGACCGCGTCGTCGAGAACCCGCGGATGTTGCTGCACCGCGACGTAGACCAGAATGGCCAGCAGCGCCGCGACCTCGACCGTGCCGCCGTCACCGAGCGGCGTCCAGAAGGCGCCGAGGTAGTTCGTCGCGCTGAACGCCGTCGCCGCGATGAGGATCACGTAGTCCAGCAGCACGGCCCAGCCGGCGATGAAGCTCCACAGCTCGTTGAACGCGTAGCGTGCGAAGACCGTCGAGCCGCCGCGGTCGCTGGTGCAGCGACGAGCCCTCGACGTACGTCATCGCCGCCAGCAGGAACATGATGCCCGAGGCGAGGAAGACGACCGGGCGTCAGACCCAGGGCGTAGTCCGCGACGACGCCGAGGGCGAAGTAGATCGCGCTCGCGAGGACCGTCCAGACGATGCTGAAGAGCATCGGCGAGCCGACACCGCGCCGGAACAGCTGCTCGCGCCGCTCGCGCCCGTGCTCGCTCATCCGCCCGCCCTCCGCGCCATCCACAGGCGCCCGGCGCCGGCGGCGATGAAGAGGATCCCGAGCAGCATGCCGGTGGCGAGCGGGCCGCCGCCCTCGGCGATCGTCCGCGTGAGGATCGCGACGCCGAGCAGGATCAGCGCGCGCCGACATCACGGTCGTCATCCGGCGGTGTGCGTCGCGCCCCGACATCAGCTCGTCCGCTGCGGCGCCCTGGGCCGCTGCTGCTCGGGGTCGGTCTGGATGATGACCCGGCACGGGCGCTCCTGCAGGACCGTCTCGAGCGTCTTGCCGAAGATCGCGCCCGCCTGCCGCGGCGGCAGCGGCATGACGATCGCGCGGGCGCGCAGCGCGGTGGCCTCGTCGACGATCAGGCGCCCCGCCTGCCCGGCGCGGACCTTCTGCCAGTGCCCGGTGACGCGCCGGCCGCCCTGCAGCCGCGCCTGCTCGACGAGCGCCTGGGCCGCCGACTCCTGCTCGGGCATCGCCGCGTCGATCGGTGATGAGGCCGGGACCACGATCGGCACCAGGACGTGGATCCCGCGACGGCGCCGCGCCGCCATCCGCACCGCGGTGGCGACCGCGCCCGGCGAGTACGTCCGCGCGTCGAGCGCGACGAGCACCGACTCGTACTCGGCCTCATGCGCGACGACCGGCTTGGGCACGGCGACGCGCACCGTCTCCGTGAGGTTGAGGCCGTGGCGGTGGCGGTACCACGGGTAGAACGCGCACCCGACTGCGAGCCAGCCGATGCCGGCGACCGCGACGTCGACGTGCAGGAAGGTCACGACGGCGAACGACAGCCCGGTCCCGACCGCGCCGAGGACGGCGAACAGGGGGACGTCGACACCGCGGAAGGTCATGTTCATCGGCCCGCGGTAGGGCCGCGGCTTGTCCGGCTTGCTCACGCGCAGCCGGATCACCGCGAGCTGCGCGATCGTGAAGGAGAGCATCGCGCCGAACGCGTACATGTTGCCCAGGAAGGCGGCCTGGCCGGGGATCATCGCCACGCAGGCGATCGCGCCGAACAGCAGGATCCCGATCCAGGGCGTGCCGTACTTCGGGTGCAGCTGGCGCAGGCGGTCCGGGACCTGCCGGTGGATGCCCATCGAGTAGACGAGGCGCGAGACGCCGATGATCCCGGCGTTCGTGGCGATGAAGAGGATCGTCGCCGCGAGCAGGCCGACGTAGATCTCGGCGGCGCTCTGGAACGCGCCCAGGTCGATCTGCTTGACGACCCCGAGGATCGGGTCGCCGGCGAAGCCGCCCTCGTCCTCGGGCACGCCCGAGCAGCGTCGAGTAGGAGCCGTCCGGCTGCTGCGTGACGGGCAGCGCGGAGAGCGCGACGGCGGGCAGGACGGCGTAGATCGCGAACACGGCGATCGACGACGCGGTTGATCGCCTTGGGAATCGTCGTCTGCTCGTCCTTGGCCTCCTCGGCCATGTTCGAGATCGTCTCGATCCCCGTGTAGGCGATCATCCCGACCGGAATCGCGAGGAAGAAGTCCTTCCAGGTCGGCGCGATCCCGAACTGGACGTTGTCGATCAGCGTGTCGGGCGAGAAGACGAGCAGCAGGCCGACGAGGACGAGCAGCAGCTGCGTGGCGAAGTCGAGGATCGCGAGCGTGATGTTCACGCCCGCGGACTCCTTCACGCCGATGACGTTCACGAGCGACAGGGCGATCACGACGCCGATGCCGAAGATGATGTCCCCGGGCGAGCTGCGCAGGGGCTCCCAGAACAGGCCGCCGATGTAGTGCGGCACGAAGAACGCGGAGATCGCGATCGTGATCGTGTAGTTCAGCATCTGCGCCCAGGCGGCGAAGAAGCTCCAGAACTCGTTGAACGCGTGGCGCGCGAAGCTCGACGAGCCGCCGGCCTCCGGGTACATCGCCGTGGCCTCCGCGTACGTCGAGGCCACGAGGAAGAAGATGAACCCCGTGATGACGAAGACGAGCGGCGTGAGGCCGAGCGCGAACGACGCGACCAGGCCGAGCGCGTAGTAGATGGACGACCCGACGTTCCCGTAGGCCGTCGAGAAGAGCGCGTTGACCCCCAGCACCCGCTGGAGCCCGTGGAGCCGGCGCTCAGCCATCTCGGTTGTCGTCCCCCATCAGCGCCGCGGGAGTCTACGGCCCGCGGCGCTCAGACACTCGCGGCGACGGCGGCGATCGCCTCGCCGATCGCGGCGGCGGCCGCGTCGATCTGCTCGCGCGTGGCGACCAGCGGCGGCGAGATCGCGACCGCGTCGCCCAGCGGCCGCACGAGCACGCCGCGCTCCTTGGCCGCCGCGAAGGTCCGCAGCGGCAGGTCGGGCCGCTCCGCCAGCGCGTCGGCGTCGAAGGCCACGGCGCCGAGCGCGCCGATGCCCGTGCGGACCTGCCCGACGAGCGGGGCGCCCGCAAGACCGCCGAGCGCGGCGGAGATCTCGTCCTCGAGCTCGCGCCCGCGCTCCAGCAGGCCCTCGTCGCTCGAGGATGTCGAGGTTCGCCATCGCCGCCGCGCAGCAGCTCGGATGCCCGGAGTAGGTCTGTCCGTGGCGGAACCAGAGGCCCGGGCCCTCTGCGGGCGGCGTCCAGAACGGCGCGGCGACCGTGCCGCTCACCACGACCCCGCCGAGCGGCAGGTAGCCGCTCGTCACGCCCTTGGCGAACGTGATCATGTCCGGCCGCAGGCCGAACCGGTCGACGCCGAACCACGTCCCCATCCGGCCGAAGGCCCCGATGACGCTGTCGGCGACGAACAGGATGCCGTGCCGGCGGCACAGCTCCTGCAGGCCCTGCAGGTACGTCGGCGGGACGCGGTGCACGCCCCCGGCACCGATGACGGGCTCGGCGAAGACCGCCGCGACGCGGTCCGGTCCCGACGCGCGGTGATCTCCGCCTCCAGCGCCTCGAGCGAGTCCCACGGCACGTGCGTGGTCTCCGGATCCATCGGGCCCATGCCGGCCTGGTTGGCGGCGATCCCGCCGATGCTCGTGCCGAGGCCGTGGGTGCCGTGGTAGCCCTGTGAGCGACCGATGATGTGCACGCGCTCCGGCTGCCCGACCGCGGCGAAGTAGCGGCGGGCGAGCTTCGCGGCGGTGTCGATCGCATCGCCGCCGCCGAGGCCCAGGAAGATGCGCGGGTCCTCGATCGATCTCCTCCGCGTAGCCGGCGAGCCGCTCGGCAGAGGTCCAGCGCCGGCCGGCTCGCGAACGCGCCGAACGCCGAGTAGCTCGCCAGCTCCCGCATCTGCGCCGCGGCGGCGTCGCGATCTCCCGCCGGCCGTGGCCGACGTTCACGCACCAGAGGCTCGCGGTGCCGTCGAAGTAGCTCTTCCCGTCGGCGTCGGTGACGGTGCAGCCCTCGCCCGCCGGTGATGACGATCTCGGCGGAGCGGACCTGCGCCATGTCCGCGAAGGGGTGCCAGAAGCGCGTATCGGTGCTCATGGGTCCACGCTATCCCCCGCGGCGGGCCCGGCAATCGGCGCTGCGGCCAACGCGGGGGCGCCGCGTGCGCTCGGCTCGGCGCTCAGATGCGCTGACGAAGGCGAGCGGGCGCCCGCCGGCGCCGAGCACGCGCACGATGTAGCGGTGCGTGCCGGCGGGCAGCGTGCCCCCGAGCGCCGCGCGCCAGCGCCAGCCGCCCGCCGCCGACGGGCGACCGCGGGCCTGATCCACCGCGCACGCGCGCAACCGCCGCGGCGCGGCCGCTCCGAAGCGTCGCCGTGCGCGGGTTCCACCAGCCGCATCCGCGTGCGGCGGAGCCGCGGCGGATCGCGACCTGCACGAGCGTGCCCGTGCCGGCGCGTCGCGCAGCCGGCCGGCGAGCGACCGCGGCGCGAAGGCGGACGGCGCATCGAAGCTCAGCAGCGGCACGCGGCGCGCAGCCGCTCGTCGAGCGCCCGCCTCGGGCGCGCCGGGTGGTGGCCGCGCGAGCGCCCGCGCCGCAGATCGGGCCGAGCGCGGTGCCGATGTCGATCTGCGGCTGGCTCCGCGACGGCCGGACGACGGTGCTCAGGCTGTGGTGCCGGGCACCGGCTCGGCGACCGGAGCGGCGACGGGCGTCCAGTGCGCCGTCGCTTCCCCGATCGCCGCCGCCGTCGGGCTCATCCCCCCGGGAGCCCTGCTTGCTCCTGCGTCCGGGAGTGCTGGTGCGGACGCGCGGGCCGTCCGTGGCCCCGTGTCCGCGTCCGTGTCCGTGTCCGTCAGCGGCCAGCGCGGTGCCCGTCGCCGCCGGCAGTGCCGTCAGCGCGAGAACCGCCCATCCCCCCAGGGCCGCCTTTCGGAGCGTGCTTCCCGCCGCTCGTCGCATCACGATGATGGAAGCTACGGGTCGCGCGGGCCCTTGAACAGATCGGCAATCCGTCTGTCAGCGCGCCGGCGGGCGTCCAGAGCGGCCTGGACGCTCCGCCGCGATGCGCGCAGGCTCAGGCGTACAGCTCCTCGATCTCGGCGGCGTACTTCTCGCCGATCGGCTTGCGCTTGAGCTTCATCGTCGGGGTCAGCTCGTCGCCGCCGGGCTGCCACTCCCCGTCGAGGATCGTGAACTTCTTGATCTGCTCGACGCGGCTGAGCTGGCTGTTGGCGTGCTCGACCGCCTCGCGTGATCAGCGCACGCGTCTCCGGGCTCGTCGGGATCGTGCCCGGCCGCCCCGTCGGGGTCCAGCGCGATCAGCGCCACGTTGTAGGGACGCGCGTCACCGATGCAGACCGCCTGGCCGATCAGCGGCGAGGCGGCCTTGATGCGCGCCTCGATGTTCGCCGGCGACATGTTCTTGCCCGCCGCGTTGATGATGAGCTCCTTCTTGCGGTCGACGATCCGCACGAACCCGTCGTCGTCGATCTCCGCGATGTCGCCCGTGGCCAGCCAGCCGTCGTCCGACAGGCACTCCGCCGTCTTCTCGGGCTGGCCGCGGTAGCCCTTCATGATGTTCGGGCCCTTGACGAACAGCTCGCCGTCCTCGGCGACGCGCAGCTCCACGCCCGGGATCGGCCGCCCGACGGTCCCCAGCCGCATCGCGTCGGGCGTGTTCATCGTCGAGATCGCCGACGTCTCGCTCATGCCCCAGACCTCGCACGGCGGCAGGCCGATCGCGGCGAAGAACTCGAGCACCTCGAGCGGGGTCGGCGCGGCGCCGACGACGCTCCACTGCACCCGCTCGAGCCCGAGCCGGGCGCGCAGCGGGGCGAAGAGCTGCTCCTCCGCCTGCGCGACGCCCGCGGCGAGCTCGTCGGGCACCGGCTGACCGGCCTGCTCCAGGCGCACCTTCTGGATCGCCGCCTGGATCGCGCCCTCCATCTTGGCCCTGACGGCCGGATCCTCCTGCCCGGCGACCATCGCCTCCAGGCCGGCCTTGAGCTTCTCCCAGATCCGCGGGACGGCGCCGAAGAACGTCGGGCGCACCTGCCCGACGACCTGCATCACGGCCTTCGGGTCGGCGCACGCGGTGATCGTGTACCCGTAGGTCATCAGCGCGGCGTAGTGGAAGCCCCAGCGGTCGGCGATGTGCGCCGACGGCAGGAACGACACGCCGCTTCCCTCCTCCGGCCAGGGATAGGCCCGGTGCATCCCGCCGATCATCCCGAGCAGGTTCGCGTGCGTGAGCATCACGCCCTTCGGCGGGCCGGTCGTGCCGGAGGTGTAGATGAGCGTCAGCACGTCGCTCGGCTCGATCGCCGCGACGGACGCCTCGACGTCGAAGTCCGGGTCGGCCGCGGCCTCCGCCTGCGCGAGCGAGATCACGCCCTGCGGGAGGTTCTCGTCCGGCTCGGCGTCCAGCACGATGATCGTGTCGAGCTTCGTGCCGGCGTCGCGCGCGGCGAGCACGCGCTCGACGAACTGGCGCTCGGTCAGCGCGATCGACGTCCCCGCGTCGCCGAACAGGTACTCGATCTGCTCCGGTGCCGAGGTGTTGTAGATCGAGAACGGCGTCGCGCCGACGTGCAGCGCCGCCAGGTCGACCACGTGGAACTCGGGCCGGTTGACGAGCATGATCCCGAACGTGTCACCCCGCCGCAGCCCCAGGCCGTAGAGACCCGCCGCCAGCCGCTCGGCCCGCTCGCGCAGCTCGGCATACGTGTAGGACACCGAATCATCCGGCGTCCGTGCCGCAACACGGTCGGGGTGCGCCTCAGCGGTGAGGCGGAACGCCTCGATCATCGTCGCCGCGCCGAGCGCGGGGACCCGGGCCGTGTTCTCGGTCGTCGTCATGGTCGCAGTCTGCCTCTCCGTCGGTCATCGCATTCCGGAAACAGAGAGCACCCTATGCGACCTGGACTCCGAGTGCCACCGGAACGACCGAGGGCGCCCGCAGGCGCCCTCGACCGACCGTTTCGCTGCGGGCGCGACTCAGGTGATGATCGGAATGATCAGGATCGCGACGATGTTGGCGACCTTGATCATGGGGTTGATCGCCGGGCCGGCGGTGTCCTTGAACGGGTCACCGACGGTGTCGCCGGTCACCGACGCGGCGTGGGCCTCGGAGCCCTTGCCGCCGAACGCGCCGTCCTCGATCAGCTTCTTGGCGTTGTCCCAGGCGCCGCCGCCGGCGGTCATCATGACGGCGAAGAAGAAGCCGACGACGATGACGCCGATGAGCAGCCCGCCGAGCGCCTGGACGCTGATCAGGCCGACGATCGTGGTCAGGACGATCGGGATCAGCGACGGGATGATCATCTCGCGCTGGGCCGACTTGGTGACGATGTCCACGCAGACCGCGTAGTCGGGCTTGTCGGTGCCCTCCATGATCCCGGGCTTCTCGCGGAACTGGCGGCGCACCTCCTCGACGACGGCGCCGCCGGCGCGGCCGACGGCCTCCATCGAGAGGGCGGCGAACAGCGTGACCATCATGCCGCCGATCAGCAGGCCCATCAGGACGGCCGGATCGTCGACGCGGAACAGCGTGCTGACCTCCGCGTCCTTCAGCTCGGCCTTGAAGCCGGCGAACAGCACGATCGCCGCGAGCACGGCGGAGCCGATCGCGTAGCCCTTGGTGACCGCCTTCGTCGTGTTGCCGACCGCGTCGAGCGGGTCGGTGACGTTGCGGACCTCCTCGGGCATGTCCGCCATCTCGGCGATGCCGCCGGCGTTGTCGGTGATCGGGCCGAACGCGTCGAGCGCGACGATCAGGCCGGTCAGCGAGAGCATGCCCATGACCGCGACGCCGATGCCGTAGATGCCCTGGTCGGGATTCTCGGCCGTGCCACCCGCGAGCTTCCACGAGACGAGGATGCCGAGCACCAGCACGAGCGCCGGCAGCGCGGTCGCCTGCAGGCCCTGCGCGAGGCCGGAGATGATGTTCGTCGCGTGGCCGGTCTGCGAGGCCTCGGCGGTCTTGCGGACCGGGCCGAAGCGCGTCGAGGTGTAGTAGTCGGTGATGACGAACAGCAGCGCGGTGACGGCGATGCCGACGAGCGAGCAGAGGTACAGGTCGGTGACGCTCGGCGCCGTCGATCCGCCCGTCCGTCGCGATGAACGTCAGGTCGCCCATCATCCAGTTGGTGATCGGGTAGAACGCGATCGCGGCGAGGACGCCGGAGACGATCAGGCCCTGGTAGAGCGCGCGCTCGACGTTGCCGGTCGTGGTGCGCACCGCGAAGGTGCCGATGATCGACGCGATGATCGCGACGCCGCCGAGCACGAGCGGGTAGAGCGCGACGGCGGTCTGCTCGTGGAAGGTCAGGACGCCGAGCAGCATGACGGCCACCGCGGTGACCGCGTAGGTCTCGAAGAGGTCGGCGGCCATGCCGGCGCAGTCGCCGACGTTGTCGCCGACGTTGTCGGCGATCACGGCCGGGTTGCGCGGATCGTCCTCGGGGATGCCCGCCTCGACCTTGCCGACGAGGTCGGCGCCGACGTCGGCGGCCTTGGTGAAGATGCCGCCGCCGAGTCGCGCGAAGACCGAGATCAGCGAGCCGCCGAAGCCGAGGCCGATGAGCGCGTCGACGGCCTCCTTCTGGGACTTGTCGAAGAAAGAGGTGAGGATCCCGTAGTAGCCGGCGACGCCGAGCAGCGCCAGGCCGACGACGAGCATGCCGGTGACGGCGCCGCCGCGGAAGGCGACGTCGAGCGCCGGGCGGATGCCGCTCGCGGGCCGACTCGGCGACGCGGCAGTTGGCCCGCACCGACACGTTCATGCCGATGTAGCCGGCGGCGCCGGAGAGGACGACCGCCGATCAGGAAGCCGATCGCGACCGAGAGGTCCTGGATGAAGAGCAGTGCCACGAACAGGACGACGCCGACGCCGGCGATCACCGTGTACTGGCGGTTGAGGTAGGCGCGCGCGCCCTCCTGGATCGGCGCCGGAGATGCTCTGCATCTCGTCGTTGCCGGGCGACAGCGCGAGCAGCTGCGTGGTAGTCAGAAGCCGTACGCGACGGCGATCAGGGCGCAGACCACGGCCACGATGACCCCGTGGTCGGTCAGGAACTCAGTCAAGGGGAAGATCCTCCGAAATCAGGTGGCGTGCCGCGGCCGGGGGGCTACGTGGCACGGAACGGGGCGCACGCGGACGTACGCCCCGGCCAGAAGCGCCGCGGATGGTATCGGGAACGGCCCCGGAACGACGTGTGGGGATCTACTGACCCGGCACCCAGAGGCGCCCGGAGCTCTGCGCGGGCCCGGGTCCCTCGTCGCCGGGCTCCCCGGATCCCGGCCCGGGCTCGCCCTCCGGGGCGTCCGGCGCGGCCTGCCCGGCCCCGGCGAGCTGCGTGTAGGCGAGCTGCAGCTGGGACAGTGCGTCGCGGAGCGGGCCGGCGTTCGGCCCCAGGTCCGGCTCGATCACCGGGAGCAGCGCGCGGGCGCCCTCGATCGCCTTGCGGACCTGCTCCAGGTCCCGCTCGGCCTCGCTGCCGGGCACCAGGCCGGCCTTGCGCGCGCCGAGGTTCAGCAGCGAGACGACGGTCTGGATCAGGACCTCCTCGATCCGCAGCTGGGCCAGCTCGGCCTCGTACGCGGCGCGGATCTCGTCCTCGGTCGGCGGCGGGCCCTCGGGTCCGGGGGTCATCGGCTGGTCGGTCATGGCGTGGACACCTCGGGGTCGGTTGCGGTGGCGTACGTGCGGGTCGTGGCCGCGACGGAGGCGGCGTAGGCCTCCTGCAGCGTGGCGCCGTCCCGGAGGAGCGCGCGCTGGCGCTGGGCGCCGCCGGGGCCGGTCAGCTGCGGCTCGACGCCGAGCTCCGCGCGGACCGGCGCGGTCCATCCGAGCAGCGCGTCGATCGCGGCGGCGGTCGGCTGCTCCTCGAGGCGCTCGAGGTCGATCATGCGGCCCTCGCGACCCGAGCGGATCGCGCGCCAGAGATTCTCCTCGACGAGGCGGCGCTCGGGGTCGCGGAACGGCACGCCCTCGGCCACGTCGCGCGCGGCCTGCAGCACGCAGGCGACGATCAGCTCGGCCAGCGCCTCGGACTCGCCCGCCGTCTCCTGCGCATCGCAGATGCGCACCTCGACGGTGCCGAACGCCAGGTGCGGGCGCACCGACCACCAGACCTGGGTGCTCTCGACGATCGAGCCGGTCGCGACGAGCAGCTCCAGGTACGCGCGGTACGTGGCCCAGTCGCCGTACGCGTCGGGGATGCCGCAGCGGGGGAACGACTTCGTGAACGTCTGCGTTCGCACGGAGTGCAGCCCGCTGTCGCGGCCCTCGAGGAACGGCGAGTTGGCACTGGCGGCGAGCAGGACCGGCAGGACGGGGCGCAGCCGGTCGCAGGTGCGCACCGCGCGATCGGCTCCCTGCACGCCGACGTGGACGTGGAGCGAGAACGTGTTGTTGCGACGGGCGACGTACTGCAGGCCGTCGACCACGCGGCGGTAGTGCTCGGTGTCGATGTTCGGCTGCTCGCGGTAGTCGGCCCAGGGGTGCGTCCCCTGCGCGCCGAGCACGACGTCGTGGGCGGCCGCGTGGGCGAAGAGGCGCGAGCGCACCTCGCGCTGGCTCGCGAGCGCGTCGTGGACGTCGCGTCCCGGGGCGCTGCGGATCTCGATCTCCGACGAGATCAGCTCGCCGGCGATCGACCCGCTGAGGACGGTGTCCTCCTGCGCGTTGTCGCGCAGCTCCTCGAACCGCGGGACGAGGTCGAGCGTGCGGGGGTCGAGGACCGCGAACTCCTCCTCGATCCCGACCGTCCCGTCGACGGACGCCGCGAAGGCCCGCTCGGCCCCGTCGAGGTCGAGGCTCATGACAGGTAGAAGTAGAGCGCGTGGAGCAGGTCCACGGCGGGGCTCGACGTGTGGACGGTCACGTCCGGCGGCACCTGGAGCAGCGCGTCGGAGTAGTTGAAGATGATCCGCACCCCGGCGCCCACCAGTTCGTCGGCGAGCGGCTGCGCGGCGACCGTCGGGACGGCGAGCACGCCGACGACGATGCCCTCGTCCTCCACCACCTGCGGGAGGTCGGCGATGTCGCGGACCTTCTGCCCGCCGACGCTCGTGCCGACCTTGCGCGGGTCGGCGTCGAAGATCGCGACGACGTTGAAGCCGTGGTCGGCGAAGATGTCCGAGGAGGCGATCGCCTTGCCGAGGTGGCCCGCCCCGAACAGCGCGATGTTGTGCTGGCCGCCGGTCTGCAGGATCCGCCGGATCTGCGTGACGAGCGAGTCGACGTTGTACCCGACGCCGCGCTTGCCGAACTTGCCGAACCCGGAGAGATCACGGCGGATCTGCGTCGAGTTCACGTGCGTGTAGTCCGAGAGCTCCTGCGAGGAGATCGTCTCGCGGCCCATCTTCTTGGCCTGCGTGAGGACCTGGAGGTAGCGCGAAAGGCGCGCGGCGACGCCGAGCGAGAGCCGCTCGGCCTGCGGCTCGCCATCGACCCCGTGGGGCTCGGCGCGATCGATCTCCCCGATGCTCATGCTCCCGGCGACTCTACCGCCCGCAGCCGCCGCGTCAGGTCGGCCTCGTCCACGGTGAAGTCGTAGAGCTCCTCGCCGTCGAGGGCGATCACGGGGATCCGCTCCAGGTAGCGGGCGTGGAGCACGTCGTCGGACTCGATGTCCACCACGTGCAGGGAGAACCCGTGCTCGGCGCGCAGGCGCCCGAGCACGGCGAGCGCGTCGTCGCAGAGGTGGCAGCCCGCGCGGACGTGGACCGTGACGTCCGCCATCACAGCCCGCGCTCGCCGGTCGCGAAGGCGTCCAGCGCCAGCGCCGCCGCGTGGTCCAGCGGCTCGCCGTCCAGCGCGGCGAGCGCGATCATCGCGGCGTTGTCGGTGCACAGCACGGCAGCCGGGACGTGCGTCACGGCGCCGAGCCCGGCCAGGCGCTCCCGCAGCGGGCCGTTCGCCGCGACCCCGCCGCCGATCGCCAGGCGGTCCAGGCCGGTCTGCTCGAGCGCGCGGGCGACCCGCTGGGCGAGCGCGTCCACGATCGCCTCCTGGAACGACGCGGCGAGATCGGCGCGGCGGCGCGCCGCCTCCTCCTCGCCGAGATCGCGGACGGTGTAGAGGAGCGACGTCTTGAGCCCCGCGAAGCTGAAGTCCAGGCCGGGCACGCCGGCGGCGCGCGGGAACGCGAACGCCTGCGGATCACCGCCCTCGGCGGCCCGCTGCAGGTGGGGGCCGCCGGGGAACGGGAGCCCGAGCATCCGCGCCCCCTTGTCGAACGCCTCCCCGGCGGCGTCGTCGAGCGTCGCGCCGAGGACCGTGAAGGCGGTCCGGCTCGTGACGTGGGCGAGGAAGGTGTGCCCGCCGCTGGCGACCAGGCACACGAACGGCGGCTCGAACGGGTCCGGCGCGGCGAAGTTCGCCGAGACGTGCCCCTGCAGGTGGTCGACCGCGTACAGGGGCAGTCCGCGCGCGACGGCGATGGCCTTCGCGCCGGCGATCCCGACGAGCAGCGCGCCGACGAGCCCGGGACCGGCGGTCACCGCGACGGCGCCGACGTCGTCGAGCGTGGCGCCGGCCTCCGTGAGCGCCGCGTCGACGACCGGTGTCAGGAGGTCCAGGTGGCGGCGCGCGGCGATCTCCGGAACGACCCCGCCGAAGCGGTCGTGCTCGTGCTGGGAGGAGACGATGCTCGAGCGGATCTCGCCGTGGCGGGTCACGACGGCCGCGCAGGTGTCGTCGCAGCTCGTCTCGATCGCGAGGATCGGCCCTGCGGCGCTCACGTCGACGGGACGGGACCGGGGTTGGGGACGTCGTCCAGGCGCCCCTCCCGCGTGGCCGGTGTGCGCCACATGATGAGCGCGTCCTCGCCGTTGTCCTGGTAGTAGCGGCGCCGCGTTCCGGCGCCGAGGAAGCCGAAGCGCTCGTACAGCGCGATCGCACTGCTGTTCGACGGCCGGACCTCGAGCGTCATGCGGGCGTCCTCGCCGAGCCGGCCGATCAGCTCGTCCAGCAGCGCGGTCGCGATGCCCTGGCGCCGCTGCCGGGGATCGACGGCGACGTTCATGATGTGCCAGACGTCCTCGTAGCGCGAGCAGATCACGTATCCGGTGAGCGCCCCGTCGCGCCGGACCGCCAGGCACTCGCCGCCCGGCTTGCTGAGCTCCAGCACGAACATCGCCAGCGACCACGGCGTCGGGAAGGCCCGACGCTCGATGGCGATCACCTGCGGAAGGTCCGCATAGGTGAGGCGGCGGATGTCGAGCGCGACGTCGGTCACGGGTCCGCGGCGGCGCGGCGCCGGTGCAGCTCCGCGTCGGGAAGACGCACGTAGTCGGGAACGAGCGTAGCGACGGCGACGGGTGTTCCCGCCGCGGCCAGGTGCACGAGTGCGGAGCCCGTCACGCGCTGGCGCGGGTCCTCGTCGGGCGGGACGTCGAGCCCGCCGGCCGCCAGCGCCGCCCGGTAGCGGACCGCGCCGTCGCCGACCGCGAGCCATCCGGGCGCGGCGAGCCCCGCGAGCGCCTCGGGGGCCACCGCCGCCGGCGGGGCGCCGGGGACGCCGGCGCGGAACGGCGCGGCGAAGGCCTCGCCGCGGCGCGCGTCGATGACCGCCAGGACGTCGCCGGCCGGATCGGCGCCGCGGGCGAGCGCCGCGAGCGTCGAGACCGGGACGACCTCGACGTCACGGGCCGCCGACAGCGCGCGGGCGGTCGCGATCCCGATGCGCAGGCCGGTGAACGTCCCCGGCCCGACCCCGGCCCCGATGCGGGTCACGTCCCCCCACCCCGCGCCGATGGCCGCCAGGGCCTCCTCGCAGAGTTCCAGCAGCCGCTGTGCATGCCCTGGCCGGACGCCGGCGGCGGGGTCGTCGCGGCGCTCGGCGGCGTCGTCCGGGCCGCCCGCGCCGACGACGGTCGCGCGGGTCGCGGTGTCGAACGCGAGGACGACGCTCACGGCGCGGGTCGATCGATCGTGACGATGCGCCGGTCCGGACCGTCGTGCTCGATCAGCACGCGGGCGGCGACGCGCGCGTCGCCGAGGGGCGCGCCGCCGGCGTCCGGCCACTCGACGAACGCGACCCGGTCGGGCCCGATCTCGTCCTCGAGCAGCTCCGGGTCGCCCTCGGGCGCGCCCGCCAGCCGGTGGAGGTCCAGGTGGGAGACCGGGACGCGGCCGGACTCGTAGCGGCGCGCGATGGTGAACGTCGGGCTCGTCACGCGGTCGGTCACGCCGAGGCCGCGGCACGCGCCGCGGACGAACGTCGTCTTGCCGGCGCCGAGATCCCCGGAGATGAGGACGACGTCCCCGGGCCTCAGATCCGCGGCGAGGTCCGCCGCGAGCCGCTCGGTCGCCTGTGGCCCCTCGAGCACCGCCCGCATCAGAACAGCCCGAGCTGGCTGTCGTCCAGGGCCGCGGCGTCCGGGACCGGCGCCGCGGGGACCGCCGCGGGCTCGGCGGCGGGCTCGGGCTCATGCCGGGGCTCCGGCTCCGGAGCGTCCGCGCCGGGCTGTGCCGGAGGACCGAGTGCGACGAGGCCCGGGATCAGCGCGAAGTCGGCTGCGAGGACCTCACGGTTGGAGGGCGTGTACAGCGCGGCCGCCGGGTGCAGGACCGGGAAGAGGCGGACGGCACGGCGCCCGATGACGCGCACCTCCGCCTGCCCGTGGATCTTCGTGATCGACGTCTGGTCGTCGCGCAGGAGCTTCGTCGCGAAGTTCCCGAGCGTCACGACGACGGTCGGCTGGATCAGCTCGAGCTGGCGGAACAGCCATTCCGAGCAGTTGGCGATCTCCGGGGCGGTCGGGTTGCGGTTCTCCGGTGGGCGGCACTTGAGCACGTTGGCGATGAACACGTCCTCGCGGGCGATCCCGATCCCCGCGAGCAGTTCGGTGAGGAGCTTTCCCGCGCGCCCGACGAACGGGACGCCGTCACGATCCTCGTCCGCGCCGGGCGCCTCGCCCACGAACAGGAGGTCGGCGTCGGCGTTCCCGGCCCCGAAGACGACCTGTGTCCGGGTCTGCGCCAGGTGCGGGCAGCGCTCGCAGGCACGGGCCTCACGGTAGACCTCGGTGAGGACCTCGCGGCGCTCCTGGGCGGTGTCCGGGACGGCCATCGCGGCCGATGCTACCTGGCCTCCTCGGCTGGCCTGGGGCGGCGCCCGCAGGGGGTGATACCGTTCTCTGTGACGGGGCCGTCACCTTCATGGGCCGGACCCCGGAATGCAGCGTTTTCGGAGCCTCTCACCAGACCGCGACCGGTATCCCGATGGGGAACTGGACCGACATCAGCCCTCGCATCGCCATCGTCGGCGCAGGCCGACTCGGTACGGCGCTCGCCGCCGCGCTGCGCGACGCCGGAATCCCGGTGGACGGCCCGCACGGGCGCGGGTTCGACGGCTCGAGCGCAGACGCCGTCCTGCTCTGCGTCCCGGACGCCCAGATCGCCGCCGCGGCCGCCTGCGTCACCCCCGGCGTCCTCGTCGGCCACTGCTCGGGCGCGACCGGGCTGGGCGTCCTGGACGGGCACGAGGGCTTCGGCCTGCATCCGCTGATGACCGTCCCGGCGTCCGGTGCCGACTTCACGGGCGCCGGCTGCGCGATCGCCGGCTCCAGCGACCGCGCCCGGTCACTCGCCCGGCACCTCGCCGAGTGCCTCGGGATGACGCCGTTCACCGTCGCCGACGAGGACCGCGCCGCCTATCACGCCGCCGCGGCGATCGCGTCGAACCTGCTCGTCGCGCTCGAGGCCGACGCCGAGCGCCTGGCGGCGAGCGCGGGCGTCCCGCGCGAGGCGCTGGTCCCGCTCGTCCGCGCGAGCGTCGAGAACTGGGTCCGCGACGGCGGCCGGCGCGCCCTGACCGGGCCGATCGCGCGCGGCGACGAGGAGACCGTCGCGATCCAGCGCGCCGCGGTCTCCGCACGCGCACCCGAGCTGCTCCCCCTCTTCGACGTCCTGGGTGACCGCGCCCGCGCCCTCGCGGGCCGCGACGCGCCGTCCGCGCGGGTGATCGCCCGGTCGACCGCCGATCTGCGGGACGCCCTTGCCCCGGCCAGGCGCGCCGGGCGGACCATCGGCTTCGTGCCCACGATGGGCGCGCTCCACGACGGCCACCGCGCGCTGATCGAACGCGCCCGTGCCGAGCACGACGTCGTCGTGGTCTCGGTGTTCGTCAACCCGACGCAGTTCGAGGACCCCGCCGACCTCGCCGCCTACCCCCGCCTGGCGGACGCCGACGCGCAGGTGGCGTTCGGCGCCGGCGCGGACGTCGTCTTCACGCCTGCGGTCGCCGAGGTCTACCCCGACGGGTTCGCGACGACGGTGACGGTGCGCGGCCCGCTCACCGAGACGCTCGAGGGCGCGCATCGCGGCGTCGGCCACTTCGACGGCGTCACCACCGTCGTGGCCAAGCTGCTGGCGATGGTCAGCCCCGACGCCGCCTACTTCGGGCGCAAGGACGCCCAGCAGGCGGCCGTCGTGACGCAGATGACGCGGGACCTGAATCTCCCGATGCGGATCGTCGTCTGCCCGACCGTCCGCGACGCCGACGGGCTGGCGCTGTCCAGCCGCAACGCCCGGCTCGCGCCGGACGAGCGCGAGCGGGCACTCGCGCTGTCGCGCGCCCTGGGCGACGTCGCCGAGGCGATCGCCGACGGCCGCATCACGACCGCGGCCGCCGCGTCGGCGGCCGGGCTCGACGCCCTGCGCGCCGGCGGTGCCGACCCCGAGTACTTCGAGGCCGTCGATCCGCTGTCGCTCGCCCCGGCGGGCGAGCTGCGCGGCGACGTCCTCCTGCTGACCGCGGCGCGCGTCGGCGACGTGCGCCTGATCGACAACCTCGCGGCGCACGCACCGGCCGCCATCTCCCCGACCACCCCCTCCGTCCCTGAGACGAGGGCGGCGACCGTCACGGCGGCGTCGACCCTCATGAGCTGAGGAGCCCCTCCATGTCCACCATGCCCTCCGACATGCCCGTCCCGCCCGACGCATCCAGCCTCCCGATGACGCTGCCGCGTCTGCTGGAGAAGAAGCACATGGGCGAGCCGATCGTGATGGTCACCGCGTACGACTACCCCAGCGCTCTGGCGGCCGAGGGCGCCGGCGTGGACCTGGTCCTCATGGGCGACTCGGGCGCGATGACCGTCCTGGGCTACCCGTCGACGGTGGCGGTCGAGCTCGACGAGCTGCTCGTGCTCGCGCGTGCCGTGCGCCGCGGGCTGCGCACCCCGTTCCTCGTCGGCGACCTGCCGTTCGGGTCCTACGAGGTCAGCGACGAGCAGGCCGTGCAGACGGCGCTGCGGTTCGTGAAGGAGGCGGGCTGCGACGCCGTGAAGCTCGAGGGCGGCGGCGAGACGTCGGTCGCCCGGGCGCGCGCGATCGTGCGCGCCGGCATTCCGGTGATGGGCCACGTCGGCCTGACGCCGCAGACCTCGACCGCGCTCGGCGGCTACAAGGCCCAGGGCCGCAGCGCCGCGGCGGCGAACCGCATCGCCCGCGAGTCGCTCGCGCTGCAGGAGGCCGGCTGTTTCTCGATCGTGTTCGAGGCGATCCCGTCCGCCGTCGCGCAGGAGCTGATGCCGCACATGCAGATCCCGGTGATCGGGATCGGCGCGGGCCCGGCCGTCGACGGCCAGGTCCTCGTGTTCCACGACCTGCTCGGGATCCGCGAGGGGCTCGGAGCGCGCTTCGTCAAGCGCTACGCGAACCTGCTCGACGACATGGTCGCCGGCGTGTCCGCGTACACGCGCGACGTGCGCGACCGGACGTATCCGGGCCCGGAGCACGGCTACTCGATCGACGAATCGGAGCTCCAGGACTTCCGCGCCGCACTCGCGGAGCACGATCCGGGGATCGCTCACCCGGTGTAGGCACGGCCCCCAAGGCACGGCCCCCTGGCAGGACGGGCCGGCGAAGCCGGACCGATGCAATCTCCGAGTCCCGGCACCACGCCGGGGCCTCAACGCAGGACGATCTCCGCCCCGGCACCACGCCGGGGCCTCAACGCAGGACGATCTCCGCCCCGGCACCACGCCGGGGCCTCACCCCTCGTCGTCCGCCTCCCGGAACGCGATCTCCTTCAGCACCACCGCCGGCGAGCCCGCCGCGATGGTGCCGGGCGGCAGATCACGGGTCACGACGCTGTTGGAGCCCACGACGCAGCGGTCCCCGATCGTGACGCCGCTGGTCACCACAACGTTCGCGCCGAGCCAGACGTTGCTGCCCAGGCGCGTCGGCCCCTTGGAGTCGAACCCCTGCCACGTGACCGGCTTGGTGGGGTCGTCGAAGCGGTGGTTGCCGTCGGTGATCATGCAGCCGTTGGCCGCCATGCAGTGATCGCCGATCTCGACGAGGTCGACCGCCGCGACCATCACGCCCTGGTTGAGGAAGACACCGTCGCCGATCCGGATCCGCCCGGACTCGCCGCCCGTCAGCCAGACGTTCGGCTCCAGGAGCGTCCCCTCGCCGATCTCGAGCCGGCCTTCGCGGAACAGCTCGAGGACCTCGCCGTTGACCGGCCCCTTGGCGAACGCGCGGCGCGCGGCGAACTCCCGGTGCAGCGCCAGGCGGTTCCACGGCAGCCGCGAGCGCTGGTACCAGCGCCACTTCACGAGCCAGAGCTTCAGATCGGCGACGGGCGGCACGCGATCAGCCGTGCGGGACGTAGCGGTGGTGGAGCATCAGGTCGTTGCCGTCGGGGTCGGTGAAGAACGCCATGTGGCAGACGCCGGTGTCGAAGGTCTCGCCGTAGAACTCCACGCCCTTGGCCTCGAGCGCGGCACGCGCCGCGGCGACGTCGTCGACGTGCAGCGCCGGGTGCGCGTTCTTCTGCGGCGCGAACGGCATGCCCTGCCTCTCGGGCTCCCAGATGGCGAAGCACGTGTCCCCGACCCAGAACTCGTACTGCGACGAGTCGTCCGGGCGCAGCCCGAGCGTGTCGCCGTAGAACGCGCGCGAGCGCTCGGCGTCCTGCGAGGGGATGCCGATGAAGTCGAGCTTGGTGATCATCACGGTCTCCTTGCGGGTGTGCTCATGGTTCAGGCGGCCGCCTTCGCCGCCCCTGATCTGCGCCGCGGCGTCGCACGGCGGGCCTTCGGCGCGGCCGGCGTCACGAGGTCGGCGAGGAACTCCCCGGTGTGCGACCCGGGGGTCCCGGCGACCTCCTCGGGCGTGCCCTGGGCGACGACGGTGCCGCCCTCCTCCCCGCCCTCGGGGCCCATGTCGATGACACGGTCGGCGGTCTTGATGACGTCGAGGTTGTGCTCGATCACGACGATCGAGTTGCCGGAGTCCACGAGCCGGTGCAGGACCTCCAAGAGCTTCTGGACGTCGGCGAAGTGCAGCCCGGTCGTCGGCTCGTCGAGGATGTAGAGGGTGCGGCCGGTCGCGACCTTCGAGAGCTCGGTCGCGAGCTTCACCCGCTGCGCCTCGCCGCCCGACAGGGTCGTCGCCGGCTGGCCCAGGCGGATGTATCCGAGCCCCACGTCGTTCAGCGTGTCGAGGCGCCGGTGGATCTTCGGGATGTGCCGGAAGAACTCCAGCGCCTCCTCGACGGGCATGTCGAGGACGTCCGCGATCGTCTTCCCCTTGAAGCGGATGTCGAGCGTCTCGCGGTTGTAGCGCTTGCCGTGGCACTGCTCGCACGGGACGTAGACGTCCGGCAGGAAGTGCATCTCGATCTTGATCTGCCCGTCGCCCTTGCAGACCTCGCAGCGCCCGCCCTTGACGTTGAACGAGAAGCGGCCGGGCTTGTAGCCGCGCGCCTTGGCCTCGGGCGTCTTGCTGAAGAGGTCGCGGATGACGTCGAACAGGCCGGTGTAGGTGGCCGGGTTGGACCGCGGCGTGCGGCCGATCGGCGACTGGTCGACCTGGATGATCTTGTCGAGCTGGTCGAGCCCCAGCACGGCGGTGTGGGCGCCCGGGCGCTGGCGGGCGCGCATCAGCCGGTTGGCGACGGACTTGAAGAGCACCTCGTTGACGAGCGTCGACTTCCCCGACCCCGACACGCCGGTCACGCAGGTCAGGACGCCCAGCGGCACCTTCACGTCGACCCCGCGCAGGTTGTGCTGCCGGGCGCCGCGGATCTCGAGTGTGCCCGACGGTTTGCGGCGCGTGTCCGGCACCTCGACGACGCGCGTCCCCGCGAGGAACTGCCCGGTCAGCGAGGCGCGGACCTTCTGCACCTGGGCGGCGGTCCCGGCGGCGACGATCCGTCCGCCGTGCTCGCCCGCGCCCGGGCCCAGGTCGACGAGGTGGTCGGCCGCGCGCATCGTCTGCTCGTCGTGCTCGACCACGATGACGGTGTTGCCCAGGTCGCGCAGCCGTTCGAGTGTCCCGATGAGGCGGCTGTTGTCGCGCTGGTGCAGGCCGATCGACGGCTCGTCCAGGACGTAGAGGACCCCGACGAGTGCCGAGCCGATCTGCGTGGCCAGCCGGATGCGCTGCGCCTCGCCGCCCGAGAGCGTCGCGGCGGCGCGGTCGAGGCTCAGGTAGCCGATCCCGACGTCCTCCAGGAAGCGCAGCCGCTCCTCGATCTCGCGGAAGACGAGCCGTGCGATGTGCCGCTCGGTCTCGGTGAGCACGACCTCGTCGAGCCAGCGCCGCGCCTGCCGCACCGACAGTGCCGTGAACTCGTGGATCGCCATCCCGCCGACGAGCACGGCGCGCGACTCGGGTCGCAGCCGCGAGCCCTTGCACGAGGGGCACGGGACGACCGCCATGAACTCCTCGATCTTCTCGCGCATCTGATCGGAGTCGGTCTCGCGGTAGCGGCGCTCGAGGTTCGGGACGATCCCCTCGAAGCGCGTCGCGTACGAGCGCTCGCGCCCGTAGCGGTTCTTGTACGTCACGAGCACGCGCTCGCCGTCGGTCCCGTGGAGGAACAGGTCGCGGTCGCTCCGGCGGGAGGTCCTGCCAGCGCGTGTCGAGGTCGACGTCGTACTGGTCGGCGAGCGCCAGCATGATCTGCTCGTAGTACTGCGACGCGCTCGCGGCCCACGGCGCGAGCGCGCCGTCGCCGAGCGACAGCGTCGGGTCGGGCACCACGAGGTCCGGGTCGATCTCCATCTGCGACCCCAGGCCGGTGCAGCGCTCGCAAGCGCCGTGCGGCGAGTTGAAGGAGAAGATCCGCGGCTCGAGCTCCGGCATCGAGGTCCCGCACTTCAGGCAGGCGAACTTCTCGGAGAAGGTCAGCACCTGCGGCTGCGTCCCGTCGCCCTCGCGCGGGACGATCTCGACCTCGACGATCCCGTCGGCGAGGCCGACCGCCGTCTCGATCGAGTCCGCCAGCCGCTTGCGCAGGTCGGGGCGCATCACGAGCCGGTCGACGACGACCGAGATGTCGTGCTTGAACTTCTTGTCGAGCTCGATCTCCTCGTCGAGGCCGCGCAGCTCGCCGTCGACCTTCGCGCGTGCGAACCCGTCGACGCGCAGTTCCTCCAGCAGCTTGCCGTACTCGCCCTTGCGGCCGCGCACGATCGGCGCCAGCACCATGAAGCGGGTGCCCTCGTCCAGCTCCATGACCTGGTCGATGATCTGCTCGGCCGACTGGCCGGCGATCGGCGCGCCGCAGGTGACGCAGTGCGGGTGCCCGACGCGCGACCACAGCAGCCGCAGGTAGTCGTAGATCTCCGTGACGGTGCCGACCGTCGAGCGCGGGTTGCGCGAGGTGGTCTTCTGGTCGATCGAGATCGCCGGCGAGAGCCCCTCGATCGAGTCGACGTCCGGCTTGTCCATCTGCCCGAGGAACTGCCGCGCGTAGGCGCTGAGCGACTCGACGTAGCGCCGCTGGCCCTCGGCGTAGATCGTGTCGAAGGCGAGCGAGGACTTCCCGGATCCGGACAGGCCGGTGATCACCACCAGCGCGTCGCGCGGCAGCTCGAGGGAGACGTTCTTCAGGTTGTGCTCACGCGCGCCGGAGACGACGATCGCGTTGGAAGGCGGCATCCACATCGATGCTACACGGGCGAACAGACGTTCGTGTCCCACGGTGCCGGTGGCGCGGACGTCGCCCCCGCGCGCGAGACTGGGAGGGTGCGACTCACCCTGGCCGCCATCGCCGCCGCCCTGCTCGCCGCGGCGGCGCTCGCCTGCGGGACCTCCGCCGGGTCGGGCGGAACGGCCGCCGCGGGCCCGACGCGCGCCGTCACGATCTGGGCGGTCGGGGATGCGGATGCGAGCCGGCGCGCCCGCAGCCTGGCGGCGTTCGTCGCGGCGCCAGCCGATGGACCGCTTCCTCTACCTCGGAGACGTCTACGAGAAGGGCACGGCGAGCGAGTTCCGCACCGGATACGACCCGCTCTGGGGAGCGCTCGCGCGGCGGACCGATCCCGACGCCGGGCAACCACGAGTGGGGCAATCGCGACACCGGGTACCGGCCGTACTGGCGCGAGCGCCTCGGACGCAGCGTCCCGGACTGGCGGCGCGTGCCGCTCGGCGCCGGCTGGGAGGTGCTCTCCCTCAACAGCGAGGCCCCGCACGGAACCGGCTCGGCGCAGGCCCGATGGCTCGCCCGCGCGACGCGGCGGCCGGGGACGTGCCGGATCGCCATCTGGCACCGGCCGCGCTTCAGCACCGGCTGGCACGGCGACCAGGCACGACATGGCACCGCGTCTGGGACGCCCTCGCGCGGGCATGCCCGCATCGTCCTGTCGGGTCACGATCACGACCTCCAGCGCTTCGCCGACGTCGACGGGCTGCGCCAGATCGTCTCGGGGGCGGGCGGCCGGCCCAACGTTCCCCTCCCCCGCCGATCGGCCGCCGGCGTGCGCTACACCAACCGGTTCAACACCGGCGGTGCCAGGATGCGCCTCACCCGCGGGCGCGCGACGATCGAGCTGGTCGCCGACGGCGGTCGCGTGCTCGACCGCAGCGCCGTCAGCTGCCGGCCCGTCTAGGCGCCGAGCGCGGCTGCGGCGTCGTCGTAGACGCGCGCGGCGTCGACCCCGGGAAAGCTGTCCGCGAGACGCAGGAGGGCCTCGTCGCGATCGGTGCCCCGCGTCACGAGGTCGAGGGCCACGAGTCGCGCGCCGTCCTCCGCTCCCTCGGGCGCGTCGCCGCCGACGGGCGGCTCGGCGAGCGGCGTCGGCTCCGGATGGGCGGCGACCGGCTCCGCCGGGGGGACGCCGGCGTCGTCGAAGGTCTCCAGCTCGGCCGGCGGCGCCGCCTGCGCGTGCAGCTCGTGGACGCTCCCGCGCGCATGGGCGATCTCGGCGCGCAGCAGCGCGACGCGCTGGCGCACGATCTCGCCGAGCGCGTCCAGCTCCCGCTCCAGCGCCTCGAGACGCTCGAGCGCCGTCGTCGCGCGGTCCGTCGGCCTGGGCGGCGGGGTCCGTCATCGGCCGCAGCGTAGCGGGGGCCGCGCCCGCCGCGCCTCAGGCCAGCCGGGCGCCGGCGGGCTCGACGACGACCAGCCCGTCGCGCACCAGGCCGGCGAGCGCGGGCTCCAGGCGCTCGGGACCGATCCCGTCGGGCAGCCCGTCGCCCGCGGCGAGCGCCGCCACGATCCGCCCGCGGACCCAGCGGGTGGAGTCCTCGAACCGCTCGCGGGTCGCCGGCGCCGCGCGCGCGGCGACCGACGACGCGCCCGCGCGAGGCACACCACGCCGCCACCGGACACGCAGCGCAGCGCGCACGGCCCGCGCGCCGCACACGCGTCGCGCCGAGCTCCATCATCGCCTGGTTCCAGTCGTGCGCGCGCCCGGCGGGCAGGAGCTCCTCGGGCGTCCCCCTGCCCAGTCGTTCCGCGACCCGGCGCACGTTCGTGTCGACGGCGGCGACCTGCTCGCCGAACGCGAACGCGGCGACCGCCGCCGCGGTGTACGGGCCGACGCCCGGCAGCGCTCGCAGGCCCGCGGCGGTCCGCGGCCAGCCGTCGCGCGCGACGACGCGGCAGGCCTCCTGCAGCCGGACCGCCCGCGTGTTGTAGCCCAGCCCACCCACGCGGCCAGGACGTCGCGCCCGCGGCGCCGCGGCGAGCGCGTCCTCGTCGCGGCCAGCGCTCCAGCCACGCCTCGTAGCGCGGCACGACCCGCGCCACCTGCGTCTGCTGGAGCATGACCTCCGAGACGAGGATCGCGTACGGGTCCGTCGTGCGCCGCCAGGGGAGGTCGCGGCGGGCGACGGCGTACCAGTCCAGCAGTGCGTCCTGCACCGGCCGCGTCAGTCCTCGCTGACGGCCTCGAGCCCCATCGCCCGCACGGCCTCCAGCTCGCGGCGCAGCTCGCGCAGCTCGTCGCGCAGCCGCGCGGCGTACTCGAAGCGCAGCTCGTCCGCGGCGGCGAGCATCTCCTCCTCGAGCTCGACGATCGTGCGCTCGAGCTCGGTCGGGCCCATGTCCTTCGTCTTGACGCGCTCCCCGCGCCGGCGGCGCTTGGGCGTCTTGCTGCGATCGGACGTGCAGGAACTCGGCGATGTCGCTCACGCCCTTGACGATCGACGCCGCGGTGATGCCGTGCTCCTCGTTGTAGGCGAGCTGGATCGCGCGGCGGCGGTCGGTCTCCGACAGCGCGGCGCGCATCGCGTCCGTCTCCTTGTCGGCGTACATCAGCACCGGCCGTCGACGTTGCGCGCCGCGCGGCCGATCGTCTGGATCAGCGAGGTCTCGCCGCGCAGGAAGCCCTCCTTGTCGGCGTCGAGGATCGCGACGAGCGAGACCTCGGGCAGGTCGAGCCCCTCGCGCAGCAGGTTGACGCCGACGAGCACGTCGTACTCCCCCAGCCGCAGGTCGCGGATGATCTGGATGCGCTCCAGCGTGTCGACCTCGCTGTGCAGGTAGCGCACGCGGAAGCCCATCTCGAGCAGGTAGTCGGTCAGGTCCTCGCTCATCTTCTTCGTGAGCGTCGTGACGAGCACGCGCTCGTTGCGATCGACGCGCACCCGGATCTCGTTCATGAGGTCGTCGATCTGGCCCTGCGTCTCGCGCACCTCGACGGCGGGATCGACGATCCCGGTCGGCCGGACGATCTGCTCGACGATGCGCGCCGCGCGCGACGCGCTCGAACTGCCCGGGCGTCGCGGAGACGAACACGATCTGTCGGCGTGATCGAGAGGAACTCGTCGAACGTCTGCGGGCGGTTGTCGAGCGCGCTCGGCAGGCGGAAGCCGTAGTCGACGAGCGTGCTCTTGCGGCTGCGGTCGCCCTCGTACATCGCGCCGATCTGCGGGACGGTCTGGTGGGACTCGTCGATGAAGCAGACGAAGTCGTCGGGGAAGTAGTCGATCAGGCAGTACGGGCGGTCGCCGGGCTCGCGGCCGTCGAGGATCCGCGAGTAGTTCTCGATGCCGTTGCAGAAGCCCATCTCCCGCAGCATCTCCATGTCGTACTGGGTGCGCTGGCGCAGCCGATGGCTCTCCAGCAGCTTGCCCTCGGCCTCCAGCTCGGCGCAGCGCGCGTTCAGCTCGCGCGCCGATCTCCTCGACCGCGCGCTCCATCGACCCCCTCCTTGACGTTGTAGTGCGTCGCGGGCCAGACGGCGACGTGCTCCAGGTCGTCCTCGAGCAGCTCGCCGGTCAGGGGGTCGAACCGCTGCAGCCGCTCGACCTCGTCGCCGAACAGCGTGACGCGGAACGCCGTCTCCGCGTCCGCCGGGAAGACCTCCAGCGCCTCGCCGCGCACGCGGAAGGTCCCGCGCCCGAGCGCGACGTCGTTGCGGGTGTACTGGATCGAGACGAGCTTGCGCAGCAGCTCGTCGCGGTCGACCGTCCCGCCGCGCGTGAGGATCTGGACGTTCGCGTCGTAGGTGTCCGGCGAGCCCATGCCGTAGATCGCGGAGACCGAGGCGACGATGATCACGTCGCGCCGGGCGAACAGCGCCGCCGTCGCAGCGTGGCGCAGGCGGTCGACCTCCTGGTTGATCGCCGAGTCCTTCTCGATGTAGAGGTCCTTGCTCGGGACGTACGCCTCGGGCTGGTAGTAGTCGTAGTAGCTGACGAAGTACTCGACCGCGTTGTCGGGGAAGAACGTGCGGAACTCGTTGCAGAGCTGCGCGGCGAGGGTCTTGTTGTGGGCCATGACGAGCGCGGGCCGCTGCAGGCGCTCGATCATCGCGGCCATCGTCATCGTCTTGCCGGTGCCGGTCGCGCCGAGCAGGGTCGTGAAGCGCTCCCCCTCGGTCACGGCCGCCGCGATCTCGTCGATGGCGCGCGGCTGGTCGGCGGTCGGCGTGAAGGCGGTGTCGAGGCGAAACGGCGGCACCCGGACAGCCTAGATGGCGCCGGGGCGACGCTTGTCACACAAGCCGGCGGGCCGGCGTCCTAGCCTGTCGCCGTCCCACCAACCCGTCAGAAGGAAGCACGCATGCTCAAGGTCCGGCGCCCGTCGCCCGCCACCCTCATCGCGCTCGTCGCGCTGTTCATCGCACTCGGCGGCACGAGCTACGCCGTCACGAAGCTCCCGAAGAACAGCGTCGGAGCGACGCAGATCAAGAAGAACGCCGTCACCTCGGCGAAGGTCAAGAACGGCACGCTCGCCGTCGCCGACCTGTCGAAGTCCGCGCAGAAGTCGCTCCGCGGCCAGGCCGGCGCGCCGGGCGCCGCCGGCCCGCAGGGTCCCGCCGGGCCGGCCGGCCCGTCGACGCCGCAGACGATCGGCACCGGCGCCATCGGCACCGGCCAGCTCGCCGACGGCTCCGTCACGACGGCGAAGCTCGCCGACCCGCCGGCATGGACGACGCTCACCGCCACGGAGCTCGGGTCGGGCTGGTCGACGAACCCGAACAACACCCCCGGCCAGTTCTTCAAGGGCGCCGACGACATCGTCCACTTCCGCGGCGAGGTGACGTGCACGATGCCGGGCTGCAACGACATCCTCGACACGCTGCCGACGGCGGTCCGCCCCGAGCGCAACGTGCGGACGGTGCTCTACGTGCGGAACAACAGCAACTCGCTCAGCCAGCTCGCGCCGACCCAGCTCACGTCGATCGGGATCCTGGCGTGGACGACTTCACGTTCACCGGCCAGGTCCGCGTCTACCTCGACAACCTCAGCTACCGGGCCGCGAGCTGAGTCAGATCCCGAGTTCGCGCGCGTAGCGCTCGCGGTACTGCCGCTGCGCGTCGAGGACCTTCTCCACGTACGCCCGGGTCTCCGGGTAGGGGATGTCCTCGGCGCGCAGCGACGCGCCGCCCCACTCGTCGGCCTTGCCCGGGCCGGCGTTGTAGGCGGCGAGCGCCGCCGCCACGTCCCCGTCGTAGCGGTCCAGGTGCTCGCGCAGGAGATAGGAGCCGTAGGCGATGTTCACCTGCGGCGTGGCGAGGTCCTCGAGCACGAACGCCGTCCCGCCCGAGCGCTTGGCGATGCCCTGCGCCGTGTCGGGCGTGATCTGCATGAGCCCCTCGGCGCCGGCGCTGGACGTCCGCCCCGAGACGAAGCGCGACTCGGCGTAGATGACCGCGGCGATCAGCGCCGGGTCGAGGTTCTTGTCGCGCGCCTGCTGGCGGATGATGTCCTCGTGGCGCAGCGGGAGCGCGATCTCGCGCACCGCTTGGTGGAACGTCCCCCACAGGAGCGCCGTCGCGGCTCCCGCGAGCAGCAGCAGGACGACGAGCCAGCGCAGACGCCGGCGCCCGTGGCGCTCCCGGCCGCGCGCTGCTGCGCGGGCGGGTCGGGCGGCGGTCTGCGGTGGAGGCGTCATCGGCGCAGGCGGTTCAGGATGACGGCGAGGTCGGACTGCAGGTCGTCGACGCTCCCGTCGTTGCGCACCACGTACGTGGCCCGTGCCGCCTTCTCGTCCTGTGTCAGCTGGCGGGCGGCGCGCTCGTCGACGGCCTCATGGCCGCGGGCCGCGGCGCGGTCGGCGCGGATCGCCTCGTCGGCGACGATCGCGATGGTCGCGTCGTAGGCCGCGTCCATCCCGGCCTCGAAGAGCAGCGGCGTCTCCACGATAGCCGCGGGCGGCGGCGGCTCGCGCCGCTCGCAGTCCTCGCGGAACGCGACGACGCGCGCCGCCACGAGCGGCCAGATCAGGCCCTCGAGCCACGCCCGCTCGCCGGGGTCGGCGAAGGCGCGGCGCGCGATCGCGGCGCGGTCCACGACGCCGTCCGGGGCGACATCCGCACCCCAGCGCGCGACGACCGCGTCGCGGACCTCGTCCCCGGCGTACAGCTCGTGGACGACGGCGTCCGTGGAGAGCGTCGCCGCGCCCAGCCGCGCGAGCGCGGCGAGCGCGGTGGACTTGCCGGAGCCCAGGCCCCCGGTCAGTCCGACGAACGGGATCCCGGGCTCAGGGGTCAGCGCGCCGGCCGCGTCGGTCAGGCCTGCTCGGGCTCCGCCGGAGCCTCGGGCTCGGCGGGCGCCTCGGGCTCGGCAGCGGCCTCAGGCTCGGCGGCGGCCTCGGGCTCGGCAGCGGCCTCAGCCTCGGGCTCGGGCTCGGCAGCAGCCTCGGGCTCCTCGGCGACGACATCCGCCTCGACCACGGCCTCGGCCGCGACCTCGTCGGCGACGGCCTCGGCCTGCGCCTCGCCCTCACCCTCGGCGGTCAGCTCGGCGTCCTGCGCGGCCTCGGTCGGGGCGGTGACGTAGTCGTCCTCGCTCAGGCCGGGCTCGTCGTCCAGCGCGCCCGCGGGCTCGCCGACGTGCGCGGAGAGGATCTGGCCCTCGACCCGCTTGACCGACAGCGACAGGCGCCGGCGCTCGGAGTCGATCTCGAGGATCTTGACCTTGATCTCGTCACCCGGCGCGACGATCTCACGCGGGTTCTCGACGTGATGGGCCGCCAGCTCGGAGATGTGCACGAGGCCCTCGACGCCGTCGAGGATCTCGACGAACGCGCCGAACGTGACGACCTTCGTGACCTTGCCCTCGAGGTCGTCGCCGATCCGGTAGGTGTCGACGACGCGCTGCCACGGGTCGGCCTGGGTCTGCTTGAGGCCCAGGGAGATGCGCTGGCGGTCGCGGTCGATGTCGAGCACCTTGACCTGCACGGTGTCGCCGATGTTGAGGATCTCGCTCGGGTGGTTGACGTGCGACCACGAGAGCTCGGAGATGTGGATGAGGCCGTCGATGCCGTTGAGGTCGACGAACGCGCCGAAGTCGACGATGTTCGAGATCTGACCCTCGACGACGAGGCCCGGCTGCAGCTTGTCGAGGATCTCCTGGCGCTGCTCCTTGCGCTCCTCCTCGAGGACGGCGCGCCGCGACAGCACGACGTTGTTGCGCGAGCGGTTGAGCTCGATGACCTTGCACTCGATCATCGTGTGCAGGAACTCGTCGAGGTTCGCGACGCGGCGGATGTCGACGAGCGAGGCGGGCAGGAAGCCGCGCACCCCGAGGTCGATGATCAGGCCGCCCTTGACGACCTCGATGACGTGGCCCTCGACCGGCTCGCCGGACTCGGCCGCCGCCTCGATGCGCCGCCACGCCTTCTCGAAGCGGGCGCGCTTCTTGGACATGATGAGGCGGCCGTCCTGATCCTCCTTCGTGAGGACCAGCGCGTCGACCTCCTCGCCCATCTCGACCTCGTCGTGCGGGTCGACGTTCTTGCGGATCGAGAGCTCGTGCGAGGGGATGACGCCCTCGCTCTTGTAGCCGATGTCGACGAGCACCTCGTCGTTGTCGATGCGCACGACATGGCCGGAGACGACCTCGCCCTCCTTGATGGAGGTGAAGGTGGCGTCGTAGTTGGGGACGATCTGCCCGTCAACGTCGAGCAGCAGGCCGTCCGAACCGGGGACGACCTTGGCCTCGGTGGGGGCGTCGGTGGTGGTGGTGGTCATTGGACCGGCAAGGGTAGCGTGATCGTCCCGGCCTAGAATCCCGCCGAAATGCCGGTTCGCGCCACGAAACGGGGTCCGGAGCGCTCGGCGCTCTCCGGCTCCGCCGATGTGATCGTCTGCGGCGCGTCCTTCGCGGGGCTCGCCGTGGCCCGCGAGCTCGCGACATCCGGCGCCGACGTCCTGGTCCTGGACCGCTACGAGATCGGCGAGCGCCAGACGTCCGCATGCGCCGCGCCGACCGCGTGGATCCAGGCGCTGGGCCTGGAGCGCACGATCCGCCAGACGTTCCCGGCGCTCGTCATCCACCTGCCCGAGACGACGCTGCGCTGGGAGCTGCCGTGGACGTTCTCGACGTTCGACTACCGCGAGCTGTGCCGGGGCCTGTGGGAGCAGTGCGGCACGGCGCGCTTCGAGACCGCCCTCGTCCACGGGCGCGCCGCCGGCGCCGGCGAGGCGCTCGTCCTGCACACCGACCGCGGCGAGCTGTCCTCGCCGCTGCTCGTCGACGCGCTCGGCTGGCGACGCGTCCTGTCGACCGCGCGCCGCCGCGTCCAGCCGCCGAAGGCGACGCTCTCCCGCGGGCTCGAGGTGCACCCTCCGGCGTCCGGGGACGAGCTGGAGCTGTGGCTGGACCCCCGCTACGTGCGCCGCGGGTACGCGTGGAGCTTCCCCGCCGGTGACGAGGTGCGCGTCGGCATCGGCTCCTTCGAGCCGCGCGACCACGTCCGCGAGCCCACGGTCCGGCTCGCGCACGACCTCGGGCTCGACGCCGTCGGCTACCAGGGCAACTGGATCCCCCATCGCATGCGCCCACCGGTCGAGGACGACGTCTTCTTCGTCGGCGACAGCGCCGGCCACTGCCTTCCCGCCACCGCGGAGGGCATCCGGCCCGCGCTGCACTTCGGCGCCGTCTGCGGGAGCGAGCTGCGGCTCGTGCTCGAGGGCCGGCAGAGCCGCGGGCAGGCGCTGCAGCGCTACGCCGCCGCCTGCGAGGACAAGCGCTACGCCTACGAGAGCATGCTGCGGGCGCAGCGCTTCGTCGGCCGCGCGAACCCGCACCCGCTGCTGACGAGCGTGCTCAAGGCGGCCGGCAGGCCCGGTTTCGTGACGCGGGCGTTCTCGCGCTACGGCGCGATCTGCCCGCCGCCGGTCACGTCCGCTCGCGCACGATGAGGTAGACGCCGACGGCGAGCAGGGCGACGCCGAGCAGCTTGCCCGCCGTCACCGGCCGCTCGGTGACGCCGAACAGCCCGAACCGGTCGATCACGACCGACGCCGTCAGCTGCCCGGCGACGACGGCCGCCGTCACGCCGCCGGCGCCCAGGTGCCCGACGGCGAAGATCGACGACGTCACGACCGCCACGCCGCACGCCCCGCCCAGGAGCGCCCACCACGGCGCGTCCGGGATCTCGCGCAGCCCGCCGAACCCGCCGGCCGCCACCGCGACGATCACGGTGAGGATCACAAGGCCGACCGCGAAGTTCACGAGCGCCGCCTGCCAGGAGCCGACGACGCTGCCGAGCGCGCCGTTCATCGGCGCCTGCGCGCCGACTGCGGCCCCGGCGGCGACGACGAACACCACGGCCGACGTGCGGTCCATCTACTTGGCCTCCAGCCACGTGCGGCCGACGCCGGCGTCGACCGCGAGCGGCGGCGTGCGGTCGCCCCACGGCGCGACCATCTCGCGCTCGGCGAGCGCGCGCACGGCGTCCATCTCCTCGGGCGGTCCCTCGAAGAGCAGCTCGTCGTGGATCGTCAGGATCTGGCGCGTCGCCAGGCCCTCGTCGGCCAGCGCGCGCGCCGCGCCGATCATCGCGAGCTTCAGGACGTCGGCGGCCGTCCCCTGGACGACGGTGTTCACCGCCAGGCGCTCGCCGAGCGAGCGCACCTGGAAGTTGCGCGCCCGCAGCTCCGGGATCGTGCGCCGGCGCCCGAACAGCGTCGTCACGAATCCCTGCTCGGTCGCCTGCTCGATCGTCGCGGTCATGAACGCGTGGACGCGGTCGAAGCGCTCCAGGTAGGCGTCGATGAACTCCTTGGCCTCTTCGCGCGGGATGTTCAGCCGGTCCGCCAGGCCGTAGTCGGTGAGGCCGTAGACGATGCCGTAGTTGATCATCTTCGCCTTCGACCGCATGCCCGGGTCGATGTCGGCCTCGGCCACCTGGAAGACCTCCCGCGCCGTCGCGGTGTGCACGTCCTCGCCGCGGATGAAGATCTCCTTCAGGACCGGCTCGTCCGCCACGTGGGCGAGCACGCGCAGCTCGACCTGCGAGTAGTCGGCGGCCAGCAGCATCCTGCCCGGCGCCGCCTCGAAGCATCCGCGGATCTCGCGGCCCAGCGGGGTGCGCACCGGCACGTTCTGGAGGTTCGGATTCGTCGACGAGAGCCGGCCGGTCGAGGCGACCGCCTGCACGAACGTCGTGTGGATCCGGCTCTCCTCGTCGACGAGCGCCGGCAGGACGTCCAGGTAGGTCTTCGTCAGCTGGTTGAGCTCGCGCCAGCGCTCGATCAGCGGGATCACCTCGTGCTCGTCGCGGATCGACTGCAGGACGCGCGCGTCGGTCGAGAAGCCCGTCTTGCCGCGCCGCTTCTTCGACAGGCCGAGCTTGTCGAAGAGCACCGCTCCGAGCTGCTGCGGCGAGCCGATGACGAACTCCTCGTCGCAGAGGTCCCAGATCCGCCGCTCGAGGCCGGCGATCTCGTCCGCGACACGCTCGCCGATCGCGCCGAGCGCCGCGGTGTTCAGCCGCACCCCGGCGATCTCCATCGCGCGCAGCACCTGGACGAGCGGCAGTTCGATCTCGTCCAGCAGCCGCTCCTGGTCGCGCGCGACGAGGTCCTCGCGCTGGGCCGCGGCGAGCGCCTGCAGCAGCACCGCATCCGCCGCGGCGCCCTCCTCCACGCTCGTGGTCAGGCCCCGTTCCTCCCACAGCTCGCGGAACGGGAAGGCCCGGCGGGCCGGGTCCAGGAGGTAGGCCGCCAGCAGCGTGTCATGGGCCAGGACGGGCGGCACGACGCCCAGCGCCTTCGCGTCGTGGGCGATGACCGGCCGCACGGCGAGCGCGGCGACGATGTCGGCCGGCCCGTCGATCTCACCGGTCACGACCTCCTCCCCGCACGCGACGCCGAAGCGCCACGATTCCTCGCGGGCGAACAGCTCGCCCTCGTCCTGCGCGGGCGGGACCAGGCTCAGCGCGACGGGCGCCTCGCCGTCCCCCAGGCGGGCGGCGTCCGCTGGCGAGCCCGCACGCACGCGGGCGGCGATCGCCCGGTCCGCGGCCGCGGGCGTGGCGGCGTCGTCGCCCAGCGCCTCCTCGAGCCGGCGCAGCGGGTCGCGCAGCTCGAACTCGCGGAACGTCTCGCGCAGCTGCGAGCGGTCGGGCTCGCGCGCGACCTCGGCCGCCGGGTCGAGCACCACGCCCGGGACCTCGCGATTCATCGTCGCGAGCACCTTGCTGATGCGGGCGTCGTCGGCGTGCGCGCGCAGGTTCTCCTGCCGCTTGGCTCCGGAGATGTCGTCGACGTTCGCGAGAACCTCCTCGAGCGTCCCGAACCGCTGCAGGAGCTGGGCGGCGGTCTTGTCGCCGATCCCGGGGACGCCCGGGATGTTGTCGGACGTGTCGCCCTTGAGGCCGTAGAAGTCCGGGACCAGCTCGGGCGCGATGCCGTAGCGCTCGACGACGGCCGCGTGGTCGTAGAGCTTGGTCTCGGTGATGCCGCGCGCGGTCGCCATCACGCGGACCCGGCCCTCCGGGTCGATCAGCTGGAACGCGTCGCGGTCACCGGTGACGATGACCACGGGGACCGGCGGGTCGGCGGTGCGGGCCTGCTCGGCGAGCGTCGCGATCACGTCGTCGGCCTCGAAGCCGGGCACCGACACGTTGCGATAGCCGAACGCCTCGACCAGCGGCTCCAGGTGCGGCCACTGCTCCTTGAGCAGGTCGGGCCGCGACGCGCGGTCGCCCTTGTAGTCGGGGTAGACCTCCTTGCGCCCGGAGGACCCGGCGTCCCAGCAGACGATCGTCGGCTTCTGCCCGTGCTCGGTGAGCAGCTTCACGAGCATCGACGCGAACCCGAAGATGGCGTTCGTCGGCTGGCCCTTGGACGTGGCGATCGGACTCCGGCAGCGCGAAGAACGCACGGTAGGCGAGGCTGTTGCCGTCGATCAGGTACAGCTCGTCGGGCACGGGCGCCTGACGCTACCGCAGGTGCCCGGCGGCGCCGCCCGACGTAGACTGCGCGGTCGTGAGCCACGCCGTCCGCGCAGTACAGCCTCACCATCCGCGTCGAGATCGAAGACCGCCCCGGCATGCTCGGGCGGGTCGCCGGCGCCATCGGCGACGCCGGCGGCACCATCGGCGCGGTCGACCTCGTCGAGGTCGGCGAGCGGCTGGTGCGCGACGTCACGGTGGACGCCAACGATGCCGACCACTGGGACGAGATCCTCGCCGCGATCAACGGCGTCGACGGCGCGCAGCGTCGTCGACGCGACCGACCGCACGTTCCTGATGCACGTCGGCGGCAAGATCGAGCAGCACAACAAGCACCCGCTGAAGACCCGCGACGACCTCTCGATGGCCTACACGCCGGGCGTCGCGCGCGTCTGCACCGCGATCGCCGAGGACCGCGAGCAAGGCCTTCCAGTACACGATCAAGCGCAACACGGTCGCCGTCGTCAGCGACGGCACCGCCGTGCTCGGCCTCGGCGACATCGGACCCGAGGCCGCAATGCCGGTGATGGAGGGCAAGGCGATGCTCTTCAAGGAGTTCGCCGGCGTCGACGCCTTCCCGATCTGCCTCGACACGAAGGACCCGGACGAGATCGTCGAGACGGTCGATCCGGATCGCCCCCGGCTTCGGCGGCATCAACCTCGAGGACATCTCGGCGCCGCGCTGCTTCGAGATCGAGGAGCGCCTGAAGGAGACGCTCGACATCCCGGTCTTCCACGACGACCAGCACGGCACCGCGATCGTCGACCCTGGCCGCGCTCCTCAACGCCTGCAAGCTCACCGGGGCGCGACCTGATGGACCTGCGCGTCCTCGTGACCGGCATGGGCGCCGCGGGCATCGCGGTGTCGAAGATCCTGCTCGAGGCCGGCGTCACGCGACATCGTCGGCTGCGACTCCAAGGGCATCCTCAGCACGACCCGCGCCGACTACCTCGACGGAACGATGCCGGGCGATCAAGCGCTGGTACTCCGAGACGACCAATCCCGGAGCAGCCTCACCGGCACGCCGGTCGACGCGATCGCCGGGATGGACCTCTTCATCGGCCTCTCCGGCGCACGGATCATGCCGGCCGAGGCGCTGGCGAGCGATGCGTCCCGACGCGATGGTCTTCGCGATGGCGAACCCGACGCCCGAGGTCATGCCCGAGGAGGCCGCCCCGTACGCGCGGATCATCGCCACCGGCCGCTCGGACTACCCGAACCAGATCAACAACGTGCTCGCGTTCCCCGGCATCTTCCGCGGCGCGCTGGACGTGCGCGCCGTGCAGATCACCGAGCCGATGAAGATGGCCGCCGCCCACGCCATCGCCCGCATCGTGCGCGACGACGAACTGCGCGAGGACTACATCATCCCCTCGGTGTTCAACCGCGACGTCGCCCCCGTGGTCGCCGAGGCGGTCAGCGACGAGGCCCGCGCCTCCGGCGCCGCCGCCAGCGACCAGCACGCCATCGGCTTCGCCGCGTCGGACGTCGAAGCGCTCCGCGGAAGCTAGGGCACGGCCCCCTGGCAGGACGGGACGGCAAAGCCGTCCCGATCAATCTCCCCCAACCCGCAAGAACGCCTGCAGATGCGCAACCCGCAAGCCACCTTGCAGGGTTCCCCACCGCACCTGAATACCGTGGCCCCGCCGCCGTCGGGGGGACTCCGCGGGCGGCGTGATGCGTCTGCTCCGAATTCCTCATCCCCGCGCGGGCCTGCTCGTCGCCGCGCTGCTGCTGCCCCTCGTCCTGTGGGCCGGGAACCCCCTGCCCTCGCAGGGTGCCGATGCGGGGACGCTCCAGCAGGAGATCGACGCCGGCCGCGACCGCGAGCAGCGGGCGCGATCGGCCGCCGAGCGCGCCGCCGCGCTGGAGCGCCTGGCCGCGCGTGACGTGGAGGTCCTCCAGGGTCGCCTGGCGTCCGTCCAGGCTGATGCCGCGGCCTGGGAGACGCGGATGGCGCGGACGGAGCGCGATCTGGACCGCACCCGCGAGCACGCGCTCGCCCTGCGGCGCCGCCTCGTGCGCGACCGGTCGCTGCTCGCCGAGACGCTGCGGTCCGGCTACATGGTCTCGCGGCCGGATCTCGTGGCCGTCGTCCTGGGCTCGACGAGCTTCGCGAACCTCGTCGAGCGGGCGACGTTCCTGCGCCGCGCCCAGGAGCGCAACGCCGACGTGATCGCGGCGGTGCGCGACGCGCGCGCCGAGAGCCGCCGCCAGGCGCGCCGGCTCGCGGTCCTGCTCCCGCGACAGCGCCGGGCCACGCAGGCTGCGCGTCGCGAGCGCGACGCGGTCACCCAGATCGCGTCCGCGCTGGAGGCCCGCCGCGCATCGCTCGCGCGTGTGCGCGACGCGCGCCTGGCCGTGGCCGGCAGCGCCGCCGCGAGCCGGCGACGCGCCGAGCGCGACCTGCGCAAGCTCGAGTCCCAGCGCCGCCAGGCGATCTCGCAGACGGGCCCGGGCGGGCCGTGGGCGATCCCGTGGCCGATCGTGCAGTGCGAGTCGGGCGGCCAGAACACGCCGCCGAACTCGGCGGGCGCCTCCGGCTACTACCAGTTCATCCCGTCGACCTGGCGCGCGATGGGCGGCAGCACGCCGCACGCGTACCTGGCGAGCAAGGCCGAGCAGGACCGGCTGGCCGCGCGCCTGTGGGCCGGCGGCCGCGGCGCGCGCAACTGGGACTGCGCCGCGCTCGTCGGGCTCCTCTGAGCGCCGGCGAGCCAACCGCCGCGCTCCTCCGTACTCCGGGGGAACCATCTTGCGGGAGGATCACCGAACCATGAACGTCACCATCACCGGCGCATCCGGGCTCATCGGCACGCGGCTGGTCGCCGCGCTGCGCGAGCGCGGCGACGAGGTCACCGTCCTCTCACGCGACCCCGCCCGTGCCGGGGCGTCGCTCGGCGTGCCCGCGGTCGGCTGGGATCCGCTGGCCGGTCCAGCGCCCGAGGAGGCGCTCGCGGGGCGTGACGGGATCGTGCATCTCGCCGGCGAGCCGGTGGCCCAGCGCTGGAGCGCCGCGTCGAAGGAGGCGATCCGCGCGAGCCGGGAGCTCGGGACGCGCAACCTCGTCGCCGGGCTGGCGGCCGCCGATCCGCGCCCGGGCGTGCTCGTCTCGGCGTCCGCCGTCGGGTTCTACGGCAAGCACGCAGACGAGCGCGTGGACGAGGACGCCCCCGCCGGAGGGGACTTCCTGGCCGGCGTCTGCGTCGCATGGGAGCGCGAGGCGCGCGCCGCGGGCGACCTGGGCATGCGGGTCGTCCTGATGCGCACGGGCGTCGTCCTCGACCCCACGGGCGGCGCGCTCAAGACGATGCTGCCGCCGTTCCGAGCCGGCGTCGGCGGACCGGTGGCCGGCGGGGCGCAGTACATGCCCTGGATCCATGCGGATGACGTGGTGGGGATGTACCTGGCGGCGCTCGAGGACCCGTCCTGGTCGGGCCCCGTGAACGTCACGGCACCCGAGCCGGCGACCAACCGCGACTTCTCCAAGGCCCTGGGCCGGGCGCTGCACCGCCCGGCCGTCGCGCCGGTTCCGGCGTTCGCGCTGCGGGTGCTCTACGGCGACATGGCCGAGATCGTCACCGAGGGTCAGCGCGCCGTCCCGGCGCGCGCGCAGGCGCTGGGCTACGGGTTCCGGCGCCCGCAACTGGACGACGCGCTCGCCGCGGCGCTCGCCTGAGCGCGGCGCTCAGTCGCCGAGCAGCGTGCGCTGGAAGACCGGGAGGCCGGCGCGGACGCGATAGCCGCTGAACGTGCGCAGCGTCGTGTCACCGTCGGGCTCGATCGCGTAGGGGCCGAGCACCGAGTCGGGCCGGCGCGCGCGGCGCAGCAGCTCGGCGACGTACGTGCGCTCGTTGGCGCGGTCGCCCGCGCGGCGCAACGTCTCCAGGACGAGCGCCATCGCCTCGTAGCCGTAGAGCATCTCGAGCGGCGCCGGCTGACCGAACCGCTCGGCGTACCGGCGCAGGACGTCGCGCGCGCGGGCGTTCAGGGCGCTCCGCGGCGGGATCGGCTGCGTCACGCGCGTGACGGCCTGCTCCCCCGCCGTCAGCGCGGCGAGGAATCCGGGCCGTGCGAGATCCGCCGGTGCGAACAGCAGCGCGGTCGGGAGCGCGGCGTGCAGGGCCCCCCACAGCGGCGCAGGCGCACTGTCGGCCCCCGCCCCCACGAAGACGCAGTCCGCGCCGGCGGCGCGCGCGTCTGCTGCGACGGTCGACTGGTCGGTCGCGGAGACGTCCGCTCGCTCGGTGCCGGCCAGGACGATCCCGGCCTTCGGCAGCGCCCGTGTCACGGCGCCCGCGATCGCGCGCCCGGGAACGTCCTTGCCGGCCACGACGAACGTGCGCCGGCAGCCCTCGGCGCGCTGATAGGCGGCCTGGGCCTCCCCTTCGACGACGTCGGTCGGGATCACCCGCGCGAACGTCGGGACCCCCGACGGCTGGTACTTGTCCGGCTCGCCCTTCTCGGTGGCGTCCGTGGCCGACGTGAAGCCCGGGTAGGTGCTGGCCGGCGAGACCTGCGCGACCCCGGCCTCGTTGAGGATCGGCAGCGAGATCGCCGTCGCCCCGAAGTCCGCGTCGCCGAGATACGCGATGGTCGTCGGATCCTTGGCGGCCTTGCGGGCGTTGTCGGCGGTGGCCGAGGCGTCCCACCCGGCCGGCCCGGCCGCATCGTCCAGCGACGCGTACTTGATCGTCCAGTCGCCGACGGTCGCCCCGACGTCGGAGATCGCGAGCTTCTGGCCGTTGACGAGCGCGCGCATCCGGACCGCGAACGGCCCGCGCAGCGGCAGGCTCGAGTACACCGTGAGGCTGTCCCCGAGCACCGACCCGCCGCGTGCCGCCTCGTTCGTCGACGATCCGCACGCGACGACCCCCGTCACACCGGCGACGGCGAGGATCACGATGACGGCTGCCCGGCGGACGAGGAGCACCACGCGACCCGATCCTACGGACGTGCGCCGGCCACGAGTGCCTGAGCCGTGGGGCCGCAGCTCAGCCGAGGGGATGCTCTTCGGCGAACTTGCGCGAGGTGATGCGCCCGCCGGCGGCGACGGCGATGATGATCAGCGCCAGCAGAAAGCCGTCGAACGACTTGACGCCGACGGAGTAGAGGACGATCCAGGTGCAGAACGCGAAGGTGACGGCGACGGCGAATCCCATGACGGGACCGGATGCTACCGCAGGGCCTGGGCGAACGCCGCGACGAGCGCGCCGGTCGCGGCCGCCGGGTCGTCGGCCTCGGACGCCTCGCGCACCAGGCGGCTGCCCACGATGACGCCGTCCGCCCCGGCGTCGGCGGCCGCCGACGCCTGCTCGGGCGTCGCGATGCCGAATCCCAGCGCGACGGGGACGCTCGTATGGGCCTTCGCCCGCTCGACCACGGCCGCGAACGTGTCGGACAGCACGGCGCGCTCGCCCGTGGTGCCCGTCACCGACACGGTGTAGAGGAATCCCCGAGCCCGCTCGCCGATCCGGGCCAGGCGCTCGTCGGTCGTCGTCGGCGCGACGAGCGGCACGAGGGCCAGCCCGGCGGCATCGCAGGCCGCAAGCGCGGCGGGCGCCTCCTCGAGCGGCAGGTCCGGGACGATCAGCCCGCTTGCACCGGCCGCCGCCGCCTCGGCGGCGAAGGTCTCCACCCCGCGCGCCAGCACGAGGTTCGCGTAGGTCATGAGGACGACCGGCAGGCGCGGCGCCAGCTCCGCGCAGACCCCCAGCACGTCGGCGACGCGGGTCCCCGCCGCCAGTGCGCGCGTGGCCGCCGCCTGGATCACCGGTCCGTCGGCGATCGGGTCCGAGAACGGGACGCCGAGCTCGATGAGGTCCGCGCCGCCGTCGGCGTAGGCGTTCCCGATCGCCAGCGAGGTGGCGACGTCCGGGTGCCCGCCCATCAGGTAGGGCATCAGGGCGGCGCGCTTGCCGCTGGAGGCGAACGCCGCGGCGATCCGCTGCGCGCCGGTCGTCGTCTCCGTGCTCGTCATCGGGCGCCCAGCCGCTCCATGACCTCGGCGAGGTCCTTGTCGCCGCGGCCCGACAGGCAGACGAGGTCCATCGTGCTGTCGGACGGCTCGCGCAGGACGACGTACAGCGCGTGCGCCGTCTCCAGCGCGGGGATGATCCCCTCGAGCCGGGCGACGTCGCGCACCGTGTCGAGTGCCTGGTCGTCGGTCACCGCGACGTACGTCGCCCGCCCGCTGTCGCGCAGCCATGCGTGTTCGGGACCGGCGCCCGGGTAGTCGAGGCCCGCGGAGACCGAGTGCGCCTCGATGACCTGGCCCTCGTCGGTCTGCAGGAGCGCGATGAGGGCGCCGTGCAGCACGCCCGGCCGCCCGCCGACCGTGAGCGGCGCGCCGTGGCGTCCGCTGTCGAGCCCCTCCCCCGCGGCCTCGACCCCGAGCAGCGCGACCTCCGGGTCGCCGACGAACGCGGCGAACGTGCCGATCGCGTTGGAGCCGCCGCCGACGCAGGCGACCACGCGGTCCGGGAGGCGGCCCTCCCGCTCGAGGATCTGTGCGCGCGCCTCGTCGCCGATGACGCGCTGCAGCTCGCGCACGATCGCCGGGTACGGCGCGGGGCCGACGGCGGAGCCGATCACGTAGTGGGTGGTGGCGACGTTCGTCACCCAGTCGCGGATCGCCTCCGACGTGGCCTCCTTGAGCGTGCGCGTGCCGGCGGTCACCGCGCGCACCTGCGCGCCGAGCAGCTCCATGCGCTGCACGTTGGGTCGCTGGCGGCGCATGTCCTCCTCGCCCATGTAGACGACGCACTCCAGGCCGAGCAGGGCGCAGGCGGTGGCCGTTCCGACGCCGTGCTGGCCGGCGCCGGTCTCGGCGATGATCCGGCGCTTGCCCATGCGCCGCGCGAGCAGCGCCTGGCCGAGCGCGTTGTTGAGCTTGTGCGCGCCGGTGTGCAGCAGGTCCTCGCGCTTGAGCCAGATGGGACGCCCCGCGACCTCGCTGAGCCGCTCGGCCAGGTACAGCGGCGTCGGACGCCCCGCGTAGTGCTCGAGCAGGTCGTCGAGCTCGGCGTGGAACGCCGCGTCGCCCCAGGCGTCGAGCCATGCCGCCTCGAGCTCCTCGAGCGCCGGCATCAGGGTCTCGGGCACGTACTGGCCGCCGTAGGGGCCGAAGCGATGCTCGATGCCGCCGCCGACGCTCACGAGACGGGCTCCTCGGCCGCGGCGGCGGCTTCGGCCGCGGCAGCGGCCGCTGCGGCCTTCGCCGCCGCCTGCTCCTCGGCCTGCGCCGCGTACTCCGCGGTGACCTCGGCGACCGCCGCGGCGAACGCGGCGAGCTTCTCGGGGTCCTTGCGCCCCGGCGCCGACTCGGTGCCGCTGGCCGTGTCGACGGCGAAGGGGTGCACCGCGCGAATGGCGGCGCCGACGTTCTCGGGCGTCAGGCCCCCGCTCATGATCAGCGGCACGCGCGAGCTGCGGCGCGCGATCAGCTCCCAGTCCCAGGTCTCCCCCGTGCCGCCGCGCAGGTTCTCGTGGTGCGTGTCGAGCAGGTGGTAGTCCGTGCGGAACGGCTCGACGGCCTGCAGGTCCGCGCCGCCGCCCACCCTGGCGGCCTTGATGATGCGCGCACCGGTGCGCCGGCGGACCTCCTCGCAGTACGCGGGGCCCTCCTCGCCGTGCAGCTGCACGAGGCCGAGCCCGAGCGCGTCCACCTGCTCGGTGACCTCGTCGAGCGGGGCGTTGACGAAGACGCCGCAGACCTCGACGCTGCGCCGCAGCGTCCTGGCGATCAGCTCGGCCTGGTCGAGCTCGCATGCCCGCGGGGATCCGGGCCAGAGGATCAGGCCGATCGCCCACGCGCCGACGTCGACCGCGCGCTGCGCGTCGTCGAGGCCGGTGATGCCGCAGATCTTCATCCGGGGTGCGTAGGACACCCCGCCATCGTGGCAGATCTCCCTCCGGGCGCCGGGCCGCAGCGGGGCTACGGCGCCTGGCCGGTGCCGGGGGCGGCCTGCGGGCGCTCGGCGAGCGTCGCGGAGACCGTCTTCTTCTTGCCCTCGCGCACGATGGTGATCTTCACCTTGTCGCCCTTGCGCTTGTCGGCGATGGCGCTCGTCAGGCTCTGGCTCGTCGTGATCGGCCGTCCGTCGACCGCCACGATGATGTCGCCGCCCAGCCGGACGGTCGCGCCGTCCACCTGCGCGGGGATCTCCCCGCCCTTGATGTCGGCGTCCGCGGCCGGGCTGTTCGGCTGCACCGTGTCGACGAGCACGCCGGACTTCACCGGAAGGTTCAGGCCCGAGAGCATGTCGTCGATCGTGATGCCGGAGATGCCCAGGTAGCCGGTGCTGACCTTGCCCTTCTCGAGCTCCGGCAGGAGCTTGCGGGCGGTCTCGATCGGGACCGCGAAGCCGATGCCCACGTTGCCGCCGCCGGAGCCGCCGGTCTCGATCTGCGAGTTGATGCCGATGACCTCGCCGGCGGCGTCGATGAGCGGCCCGCCGGAGTTGCCGGGGTTGATCGCCGCGTCGGTCTGGATGACGTTGTCGATCGAGAAGCCGTTGAGACCGGTGATCTGGCGCTGGAGCGCCGACACGACGCCGGTCGTGAGGGTGCGGTTCAGGCCGAAGGGGTTGCCGATCGCGACGACCGGGTCGCCGACCTGCACGTCCTTCGAGGAGCCGAGGCCGAGCGGCCGCAGGTCGAGCTCGTCGGGATCGACCTTCAGGAGCGCGATGTCCGTCGAGCGGTCGGCGCCCAGGACCTCCGCCTCGACCGTCTTGTCGTCCTGGAAGGTCACCTTGATCTTCGTCGCGCCGTCGACCACGTGCGCGTTCGTGAGGATCCGCCCCGCCCTGTCGATCACGAACCCGGAGCCCGTCGCCTGGCCCTGCTGCTGCTGGGGCGCCCCGAACGGCGACGCGGCCTGCTTCGTGACGTTCGCGCGGATGAACACGACGCCGGGTGCGTCGCGCTTGTAGATGTCGCGCGCGGTGAGCGCCGTCTCACCGTCGCTGGCGGCACGCGGGCCCGCGAGGGCGCCCGACTGGACGACCGTCGTGGTCGTCGTGTCGGTGCCGCCGATGCCCAGGACCGCGCCGAGACCGACGGCGACCACGCCCCCCAGGAGCGCGGAGAAGAGGGCGACGGGCCAGAGAGAACGCGAATTCGTCATGGAGTCCCAGGATGGAAGGAGTTCGTGAAGCGCTCGTAAACGGCGTCGGCGGCCGCTCAGCGCGGGTCCGGGTCGCCGCCGGCGCCGGTGAGGACGCGCAGGGCGACGCCGGGGTCGGGTGCGCGCATGAGACTCTCGCCGACCAGGACGGCGTCGACGCCGACCCGCTCGAGCTCGTGGAGCTGGTCCGGATGATGGAAGCCCGACTCGCTGACGACGGTCTTGCCGGCGGGCACGTCGGTGAGCAGCTCGAACGTGCGCTCGACGTCGACGCTGAAGTCGGACAGGTTGCGGTTGTTGATGCCGATGAGATCCGGATCGACCGCTTCGAGCGCCCGCTCGAGCTCCTCGTCGTCGTGGACCTCGACGAGCACGTCGAGGTCCAGGTCGACGGCCTGCGCGTGGAGCGCCGAGAGCGCGGCGTCCTCGAGCGCGGCGACGATCAGGAGGATCGCGTCGGCGCCGGCGACCGCGGATTCGATCACCTGGTAGGGCTCGACCACGAAGTCCTTGCGCAGGATCGGCAGGCCGCTCGCGGCGCGTGCGCCGCGCAGGTCGTCGAGCGAGCCGCCGAAGTTGCGCTCCTCGGTGAGCACGGAGAGGGCGGCGGCCCCCGCCTCCTCGTAGGCGCTGACGATCCCCTCGACCGTCGAGCCGGCGCGGATCTCGCCGGCGCTCGGCGACCGGCGCTTGAACTCGGCGATCACGGAGATCCCCGGGCGGGTCAGCGCCTCGTGGAACGGGCGCTCGGGTCCGCGCGCCTCCAGGCGCCGCTCCAGCTCGGCGACCGGCAGCTCGCGGCGGCGGCGCGCCACGTCCTCGCGCGTGGCGTCGACGATGCGGTCCAGGACGCTCATCTCAGGACACGAGCTCCCGGGTGAAGGCGAGATAGGCGTCGAGGGCGCGTTCGGCGGCGCCGTCGTCGACGGCGGCGCGCGCGGCATCGACGCCCTCGGCGAGCGAGCCGGCGGCACCCGCCGCGTAGATCGCGGCGCCCGCGTTGAACAGCGCGATGTCGCGCCGCGGGCCGGGCTCGCCGGCGAGGACCCCGCGGACGATCACGGCGTTGTCCTGCGGCGTGCCGCCGCTGACGGCCTCGGGCGGCGCAGGGTCGAGTCCGACGTCGGCGGGCTCGACGACGTACCGGCGCAACGTGTCTCCCTCGACCTCCACGACGTGTGTCGGGCCGGACGTGCTGATCTCGTCCAGGCCATCCGCGCTGGACACTACCAGCGCCCGGTCGGTGTCCAGCCGCGCCAGGGCGCCGGCGACCAGCTCGAGCGCCGCCGGGTCGGCCACCCCCACGAGCTGCCGTCGGGCGCCGGCCGGATTCGTCAGCGGCCCGAGCAGGTTGAAGATCGTCCGGACGCCGAGCGCCTTGCGCACGGGCACCACATGCCGGGTCGCCGCGTGGTGGGCCGGCGCGAACATGAAGCCGAAGCCCGTCTGGTCGATCGCGCGCGCGACGTCGGCGGGCCCGAGGTCGAGCCGTGCGCCGAGGGCCTCGAGCACGTCCGCCGAGCCGCTGAGCCCGGTGGCGGACCGGTTGCCGTGCTTGGCGACGGCGCAGCCCGCGCCGGCCGCGATGAGCGCGGCCGTCGTGGAGATGTTGAACGTCGTGCGGCCGCCGCCGGTCCCGGCGGTGTCGACGAGGTCCTCGCGGTCCGGCGTGACGGGCGTCGCCAGGCGCCGCATCGTGGCGGCCAGGCCGGCCACCTCGTCCACGGTCTCGCCCTTGGTCCGCAGGCCGATCAGGATCGCCGCGATCTGCGCCTCGGACGCCTCGCCGGCCATGATGTGCTCGAGCACCGCGGACGCCTGGTCACGGGAGAGATCGCGCCGCGAGGCGACGGTCTCGATCGCGGCGGTGAGGACGTCCTCGGTCACGGATGCGCTGGAGCGTAGAAGGTCGGACTGCGGACCGGCGGGCGCGGGCGTTCAGTCGCGGCCGGGCTTCGGCGTCCGGCCGAACGGGCCGTTGCGCTTCCAGCGCGAGTCGGCCTTCGCGGGCACGAACAGCCAGACCACGGGGCCCAGCGCCGACAGCAGCAGACCGGTGGCGAGGCCGGGCTTCTCGCCGTAGCCCTTGCGGTTCGAGAGCCACCCGGCCACGATCGCGCCGAGCAGCCAGATGTAGGTGAGCCAGAGCGCCTTGGCGCCCAGCAGCGCGAGGACGAACGTCATGCGGCGCCCCCGAGGTACGCCGCCTGGACCTGCGGGTTCTCGCGCAGGGCCGCCGAGGCGTCGCTGAGCGCGACGTGGCCGGTCTCGAGCACGTAGGCGCGCTGGGAGACCTCGAGCCCGTAGTTGGCGTTCTGCTCGACGAGCAGGATCGTCGTCCCCTGGCGGTTGATCTCGACGATCGTCTCGTAGATGCGCTCGACGAGGATCGGGGCGATCCCCATCGACGGCTCGTCGAGCAGCAGCAGTCTCGGCTTGCCCATCAGCGCGCGGCCGATCGCGAGCATCTGCTGCTCGCCGCCCGACATGGTCCCCGCCTTCTGCTTCTCGCGCTCCTTGAGCCGCGGGAACAGGTCGAAGACCCGCTCCATGTCCTCGGCGACGCCGTCCCTGTCGCGTCGCAGGTAGGCCCCCAGGTCGAGGTTCTCGCGGACCGTCATGCGCGGGAAGCAGTGCCGGCCCTCGGGTGACAGGGCAATCCCCATCCCGACGATGTCGGCCGCCGGGCGCGCGGTGATCTCCTCGCCGTCGAAGCGGATCGAGCCGCGGCGCGCCGGCGTCAGCGCCGTGATCGAGCGCAGCGTCGTGGACTTGCCGGCGCCGTTGGACCCGATGAGCGTGACGATCTCGCCCTCGTCGACGGTCAGCGAGATGCCCTTCAGCGCCTGGATGTTGCCGTAGTACGTCTCGATGTTCTCGACCTCGAGCAGGGTCACACGCCGTGATCCTCCTGCGACTCGCGCTTGCCGAGGTAGGCCTCGATGACGCGCGGGTCGCGGCGCACGGTCCCCGGGTCGCCCTCGGCGATCTTCTCGCCGTGGTCCAGCACCGTGATGCGCTCGGACACCCCCATGACGACCTTCATGTCGTGCTCGATCAGCAGCACCGTGAGCCCGCGCTCGTCGCGCAGGCGCTTGATGAACTCGGTGAGCTGGGCGGACTCGTTGGGGTTCATCCCGGCGGTCGGCTCGTCGAGCAGCAGCAGCTTGGGGTCCGAGGCGAGCGCGCGAGCGATCTCGACGCGGCGCTGGTCGCCGTAGGAGAGGTTGATCGCGAGCTGGTCGAAGACGTCGTGCCTGAGACCGGCGTAGTCGAGCATCTCGCGGGCATGGTCGAGCGCCTCACGCTCCTCGCGGCGCTGGCGCGGCGAGCGGACGATCGAGCCGAGCATGCCGGCCTTCATCCGCGCGTGCTGTCCGACGAGCACGTTCTCCACCGCCGTCATCGTGCCGAACAGGCGGATGTTCTGGAAGGTGCGCGCGACGCCGAGCTTCGTGATGAGGTCGGGCCGCCGCTCGGTGATGTCCTGGCCGGCGAAGCGGATCACGCCGGACGTCGGGCGGTAGAGCCCGGTGAGCATGTTGAAGAACGTCGTCTTGCCCGCGCCGTTCGGGCCGATGATCGAGACGATCGAGCGCTCCGGGATCGAGAACGAGACGTCGCTGACGGCGGCCAGGCCGCCGAAGCGCTTGGTGACGTTGTCGGCCGAGAGCATCGTCGGGTTGGCGAGCGCGGGGGCTCCGCCGGACGCGGGCGCGGGCGTGCTCACACGCGCTCCTCGTCGTACATCGTCTCCTGCACGTCGATGTCCTCGGTCAGCTCCAGCCGGTGGCGTTTCTCGGGGATCAGGCCCTCGGGCCGCAGCAGCATGACGATCACGAGCAGGAAGCCGAAGATCCCGAAGCCCAGATCGGCGAGCTGGAAGTCGAGATTGAGCTTGCTGGGGACCGTGTTGAGCACGTCCGGGATCAGCCGGTTGTTGATGAACGACAGCAGGATCGCGCCGAACACCACGCCCCACACCGACCCGAGCCCGCCGAGGATCACCATCGCCAGCACGAAGATCGAGAACGAGAACGCGAACTGGTCGGCGTTGACCGTGTTGAGGTACGCGGCCAGGAAGGCGCCGGAGAGGCCGCCGATGGCCGCGCCCGCGGCGTAGGCGAAGAGCTTCGTCTTCACGAGCGGGACGCCCATCGAGGCGGCGGCGACCTCGTCCTCGCGGATCGCGACCCACGCACGGCCCAGGCGCGAGTCGCGCAGGCGGATGACGACGAACAGCACGAGGAAGACGATCGCGAGGATCAGCCAGTACCAGGGTCTGAGATTCAGCTGGGTGAACGGATCCAGGAACGGCAGCTTGACCTGGTCCACCGGCGTGATGCCCTGCCGTCCGGCGGTGAGCGGCCACCCCTCGCCGAGGATCTTGATGCTGTCGCCGTTGACGGCGAACACGCGGATGATCTCGCCGAACGCGAGCGTCACGATCGCGATGTAATCGCCGCGCAGGCGCAGGGTCGGCAGGCCGATGAGGATCCCCGCCAGCGCGCACAGCGCCGCCGCGACGATGAGGATGATGAGGAAGTTGACGTGGATGCCGGGCAGCTCGCCGGCCGCGCCCTGGACGAGGATGTGGATGTTGGCCTCGGAGAAGAAGCTCGAGGCCAGCCAGCCGACGGTGTAGGCGCCGATCGCGAAGAACGCGACGTAGCCGAGGTCGAGGAGCCCGGCGAACCCGACGACGACGTTCAGCCCCAGCGCCATGACGACGTACGCCAGCGCGATGACGGCGTCGTCGATGAACCCGGAGATCGGGTCGAAGAACAGCGGCAGCAGGATCGCGACGACCGCGATCGCGACGGCGGCGACCTTCGACAGCCACGGCGGGACCGTCGGGAGCGACGGCCTTCCGGGCTTCGCGGCCGGCTGCGGTGCGGCGACGTCCGTCATCCGGCCTCCCGTGTCTCCTCGCCGATGAGCCCCTGGGGGCGGAAGACCATGATCAGCACGAGGAACGCGAACACGATCGCGGGCGTCCACTCGGGCCCGATCCGGTTGTCGGAGATCTGCTGGATGATCCCGATGATGAGGCCGCCGAGCACGGCGCCCTTGAGGTTGCCGATCCCGCCCATCACGGCGGCGGTGAAGGCGATCAGGCCGGCCTGGAAGCCCTGGAAGTACCAGACCGTCGTCTGGTACAGCGCGTACGTCAGGCCGGCGGCGCCGGCGAGCAGGCCGCCGAGCAGGAAGGTCGCGGAGATCGTGGTGTCCACGTTGATGCCCATGAGCCGCGCCGCGTCCGGGTCCTGCGCGGTCGCGCGCATCGCCTTGCCCAGGCGGCTGCGGCTGATGAAGAGCGTGAGTGCGACGACGAGCGGCACTGTGACGCCGATCGCGAGCAGGTCGGCGCGCTGGACGGTGATGCCGAAGATCGTGAAGACCTCCTCCTGGGCGCGGATGAGATCCGGGACGCTCGCGGGCGAGCCGCCGAGCCACAGCAGGCCGACGTTCTGCAGGATGAAGGAGAAGCCGACCGCCGTGATCAGCGGCGCGAGTTTCGGCGCTCCGCGTAGTGGTCGGTACCCGACGCGCTCGATCATGACGTTGAGCGAGCCGCAGGCGACCATGCAGATGATCAGGCACAGGAGCAGCCCTCCGACGAGGCCCAGCGGCCCGGTCGTGAGCGTCAGCCCGATCGTGCCGAAGATGCCGGCTGCGACGAACGAGCCGATCATGAAGACGTCGCCGTGCGCGAAGTTGATGAGCTCGATGATGCCGTAGACGAGGGTGTAACCGAGCGCGATGAGCGCCCAGATCGACCCGTTGGAGAGGCCCTCGAGGATGTTCTGCCCGAGCCGGGAGAGACCCTCGCCGTCAGCGAGGTCCTTGACCCCGTAGATCACCGGCAGCGCGGCGAGCAGCGCCCACAGTCCCCACTTGGAGACGAACTCCCGCACGCGCGCTCCCGCGGTGTGCGTCGGTGCGGGGGCGGCGGCGGGTTCGATCGGGGTGTCTGCCATGACGGGTGACGATCCGCCGGCGTGGAGAGCGCGGTGCCCTCCCCGCCGGCGGGTTCGCCGGAATCAGCGCAGCGTCAGCTGCTCGACTTGATGGCCGACACGAACCGGGGGTTGCCGTCCGGTCCGACGTCGTAGAGCCCGTAGTCGGTGAGCGTCGTGTCACCGTTCTCGTCGATCGAGTACAGGCCCAGCACCGACTGGCGGTCCTTCGTCTCGAAGAGCTTCGTGATGAAGTCCTCCTTCGTGGTGCCGCCCTCGGCGATGGTGTCCAGGGCGAGCTTCATCGCCTCGTAGCCGTAGATCGCGTACGGATCCGGGTTCGAGACGTTGTACTTCGCCTGGAAGGACTTCAGGAACTCCGCGCCGCCGGGGGTGTCCTTGATCGCCAGCGTCGCGACCGTGCACTTGAAGCGCGGTGCGATGCTCGCGGGGATGCCCTTGGACTTCGGATTCGTGAAGCCCGACTCGCAGACCCCGTCCGGGCCGTAGAGCTTGGCGTCCGGCAGCGCCGCCGCCACGTCCTTGGTCAGCTGCACCGCGCCGTTGGCGGTGACGCCCGAGAACAGGAAGCAGTCCGTGCCGGCGGCCTTCAGGCCGTCCGCGTAGGAGCGGTAGTTCGCCGAGTCCTTCTGGATGCCCGTGTTCTTGACCTTGATGTTCGTGTCCTTCATGTTGAGGACCACGATGCGGGCCAGGCCGGCGCCGTAGGTCTCCTTGTCGTTCGCGATCGCGACCGACGTGCAGCCGTCGTCCTGGAACTGCTTCACGAGCGCTGCGGCCTGGATCTTGTCCCGCGGCACGATGCGCGAGTAGTTGCGCTTGCCCGTGGGGTAGTACTTCTCCGGCTCACCGGGCTCCGTGCCCGGCTCGCTGACCGTCAGGCCCGGGTACGTGTTCGCCGGCGAGATCATGCCGATGCCGGCCTGGTTCAGGATCGGGATCGAGATCGCCGACGCGCCGGAGTTGAACTCGCCGAGGTAGGCGACGGCGGACTTGTCCTGCGCGACCTTGCGGGCGTTCGCGGCGACCTGCGCCGGATCCCAGTTGCCGGCCGCGGCCGTCGAGTCGTCGAGCGACGTGTACTTGACGGTCGTGTCGCCGGCCTTGTTGCCGGCCTCGCTGATGGCCAGGTTCATCCCCTGCACCATCGCCCCGGTCTGCGCCTTCGAGGCGCCCTGGAGCGGCAGCGACGAGTAGACGTTGACGGTGCCGCCACCGTCGCTGCTGCTGTCGTCATCCGACCCGCACGCGGCGACGCCGAGTGACAGTGCGGCTACGAGGCAGCCCGCGGCTGCCGTGGAACGCAAAGACAAAGTGATCCCTCCTCAGAGATGCTTGTGGCGCGATCCTATACACGGACCCGGCGACGCGCGAGCGACGGGGCGCGTTCGCCCTCAGGCGAACGCGAGGAAGCGCTCGAGCATCGTCATCCCGGAATCCGTGAGGACCGACTCGGGGTGGAACTGCAGGCCTTCCGCCGGGAGCGTGCGGTGACGGATCGCCATGATCACCCCGCCGCCGGTGGCGCTCACCTCGAAGCAGTCCGGGAGGTCCTCGGCGACGACGAGCGAGTGGTAGCGCCCGACGGTCAGCGGCGACGGGAGCCCCTCGAAGACCGTGCGACCGTCGTGGGTGATCGTCGTCGTCTTCCCGTGCACCGGCTCGTGACGGACGACCGTGCCGCCGAACGCCTGGGCCAGCGCCTGGTGGCCGAGACAGACGCCGAGCAGCGGGATCCCGGCCTCGGGGAAGCGACGCACCGCCTCGAGCGAGATCCCCGCCTCGTTCGGCGTGCACGGTCCCGGGGAGACGACGACGAGGTCCGGCGCGGCGGCGAGCAGGTCGTCGACGGTCGCCGCGTCGTTGCGCACGACCTCCAGCTCGGCGCCCAGCTCGCCGAGCTCCTGGACGAGGTTGTAGGTGAACGAGTCGTAGTTGTCGATGACGAGCACGCGGGCCATCGCTACCACCAGTCCGCCTGGGTCGCCGCGAGCTCCACCGCGCGGCGCACGGCGCGCGACTTGTTGACGGACTCCTCGTACTCGTACGAGGGCACCGCGTCGGCGACCGTCCCGCCGCCCGCCTGCACGTGGACCCTGCCGCCCTCGGCGACGAGCGTGCGGATGTGGATGCACGTGTCGAGGTCGCCCGTGTAGCTCAGATAGCCGATCGCGCCGCCGTAGCCGCCGCGCTTGACCGGTTCGAGCTCGTCGATGATCTGCATCGCCCGGACCTTCGGCGCGCCGGAGAGCGTGCCGGCGGGCAGGACGGAGCGCAGCGCATCCATCGGCCCGACCTCGGGGCGCAGCGTCCCCGAGACCGAGGAGACGATGTGCATGAGGTGCGAGTACGTCTCGACCGCCATGAAGGTGTCGACCTGCACCGTGCCGTACTCGCAGACGCGGCCGAGGTCGTTGCGCCCGAGGTCCACGAGCATGACGTGCTCGGCGCGCTCCTTCTCGTCCTCGAGAAGCCCTGCCGCGATCGTCACGTCCTCCTCGGCGTCCGCGCCGCGCGGGCGCGTGCCGGCGATCGGCCGCGTGGAGACGTGCCGGCCGCTGACGGTCAGCAGCGGCTCCGGGCTGGCGCCCGCGATCTGGAAGTCGCCGAAGTCCAGGAAGTACATGTACGGGCTGGGGTTCACCACGCGCAGCCCGCGGTAGACCGAGAACGCGTCGATGTCGGTCTTCGCCGACCAGCGCTGCGAGGGCACGACCTGGAAGGCGTCGCCGGCGTGGACGTACTCGACGATGCGCGCGACGATCGCCTCGAACTTCGGCGCGCTCGAGGTTCGACGTGAACTCGGGGAGGTCCCGCGCCGGGCGCCCGCCCGCGGGCCGCGGAACCGGCCCGGCCAGCAGGTCGCGGACGCGCTCGATCGTCGCGGCGGCGTCCGCGTAGCCCTGCTCGACGTCCGCGCCGTCCTCCGCGAACACGTTCACGAGGATCGAGATCGTGTGCTTGAGGTGATCGAACACGACCAGCACGTCGCTGAGCATCAGCGCCATGTCCGGCAGGCCCAGCGTGTCGGGGTTCGGCTCGCCGAGCGGCTCGACGGTCCGCACGAGGTCGTACGCGAAGAACCCGACGGCACCGCCGGCGAACGGCGGCAGATCGGGCAGCGGCGCCTGCGTCCAGCGCCCGACCTCCGCGGCGGCCAGCGCATACGGGTCGCCCGCGTCGCCGAGCGACCAGCGCAGCACCGACCGCGGCCGGATCCCGATGAAGCTGTAGCGCCCGACGCGTTGCCCCTGCTCGGCCGACTCCAGGAGGAACGCCGGCTCGTCCGGGGCGCTGGCGCGCAGCTTGAGGAACGCCGAGACCGGCGTCTCGCAGTCGTCGATGAAGACGTGCCGCAGGGGCACGAGCGTGTGGTGCCGCGCGAGGGCCTTGACCTCGGGGAGCGAGGGCTCGATCGGCAGGGCGGCGCCGCTCACGACGGACCTCCGAGATCGCGGAGGATCGTCGACGGGGCGGCGCCCGCGCCGGCAAGCAGCAGCTCGCGATCGGTGGTCGTCAGCAGGATCCGCTGCTCACGGGCCACGGCCCAGTGCAGCGCGTCGTAATAGGAGAGCCGGTGCTCGACGCTGAGGTCGACCGCGTCACGCATGGCCTCCGGGGCGGCGCGCAGCGGCGAGCCGCAGACCCCTTCGATCTGACCGCGCATGGCGTGGATCTCCGCCGCGTCGCGGCCGAGGCGGCGTGCTGCGACGTTCGAGATCTCCCACATGCCGAGCTCCGTGATCCGCAGGTCCACCTGTCCCTCCGCGGTCGCGTCGGCGAGCGCGACGGCCGCCTCGGACTCCGGTTCCCCGGTCAGGAACCACTTCAGCGCGACGGACGAGTCGCAGAGGACGGTCGTCATCCGAGGCCCGCATGCCGAGCGTCGCGCACGTCGCGCTCCGACTTCTCGGTCGCCAGGAGATCGTCGCTCGTGACACCGGCCGGCCAGCTGCGGCCGATCTCGCGCATCGCACGCAACGCGCCGCGCACACGCTCGGGATCGCGCCGCTCGAGTTCGCTGCCGAGCGTGTCCTGGATCAGGCCGCTCCGCGTCGTTCCGCGCCGCGCGGCCTCTGCGTCGACACGCGCGAGCAGATCGTCCGGAACCGAGATCATGACCTTGGCCATACCGCGAGTATATACCAGCTACCGGCGGCGTTCCTCGAGCACGCGCTCGGCGTCGGCGAGCGAGCGCCCGCGGCTGTGCAGCAGGACGGTCAGGTGGTAGAGGACGTCGGCGGCCTCGTTGTCGACGCGCTCGTCGGTCTCCTCGCGGGCGGCGCGGGCCACCTCTTCGGCCTCCTCGCGCACCTTCTCCCCGATCAGTGGCGGGTCGTCCAGGAGCGTCACCGTGTAGGAGCCCTCGGGGCGCTGCGCGGCGCGGTCGCGCAGCGTGCGTTCCAGGCCCGGGCAGCGCCTCGTGCGGCGCCGGCGGCTCCAGCTCGCCGGTGAAGAAGCACGTGCGCTCGCCAGTGTGGCAGGCCGGGCCCGCGGGCTCGACGAGCGCGAGCAGCGCGTCGCCGTCGCAGTCCACGCGCAGCGCGCGGACCTTCTGGGTGTTCCCGCTCGTGGCGCCCTTGTGCCACAGCTCGCCGCGCGAGCGCGACCACAGGTGCAGCTCGCCCGTCTCGCGGGTGCGCTCCAGCGCCTGCGCGTTGGCGTAGGCGAGCGTCAGCACCTCCCCCGTCGTCCAGTCCTGGATGACGACGGGCACCAGGCCGCGCTCGTCGAAGGCGATCTCCATGCGCTGATTGAAGCAGCGAGGCTCAGGCCGCGACGGCGACGTCCGGCTCGGCCACCGGCCGCTCGGCGTTCGCCCGCTCGCCGAACGCCGGGTCGGCCTGGCGCAGGTACCAGCCGAACGCGCGGTCGACGAGGGCCTGGGTGCCGATGACCTTCAGGACGAGGGTGAGCACGCGCGGCGGGAGTGCCGGGATCAGCCGCTGGACGCGCAGCGCGAAGCCGAAGGTGCGTGCGTGCCCGGCGCTGAAGGCCGCGTAGCGGCGCAGTGCGCGCCCGGTCGTCTGCTCCCCGGCGAGCGCCGCGCGGATCTCGCGCCCGGCGGCGATGCCGAAGTAGAAGGCCGTGCGGATCCCCTCCGCGGAGAGCGGCAGGCAGTGGCCGGCGCTGTCGCCGACGAACCAGACGCCGTCCTGTCCGGCGGGCCGCAGCCGGTGCGGGATCCAGTTGCCCTGGTACCCCGCCGGCTCACGGTCCAGCCGTGCGGCCAGATCGACGGTCGGCTCCTTGACGTGCTGCTCGGGGTCGTAGGAACAGACCCCGATCCGCGCCTCGGCCGCCGGCCGGGACCCGCCAGCCGTAGCCGCGGCGCGCCAGTGAGCGGTCGACCCAGACGTCCAGCGCGTCCCCGGATCCGTCATGGGCCGGATGCACCTCCAGCGCGCGCGTGAGCGGCCCCGCCGGCGGCTGGTAGTGGGGGTCGCTGAGCACCCGCCGCCAGCCGAGCGCGTCGACGACGACCGGCGCGCGGACGTCGCCCCGGTCGGTGTGGACGACGATGTCGCCGCGGGCGTCGCGCGGGCCGCGACCGTCGACCTTGGCCGTCTCGAACCGCGCGTCGCCGCACTGCGCCCAGAGCAGGCCGCAGAGCTCGCGGTAGTCGAACGCCGACCACGACCACGGCAGCCGGTAGGTCACGCTGCCGTGCGGCGTCGTGAACGACATGTTCGGCAGGTCCTGCAGGATCGCGTCCTGGACGCCCATCGCGTGCAGCCACGGGGTCGGGCAGGCGCAGGCCGAGGTCTGCCGCTCACCGATCTCGTAGCGGTCGAGCACGAGCACGTCGGCGCCCGTCCCCGCCAGCTCGCGGGCGACGGCCAGGCCGGCGAACGAGGCCCCGCAGACCAGCACGTCGACGCGCGTGCCGTCCAGCGAGGTGCGGTCGGCGCCGCGCGCCGTCGCGCGGACGGTCACGGCGCCAGCGCTCCCGCGACCGCGCGGGCGGTCTCCCACGGGCGCAGGCCCGCGGAGCGCGTGACGACGTCGTACCCCTGGCGCTCGACGCGATCCAGGACGCGGGTGTAGACGGCGGCCGCGACCCGCACTCCGGGGCGCATGCGGACCGGGAGGATCTGGGCGAGGGCGTCGGTGTCCCGGAGCAGGTCGCGCGCCCGGACGACCTGCACGGCGACGTGCTCGCGCAGGCGGTGGGTCGCGGCGCGGCGCTCCAGATCCTCCTCGTGCAGCCCCGGGAGGTAGACGCGGCCCATCCCCCAGTCCTCGCGCACGTCGCGGATGAGGTTCGTGAGCTGGAAGGCGACGCCGACGCGGGTGAGCAGGGACTCGGTCCCGGCCGGCGCATCGAGCAGCGGGGCGACGAGCGGGCCGACCGTGGCGGTCCCGTCCATGTAGCGGTCCAGCTGCGCCTGGGTGCGCATGCGGACCGGCTCGGCGCAATCGGCGCGCATCGAGTCCATGTAGGACCCCAGGAGCTCGAGCGGCATGCCGTGCCGCGGCCCGGCGTCCACGAGCGCGGCGATCACCGGGTGCCGGCTGTGGCCGGAGGCGAGGCCCTGCTCGAGCTCGGCCTGCCAGGCGTCCAGTGCGGCGCGCCGCTCCCCGTTGAGGCGGACGTCGTCGGCGATGTCGTCGGCGCCCCGGACGAACCCGTAGAGCGCGTGGATGGCCGGGCGGCGCTCGGCGGGCAGGCAGCGCACGGCCCAGTAGTACGTCGGGTCGCGGCGGCGCTGCATGCGCGCGCACGCCCGGTACGCCTCGCCGACCATCTCCTCTGCCGCCACTGTCACGAACCCGTACCGTAGTCGGAGCGCCCGTGGAGCACCACCCCCCACTGCTCGATCACCGGCTCGTCGTCGTGACGGGCAAGGGCGGCGTCGGCAAGACGACCGTCGCCGCCGCGCTCGCGCTGCTCGCGGCGCGGGCCGGCAGGCGCACGATCGTGTGCGAGGTCTCGGGCCAGCGGCGGATTCCCGGGCTGTTGGGTCATCCCACCGCCGGCGCCCCGGGAACCGAGGAACAGGTCGCCCCGGACCTGTGGAGCACGACGCTCGACCCGGAGAGCGCGCTCGGCGAATGGGCGGGGCAGGTCGTCCGTCCTCGCGCGCTGGTCGAGCTGGCGCTGCGCTCGCGCGCCTTCTCGGCGTTCGTGGGCGCCGCCCCCGGGGCCCGGGAGCTCGTGACCATGACCAAGGCCTGGGAGCTCGCGCACGCCCCGCGCTGGCTCGCGGGCCGTGCGCCGTACGACCTCGTGATCGTGGACGCACCGGCGTCCGGCCACGGCCTCGCGCTGCTGCGCACCCCGAGCACGTTCGCCGAGATCGCCCGGGTCGGGCCGATCGCCTCGCAGGCCCGGCTCGTCGTCGAGACGCTCCGGGACCCCGAGCTGACGGCGATCGTCGCCGTCGCCACGCCCGAGGAGACACCCGTCAACGAGGTGCTGGAGCTCGACGGCCGTCTCGCCGAGGCGATCGGCCACGGGCCGACGCTCACCGTCGCCAACAGGGTGCTGCGCGACACGCTCAGCGCACGGGAGCTGGCCGAGGCCGACGCGTCCGCCCGTGGACCGGTGCTCACCGCGCTGCATCGCCGGCACGATCGCGCGACGCTCGAGGCCGGGCAGCTGCGCCGGCTGCGCCGCGGCTCGGCGGCACCGGTCGTGACCCTGCCGGCGGTCGCCGGCGCCGTCGGGCCCGACGACGTGGCGCAGCTGGCGGGCGAGCTCCGGCGCCGGCTGCGCTAGCGGCCGGCTGCCGCCAGCTCGTCGCCGATCCTCACGACGGCATCACAGAACCCATCGACGTGCTCGGGCTCCGTGCGGGCGTTGATGAAGCACGGCCGGATGGCGAACGCCCCGCCGACGACGGTGGAGCTCGGGACGTACGGCGTCTCGTGGATGAGCCGGCGCAGCAGCGTCGCGTTGTGGGCGTCGAGGTCCTCCCCGCCGCGTCCGCGGTGGCGAAGGCAGCAGATCGAGAGCTCGGGCTCGAGCAGCAGCTCGAGCCGGTCGTCCGCGCGCACGCGTGCGGCGAGCCGGGAAGCGAGGTCGTTGTCGTCGCGGACGAGGCGGCGCACCCCGTCGCGGCCGAGCTCGCGCAGGATGCTCCAAACGACGACGCCGCGGGACGGTGCCGACAACTCGACGGCGAAGTCCTGGTAGGGGACGCCCATCGCATCGAGCGAGCTGCGGGCGTCCTCGGCGTCGGTGAACGCGCCCTCCAGATACGCCGCGGGCTCCTGGGTGAACGCGCGGTGCAGGATCGAGCGATCACGCACGAACGTCGCGCCGATCCCGACCGGCGCGCGCAGCCACTTGTGGGGGTCGACGATCGCCGAGTCCGCGAGCTCGAGCCCGTCGAAGCGCCCGGCGATCCGCTCGTCGAGGACGCCGAGCAGGCCGTAGGCCCCGTCGACGTGAAACCACGCACCGTGCTCGCGCGCCAGCTCGCCCGCCGCGCGCAGCGGGTCGATCGCGCCCGTGTTGGTCGTGCCGGCCGTCGCGACGACGGCCACCGGCAGCACCCCGTCCGCCGCGTCCCGCTCGAGCGCCTGCGCGAGCGCTGCCGGGTCCATCCGGGCCCGGTCGTCGGTCGCGATGGCGCGCACGCTGCCGCGCCCGAGACCGAGGACACCGGCGGAGCGCTGAATCGTGTGGTGGGCTTCGACGGACGCGTAGAGGGCGAGCGGACGGCCGTCGAGCCCGTCGGCGGCCGGATCCAGGCCCGCCTGCTCGAGCGCCCACTGGCGGGCGGCTCCGAGCGCGACGAGGTTCGCGACCGAGCCGCCGCTCGTGTAGACGCCCTTCATCGTGTCCGGAAGCCCGCAGAGGCCGGCCAGCCAGTCGAGCGAAACCTCCTCCAGGAGGTTGAACGCCGTCAGGGTGTAGCGCTGCGGGCCGGCGACCGTGGCCGCGAGCGTCGCCACGGTCGGGACCGTCGTGGGCCCGGTGGTGATCCACCCCCAGAACCCCGGGTCGCTCATGCGGGCCCCGTTCGGGACGACGAGCTCGGTCAGCTCGTCCACCACGCCGTCGGCCCCCACGCCGGCATCGGGCAGCGGCCGGTCGAGCGCCGCCGACCAGGCGTCCCGGCGCGCGAGCGCGTCTCCGGTGTCGGCGAGGAACGCGTCGAGCGCCGTCGCGATCCGCGCGCTGTGCCGTGCCAGCGCGCCCGTCTCCGCCTTCAGGGCCATGGGCCGCAGCCTACGTGGCGCTCAGTCGATGCCCAGGCGGTCCAGCAGGCGGTCGTCACCGCGCCAGCCGCGCCGCACCCGCACCGAGAGGTCGAGATGGACCTGCATCCCCAGCTCGCGCTCGAGCTCCTTGCGGGCGGCCGTCCCGATCGCGCGGATCATCTTGCCGCCGCTGCCGATGAGGATCCCCTTCTGGGACTCCGTCTCCACCCACACGCGCGCCTTGACGAGCGTGAGGTCCTCACGCGGATGGTCGAGGTCCTCGATCTGGACCTCGACGGCGTGCGGCACCTCCTGGAAGGTGCGCCGCAGCACCTGCTCGCGCACAGCTCGGCGAGCATCACCTGCTCGGACTGGTCGGAGTGGTCCTCCGGGGGGAACAGGAACGGGCCCTCCGGGACGAGCCCGCCGAGGTGCGCGACCAGCGGCGCGACGCCCTCGCCGGTCGCGCGCCGAGATCGGGAAGATGTCGTCGCCGATGCCCAGGCCCTCGGCCTCGAGCAGCGCCCGGACGATCTCCGGTCGCTTGAGGCGGTCGACCTTGTTGACGGCGATGACGACCGGCACCGGGGAACGCTCCAGCAGCGCGGCGATGAACCGGTCGCCCGGCCCGACGCCCTGCTCGGCGTTCAGCACCATGAGCGCCGCGTCGCTCTCCGCCAGCTCGGCCTCCACGCGCGACTGCATCCGCCGCGTCAGCTCGTCGCGCGGGCGCTGCACGCCCGGCAGGTCGACCAGCACGAGCTGCACGTCGTCGACGGTCGAGACGCCGCGGATCGCGCGGCGCGTCGTCTGCGGCTTGTCCGAGACGATCGCGACCTTCTGGCCGACGATCGCGTTGACGAGCGTGGACTTGCCGACGTTCGGGCGCCCGGCGAGCGCGATGAAGCCGCTGCGCGTGCTCACCAGCTCAGGATCTCGGCCTGGAGCGCCAGCATCTCGCCCTCGTCGGTCTCGTGATCCATGCCGACGAGGTGCAGCGCGCCGTGGACGATCGCCTCACGCAGGTCCGCCGTGTGCTCGGGGCAGATCACGATGTCGCCCAGCTCACGCGTCCCGGCCGGCACGGCGGCCTGCGCGCCGTCGATCGGGAACGAGAGGACGTCCGTCGGCCCGTCCTTGCCGCGATGCTCGGCGTTGAGCTCGCGCGATCCGGCGCCGCGTCGACGTACTCGATCGCGACGTGCCCGTCCTCGACGCCGGCGGAGGCGAGCGCGAGCGCGACCAGCCGCTCGGCCTCGGGCTGCGGCGGCGCGGCGGCGACGCCCTCGGCCCCGATGATCTCCACGTCCAGCACGCCGCGGCCGTCAGGCCCGCCGGCGACCGGTGTCGGCCGGCCGCAGCTCCGGTGCGGAGCGCTCGGCGTGCTCGCCGTAGGCCTCGACGATCCGCTGCACGAGGCGGTGACGGACGACGTCCTCGCCGCCGAAGCGCACGAAGTCGACGCCGTCGATGCCGTTCAGGATCTCGTTGACGATCACCAGGCCCGACTGCTGCTCACGCGGCAGGTCGATCTGCGTGATGTCCCCGGTGATCACCATCTTCGACCCGAAGCCCAGGCGCGTGAGGAACATCTTCATCTGCTCGGGGCTCGTGTTCTGGGCCTCGTCGAGGATGATGAACGAGTCGTTCAGCGTCCGGCCGCGCATGAACGCCAGCGGCGCGACCTCGATGACCCCGCGCTCCAGGTAGCCCGAGACCTTCTCGGGATCGAGCATGTCGTTGAGGGCGTCGAACAGCGGGCGAAGGTACGGGTCGATCTTCGCCATCAGGTCGCCCGGAAGGAATCCGAGCCGCTCCCCGGCCTCGACCGCGGGACGCGTGAGGATGATGCGGTTGACCTCGCGCCGCGAGAGCGCGGCGGCGGCCATGGCGACGGCCAGGAAGGTCTTGCCCGTGCCGGCGGGCCCGATGCCGAACGTCACGGTGTTCCTGCGGACCGAGTCCACGTAGAGCTTCTGGTTGACGGTCTTCGGCGCGACCTTGCGCGCGCGGTGGCGCCAGACGACGTCCTCGAGGATCTCGGCGGGCGAGGTGTGGCGGTCCAGCGCGCCCGTGACCGCGGCGATCGTCCCGTCACCGAGTTCGTGCCCCTGCTCGACGAGGTCGGCGAGCTCGCGCACGACGAGCGCGGCGGCGGCGACCGCCTCGGCCTCGCCGTCGAGCGTCACGACGTTCCCGCGCAGCACCAGCCCGCAGTCGACGTGCTCCTCGAGCTGGCGCAGGACGCTGTCGCCGGTGCCGGCGAGGGCCGCGGCGGTGTCGTTGGAGAGTTCGATCGTGCGGCGCATCAGCCTGTGCAGTGCCTCCTGGACGAGCGACGAGACCCGCTTGCCGTCGGCGCGGCCGGCCACCTGCGCCATCGCCGCCTTCATGACCTGCCCCATGTCCTTCGGTGAGGACGCCCCGGTCTCGCGCGACGGCGTCCGCGACGATCGCGCGCAGCTCCTCGTCGCCCAGCTCGGCGGGCAGGTAGTGCCTCGATGAGCTCGGCCTCCGCCTCCTCGGCGTCCGCGAGCTCGGGCCGGTCGCCGTCGCGGAAGGCGCGGGCGGACTCCAGGCGGCGCTTGCGCTCGCGGCGCAGGACGGCGAGCTCGTCGCCCGGCCCCTCCTTGGCGTCCTTCTGGAGCTCCGACAGGACGAGCCGCAGCGTGCCGACGCGGTCCTTCTCGCCGGCCTTCATGGCCGTGGTGAGGTCCGTCTTGACCCGGTCGGTCACCGACATCTGCGAACCATCATAGGAGGGCGCGCGGCGGCGCCCGCCGCACTACGCGCCCGCGTTGTCGGCGACGTACGTCGCCACGGCCGTGATCTCCTCAGGGCTGAGCTGCCCTTCGAACGCGGGCATCCCGGCCTTGCCGTTCGTGACCCGGTCGATCGCGAGCGCCTCCGAGGGCTTCGTCTGGTCGAGATTCGGCCCGACCTGGCCCGACGCGCCCGCCGCCGCCAGCGTGTGGCACCCGGCGCAGTTCGTCGTGAAGATCTCCTTGCCGTCGGCCGACGCGGCCTGCGTCGTCGTCGGCGCGGCCTCGGTGGTCGTGGCCTCGGTCGTCGTCGTCGTCGCCTCGGCCGTGGCCGTCTTCGCGGTGGTGGTCCCCACCGCGTCCTGCACCTGTGCGTCCGTCGGGCCGGTCGCGTTGTCACTGGAGCACGCGGCGAGCGCGAGCCCGGCGACGAGAACGGCCGCGGCGGCGGCGATGGTGCGGATCAGCTTGGTGGTCATCGGCCCTCGGATTCGACGTGCGGGGTGACAGTCCTGCGGCCCGGAGCCTACCGGTCGGCCCCGGGCGGGGTGGCGGACGGACGCGCGACATCGCCCGCCGCCCCGTGCCCGTTCCCGGCCGACGGGGCCCCCGTCGGCCGCCCCGAGTCCGCCAGCGAGGGCGGCCGTCCGAGCTGACCCAGCTCGGACGCGTCGCGGCCGAACAGGAGCTGGACGTTCCAGTCGATCAACAGCCGGGTCTTGCGCTTGAGCCCGGGCAGCATCAGCAGGTGGTAGGAGCGCGCCAGGAACCACGCCGGCAGGCCGCGCCAGCGGATTCCCATCGTGCTCGCCACCGCGTCGCGCTTGCCCATGTCGACGAAGACGCCGCGCGTCTTGTAGCGGAAGCGGCGCACCTCGCCGGAGCCGAGCGAGGCCGCGACGTTGCGCGCGACCAGCCGGCCCTGGCGGATCGCGTGCTGGGCGGTCGGCGGGCAGATGTTCCCGCGCCGCGCCGGATCGTCCACCGCGGCGGCGTCACCGATCGCCCAGACGTTCTCGCGGCCGCGACAGCGGAGGGTGTCGTCCACCGCCAGGCGCCCGCCCTCCCCCAGCTCCAGCCCGAGCTCGGCGATGACGGGCGTCGGGCGCACCCCGGCCGTCCACACGACGGTCCGCGTCGGGACCGTCTCGCCGCCGGAGAGCTGCGCGGTCGTCGCCGTGACGGCCTCCAGCGTCGTCCCGGTGCGGATCTCGATCCCGCGGCGGCGCAGCTCGCCGGTCGCGAAGCCGGCGAGCGACGGGGAGATCTCCGGCATGACGCGATCGCGGGCCTCGACGAGGATCCAGCGCATCCCCTCGGTGCGGCAGCGCGGGTACAGCTCGATGACGTCGGCCGCGAAGTCCTGCAGCTCGGCGAGGCCCTCCAGTCCGGCGTATCCGGCGCCGACGAACACGTACGTCAGCCACGAGCGGCGCTCGGCCGGGTCGTCGATGGTCTCGGCGACCTCGAGCGTGCGCAGCACGCCGTTGCGCAGCGCGATCGCCTCGGCGAGCGTGCGGAACCCGATCCCGTGCTCGGCCAGGCCGGGGATCGGCAGCAGGCGCGAGACCGATCCGAGCGCGACGACGAGCTGGTCGTAGCGCAGCTCCTCGGCCGCCCCGTCCGTGCGCCGGATCCGCAGGACGTTCGCTCCGGGGTCGGCGCCGGTCACGCGCCCGAGCTGCAGGTCCGTCCGCCGCAGCTCCTCGCGCAGCGGGACGACGACGTGCCGCGGCTCGAGCGTCCCGGCGGCCGCTCCGGGCAGCAGCGGCGTGTAGAGCATGAAGTTGTCCTCGCTGACGAGCGTCACCCGCGCGCTCTGGGCGGGAAGCACGCGCTCGAGCGTCCGGGCGGTGTAGAAGCCGCCGAACCCGCCCCCCGCGATGACGACGTTCCAGGCCACGGGCTACGCCGCGACCGCCTGCTCGCGCGGCGCGAGGACCCGCTGCAGGAAGGCGACCTGGTCGGTGACGGCGCGCTCGAACGCCTCACCGCGATAGATGTCGAAGTGCCCGATCGGGTAGTGGACGACCTCACCGCGGGGCGCGTTGCGCCCCATCTGCTCGGCGGGCGCGGGGGGCGTCGTCGCGTCGGCGTCGCAGACGCACACGAGCACGGGGCAGGACACGCGCAGCGCATCGCGCACGGGACGCCACAGCCCGACCGTCAGCATGACGCGGGCGGCGACCTCGTTGCGATGCAGGGAGCCCTCGCCGATGATCGCCGCGAAGCCCGGGTCCGCCTCGGGAGCCGTCATCACCGCGTAGCCGCCGGGCGGGCCCGTCGCCGCCACGGTGACCGGCGGCCGGCCGAGCGCGGCGCCGACCGCGTCGCGCACGGCGTCCACCGTCATGCGCGCGCTCACCAGCGGCGGCGCGCTGCGGAGCTGGGCGATGCCGTCGGCGAACGGCGCCTGCGCGATCACGGCGGCGATCTGCGCGTCCCCGGAAGCGACCGTCATGACGTGGCCACCGCTGAAGGACGAGCCGAACAGGGCGATGCGGGCGGGATCGACCCACGGGACGCGCGCGGCTGCGCGGATCGCCGCGCGGTAGTCCTCCTGCTGTCCGGCGATCGAGATGACCTGACGCGGCTCCCCGCCGCTGTCGCCGAACCCGCGGTAGTCGAAGAGCAGCACCCCGAACCCGGCGTCGGCGAAGCGCTCGGCGTAGGGCTCCAGGCCGTCCCGCCGCGTGCCGCTGAAGCCGTGGGCCATCACGACGCACGGCACGTCGCCGTCGGCGGCCGCGCCGGGCCGGTAGAGCCACGCCGCGATCGGCGTGCCGGCGACGTCGAAGGTGAGGTCCTCGCGCGTTTGGGGCATGGCGCGGACGCTACACCCTGCGATCCGTCGCGCGGAGGCCTGCGTATCGCCTGCATGGAGCTCTCCGGATCGGTCTGCCTGGTCACCGGCGCATCGAGCGGCATCGGCGCCGCGACCGCCCGGGCGCTCGCGGGGCGAGGCGCACTCGTCGCCGCCACCGCGCGGCGCGCTGACCTCCTGGCGGGGGTCGGCGCGGCGAGCACGCACGTCGCCGACCTGTCCGACCCGGCGGACGCACTGCGACTCGCCGACGAGGTGCTCGGCCGCTACGGCCGCGTCGACGTGCTCGTGAACAACGCCGGCGTGCGCGTCGACGGCCCGGTCGCCGAGATCGGGCTCGAGGATCTGGACCGCACGTTCCAGGTCAACGTCCTCTCGCCGTTCGTCCTCTGCGGGCGGCTGGCGCCGGGGATGGTCGAGCGCGGCGCGGGCGTCGTCGCGAACGTGGCGGCACCGCAGGTCAGCGGCGGGCGGCGGACGATGGGCGCCTACGCGGCGTCGAAGGCCGGCCTCGAGTCGCTCACGCAGACCCTGCGTCAGGAGCTGGGCGGCGGCCGCGGCGTCGCCGTCTTCGCCTTCGACCCGGGCTGGGTGCGCACCGCGCTCGCCCCCGACGGGCCCGAGGAGCCGGCGGCGGCCGCCGACCGCCTCGTCGGCCACGTCGCGGAGGGCCGCAGCTCGCGCGAGATCCTGCGCTAGCGCCGCAGCAGCAGCGCGGCCCACTCACCGCCGTGGCGCCGGGCGGTCTCGCGCAGGCCCATCGTCTCGGCGAACGCGGCCGCGACCTCGTCGGCCTCCTCCGCGAGCAGCCCGCTCGCGATCAGCGCGTCCGGAACCTCACCGCCCGCGAACCCCGTCCGCGCGACGGTCAGCAGCAGCGGCCGCAGGAGGTTGGCCAGGACCGTCGGCGCACCGGGAGCCGGGCCGTCGAACAGGAGGTCGAACCCCCGCGCCTCGACGGTGACGCCGTTCGCGCGGGCGTTGTCCTGCGTGGCGCTGACGCTCTCGGCCTCGTGGTCCACGCCGAGCACCGGGTCCCAGCCCAGCCGTGCCGCCGCGATCGCGAGCACCCCCGAGCCGCAGCCCACGTCGACGCACGCGCCGCCGGGCTGCAGCTCCAGCAGCAGCTCCAGGCACAGCCGGGTCGTGTGGTGGGCGCCGGTGCCGAAGGCCTGCGCCGGGTCGATCACGAGCTCCAGGACGGGCGGCCCGTCGGCGGGCAGCGGCGCCTCCCACGGCGGTCGCACGCGCAGGCCGGGTCCCCCGCGGGAGCCGGGCGCGACCTGCACCGGCCGGTGGAAGGCCTTCCAGCGCTCGTGCCAGTCGTCGGGGATCTCCTCGGTGACCACCTCGACGAGCGCACCGCCGGCGGCGGCACGCAGGTCGGGGAGCGCGGGCAGCTCGCCTGGGGCGCCGTACACCGCGTACTCCACGACGGCTCCGTCCTCCAGCTCGCGTTCCTCGACGCCGGACGGGGCGAGCTCCAGCAGCTCGGCGAGCGCGACCTCGGCGTCCTCGCGGCGGACCCGCAGCGCGAGCCGGATCATCGCCGGCCGCCGAGGAGGCGGCGCAGCTTGCCCGTCATCGTCTCCGGCGCGGCGAGGTTCTCCGGCGTCAGCGAGTCCGCGAGCGTGCCGAGCAGCTCCCGCTGCTCGGGCGTCAGGCGCCGCGGGATGAGCACGTTGACGAAGACGCGCAGGTCGCCGCGCCGCTCCGGGCGGCGCAGGTGCGGCATGCCCTCGCCCTTGATGATGACGACCTCCCCGGGCTGGGTGCCCGTCGGCACGTGCACGTCGAGCTGCCCGCCGAGCGCGGTCACCGGCAGGTCGGCGCCGAGCGCGGCGAGCGGCGCCGGGACGTCGAGGACCGTCACGAGATCGTCGCCGTCGCGGATCAGCTGCTCGTCCGGGCGCACCTGGACCTGCACGTAGAGGTCGCCGGGAGGTCCGCCGTGCTCGCCGGCGTGACCGCTGCCGGCCAGGCGGATGCGCTGGCCGTCGGCGATGCCGGCCGGCACGTCGACCTCCAGGTGCCGCGGGCCGACGACGCGCCCGCGCCCGTCGCAGGAGCTGCAGGGCTGCTCGGGGATCCGCCCCTCGCCCCGGCACGCGTCGCACGCGGCGTTGCGCATGACCTGACCGAACGGGGAGCGCGCGACCACCTGCAGGACGCCCGAGCCCCCGCAGCGCTCGCAGGACCGCACCGCGGTCCCCGGCTCGGCCCCCTCCCCGGAGCAGCGCCCGCAGGCGTCGACGGCCTCGAACGTCACCGGCACGCGAATGCCCGCGGCGGCCTCGCGCAGCTCGATGTCGACGGCGAGGATCGCGTCGTCGCCCTGCGCGGGCCCGCCGCCGTGGCCGCCGAAGCCGCCGCCGAAGCCGGCGCCGAAGAACGCCTCGAAGAGGTCGGAGATCGAGCCGAAGCCCTCGAAGTTCGGGCCCATCCCGCCGCTCCGCAGGCCCTCGTGCCCGTGGCGGTCGTAGATCTCACGGCGCTCGGGGTTCGACAGGATCTCGTAGGCCTCCGCGGCCTCCTTGAACTTGTCCTCGGCCTGCGGGTCGTGGGCGTTGACGTCCGGGTGCAGCTCGCGCGCGAGCTTGCGGAACGACTTCTTGATCGTCGTCTCGTCGGCGTCGCGCGGGACGCCGAGGACCTCGTAGGGATCGCGCGGGATCGTGCCGGCCATGGACGGGCGAGGCTAGTGGGTCGCGTGCGCGACCTCAGCCCTCGTAGACGTCCTCGACGTACCGCGAGAGCTGCACGGCCGCCTCGCGCACCGTCGCGATCGCCGCCGGGTAGTCCATCCGCACCGGCCCGATGACGGAGACCGTGCCGAGCTTGCGCGCCGGCAGCCCGTACGCGGCCGCCACGACGGCCAGCGACTGCAGCGCCGGCAGCTCGTTCTCGCTGCCGATGCGCACGAGCACGTCACGCTCGCCGAGCGCGGCGCGCAGCACGCCGAGCAGCGTCACCCGGCGCTCGAGCGCCGTCAGCAGCTCGTTGACCTGCGCCACGTCCTGCAGGCGGTCCGCGCTCAGGAGCCGCGCCGCGCCGTCCACGTAGACCATGTCCTCCTCGGTCGACGGGAGGCCCTGGAAGGCCGGCAGGAGCGCATCGAGGAACCGCTGCTCGCTCGCGCCCAGTGAGGCGTCGAGGAGGCGCGCGCGGAGCGTCCGCGCCCCGAGCCCGACCCCCTGCAGCCGCTCGTTCAGATATGCGCCGGCCCAGCTCACGAGCCCGGGGTCGACCGGGTCGTCGAAGGTCAGCATCCGCTTGGAGACCCCGCCCGTGGACGTGATGACGACGACCATCGCGATCTGCGGCTGCAGCAGCAGGACCTCGACGTGACGGATCGTCGCGGTGTCCAGCGGCGGCGCGCTCACGACCGCGAGCAGGTTCGTGACCTGTGCCAGGGTCGCCGTCGCGGACCGCATCGCATCGTCGAGCTCACGGCGCACCAGCGGCAGCGCGAGGTCCGACCGCTCGCGGGTCGCCGGCAGGTGGTCGACGTAGTAGCGCCGGCCCGCGTCGGTCGGGACGCGCCCGGCGGAGGTGTGCGGATGGGTGATCAGCCCCGCGTCCTCGAGCTGGGCCAGCTCGCTGCGGATCGTCGACGGCCCGCAGCCGAGATCGGGGTCGGCGGCGAGCGTCTTGGACCCGACGGGCTGGCCCGAGGTCTGGTGGGCCTCGACGACCTTGCGCAGGATCAGCTCTTGGCGGGGCGTCAGCACGAGCTCAGATGATGACCTGGACGGTGCCGCCGTCAGCCGACCACGCGGCGCCGGTCACGGCACCGGACCGCGCCGAGCAGAGGAACACGACGACGTCGGCGATCTCGCCCGGCTCGGCGAGACGCCCGAGCGGGATCTTCGCGCGCTGGTCCTCGAGCGCCTGCTCGCGGGTGACGCCGCGGCGCGCGGCGATCTGGTCGGCCATGCCGCCCGGCGCCGTCCACAGCTCGGAGGTGGTGCCGCCGGGCGTGACCGCGTTGACGAGGACGCCCTGCGCCGCGTAGAGGTCGGCGAACGCCCGCGAGAGCGAGAGCTGGGCGGCCTTCGTGACGCTGTAGGCCGGGTTGGTCAGCGACGGCCGCTTGCCCGCGGACGAGGCGACGTTGACGATGCGGCCCCCGCCGCGGGCCGCCATGTGCGGGGCGGCGGCGCGCATCAGCCGCATCGGCGCGAGCACGTGCAGCGCGTACTGGCCGAGCCAGTCGGCGTCCGTGAGCTCGTCCATCGCGCGGGCGTACGAGGTCCCGGCGTTGTTGACGAGGACGTCGATCCCGCCCATCTGCTCGATCGCCTCGGCGACGATCTCGGTGTCGGCCTCCGGGTCGGTGACGTCGCACGCGATCCACTCCGCCCGGTCGCCGCAGGCCTGCGCGGCGGCCCGCACCTCCTCCTCGCCCCGCGCGACGAGCAGGACGCGCGCGCCCTCGGCCGCAAGGCGCTCGGCCGTCGCGCGGCCGATGCCGCGCGAGGCTCCGGTGACGACGCACACCTTGTCCCGCAGGCCGAGGTCCATGGGGACATTGTGGCCGCTGCGGCGGAGCGCCCGCGGCGGGTTCCCGCTTGACGCGGGTCCGGCGACCCTGAGATGGTCGCTCTCGTCGGAGGAGAGACCGGTCGCTCTGGGGGTGTCCGGTTTGTTTCTGGGGGTATCGCGTCGCCGGCGGATCGTCATGGGTCCGCCGGCGACGTGGGGTAGGTACGGCCCCCTGGCAGGACGCGTCGGCGCAGCCGACGCGATCAATCTCCCCGTCCTGGCAGGACGCGTCAGCGCAGCTGACGCGATAGATCTCCCCGTCCCGGCAGGACGCCCCCCTACTTCGAGTCGCCCAGCTCCAGCACGGCGAGGAACGCCTCCTGGGGGACCTCGATGCGGCCGACCTGCTTCATCCGCTTCTTGCCCTCCTTCTGCTTCTCCAGCAGCTTGCGCTTGCGGGAGATGTCACCGCCGTAGCACTTGGCGATCACGTCCTTGCGGAAGGCCTTCACGGTCTCGCGGGCGACGATGTGCGAGCCGATCGCGGCCTGGATCGGCACGTCGTACTGCTGGCGCGGGATCTTCTCGCGCAGCTTCTCGGTGAGCGTGCGCCCGACGGCGTAGGCCTTGTCCTTGTGGACGAGCATCGAGAGCGCGTCCACGGGCTCGCCCGCGAGCAGGACGTCGAGCTTCACGAGGTTCGACGCCTTGAGGTCGGTGACCTCGTAGTCGAGCGACGCGTAGCCGCGGGTGCGGGACTTCAGCTGGTCGAAGAAGTCGAGCACGATCTCCGCGAGCGGCAGGTCGTACGTGAGCTGGACGCGCTCGGAGCTGAGGTAGTGCATCCCGGCGTGCTCACCGCGCTTCTCCTGGCACAGCTCCATGACGGCGCCGATGAACTCGGTCGGCGTGAGGATCGACGCGCGGATCATCGGCTCGCGGATCTCCGCCACGCGCGCCGGGTCCGGCATGTCGGACGGGTTGTGGACCTCGAGCACCTCGCCGTTGGTCAGCTCGATCTCGAAGCCCACCGACGGCATCGTCGCCATGAGCTCCAGGTCGTACTCGCGCTCCAGGCGCTCGCGCACGATGTCCATGTGGAGCAGCCCGAGGAAGCCGCAGCGGAACCCGAAGCCCAGGGCGTCCGACGTCTCCGGCTCCCAGGTCAGCGCCGCATCGTTGAGCGTGAGCTTCTCGAGCGCGTCGCGCAGGTCCGGGTAGCGGTCGGAGTCGATCGGGAAGAGCCCGCAGAAGACCATCGGCTTGACGTCGCGATAGCCGGGGAGCGCCTCGGAGGCGCCGCCGATCTTCGTGGTCAGCGTGTCGCCGACGCGCAGGCGCGTGACGTCCTTGATCCCGGTGATGAGGTACCCGACCTCGCCGGCGCGCAGCTCCGCGGCGGGCATCTGCCCCGGTGAGAAGAACCCGATGTCGTCGATGTCCGCCTCGGTCGCGCTCGCCATCGCGCGGATGGCCTCGCCCTTGCGAAAGACGCCGTCGACCACGCGGATGTAGGCGATGACGCCGCGGTACTGGTCGAACTCGGAGTCGAAGATCAGGGCGCGGGCCGGCGCCTCCGGGTCGCCGGACGGCGGTGGCACCTTCTGCACGAGCTCCTCGAGGACGTCGATGACGCCCTCCCCCGTCTTGCCGGAGATCGTGCGGATGCCCTCCGCCGGCTCGCCGAGCAGCTCGCTGACCTCGGCGCCGACGCGCTCGGGCTCGGCGCCCGGCAGGTCGATCTTGTTGAGGCAGGGGATGAGCTCCAGGCCCGAGTCGATCGCGAGGTACGTGTTCGCCAGCGTCTGCGCCTCGACGCCCTGCGACGCGTCGACGACGAGCAGCGCCCCTTCGCACGCGGCGAGCGAGCGGCTCACCTCGTACGTGAAGTCCACGTGGCCGGGCGTGTCGATGAGGTGCAGCTGGTAGGTCTCGCCGTCGCGGGCGGTGTAGAAGACCCGGACCGCCTGCGCCTTGATCGTGATCCCGCGCTCGCGCTCGAGATCCATCGAGTCCAGGACCTGGGCGCGCATCTGCCGCGGGTCCACGGTCTTCGTCATCTCCAGGATGCGATCGGCCAGCGTCGACTTCCCGTGGTCGATGTGGGCGATGATCGAGAAGTTGCGGATGTGGGCCTGGTCCATGGCGGTCGCCGCGAGGGCGGCCCACACAGGGTAGGAGGCGGGCCGGTGGCGGCCGGTCAGGACGCCGCGCCGCCGGGTCCGGGCGCGGCCGCGGGCTGCGCCGGCGCGGCATCGTCGAGCGCGACCCGGTCGCGGCCCTCGTGCTTGGCGGCGTACAGCGCGCGGTCGGCGCGTCCGACGATCGACTCGTCGGATTCGTCGGGGGCGGAGACCGCGACGCCGATCGAGACCGTCACGCCCGCGTCGGACGCGGCGACGGCGGCGCGCATGCGGTGCGCCGCCGCGACCGCCTCCTGCTCGTTGCGGACCGCCAGCAGCGCGGCGAACTCGTCGCCCCCGAGCCGGAACAGCAGGTCGCCGCGACGCAGGGCTCCGTCGAGCGCGCGGACGACGGCGACCAGCCCGCGATCGCCCTCCTGATGCCCGAACCGGTCGTTCAGCTCCTTGAAGCCATCGATGTCGCAGAGCGCGACCGCGGTCGCGATGGGACGCCGGTGGGAGGCGCCGAGCGCCTCGCCGAACGCGCCGCGATGGCCGAGCCCGGTCAGCGGGTCCGTCGACGCGCGGTGGCGCAGCTCGGCGACGGCGGCCGCCGTGCGCAGGTTCGAGGCCGACTGCACCGCGATCAGCTCGACGAGCTCGGCGCGCTCGGTCGAGGGCTCCAGCGCCCTGCCGTCCGCGAGGACGAGCAGGCCGAGCATGCGGCCGCGCGCCAGCAGCGGCGCGACGATCGCCGTGCGCACGCCGGCCTCGCGCAGCGCCCCGAGGCCGAGCGGCAGCTCGCTCTCCGGCCGGGTGGCGTCCCGCGTCAGCGAGCACGAGCCTCCGCCCTCGACGAGCATCGCCAGGCCGTCCAGCGGGACGAGCCCGAGCAGCGCCAGGCGGGCGCCGAGGACGCCCGCGGTCGCGGCCACCGACCATGTGCCGTCGGGTTCGGCGCGGAACAGGGCGGCGCTCTCCATCCCGGCGAGGTCGAGCGCCGCGATGAGGGTGGCCCGCTCGATCCGCGCGGGGTCCTCCATGCCCGCGAGCGCAGCGGCGTGCTGCGCCAGGCGGCTCGCGGGGCCTTCGGCGGGCGGGCCGCCGAGCGCCGCGATCCGGTCGGCGAGCACCTGCGCGACCGATCGCAGGTCGGCCAGCCGCGCCTCGTCCAGCACCGTCGTCGCCTCGACCGCGAGGACGCCCAGCAGATCGCCGGCCGCCGAGCGCAGCGGAATGCTCACGGCGGTCGCGACGCCCGGCTGGGGCGTGTGCTGCTCCTGCCCCGTCGCGGCGGCCGCCCCGACGGGCCCGGACGCCGCGGAGACGCCGTCGAGGACGTGCGCGGCGCCGGCGGACCCCAGGCAGCGCAGGCGGCCGGCGCGCCCCACGTAGACGGCCACGGCCAGACGCCCGCCCTCTGCGAGGGCCGTGGCGGTGGTGCGGCAGGCGTCCCCCAGGTCCGGCGCCTGCGCGAGAACCGTGTCAAGCGCCTCGGCGTCCACGCCCTCAACGGTACCGGCGATCGCCCGTCGTGCGTGCCGGGCGGACCACCGTTCGCCTCGCGTCAGTGTCCGTCCGGCGCAGAAGGTCGACCGTTCGTCCAGTGACTCACCGCTTCACCCGCGCCATCACGAAGTCCCCGATCTGCTTGGCCTCGGGCACGCGCAGGACGGTGACGCCGGCCCAGTAGGCGATCAGCCCCGCGGTGATGGCCGGGCCGACCGCGAGCAGGCGCGTGAGCGCCCCGGCATCCCCGAGCGCCCCGTCGAGGATCGCCCAGACCCCGTAGGCCACGAGGCCGAGCACTGCGGACGCGGCGACGATCTTGCCCGTGGCGATCGCCGTCTCGCGGCCCTCGATCTGCCCGCCGAGCAGGCCGCGCAGCCGGTGGGCCTGCGCGAGCGCCATGAGGCCCGACGCGGCCGCGGTGCCGATCACCGGCCCGGCGATGCCGAGTGGCCCGTACAGCGCCAGCGCCAGCCGCCACGTTGACGATGAGCGTCAGCGCCGCGAGCGCGGTCGGGATCCAGGGCCGCTGCAGCGAGAAGAACGTGCGCGTGAAGAGCAGGTTCACGCCCGCGAACGGGAGCGAGAACGAGAACCAGAAGAGCGCCTGCGAGACCTCGTCGGTCGATGCGGCGCCGAACGACCCGTACTGGTAGATGAGCTCGGTGATGGGCGCCGCCAGCGCCATGGTCACGGCGGCCGCGGGGATGAGCAGCAGCAGGTTCTGCCGCGTGCCCGTGCCGAGCAGCCCGCGCAGGCCCGGGGTGTCGCCGCGCGCCACGAGGCGGCTGAGCGACGGGAACAGCACGGTCGCCAGCGCGACGCTGAACATCCCCTGCGGGAGCATGTAGATCCGGAACGCGGCGTCGATCGCCCGCGGGGCGCTCTCGGAGATCAGCGCACCGACCATCGAGTTGACGAGCAGGTTGACGTTGATGACGCCCAGCCCGATCGTCACCGGCAGCATGAGGATGAAGACGCGCTTGACGCCCGGATCGCGCCAGTTCAGGTGGACCTTCAGGCGGAAGTCGATGCGCCCGAGGGCCGGGACGACCATCGCCAGCTGGACGATCGTCCCCAGGAGGACCCCGATCGCGTACGCGTAGATCCGGTCGTCGCCCTCGAACAGCGGCTGCAGCGCGACCAGCGCCCCGATGATCACGATGTTCCAGACGAGCGGCGCGAGCGCCGGGAGCGTGAACTGGTGGTAGGCGTGGGCGATCCCGACGAGCAGCCCGTTGATCCCGAGCAGCACGACGATCGGGAACAGGATCTGCGAGAGCCCGATCGTGAGGTCCACGAGCGACGGCGTGAACTCCGTGCCGGGGATGAACAGCGGCATCAGCACGCCGGCGCCGACGATGAAGATCGCGGTGATCGCGCCCAGGACGAGCAGGATGATCCAGAAGAGGGTCGAGGCGAGCAGCACGGCCTCCCGGCGCTTCCCCTGCTCCAGGTACTCCGAGAAGACCGGGACGAACGCCGCGCTCAGGGCCGCGTCGGCGAACAGCGCGCGGACGAGATTCGGCACCTGGAAGGCGATCGTGAAGGCGGACGCGGCGCCGCTCGTCCCGAAGTAGCTCGCGGCGACGACCTCGCGTGCGAGCCCGGCGACCCGCGAGGCGCCGGTCGCGATCGAGAAGATCGCGGTGTTCCGCGCCATGCCCGCGGTCGCACCCGGGGCCTGCGGGGCGAGGTCCTCCTCGTGCGTCCCGACACCCGCCTCGACCGCGAGGTCCATGCCGAACGCCTCCGGCCGGGTCGAGGCCACCAGCGCGGCACGCTCGAGCTCCGCGTCGTCGTGCCCGTCGCCAGGCGGGCTGGTCGGGCCGTCGCTCACTCGGCCTGATGCTAGGGGTGGTGGGAGACGGTGGGTGGTGGCAGGGCGAGGACACTCATCGGTCCGGCTTTGCCGGCCCGCGGGTACGGCCCCCTGGCAGGACGGGCCGGCGAAGCCGGACCGATCACGCTCCTCGTCCCGTCCACCGGCGCGCACCCCCGCTACACTCCTCCACCGGCTATGGCCAACATTCATTCGCAGAAGAAGCGCATCCTGCGCGCAGAGCGTGAGCGGCTCGAGAACCGTCGCTACACGTCGTCGATCAAGACGTACTTCCGCCGCCTCGGCGCGGCGGTGGCCGGTGGCGACAGCGCCGCCGCGGACGAGGAGCACAAGCGCCTCGTGTCGACGATCGACAAGGCCGTCAAGCGCGGCGCCCTGCATCGCAACACCGGCGCGCGCAAGAAGTCCCGCGCCGCCCGCGTGCGTGCCGGCGCCGGCGTCGACGCCTGACGCTCCCGCGCAGCGGTCCCGCAGGTCCCGAGCCCGCCCGACCCGGCGGGCTCTTCCTCGTGATCAGGCGGTGATGGCGAGCAGCGTCAGCGTCGCCTCGGTCTCGGTGCCGAGCTCGCTCGCGCCGCGGGTGGCGAGCTCGAGCCGCGCGACCGCGGCGACGGCGCTGCGCAGCGCGGCGGCGTCCGCCCCGCGCGCCTCGCGGATGCGGCGATCGGCGGCGAACGGAGCCATCCGCAGGCCCGCCTTCACGTCGGCGGGCGCCGCGCCCGCCTCGAGCTGCAGCGCGATGGCGGTCACCTCGCGCAGCCGCCGGGCGATCAGCGGCACGAGCCGCCCGGCGTCCTCGCCCTGAGCCCGCAGCGCCGCGTACGACGACAGCGCCGCGCGCCGGTCGCGCGCGACGACGGCGTCGACGAGCCCCCAGACCTGGCGCTCGGCGGACGACACGGCGGACTCCTCGACCTCCGCGACCCCGATCACCGCGCCCGGACCGTGCTCCAGCGCGAGCTTCTCCAGCTCCCGCAGCAGCCGCTGCTGGCGGTCGCCGACCTGCGCGACGAGCGCCCGCGCGGCCGACCCGTCGAGGCGCACGCCGAGCCGCGGCGCCTGCTCCATCACCCAGCGCGGCAGGTCCTTCGCCTTCTGCACCCGCTCGGCCACGATGTCGCCGCCGGCGGCGGTCGACCGCGGCGTGCAGCGCCTTCGGCGCCTGCGCGCGGCTCTCCTCGGGCGCGAAGAACGCGACCGTCGTCTCCGGCGGCATCGCGGCGAGCACGGGCGCGAGGTCGGCCTTGACGTCCGCGTCGCTCCAGCGCTCGACGCCCTCGACGATGATGAAGCGCCGCCCCATCGCGAACGTCATCGCGTTCAGGGCGAGCGCGACGGTCGCGGGGGTCGCCTCGTCGCCCTCGAGCACCTCGACGCCGCCGCCGCCCGACTCGCGCCTCGGCGACCGTGCGCAGGCGCCCGCGGCGCTCGGCGACGCGCCCGTGGTCGTCCCCGTGGATCAGGTAGGCGGGCTTGAAGGCGGCCACGGGCGCAGTCTAGGAGCGGGTCTGGACGTGCAGCCGGCCCTCGCGCGCCTCGACGACGACCGTCCCGTCGCGATCGGTGCGCAGCACCGGGACGCCGGCATGCCCGCAGCGCCGCGAGCGTCTGCGGCGCCGGGTGCCCGTAGGGGTTGCGGCGCCCGACCTCGATCACCGCCAGGCGCGGCCGCAGGTCCGTGAGCAGCGCGGGCAGTCCGGGGTCCGCGCTGCCGTGGTGGCTGACCTTCAGGAGGTCGGTCGGTCCGAGACCCAGCGCGCCGCAGGACGCCGGACTCGGCATCCGCGGTGAGCAGGACGCGCACGCCCGCGCCGCGCACGAGCAGGACGACGGCCCGGTCGTTCGGGTCGCCGGCGCCGCCGGCCACGCCGGTCCCGGGCGGTGGCCAGAGCACCTGCACGGCGGCCGCACCGACGCGCAGTCGCTGTCCGGCCCGCGCCGCGACCAGCGGCGTCCCGCGCTCGATCGCCGCGCGCGCGAGGTCCTCGCCCTCCCGTTCGCGGACGCCGTCGCGGCCGTCCAGGACGCCGCCGACCGGCAGCTCGCGCAGCACCCCGTCCGCGCCCCCGATGTGGTCGGCCTGCGCATGCGTGCCGACGAGCACGTCGAGCCGCCGGACGCCGAGCTCGCGCAGGCGCGCGAGCACGGGGCCGCCCGGGGGGCCGCTGTCGACGAGCATGGCGTCGCCGCCCGACTGGACGAGCGTCGCATCGCCCTGCCCGATGTCGAGGAACGCCACCCGCAGCACGCCCGGCGCCGGCGGCGGCGAGCGGCGCCTCGGCCGTCGGCCCGCACCCAGATCGCCACCGCGATCACGGCGATCGGCGTCAGCACGCCCAGGACGCCCCGGGAGCGCGGCGCGAGCACCGCGACGCCGACGGCCGTCACCACGACGGCGACGGGCAGCACCCCGGCGTCGACCTGCGCACCGGGCAGGCCCGCGCACCAGCGTCCGACGGCGAGCACGAGGGCCGTCGGCGGGCCGGCGGCGACGGCCGCGAGCGCGCGCCGCCGGCCCTGAGACCTGCGCCGCCGAGCGCCGCGACCATCCCGATCCAGGTGATCGGCGCCGACGAGCGGCGCGACGAGCACGTTGGCCGCCAGCCCCGCGACCGAGACCGTCCCGAACGCCGCCGCCGAGACGGGCGCCGTCCCGAGCGTCGCGGCGAGCGTCAGCGGCGGCGCCGTCGGCCGGCACCGCGGGGACGCCGCGCCCGCGCAGTGCCCCGGCGAGCGGGGGCGCGAGGAGCACGATCGCGATGACCGCCGCGAAGCTCAGCTGCCACGCGGGATCGCGCCATGCCGCCGGATCGAGCGTGAGGGTCACGACCGCTGCCAGGAGCAGGGCGTGCCAGCGCGCCGCCGGCCGGGCCGCGAGCGTGGCGACGACGGCCGCGGCCCCCATCACGCCGGCGCGCTGGATCGACGGCCCGGCGCCGGCGAGCGGTACGTAGAGCCCGATCAGGACGAGCACGGCGAGCAGGCGCGCCCGCAGGCCGACCCCGAGCGCGGCGCACGCCGCCGCCGCGAGCGCCGCGAGGAGCGCGACGTTCGCCCCGCTGGCGGCGACGAGGTGCCCGAGGCCCGCCCGGCGCAGCCGCTCCCGCTCGTCGATCGCGAGCGCCGCGTCGTCGCCGAGCACCATCCCGCGCAGCAGTGCGCCCTCGGGGGGCGGCAGGTGCGCTCCGAGCGCCCGCTGCGCGCGCTCGCGCGACCGCGTCCAGCGCGCCCGTGCGGACCACCGCGGCGCCGTCCGCTGTCGCGGACGGCGCGGGCCTGCAGCACCGCGTGCAGCCGCCGGGACCGCAGCCAGTCCTCGTGCGGCGCGCGGCTCCCGCAGCAGGCCGCGCACCTCGAGGAGCCGGCCGGCCGCGAGCGCGGGCGGCTCCCCGTCGCCCTGCAGGAGGACGCGGTCCCCTCCCAGGGCGATCGCCGCGCGCCAGCCGAACCGGGTCGCCCGCGGCGTCTCCAGCAGCTCGGCTTCCGCCCGCAGGTCGTGGCCCAGGTGAGGCCCGAGCGTCGTGCGCTCCAGCGCCGCGGCGCGCGCCTGGCCCACGAGCACGCCCGCCACGAGCCCCGCGAGGAGGAGCGCCGCCATGCGCGGTGTGCGCGTCGCCGCCCCGGCGAGCACCGCGGCGAGGACCGGCGCGACCCCGCCGAGCGGCCCGGTGACCAGGCCCGCGAGCACGGCGACGAGCAGCGCGGTCGCGGGGCGCTGCGCGGCGGCCGACCGCAGGTCCCCGAGCGCCGCCGCTCACGGGCTCAGCTGGGGCCGCAGCGCGTCGAGCCGCTTGGGGCCGATGCCGGGCACCTGGGCGAGGTCGTCGACGCTCGAGAATCCGCCGTTGGCCGTCCGCCAGGCGATGATCTTCTCGCGCCGTCGCGGGCCCGACGCCGTCGAGCGCGTCGAGCTGCTCGCGCGGTGGCGGCGTTCAGGCTGACCTGGCCCGGCGTCGCCGCGACGTCGGCACCGGCCGGCGCTCCCGCCGGCGTCGCGACGCGCGCCCGGGACCCGGACCTGCTGGCCGTCGGCGACCTTCGCGGCGCGGTTGATGGCGGTCGAGATCGCCGGCGCCGGTGACGCCGCCGGCGCGCCGCAGGGCCTCCTGCACGCGCGCGCCCGGACCGCAGCCGGTAGACGCCCGGGCTGCCGCACCTCGCCCGGCCACGTCGACGACGACCCGCTCGGCCGCCGGCGGGGAGGCCGCGAGCTCCACGCCCCGGGGCTGCCGTCGTCGCCGGCGCCCGGGCGCCGGCGCCGTCACGGACGAGGGTCCGCCCGCCGATGACGAGCGCGACGACGCCGACGAGCCCCCAGAGGAGCAGCCGTCGGGACGGCGGGAGGCGGGCATGCCCGCACGCTAGGCGCGGGCGCGTGACAGCGGACGGGCGCGTGTGCGCCGATCCTGCGACGCCTTCGCGACGTCTCAGCGCACGACGATGTTGACGAGCTTGCCCGGCACGACGATCACCTTGACGACCTCGTGACCGTCGATGTGGGCCTGCACGTTCGGCGCGGCGAGCGCGAGCGCCTCGAGCGCCTCGCGGTCGGCGTCCGCCGGCGCCTCGACCCGGTCGCGCAGCTTGCCGTTGACCTGGCAGACGAGCTCGTAGGTGTCCGAGGCCAGGAACGCGGGGTCGGCCGCCGGCCACGGCTCCTCCCAGACGCGCTCACCGGTCAGCAGGTGGTAGCCGTCGGCGGCGGCGTGCGGCGCGAACGGGAACAGCGAGCGAGTTGGCCGTCGCCAGCGCCTCCCGCATCGCCGCGGGCCCGGCCTCGTCGCGCAGGCGCGAGACCTCGTTCGTCAGCTCCATGACCGCGGCGATCGCCGAGTTGAACGCGAACCGGCCGGACGCCATGACGCCGGTGACCTTGTCGATCGCCCAGTGCGCCTTGCGCAGCAGCACGAGATCGGCGCCGTCGGGTGCGCCGGCGACGCGCCGCCGGCGGGCTGCGCCGCGACCTCGGCGCTCAGCCGCCACAGCCGGCTGAGGAAGCGGTGCACGCCCTCGACGCCCTCGTCGGACCAGTCGGCGTCCTGGTCGGGCGGGCCGATGAAGAGGATGTAGGCGCGGGCGGTGTCCGACGCCGTGCGAGCCGACGATCGCGGCCGGGCGACACGACGTTGCCCTTGGACTTGGACATCTTCGCCCCGTCCTTCGTGATCATCCCCTGGGTGAAGAGCTTGGCGAACGGCTCCTGCACGCCGAGGTGGCCGAGGTCCGCCAGCGCCTTGCAGAAGAAGCGGGCGTACAGCAGGTGGAGGATCGCGTGCTCGACGCCGCCGATGTACTGGTCGACCGGCATCCAGGCGTCGACGATCGCGGGATCCCAGGCGGCCTCGTCGTTGTTCGCGTCGCAGTAGCGCAGGAAGTACCAGGACGAATCGACGAACGTGTCCATCGTGTCCGTCTCGCGCTCGGCCGGGCCGCCGCACGCCGGGCAGGTCGTCGTGACCCAGTCGGTCGCGGCGGCGAGCGGCGAGCGGCCCTTCGGCGCGTAGTCCTCGACGTCGGGGAGCACGACCGGCAGCTGGTCGTCGGGCACGGGCACGATGCCGCAGGCCGGGCAGTGGACGACCGGGATCGGGCAGCCCCAGTAGCGCTGGCGTGAGATCAGCCAGTCGCGCAGGCGGTAGTTGACCGACGCGTGGCCCTTGCCCTCGTCCTCCAGCCAGGCGACGATCCGCTCGAGCGCCTCGCGGTTCGGCAGCCCGTCGAACTCGGGCGCCGAGTTCACGAGCGGCCCGTCGCCGGCCGTACGGCAGGCCGTCGGCGTCGCCGTCGGCGGTTCTCGCCCTCGATCACGCGCCGGATCGGCAGGCCGAACTTCACGGCGAACGCGTAGTCGCGCTCGTCGTGGGCGGGCACCGCCATGATCGCGCCGGTGCCGTACTCCATCAGCACGTAGTCGGCGACGTAGACCGGGATCGCCTCGCCGTTGACGGGGTTGACGACGTGGCGGCCGAGGAAGACGCCGGTCTTCTCCTTGTCGGCGGCGCCGCGCAGCTCGGTGGACTCGGTCAGCGCGCGGTTGACGTACTCGCGGACCTCGGCCTCGTGCTCGGTGCCGGCCGGCGAGCCGCTCGATGTCGGGGTGCTCGGGCGCCATGACGAAGAACGTCGCGCCGAAGAGCGTGTCCGGCCGCGTGGTGAAGACCGGGTAGTCGATGGTCGAGCTCCTCGCAGCGGAACGTCACCTCGGCGCCCTCCGAGCGGCCGATCCAGTTGCGCTGCATCGTCTTGACGTGCTCGGGCCACTCGATCGTGTCGAGGTCGTCGAGCAGCCGGTCGGCGTAGTCGGTGATCCGGAAGAACCACTGGTTGAGCTGGCGCGACCTCGACCTCGGCGCCGCAGCGCTCGCAGCGCCCGTCGACGACCTGCTCGTTGGCGAGCACCGTCTGGTCGTTCGGGCACCACTTGACCGCCGCGTCCTTGCGGTAGGCCAGGCCGCTCTTCATGAGCTGCAGGAAGATCCACTGCGTCCAGCGGTAGTAGCGCGGCTCGTGGGTGCCGAACTCGCGCGACCAGTCGATCGAGATGCCCCACTCGCGGAACTGCTTCTGGAACTCGGCGATCGCGGCGTTCGTCGAGACGCGCGGGTGCTGGCCGGTCCTGATCGCGTGGTTCTCGGCGGGCAGGCCGAAGGCGTCGTAGCCCATCGGGTGCAGCACGCGGCGGCCCGTGCGGCGGTGGAAGTGCGCGACCGCGTCGCCGACGGAATAGACCTTGAGGTGGCCGATGTGCGGCTCGCCGCTGGGGTACGGGAGCATCTCCAGGACGTAGGAGGTCGCCTCGGGGTCCGCGTCGCCCGCGGGGGCGCCGGGAACCGGGTTCGGGACCTCCCAGGTGTGCTCGTCGGCCCAGACCCGCTGCCAGCGGGGCTCGATCTCGGACGGGTCGTAGCGCAGGTCGGTCATGCGGACGCGAGGATAGTGTCCGGCCCGTGCCCGGCCCGGCCCCGTCACCCGACCTGGATCCCGCCCGGTACGCCGTTCGGCGGGCCGTCGTGCGCGACGACGTCGAGCTGGCGTTCGCGCACGCCGGGCCGCCCGGCGGGGGCGGACTGCCGCTGCTGCTCGTCCACGGGTGGCCGGAGACGATGCGGATCTGGTGGCGGAACATCGGCGCGCTCGCCGCCGCGGGCTTCGAGGTCATCGCCCCCGACCTGCGCGGGTTCGGGGCGTCGGCGGTCGCGGCCGACGGCCGTTACGACCTCGCCGCCCACGCGCGCGACCTGCACGGCCTCGTCCGCGACGTGCTCGGGCACGAGCGCTGCGTCGCGGCCGGCGGCGACCTGGGATCCGGCGTGATCATCGACCTGGGGCTGCGCTTCCCCGGGCTGTCGAGCGCCAGGTGCTGTTCAACGGGATCCTCCCGATCGTGCCCGAGGCGTACGCGGCGGCGGGGATCGACCCGAAGCCGTCGGCCGAGGTGCGCGCGGCCGCCGACTACTTCGTGCGCCAGGGACGCGACGCCGACGGGCTCGCGGCCGAGCTGCGACACGCCGGGAGCGGCGCCGCCGCTATGTCGAGCAGTTCTACGGCTCACGGTTCTGGGCGACGCCCGGGCGCGTTCTCGCGCGAGGCGGCGGCCTTCATGGCGCAGCCGTTCGAGGACGGGGCGAAGCTCCGCGCCTCCTTCGGCAACTACGAGAGCGCGCTCGGGACGATCCCGCTGAGCGAGCCGCCGCGATTCTTCGAGCCGTCCCCCGTCCCCACGCTCGCGCTGTACGGGCCGGACGACCACGTCCTGTTCCGCGACTATCCCGAGCGCTGCGAGGTCGCCTTCCCGGACCTCGTGGGCCCCTTCGTCGTCCCGCGCGCGGGCCACTTCCTGCAGTGGGAGCGCGCTGACCTGCTGAACGGCACGATCACGGCGTTCTGCCGGGATCTGCTGGGCTGACGGGCGCACCGGTCCGAGCGGCGTGCCGGATCGGGGTCGCGTGGCGAGGCGAATCCGGCCCTCCGCGGTGACGCCGGGCACTCAGTCCCGGCTTGTACACTTGGCCGCGCAGTATGAGCTCGGGGCTGTAGCTCAGCTGGGAGAGCGCCGCCATGGCATGGCGGAGGTCAGGGGTTCGAGCCCCCTCAGCTCCACTCCCCCGAAGGCCGCCTGAACCGGGCGGCCTTCGGTGTCTCTACGCCGCGTCCGACGCCGTCCGGGCCGGCCTCGAAGGCGCGCTTCGGCACGTCGCCCCAGAGCGCTTCGAGCCGGTAGAAGTCGCGCGCCTCGGGCGTGAGGACGTGGACGACGACGTCCCAGTAGTCCATGAGGACCCAGCGCGACTCGGTGAGGCCCTCCACGCGCCGCGGCAGCAGCCCGTGGTCGTTCTTGAGGCCGATGTGGATCGCGTCGTGGATCGCCTTGACCTGCCGGTCGCTCGTGCCCGTGCAGAGCACGAACGCGTCGGTGAATCCCGACACGCCGCGCAGGTCGAGCTCGACGACGTCCTGGGCCTTCTTGTCGAGCGCGTACCCGGCGATCAGGTCGGCGAGGCGCTCGGGGGTGAGCTGCTCGGTGGCGGGCTCGGTGGTCATCCGTGGTGCTCCTGCTCGGTGGGGGACACACCGGCGGTGGGCCGGTACCAGCCGCGGGCGGCGATCTCCGCCGCCACGGCGTCGGGGACGAGATGGCGGATCGGGCGGCCGTCGGCCACCCGTGCGCGCAGATCGCTCGAGGAGACGTCGAGCCGCGGCATCGCGAAGAAGCGCACGCGCGTGCCGTCGTGCAGCGGCGCGAGCCGGACCGCGAGATCCTCGGCACGGGCCTCGTCGCGCTCGGCGACGGCCAGCACCGCGAGACGCAGGACCTCCCGTGGCTCGTGCCACGTCGGGAGGCTCTCGGCCATGTCACCGCCGACGATGAACGTCAGCTCGTCTCCGGGCTCGCGGTCATGCAGCAGCCGCAGCGTATCGGCCGTGTACGACGGCCCCTCGCGCTCGAGCTCCAGGCCGCGAGACCTCCAGGCCGGGGTCGCCGGCGACCGCGAGCCGGCACAGGCCCCAGGCGGGCGTCCGCCCCCGGATCGGCGGCGATCTCCTTGTGCGGCGGCGCCCGACGCGGGCATCAGGACGACGCGGTCGAGGCCGAGCTGCGTGCGGGCCTCCTGCGCGCACACGAGGTGGCCGATGTGCGGCGGGTTGAAGTGCCCCCGAGGATCCCGACGCGCGCCACGCGGTCCGGCCGTCAGGAGCGCACGTGGCCGTCACCGGTGACCACGTACTTGGTGGTGCACAGCTCGCGCAGGCCGATCGGCCCGCGCGCGTGCAGCTTCTGCGTCGAGTTGCCGATCTCGGCGCCCATCCCGAACTCGCCGCCGTCGGTGAAGCGCGTCGAGGCGTTGACGTACACGCACGGCGGCGTCGACGCCGCGCTCGAAGCGCGAGGCGCGGATCGCCATGTCGGCGGTGACGATCGCCTCCGAGTGCCCGGACCCGTGCGCGTTGATGTGCTCGATCGCCTCGTCGACCGAGTCGACGATCGCCGACCGCGATCGTCAGCGACAGGAACTCGCTGCGCGAAGTCCTCCTCGGTCGCGTCGACGAGCAGCCTCGAGGTCGGCGCCGGCGAGCGAGCGCGCGCGCGCGTCGACGCGCAGCTCGACGCCGGCGTCGCGCAGCGCTCGCCAGCACGCGCGGCACGAACTCGCGCGGCGACCGCGCGGTGCACGAGCAGCGTCTCGGCCGCGTTGCAGACGCCGGGCCGCTGCGTCTTGGCGTTCAGCGTGATCGCGACGGCATCGTCGAGGTCGGCGCCGACGCGTCCACGAAGACGTGGCAGTTGCCGGAGGCGGCGTAGATCACGGGGACCGTCGCGACGCCCTTCAGCGCGTTCTTCAGCCCCTCCCCGCCGCGCGGGATGATGAGGTCGACGACGCCCTCCTGGGTCGCGAGCTCGGCGAGCTCCTCGCGCCCGCCGCCGGCGACCAGCGCGACCGACCCCGCGGGCAGGCCGGCGCCCTCGGCGGCCTCCGCCGCGATGCCGGCAAGGACGGCGTTGGAGTGCGCCGCCGACGAGGATCCGCGCAGGACGCAGGCGTTGCCCGACTTCAGGCACAGCACGGCGGCGTCGATCGTGACGTTCGGGCGGGCCTCGTAGACGATCGCGACGACGCCGAGCGGCACGCGGACCTTCTTCAGCTCGAGGCCGTTCGCGAGCCGGCCGCCGTCGATGAGCTCCCCGACGGGCTCCGGCAGGGCGGCGACCTGGCGCGCGCCCGCGGCGATCCCGGCGACGCGCTCGGGCGTCGAGCAGGAGCCGGTCCAGCAGCGCGTCGGTCAGCCCGGCATCCCGCCCGGCGTCCATGTCGCGCGCGTTCGCCTCGACGATCTCGTCGGTCCGTGCGACGAGCGCGTCGGCGATCGCGTGCAGCGCGCGCTCGCGCGTCGCGCTGTCCGTCGCCGCGAGCGTGCGCGCGGCGGTGCGCGCCGCCAGGCAGATGTCGCTGACCGACTGGGCGGTGGTGGCCATGACCCAGAGGGTAGTCAGGCCAGCAGGGCGCCCGCCAGCGCGACGAGGCGCCCGGCGCTGATCGGCGTCGCCGCGGGAGACGCCCCCAGCCCGTCCCGCGCGGCGCGGCTCAGCGCGTCGTTGAACGCGTGGGCGCAGGCCGTCGCGCTGCCGTAGGCCGTCAGCGACGGCTCGCGGCCCGAGCCCTCGAGCAGCACGGCGAACGCCGGCGGCGCGACGCGCACGCCCGCGCTGACGCGCCGTCCGCCGGCACCCCCGGCCCCGCGCACCCGCGGGATCAGCAACGGTGAGGCCATGAGCGGCGCGAACCGCCCGCCGGCGACGTCCCGTGGCGCGGGCAGGTCGTCGGCACGCGCCAGCACCTCGGCTTCGGTCATGCGTCCGCTCAGGCCAGGACGAAGTAGTCGCGATGGACGGCCTCGTCGGCCGCGCGCGGCAGCACGGCGCGGACCTCCTCGGACTTGCGTCCCACGACCCGTCGCAGGTCGCTCGCGGCGTAGTTCGCGATCCCCTTGCCGATGACCGCGTCGGCGGAGCGCACCTCGACGGCGTCGCCCTCCTGGAAGTCGCCGATCACCTCCACGACCCCGACCGGCAGCAGCGACGCGCCCCCGTCGCGCAGCGCGCGCGCGGCGCCGGCGTCGACGACGATCGTCCCGTGCGCGGGCTTCGCGTACTTCAACCACAGCTCGAACGACGAGTGGCGCTGCTCCTGCGGCGCGAAGGCGGTACCGACCGCCGCGCCCGCGAGCGCCCCCGCGAGCACGCCCTCGCGCAGCCCGCTGCAGATCGTCGTCGGGATGCCCGCGGCGGTCGCCATCTCGGCTGCGACGACCTTCGAGCGCATGCCGCCCGAGCCGAGTGCCGAGGGGCTCTGGCCGATCTGCAGCGCCTCCAGCTCGCGCACGTCGTGCACCTCGGCGACGAGCGGCGCGTCGGGTGTCGTTCGCGGATCGGCGGCGTGCAGCCCGTCCTGGTTGGTGAGCAGCACGAGCCGGTCGGCGCCGACGAGGATCGCGACCTGGGCGGCGAGGAAGTCGTTGTCGCCGAAGGAGATCTCCTCGGTCGCGGTGGTGTCGTTCTCGTTGACCACCGGGACCACGCGCCAATCGAGCAGCCGCCCGAGGGTCTGGCGCGCATTGAGGTAGTGCGCCCGGTGACCGACGTCGAAGAACGTCAGCAGCACCTGCGCGGACGTCACGCCGCGCTCGCGCAGCAGCTCGTCGTAGACGCGATACAGCTTGCCCTGGCCGATGGCGCTCGCGGCCTGCAGATCCGCCATCGCCGACGGACGGCCGCCGAGGCCCATGATCTGCACGCCGCGGGCGATCGCCCCGCTCGTCACGATCACGACGTCGTCGCCGGCCGCGTGACGCTCGGCGATCTCCTCGCAGATGTGCTCCAGGACGTCGGCGCGCAACGCGCCGTCGTCCTGGGCGACGATGTTGGATCCGAGCTTGACGACGAAGCGGCCCACGGCCCGGGCAGGTTACGCCAGGGCGGGCAGACGGCCGGTCACGGCCGCCCACGCCGCTGTGCGGGGGTCGACGTGCGCGCGGTGGATCGCGCCCGGCGGCTCCACGAGCTCGACCTCCGCGCCGGCCGCCCGCGCGCGGGCCGCGTAGTCCCGGCTCTGACCGACGGTGACGGTCCGGTCCTCCGCGCCGTGGACGAGCAGCGCCGGGACGCCGAGCGGCACCTGGCGGGCGGGGTTCGCCAGCGCGTAGCGGTCCGGCACCTCGTCGGGCCCGCCCCCGAGCAACGTGTTGACGAGCCCGCCCGGAGCGACGAGCGACCGCGCGCGCTCGAGGTCGGCGACGGGCGCCTGGGCCACGACGGCGCGGGGCCGCACGACGGGCCGGGCGCCGGGGGCGCCGGCCGGCAGGCGGTCGCGACCGGCGGCCCACAGCGCCAGGTGCCCGCCCGCGCTGTGCCCGAGCAGGATCACGCGATCCAGGTCCAGCGGCGCGCCGCACCGCGGGAGGGCGTCGACGGCGGCGGCCACGTCGTCGAACGTCGCCGGCCAGCCCCCGTCCTGCCCGCCCCCCATGCGGCGGTACTCGATGTTCCACGCCGCCCAGCCGCGCCGGACCAGGTCGCGGCACACGGGGCGCATCACGCGCCGGTCGTACCCGGCACGCCACGACCCGCCGTGCACCACGACCACCACGGGATGGGGCCCCGGCCCGGACGGCAGGTGCAGCTCGCAGACGCCCCAGCGGTGCTCGGCGTAGCGGTGGATGCGCCCGCGGCGCAGGACGTCGGCGGCGATGCGCGCGGCGCTCGGAGCCATCGCCTACGCCGGGTCGAGCTCGAAGACGACGCCCGCGATCTCCACGTCGTCGCCCGGCTCGAAGCCCGCCGCCTCCAGCGCGCGGATCACGCCCATCCGCTTCAGGCGGCGCTCGACATGGGCGAGCGCCTCCTCGTTCTCGACGTCGTAGCGCGCCAGCAGGCGCTCCACCGGATCCCCGACGACGCGGTAGGAGCCCTCCGACACCGTCTCCACGTGCCACGCCTTGCCGGCCGCCGGGCGGAAGACCTGGTGCTCGGCGAGCGCTTCCTCGGCGACCAGCTCGTCGAGCGGCCGGGGCGCCGCCAGCGGCACGCTGCGCAGCAGCAGGACCCCCAGCTCGTCGATCCCCTCGCGCGTGGCGCTGGACGTCACGAGGACCGGCGTCCCCTCGCCCAGGCGCTCGCGCCAGTCCGCCGCAGCGGCCGCCGCGGCGGGCGGCGGGACGAGGTCGGCCTTCGAGAGCACGAGGATGCGGGGCAGCCGCGCCAGCCGCGGGTCGTGGCGCTCCAGCTCGCGCTCGATGACGGCGAAGTTCTCCCGCGGATCGGACTCGTCGAGCGGCGCGAGATCGAGGACGTGGACGAGCAGGCGGGTGCGCTCGACGTGCGCGAGGAAGTCGTGCCCGAGTCCCGCGCCCTCGCTTGCGCCCTCGATGAGGCCGGGGATGTCGGCGATGATCAGCTGGCGGTCGGCGCCCTCCAGGACCCCGAGGTGCGGCTCGAGCGTCGTGAACGGGTAGTCGGCGACCTTCGGCGCGGCCCGCGTCAGCACCGAGATGAGCGAGGACTTGCCCGCGTTGGGCAGGCCCACCAGCCCGACGTCGGCCAGCAGCTTCAGCTGCAGGTCGATCCAGTCCTCCTCTCCCGGCAGCCCCCGCTCGGAGAACCGCGGCGACTGGCGCGTCGGGGCTCGTGAACCGCCGGTTGCCGCGCCCGCCGGTCCCGCCGCGCGCGACGGTCGCGCGCTGGCCGGGGACGACGAGGTCGTGCACGGTGCCGTCAGGCATCCGCACCTCCGTCCCCGGCGGGACGAGCACGACGAGGTCCTCGCCCTCGGCGCCCTGCTTCAGCGCGCCCTCGCCGTGGCGCCCGCGCGGCGCCTTGTAGTGGGCGCGGCGCTTGAAGCTCTGCAGGTCGCGCAGCGAGTCGTCGCACAGCAGCACGACGTCGCCGCCGTGCCCGCCGTCGCCGCCGTCCGGCCCCCCGCGGGGGACGTGCGCCTCCCGGCGGAACGACATGCAGCCGTTTCCACCATGACCGCCTTGAACGAAGATGCGAGCCTTGTCGTAGAGCATGTGTCCCCCCTCAAGCGTAGGAGCAGCCCATGTCCGACCAGGTCTTTCTCATCACCGGCGCCTCGTCCGGCATCGGCGCGGCGACCGCGCGGGCCGCGGCGAGCGCCGGCCACCGGGTCGTTCTCGCCGCGCGCTCGCAGGACAAGCTCGACGCCCTGGCGGCCGACTGCGGCGGTGAGGGCCGCGCCCTCGCGGTCGTGACCGACGTCACGTCGTGGGAGGACAACGAGCGGCTCGCCGCGGCCGCACTCGAGGCGTTCGGCCGCATCGACGTCGCGTTCGTGAACGCCGGCTTCGGCGGGAAGCGCAGCTTCAACCCGGCCGAGGCCGACACGGTCGAGCACTGGCGGGACATGGTGCTCACGAACGTGCTCGGCGCGGCGTACACGATCCGCGCGACGCTCCCGGCGGTCCTGGAGTCCAAGGGGCACATCCTCGTCACCGGCTCGGTCGCCGGGCGCATCTCGATCCCCGGAAGCCTCTACTCGGCGACGAAGTGGGCCGTCACCGGGATGGGCCAGTCGCTGCGCGGCGAGGTCGCCGGGACCGGCGTGCGGGTGACGCTCATCGAGCCCGGCATGGTCGACACGCCG
>CAVPCS010000010.1:0-146350 GCA_963702505.1 uncultured Actinomycetes bacterium | reverse complement strand
CTGGCAGCCTTGCGGTCGCGCACCTCTACGGGCTCGACCTGCGGATCACGGCGGCCGCGTCGCTTGGAGCACGGCGATCGTGCTGGTCGCCGCGAGCATCGTCGCGGCGCTGGGCGGGCTGTAGCGTCCGCGCCGTGCGTGCGCTCGTCCAACGCGTCTCCCGGGCCGCCGTGCGGGTCGACGACGCCGGCGTCGGCGCGATCGGCCCTGGGCTGCTCGTCCTGCTCGGTGTCACCCACGGCGACGACGAGGCCGGCTGCGACCGGCTCGCCGACAAGGTCGCGGCGCTGCGGATCTTCGAGGACGCCGACGGGGGGATGAACGAGGCGCTCGGCGAGCGCGGCTCCTCGTCGTCAGCCAGTTCACCCTCTACGGCGACCGCGAAGGGCAACCGCCCGAGCTTCGTCGCCGCCGCGCCCCCGGATCTCGCCGAGCCGCTGTACGAGCGCTTCCGCGAGCGGCTGGGCGCCGCGGGCGGCGCTTCGGCGCGCACATGGAGGTCGAGCTCGTGAACGACGGGCCGGTGACGCTGCTGCTCGAGCTGTCCTCGTAGGCTCCCGCGTATGCCTCCCGAGATCCGCGTCGTCCCCCGCTTCGCCGCCGAGCCCACCCAGGAGCTCCTGCCGTATGGCCGCTGGGCCGAGCGCCTCCAGGAGGAGCTGCTCGCCGCGTGCCTGCGGATCGACCCGGGCGAGGCGGACGAGCTCGGCGAGCTCGGCGAGATCACCTGGTACCCCGACCGCACCTGGCACGGGCGCACGTACGTCCCCGCGACCGCGACGACGACGACGGGCTCGAGGTCTTCGGCTACGTGAGCTACGCGCGCGCCGAGGCCGACCGCGAGCCGTCGGCCTTCCACGCCGTCGCCGACGCGACGAGCGAGACGGCGGACGCGAACCCCGACTGGACGATCGACCTCTGCGACGAGGTCGTCGGATCCTGGCGCGGCGAGGAGGGCAACGTCGCGGCGATGACGCTCGTCTGGGGCCGCCCGCTCGTCGCGGGCGCGGCGTCGCGACCGCCGAGCTGGCGGCGCTCTGCGTCGACCAGTGCCCGGTGCTCGACGGGCGCTTCACGCTGCTGGCGCCCGACGACTACCGCGCGGACACGCTCGAGGTCGCCCTGTTCGACAAGGGCGGGCGCGAGGTCGCGCGCGAGTCGCTGTACGCCGAGGACGACGAAGGCCGGCGAGGACGAGGCCCGCGATGGACGCCGAGGAGGCCATCCGCACCCGCCGGACGCACAAGGCCTACGGGTCCGAGCCGGTGGACCGCGCCACGCTCAAGGAGCTGCTGGACCTCGCGCGCTGGGCCCCGAACCACCACCTGACGAACCCGTGGCGCTTTCGCGTGCTCGGCCCGAGCGCTCGCACGGCTGAAGGACGCCGCCGGGCCCGAGGCGGGGGCGAAGCTCGACCGCGCGCCGACGCTCGTGACGGCGACGGTGATCACCTCCGCCGACCGCTCGAGGCCGCCGAGGACCGCGACGCCGCGGCGGTCGCCGCCTACATCGTCCTGCTCGGCGCCACGCCCGCGGGCTCGCCGGCTACTGGCGCACGCCGGGCATGCTGCGCGCCCGCCGGCCGCGCGGCGCTCGGCATCCCTGACGGCGAGCGCGTGCTCGGCCTGTTGCACCTCGGAACGGCGCGGCAGGCCCAGCGGGTTCCGGAGCGCACGCCGCCCGGGACTTCGTCACGTGGCTCGCCTGACGGGGTAGGCTCGGTCGCTCACGGAGGAGTACGTGCGGATCCGACTGATCAGCCTCGCGCATCACCCTGCTGGCCGCCCTGGCGCTGGCGCCGGGGCGTGGGCGGCGAACGTTCACGGTGGACAGCACCGGCGAGCCGCGGACGCGGCTGCCCGGCGACGGCACTGCGGACGAGCGGGGCGTCTGCACCCGCGGGCGGCGATCGAGGAGGCCAACGCGACCGCGAGCGGCGCGCCGTACACGATCGCGCTCAACGTCTCGCAGATCTCGGTCCCCGACGCCCCTCCCGCCGATCACCCGGGACGACGCTTCATCGACGGCTGCGGGTCACGCGCGCCGACTTCCCGACCACGGACGCCGGGCCGCCGAACGCCCCGGCCGGCGGGAACTGCGTCGGGCTCATCGGACGGGCGCGCAGGTCGGCCTGCGGTCGGCGACCGTCGAGCGACCCCGCGGCGTCGCGATCCACAACCTCGCGATGACGAACTTCCCGGCGGCCGGCGATCCGCCTCTGGGGCGCCGACGCCACCCGGGTCGGCGGCAACCTGCTTCGGGCGGCGCACTCGAACGGGACGAGCGAGGGCAACGGCGCCGCGGTCCGCGTCACCGGCCGCACGCAGAACGGCACGCTCGTCAACCCCGCGATCGGCAACATCATCGGCGGCCCGTCGAACGCCACGGACGCCGAGGCGCCCGCTGCGACGCCTACTGCAACACGATCGTCAACTCCGACGCTCGCCGGCATCGACCTCGTCGGCACCGGCCCACCGAGGCGACCCGCCGGCCGCCCGGACGGCTTCCCTCCGATGGCACGGCGATCTCGGGGAACTGGATCGGCGTGCACACCGCCGCCGGAGCCGCGGGGCCCGAACGCGCACGGCCGTGAAGATCGGTGACGCCCACGAGACGACGATCGGCGGGAGCCGCCCGGACAACGGCAACGTCATCGCCGGCAACGACGAAGGGCATCGACCAGGGCTCCGGCGACGTCCGCGCGACCCTGCGCTGGGGCGTCTTCGGCATCAGCCCGGACGGCAAGACGTCCGTCGCGAACGGCCAGTGGAACGCGCGACTGCGCGGCGGCGGGCTTCGGCGCGGCGCCTTCGTCCAGAACGTCACCTTCGGCCCTGCCGACGTCGGCCTGGAGATCGAGGGCCCGCACGCCAACCTGCATCGGCAGCCTCTTCCAGTCGCCCGACCACCGCGCGCTTCACGACCAGCGCCGCCGTGTACGTCGGCCCCGGTGGCGACAACGCCTTCATCGGGACCAACATCGCGACCCCTCGGCTGCCTGCTCCCGTTCATCGACCACGTGCAACACCATCGGCGACACCGGGCCCGGCGCCGCCGGGCATCTGGATCGACGGCGCGAATGACGCGCGGATCTGGCGCAACGCGATCGGCGGCGGCGCTCGCGCCACCGATCCCGGGTCCGCCGATCCGCATCGGCGGCGGCGCGGTCGGCGCCGACATCGGCGACAACGACGACGATCCCGACGTCGCAACTCGCTGCGGCGCGTCAGGCGGCCCCGGGATTCGAGGTCACCGAGAGTTCGCGACGCAAGATCGTCATCGGCGACAACGAGGGGCTGTCGGTCGAACGAGTTCGACCTTCCCAGCGGCGCTCTTCACCGACCTGCTCCCCGACCCCGGGCCCCGGGAACAGCGGCCTCGTGAACAACGGCATCCAGCCCCCGGTCGTGACCGTCTCCAGCACCACCGGCGTCGGCGGCACCGGCATCCCGGGCGCGCGGATCCACGTGCTCATCCAGCAGCGACCGCCCGTCCTCGGCGACCCGGACCTGAACGTCGAGGGCACGACCTTCCCGTCCACCCCGTCCATCGACCACCGTCGGGGACGACGGCATCTGGGGCATCACGTTCCCCAGCGCCGCTGAAGGCGGGGATCAAGCTCCTCGCGTCCCAGACCACCGCCGACGGCTCGTCCGAGTACGCCTCCCCGCTGGGCGCCTCCGAGAGCAACCCGCCGCCGCTCATCACCTTCCAGAGCGGCCCGTCCGGCGTCGTGGAGTCGCGCTCGGCGACCTTCACCTTCTCGTCGAACAAGCCGGGGACCCGGCTGACGTGCAGCGTCGACAGCGGGCGCGTTCGTCCCGTGCGAGTCCCCGTTCACGCTGAACGGCCTGGACATCGGCGGCCACCAGCTGCAGGTCAAGGGCACCGACCCGACGGGCAAGGTCGGGCCGCCCGCCTCGCGCACGTGGATCGTCCAGTTCCCCGAGCCGGTGAACACCGGCGGGGGCGCCGGCACGCCGCAGGCCGCCGCGAAGCCCGTGCGCTTCGCCTCCGTCGTCTCGCTCCCGTCCGCGAAGTCGCTGCATCAGCAGGCGCACCGCTGCGCCTCACGGTCCGCGCCCCCAAGGGCGCGACGCTGAAGAGCGCGGAGGTCCGGCTCGGCAAGCGCAAGGTCAGGACGGTGCGCAAGGCCGGAAAGGTCCCGGTCAGCCTCAAGGGCCTGCCCGCGGGCCGCGTTCGTCGTGCGGGTCAGGGTGACGCTCACCGACGGCCGCACCGCCACGGGTTCGCGGACCTATCGCACCTGCGCGAAGAAGACCCGGCGCTGACTCAGCGCTCGGCGACGTCCGCCACGCGGCCGCCGGTGAGCCGCACGAGCAGGTCGAAGGCGATCGGGTAGACCGCGTTCGGCGTGCCCGCCGCCGACCAGACGACCTCGAACGCCGTCAGATCCTCGTCGACGAGCACCGGGATCGGGCGCGCGTGCGCCACGGCCGGGACCCCGCCGATCGCGAAGCCCGTGTGCTCGCGGACGAATGCGGCGTCGGCCTTCGAGAGTGCGCCGCCGGCGAGCGCGCCGGCCTTCGCCACGTCGACGCGGTTGGGGCCGCTCGTGATGACGAGCAGCGCCTCGGGCTCCTCGCCCTCGCGGTCGAGGCGGAACACGATCGACTTGGCGATCTGGGCGACGTCGCAGCCGACCGCGTCGGCCGCGTCCTGGGACGTGCGGGTGCCCTGCGGGAACTCGTGGATGTCCGGCTCGACGCCGGCGGCGCGCAGCGCCGCGACGACCCGGTCGGTGGCGCCGGCGGGCGTGCTCATCCCGCGGCGGTCGGGACCGTCTTCGCCACGTCCTCGTTGCTCAGCGGGAAGTGGCACGCCGCCAGCGAGCCGCCGTCCTTGGGCTCCAGCGGCGGCTCGTCGTGGCCGCAGACCGCCTGCGCGCGCGGGCAGCGCGTGTGGAAGCGGCAGCCCGGCGGCGGCGCGGTCGGCGAGGGGACGTCGCCGCCGAGCACCTGGCGGGTCTTCGCCTTCGCGAGCACCGGGTCGGCGACGGGCACCGCGCTGAGCAGCGCACCCGTGTACGGGTGGCGCGGCGCGCGGAACAGCTCGTCGGCGCTCGCCAGCTCGACGACCTTGCCCAGGTACATCACGGCGATGCGGTCGCACATGTGGCGCACGACGCTCAGGTCGTGCGCGATGAAGATGATCGTCAGGCCGAGGTCGCGCTGCAGGTCGCGCAGCAGGTTGATGATCTGCGCCTGGATCGAGACGTCGAGCGCCGACACCGGCTCGTCGGCCACGATGAGCTTCGGCTTCAGCGCGATCGCCCGGGCCACGCCGATGCGCTGGCGCTGGCCGCCGGAGAACTGGTGCGGCAGGCGGTTGTAGTGCTCGGGGTTCAGCCCCACCTGCTCCATGAGCTCCTGCACCATGACCCGGCGGCGGCGCTCGTCCTTCTCGATCCCGTGGATGACGAACGGCTCGGCGATGACCGAGCCGACCGTCTGCCGCGGGTCCAGCGACGAGTACGGGTCCTGGAAGATCATCTGCATCTCCCGGCGCACGGGGAGCAGCTCCCGCGGCGACAGGTGCGTGATGTCCTGGCCGTCGTAGGTGACGCTGCCCGCCGGTCGGGTCCAGCAGCCGCATGATCGCCCGCGCGGTCGTGGACTTGCCGCAGCCGGACTCGCCGACGATGCCGAGCGTCTCGCCGTCGTAGACGTCGAAGCTCACCCCGTCCACCGCCCGCACGGCGCCGACCTGCTTCTGGAAGATGATCCCCTGCTTGATCGGGAAGTGCATCTCGAGGTCGCGGACCTCGACGAGGGTCTTGCCGGTCGTGCTCACGCCGGGCCCTCCGCGGCCGCCGGCGCAGCGGCCGGCGGCGGCACGGCGGCGATCGCGCGCTCGGGCGTGTCGCCGGCCTGCAGACGCGCCCACAGCGCGGCGCGGCGCGCCTCGGGGAGCAGGCAGGCGGCGGCGTGGCCCGGCGCGCCCGTGACGGGCGCGAGCTCGGGGACGATCCGCTTGTGCTCCTCCTCCACGTAGGGACAGCGCGGATGGAACGCGCAGCCGGTCGGCCGGTTGATGAGCGACGGCGGCCGGCCCGGGATCGGCACGAGCGGCTCGTCCTTGCTCTGCGTCAGCCGCGGGATCGACTGCAGCAGCCCCCAGGTGTACGGGTGGCGCGGCGCGGCGAAGATCGCCTCCTTCGGCCCCTGCTCGACGATCCTCCCGGCGTACATCACGGCGATGTCGTCGGTGACCTCGGCCACGACGCCGAGGTCGTGCGTGATCAGGACGATCGCGGTGTCGAGCTCGCGCTGCAGGCGCTCGAGCAGCTCGAGGATCTGCGCCTGGACGGTCACGTCGAGCGCCGTCGTCGGCTCGTCGGCGATCAGGAGCTTGGGATCGTTGATGAGCCCCATCGCGATCATCACGCGCTGGCGCATGCCGCCCGAGAACTCGTGCGGATAGCCGTCGACGCGGCGGCGCGGCTCGGGGATGCCGACGAGCCCGAGCATCTCCACCGCGCGGTCGAGCGCCTGCGCCTTGCTCACGTCGCGGTGCGCGCGGATCGCCTCCACGAGCTGGTCGCCGATCTTGTAGAACGGATGCAGCGAGCTCAGCGGGTCCTGGAAGATCATCGCGATCTCGTCGCCGCGCAGCGCGCGCAGGTCGTCGTCGCTCGCCGACAGCAGGTCGCGGCCCTCGAACAGCACCTCCCCGCTGATCACGGCGTTGCCGGCGAACCGCGTCAGGCCCATCACCGTCAGCGACGAGACGCTCTTGCCCGAGCCGGACTCGCCGACGATGCCCAGGGCGCTGCCGCGCTCGACCGTGTACGAGACGCCGTCGACGGCCTGGACCAGGCCGTCCTCCGTCTCGAACGAGACGGTGAGGTCGCGAACCTCCAGGAGCGCCATCAGCTGTACCGGACCCGGGGGTCGAGGAACGCGTAGATGATGTCCACGATGAGGTTCAGGAAGATGATGAAGAACGCGGCGACGAGCACGGTGCCCTGGACCGTCGGCAGGTCGCTCTTCTGGATCGCGTCGTAGGAGAGCCGGCCGATCCCGGGGATGTTGAACACCGTCTCGGTGAGGATCGCGCCGCCGAGCAGGATGCCGAGGTCGAGGCCGAGGATCGTCACGAGCGGCGTGGCGGCGGAGCGCACGCCGTGGCGCATGATCACGCGCCGCTCGCCGAGGCCCTTCGCGCGCGCGGTGCGGATGTAGTCCTCGCCGAGCACCTCGGTGAGGTTGCCGCGCAGGAACCGCGCGTAGATCGCCGCGAACGACGCGGCGAGCACGATCCACGGCAGGATCAGCGACGGGATCACCTGGTCCGGGCACTGCAGGACGTTGCAGTCCAGCGGGTAGGTCCCGGAGCCCTTGAAGAGCGGGAAGACGCCGAGGTCCTCGGAGAAGAGGTAGAGCGAGACGAGCCCGAGCCAGTAGACGGGCGCGGAGATCGCGACGAGCGCCAGGCCCATCGACGCCTTGTCCATCCACGTCCCGCGCTTGACGGCCGAGATGATCCCGATCGGGATGCCGACGAGCAGCCAGATGATCATCGCCCCGAGGCCGAGCGTGATCGTCGCGGGCAGGCGGTCGAAGATCTGGTCCTTGACCGAGACCTGGTTGAAGTAGCTGTAGCCGAAGTCGAAGTGGAAGACGACGTTCTTCATGTACGTCCAGTACTGCACGTACCACGGCTCGTTGAGCCCGAGCTGCTCGCGGATCGTCGCGACGAGCTCCGCGCTGGCCCCGCGGCCGGCGCGCAGGAGCGCCGGATCGGCCGAGGGCAGGATGTAGAAGATGACGAACGTGATGAAGCTGATCGCCCACAGCAGGACGAACATCCACAGGACCCGCCGGATGATGTAGGCGCCCATGTGTCGGTCTCAGCGGGTCGTCGTCCGCGGACGGCCACCCGCCCCGCCGGAGCGGCGGAGCGGGTGGCACTGTCCGGGCATCGTGATGGTTCCCGACCGGTCCTACTGCTTGATCGAGAGGAACGCCATGAACGGCGAGTTGGAGTAGTCGTCAGCCACGAGGTTGACGTCCTTCGACGCGATGATCGGCTGGTTGTCCCAGACGACCGGCACGGCCACGCCGAGCTTCGCGATCGCGAGGTTCGCGTCGGCCCATGCCTGATCACGCTCCTCGCCCGGCTTCGTGGCGCTGGCCGTCTCGATCAGCTTGTTGACGTTCGCGTCGTCAAGCAGCGGCCAGTTGGTGTTGTTCTGCGGGATGATCGCCGGGCCGTAGAACGTCGGCTTGATCAGCGATGCGCCGTCGAGGAAGTCCTTGAAGAACCCCACGTTCGGGCAGATGTCGTAGTTCGACTCACCGGAGTTGCAGTACTTCGTGTACAGCGTGTTCTGCGGCAGGAACCGGGCGTTGACCTCGAAGCCGAGCTTCTCGAGCTGGGCCTGCATGACCTCCGCCATCTTCTTGCCCGGGTCCGCGTTGGTCGCGGGCATGAAGATCGGATCGCCCTTGTACTTGCCGTCGGCGAAGCCGGCCTTCTTCAGGTACTCCTGCGCGAGTGCCAGGTCGCCCTGGTCCTTCTGCAGGAAGTCGATGTCGGCCGGCGGCTTCAGGCCACCGGACTGCTTCCCGCCCGGGAAGTCCGGGGGCAGGTAGCTCCACGCGATCGGCCCGATCACGGCGCCGCCGCGCGCGAGGCGCAGGGCGTTGCGGTCGGTCGCGGCGATGACGGCCTTGCGGACGTTCGCGTCGTCGAACGGGGGCCGCTGGGTGTTCATCGCGATGTAGCGGGTCCCGCCCGCGGGCGAGAAGATCAGCTGGCTCTTGTACTGCTGGACGGCCTGCTTGAGCACCTCGGCCGGGGGGGCGCCGTCGCCCTGGACCAGCTGGCTGCCCTGCAGGATCCGCTTGCTCGCCACGGCGGCGTCGGTGTTGCCCTGCGCGATCTTCCACGAGTCCAGGTAGGCCGGGCGGAAGTCCGTCTTCGCGTCCCAGTTCGGGTTCCGGACGGCGCTGATCTGCTTGCCCGGCTCCCAGCCGGTCAGCTCGCCCTTGCTGTTGTTCTTCACCTGGTACGGACCGGTGAAGACGACGTTCTTGTCGTACTTGGACGGGTTGGACTCGTCGAACTTCGACGCGTACTCCCGCGGGACGGGGATCGTGATCGGCATCACGAGCGCCGCATAGAGCGCGCCGGCGGTCGGCGTCTTCAACGCGAAGGCGATCGTCTGGTCGTCCGGGCAGGTGATGCCCGAGATGTCCTTGATGCCCTTGGTCGGCTTCGACGGCGCGCCGACGATGTCACCGAAGTACTGGGTCGCATACGCATTCGGGACGTTCTCGCTGAACGCCCGCTCGAAGGCGTACTTGATGTCGTCGCACTTGATCGCGCGGTTGACCGGCGGGGAGAACTTGATGCCCTCCTGCAGCTTGATCGTCATGGACTTGCCGTCCTCGGCGATCTCGGGCTCGCCGTCGGCGGTGTCCGGGATCTGCTTGGAGCTGTCCTCCGGGGAGAAGTAGTAGAGCGCCCGGTTCACCGAGTACGCCACCTGGTAGCCGAACGTGTAGTACGTCTGGCCCGGGTCCATGTAGTCCACGTCGCCGGCGGCCAGCGCCGTGACGGTGCCGCCCTTCTGGCCCGTGGGAACGCTCTTCGTCGTCGAATCGCCGCTCGAGCTCGAATCCTTGTCGTCGCTGCCACAGGCGGCGACGGCGAGAGACGCGAGCACGACCAGCACGGCGACGAAGGCGAAACGCAGCCTCTTCATGCTCATGCCTCGTCCTTTGTGTCGATTGTGCACCTGAATTCCTCCTCCGCGGGACTGATCCATCAGCGTCCCGCGCTCCTCGGGTTGAGCGCGTCCTGCATGCCGTCGCCGACCAGGTTGAAGGCCAGGACGGTGAGCACGAGCGCAAGGCCCGGAAAGGTCATGTACCACCACGCGCTGTCGAAGATCGACGTCGCGTCGCTGATCATCGCCCCCCAGCTGGCGGTGGGCGGCTGGACGCCGACGCCCAGGAACGAGAGCGCCGCCTCGAACAGGATCGTCGTGGGGATCAGCAGGGTCGTGTAGACGATGATCGGCGCCACGAGGTTCGGCAGGATGTGCCGGAACATGATGCGCCGGTCCGAGGCGCCGAGCGCGCGCGAGGCCTCGACGAACTCCTTCTCGCGCAGCGAGAGCGTCTGCCCGCGGATGATGCGCGCGATGTACGGCCAGCTCGCGACGACGATGACGAAGATCACGACCGGCAGGCCGGGGGAGATCCTCAGCAGGGTCGTGCCGCCGAGCAGGCCGAAGAGGACGAGCCCCAGGACGAACCCGAGGATCGGCCAGGCCATCCGGGAGAGCAGTTCGGGGCCGGTGATCCGCCGGCCCCGGCGGCGCGCGAGCAGCACGCCGGACAGGACCGAGACGGCGGCGAGCAGCGCGATCCCGCCGATGATCCAGCCGATCGCCTGACCCTGGATCTCGCAGCCCTTCTCGACCGAGCACGCCGCGCCGAGCCCGAGCGCGAGCAGCAGCACGGGGAAGGCGAGCATGACGTCCATGAAGCGGGAGAGGGCGGTGTCGGTCCAGCCGCGGTAGTAGCCGGCGGTGATGCCGAGCACCAGGCCGATCAGCACCGTGAGGAACGTGCTGATGAGCGCGACGGCGAGTGAGATCCGCGCCCCGTAGAGCGTCCGGCTGAACACGTCACGGCCGACCCCGTCGGTGCCGAAGTACGTGTGCGTGGCGAAGTCGGGGCCCGAGGCGCTGCCGAAGGAGTCCAGGAACGCCGTGGACTGCTCGTTCGGCGGACGCGCGCCGAGCAGGTCGATGATCGGCCCGGCGAAGATCGCGACGACGCAGAGGAACACGATGAACATCGCCGAGACCATCGTCACGCGGTCCTGCTTGATGCGGCGCCAGAACAGCTGCAGGGGCGAGCGCGCCGCGATGTCGGCGGGCATCGCGACACCGGGGGCGATGCCGCCCTCGGTCTCCTGGATCAGCTCGGGGGCTCCGGTACTCACGACCGGAGCGCTCCTCGGTGGGGGGTTCTGTTGATGGTCCTGCTCCCAGACGGCGCCGGATCGGGGTTCCGCGCGCAGCGTTGTTCGAGCGTACTAGCGATATCGCGACATGGTCGCGCCCGACGGACCCATGATTCGACGGATGGCGTGCATTGCCCTGCCGGGCGCCGTCCGGCGCTCCGGGACGACCGTTCGGCGCTCCATGCCCCGAGCTGGATTCGAACCAGCGGCCTTCCCCTTAGGAGGGGGACGCTCTATCCGGCTGAGCTATCGGGGCAGGCGCCCGACAGCCTAGACCGTGGATCCGCCGCGTCCAGGCACGCTCAGCGGTCCGGGCGGTCCGGGTGCACGTCGTCGATCGTCGCGAGCGCGACGTATGGGGCGCCCGCCGCCGCCTCGATCTTCGCGCCGCCGCCGGCGAGCCGATCCAGCACCGACACGACCCCGACGATCGTGCGACCCTCCTCCTGGAGCGCCTCGATCGCGCGGAGCGTCGAGCCGCCGGTGGTCACGACGTCCTCGACGATCAGGCAGCGATCGTCGTCGTCCAGCAGCGGGCCCTCGACCCGCCGCGACAGCCCGTGCTGCTTGGCCTCCTTGCGCACGAAGAAGGCCTTCACGTCGGCGCCGCCGGCCAGCGCGGCGCAGGCGACGGGGTCCGCGCCCATGGTCATCCCGCCGACCGCGGTGGCGCCGAGCGCGCGCGCCTGCTCGGCCACCAGCTCGCCCAGCGCGCGGAATCCGGCGGGCAGCAGGATCGCCCGCTTGGCGTCCACGTAGTACTGCGCCACGGCGCCGCTCGTGAGCGTCACCTCGCCCAGGATCAGGGCGTGGGTGCGCAGTTCGTTGATGAGGGACTCACGTGCGGTCATGGATCTGCCGATCCTACCCTCGTGCTCGAGCGGCCCCTCCGCTACATCGCGGTGCTCGCCAGCGCTGTCGTGCTGGTGAGCTTCGGCCTGTTCGCGATCGACGAGACGCGCTCGGCGTCCGCCGAGAGCCGGGCCCGGATCGCCGCTCAGGAGCGCGGCAGCAAGGACCCCGAGGCGCTCGCCGCGCTCGAGGCGGCGCAGAACCGCCGGCACTCGCGCGCCCGGCAGGAGATCGACCGCGCCAACGACGTGCTGACCCGGCCCTTCCAGGGGCTGGTCGAGAACTCCGAGAGCAGCTGGATGCGCCGCGGCGTCCCCGGCGCCCTGGCGCTGCTGCTGTTCGGCGCCGGGTTCGCGTTCCTCGCCCGCTTCTCCAAGGGCTCGTCGCGCCCGCGCCGCACCGGCACCGGCCCCCGGCACGTCACCGGCCGGCTGTGAGCCGGCTCAGCGGTACGTGTCGACGATCGTCCCGTAGCGGACCCAGTTGAAGATGGAGTCCGCCTCCGGGATCGGCACCCGCAGGCACCCGTGGCTCGCGTTGTAGATCGGGACGTCGCGGTATCCGTGGATCGCGTAGCCGCGGATGAAGTAGCTCGAGTGGACCATGCCCTTGGCGTTCGTCCCGTAGTCCTTCATGTAGACGCGGAAGCTGCCGAGGATCGTGGGCGTGGCCGGGGCGCCGGTGCTGGTCGGGTAGATCCGCACGGCCCTGCCGCCCTCGATCAGCGCCAGGACCTGACGCGAGATGTCGGCCTCGATGTGGCGGCCGTGGCTCGGGAAGCGCACGCGGAAGCGGCCCTGCCCGCGCGCCAGGCGGCGGAACACCTCCTCGCTCGCGACGTTCGTGCGCGCCATCCCGGTGACCTTGCGGAAGGCCACCACGGCGCGGGCGGTCCGCTCGTCGTACACGCCGCGGCGGCCGACGACGTACCCCAGGCGCGCGAGGCGCGCCTGCAGCGTGCGGACGGCCAGCCCGCGGGCGCCCGGCGTCGCGCGCAGCGGCAGCACGTCGACGGAGACCCGCGGCGCGACGGCGGTCGCGAGCTCCGGCGTCGCGCGGTGGCTGGCGCGGACCGTGATCCGCCCCGGCGTGCTCGCCTTGAACCCCAGCGCGAACCGGCCGACCGAGCCGTCGGGATTGATCGCGACCTGGCGCACCGCGATCTTCTTCCCCCGCCGGTAGAAGCGCACGCTCGCGCGCTGACCGGGGACGTGGGGCTTCAGCGTGCCCCGGACGACCCAGCGCGTGCCGGCGAGGACGCCGCCGCCGCCGACCCGGTCGAGCTTGAGCCGGAGCTTGGCCTTCGCCGGGGCGGGCTCCGGAGCGGGCGCGGGTGCCTGAGCCCCCGCGACGGCCGGAGCGCCGAGAACCACCAGCGCGGTGAACGCCGTCGCCATGCGTCGCATGACGGGAATCCTACGCCGGGATCCGGAGCGCAGCCGCGCCCGGATGCTCAGCCGGCCCACGCGGGCACCGGTCCGCCGATCCGGCGGACCACCGCGAAGATGCCGGCGAGGATCGCGAGCGACGCGACCGTGACGGGGAGGATCTCCCAGCCCCAGTCCTGCGAGACGCCGAACGCCAGCGAGTTGTTGAGCGCATGGGCGGCCACGCAGGGGTAGAGCGAGCCGGTCTTCACGTACAGCAGGCAGAGCCCCGCCCCGAGCGCCGCGAGGGGCACGAGGAACGCCGGGTCGGACGACCCCGCGTGGATGCCGCCGAAGACGAGGCCCGTGATCAGCGCGGCCGGCCACATGCCCCGCCAGGATCGCAGCGCGGTGAAGAAGTAGCCGCGGAAGAAGAACTCCTCCGTCAGCGGCGCGAGCACGCACACGAGCAGCGCGACGGCGACGAGTGCGATGTCGCTGTCGTCCGCTCCCAGCTCCTTCGGGAGCGTCTCCTCGGTGTTGTCGGCGCCGATCACCGAGACCCAGACCGCCGTGAACAGGAAGAACCCGACGAGGAGCGCGACGATCCAGCCGACCGCCGGCCAGAACCGGGTCGGGCGCAGCCCGAAGTCCCACGGGCGGGGCGTGCCCGCGATCCGGGCCATCAGGACCGCCGCGCCGATCAGGCACGCGCCCTGGACCACCGTGGCGAGGATGTTCACGGCAGGGGGCGGGTCCTCGAGCGAGGCGCCGAACGCGGCGGCCGTGAGCCCGATGACGAGGGCGCCCACGAGCGCGGCGGCGAACCCGCCGACGAGCGCCACCCAGGCGGTCCAGGCCTTCCACTCCGGCCGCGTGGGCGTCGGGTCGACGCCCGCGGGCAGCTCCGGCCGCTCGAGCGGCGGCGCCGGATGACCGGCTGGCGGGATGAACGGCCCGGGCGTCGCGGTGGACATCCGCCGAGACGTTAGCGGGCGTCCGGGAGCAGATCGGCGAGCGTTCGGGCCACCCGCACCCCCGGGGGCGCGCCGAGCGATCCGTCGCGGTCCACGAGGACCGCGGGGATGCCCGCGGCCCGCGCGCCCGCGATGTCCGCCTCGAGGTCGTCGCCCGCGTGCAGCGCGTCGGCGGGCGTGACGTCTCCCGCCACCGCGAGCGCGCGCCGGAAGAGCTCGGGATCGGGCTTGGCGACGCCCTCCTCGGCCGAGGTCAGGACCCCGTCGACGAGCCCCTCGAGGCCCGTGTCGCGCAGCACGCCGTGGAGGGAGACGTCCCAGTTGGAGACGACGACGAGGCGCACGCCGGCGCGGCGCAACCGCTCGAGCACGCCGGGCACCTCCTCGAACGCGCGAAAGTGCAGGCCCTCGAGCAGCGCGTCCCGCACGAGGGCCGGGTCGGCCGCGGCGGCGGCGTCCGGGAGCGCAGCGGCGAACACGCGTGCGCAGCGGTCGCGCAGGTCCTCCAGCGCCGGCAGGTCACGCGCCGCGTCGTGGTGGGCGCGGTAGTAGGCGATCTCGGCCTGCAGCGCGCTCGCCGCAGCGTCCGCGGTCACCGGGATCCCGCGGCCGGTGAGCGCCGCGACCAGCCGGGGCACGGGCTCGTGCAGGTCGACGAGCGTCCCGAGCGCGTCGAGGAGCACGGCCCGCGGCGGGATCTCGCGACCGACCCCGGAGCTAGCGTCCCCCGCCATGGCGCACATCCTCATGGATGCGACGGTCACCTGGACCCAGGGCTCCGCCGCCGCCTTCACGCTCATCGTCGCGCTCGTCGCCGCGTGGGCGGTGGACGTCGTCCTGCGGGGCGTGGAGCGCCGCCTCGCCGCGCGCTCGGGCGTCGCGTCGCTCGACGCCTCCGGGCACACGCGCCTGCGCGTCGTGCGGCGGCTCGTGTTCGCGCTCATCGTCGGCACCGGCATCTTCCTGGCGCTGCTGCAGTTCGACTCGTTCGACCGGCTCGCGAGCGCCGCCCTGGCCTCGGGCGCGCTGATCAGCGCCATCGTCGGCTTCGCGGCGCGCGACTCGCTCGGCAACGCGCTCGCCGGCGTCGCCCTCGCCGTCTCCCAGCCGATCCGGGTGGGGGACGTCGTCACGATCGGCGACGTCCGCGGCACCGTCGAGGACGTGACGCTGTCGACGACCTGGCTGCGCACCGCCGACGGCGCGCGGCTGATCGTGCCCAACCAGGTCGTCACCACGAGCCCGATCCGCAACGACACCATCGGGCGCGAACCGGTGCTGCCGAGCGCCTCGGTCTGGATCGCTCCGGCGGCGGACGCCGCCGCCGCGCTCGCGGCCCTCCAGGGCGTTCCCGGCGCAACGAGCGCGGCGGTGGAGGAGACCGCACTCGGCGGGATCCGGCTCTCCGCGACCGGCGCGCCCGTCGACGGCCCCGCACGGGCCGCCGCGGAGGCCGCGCTGCGGGCCGACGCGCTCGCGGCCCTGCAGGCCGCAGGGGTCGAACGCGCCGGGCCCGCCTGAGACCGGCTCGGAACCGGACGCAGGGCTCTAGAATGCGGCCTTCGCGGGCAGGCGCCTCCGTGTTCCGGCAGGACCGGCGCAGCCCATCGAGAAGCCCTCCGACGAGATGTCCCGTCGCGCCCGACAGCTCCGCCGCCGTCGTACCCGCACCGGCCCCGGCCGCGCGGTCGTCGTGCTGCTCGCCGTCGCCACCGCAGTGATGGTGCTCGCGGCCGGCGGCGGCGCCGGCTGGATCGCAAGCGTCGCCGGATCGGCACCGGACATCGCCGAGCTCAAGCCGGTCGACCAGGGTGCCACCTCCGTCGTGTACGCGGCCGACGGGAAGACGCGGCTCGGCTTCATCCAGGGCGACACGCTGCGCACCCCGGTCCCCGCCGCGGCGATGCCGCAGTCGGTCCGTGACGCGACCGTCGCGATCGAGGACCGGCGCTTCTTCAAGCACAACGGCGTCGACTTCGAGGGCGTCGTGCGCGCCGCGTTCAAGAACGCCGCGAGCGGCGAGACCGTCCAGGGCGGCTCGACCCTGACGATGCAGCTCGTGCGCAACCTCTACAGCGGCAACCGCGCCCGCAGCGGCATCGCCGGCTACAAGCGCAAGATCCGCGAGGCGAAGCTGGCCTCGGAGCTCGAGGACCGCCACCCCGGGAGCCGCGGCAAGCGCTGGATCCTCACCCAGTACCTCAACAACGTCCCCTACGGCACCGTCGGCGGGCAGACCGCCGTCGGCATCCAGTCCGCCTCGCGCATCTTCTTCGGCAAGCCGGCGAGCCGCCTGACGCTCCCCGAGGCCGCGCTGCTCGCGGGCCTTCCGCAGGCGCCGTCGAACTACAACCCGTTCCTCGACCCGGGCGCGGCCCGGGCGCGGCGCGCCGAGGTCCTCGACCAGATGCGCCGCTCGGGCTACATCACCGCCGACGAGGAGGCCGCCGCGCGGCGCGCGCCGCTGGGCGTCAAGCGCTCGGCGTACTACGCCAAGCGCCGCGAGAGCTACTTCTTCGACTACGTCCGCACCGAGCTGATCAAGAAGTACGGCGTGGACCGCGTGCGCGCGGGCGGGCTCAAGGTCTACACGACGATCAACCTGAAGATGCAACAGGCCGCGCGCAGCGCGATCGCCGGCCGCCTGCCGAATCCGGGCGACCCGTCCTCGGCCCTCGTGAGCATGGACCCCAAGACCGGGCACATCAAGGCGATGGCGTCCTCCGGGGACTACGCCGCGTCGAAGTTCAACCTCGCGGCCCAGGGCCGCCGCCAGCCGGGCTCGACGTTCAAGGTCATGGTGCTGATGGCCGCGCTGCGCCAGGGCGTCGACATCCGCAGGACGACCTACGACTCCAAGCCGCTCAACTTCACCGACCCCGTCTACGGGAAGATCGAGGTCAACACCGACGACAACCGCTACGGCGGAAGCGTCCCGATCTTCAACGCGCTCGTCGCGTCGGACAACACGGTCTTCCAGCAGCTCGACCTGGACGTCGGCCCCGACCAGGTCCGCCAGACGGCGTACGACATGGGCATCACGAGCAAGCTCGACGCCTTTCCGGCCGAGGGCCTCGGCGGTCTGCGGATCGGGGTCTCGCCGCTCGAGATGACGCGCGCGTACGTGACGATCAACAACGGCGGCTGGCGCGTGCGGCCGGTCGCGATCACGAAGGTCGTCTTCCCCAGCGGGCGCGAGGACACCTCGCTCGGCAAGACGCGGCGCGTCAAGATCTTCACGGACGGCCAGACCTCCGAGGCGACGAAGGCCCTGGAGGCCAACGTCCAGCGCGGGACCGGCACGGCCGCCCAGCTCGGCTGCCCCGTGGCCGGCAAGACGGGCACGACGAACGACTACACCGACGCGTGGTTCGACGGGTTCACGAGCTCGCTGAACACGGCGGTCTGGGTCGGCTACCCGGGTACGACCCAGTCGATGAGCGCGGTGCCCGGCTACGGGGCGATGTTCGGCGGCAAGGCGCCCGCGCTGATCTGGAACGACTTCATGGAGACGGCCATGCAGGGCCGTCCGTGTGACCAGTTCCCGGAGCCCAAGGAGCCCTTCGAGGCCAAGCCGTTCTTCGGCAAGTACGCCTCGACCGGCGCTCCCGGCGACGGGTACGACAAGCTCTCCGAGGACGGCGCCGACGCGACGGACACCACCGGGGACGACGAGACGCGGGACAAGCCGGACAAGAAGTACCCGTCCAACCAGTACGAGTCCCCGCCGCAGCCGGCCCCGACGCCGGCCCCCCAGGGCGGCGGCGATCAGGAGTCCGCCCCGGTCAACCCCACGGGCGGCGTCGGCATCGGCTGATTCCGGGCCGGAGGGCCCCCCGGCTGCTACCGTCACGCTGGTATGGCGAAGGAAGAAAAGGTCGAGTTCGAGGGCGAGGTCGTCGAGGCCCTGCCCAACGCGATGTTCCGCGTGCAGCTCGACAACGGGCACAACGTGCTGGGCCACGTGGCGGGCAAGATGCGCCGCTACCGGATCCGGATCCTCCCGGGCGACCGGGTGCGGTGCGAGCTCTCGCCGTACGACCTGGACCGCGCCCGCATCGTCTACCGCCACCGCTGACCGCGGCGCGGGCAGCCGCGATGTCCGAGCTGGACCTCATCGCCGCGTTCGAGCGGCTGATGGAGCCGCGATCGGGCCGCGTGATCCGCTGGGTCGGCGACGACGCGGCGGTGGTGCGCTCGCGACCGTTCGCCGTGACGAGCGTCGACGCCATGGTCGAGGGCGTGCACCTGCGCATCGACCCGCCGCGGCGCACGGCCGCCGACGCCGGGCACCGCGCGCTCGCCGCGGCCCTGTCGGACCTCGCCGCGATGGGCGCCGAGCCGGGTGAGGCGTACGTCGCGCTCGCCGTGCCGCCGCACGTGCAGGCCGCCGACGTCATCGCCCTCGCCGAGGCGCTCGAGGCGCTGTGCGCCGACACCGGGACGACGATCGCCGGCGGCGACCTCGTCACCGGGCCGGTGCTGATGATCGCCGTGACGGTCGTCGGCTGGGCGGACCGCGAGGACGACCTCGTCGGCCGAGACGGCGCGCGCGCCGGCGACGGCGTCTACGTCACCGGGAGCCTCGGGGCGTCCGCCGCCGGGCTCGCCGTCCTCGAGGGCCACGCGACCGGGGATGACGCGCTCGCGCGCGCGCACCTGCGACCGCGGCCGCGACTCGCCGAGGGCCGCGCGCTCGCCGCGGCGGGGGCGCACGCCCTGATCGACCTCTCGGACGGGCTCGCCACGGATGCGGGGCACCTGGCGCGGCGCAGCGGAGTGGCGCTGCACATCGACCTCGACGCCCTCCCGCTCGCCGCGGGCGTGCGCGAGGTGGCCGAGCAGCTGGGCGTGGACCCGGCCGTCTTCGCCGCCACCGGCGGCGAGGACTACGAGCTCTGCACGTGCCTGCCGGACGCGACGGCGGCGGCCCAGGCAGGGCTCACGCGCGTCGGGACGGTGACCACCGGCGAGCCCGCCGTCACGTTCACGCGTGCGGGGCGGGAGGTTCCGGGCCTGGCCGGGTACGAGCACCGTCTGGGCTGACGTCGTCGCGCGGCTCGCGCGGCTCCGCAGGCCCGGGCGCGATGCCGGCCCGGGCGAGCAGCGCGTCGGCGACCGCGAACGGGTCGACGACGTACCGGCCGGAGGTCACGGTTGTGCGCAGATGCGTGGTGTCGAGCATGGTGTGAGCGGTGGGTCGACGAGCCTCCATGCCCGTCCCGAGAGGCATCGGCCGCGCTCGCGCTGCGCCTTGAGGACTCTCAGCGGACGTCCGACCGCCGCTCAGCCGCGCAGGGCCGAGTCGGTGCCGCCGAGCGACCCCGGTCCGGCGTAGCTCGCCGGTCCGCGCACCGTGATCGGCGGCGCTGCGCCCGGTGGCCGGCGCGGGCGCGCGGCGGCCCGCAGCGCGCCGGCGGCCGCGGCCGCCGTGAGCGCGCAGCAGGCGAGCGCCAGCGGCCCCGCCTGCCCGCCCGCGACCCAGAGCAGCACGAGCCACGGGATCTCCGTGACCCCGACCCCGAGCTGGCCCGCGACCGAGCCGACGACGAGTGCCACGGGCACGAGGCTCAGGAGCACGAGGCCGACGAGCAGCGCCGGCGCCAGGCGCGTCCCCGTCGTCGCCGTGAGCAGCCACACGTTGGCGGGGATCACGAGCACGAGGGCGGCGTAGGGGTTGACCACCCAGGCGACGACGGCCACGGACAGGAGCACCACCAGCGGCGCGAGCGGCGCCGCCGGCGCCTCCGCGGGGTCGGCGCCCGCGGCGCGGCCGACCGTCAGCGGCCGCACGAGCAGCCAGGTGAGGACGATCGCCGCGAGCGTGAAGCCGATCGCCGCCCAGGCGGCGCCGTCGAGCGGGGCGGCGCCGGGCAGGGGCGGCGGGGCGGTGGCGGGCACCGCGCCGGTCAGGCCCAGTCCGCGCGCGAACAGCATCGCCAGCGCGAAGGGGATCGCGAGCACGAGGATCCGCCCGAGCCACGGGCGCAGCGGCTCGCGGCGCCGGCGCGAGCGGGCGACGGCGTCGACGGTCGTGATCAGCGGCGGCAGGAGCAGCGCCAGGACGAGCAGGCGCATCGCCCACGCGGGGAGCATCTTGCGCGCGACCGCGAGGTCGCGCACGGGCGTCGCGCCGACCGGCGGGCCCTCCTCCAGGGCGAGGACCGCGCGGAGCGCCGTGCGGCCGAAGTCGCCCATCCGCTCGACGCTGACCGGCGCCACCGCGGACGGGGGCGGCTCGCCGCTCGCCGACAGGCGCACCGCGGCGAGTCCGGCGACGTTCGCTACCCCCTGCCCGGACGCCGACCACGGCCAGGCGAAGCGCGCCAACTCGGTCCGCGCGCGCGGCGTGCCGGCCTCGCGCTCGGCCTCCTGGCGCAGCGCGAGCGCGACCGTGCGCTGCAGACGCATCGGGGCCATGCCCGACGCATCGGACCAGGGGACGACCAGCAGGCGGTCGGACACCGGGCCCGCCATGTCGCCCAGCTCAAGGACGGCATCGACGGGCCGGTCGAGCACGTCGACCAGGTCGCGCATGCCGCCCTGCCCCCCCGTCTCCCCGCTGACCGACGCGAAGGTGACGCTGCGCGAGGGTCTGGTCGCCGCGATCACGCGCGCGAGCTCGATCAGGGCCGCGGTGCCCGAGAGCTGCGCCGCGGCGCCGCGGCCGGACGCGTCACGGGCCGCGACGACGACCAGCTGTGCCCGCGGCGCGCTGCCGGGCTGCTGGGCGAGGACGGTCACGAGCTCGCGGTCGCCGTCCGGCGTCGCGGCGCTGATGACGCGGCGCTGCACCCGCACCCCCGGCAGGGCCGCCCGCAGCTCCGCCGCGACGCGCGAGGCCAGCCGCGTGTCGGCGGCGCCGCCGGCGGGGCGCTCCGGGTACGCCGCGACGAGCCGATCGAGCAGGCGCTCGGCGCGCACGGCGTCGAACGCATCGGCCGTCAGGGTCGTCCGCAGGGGGCCCGGACGGTTCTCCAGCGAGAAGGCGACGACGATCAGCGCCAGCAGGACGGGCAGCAGGGCGGCCCGGTAGACGCGCGGATCGAGCATCGGCGACTGAGCGTAGTCGGCCAGCTGGATCCGTACCCTTGCCCGGACATGGCCGACCGGCCGCCACGCATCCTGCTCGTCGACGACGAGGAGTCGATCCGCACGCTCCTCTCGTTCCCGCTGCGCAAGGACGGGTACGAGGTCGTGACCGCCGTCGACGGCAAGGAGGCGCTCGACCGCTTCCGCGAGACGACGTTCGACCTCGTCGTGCTCGACGTGATGATGCCCATCGTCGACGGGCTGGAGGTCTGCCGGATGCTGCGCGCGCGCAGCACCGTCCCGATCATCATGCTCACGGCGAAGACCGAGGAGGTGGACAAGATCGTCGGCCTGGAGCTTGGCGCCGACGACTACATCACCAAGCCCTTCTCGGTGCGCGAGTTCCGCAGCCGCGTGAAGGCCGCCCTGCGCCGCGCGTCGATGGTCCGCGACGAGAGCCCGGACGGGCAGATGCCGCTGGAGATCCGCGAGCTGCGCATCGAGCCCGCGCGGCGCGCGGTGCGCGTCCGCGGCGAGGAGGTCGCGCTGACGTTCGTGGAGTTCGAGATCCTCGCGGCGCTCGCCGGCTCGCCCGGGCGCGTCTGGACCAGGGAGCAGCTCCTGACGCGCGTGTGGGGCGACAGCGCCTACCGCGACCCGCGCACCGTCGACGTCCACATCCGCCACCTGCGCGAGAAGCTGGAGCTCGACTCGCGGCGACCGGAGTACCTCTTCACCGTCCGCGGTGTCGGCTACCGCTTCCGCGACGCGGACGACGCCTGACGGCGCTCGCGCCACGCGCCATGCGCTCGCTCGCCAACCGTCTCGCGCTCATCTTCTTCCTCATCACCCTGGGGGCGATGGCGATCGTCTACGTGGGGGTCGTGCCGAACCTGCGATCGAGCCTCGTCGACGACCGCAGCGACCGTCTCGACCGGGCCGCGCGGCGCACGACCCCGGCGATCGCGAAGGCGATCGACTCCAACGCCCCGGTGGCGGAGGTCGACCGCCTCGTGCGCCAGGCCGCCGACGAGACCAACGCGCGCGTGACGCTGCTCGGCATCAACCGCGGAAGCTTCGGCGCCCAGCCGTTCGTGAAGTCCGACTCGAACGCGAACGCCGACATCCGCGACCTCGAGTTCCCCGCCGCCGCGGCCGCCGTCCAGAGCGGGCGCGCCTCGCGCGCCACGGAGTCGGGACGCGACGGCCGGATCGTCGAGGTCGCGCTGCCGCTCTTCTTCCGCGACCCGGAGACGGGCCGGCGCCTGCTCGGGTCGGTCGCGGTCTACTCCGCGCCGCTGGAGGACGTGCAGGCGAACGTCCGGCTCGTCCGCAACCGCATCCTCATCGCGGGCCTCCTCGCCCTGGCCGCCGCGGTCCTCGCCGGGTACCTCGTCGCGGCGGGCCTGGGCCGGCGCGTCGCGCGGCTGGAGAGCGTGGCGCGGCGCGTGAGCACGGGCGACTTCTCCGCGCGGTTCCCGGTCGACCGCGACGACGAGCTCGGCCGGCTCGCGGGAGCGCTCGACGCGATGCAGCGGCAGCTCGCCGAGCTCGACACGGCGCGGCGCGGCTTCATCGCCACCGCCTCGCACGAGCTGCGAACGCCGATCTTCTCCCTCGGCGGCTTCCTCGAGCTGCTCGAGGACGAGGACCTCGACGAGGAGACGCGCGCCGGCTTCATGGCGCAGCTGCGGCTGCAGGTCGACCGGCTCGGGAAGCTCACGACGGACCTGCTGGACCTCTCCCGCCTGGAGGCCGGCCCGATCGAGCTGCGCGAGGAGGAGACGGACGTCGCCCGCCTCGCCGAGACGGTCGCGGCGGAGTTCGTGCCCGCGCTCGCCGCCCACGAGTCCGAGCTCGATCTGCGGCTCGGGGACGAGCCGCTGGCGCTCGTCTGCGATCCCGAGCGCGTCGCCCAGGTCCTGCGGATCCTGCTCGACAACGCGATCGCCCACACCGCCGACGGCACCGAGGTCCTGCTCGAGGCCCGGCGCGAGGACGACCGCGTGCATCTCGCGGTCACCGACCGCGGCACCGGGATCCCGCGCGCCGAGCTGCGACGGGTGTTCGAGCCCTTCTACACGTCCGACGGGCGTCGCGGCTCGGGACTCGGCCTGGCGATCGCGCGCGAGCTGTCCGAGCGCATGGGCGGCGAGCTCACCGCCGAGAGCATCCCCGGCCGGACGACGTTCGACCTCGCGCTGCGCGGGTGACCGTCCGGGAGCCGCCACCGCGCCCGGTAGCCTGCGCCGCGTGCTGCAGCCCGTCCACGTCGCGCACAAGTCGCTCGCCGACTACACGCACCTGGCCGGCCGCGACCTGATCGACGAGGTCCGCGCCCTCGCCGAGCCGCTCAAGGGCCTGCGCGTCTCGCACATCTCCGCCACCGCGTTCGGCGGTGGCGTGAGCGAGCTGCTGTACACGCTCGTCCCGCTGATGCGCGACGTGGGGCTGGAGGCCGACTGGCACGTCATCTACGGCCGCGAGGAGTTCTTCCACGCGACGAAGCAGATGCACAACGCCCTACAGGGCGACCCGCAGGACCTCACCGAGGAGCAGTGGGCGATCTGGCTGGGCTACAACGAGCTCAACGCGCAGCAGCTCCACGACGACCTCGACGTCTGCTTCGTCCACGACCCGCAGCCGGCGGCGCTCCTGGGCCTGGCGCGAGCGAAGGCGCGCGGCTGGCTGTGGCGCTGTCACATCGACCTCTCCACGCCGAACCCGGCGACGATCGAGCGGCTGCTGCCGTACGTGCGCGACTACCCGCACTCGGTCTTCCACCAGCCCGGCTACGTCCCCGAGGGGATGGGCGGCACGGTGCACATCGTCCCGCCGGCGATCGACCCGCTCGCGCCGAAGAACATGGCGCTCTCCCCCGACGACGCCGCCTACGTCTGCCAGCAGTTCGGGGTCGACGTCGACCGCCCGCTGCTCCTGCAGGTCTCGCGCTTCGATCCGTGGAAGGACCCGCTCGGCGTGATCGACGCCTACCGCGCGGTGAAGGAGGAGATCCCGGAGGTCCAGCTCGCGCTCGTCGGGTCGATGGCGACCGACGACCCCGAGGGGTGGGAGTTCTTCAACGCGACGCTGTCGCACGCCGACGGCGACGAGGACATCAAGATCCTCAACAACTTCAACGGCGTCGGGTCGATCGAGGTCAACGCCTTCCAGGCGCACGCGGACGTCGTGATCCAGAAGTCCACGCGCGAGGGGTTCGGCCTCACGGTCACCGAGGCGATGTGGAAGGGCCGCCCGTTCATCGGCGGGAACGTCGGAGGCATCCCGCTGCAGATCACCGACGGCGAGACCGGGTTCCTCGTCGACAGCCCGCAGGAGTGCGCACAGCGCTGCCTGGAGCTGCTGTCCGATCCCGAGCTCGCAAAGCAGCTCGGCCGGGCCGGCAAGGAGCACGCGCGGCGGCACTTCCTCTCGCCCCGCTACCTGCGCGATTACCTGCGCGTCTTCAGCACGATGGCCGACGAGGCGTAGGCTTCTTGCCATGCCCGGCTCCGATGAGGCCCCGTTCGTCCTGGTCTCCAACCGCGGGCCGGTGACGTTCGAGGACGACGGCACCGTCCGCCGCGGGACCGGCGGACTGGTCACCGCGCTCACCGGCCTGGCGTCGCACCGGCACGCCGTCTGGGTCGCGAGCGCGATGACGGAGGCGGACGCCGAGCGCTCCCGCGAGGCCGGCGAGCGGCCCTTCTCCGTGCGGTCCCCGACCGGCGGCGACTACCTCGTGCGCCTGGTCGCGAGCGACCCGGTCGCCTACGACCGCTTCTACAACGTCGTCGCGAACCCGATGCTGTGGTTCATCCAGCACTACCTCTGGGATCTCTCCAACGCCCCGGACGTGCGCCGCAACGAGGTCGAGGCGTTCGAGTACGGCTACAACGTCGTCAACGAGGATCTTGCGCAGGCCGTGCTGGAGGAGATCGACGGGCGGCCCGAGCCCGTCGTGATGGTCCACGACTACCACCTCTACACGCTGCCCGCCCTGCTGCGCCGCGCGCGGCCCGACATGTTCCTGCACCACTTCATCCACATCCCGTGGACGCAGTCGGACTCGTGGCGCGTGCTCCCGGGCCGCATTCGCGAGGAGCTCTTCCACGGGCTGCTGGCGAACGACATCATCGGCTTCCACACCCAGGCCTACCGGCGTAACTTCCTTCAGTGCTGCCGTGACCTGCTCGACCTCGAGGTCGACTTCGATCGCGGCGTCGTCCGCCATGACGATCGCGACGTGTGGGTGCGCAGCTACCCGCTGCCGATCGACGCCGACGCGACGATGGGCGTCGCGTCGTCCGAGCGCACGCTCGCGTTCGAGGAGGAGCTGCTGCGCCGCCGGCGCGAGTTCCTGATCCTCCGGGTCGACCGCGCGGACCTCTCCAAGAACGTGCTGCGCGGCTTCACCGCGTTCGACCTGTTCCTCGAACAGCACCCCGAGTTCCGCGAGCGCGTGACGTTCGTCGCGCAGCTGATGCCCTCGCGGACGGACGTGCCCGAGTACGCCGAGTACCTCGAGCGGATCGAGGCGCTCGTCGCGGTCGTCAACCACCGCCACGGCACGCCGGACTGGATGCCGATCAACCTCAAGCTCCGCGACGACCTCGAGGAGGCGATGGCCTCCTACAAGCACTACGACGTGCTGCTCGTCAACGCGATGTTCGACGGCATGAACCTCGTCGCCAAGGAGGGCCCGCTCGTCAACGAGCGGATGGGCGTCTCGATCCTGTCGGAGAACACCGGCGCGCACGAGGAGCTCGGCGAGTTCGCGCTGAGCGTCAACCCGTTCGACATCCAGGAGCTCGCGGACTCGATCCACGCGGCGCTCACGATGCCCGAGGACGAGCGGCGCCGGCGGATCGACGGGCTCAAGGCGATCGTCACCGCGCGCACGCCGGGCGACTGGGTCGACGACCAGCTCGACGACATGCGGCGCAAGGCCGGAACCGCCGCGCCGTAGGCGCGGCGCTCACGGCCAGCCGAACTCGCGGGCGGGCGCGGCGGCGGGCGCGGGTGCGGGCGCCCGGGTCGGGACCGGCGCGGCGGGCGCGGGCGCCGGGGAGCTCGTGGTCGCGGGCCTGGGGCGCTGTGGCGGCCTGGGGCGCCGTGGTGGCGGTGGCAAGCGGCGGGGCGGCGGGCGGCGGGGCACGCGCTTTGCGGTCGTGCGCGCGGGCCCGGGGCCCGGATCGGCCGCGGGCGCCGGCGCGGCCGTGCTTGTCGTCCTCGCGCGCGCCCCGGGAGCGCCCCCGGCCGGCGGGAGGGCCGGCCGGGGGCGTGCGTCGGGGACCTTCGGGGCCGCCGGGCGCAGGCTCGGCCAGAAGGCCACGAGCGCGATCGCCCCGGTCACGAGACCGATCGGGACGAGCGCCCGGGCGCGCCGCACCGCATCCGGCGGCCCGTTCGGAGGGAGGTCCACGCGCCTCCTAGCGGCGGGCGGGCCCGATCTCCCCCTGCCCGGGCGCGGTTCGGACGAGATCCGGGTTGTCTCATGCCGGTGGTGGCGAACTCGGACCTCGCCGCACGCGGAGGCCGAGATCGGCGTCGTGTGCCGCCTGCGGTGGCGATGTCGGATCTCGGTCCGAGCGAGCGCTCGACCCACGGCCCCCTGCTACCGTTCTGCGCCGATCATGGCCGACATCGCACCCACGTACGACCTCATGCTCCTCCTCGACCCGAAGGCGGACGACGCCACGCGGGCGAAGATCCGGGAGGACGCGCGCGCCATGATCAGCGCGAGCGGCACCCTGGTCGAGACCCAGGAGTACGGGCGCCGGCCGCTCGCCTTCGAGATCGGCCACGACAAGGAGGCCGACTACGACCTCCTGCAGTTCCAGGGCCCGCGCGAGCTGCTCGAGCAGCTCCAGCGCACGCTGAAGATCACCGACGGCGTGCTGCGCTTCCGCATCATCAAGCTCCGCGACGGCACCCCCGCCGCGCCCGACCTGCGGCAGTCCGCCCAGGTCGCCGAGCAGCCGGCCGAGTCGGCCGAGCCGGTCGCAGAGCCCGCCGCGGGCTGAACCGGCCCCACCTTCCGCCTGCGCCGCGAGCACGCGGCGTCAGACCCTCGGCGTGTTTCGCGACTGCGCAAATAGCGCACTCATCCACGCGCGCGGACGCGGTTCGGGCCGGACCCCGGTCTAGACTCGCCGAGCAACAGAGATTGAGACGACGCGACATCGTTCGCCCCCGAAAGGAGCACGGCCAATGGCCGCCTCGAACATCAACCGGGTCATCATCACCGGGAACCTCACCGCCGATCCGGAGCTGCGCTCGCTGCCCAGCGGCACCTCCGTCTGCAAGCTGCGGGTCGCGTGCAACACGCGCCGCAAGGACGGCGCCTCGGGCGAGTGGGTCGACAAGCCGAACTACTTCGACGTGACCGTGTGGGGCGCGCAGGGCGAGAATTGCGCCCGCTACCTCGCCAAGGGCCGCGGCGTCGCCGTCGACGGCCGCCTGGAGTGGCGCGAGTGGGAGAGCGACGCGGGCAAGCGCTCCGCGATCGACATCATCGCCGACTCCGTGCAGTTCCTCGGCGGCGGTCAGGGCGAAGGCGGCGGAGGCGGCCAGCAGAACCGCAGCTTCACGCCGCAGTCCGACGTCCCGGTCGACACGAGCGACTTCGCCACGGCCCCGGCCGGCGGCTCCGCCCCCTCCGAGGACGACATCCCGTTCTAGGGACGGCCCCCTGGTACGGCCCCTGGCAGGACACCCCCCGCCGCAGGCGGGGGCTGATGCGTTCTCCCCGGACGACCCCGAATCGTCCCTGAACCCCTGACCGAACGGGCAAATCTCGTTCCGTCTACACTGTGTGCTTCGCGCGCCATCCGGCGCGCGTTTCTCACGCCGTAGGACGAGCAAGGATCACCGTGGCAAAGCAGCGTACGAAGCCGACCCGCAAGCGGGACACGAAGAAGGGCGGCCCCGGAAGCGGGCGCCGGAAGCCGTGCCTGTTCTGCAAGGACAAGATCGAGCACGTCGACTACAAGGACGTGAACACGCTCTCGCGCTTCACCTCCGAGCGCGGCAAGATCCGCTCGCGCCGGATCACCGGGCTGTGCCGCCGCCACCAGAGCCAGGTCGCCAACGCCGTCAAGCGTGCGCGTGAGCTCGCCCTGATGCCCTACGCCGCCGAGCCCGCCAACGAGGGCGTGCGCGGCCGCCGCGACCGGGACCGGGACCGGGACCGCGACTGATGCCGTCGGCGATCCTCCTCCAGGACGTCGAGAACCTCGGCGCCAAGGGCGCCGTCGTCGACGTCAGCAAGGGCTACCTGCGCAACTTCCTGATCCCGCGCAAGCTCGCCGAGCCGGCGACCAAGGGCGGCCTCGCCGCCGCCGCCGCGAACGCCGAGGCGCAGGAGCGCGCCCAGGAGCACGTCGCCGCGCAGTCCGGCGAGCTCGCCGAGCTGCTCGCGAAGACGGTCCTCACCGTGGCCCGCCAGGCCGGCGACGACGGTCGTCTCTTCGGGTCGGTCACGAACGCCGACATCGCGGAGGCCATCAAGGAGGCCCGCGGCGTCGACGTCGATCGCCGCAAGATCGCGCTCGATGAGCCGATCAAGCACGTCGGCACGTACGTCGTCGAGCTCGAGCTCGACGGGGGCGTCGCCGCCAGCGTGAAGACGATGGTCGTCGCGCAGTAGCGCGAGGACCCCCGCCGCGACCGACCCTCGCACGCATCCCCCGGCACTGCGCCGGGCCGAAGGAAATCGTGCGTCATTTGCGGCAAGACGCCGTGCGTGACGACGGGAGCCGTTGCTAGCTTCGGACGTCGGATGACGATGGCCCCAGCGCAGCCCGGATCGCCCGCCCCGCCTGCGCCCGCGGGAGCGACGCCCCCGCACTCGATCGAGGCCGAGCAGGCCGTCCTCGGCGCGGTCATGCTCTCCGAGAAGGCGCACTACGCGTTCATCGTCGAGCAGGACCTCAAGCCCGAGGACTTCTACCGCGCGCGCCACCGGATCACCTTCGAGGTGATGTCGAAGCTCTTCGACGAGGGCGTGGACCTCGACGTCCTGAGCGTCACCGAGGAGCTCAAGGCGTGCGGCAAGCTCGAGGAGGTCGGCGGCGCCGCGGAGATCGCCGGGCTCACGGCCGCCGTCCCCGCCGTCGGCAACCTGCGCCGCTACGCCGAGATCGTCAAGGAGAACGCGCACCTGCGCCGGCTGCTCGACGCGTCCTACCGGATCCAGTCGAGCGTCTTCGGCCGCGACGGCGAGCCCGGCGAGATCGTCGACCAGGCCGAGCGGGCGATCCTCGACATCCGCATGGGCGGCGACGGCAAGGACTTCATCCCCGTCGGCCAGGTGCTCGAGCAGGAGATCACGCGCTGGCAGAAGCTCTCCGAGAGCGGGACCAGCATCACCGGCGTGCGGTCGGGGTTCGAGGACCTCGACACGATCACCGGCGGCTTCCAGCCGGGCAACCTCATCATCCTCGCCGCGCGCCCCTCGATGGGCAAGTCGGCGCTCGTCACGAACATCGCCGAGAACGTCGCGCTCGACAAGCACGACCCGCGCCCCGTCGCCCTGTTCTCGCTCGAGATGTCCGAGGGCGAGCTGGCCCAGCGCTTCGTCGCCTCGCAGGCGTCGATCAAGGGCGACGACCTGCGCAAGGGCAAGGTCAAGCCGGAGCTCTGGAAGCGCGTGCTGAACGCCGCCGGCGAGTACGACCGCTCGAAGCTCTACATCGACGACTCCTCCGACATCAGCCTGCTCGACATCCGCGCGAAGGCGCGCCGGCTGCACCAGAGCTTCCACGCCGAGGGCGGCCTGGGGCTGATCATCATCGACTACCTCCAGCTGATGCGGGCGGACACGCGCTACGACAGCCGCGTCCAGCAGGTCGGCGAGATGAGCCGCGGGCTCAAGATCCTCGCCCGCGAGCTGAAGGTGCCGGTCATCGCGCTCTCGCAGCTCTCCCGTGGCGTGGAGTCCCGCACCGACAAGCGCCCGATGCTCTCCGACCTGCGCGAGTCCGGGCAGATCGAGCAGGACGCCGACCTCGTGATGTTCATCTACCGCGACGAGTACTACAACCGCGAGGAGTCCGACGACCCGGGCGTCAGCGAGATCATCATCGCCAAGCACCGCAACGGCGGCCTCGGGGACGTGCGCCTCTCCTTCCAGCACGAGTACCCGCGGTTCCGCAGCATCATGCGGGACGCCGCGTGACGCCGCGATGAGCACCGCCCCCTGCCCGCTGGGCATCTGCGACGGCTCCGGCTGGATCGACGACGAGGAGGCCCGCGCCGTCCGCGCGTGCGCCTGCCGCCCGCAGCTGATCGCCTCGCGCCGCGCTCACGCGCTGTCGGCCGTCGTGCCGCGCCGCTACCGCGGCGTGTCCTTCGACCGGCCGCCCGTCAGCGAGATGCCGCGCCCGCAGGTGGAGGTCGCGCAGCGGTTCGTGCGCCGGCTCGACGAGCGGCTGCAGCAGGGGCGCGGCCTGTGGTTCTTCGGCGGCGTCGGGACGGGCAAGACGACGCTCGCGATGCTCGTGTCGTCCACCGCGCTCGAGCGCGGGCACAGCGTCGCGATCTACTCGCTGCCGCGGCTGCTCGCCGAGATCCGCGAGACGTTCGAGAGCGATCTCGAGGGGTCCTACACGACGCTCATGGACCGCCTGACGGAGGTCGACCTCCTGCACCTGGACGACGTCGGCGCCGAGAAGACCAGCCCGTGGGTCCTGGAGCAGCTGTACGCGATCGTCAACGCCCGCTACGAGTCCGAGCGCTCGATGCTCATCACCACGAACCTCGAGCGCGCCCCGCTGGCCGAGCAGATCGGGGAGCGCACCGTCTCACGGCTCGAGGAGATGTGCGACATGGTGCCCTTCTACGGCCGCGACCGCCGGCGCTTCGAGGTCGTCGACCGCCGCCAGCAGCCGTCCGAGGCGCCTGCTCCGCCCGCGGCGGACCTGCCCAGGACCTGAGTCCGGCGGCCCCCGCCCTACACTCACACGGTCATGCCGAGCATCGTCATCGTCGGCGCGCAGTGGGGAGACGAGGGGAAGGGCAAGGTCGTCGATCTGCTCGCCGAGAACGCGGCCGTCGTCGCGCGCTTCCAGGGCGGGAACAACGCCGGGCACACGATCGTGCGCGGCGACGAGGTGTTCAAGTTCCACCTCATCCCGTCGGGCATCCTCTACCCGGGCACGACCTGCGTCATCGGCAACGGCGTCGTGATCGATCCGTCGGTGCTGATCGGTGAGATCGACGGGCTGAAGGAGCGCGGCGTCGACGTCGGCAACCTGCGGGTGAGCGCCAACGCGCACCTGATCATGCCCTACCACCTGATGCTCGACCACGCGGGCGAGGCGAAGCTCGGCAAGCTCGAGATCGGGACGACCAAGCGCGGGATCGGCCCGTGCTACGCCGACAAGGCCGCGCGCCTGGGCATCCGCGTCCAGGACATGCTCGACGAGAAGATCCTCAAGCAGAAGATCATGGCGGCGCTCGAGCCCAAGAAGCTCATGCTGCGCCCGTTCGAGCGCGACCCGGCACTCGACCTGCAGTCCATGACCGAGCAGCTGCTGCTCTACGGCCACCGGCTCGAGCAGCACATCTCCGACACCACCTCGCTCCTGCACCGCGCGCTCGACGACGAGCGGCTCGTGATCTTCGAGGGCGCACAGGCGGCGCTCCTCGACATCGACCACGGCACCTACCCGTTCGTCACCTCGTCCAACCCGGTCGCCGGCGCGGCATGCGTGGGCAGCGGCGTGGGGCCGCGCGACATCACCGAGGTGTGGGGCGTCGCCAAGGCGTACGCGACGCGCGTCGGCGCGGGCCCGTTCCCCACCGAACTCCACGACGACACCGGCGAGGAGCTGCGGCAGCGCGGCGGCGAGTTCGGCACGACGACCGGCCGTCCGCGGCGGACCGGCTGGATCGACCTCGTCGCGCTGCGGTACGCAGCCCGCATCAACGGCATGACGCACCTCGTGATCACGAAGCTCGACGTGCTCGACGACTTCGAGACCCTCCGGGTGTGCACCGGCTACCGCACGGCCGAGGGGGCGGAGGTCACCGACTTCCCCTACCACCAGACCGTGCTGCACCACGTGACCCCGGTCTACACCGATCTGCCCGGGTGGAACGAGGACATCACCGGGCTGCGCACCGCCGACGAGCTCCCGGACAACCTCGTCGCCTACCTGCGCTTCGTCGAGGACGCCGTCGGCGTGCCGATCGCCCTCCTCGGCGTCGGGCCGGCGCGCGACCAGATCGTCTTCACCGGCGAGCGCTCGCCGCTGCTCGCGCCGGCCGTCTAGCGAAAGCGCTCGAGCAGCTGGTCGTCGGGGACCTCGCGCACGACGCGCGCGGGAACGCCCATGACGACCGCACGGGCCGGGACGTTCGCCGTGACGACCGCGCCCGCCGCCACGTACGCCTCCTCGCCGACCTCCACGCCGGGCACGAGCACCGCGCCGCCGCCGATGCGGCAGGCGCGACGCAGGGTCGCGCCGCGCATCACGTAGCCCTCGGTGATGCGGCCCATCGTGTCGTCGTTGGTGGTCATCGCACACGGACCGAGGAACACGTCGTCCTCGACGACGGAATGGGCCGTGAGGTAGACGTCGCTCTGGATCCGCACGCGCGCGCCGACGGTGACGTCGTTGTCCACGGACGCGCCGCGCCCCACGACCGTCCCGTCGCCGACGACGGCGCGCTCGCGCACGAGCGCCTGGTCCCCGACGATCACCCCCGCGCCGATGTGCGCGCCCGCGAACAGGACGGCCTGGGCGCAGATCACCGCGCCCGCCTCCACGACGAGCGGCCCGGTCTCGACGCCCGCAGTGGCCGACCCTGCGGCCAGGCGGGGCGGCTTGCCCAGCACGGCCCCGTCCTGGACGCTCACGCCATCGCCCAGGACCACGCCCTCGTGGACGACGACGTGGGCGCCGAAGCTCACACCCGCGCCGATCGTCGCGGACGGGCTGAGCACGAGGCCGGGGGCGGAAGGCGTCGGCATCGCGGATACCCTAGTGCGACCTATGGCCGTGACCACCGACCGAGCGGTCCTGCGCGGGGCCGTCCTGGGCCTCGGCATGATGGGCCGCCACCACGCGCGGCTGCTGCAGAGCCACCCCGGCGTGGCGTTCGCGGGCGCCGTGGATCCCGGCGGGGACCGGTACGGGGCCGTCGCCGACCCTGCGCAGGTGTTCGCGTCCGTCGCCGAGCTGCTCGCCGCGGGCGCCCCGGACTTCGCGGTCGTCGCGGTGCCGACCGACGACCACGTGGCGGCCGTCCGTGAGCTCGCCGCGGCCGGCGTCGACCTGCTCATCGAGAAGCCGCTCGCGGCGACCGTCGACGAAGGCCGGGAGATCATCGCCCTGTGCGACGCCGCCGGCATCCGCGCGGCCGTCGGGTTCGTCGAGCGCTGCAACCCCGCGCTGCTCGAGCTGCGGCGACGCGTCCAGGAGGGCCAGCTCGGCGAGGTGTTCCTCATCGCGACGGAGCGCGTCGGGCCGTTCCCGGGGCGCGTGCGCGACGTCGGCGTCGTGAAGGACCTCGCGACCCACGACCTCGATCTCGTCCGCTGGCTCGGCGGCGCGCCGATCGAGCGCCTCGCCGCGCAGACCCAGCACCGGATGGGGCGCGAGCACGAGGACCTCGTCCTCGTCACGGGCCGCCTGGAGAGCGCCGTGAGCTTCAACACCGTCGTCGACTGGCTGTCCCCGGCGAAGGTCCGGCGCACGCGCGTCCTGGGCGAGCTGGGCATGCTCGTCGCCGACACCCTCACCGCCGATCTCACGTTCTACGCGAACGGCGAGACGGCCTCCGAGTGGGACGCGGCCCAGGCGCTGCGCGGCGTCAGCGAGGGCGATGCGACGCGGTACGCGCTCGCGCGCCGCGAGCCGCTCCTCGTCGAGCTGGAGGCGTTCCTCGACCTGCTCGCCGGTGACCCCGACGCGCGGGTCGTGTCGCTCGCGGAAGGCCTGGAGGCCGCGGTCTACGCGGATGCCGTCCTCGCGAGCGCGCGGACCGGCGAGACGGTGCGCCCGGGCTGATGCAGGTCGTCGTCGTCGCGCTGGGCAAGATCGGCCTGCCGCTCGCCGCGGCCATCGCGCGCGCGGGGCACGAGGTCGTGGGCTGCGACATCGACGAGGCGGTCGTCGCGAGCGTCAACGCCGGGCGCGCGCCCTTCCCCGGCGAGGCGGACCTCGACGCCGTGCTCGCCGAGGTCGTCGCCGCGGGGCGCCTGCGCGCGGTGACGGACACGACCGCCGCGGTGGCGGACGGCCCGGAGCTCGTCGTCGCGGTCCCGCCGCTGCTCGTGGACGACGACGCGCGCCCCGACTGGCGGATCCTCGACAGCGTCGTCGCCGACATCGGCGCCGGGCTCCAGCCCGGGACGACGGTGAGCATCGAGACGACGCTCCCCGTCGGCACGACGCGCGAGCGGATCGCCCCGGCGCTCGAGGAGGCCAGCGGCCTCACGCCCGAGGAGGCCTTCTTCACCGTCTTCAGCCCCGAGCGGGTGTTCAGCGGCCGGATCTTCGCCGACCTCGCGACGTACCCGAAGCTCGTCGGCGGGCTCAGCGAGGCCGGTGAGCGGCGCGGCTGCGAGCTCTACGGCGCGGTCCTCAGCGCGCCGGTGTGGCCGATGGGGTCGGCGGAGGCGGCGGAGCTCACGAAGCTCGCCGAGACGACGTACCGCGACGTGAACATCGCCTTCGCCAACGAGCTGGCGCGGCTCGCCGATGCGCGCGGGCTCGACGCCGAGCGCGTGATCGACGCCGCGAACAGCCAGCCGTTCAGCCACATCCACCGGCCGGGCATCGCGGTCGGCGGCCACTGCATCCCCGTCTATCCGCGCTTCTACCTCGAGGGCGACCCGGACGCCGCGCTGCCCCGCGCCGCCCGCGCCGTGAACGAGGCGATGCCCGCGTACGCCGTCGGCCGGCTCGCCGAGGGCCTCGGCGGGACGCTCGACGGCCTGCGCGTCCTCATCCTCGGCGTCGCCTACCGCGGCGGCGTACAGGAGACGGCGTTCAGCGGCGCGTTCGCGACCCGCGACGCGCTCGTGCAGGCGGGTGCGGTGCCCCTCGCGGCGGACCCGCTCTACGACGCCGCGCAGCTGCAGGCGCTCGGGTTCACGCCGTGGGCGGGCGAGCCGGTGGACGCGGCGATCCTCCAGGCCGATCACGAGGCCTACCGCGCCCTGGCCCCCGCGGACCTTCCGGGCGCGCGCGCCGTGCTCGACGGCCGCCGGGTGCTCGACCCGGTCGCGTTCGCCGGCTCCGGGGTCGCGCTGCTGCGCCTCGGCGCGCCCGCCGCCTAGCCCGCGACCGTCTCGATCGCCGCGACGACGCGCGCGCCGGCGTGCCCGTCGCCGTAGAGCTCGGGCCGGTCGGCCGGGAGCGGCCGGTCGAGCGCCGCGCGCGCGGCGTCCACGTCCAGGTCCACGAGCGTGTTCCAGCCCGCGTCGACGGTCTCCACCCACTCGGTCGTGTCGCGCAGCGTCACGCAGCGCACGCCGGCGAGGTACGCCTCCTTCTGCACGCCGCCGGAGTCGGTGAGCACGCCGGCGCAGCGGGCGAGCAGGGCCGTGAAGGCGACGTAGCCGAGCGGCGGCAGGACGATGACGCGGTCGCCGGCGACGAGCGCGTCCTCCAGCCCCGCGGACGCCAGGCGGGCGCGCGTGCGCGGATGCAGCGGCAGGACGACCGGGAGGTCGGACGCCTCGCGCAGCACGCGGACGAGCGCGGCGAGGCGCTCCGGGTCGTCGACGTTTCCCGCGCGGTGCGCGGTCGCGAGGAGGTATCCGCCGGGCGCGACGCCCGCGGCTGCCAGCGGCGCGTCGTCGAGCAGCGCGCGCGGGCGGATGAGCTCCGCGACGTCGACCATGACGTCGCCGACGAGCGCGACCCGGCCGGCGACCGCCTCACGCTCGAGGTTCGCGACGGCCGTGGGCGTCGGCGCGAGCAGGAGGTCGGCGAGGTGGTCGGTGACGACGCGGTTGAGCTCCTCGGGCATCCGCCGGTCGAACGAGCGCAGCCCGGCTTCGACGTGGACGACGGTGACGCCGTGCTGGGCGCCGGCGAGCGCCCCGGCGAGCGTCGAGTTCGTGTCGCCGTAGACGAGCACCGCATCGGGCCGTTCCTCGTCCAGCAGCGGCGCGAGCGCGCTGAGCATGCGCGCGGTCTGCTCGGTGTTGGAGCCGCCGCCGATCCCCAGCTCGCGCTCGGGGCGCGGGATCCCCAGCTCCTCGATGAAGACCGTCGAGAGCTCGTCGTCGTAGTGCTGGCCGGTGTGGACGAGGTGCTCCTCGTGCTGCTCGCGCAGCAGGCGTGAGACGGCCGCGGCCTTGACGAACTGCGGCCGGTTTCCGATGACCGTGACGACCTTCACGCGCGGACCGCCGCCGCGATGACCTCGCGCACGCGGTCCGCCACGACGCTCGTGAGCGGCCCCGGCGCCGCGGCGAGTCGCACGCCGTCGATGGCATGCACCGGGTGGACCTCCCGCATGGTCGAGGCGAGGAACGCCTCGGTCGCGAACGGCAGCTCGTCCGCGGAGATCGAGCGCTCGGCCACGAGCCCCGTCTCGACGACGCGCCGGCGGGTGATCGAGTCGAGCACGTGGTCGCTCAGCGGCGGCGTCACGAGCGTCTCCCCGTCGAGCGAGCAGACGAACGACTGCCGCGGGCCCTCGAGCACGCGTCCGTGCGGCGTGACGAGCAGCGCCTCGTCCGCCCCGTCCTCCTTCGCGAGCCGCGTGACGAGCATGTTCGCGGCGTACGAGAGCGACTTGATCGTGTCGAGGATCCGGGTCGGCGAGTAGCGGATCGTCTGCAGCGCGATCGTCGCCGGGATCTCCTTCGCGGGCTCCAGCAGCGCGATGCGCCGCCCGCCGCGCGTCGCCACGAGCCGCAGGTACCCGTCGAACCCCGGCTCGGCGGCCCCCAGGAGCCCCACGACGTCGGCCGCGAACAGCTCCGCGCTCAGCTCCAGCCGCAGGCCCGCCGCCGACCGCTCCATCCGCTCCAGATGCTCATCCAGCGCATACGGAACCCCCGCATACACCCGAGCCACCTCGAAGACCCCATCCCCCCGCAGAAGCCCCTCATCCAACACCGAGATCGAGGCATCCCCCGAAGGCATCACGACACCATCAAGCGAGCAGAGCACAGACCGATCCTGCCACAAGCGCCGGACCCGGACGGCTCCCGGCACCACGCCACTGGAGCCGAAGATCGTGGATGCCCTGGGTCCACCGGCGAGTGGGTGCTGTAGCGAGAGCTACTGCCCCACGAAGGCGGAGGGCGCAGGGCGCCACGAGATCGGCGACCCACAGTGCCCCCGCTTGGAATCGAACCAAGAACCTTCGGATTAAGAGTCCGCTGCTCTGCCAATTGAGCTACAGGGGCGGGCTGCGCGACCGTGTCCTGTGGTCTGCGCGGACGGGAATGGTAGCCGCTCGACGCGGCCTGATGCTCAGCCGCCGCTGCCCTGGGCGGCCGCTCCGCCGCTCTGCTGGAGCGCGCCCTGGACCTTGGCCTTGTCGATCTGCTTGCGCTGCGCGGCGATGCGCGCCTTGACGAGCTTGCGCTGGTCGGGATCGGCGAGGCGGACGGCGTCCCGCTCGGCAAGGACGCTCTTGCGGACGTTCCCGGCCGCGTAGTAGAGGACCGCGAGCTGGGTGTAGAGCGCAGAGCTGCCGCCGCGTTCGTCGATGACGAGCGCGAGCGCCTGGGCGCCGCGCACCGGGTCGTTCAGCGCGGTCGGGCCGTAGGTGTTGACCATGAGCGACGCGAGGTTGCCGTCGGGCTTCTTCGGGTCGAGGTCGAGATAGGTCTCCCACGACGTGGCCGCGGTCTGGAGCTGCTTGAGGCCGTCGGCCGTGTACGTGCCGGTCGCGTCGTCGTAGCCGGACACGCCGGCCTGCTGCACCTGGGCGCGGGTGAGGGCGGCCCACGCGGCGACGTCCTTGGGGTTGACCTTGACCTTCGCCTGGTTGGACTCGACCTGCTTCTCGTACGTGCTGCTGACGTTCTGGGTGCCGCTGTCGCTGCTGAAGGCGTCGAACAGGCCTCCGCTGGTCGCTCCGCCGATGCCGAACAGCACCAGGCCGCCACCCATCAGGATGGCGAGCGAGAGGTAGATCACCTGGACGGTACGTCGGCGGCCCCGGCCGCGCAGATCGAACAGCATGCGGTCAGGATACGCGGGCGGGCGCGTCCTCGGCGCCAGCCGCGTCGGGGTCGAGCCCTTCGGGGCCCGCGTCGGGGGGCTCGTCGCCGTCCGTGTCGTCCTCCCCGCCGTCGCCGTCGTCGTCCCACCAGTCGCCCCAGCGGCTGCTGATCGTGTCGCCGCGCGGCCGGAAGATCCAGGCGAGGACGATGCTGATCTCGTAGAGGATGATCAGCGGCGCCATCGTCACGATCATGGTCACGGGGTCGGGCGTGGGGGTCACGACGGCGGCGACGACGGCGATGCCGAGGATGACGTAGCCCTGGTTCTTCCAGAGGATGCGCGCGTTGACGACGCCGGTGCGGGTGAGCGCGAGGACGCCCACGGGGACCTGGAACACGAGGCCCATCAGCGCGAGGAAGACCACGACGAACCGGTAGTAGTCGCGTGCCTGGATGAGGATGTCGAACGCGTCGTCGTTGAAGTTCTGGAGGAAGTCCACGGCGCGTGGGAGCGCGACGAGATAGCCGAAGAGAACGCCCGCGACGAAGAGGACGGGCACCATCGCCATGAGCGGGAGCGCGACGCGACGCTCACGCGGATCGAAGGCGGGCAAGAGGAACGCGTAGGCCTGCCAGAGGATGAACGGCAGGGAGAGCAGGAGCGCCGCGTAGCCGGCGACGGTGAACGTGACGACGAACGGCTCGGCGACGCCGAGGGTGACGGGGCGCCGCCCGGTGTCCTTGGGCACGATCGCCGCGGCGCGCGCGACCTGCCGCGCCGCGGCCTCCAGGTCGGCGCCGGCGCGCAGCGCCTGTCCGCGCGCGACCGGCCCGACGCCGGGCTGCGCGGCGAGCGCCCCGAGCGCGGCGCGCGTCCCGCTGAGGGCGGGCGCGAGCTCCGCGAGCGCCTGACCGATCGCCTTGTCGTAGCGGGCGGCCTGTTCGAGCGGGTCGTTGCCCTTGCCGGGCCGCTGCGACTCCTCGAGCGGCTGGTTGACGATCTCGAGGACCTTCTCGTTCTGCCAGTAGCAGAGGGAGAACGCGCCGACGAAGACGACGAGGCACCAGATCAGCCTCGTCCGCAGCTCGTCGAGATGGTCGACGATGCTCAGGCGCTCGGCGTGACCGATGGGACGAAGGACGCCCATCGCGGCTCCCGCGGCGCCGTCAGGCGCCGGACGCGGGCCGGTCCTCGGCCTGCTCGGCCGGCGCGGCTGCCGCCGCGGCGGGCGCGGGCGGCGGGTCGGCCGCGACGGGTGCCGCCTGGATCTGCGCGGCGCCGGGCTTGCCGGCGGCCGCGTCGTCGTCCTTCTCCTTGCCGGTGATCGACTCCTTGAACTCCCGCATCCCCGTGCCGAGCTGCTTGCCCAGTCCGGGCAGGCGCTTGGGACCGAAGATGAGGAGCACGATCACCAGGACGATGGCGAGTTCGAGCGGGCCGATTGAGGGCATCGTGGACAGCGTATCGCCGCGCGAGGCGTGAGACGTGAGGTCTTTGACCGGAGCTGAACGAATTCCTTAGGAGATCTTTCGGTCTGAATTCCGAACCTTCTGGTGAGGAGCGCTGTTCAAGGGGTTGGTCAGATGAGCCGATGGACGGCTCGAAGGCCCGGTCCACACTCGTCATGCGCCATCCCAACGACACCACGAACGCCGTCCGCCAGGTCACCCTGCCGTCCGGCCGCACCATCGAGATCGTGTATCTCGACGAGGCACCCGCCCCTGCGGTTCCGCAGGTCGACCCGCGGGATGCCGCCGACGCCGAGGCCGCCGTCGACCTGACGATCTGCGGCTCCTGCGACTGCCAATTCGTCCAGCCCGTGGATTGGGAGGAGGCCGGCCCGCGCCACTGGAAGCTCGAGCTGCGCTGCCCCAACTGCGAGGCTCGCGGCACGGTCGTCGTCGAGGACGCCGTCGTCGATCACTACGACCTGGTCCTCGAGCGCGGGAGCGCCGAGCTCGCGCGCTCGCTGCACGAGGTCGTCGCCTCCTCCATCGAGGACGAGGTGCAGCGTCTGCATGACGCGCTCGAGCGGGATCTGATCCTGCCCGAGGATTTCTAGGAGACGTCGCCCTCGAAAGGGCCTGCGGGCGCTGAGCGCACGCCGGATGCGATCTCCTACGAGTACCGCTGAACGACGCTGTCGGCGACCAGGGCGAGCGCCTGTGCGCGCCCGTCGCCCAGCACCGCGGGGTCGAGGTCGCGCTTGGCCTGCGCCACGAGCGTGAGCGCGTGCTCGCGTGCCGCGTCGAGCGCCCCGGTCGCCGCGATCCGGTCGCAGAGCCGCTCGGCCTGCTCGGGCGTCGTCACGGTGCGCACGTCCAGCGCGGCGAGGCCGCCGTCGCGCTCCCGCGCGAGGATCAGGGGAAGCGTGACGGTCCCGTCGAGGAGGTCCGTGCCCCGGTGCTTGCCGGTCCGCTCGGCCGGTCCGGAGACGTCGAGGACGTCGTCCAGGATCTGGAAGCCCAGGCCGATGCGGCGGCCGAACCCGTCGAGGCGCAGCTCGCGGTCCCCGGTGGCGAGCGGGCCCGAGCCGGCAGGCGGCCTCGAAGAGCCGCGCGGTCTTCAGCTCGCAGCGCAGCAGGTAGCGGTCGAGCGTGATCGACGCGTCCCAGGCGTCGGCGCGCTGCAGCAGCTCCCCGCGGGCGAGCGCCGAGCACGCCTCGCTGAGCACCCGCACGGACTCGGGATCCGCGCTCTCGGTGAGCGCGGCGAACGCCCGCGCGAACAGCGCGTCCCCGGTCGCCACGGCCATCTCCCGTCCGGCCTGCGCGACGACGGTCGGCCGGCCGCGCCGCAGCGCGGCGGCGTCCAGGACGTCGTCGTGGACGAGCGTCGCGCTGTGGACGAGCTCGACGGCCGCGCCCGCGCGCACGAGCGCCTCGTCCTGGCCGGGAGCGGCGGGTGCACCGCCGGCGAGCAGGACGAGCAGCGGTCGCAGGCGCTTGCCGCCGGCGGCGACGGTCGCGCCGCCGTGCCGTGCGAGCGTCGCCCGCGTGCGCCGTCGCGTCGCTGCGCAGCCGGTCCTCGATGCGGCGCATCAGGGCGGGCACGTGCTCGCCGCCCGCGCGCACGAGCTCCGCCGTCTCCGGCGCCGCCGCGGCGGGATCCATCACGCCTCCGGCGGCTTGCGGCCCGCGTGGATCGCGATGATGCCGCCCGCGGTCAGGAGGTACTGGACCTCGTCGAGCCCGGTCGCGGCCAGCCGCTGTGCGAGCTCGTGCGGCCCGGGGAAGCGCTTCACCGAGTTGGGCAGGTAGGTGTAGGCGTCGCTGTCGCCGGCGACCCGCCCGATGAGTGGCACGACACGGTCGAACCACGCGCGGTAGAACGTCGACAGCGGCGGGCGCGTGGGCGTCGTGATCTCGAGCACGACGACGTGCCCGCCGGGGCGCGTCACGCGCGTCATCTCGCGCAGGCCCGCGTCGAGGTCGGAGAAGTTCCGCGCGCCGAAGCCGACGGTGACGGCGGCGAAGCGGCCCGTCGCGTAGGGGAGGTCCAGCGCGTTGGCCTGCTCCCAGGTGATCCGCGGGTCCTTGACGCGCGCGAGGTCGAGCATGCCCGCGGAGAAGTCCGAGCCGACGACGCGCGCCGGCCGGCCCGACGCGACGCGCGAGCTCGATCGCCAGGTCCCCGGTGCCGGTCGCGACGTCGAGGACCTCGTCGCCGGGTCCGACCTGGGCCAGGTCCGCGGCGCGGGCGCGCCAGCGATGGTGCAGCCCCGCGGTCATCACCGAGTTCATCCGGTCGTAGACGCCGGCGATGCGGTCGAACATCGCCTGGACCTGCGGCTCGTCCAGCGTTCCGCTGGCGGGGCCGTCGGGCATCACACGGCGGCGCAGCCGGTCCGAGCTACTTGAGCTCGGAGAGGAACTGCACCATCTCGTTGAACTGCTGCGGGTTGTCCTGCTGCAGGCCCTTGTACGAGGGCATCGGCGACGGCGGGTTGATGAGCGTGCGCGCGATCGCCTGGCCGGGCAGGCGCGCCGCCGATCTCCGTCAGCTCGGGTCCGGGCCCGTCGTTGCCGTTCTCGCCGAACTTGTGGCAGGCGCCGCAGCCGGACTGGGCGACGACCTGCTGGCCGGCCTTGAAGGTCGCGACCGCCTCGGGGCCCTGCTGGGTGACGTTCGCCGGGATCGGGATGTCGAGCTCCGCCGGCGGGCCGGCCGACGCGCCGAGGTAGGTGAGGTAGCCCATCGCGATGATCGTGAGGATGCCGGCCGTGGTGGCGACCGGCCGGCGCTCGGGACGGCGCTCGGGGTTGCGGTCGTAGAACGGCAGCAGGAACAGCAGGATCATGCAGACCGTCGGGATGCCGATCGTCGCGAACGGGACGAGCGGCGGCGGCTTGATGACCTTCAGCAGCTCGAAGAGGAAGAAGAAGTACCACTCCGGGCGCGGCGTGTAGGTCGTCGTCGTCGGATCGACGCGCGGGCCCAGCTCGGCGCCGAGCACGATCGACATCGTGATGATCACGGCCATCACGACGACGCGCCATGGCGCCGTCCTTGGCGACCGCGTACGGGAAGAACGGCTTGCCCTGCGACTTCAGGATCCCGTACTCGCGGAGGTACTGCTCCTTCTCCTGCTTGTTCATGAGGCCGACCTTGTCCTCGCGCAGGGCTCTCGGGCGGCTTGGCGCGCGAGCCACGGCGGGGCGGTGGTGCCGAGCCGGGCGACGAGGTACAGGTGGAAGCCGATCAGCGCGCGCGATCGACGCCCGGGCACGAGCATCATGTGGATCGCGTAGAAGCGCGAGAGCGTCGTGGCGCCGAAGTCCGGGCCGGCGCGCAGGAAGTCGGAGAGGTACGGGCCGACGAGCGGGCCGGTGCCGTTGATGTTGACGCCGACGATCGTGGCCCAGTAGGAGCGCTGGTCGAAGGGCAGCAGGTAGCCGGTGAACGACATGGTCATCGTGAGGATCAGCAGGACGACGCCGATCACCCAGTTCAGCTCGCGCGGGTACTTGTAGGCGCCGAAGAAGAAGGTCCTCGCCATGTGGAGGAAGATCAGGATCACCATCACCGACGAGCCCCACTTGTGCATGCCGTGCACGAACTCGCCGAGGAAGACCTCGTTGTTGATGTACCGGATCGAGTCGTAGGCCGCGGATCGCCGAGGGCTCGTAGTACATCGCCAGGAAGACGCCGGTCACCGCCTGCGAGAGGAAGGCGAACATCGTGGCCGAGCCCGAGCGTGTAGAACCAGTTGGTGCCCTTGGGCACCTTGCGGAACATCATCCAGCGGGCGCCGCCGGAGAGCGAGGTGCGCTCGTCGATCCAGCCGACGGCGCTCGCGGCGCCCTCGTGGCCGTGCTCGACGGGGGTCTGCGGGCCGTAGTCCTTGCCCGGCCGCTTGGGCGTCGGCTGCAGGGCTCCGGGAACGGGAGGTGCGGGGATCTTCGGCATCGGGCTTAGGTGTTCGGGAGCTTGCGCATCGTGGGACGGGACGGGTAGAGGTACTGGCCGACGCCGTCGAGCGGCTCGCCCGGGTCGCGCGGGCTGAAGCGCTCGCAGCTCGCTGTTGACCGAGAAGCGCGGGCCGATGAACGACGGTGCCGGCGGCGACGCGCGTGTAGAAGCGGTCGAGCGGGCGGACCGGCGGGCCGCCGACGACCTTGCCGACGAAGTCGTAGACGCCGCCGTGGCACGGGCAGATGAAGCGCTGCGGACGGCGGTCACGTACTGGACGGGGCAGCCGAGGTGCATGCAGCGCGGTCGAGATCGCGATGTACTCGTTGTACTCGTCGCGCTTCTCGGTGTCGACGTCCGGGTTGAACTGGCGCACGTAGACCGTCGAGAGCCCGGCGTCGCCGATCGCCGGGGCGATCGTGATCGTGCGCGGCGACGTAGGTGTCGGGCCCGAACTCGTCGAGGCGCGCCGACCGCCTGCCAGGGCTGCTCCTTCTCCTCGAACACCGGGCCGAGCGCGAAGCCGAGGGCGGGGAGGAGGAAGGCGCCGGCGGCGACCGACGCCGCGCGGCCTGGCCGGCGACGTTCACGAACCGCCGGCGGGTGACCGTCTCGCCCTCGAAGGCGCCGGGCATCCGCGCGGTCGATGGTGTAGGGGCTCTTTGGGGGCTTGCGTTCGGCCACGGACAGCTGCTCCGGCTTCACGGTGGTCGGGCGACAGTGCCGCCACCGGGCGGGAACCTTAGCTTGCGTAAGTCTACGGTGACGTGCTGGCCGGACGCGCGTCTCGGCTCAGCGGGCGGGCGCCAGGTCGCCGCCGAGCTGGCGCGCAGCAGCGCGCAGCGCGTCGGCCGCGCCGGAATTCCCCGCGCGAGCAGCGCGTTTTCGCCGCCTCGAGCGCCGGCGACCCGCCGTGGCCGATCGCGCGGGCGCCCGCCTGCCACGCGGCGGCGGCCGAGGTCCTCGTCACCGGCGGCGGCGGCGAGCGCGCGCAGTCCGATCACGTCGGCGAGCTCGCGGACGGCCTCGACGTCGCCCAGCTCGGCGAGCCACGCGAGGCCCAGCGCGTAGAGGCGGTCGCCGGCGAGGAGCGCCAGATCGGCGTCGCCGGCGTCGAGGATCCGCGACGCGGCCGAGGTGCAGGAGGTGCCCTTCGTATGCCGCCTCGACGACGGCGGCGTAGGCGGCCGGGTCGCCGGCCGCGCGCGGGCCCGGACGGCGGCGAGCGCCCCGAGTCCCGGGTCGTCGGCCGGGACGACGGGGCCGCCGGGGAGCAGCGCGTCGGCGAGCAGGCCGCCCTCCTCGCGCAGCGCGGCGGCGACGCGGTCGCAGCGCGGCGGTCGTCACGCGACCTCCGCGAACGCCGCGGCGGCCGCCTCGAGGGTGCGCTCGACGTGCTCGGCGGTGTGCGCGAGCGACGGGAACCACGCCTCGAACTGCGACGGCGGCGGGTAGACGCCGCGCGCGAGCAGCGCGCGGCACCAGCGCGCGTAGCCGGTCGGTGTCGCAGCGCCAGCGCGCCGGCGTAGTCGCTGCACGGGCGTGTCCGTGAAGAAGACGGTGAGCAGGCCCGGTCGTGCTCGCGACCTGCACCGGGCACGTCGCCGGCGGCGGCGCGCAGGCCCTCGGCCAGCGCCGTCGTCGTGGCGTGCAGGCGCAGGTAGGCCTGCTCGTCGAGCTGCTCGAGCGTCGCGAGCGCCGGCGGCGACGGCGAGCGGGTTCCCGCTGAGCGTCCCGGCCTGGTAGACGTCGCCGGCCGGGGCGATGTGCTCCATCAGCTCGCGCGAGCCGCCGTAGGCCGCGGCGGGCAGGCCGCCGCCGACGATCTTGCCCGAGCACGGTGAGGTCGGGGACGACGCCGGTCAGCTCCTGCGCGCCGCCGGGGGCGACGCGCAGCCCGGTGATCACCTCGTCGAACACGAGCAGGGCGCCGGTGTCCGTCGCGCGGCGCGCGCAGCAGCTCGAGGAACCCCTCGAGCGGCGGGACGAGGCCCATGTTCGCCGGGTAGGGCTCGGCGAGGATCGCCGGCGAACTCGTGCTCCTCGGTCGCGCGCACGACGGCCTCGCCGTCGTTCCACGGCACGATCGACGGTGTTCGCCGTGGCGCTCGGCGGGACGCCGGGGCTCGACGGCTGCGCGGCCGTCGCCAGGCCGCTGCCGGCCTGGGCGAGCAGGCCGTCGACGTGGCCGTGGTAGGCGCCGGCGAACTTCAGCAGCTTGCTCGCGGCCGGTCGCCGCGCGCGCCAGGCGGATCGCGCTCATCGCCGCCTCGGTGCCGCTGCTCGTCATGCGCAGCATCTCGATGCCGGGGACGCGGCGGCGACCTCCTCGGCGAGGTCCACCTCGCCGGCGGTCGGCGCGCCGAACGTCGTGCCGCTCGGCGGCGGCGGCCTGGATCGCGGCGACGACCTGCGGGTTCGGCGTGGCCGAGGATCAGCGGGCCCCAGGAGCAGACGTAGTCGACGTAGGTGTTGCCGTCGACGTCGGTGATCTCGGCGCCGGCGCCGCGCTCGATGAAGAGCGGGTCGCGGCCGATCGCGCGCATCGCGCGCACCGGCGAGTTCACGCCGCCCGGGCAGGTACTGCTCGGGCGCGGGCGAACAGCTCCGCCGACCGGGTGTCGCGCAGGGAGACGGTCACGGCACGGCCCGGGTCAGACGCCCGCGTGCTCGCGCTCCCAGGCGCGGAACTCGTCGGTGAAGTAGAGCAGGCGGATCTTCTTGAACTCGGTGCTCGAGTAGAGCGTCGCGCGGTCCTCGATCTCGGGGAACTGCGCGGCGATCGCGTCGAGGATCGCGTCGCACTCCTCCTTCGAGCGACCGTGGGCCATCGTGAAGATCTGGTAGGGCCAGTCCTCGTAGGTCGGGCGCTGGTAGCAGTGCGAGATGCCGCGGAACGACGGCCATCCGCGGGCCGATCTCCTGGATCCGGTCGTCGGGCACCTGCCAGACGCCCATCCCGTTCGCGCTGAAGCCGGCGCGGCGGTGGAAGAGGATCGCCGGCGACGCGGCGCAGCAGCCCGCGCTCCTGCATCGCCTCGCAGGTGGGCGAGCAGCTCGTCGACGCGTCATCCCGAGCTGCTCGGCCGCGGGCGCCCACGGCTCGGGGACGACCGGCAGGTCGCCCTGCGTCGCGCGGATGACGTCCTTGTCGAGCTCGTCGTAGGCGACTGCGCTCGAGCTCGATCGGCGTCTCGGCGACGCCCTCGGAGGCGAGCGCCTTCGGTGTCGCCCTCCATCTCGAGGTCCATGCGGATCTTGAAGAGCTTGAGCGTCGGGAGCTGGCGGATCGACTCGGCGCCGGTCAGCTCCTGCAGGACGTCGAGCGTGCCCTGGAGGCCGAGCGGCGAGTCCTCCTCGACGGCGAGCGTGAACCACATGTTGAACTCGTGGTTGCGCAGGTAGTTGTGGGAGACGCCGGGGTGCGAGTTGATGATCTTCGCCGGGCCCCACGGGTGCTCGGGATCGACCTTCGCGGCGACGAGCATCGAGCCGTAGCCGAGGGCGCGCGTGTCGTAGATCGGCGTGACCTGGCGGATGATCCGGTCGTCGAGCAGGCGCTGCACGTCGGCGAGCACCTCCGCCTCGGTCATCCCGGCCTCGCGCGCGACCGCGGCGTACGGGCGCGGGTCGAGCGGGAACGAGCCCTGCATGAGGTTCAGCAGCGCGCGGTCGCGGTCGCTCAGCGGGACCGCGGCGCCGTCCTTGCGGCTGCGGAGTCTTGGGCGTGGCGGTCACGTCTGAAGCCATCGGGCGGCGTCCTTCGCGTGGTAGCTGATGACGATGTCGGCGCCGGCGCGGCGGATGGCGGTCAGCGTCTCGAGCACGGCGGCCCGCTCGTCGAGCCACCCGGCCTGGGCGGCCGCCTTCACCATCGCATACTCGCCGCTCACGTTGTACGCGGCGAGCGGCAGGTCGGTGGCATCGCGAACGCGCCGGATCACGTCGAGGTAGGGCAGCGCGGGCTTGACCATCAGGACGTCGGCGCCCTCGTCGGCGTCGAGCAGCGCCTCGCGCACGGCCTCGCGCACGTTGCCGGGATCCATCTGGTAGCCGCGCCGGTCGCCGGCGGCCGGGGTCGAGCCGGCCGCCTCGCGGAACGGGCCGTAGAAGGCGCTGGCGAACTTCGCGCTGTAGGCCATGATCGGGATCTCGGTGAAGCCGTCCTCGTCGAGCGCGGCGCGGATCGCGCCGACCCGGCCGTCCATCATGTCGCTGGGGGCGATGATGTCGGCGCCGGCGCGGGCCTGGCTGACCGCGGTGCGCGCGAGCAGCTCGAGCGTCGCGTCGTTGTCCACCGTCCCGTCGGGGCCCGGCAGACCGCAGTGCCCGTGGCTCGTGTACTCGCACAGGCACAGGTCGGTGATGACGAGCAGGTCGGGGTGGGCGGCGCGGATCGCGCGGGTGGCCTCCTGCACGATGCCCTGCGCGTCCCATGCGCCGCTGCCCTCCTCGTCCTTCTCGGACGGGAATGCCGAACAGCAGCACCGCCGGGATCCCGAGCGCCGCGGCCTCGCCGGCCTCGTCGGCGATGCCGGCGAGCGGGTGCCGGCTGACGCCGGGCATCGCCTCGACCGGCTCGGCGACGTCGATGCCCTCGGCGACGAACAGCGGCAGCACGAGGTCGGCGGCCGCTGACGCGCGTCTCGCGGACGAGGTCACGGAGCAGCGGCGTGCGGCGCAGGCGACGCAGGCGTGTGACCGGGAAGGCCATGGCGGCAGGGTACGGCCCTGGCGGACAGGTCGGCGGACGATCTCACGGCGAGATCGAGTCAGGACCGCGCCTCCGGCGCGGTCTGTCCTGCCAGGGGGCCGTACCTATGCCTTGAGCCGCCGCAGCCCGAACCGCGCCGCCACGGCGTACACGAGTGCGAGCGCAGCGAGGTGCAGGGCGGGCCCGGTCATCGAGACGCCGTCGAGTGCGTCCTGCAGCGCGTCGAGCGCCGGCTTGAACGGGAACGCCGCCGAGACGACCGAGATGACGTCGTAGAGGCCGGCGCTGACCGCGTTCTGCGGCACGAGCGCGAGGAAGGCGAGCGGCAGCGCGAGGGCGAAGGCGAGCAGCGTCGCGGTCTCCACGTCGCGCGCGAGGACGGCGAGCGCGACGCCCAGCGCCGCGAACGCCAGTCCGCCGAGCGCGAGCGCGAGCACCCACGCGTCCGCCGTCCCCCAGTCCAGCTCGACGAAGAACGACACGATCCCCAGCAGGACGAAGGCGACCACCGCTCCCAGCCCGCCGGCGAGCAGGAGCTTGGACCCGACGAGCTCCTCCGGCCGGACGAGCCCGCGCACGAGCCGGGCATACGTGTTCTCGGTGCGCTCCAGGGCGAGCAGCGCGGCGCCGAGCATCAGCGCGACGAGCATGAGCGAGACGATTGCGGCGGTGGCGATGGCGAACGTCTCCAGCGGCGTGTCGCGTCCGTCGACGCGCGTCGTCTTGACGACGAGCGGCTGGGAGACCGCCGAGACGATCCCCTGCGCCGATCCGTCGAGGTTGTCGACCGCGAGGCCCGCGAACTCGGACACGGTCGCGAGCCGCGCCTTCACCCGCGAGTCGGGAGGCAGCGCCCGCAGCGCGGTGTCGATCCGCTGCTTGCTCTTCTCGAGCCCGAGGATGTCCACCGTGATCGGCCCGAAGGTGAACTTGCCGCCCTTGACGAGCTTCGTCACGTAGCTCGCGACGACCTTCGTGAGCGTCGTCGACAGGGTCTGGTTGGCGTCGGCCAGCCGGGCGTCGACGACCGATTCGACGTACCGCGCCTTGACCGGGTCGGACCCGTTGACGAGCACCTCGATCTCCGGCGGCGTGCCGCCGAACAGGTTGATCGTCGCGCTGAGGCGGTCGTTGATGTCGTCGGGCAGGATGATCGCCGCGAGGACGTCGCCGTTCTCGACGAGCTTCGCGGCCTCCGCGCGGGTCGGAACGCGGACCGCGTCGAGGTTCTTCACGAGCTGATCGGCGACGGCGGCGGGGTCGACGACCTTGCCGGCGAGCGTCGTGACGGGGACGTCGCGCGGGATCTGGTCGACGACCGCGATCTTCGGCTTCTCGGGCGCGCGGGACAGCGCGAGCCCGATCAGCAGCGCGACGAGCAGCGGGTACAGGACGAGCGTGACGACGAGCAGCCGCGAGCGTCCGAGGATCCGCAGATCCTTGCCGATGAGCCGGAACATCAGTGGCCGCGCGCCTGGAGGAAGCTGACGACGGAGGTCTCGAGGTCGGCGCCGGGCGCGGTGCCGGACTGTGCGACGAGATCGTCCTTGGGGCCGGCGAACAGCTCCTCGCCGTCGGCCAGGACGAGCAGGCGGGTGCTGTGGCGCGCGGCCTCGGCGACGTCGTGCGTCGTGAACACCACGGCGCGGCGCGCCGCCAGGAGCCGGTCGATGACCGCCCAGAAGCGGGCCCGCTGCCGCGGGTCCAGCGCGGCGGACGGCTCGTCCAGCAGCAGCACCGGGGGATCGGAGAGCAGGCCGACGGCGACGTTGACGCGCTGCCGGTTGCCGCCGGACAGGGTGTTGACCGCGTCGTTCGCGCGCTCCTCGAGACCGGTGAGCGTGAGCATCCGGCGCACGGCGTCGGCCGGCTGGTCGACCTTCTCGAGCTGGGCGAACAGCCGCAGGTTCTCCAGGACCGTCAGCCGGGTGTAGATCGCCATCCGCTGCGGCACCCAGCCGACGCCGCCCTTGGGGCGCTCGACGGTGCCGGAGTCGGGCCGCTGCGCGCCGGCGAGGATCTCCAGCAGCGTGGTCTTGCCCGCGCCGTTGGGCCCGATGATGGCGAGCGCCTCACCGCGGCGCACCTCGAGACCGACGTCGCGCACGGCGACGCGCGAGCCGAAGCTCTTGCGGACATCCGTGGCGCGGAGGATCACCGCGGGCGCGGTTGCGGACTCCTCCTCGGACCGGGGCATCGGCGGGCACGGCGGGCACCATATCCGCGAGACTCGCCTGCGTGAGCCACTCCCCCACCAGCATCCTGTTCGTCGGCGACCTCGTCGGCGGCCTCGGCCGGCGCACGCTGCTCGGCCTGCTGCCGGGACTGCGGGAGCGCCTCGCGCCGACGTTCGTCGTCGTCAACGGCGAGAACGTCGCGGGCGGGCCTGGGCATCACGCCCGAAGCTCGCCGACGAGCTCTTCGCGGCCGGCGTCGACGTCATCACGCTCGGCAACCACGCCTACCACCGCCACGAGATCCTGCCCTACCTCGACCGCGAGGAGCGCGATCCTGCGGCCGGCCAACTACCTGCGCTCGCAGCCCGGGCACGGCACGTGCATCGTCGAGCGCGACGGCGTGCGCCTCGGGGTCGTGAACCTGTCCGGCAACGTCTTCATGCGCGCCGGGCACCCGGCCTTCCCCGACGCCGACGCGTGCGTCAACGAGCTGACGAAGGCGGGTGCCGACCAGATCCTCGTGGACTTCCACGCCGAGGCCACGAGCGAGAAGGTCGCGCTCGGCTGGCACCTCGACGGCCGGGTCACCGCGGTCGTGGGGACGCACACCCACGTCCCCACGGCGGACGCGCGCGTGCTGCCGGGCGGGACCGCCTACATCACCGACGTCGGCATGACCGGCCCGCGCGGCGGGGTCATCGGCGTCAAGCGCGAGCAGGCGATCCGGTCGCTCGTCACGCAGATGCACGTGCGCTTCGACACCGCCGAGGAGGATCCGTGGCTCAACGGCGTGCTCATCCGCTGCTCGGGGCCGCGGCGGGCTGCGGAGATCGAGCAGCTGCTGCTGCCGTTTGCGGCCTCCCACGCAGGCGAGCTGACCGGCTCGGGGTCCGCCGCGGGGAGCCGCCCGAGGAACGCGATCAGCGCGAGCGGCACCGCCCAGACGAGGTAGAGGTAGAACCAGTACGTCGCCGCGAGCTGCGCCCCGACGAGGATCGCCCCGCTGAGCGCGGCGAGGCCGACGAGGTCGTCGCGGCGGGGCACGAACGCCACGCCGACGGCGAAGGCGACGACCGCGAGCTGGACGACCTGCTGGGCGACCTCCCAGCCCGCCGCCGTAGTAGCCCCAGACCGAGAAGGGCGCATCACGCCCGGCCTGGTAGCCGACGGTCCGATCCCAGAACGTCTGCGGGTCGGTGCGCCAGAGGACGAGCGCCGCCGCGAAGGCGGCCACGAGCGCGGCGCCCGCCAGGAACAGCGCGAGCGGCCGCGAGCACCGGGCCGCGGCGCAGGCCGTGTGAGGCCAGGAGCGGCAGCAGCGCGAGCGGGGCGAACTTCGTCATGCCCGCGGCCATGCCGAGCGCGCCGCGGGCCAGCGGGCTCCCGGCGGCGTAGATCGCGGCGAGGACCAGGGCGGCCGGCAGCGCGTCGTTCGTCCCCGAGTTCGTCGCGTAGATCGTGAACGGGAACGCCACCCACGCGTACGCGAGGACGACGCCCAGCTCGATCCCCCGGATGCGCCGGCCGATGAGGAACAGGAGGACGATGCACGCCGCGTCGAAGACGCCCGCGGCGGCGTGCGCGGCGGGCAGATCGTTCCAGCGCCCGACCCACGGCCAGACCAGCTCGAACGGGACGTAGGCGAGGTAGAGCAGCGGCCCGTAGGTGTCGCCCTGCGCGTTGTCGTTCGGGAACGCGCCGTAGAGCTCGCGTCCGTGCGCGAGTTTGTCGGCGCCGATCACCCCCGCGTAGCCGACGTCGATGACGTTCCCGTCGATGACGTTCAGGCCGATGCGCAGACCCACGAGGAACAGCGTCAGCAGCGCGAGCGCCTGCCAGGGAACGAGCAGCCGCAGCGGCGGCGCGGTGCCGGGGGACCGGCGCAGGCCGATGTACGCCAGGCGCGCGGCGAGATAGACGAGCGGGACGAATGACAGCGGGACGGAGAGCCCGAGGTTCGCGTCGTTGAAGAAGGCGAGCGAGACGCTGAATCCGGTGAGCATCAGCAGATCCAGGTGCAGGAGGCGCAGCGGGCGGCGCACGTCCACGAACGGGACGACGAAGAGCACGCAGAGCGTCACCCAGATCCACGGCGAGTTCACCGAGCGACCGAACGCGCCCGGGTAGCCGCGGGCCATCCCCCACGCGACCTGCGGCCCCGTCCAGGCCTCCGTCACCGCACCCGTGTACGGGTCGACGTACACCTCGATGATCTGCCGGCGGTCCTTGCCGGGGGTGAACGCCTGCACCACCCAGCGCCCGTCCTTGCGCAGCGTCGAGAACTCGGCCTTCGGGTACCTCCGCAGCTCGGCGTCGATCTTCGGGACGCGCCGCGCGGCGGCGCGGGCCTCGGCGGCCGTCACCTTCCACGGCGCGGGTGCGGTCAGCGGCGTCGCGGGAGCGAGGCCGCCCAGCGTGCCCGCGGCGCTCGTCGCCGCGTGCGCGCCCGCCGCCGGGACGAGCGCGAGCACGAGCGCCGGGACGAGCGCCCGCCGGATCAGCGAGAGAAGCTCCAGAGCTTGTTGGCCAGGAAGCTCAGGGGCGTGACCGCGACGATGGCGATCGCCTGCGCGGCGACCTCCTGCATCCCCGCCACCTCGACGAGCAGCGTGAGGAGCAGCAGCCCGGTCAGGAAGGCGATGACGCTGACGGTCAGGAAGCGCGCGGCCTGATGATGGGCGCGCCCGTCGCCGGCCTTGAACGTCCAGTGGCGGTTCCAGAGGAAGTTGTTCGAGACGGCCACGAGGAAGGCCAGGGTCGCGGCCACCTGGTAGCGCATCTCCGCCCCGTGGACGGCGACGGTGAAGACCGCGAGGTTCACGACGTAGCCGCTGAGGCCGACGAGCGCGAACTGCAGGAGCTGGAGCCACGCATCCGGGCGCCGCACGGCGGCGCGCACGCGCACGCGCTTGCTCACCGGCTGCTGGCCGGCGGATGTGACGCGGACGACGGCGGCCTCGTCGGACATCGCACCCCGCAGGCTAGTGGGTGATCAGGGCCCTGCGCCGCAGGCGGGCACGGGCCAGGCTCCACACACCCCAGCCGGCAGCGGCCAGCAGCGCGAGCGGCAGCAGGACCGCGAAGGCCACGAGCGCCGCGCCGAGGGCGACCGACAGGACGCCGAGCGCGTCACGGAGGGCGTCGCCCGGCGTCCATGACCCGCCACCGACCGCGCCCCCGGCGCTGGGGCGCTCGGTCGCCACCTCGAGCGCGATGGTGCTGTAGGCCGTGCGGCGCTGCAACGACGCCCGCGCAGCCTCGGCGCGGTCGAGGCGCGCGTCCACCAGGCGCAGACGCGCCCGCGCCGCAGCGGTCTGGGCCGGAGTCGAGGCGGCGGCCAGCTGGCGCAGGACACCGCGGCGCTCCGCCTGGAGCGCGTTCACGCGGTTGCGCGCGGCGTCCACCTGCCCGGTGACGTCGAGCGACGTCTCGCTGCGCGACCTGACGCTCGCGAGCTTCGACAGCCTGGCGAGCGCCGTCTGCAGCTGGGGTGCCGGCACGCGCAGGTCGAACGTGGCCGAGCCGGCCGTCGCGCGGCTCTCGACTGCCGAGCCGGCCACGTAGCCCCCGAGCACGTCCACGATGCGCACGACGTCGCCCGCGACCTCGTCGAGGCGCTGCGGCGTGGTCGCGAGACGGAGCTGGGCGCCGCGCTCGACGCTGCGGCCGGGTGCGACGGGAGGTGCGGGAGCGGCGACGGCCGGAGCTCCGGCGCCGTCGACCGACTCGGACGCGACTGCCGGAGACGTGCGCGACTGCGTGACCGGCGGGGCGGCGTCGAGCGCGACCTGGCCGCCGCGGTCCTCGTTCCCGCCGCTCAGCACCACCGTGCCCGCGACCAGGGCCAGCGCGAGCGTGCCGGCGACGCCCAGCGCGGGAAGCGACGGGCGGCGCGCGGCGCGTACCCGTGCAGGCCTGGCGAAGCCGTCCTCGGCACGCGCGTCCAGCCGCGCGACGACGCCCGTGTCGGGGCGGGGACGCTCGTCGCGGATCGTGACGGCCAGGGCGGCCAGGTCCCCGTCCGGCGCCGCACCCGCGAGCGCGGCATCCATCGCCGCGAGGTCACGGCGGACCTCCTCGGGCATCGGGTGACGGTCACGACGTCGCATCGCAGGCCTTCCTCAGTCGTTGCATGGCTCGGTGCAGCTGGGTGCCGGCGTTCGACTCGCTGACGCCGAGCACGGCGGCGAGCTCTCCGTTGGAGAGCCCCGCGTGGAACTTCAGGGCGATGACCTCGCGGTCGCGCGGGTCGAGCGTCTCGAGCGCGGCGCGCACCTGCGTCCGGCGCTCGGTCAGCTCGGCGACATCGGGAGGCGACGGCGCCTGCGCGTCCGGCGGATCGGTCTCCAGGGCCCCGCGGCGGCGGCGGCGTCTCAGGTCGTCCAGCGCGGCGTTGCGGGCGATGCCGAACAGCCAGGCGCGCGGCGTCCCGCGCGCAGCGCGGTAGCTGCGGCGGCGGCGCATCGCGCGCTCGAACGCAACCGCCGTCACGTCCTCGGCGGCCGCGGGATCGTGGAGCATCGTCGCGACGTACGCGTACAGGTCGTCCCGCGTCGCGCGGTAGAGCGCGTCGAAATCCAGGTCGCCTGAGATGGGGCGTGCGGGGCGGGGCACGGTGAGCGAAGTGGTCACACCCGTACTACGACGGTCGCGCGACTCCATCACACCCGTCTCGAGCGACGTGGGTGCGGGTGATCAGCGCAGAACGCGCAGACCGGCGTGCTTCTCGCCGCTGCGGCGGCGCCCGCCGACGATGAGCCAGATGAAGAACCCCGCGGAGACGAGCGCGACGGGCGGCGCGACGATCGACAGGACGGCCAGCACGACGGCGACGCCCTCGCCGTAGATCGGCAGGTGTGCGCGCGCCTCGTCGTCGAGCCGGGACCCCGCGCGGGTGAACAGGTCCTGCATGGCCGTCATCGAGAGCCACGCCCCCGCAAGGCCCGCGGGAATCCCCGGCCACCACGTGTAGCCGTCGCCCGAGAGGACCGCGCTGAACAGGAGCGCCCCCATGCCGAGCGCCAGGCCCTGGAAAGCCGCCGTGAGCGGCGGCTGTCGCGGGATCTCGTTGCGGATGATCAGCGCCCCGAGTGCGAGGGCGGCGAGGACCGCCAGCCACCACGGGTCCTCCATGAACGCGAACGGCCCGCCCTCGAAGTCGATCAGCACGTCCGCGCGCGCCGCGCCGCCGGCGACGAGCGCCGGCAGAAACGGGCGGATGCCGGCGGCCTGGGCGAGGCCCAGGCCCTGGAGGATGTCGAGCAGCAGCTTCACGCGGGTCGGATACCGTGCGGGCGCGATGACTGTAGAGGACAGGGGCCCGGGGCCCCGCGCCGAATCACGCCGCATGGATGCACGCCCCGCCGGCTCGGCCGCGCGTGACCTCGAGCGCTACGCCGCGCTCTTCGCCTCGCGCACGCGCGTGATGACGTCGTCGGCGATGCGCGACCTGATGGCGATCACCGAGCGGCCGGAGGTCATCTCGCTCGCCGGTGGGCTGCCCGACACCTCGACCTTCCCCCCGAGATGCTGGCCGCCGTGATGGCGCGCGTCGCGGCGGACTCGTCCGCGCGGGCGCTGCAGTACGGCCCGACCGAGGGAATGCTGGCGACCCGCGAGGGCATCGCCCGCGTCATGGCCGCCGAGGGCATCCACGTGGACCCCGACGACATGATCGTCACGACGGGCGGCCAGCAGGTCATCGACCTCGTCTGCAAGACGCTGCTGGATCCGGGCGACGTGGTCGTCGCCGAGGGCCCGACGTACCCGGGCGCCGTCCCGACGCTCTCGAGCTACCAGGCCGACGTCGTGCAGATCGGGATGGACGCCGACGGGATGCGCGTCGACGAGCTGGAGGAGACGCTCGACCGTCTGGAGCGCGAGGGGCGCCGGCCGAAGTTCATCTACACCGTCCCGACGTTCCAGAACCCGGCCGGCGTCACCCTGTCGCTGCCGCGACGGCGGCGGCTCGTCGAGGTCGCCCAGCAGCGCGAGATCGTCGTCCTCGAGGACGACCCGTACGGCATGCTCCGCTTCGAGGGCGACCGGCTGCCGAAGCTGCTCGAGCTGGACGGCGGCCAGTTCGTCATCTACGCGGGGACGTTCTCGAAGATCCTCTCCCCCGGCGTGCGGCTCGGCTGGGCGATCGCCCCGCGGCCGCTGCTCGCGAAGCTCAACGTCGGCGCGCAGGCGGCGACGCTGTGCCCGTCGTCGTTCGCGCAGCTGTTCGTGAGCGCCTACCTGGAGACCGGGCACTGGGAGGGCTACGTCGCCGGCCTCCGCGACCTCTACCGCGAGCGCCGCGACGTGATGCTCGAGGCGCTCGCCGCGCACCTCCCGCAGGAGGCCACCTGGACGCGGCCCGCCGGCGGCCTGTTCGTCTGGGCCACCCTGCCGGACTACATCGACACGACGGACCTGCTGGCGCTGGCGCTCGGGCACAACGTCGCGTTCGTCCCCGGCCGCGCCGCGTACCTGGACGGCCGCGGCGGATCGTCGATGCGGCTGAACTTCTCCGGGTCCGGAGCCGACGACATTCGCGAGGGCGTGCGCCGGATCGGCGCGATCGTCCGCGAGCAGCTCGACCTCTACGGCACGCTCACGGGACGCGCCGCGCCCGCTCCACGCGCGGAGCCGGAGCCGCGCACCGACCTCGCCGACGTGCTGGCGCTGCCGCGTCGGCGCCCTGACGACGACGCGCGGCGCGAGTCGCGATGAGCGCCGCACGGCGCGTCGCGGTCCTCAAGGGCGGACGCTCGCTCGAGCGGCAGGTCTCGCTCGTCTCCGGCGGGCGAGTCGAGGACGCCTTGGAGCGGCTCGGGCACGCTCCGACCGGCATCGACGTCGGACATGACCTGATCGAGCGCCTGCGCGACGTCGACCCCGACGTCGTCTTCGTCGCCCTCCACGGGCAGGGCGGCGAGGACGGGGCCGTCCAGGAGCTGCTCGAGGCGCTGGGCATCCCGTACACCGGCCCGCCGCCCGCGGCGTGCGCGATCTCGCGCGACAAGGCGCTCTCCAAGCACCTGCTGCGCGACGCGGGCATCGCGACGCCCGACTTCCTCGTCCTGAGCGAGACGACGTTCAAGGAGCTCGGCGCGGCCGCGGCGCTCCCCGACGTCGGTGAGCGCCTGGGCTTCCCGCTCGTCGTGAAGCCGGCGCGCGGCGGCAGCGCCATGGGCGTGCGGTTCGCCGGGACGACCGAGGAGCTTCCGGCGGCGCTCGTGGCAGCGTTCTCCTACGACGACAAGGTCGTGTTCGAGCGGCACGTGCGCGGGCGCGAACTGGCGATCTCGGTGCTCGGGGGCGAGGCGCTGCCGATCGTCGAGGCGGTGCCGCACGACAGCGACGTCTACGACTTCGAGGCGCGGTACACGATCGGCCGCACGACCTTCCATTGTCCGGCCGCGCTGGACGACGCGGCGACGCGCGCGGCCAGCGACGTCGCCGTGCAGGTCTGCGAGCTGCTCGGGCTGAGCGCCTGCGCCCGCGTGGACCTGCTGCTCGACGAGGGCGGAACGCCCTGGGTCATCGAGGCGAACGCGATCCCCGGTCTGACCGAGACGAGCCTCCTGCCCCAGGCCGCGGAGGCGGCGGGGGTGGGGTTCGATGCGCTGGTCGGGCGGATCCTGGAGCTGGCTCGGGACTAGAGATTGATCAGGGATCCGCGAGCGGATCCCTGTCCTGCCAGGGGGCCGTACCCGGGCTAGCTGTCTCCGGCGAAGTCCTCCGGCGAGACCTCGTCGAGGAACTCCTTGAAGCGGTCGACGACCTCCTCGGTGTCCTCGACCTCGTGCTCGAACTCGATCGCGGACTCGGCGATGACCTCCTCCGCGGCGAAGATCGGGGCGCCGGCGCGGACGGCGAGCGCGAGCGCGTCGCTCGGCCGGGAGTCGATCTCGATCTCCTTGCCGTCGACCGTCAGCGTCACCGTCGCGAAGAACGTGTTGTCGCGCAGTTCGGTGACGGCCACCTGCGTGCACTTCGCCTCGAGCTCCCCGAGGACGTCGACCATGAGGTCGTGCGTCATCGGCCTGGGGGTCGACGCGCCCTGCAGCTTCATGAGGATCGCGGCCGCCTCGGGGTGCCCGATCCAGATCGGCAGGAACTTGTTGCTCTCCACGGTCTTCAGCAACACGATCGGCTGCTTGCCGACCATGTCGAAGCTGACGCCGTAGATGACCATCTCCTGCACGGGCAATGCGCTCCCAGGCGGGTCGCGGGTGGAGAGCCGGAGGATACCCGGCGGGTGCGGCGGCGCGGGCAGGCTCGGCGCGCAGCGACCCGGGCGCGTTCCCGCGTCGAGGTCGCCGGGGAGCTGACCGGCGGGACCGTTCGGGGCCGAACCGCCTGCCCTACGGGATCGCGATCACGAACCCGACGCCGTCGAAGAGGGCGTCGTTGAAGCCTGCGACGTTCACGGATCCTGTGTCCGCGGCGTTCCGGACGCTCGCGAAGGCGTTGCGGTACGTGATCACCCGGTAGGCACCGCCGCCGCAGTCGGTGGTGGCGTACCAGTAGGCCGCCGACAGGGTCGTCGGGCCCGACGTGCTCTCGAAGTCCGTCGTGACGATGGCCGGGATCGTCGCCTGGTCGGCACCGGGGACCGTCACGCAGTACTGGCCCTGGCTCGTGCGGACGACCGTCGTGACGTTCTTGACGCGGTCCGGGGCACAGGTCGCCGGGAGGGGACCCGTGCACGTGTCGGGGTCAACCCGCGCGTAGGCCCGTGCGGTCCCCGCGACGCCGGCTGCACCTGCGGGGCCCTGCTGCCCGGCGGCACCGGGAGGGCCCTGCGGCCCGGCGGGCCCCTGCGGGCCGGCCGCGCCGTCAACGCCCTTCGCGACCGTGCCGAGCCCGCCGGCGAGGTCGGCCGCGGACAGCGATCCGTTCTTGACGTCCGCCCCGGTGACGGACCCGTTCCTGATCTCGGAGCTCGCGACGGCGCCCGCCTTGATCTGCACGGCCGTCACGCTGTCGCGCGGGAGCGAGACCGCCGCGAACGCCGTCCCTCCGAGCGCCACGAACAGCGCGACGATCCCGATGGACTGACGACGGAGTTCCTGCAGCATGTTCCAGGCCTCTCGGTGCGTGGTGGGTGGTCCGACTGACCCGAGCCGAGCCTTGCGGATGGGCGATCCAGGATTCGAACCTGGGACCTCTTCCTTATCAGGCGAGCCAGGCTGTCCCGCCGGGTTCCCCCAAGGACCAGATGTCCCTGTTTGACTGGGATGAGGTGGACCGACGAGGACCCGTGGACCCTCCGGGGACGATCTGATCCGGCCCATTTCCGGCCCAGGAAGGTCGAGAACTAGGTCGCCCCGGAGAGGCTTACTGGACCGGAATCAGCGGCGAGCGACCGGCCTGTCGCCGCCGTTCGGCGCACGCCTGCAATTCGTCCGTTGCGGGCGTGCCGGCCGCCGCCCTGCGCGGCGACCGGCCCGCCACGGGTTACTTCAGTTTGACGCTGAGGGTGCTGCTGACGGTCTTGCCGCCGGCGGTGGCGGTGATCGTCAGCTTGTAGGTGCCCTTGGCGGCTTTCTTGCCCTTGATCTTGCGGTTCCAGCTGATCTGGTTGATCCCCGCCTTGCCCTTGGCCTTGGCCACGGTCGAGGTGGCGCCCTTGGGCGGCTTGACCTTGAGCGTGATGTTCGCCGCCCCGGTAAGCGCGTAACGCACCGTCGCCCTCGACGCGCTCGCCGTCGCCTGGTAGGCGACGAGCACGCGCTGCCCATCCTTGCCCGCCGGGCCCGGGAGGCCCGGCGCACCGGCCGCACCCGCGTCACCCTTCGGTCCCTGCGGCAGCTCGCCGCCGCTACCGCTCAGATCGATCGTGCGCTCGCCGATGCTCGTTTTGACGCTCAGCGCCGCGGTGCGCGCCCCCGCGGCCGACGGCGCAAACCGGAAGATCAGCCTGCACGACGCGCCGACGGCCACCGATCCCGCGCAGTCCGTCCAGCTGAGCAGGAAGTCCTCCGGGTGCGCGCCCTCGAACACCAGGCCCGTGATCGACAGCGGCGCAACACCTACGTTGGTCAGCGTGACCGTCTGCGGAGCACTGAGCGTCGCCTGCGGCTGGGCACCGAAGCTCGCGCTCGGCGCCGACAGGCTCACCGCTCTGTAGGTCAGCGACACCCGCGGCGCATCGCCCGGCACGCCGCCCGCGGTGCCCTGAGCTGCGACCTGCGGCGCGAAGAAGCTCGACCCGCCACCACCACCGCCACCACCGCCACCGGCGTTGGGGAGGCGGCCGCTGCCGCCGCCACCACCACCACCGTAATACCCACCGCCGCCGCCACCGCCGCCGTCATAAAAGGCGAGGCCGGCGCCGCCGACGCCGACCACGCCATTCGGCAGACCGCCCGCCGTCAGCGTCCCCGCACCACCGCCACCAGCCACGTCACCGGTGCCGCCGGCCGCGCCCGCGGCACCACCAGCGCCGCCTTTGGAGTAGCCGCCACTGCCCCCGCCACCGGCGGCGACGATCACGCGCGAGGCAAGCGACCCGGCATCCAACCGCGCGACCGTGCGCACGTCCGACGCCCCACCACCACCGCCGCCGGTGCTGTAGGTGCTGAGGATTGCGGAGCCTCCGCCGTTGAAGCCGCCCGCTCCCGGCGCGCCCGCTCCCGGCGAAACACCGTCGCAGCCGACCTCGATCCACAACCGCTGACCAGGCACGACCGGGACCGTCCCCGAACGCACCGCACCAGCACCACCGACCTTCCCGCTGGAGCTGCCCGTGCCTCCGCGAGCGCCGATCGCCACCACATCAACCGACGTCACCCCGACCGGCACATCCCAGAACTGCTCAGACCCCGTACACGCAAAGTTCGTCGTCGCCACGGGCGGACCGATCGCCAGCCCCACCTGCGGCGCCACCAGTCCTCCCACCAGAACACCAACCAGAACAGCCGCTCGCCGGACCATGAACCACGCCCCCCGTTGACAGCGCCCCGCACACCAGGGCAATGAACGCGAACCCTAGACAAAGCGCCCGAACCACACCGCCACTACCGCATCCCATGCACAGCGAGCGCGCGGGCATCGAAGGTGGCCGGTGGTCGTTCTCAGGAGCGCTGCACGGACTTGCCGCTGGACGACCGCCGCGGTGGTCAGTGCGTCAGCGGCGGAGCGCGTCGAGCAGGACATCCTCGCGCCCGTAATGGCCCGTCACGTCGAATCTGCGCTTGGCCCTCAGGGCAACCGACAGATCGCAGTCGTGAACCACCATGCCTTCCTTGTCGAACAGCGGCCCAGCCACTATGCGGCCCTCCAGCGGCTCGATGATCGCCGCGCCGCCGGTGCCGAAGATCGCCTTGCCGTCGGGCAGCGCCACGGGGAAGTCATCGGGAAAGGCCGCTGCAGGGATGTACTGCGGCACGGAGATGACGAACGCTCCCGATTCGTAGGCCACGTAGCGCATCGCGTTCCGCCAGCGCTCGGAGTCATCGGCGGTCGGGGCGATGTAGATCTGCGGCCCGCCGCGGTACACCATGTAGCGCGCGAGTGGCATGAAGTTCTCCCAGCAGATCAGCCCGCCGACCCGGGCGATCGGCGTGTCGATCACACCAAGATCATCACCAGCGCCGATCGCGTGAAACAGACGCTCGTGCATGGTCGGCATGAGCTTGCGGTGCTTCCCCAGCAGCCCACCCGGGCCGAGATAGACGAGCGTATTCCACAGGCTTCCGGGTCGTCCGGACTCGCGCTCGTTGACCCCGATTGCGCAGTAGAGGTCACGCTCCCGGCAAACCGCAATCAGCCGGTCGACCATCGGACCCGGCACGTCGACGCTGTTGGCCCACAGCCGCTCCCAGAGGACGTCGAACGCTCCGGCCCACGGGTTCGCGCCTGCCCACGACCCGGACGGGTACAGCGGGACGAAGCACTCGGGCAGGACCGCCAGTTGCACTTCGGCATCGGCAGCTGCGTGCAACAGGAGCTCCGTCTTCTCGATGCACCGTTCGGCATCGAGGATCACGGGCGTCGCCTGAATTGCCGCGACACGAACCGTCCCCAAGGAGGTCATCCAATGAACCTAACGGGCGACGACCCCAAGAAACAGGAGCCACGGCCAGCGCTCCTGCTTTGCATGGAAAGCGACAGCCAGCGCGGCTGGTCGTTCACCATTCGTCCCGTGGAGCCCGAGAGCGACGAGGAAGTGGTGGAGCGTCTCGTGTCTGCGGCCAGACAGATCTCCCTTTCGATCCTCGATGGCGGCCTCACGCCATATGAGGGCGCTCGGAAGATCGCGGCGCTGTGCCGGGCGGAGCGCATCCACCCACCCGAGGAACTGCACACGTTCGTCTATGCCGACAGCGAGTGGGACGACCGGCCCGAGGACGGCAATATCTTCGCGGAGGGTGTCGTAGCCGCCGCCCATGACATGACACGGACTGCCTGAGCGCGCTGTCGCTTCGGACGAAAAGCGACACTCCGAGGAGCGGGGCTTGACCGTCAGCTACCGCGTCGGATCCAGCGCAGTCCTGCGCCGTCCCCGGCTGCTGCGAGGGCGTGATGATCGTCGAGATAGCTCGCCAGCGCGCGGTGCGTGTCAGCGGTCCACGGTCGGTCGGTCGTGAACGCGACTGGAGGTGGACTGAGGGCGCTGGGCTGCTGGTCGAAGATGACGACTTCGTCGAAGCCGAAGAACAGCTTTCCATCAGCGACGACCGGGGCGAGGCTCCGGCCGGGTGTCAGGAGTCCGGCGTCGGACCATCGCGCCTCCCCGGCGAAATCGGCGATGGCGCTGCGAACGGTCGGTGAGTCGGGCTGCGGCGCTGAGCTATCCAGCCGAGCGATCAAGATCCAGTGATCTTCGATGCCTCCGGGAAAGGTCGTGAGGTAGTCCGGGACAGAACTCTGATCGTCGAACCCTGAGGCTAGGCTGCTCATGCCGCAAGCTTGACACCGCCGACTGTCGCTTCGGACGAGAAGCGACAGCGGCGGGCGGCTCCCGCTTTGCATGGAAAGGGGGTATCCGGTTCGTGGCCCCTGATGCGACGACGGCCGGGAGCGATAGCGTCGCGTGTGAGCGCTGAGGTGCACATCGCAGGTGAGGCTGCCGGCTGACGCTGCGGCTGACTCACTGGGAGAGCCCCGAGCTGACCAGCGGGTCCGACGCGAACTGGGTGGTCGGCGAGGTGGAGCTGGTCACCGACACGACGGGTCGGTTCAGCGCACGGCATCCGGTATCCATCCGACCGAGGAGGTCGCACGGTTCCGTGACGAACTGGCTTCGCTGCTAGAGACCCTGACGGCGAGGCGACGCTGGCGCACCTGGAGGACGAGTTCGGCGCAAGGTCACACTCAAGGCGGCACAGGCGAGTTTGAGGCGTTCGTCGCGGAGAACGTTGTTGCCCAGCTCCGGGTCAAGGACGTCCGAACAGACCAGTCGTACCTGGCTGAGACGCTGCGCGACTTGAACGCGGCGGTCTCGGCGTTCAGCGTCCGTGGCAACGCGTACGACTGAACGCCGTGGCCCAGCGGAAAGACTGCCCCGTCTCCGGCATCCCGCTCCCCGGCGGGTCTACCGGCTGCCTCGCTGCGAACCTCACCGTCAACGTCGACCTCCGGGAAGCGCTAGAACGCGTCGGCGTTCTCCCGGAACGGCGAGCGCTATCGCTTCGGACGAATTGCAGGCGTGCGCCGAACGGCTGTGGACTTGCTTGGTGAGGTGGCGCAACGCGGACCGGCGCGATCCAGTCGGACGTCGGCGTCGGCGGCAGCGTGGTGCGGCGCGTTGGGTGCGAACAGCGGCTGGCAAGGAGCGACCGGGGGTCACGGTCCTCCGGTCGCTCGCTGCGCACGAACTCACTCCTCCAGTTCGCCCAGGCACCAGTCCAGCGGTCGCCATCACTGGCCGCCACTGCAGCTTGGACCCCGTGATCCCCACGAGCGCCCAGCACCCCGCGCGATGTCCTCGCCCGCGTCTCCCCCACCCCGCTCGAGATTCGAAGCCCACAACCCGGCACACAGTGGCATTGCAATGCGGCGTGTACCCGTAGACGCCGCGGCGATGCTCGCGACGGCCTATGCGGACCGGAAGCCGACGCCGGAGACATCGGGCTCAGCCCCGAGCAACCGGCCGGCACAACCGTCGAGGGCGGCAGGGCGATCATCGACCACGCCGGCCTTCGCCTGCGGCTGTTCAGCTGAGGGTCACAAGCTCGGCGTCACGGTCGCCAACGCGCACACGCATGGGTTGTTCGGTTCGAGGCGCGACGGGCTCGACGAAGCCCAGGACGAGTTCTCGATCGAATGCGCGGGCGAGCTTCTGGAGCGTCTCGACGTTCGGCCGGTGCTGGCCGCTCTCCAGGCGCGAGACCGTCGGCACGCTCGTCCCCAGCAGCTCGGCGAGCTGCTGCTGCGTGAGACCACGCTCGACACGCAGGGCCAACACCATGCGTGCGAGCCGCTCGAGCGGCGCGAACTCCTCGAGCGCTGCGCGATAGGCGGGGTTCTGCGAGCGGCGCCCGCGGCCGGGAGCGTGGCGCTCGCCGATCGGCGATGGGTTGGTCTTTGCGGTCATGGCAGCCTGGCTCTCTCACAGGGTGATCGGCAGAATCGAACAACGACATTACCACTAGTGGTAATGCAACGCTAAGGGGCATCGCGGCCGGCAGCCCGCGGTGGCGTGCGACGCGGGGCATTCATCCGGGCCTCAAAGTCCGCCCAGCGCGCGTTGGCGATCTCGATCTCCTGCGGAGCGACCTTCGCGCTGGCCTTGCGAAACGCGTGCAGCAGCACGAAGAGGTTGCCCGAACGGCGGTACAGGATGCGGTAGAGCGCCTTCCCGCAGTGACAGCGCAGCTCGCGCAGCGGCCCATCGACCTGCGAGGAGTGAGGGAACGGCAATGGCGGCGCAGCAGCCGGCAAGCCGTTGAGCCGGTCGATCTGCAGGTCCAGCAACGCCTGGCAGCGAGGATCGTTGATCGCGTCCAGGAACTCATCGACAGGCTGGCGCCCGTCCGGCTGCCGGTAGTACACCGCCTGCGTCAAAGCCACACTCCTGACGCTAGGCACGAAGCCGGACACCGCGCCCCCGCGCGCGCACCCGACACCGAGCCCCGACGTCACCTCTCCGGACTACCCGAGCACCCCGCAGCCTCGCGAGCGCACAGTCCCCGAACAGCGGCACACCCTTGCATTTGCCGATGCAGCGTCTACTCGTGTACGTGACCCGGGGCCCCCAGCGCGACGATCCTCGCCGGCACCTCCGGCCGTCCACAGGTGTACGCCGCACCAAGGGGTGCCACTGTGTGCCGGGGTTGTTGCGCTGCGGATCTCGAGCAGGATCGGAGAGCCGTGGCGGACGGGGCGCTCAGCGGTGTGCCCGGTCCCTGGCTGTCGAATCTCGCTCGTGGTCAGGGGGACTGCGGCGCACCGTGTGAGCGTGCGATCACCGGGGGGTGGTTGGGGGTCTCGGGCGACTACGAGATGTGACTGATTCTCTGCTCACGGTCGGCGACGTCGCCCAGCTGTGCCAGGTGCATCGCAAGACGGTCACGCGTGCCATCCAGGCGGGCCGGTTGCGTGCTGTGCGGCTGGGCCGGCGTGGCGCCTACCGCATCAGGCCGGAGGACCTCGACCAGTGGATCGCCGACAGCGCCATCGGCCCGCCTGCCCCCATGCCCGCCACGCCCGACATCTCGCTGCGCCGGCCCGCCAGGGGTAGGCTCGTTCTCGATGTGCGAGACGGACGGCTGATGTGATCCAGCGGCGCGAGCGACGCAGGCGCGACGGCACCGAGTACGTCGTCTGGCGCGTGCGCTGGCACGAACCCGATGGGGCCGAGCGCAGCCGCACGTTCGATCGCCGCGCCGACGCGGTCGCGTACGAGGCGCAAGTGCGCCTGGCGAAGCGCGCTGGCGATCTCGCTCCCCTTGATGCCGGCAGGGAGACACTCGCCGACTTCGCCGAGGAATGGTGGGAGCTCTACGCCAAGGCGAACCTTCAGACCGCGACGCTGAAGAACTATGCGGTCCTCTGGAACAAGCACGCGCTGCCGCGCCTGGGCCAGGTGCCGCTGCGCCAGCTGACGCCGCAGGTGATCACGCGCTTTCGCGCCGACCTCGAGCGCGACGGCGTGCGCCCGCCAACCGTGCGCAAGACGCTCGTGACCCTGCAGTCGATGCTGCGCGTCGCCGTCGAGTGGCAGCGCATCCCGTCAAACCCGGTCAAGGCGACGCGCAAGCCGACCGTGCGCCCCGAGCGCGCCGTCACGCCGCCCGCACCCGTGATCGGTCGAGCGGATCCGCGCCTGGCTGCAGGAGCACGGCGAACCGCGCGACGCAGTGCTCGTCAGCGTCTCTGGCCTACGCCGGCCTGCGTCCGCAGGAGGCATTGGCGCTGCGCTGGCGCAACGTCCGCGAGCGCACGCTGCTCGTCGAGGCCGCGTCGCGCACGGCAAGCTCAAGGGCCAGAAGACGGGCCGCCCGCCGCGGACCGTCAAGCTGCTCGCGCCGCTGCGCCAGGACCTCGCCGAGTGGCGGCTCGCGTCCGGCAGGCCCGGCGGCGAGGCGTTCGTCTTCCCCGCCGCCGACGGCGGCGTCTGGCAACTCCACGCCTGGCAGAACTGGCGCAGACGCCCGTTCAACGCCGCGACCGCGTCGCTCGACGTCGGCGACCTGGTGCCCTACGACCTGCGCCACGCGTTCGCCTCACTGCTGCTGCACGAAGGACGCCACTCGGTCATCGAGATCGCCCGCCAGCTCGGGCACAGCCCGACCATGACCCTCAACACCTACGGGCACGTGATGGACGAGCTCGACGGCGAGGCCGGCATCTCGGCCGAGGAGGAGATCCGCCGGGCCCGCGCCCAGATCCGGCCCATTTCCGGCCCACAAGCGGCGCCCGGTCCCTCAGCGCAGGCGCCCCTCCAACACAAAACCCCGCCGGAGCGGGGCCGTTCCGAATGGGCGATCCAGGATTCGAACCTGGGACCTCTTCCTTATCAGAGAAGCGCTCTAACCGACTGAGCTAATCGCCCGCTGCGAGCGGGCAGTGTAGCGCGGGGCGAGCGCCCTCCGATCAGGTGATCTCGACGCCCCGGAGGCGCAGCGCGAGCTCCTGCGCGTCGTCCTGCCCCTCGACGGCGAAGTCGACCTTGTACCCGGTCCCGCGCGGCCGCACGCGGACCTCGCGGCCCAGCACGAGCGCCAGCGTCTCGGCGATCTCCTCGCAGGCGGCGACCTGGTCCGGATGGGCGGCCTGCCGGCCGGGTCCACGCGAGACCTGGACCTCGTTGGCCTTGCGCGCGCGGTCCTCCGTCACGCGGACCGACCAGCCGCCGTCCGCCGCGCCCTTGGCCAGGCGCCGGCGAGCGTCCTGGTCCTCGGCGAGCAGCACCGCGCGCCCGTGGCCCTCGGTGATGCGCCCCGCCTCGAGCAGCTCGAGGACCTCCGCCGGGAGGTCGAGCAGCCGCAGGAGGTTGGACACGGCGACGCGGCTGCGGCCGACACGCCGGCCGACCTCTTCGCGCGTGAGCCCGAGCTCCTCGACGAGGGCCGCGACGGCGCGCGCCTCCTCGACGGGGTTGAGGTCCTCGCGCGCCATGTTCTCGACGATCGCCGCCTCCAGCGACGAGGCGTCGTCGCGGCGCTCGACGATCGCCGGCAGCACCGCGATCCCGGCACGCTGCGCGGCGCGCCACCGGCGCTCGCCCGCGACCAGCTCGTAGCGGCCGCCGTCGCGCGGGCGCACGAGGATCGGCTGCAGCACGCCGTTCTCGGCCAGCGAGGCCGCGAGCGCGTCGAGCGCCTCCTCGTCGAACCGCCGCCGCGGCTGCGACGGGTTCGGCTCGACGAGCTCGATCGAGATGTCGCGCAGCTCCGGACGATCTCCGTGCTGTCCGGACACCTGCAGGATCGCGGCGAGGCCGCGGCCCATTCCACGCTCAGCCACGTGCGGCCACCTCCTTGGCCAGGGCGAAGTACGCGTCCGCTCCGGCGCAGTGCGGGTCGTGATGGATGACGGGACGCCCGTAGCTCGGCGCCTCGCCGATCCGGACGTTCCGTGGGATGACGGTGTCGAAGACGAGCTCCGGGAAGTGCTCACGCACCTCCCGCTCGACGTCGCGCGCCAGGCGCGTGCGACCGTCGTGCATCGTCAGCAGGAAGCCGGCGACCGCGAGGCGCGGGTTCAGCTCACGCTGGACGAGCGCGAGCGTGTCGAGCAGGCCGGCGAGGCCCTCGAGGGCGAAGTACTCGGTCTGGACCGGAACGATCACCCGGTCTGCGGCCGTGAGGGCGTTGATCGTCAGCGGACCGAGCGACGGCGGGCAGTCGAGCAGGATGAATGACGCGTCGGCGCGCAGCGGGTCCAGGGCATCACGCAGGCGCGTCTCCGACCCCGGCTCCCGCGGGAGCTCCATGTTCGCCGCTGCGAGATCGGGGTGTGCGGGCAGCAGCCGGAGGTTCGGGATGTCCGTCGCGACGAGCGCCTCGCGCGCCCCGGCACGACCGGCGAGGACGTCGTAGACGCTGGGGACCGTCGTCTTGGGAAGACCCAGGCCGACGGTCGCGTTGGCCTGGGGATCGACGTCGACGACGATCGTCGGGTACCCGGCCTCGGCGATGCACGCCGCGACGTTGACCGCGGTCGTGGTCTTCCCCACGCCGCCCTTCTGATTGGCGATCGCGTAGAGCGTGCCCATACCGGCGGCGACGCTACCGAGGGGATCGGTCGGAGCCCGAGGCCGAGTGTTCGGCCCCGAACCATCTCTCAATCTCCACCTGAGCCTCCGAGTGGTGATTTGCGGGCCATTCCCGTGCGCCGAGGGTAGCCTGCGGGCGTGGGTCGAAGCTTGCGGCTGAGGTAGAGGTGTCGCTCCGCACCGTGTGGCCCGGCCACCCGCAGGGGCTCGGGCGCCTCCATGCCGAGGATGTCGGCGGCGACCCGGCCTGCACGCTCCTCCTCGGTCGAGCGGCGGCCCTTCCACGCGACGAGCAGGCCATCCGGGCGCAGCAACGGCGCCGCGTATTCGAGCAGGACGTCGAGCCCTGCGAGCGCCCGCGCCGTCACGACGTCACACGCTCCGAGACCGCCGGGCCAGTCCTCGGCCCGTCCCGTGACGACGGCGACGTTCCCCAGGCCCAGATCGGCCGCGGCCTCCTCGATGAAGGTCGCCTTCTTGCCCACGCTCTCGACGAGCGTCACCTGCGTTCCCGGGAGGGCGATCGCGAGAACGAGGCCCGGGAATCCCCCGCCGGCGCCGAGATCCGCGAGGTGGCCCGCCGTCCGCACGCCCTCGACCCGCAGGCCGGTCAGGGAGTCCGCGACATGCTGATCCACGCCGGCCGCCGGGTCGCGGACCGCGGTCAGCGAATGCGGGCTCTCCTGAACGAGGTGCAGCAGCGTGGCGAATCGGGCGGGCGCACCCGGCGGGAGGCCGTACTCCTCCGCCAGGGCCGTCAATCGGGCCTCCACGGCCGCGTCGTCGTCGGTTGCCACGGACCCGAATACAAGCGGGCTCGCAGGACGCTGCGCCGGGCGGCGTGTAAAACGTGAAACGCTCAGCGCGGCGTGACGACGAGATGCCGGTCGGGCTCATCGCCCTCGCTGTGCGTCTCGACGTCCTCACGGTCGCGCAGATGCTCATGCACGATCCGTCGCTCGCTCGGCGTCATCGCGTCCAGCGCGACCGGCCGCTGGAACCGCAGCGCTTCGTCGGCCGCGTCCTCGGCCTGGCCCTCCAGCGCCTGCCTCCGACGCTCGCGGTACCCGTCCGCGTCGACGATCACGCGGTAGCGCGGCCCGCTTCCATCGCCCAGCGCCACGCGCGAGGCCAGGTGCTGGATCGCGTCGATCGTCTGGCCGTGATGGCCGATCAGCAGCCCGACCCCCGCGCCGTCGACCGTCGCGGTGATCTCCTCGTCATGCTCGGCGACCGTGACGGCCCCGTCGAGCCCGATCCCGTCGACGATGCGCTGGACCAGCTCGCGGACCTGTTCTGCAGGGCCTTCCGGCATCAGCGGCGCCTCCCGGAGCGCTTCTTCTTGCGCCGCGGCGGCGGCGGCGGGCTCGCCGCCGGGGTCGCCTTCGCCGGCGCCTCGTCAGACGCCGCCTTGTCCTTGCCGGCCCTGGGCGTGGGCGCCGCAACCGCGGCCGCCGCGGCGCCACCGGCCACCGCGGGTGTGGGAACGGCCCCGTCGCCGCCGAGCCACGTCGGCAATTGCCCCGTGGAGCGCCTGATGAAGTACTGCTGGCCGACCGTCCAGAGGTTCGTCGTGATCCAGTAGACGAGCAGGCCGGCCGGGAAGTTCAGGATGAAGAAGACGAAGACGAACGGCAGCCCGAGCATGATGTAGCGCTGCGTCTTGTCCGCGGTGACGGACATCAGCACGCTCGAGAGCAACTGCGAGCCGACGTACAGGACGAGCAGCACCGCGAGGACCCAGCCGGTGGCGGGGGCCGTGAGGTCCGGAATGAAGAGGAACTGCGCCGAGCCCGGCACGACCTGGTCGCAATACGTGTTCGCGAGGTCCGTGCCCTGCTCCTTGCCGACCGCCAGGATCTGCGACTCCGGCCCGCAGATGTCGAGCTTCAGGTCCTTCCGCAGCATGTAGAACAGCGAGATGAAGACCGGGATCTGCAGTACCAGGGGCAGGCAGGACCCGAACGGGTTCACCTTGTTCTCCTGGTAGAACTTCATCATCTCCTGGTTCTGGCGCTGCTTGTCGTCCTTGTACTTCTCCTGAATCGCCTTGATCTGCGGGTGCGAGCAGCTGAAGCCCCTGCATGGAGCGGAATTGCTTGATCGTCAGCGGCAGCATCAGCGTCCGCACGACGATCGTCATCGCGATGATCGATGCGCCCCAGCCGAAGCCGACCGTCTCGTGGAAGAACAGGAGAACCTGCTCGAACACGTCGATGATCGGCTGGAAGATGTTCGCCAGGACGAACGGCATGGAGGTCAGCTGAGCGGGGACTCGTGGGTCGAGGGCGGGGTGGAGCGGAAGAGACGCTGCGCCGTGACGGGATCGAACCCGCCGTGGCTGAACGGATTGCAGCGCAGCACGCGCCACACCGCCAGGACCGAGCCGCGGAGTATGCCGAACTCCCGGATCGCCTGCGCGGCGTAGGCCGAGCAGGTCGGCTCGTACTTGCACCGCCGCGGCAGCGCCGGAGAGATCAGCCGCTGGTAGGCGACGATCGGCGCGGTGGCGATCCGGCGCAGCACGTTCATGCCGCGTCCTGGGCACCCGGCGTGCCTGCCACGCGCGAGATGAGGTCCGTCAGCGCCGCCTGGACGCCGGCCAGGCCGTCGCGCTCGGCCAGCTCGCGCGCCTCCGGGCGCGCGACCACCACGACGTCGACGCCGGCCGGCAGCGCGCCGCGCTCCGCAGTGAATGCCTCCCTCAGCAGGCGTTTCACCAGGTTGCGCTCCACGGCCCCGCCCACCTTGCGGGAGACGCTGAGCCCCAGCCGGGGCTCGTCGCTCAGCGTGCCCGCGTCCTCACGAGGGAACGCGTGCAGGACGAGCCAGCGATTGCCGAACGATCGCCCCTGACGGTAGACGCGATCGAACTCCGCACTCCGGGACAGGCGGCCGCGCCGCTGCCGCCGAGAGGGGCGGGGCGCGTCGTCCACCGTCAGACGGTGAGCCGCTTGCGGCCCTTCGCGCGCCGGCGCTGGAGGACGGCGCGACCCGCGCGGGTGCTCATGCGCTCACGGAAGCCGTGGGCTCGGGCGCGCTTGCGCTTCTTGGGCTGGTAGGTGCGCTTCATGGCAGGAAGACCGGGTCGGGAGCGGAGCATGATAGCCGCACGCCGCCGCAGTGGCCGGGAGGCGCCCTGCACGGACGCCCCGCGTGGGCCCCACGGATTTTTCCGCGCTATGCGGCATCCACCCCGCGGGCGCTGTGGTGGGGCGCCGACGGCCGGATGGCCTCTGCTAGCGTGGCGTTCGCGCGGCTCCCTCCCGGGGGCCGATCCTCTTCCATGGGCCGCCAGCTCCCCCGGAGCAGCACGCCCCTGCCATGAACGCCGAGCCGCTGGAGCACACCTGGAACGTCCTCGCCGCCGAGCTGCGGGCAGCCGTCGGGGACTCGCTCTTCGACGTCTGGCTCGCCCCGCTGCAGATCGGCGCCTACGACGGAGCGCGCGTCGTCCTCCAGGCGCCGGCCGAGACGCGCGACTGGATCGTCGAGCGCTTCGGTCGCATCCTCGAGGCGAGTGTCGCGACCGCGCTCGGGCCGCAGGTCGAGGTCTCCGTGAACGCGGCCGCCGCCGGGCAGGCCGCAGCGTCCACACGGGCGGCGCGGGCACCGGAGCCCCCGCGTCCGACGGGCCCGCCACCCGGCGGCCAGCAGCCCAACCCCCGGTACTCCTTCGACCAGTTCGTGATCGGCGGGTCCAACCGCTTCGCGCACGCCGCCGCCCTGGCGGTCGCCGAGAACCCCGGGACCGCCTACAACCCCCTGTACCTCTGCGGCCCGCCCGGCGTCGGCAAGACCCACCTGCTCCACGCGATCGCGACGTACCTCGACCAGCTATGCCGGCGGGCTGCGGATCCGGCTCACGAGCGCCGAGGGCTTCGCCAACGAGTTCATCGGCGCGCTGCAGGGCGGTGGCATCGACGGGTTCAAGGCGCGACACCGCGACGTGGACGTCCTGCTCGTCGACGACGTCCAGTTCCTCATGGCGAAGGCGCGGACCGAGGAGGAGTTCTTCCACACGTTCAACCACCTCCGCGACGCCGGCGCGCAGATCGTGCTGACGAGCGACCGGCCCCCGCGCGACCTCGCGAAGCTCGAGGACCGGCTGCGCGACCGCTTCGAGTCGGGGCTCGTCGCGCCGGTCCTCCCGCCCGACCTGCAGACCCGGCGTGCCGTGCTGCTCAAGCGCGCCGCGCTCGACGGCATCGCCGCGCCGCCGGCCGACGTGATCGACGCGATCGCCCAGCGCATCACGGTCAACCTCCGCGCGCTCGAAGGGGCGCTCATCCGCGTCGTCGCGTTCGCCTCGCTGACCTCCCGGCCGGTCGACCGCGAGCTCGCCGACGAGGTGCTCGACGAGCTCGGGCCGGCCCGGGAGAACCGCCGGCTCCCGGCGCCCCCCGACCGTCGACGAGATCCAGCGGCTCACCTGCGAGGCCTTCGGCGTCACCCGGCAGGAGCTGCTCTCCACCTCTCGCGCCGCGAGGGTCGCCTGGCCGCGGCAGGTCGCCATGTACCTCGCGCGCGAGCACACCGACGCCAGCCTCCCCACGATCGGTGCCGAGTTCGGCGGACGCGGCCACACCACCGTCATCCACGCCTGCCGGCGCACCGACCGAGCGACATCGCCGCCGACCCCGAGGTCGGTCACGACGGTTACCGATCTGTCCACACGCCTGTGCGAGCGGCTCTCGACGACACCGGACCCGACCGGCATCGAATGACAGACTCGCGCGTTCATCGACAGCGTCCCGGTCACGATGCGGACCCGCAGCCCTGCAGGGTCTTTCGCAGCACCATCGACATCATCGACAGCCTTATGACGTCTGATCTGCTTTCAAGGAGTCGTCCGTGAAGATCTCGATCGCCCATGACGCGCTCGTCGCGCACCTGCAGGTGCTTGCGCGCGTCGCGTCCACCCGCTCTGCGATCCAGGCGCTCTCCGGCGTGCAGATCTCTGCGACCGACGCCGGCGTCGAGCTGCGCGCCACCGACCAGGAGATCGCGCTGCGGTCTCCGATCGCAGCAGAGGTCGCAGCGTCCCGGCGAGGTGGTCCTCCCCGCGCGGCTGCTGCTCGAGGTCGTCCGCCGGCTCTCCGGACCGACGGTGACGATCGAGTTGCGACCCGAGCAGCAGGACGTCGAGCTCGTCGCGGGCAGCGCGACGTTCCACCTGCGCACGCTTGCGTGCCGAGGACTTCCCGGTCCTGCCGGAGCCGGGCGGCGACACGACCGTCGCCCTCCCGGCCGCGGCGTTCACCGAGACGATCGCCCGCGTCTCCGCGCTCGGCGTCGCGCGACGAGACGCGCCCGATCCTGACCGGCGTCCTCGTCTCGGCCGAGGGGACCGCGCTGCGGATGGTCGCGACCGACTCCTACCGGCTGAGCGTCAAGGAGACGACGCTCGAGGCAGCCGCTGGCGACCGGGTTCGAGGCCAACGTGCCGGCCCGGGCGCTCGAGGAGCTGGGCCGGCTGACGGCGCCGGACGCCGAGACGATCAGCATCGGCGTGCGCGCCAACCAGGTCGTCTTCGGAGTCGGGGACGTCGCGCTCTCCTCGCGGCTGATCGACGGGCAGTTCCCGAACTACCGCCAGCTGCTGCCCGAGCAGTTCGAGCACGAGCTGACGCTCGACACCGCGGAGTTCCTGGAGGTCGTCGAGCGCATCAGCCTGATGGCGCAGAAGAACGCGCCGCTGCGCCTCTCGTTCACCGAGGGTGAACTGCGCATCTCGGCGCAGACCCCTGACGTCGGCGAGGCGAGCGACAGCTTCGCCGTGCCGTTCGCGGGCGAACCATTCGAGATCGGCTTCAACCCGGAGTTCCTCACCGCCGGCCTGCAGAGCGCCGCGGCGGACAAGGTCATCCTGAAGCTCATCAGCCCGCTGCGCCCCGGCCTGCTCGAGTCCGCGGACGGCAGCGGGTTCCTCTACCTCATCATGCCCATCCGCCTGAACGTCTGATGCGGACGGTGCGCCGCCTGCGCGTGCGCGACGTGCGCACCTACGAGCGGCCGAGGTGCGGCTGGGGCCGCGTCTGACGGTCATCCACGGCCCCAACGGTGCGGGGAAGACGAATCTCCTGGAGGCGCTCTACTTCGGCCTGCACCGGCCGCTCGTGCCGCACCGGGAACGACCGCGAGGTCGTCCGCTTCGGCCAGCCAGGCGCTGCGCGTGGAGGTCGACATCGAGAGCGCCGACGGCGACCACGAGCTGGCCGTCGGGCTACGAGCCGGCGCAGCCGCGCCGCGTCACCGCCGACGGCGCCCCGGTCGAGCGCCTGCTCGACGTGCGCCTTCCGCCCGCTGGTCAGCGTGTTCCTTCCCGACCGCCTGGAGCTGGTCAAGGGCGCGCCGGCAGGCCGGCGCGCGCCACCTGGACCAGCTCGTCGCGGCGCTCTGGCCGGCGCGCGGCACCGCCCGGCGCGCGTACGCGCAGGCGCTCGCCCAGCGCAACGCGCTGCTCGTCGCGCGTGCGCGCACGGCGCGACGCCCGCCGGCGTCGCTCGCCACCTGGGACCTCGAGCTCGGACGCCACGCGCTCGCGCTGCGCGACGCCCGCGCGCGGGCCGCCGACCTCGTGGCGCCGGGCGCGGCGGAGATCGCCGCCGAGCTCGGGCTCGCCGGGTCGACCGAGCTGCGCTACCGCCCGCGCAGCAGGCGCGACGACCGCGGAGGCGTTCGCCGCGGAGCTGCAGGAGCGCCTGGACTCCGACCTCGCGCGCGGCTTCACCGGCCACGGCCCGCACCGCGACGACCTGGTGCTCGCCCGCGACGGGCGCGAGCTGCGCGCCTACGGCTCGCAGGGCGAGCAGCGGATGGCGCTGCTGGCGCTGCTGCTGGCCGAGCGCGACGCGCTCGCCGAGGCGCGCGAGCGACCCGCCGCTGCTGCTGCTCGACGACGTGATGAGCGAGCTCGACGCCGAGCGCCGCGAGCGGCTCGTGGCGCGCGTCACGCGCGTCGGGCAGGTCGGTCGTGACGACGACGGACCTCGCGCACGTGCCGGACGCCGAGGGGCGCGGCGTCGTCCGCCTTGCGGTGCGTGACGGCGCCGTCCACGAGGAGGCGCTCGCGGCGATGAGCGCGTCGCCGCCAGGCCGCAAGCCCGCCGGCGACGCGATCCGCGCGCTCGCCGAGCGGCTCGCGCCGGCGTCGACGCTCGGGGACGTGCAGCGGTCTGGGACGGGGTCGTCGGTGACGGCCTGGCGGCGGTCGCCGAGCCCGACCGCGGAGGCCGGCGGGACGCTCACGGTGACGTGCGCGAGCGCCGTCTGGGCGCAGGAGCTGGACCTCATGTCGGCCGATCTCGTGGCCCGTCTGAACGACGCGCTCGGAGCGCAGCGACTCAGCGGGATGCGCTGCCAGTCGGTGCCCGCGAAGAGCTGGTCGCGCTCGCGCGCGTGAGGACTGCGGCGAACTCCGCCGCAGGCCGGTCAAAAAACAGCCATTTTGCAGGGAAAAAAGCGAGGCAGGCGGGGAGCGTTCCGGCACCCGATCCTGCTATTCTTCTGTCAACTGTTGCCACCAGCCCCGGCCGGGTCGAGCAGGACACCCGGAGCCGGGGCTTTTCATGTCAGCCGAGGACGTATGGCCAAGAAGCCGAGCGCGAAGAGCACGACCACGGACGCCTCCTACGGCGCCGAGGACATCACCGTCCTCGAGGGTCTCGAGGCGGTCCGCAAGCGGCCGGGCATGTACATCGGCTCGACCGGCATCCGCGGGCCTCCACCACCTCGTCTACGAGGTCGTCGACAACTCCGTCGACGAGGCGCTCGCCGGGCACTGCGTCGCGCGTCGACGTCACGATCCACCCCGACAACTCGGTCACCGTCGTCGACGACGGTCGCGGCATCCCGGTCGGGATGCACGAGAAGGAGGGCAAGCCGGCCGTCGAGGTCGTGCTGACCGTCCTGCACGCCGGCGGCAAGTTCGGCGACGGCGGCGGCTACAAGGTCTCCGGCGGCCTCCACGGCGTCGGCGTCTCCGTCGTCAACGCGCTCTCCGAGGAGCTCGAGGTCGACGTCCGCCGCGAGGGCTTCACGCACACCCAGCACTACGCGCGCGGCGTCCCGCAGGACACGCTCGCCAAGGGCGAGCCGACGAAGATCGACCGGCACCGACGATCACCTTCCTCCCCGACGACGACATCTTCGAGGAGACCGACTTCGACTTCTCGATCCTCGAGCAGCGCCTGCGCGAGACCGCGTTCCTCACCCGCGGCCTGCGCATCACGCTCACCGACGAGCGCGGCGAGCGGCAACCGGGTCGAGTTCCACTACGAGGGCGGCATCGAGGACTTCGTCCGCTACCTCAACGAGAACAAGGAGCCGATCCAGAAGAAGGTCGTCTTCTTCGAGGACGAGGGCGACGAGGGCGCCGTCGAGGTCGCGATGCAGTGGAACGGCTCCTACCAGGAGTCGGTCTTCTCGTTCGCCAACAACATCAACACGCACGAGGGCGGCACGCACCTCTCCGGCTTCCGCTCGGCGCTCACGCGCACGCTCAACGAGTACGCCCGCGAGAAGGGCGTGCTCAAGGAGAAGGACGAGAACCTCTCGCGGCGAGGACGTCCGCGAGGGCCTGACCGCGGTCATCTCGGCCAAGCTCGCCGACCCGCAGTTCGAGGGCCAGACGAAGACCAAGCTCGGCAACCCCGGCATGCAGGGGTTCGTCGAGTCGATCGTCAACACGCAAGCTCGCCGAGTTCCTCGAGGAGAACCCCGCCGAGGCGCGCGCGGTCATCCGCAAGGCGGTCCAGGCCGCGCAGGCCGCGGTCGGCCGCCCGCAAGGCGCGCGACCTGACGCGCCGCAAGAGCGCGCTGGAGAACTCGCGCCTGCCGGGCAAGCTCGCCGACTGCTCGGTCAAGGATCCGTCCCTCGCCGAGATCTTCGTGGTCGAGGGCGACTCCGCCGGCGGCTCGGCCAAGCAGGGCCGCGACCGCAACACGCAGGCGGTGCTGCCGCTGCGCGGCAAGATCCTCAACGTCGAGAAGGCGCGGATCGACAAGGTGCTGCAGAACACCGAGGTCCAGGCGCTGATCACCGCGATCGGCACCGGCGTGCGCGACGAGTTCGACATCGAGCACGCCCGCTACCACAAGGTCATCCTCATGACCGACGCCGACGTCGACGGCGCCCACATCCGCACGCTCGTCCTGACGCTCCTGTTCCGCGAGATGCAGGAGCTGATCGACGCCGGCTACGTCTACATCGCCAAGCCGCCGCTCTACAAGCTCAAGGGCGGCAACCAGGAGCGGTACATCGAGAAGGAGTCCGAGCTCGAGGAGGTCCTGCTCGCGCGACAAGTACGAGAAGTTCGGCGTCGCTCGACCGCGACGGCAAGGCGTTCAAGATCACCGAGGCGCGCTGGCAGTCGCTTCCGCGCGAGCCTCAAGGCGCTACGGGTCGCTGGCGAGCTGCGCTGCGCGCCCGTCACGGCGCACGACGTCGTGCGCTTCCTCGAGGAGTCCACGCTGCTCGACGAGGGCGATCGACAGCGCCGACGACGCGACGGCGCTGATCGGCAGCGCCGACCACGAGGCCGAGCACCTCACGACCGAGCTGCTCGAGCGCGACGACGGAGCGCCTGATCGTCCGCGCGATCGAGCGCCGAGACCGGGCCTCGCCCAGACCCACACGCTCGCCGACGGACCTCTTCACCGCGCCGAGTACCGGAGCTTCGTCAAGGTCCACCAGGACCTCGTCAAGCTCGCCGGCACGCCCGCCGTTCCAGGTCACGCTCGGCGAGCGCGCGGACACGGCCGCCTCGTTCGAGGCGCTGCGCACGCGCGGTCCTCGAGCTCGCCCAGAAGGGCGTGCAGCTCAGCCGCTTCAAGGGCCTGGGCGAGATGAACGCCGAGCAGCTGCGCGAGACGACGATGGACCCCGCGAGCCGGACGCTCCAGAAGGTCACGATCGAGGACGCGACCGCCGCCGACCAGATCTTCTCGATGCTGATGGGCGACGTGGTGGAGCCGCGCCGCGAGTTCATCGAGACGAACGCCCGCGACGTCGTCAACCTCGACGTCTAGCGCCGCACGACGGAGCCTGACAGATGGCATCAGCCGACGTTCTGAACGACCGCTTCGAGCCGCGCGAGCTCGAGGACGAGATGAAGACGGCGTACCTGGACTACGCCATGTCCGTGATCGTCGGCCGCGCGCTGCCCGACGTGCGCGACGGGCTCAAGCCCGTGCACCGCCGCGTGCTCTACGGGATGTCCGAGCTCGGCCTGGGCCCGACGCGCGGCTACGCGAAGTGCGCACGCATCGTCGGCGAGGTGATGGGCAACTACCACCCGCACGGCGACTCGGCGATCTACGACACGCTCGTGCGCATGGCGCAGGACTTCTCCATGCGCTACCCGCTCGTCGACGGGCAGGGCAACTTCGGCTCGGTCGACGACGATCCGGCCGCCGCCATGCGGTACACCGAGGCGCGCCTCACGCGCCTGGCCATGGAGATGCTGCGCGATCTCGACATGGACACGGTCGACTTCGCGCCGAACTACGACGGGCGCACGCAGGAGCCGCTGGTCCTGCCCGTCGCGCTTCCCGAACCTGCTCGTCAACGGCGCGTCCGGCATCGCCGTCGGGCATGGCGACGAACATCCCGCCGCACAACCTGCGGCGAGGTGATCGACGCGACCGTCGCGTTCATCGACGACCCGCAGATCACGATCGACGGCCTGATGCAGCACATCAAGGGCCCGGACTTCCCGACCGGCGGGACCATCCTCGGCCGGCAGGGCATCCGCGACGCCTACGAGACCGGCCGCGGCCGCGTGCGCGTGCGCGCGCAAGGCCCACATCGAGCCGCTGACCCAGGGCAAGGAGGCGATCGTCGTCACCGAGCTGCCCTACCAGGTCAAGAAGGGCGGCGACGGCGGGCTGATCACGAAGATCGCCGACCTCGTCCACGACAAGAAGATCCCGGACATCACCGACCTGCGCGACGAGTCCGACCGCAACGGCATGCGCCTGGTGATCGAGCTCAAGCGCGACGCGATCCCGAAGGTCGTGCTGAACCAGCTCTACAAGCACACGAACATGCAGTCGACGTTCGGCGTCAACGCCGTCGCGCTCGTCGACGGCGTGCCGCGGACGCTGTCGCTGCGCGAGATCCTCGACGCCTACGTCGGGCACCAGCGCGAGGTCGTCGTCCGCCGCGCCAAGCACGAGCTCGGGCTCAAGGAGGCGCGCGCACACGTCCTCGAGGGCCTGCTGATCGCGCTCGACAACCTCGACGCGGTCATCGAGCTGATCCGCGGCTCCAAGGACCGCGAGAGCGCCCGCGAGCAGCTGATGGAGCAGCTTCGGCCTCAGCCAGATCCAGGCGACCGCGATCCTCGACCTGCGCCTCGCGCAGCTCACCGCCCTCGAGTCCGGCGCGATCCAGCAGCGAGCACGCCGACGTCACCGAGCGCATCCGCGAGCTGCGCGAGCTGCTCGGCGACGAGGGGCGCGTGCTCACGGTCATCAAGGACGAGCTCATCGAGCTCCGCGAGCGCTTCGCCGACGAGCGCCGCACCGAGATCACCGCCAGCGAGGACGAGATCGACATCGAGGACCTGATCGCCGACCAGCAGATGGTCATCACGATCACGCACACCGGCTACATCAAGTCGCTCGCCGCTCGCCACCTACCGCCAGCAGCAGCGCGGCGGCCGCGGCGTCACCGGGATGGACATGAAGGACGGCGACTACATCGAGCACCTCTTCGTCTGCTCGTCGCACGACTACCTGCTGTTCTTCTCCAACCGCGGCAAGGTCTACCGCTCGAAGGTCTACGAGCTGCCCGAGGCGTCGCGGACCGCGCAAGGGCCGCGCGCTCGTCAACGTGCTGCCGCTGCGCGAGGGCGAGCGGATCCAGGCCGTGCTCTCCGACGCGCGACTTCACCGAGACGAAGTACCTCGTCTTCGCCACCGCGCAACGGGACGGTCAAGAAGACCGAGTTCCTGGCCTACAACACGCCGATCAAGGCCGACGGCATCATCGCGATCAACATCCGCGACGACGACGAGCTGCTCGCAGGTGCGCGCCGTCGACCCCGAGGACGAGATCCTCATGGTCTCCCGCGCCGGCCTGACCGTCCGCTTCGCCGAGTCCGACGCGCGCAGCATGGGCCGCGACACGACCGGCGTGCGCGGCATGGACGTCGGCGACAAGGGCGAGGTCATCGCCATGGACGTCGCGCGCGACGACATGGACCTCCTCGTCGTCACCGAGAACGGGTTCGGCAAGCGCACGCTCGTCGCGCGAGTACCGCAAGACCAAGCGCGGCGCCAAGGGCGTCAAGACGATCGCGCTGACCGAGGCCAAGGGCGGGCTCGCCGGCGCGCTCGTCGTCCGCGAGCACCAGGACCTCGTCTTCATCTCGCGTGAGCGGCATGGTCCAGCGGACCGCGGTCGAGCGGGATCAACCGCTACGGCCGCGCGGCCCAGGGCGTGAAGGTGATGAACATCAAGCGAGGACGACGTGGTCAGCGCCGTCGCGATCGCGGCGGAGGGCTCGGGCGACACGGCCGCCGCGGTCGAGGGCGAGGATGTCGCGCAGCCGGCGGGCATTCCGGGGCATGAGCTCGAGTATGTGGATGTGCCGGTGGAGGACTCGCCGGAGGACTGAGTCGTCTGTGGTCCGGCCGGGTCCGGAGGACGACCCGGCCTGCGGGGGGCGGCCAAGCCGACTCCCTCCTCGACCGGATCGTCCTGGACCCGGCCGGGACGAGCGCTCCGTCGGGCTCGATCACCGGCGTCCCCATGCGCTGGGAATGGCGGCTGTGCGCCAATGCGTCCGGCCGGATTCGGAACCCGTTCTGGTCCGTCCGGACGCTTGGTACATTGCCCGGACCAGAGAGAGGAGGTGGTCCGTATCTGTAGTCACAGTTCTTGCGGGACCCTGGAGGTGACCGGCCGCTAGACCGCGGTTGGCTGGACCCGCTCAGCGGAATCCAATCCGGGACACCGTCGTTCCACCTGCCGGTCGTGGTCCCTCCGGCACGCACAGGGTGGGACGGTTCTTTCCAGTCAGTGATTCAGCGAAGGGCGTCGGTTGTCGAGCCGGCGCCCTTCGTCTGTCTGCGGCCCCCTGGCAGGACGGACCGCCGAAGGCGGGCCGATTCGATCTCAATGCGCTGCCGGCACGATGCACGGTCGTCGCTGGGCGGCGGCTCCGTGGCGTCGGACGGGCCGCTCCCCTACGTGATGCAGATGCCGTCGTAGGTGCGCTTGTTGTTCGCCTCGTCGGTCTCGGCGATCTGGGCGAGGGCGTCGGCAAAGGCCTCCTGGGTGCCGTTCTTGCAGATCGTGCGGAACGTGCGGGTGGCCGATGCGCCGGGAGCGAGGCCGGGGATGGGGAACGAGCCCTCGCCGGTGACGGTGACCGTGAAGGGGGCGGCCGCGCCGGCGCCCTGGTTCGTGACGGTGAAGAAGTACTTCAGCGGCTCGTCGTAGTCCATCGCGCTGATCACGAGGTCGGGCTTCGGGCCGGGCGGTGGCGGGGCGGGCTCGGTCGGGGCCAGCACCGGGGGCAGGGGCGGTGGCGGGGCGGGCGTCGGCTTCAGCGTCTGGATCGTGTAGGTCACCGACGCCCTGTCGCCGTCGCCGATCCGCCCGCTGAGGAAGCTCCCGCCGGTCGCCCGGTCGCTGACCACCGTGTCGGGGGTGTAGGCGAGCACGAGCCGGCGGCGGTTGTCATAGCGGTTGAGGTCGCCGTGGTCATCGCCGCCGTAGACGTTGGAGTCCTCGTCCCACAGGTCGAGCGTGATCGGCAGCGCGGGCCCGCCGGGACCGCTCTGCCGGAAGTCCGGTGCGCGCCACGTGCGCTGGTCGTCCTCGAGCCAGCGCTCGATCCCGTTGCGCCCGTACAGGGTCCGGCCGTTGACGACGAGCTTCACGCTGCGCAGCCGCCAGCCGCCCGCGGCGCCGTCGGGGGACTTCTCGATCTGCACGCGCGAGATGTCGCCGACCCGCAGGCCGTCGAGGACCGCGGCGTCGATCGGCACGCTGTACGTGTCACGGTCGCCGCGCTCGAAGTCGTCGTAGAGCGACTTGTCGAGCGCGAACCTCCGGTTCGGCCCGATGCGCAGGTAGACGTCGTCGTCGGTGCCCGCGTAGAGCTTCGAGCTCGTCCCGATCTCCACGGTCATCGTCGTCACCGGCTCGGCGTACCGCCCGCCCACCGGGATCGCCTTGATGAACGTGAATGGCGCGTACGGCCGCGGGAAGCTGAAGCTGTCGCGGCCGTTGATCTCGCCGGACTGGAACGCCTGGCCGGCGATGGTCGCGCGCGAGTAGTTGTCGGAGCGGTCGATCGCCGTCGGGTCGCCCAGGGACCGCAGCCCAACGCCTTTCATCGACGTCACGCGCAGCTGCACGAAGCGCGTCGACGCCTGGAGCGGCTGGCTGGAGGTGACGGGCAGGAGGTCGCCGTTCGGCGTCGCCTGGGCGAACAGCGGGATCAGGCCCTGGAAGGCTCCGCGGAAGCGCGTGCGCCCGCGGTCCTCGAAGTAGGAGTTCACCGCGCTGCGCGCGCCGATGAGATCGCCGCCGAGACCGTTGCGCGCACCGCAGACGCTGAGCGAGAGCGACGGGTCGCACGGCTCGCCCTGGCCCTGCCAGTGCCCGGTCATCATGCCGATGTTGAGCGCACCCTTGAGGTCGTGGGCGAGCTCGCCGCCGCCGCGGTTGGCGTAGCGCTGCACGCGCCGCCAGAGCGCCTCGTCCCCCAGCGCGGTGCGGATCGCCTGCACCCACTGGCGGGTCGCGAAGTACGACGTCGTGTACGAGTCGGCGTACCCCAGGCGTCCGGGCCAGTCCTTGTTGACGCCTGTCCGCATGGCCCTGTTGCCGTCCGTGTTCCAGGCGCCGTGGGGCCGGTCCTTGTGGCCGGTCGAGTCGCCGATGTAGACGTTGAGGTTGTCGCGCGTCGCCTTCGGCACGTCGAACCACGTGGGCGTGAGCCCGACGGTGAGCTTCGACCAGTCGGTGCCGTCGACACCGTCGACGCCCTGCTGCTCGATCCAGTTGGAGTGGGAGTAGAAGTCCTGGATCGCGTGCAGGCCCATGCCGATGGTCGACAGCAGCTGGACCTCCTTGTTCGCCCCGCCGGACGACGTGATGCTGCGCAGCAGCTGCGTCGTCGCGCGCTGCAGGCGGTCCCACTCGGCCTGTGCCTTGGCGACGTTCGCGACATCCCAGACCGAGGCGTCGAAGTGCGTGCGGTTTGCCGCGTCCAGCACGGACTGCGGCCAGTTCTCGTCGTTCTCGAAGAACGCGCCGAGGATCGACACCGCGGTGTCCGCGTGCCCCGACTGCGGGATCTTCGACGAGTTCGAGTACAGGTCCACGAACCAGTTGTTGACGACGACGACGTCGGTCGCGGTCGGTCCGAACCCCTCGGCCGTCAGCGCGTCCCGCGTGAGGTCCGAATGCGGACCGGTGTCGAACGCCTGCGCGCCGGCGGGGGCCAGCAGGGTGGTGAGGACTGCGACGGCGACGAGCGCCCAGGACCGCGATGACCATGACGCCCGCAGGCAGAGCGGGCTCATCGTGCGACCGTACAGGAGACGCGGAGGTGGCGTGAGACGCCACCTCATGCGCGGTGCCGGTGCCTCTCAGGCCCGGGCGCCCGGCAGGAGCCGCAGGTCCACCGGTCGCCGGATGAGGCGCCCGCCGCGCCCCGACAGGTGCGTCGCCTGTGCTCCCGGGCGGGAGCTGACCGCCTCGACGAGCCGGCCCCGCGGCGTGAGGCGCAGCATCGCGCCGTCCTCGAGCGCCCAGCCCGCGGGGACGTCGCCGGCGGCGACGGCCGCCTCGTGGGCGGAGGTCTGCTCGGGGAGCAGGTCGGCGTGGCACGACAGTGAGGTGCGCAGGAGCCCCAGCCCGGGGGCGGCCCGCGGCGCGCCGAGGCCGTTCGCCCAGCGGAAGACCATCTGCTCGCAGACGACGAGCGCGCCGGCGCAGACCGCGGCGATCGTCGCGCCGCCGCGCAGCGCGGCGCGGAGCGCCGGGAGCCAGTCGAGCTCGCGCAGCGCGCCGGCGAGCGCACCGGTGTTGCCGCCGACGAGGTAGATGAGGTCGGCGTCGAGCAGGCGCTCGCGTGGGTCGCCGGCGCCCGGCAGCAGCGAGAACACGGTGGCGCTGGAGAGCAGCCCGCGATGTCCCATGTGGTGGATGAACTGCTCGTGCTGGCGCCCGTCGTCACCCTGGGCCGCCGCGACGAGGCAGATGCGCGGCGTGCGCCCGCGGGTGTGCCGCAGCAGATAGTCGTCGGTCGCGCGGTCCGCGCTCCCGCGGTAGTGCCAGCCGCCGCCGCTGACGAGGACGATCTGTCCCGGTCGGTCGCCCACCGCCGCTATGCCGGCGCGCCGCCCGGGAGCCACGCTCTCCAGGCCTGCGGGATGCGCGGTGCGGCGACGGCGATGAAGACGTGCGGGTGCGGCGCGCGCGGCGCCTTGCGCGGGTGCATGTCGGCCTGCGCGGGGAGGCGGTCGCCCTTGCGGCGGTTGCACGGCGCGCAGGAGGCGACGATGTTCTCCCAGCTGGAATCGCCGCCCTTGGAGCGCGGGATGACGTGGTCGACGGTCAGCGTCGAGCGCGAGCCGCAGTACTGGCAGGCCCAGCCGTCGCGAGCGAACACGGCGCGGCGGGTGATGCGGCGCCGCTCGGCGTTGCGCGGGATGTTCACGTAGGAGACGAGCCGGATCACGACGGGCCGTGGCATGAGCGTGTGCTCGGAGCGCAGCTCCCAGGACGCCTTCTCGACGATCTCCGCCTTGTCCTTCAGCAGCAGCACTGCAGCACGCCGGACCGAGCAGACGTTGATCGGCTCGTACGTCGCGTTGAGGACGAGCACCCGTCCGGAATCACGCCCGCGCGGCCGGTGCTCGTCAGCCGCCGCGGACCCGAGTGGAGCTGGTGGAGTCAGCGTTCCCATCGGTGATCTGCCGGGCAGTGTACCGGCGGCCCCGACGATTCACCGGAGATTCACACCGTTGGCGCGTCGGCCGCCCGCGGGTAGGACCCGATCAGGCGCAGGTCCTCGCAGAGCGGCCGCAGAGCGGCGAGCGCGTCGGCTGGAGGCCCCGGGACGTCGGCGCGACCGTCGAGATCCAGCAGGAAGACGTAGTGCCCCAGGCGCCGGCGTGAGGGTCGCGACTCGATCCGCGTGAGGTTCACGTCGCGGGCGGCGAACTCCGAGAGGCACCGCACGAGCCACCCGGGCGCGCCGTCGCCGTCACCGGAGAACACGAGCGAGCTCTTCCAGCCCGCCGCGTCCGCGGCCTGCGGCTGCGCGTCGTCGCGCGCGAGCCAGACGAAGCGCGTGACGTTCGCCTCGTCGCCGAGACCGGCGGCCAGCACGACGGCGCCGTACAGCTCGCCGGCGACCGGGGTTCCGAGCGCCGCGACCGCGTCGTCGTCGCCGCTCGCCGCCTCGCGCACCGCCTCGGCGGTGGAGGTGCGCGGTCGCACGTCCGCGGCGGGCAGCGTCTCGCGCAGCCAGCCCGCGCACTGCGCCAGGGCCTGTGGATGCGAGAGCACCGTGCGCACGTCCTGGAGCGCCGCGCCCGGCCGCGCGAGCAGGCTGTAGCGGACCGAGAGCACGCGCTCACCGACGATCCGCACGTCGGGCGCGTCGTGCACGAGGGCATCGACCGCCTCGTTCACCGAGCCCTCGAGCGAGTTCTCGATCGGCGCCAGCGCGCGATCCACCTCCCCGGTCGCGACGGCGAGGACGACCCGGTGGACCGTCGGGAGCGGGATGAGCTCGGCATCCGCGGGCAGTCGCGGGTCCGTGCGCAGGGCCTCCTCGCTGAAGGTCCCCGCGGGCCCGAGGTAGCCGACGCGCATCAGGCCTCGCCCTCCGCGGCGTCGGGGACCTCGCCGGCGAGCGCGGCGCGCACGGCCTCCTGCTCCTCCGGGGAGAGCGGGACGGCCGAGACGCCCTCCTGCACCTGCTTGACGTAGAGGCGCGCCTGCTCGCGATGGTGGATCGAGGACAGCACGATCCCCGACCGCCGCGCGTCGAGCAGCGCGATCGACGTCGACTGTCGGCCGGACAGCTCGTTGTAGGCGTCGTAGTGCACGACCGCCCGGTGGGCGATCGTGCCGTCGAGGCGCACCTCGTCGCGGTCCAGACGGCCCTCCACGCGCGTGACCACGTCGATGACCCATTCGTGCAGCGCCGCGAACTGGCGCTCGATGTCGGCCGCGTGCCGGACCAGGTCGCGTCCCGAGTCCCCGAGCACCGCCTGCTGGTCGCGGCGCAGCGCAGCGACCCGCCGCCACAGCAGGGTCAGCACGACGAGGGCGATGAGCGCGAGCGCGCCGGCGGCGAGCGCGGCGATCCCGGCGGGGTCGGTCAGGCCGTCCACGGTGCCCGCAGGATAGGCCGCGCGCCAGCGTCCCGCGGGACGATCAGTTCGCGGAGAAGAGGACGGTGTACGTGCCCTCGTTGTTGTCCGTGTTCTCCTCGCCCCCGACGGGCTCGACACGGACGACGAGGGTCGCCGCGGTGCCCGCGGCGGGCACCTTCGGCAGCGGGATCGCGACGTCGGCCTCGGTTCCGGGCTGCGTCTCGTTCACCGACTTCTTGGCGGTGATCGCGGGCTGGCCGGGCGCGGTCAGCTTGACGTTCACGACGACGTTCTTCTGCACGTTGTCGCCCTGGTTGGCGAACTTCACGTTGACGACGACCGGTGCCTTCGCGGGGACGGTCGTCGACGCGCCCTGCTCGAGCGCGGTGTCGCCGATCGCCGTGCTGATGAGCCCGTGACCGCAGGCCGTGCCCTCGGGGCAGGAGCTGCCGCCGGTGGTGGTCCCGCCGCCCGCGGTCCCGCCGATCGCCTTCGCGACGGTGTCGGGCGCCAGCCACGTGTAGCCCGGGAGCGACGTGCTCTCCGGGATCGTCTGGCCCTTGATGCCGGCCTCGTCGAGCGCCTGCACGATCAGCGGCGCGGCGCGCTGGGAGTAGATGACGTCGGAGGTGAGGAACATCTGCATCTGCCCGGCGATCTGGTTCGTCGCCTCCTCGGCCTGCGCGCCGCGGCCCTGGGCGGCGGTGAGCTTCTCGGCGATCCGGGTCAGCGCCTGCGCACGGAGGTCCAGCACCAGCAGCAGGTTCTGCTGCGCGGGCGCCATCTCGCCGGGGACGCTGAGCTCGCGTGCGCGCTTGGCGTCCTCCTCGGCGGTGAGGCGGACCTGGTTGACCTGGACCTGCAGGTCGTTCCCGGTCGCGTTGCCGGACTCCAGCAGGTCGAAGAACGGCTTGGCGACCTGGTCGTTGGAGTCGACGACGATCGCGCTCGCATCGCGGCTGTAGTCCTTCAGCGCCCGCTCCTTGCGGCTGTCCAGGCAGCCCTTGAAGCCGAGCACGAAGAGGATCAGCAGGAGCGCGCCGATGCCGAGCGCGACGAGCTGCCGCGTGCGCGCGGTCTGGCGATCCGGCGGACCCTCGGAGGTGCCGCCGCCGCTGGTCGCCGGCTGCCGCGGGGCGGCGGGTCGGCGCGGCGCGCCGGATACGCGCGTGGGCTCGTCGTCGTCGAAGAAGGACATGAGTGGACTGGTGCCCGCGGACGGGCAGGACGATCAGTATGACCGCGCGTCCAGATGCGGGCCAATCTGCAAGTTTGCCGTCAGCGGCGGATCTCCTGCCCCGGTCCGGCAGGAGGCCCCGTGCGCAGCGGCGAAGGCGGGAGGTGGTGCAGACCGCCGACGACACGCTGGCGACGGCCGACGTCCGTCACGCATCCGAGTCGCCGGTCGCGCTCGGGCGCTACCGCCTGACGCGCAGGCTCGGCGCCGGAGCCTTCGGCGTCGTCTGGCTCGCGCACGACGAGCGCCTGGATCGCGTCGTCGCCGTCAAGCGGATCGAACTGCACGACGCGCAGGTCGCGGCGCGCGCCGAGCGCGAGGCGCTCGCGGCGGCGCGGCTGCAGCATCCGGGGATCGTCGCGCTCTACGAGGCCGGCCGCGACGAGGACGCCGTCTACCTCGTGTCCGAGCTGGTCCGCGGCCGGACGCTCGCGGACCTCGTCGAGGACGGCGCGCTCTCCGACCGCGACATCCTGCGGATCGGCGCGGCCCTCTGCGACGCGCTCGACCACGCGCACGCGCGCGGCGTCGTCCACCGCGACGTCAAGCCCGCGAACATCATGGTGCCCGAGCGCCCGTCCGGCGAGGCGGGCCTCGCGAAGCTCACCGACTTCGGGGTCGCGATGATCGCCGGGGACGACGCGCTCACGCGCACCGGGGACGTCGTCGGCACGCTGGCCTACATGGCACCCGAGCAGGCCGAGGGTCACCCGGTCGAGGGGGAGGCGGACCTCTACGCGCTCGCGCTCGTCCTCTACGAGGCGCTCTCGGGCGTGAACCCCATCCGTGCGGGCGGGGCGGCGGCCACCGCGCGGCGCGTCGGGACGCGCCTGCCCCCACTCGCCCGCCTGCGGCGCGACCTGCCGCGCGAGGTGTGCGCGGCGCTCGACCGCGCGGTGCTTCCCAGGCCCGAGGACCGCGGCACGCTGCAGGACCTGCGGCTCGCGCTCGACGACGCGGTCGACGGCGCCGCCCGCCGCGCCGGCCCGGTCGCGGGCGACCCCGCGGAGACCCGGCTCGCGTCGCCCGTGCCCGCGCGCGACCGCCCGCGGCGCGGCGCGCCCGCCCTCACGCGGCGCGCGGCCTCCGCGACGGCCACCGCCGCCCTCGTCGCCGCGTCGCTCGCGGCCGTCCCGGACGGGCTCGCGCCCGGTCCGGGCGCACCGCTCGCGGCGGGCGCCGGCGCGGCCCTCGCGGTGCTGCTGCTCCCGCGGCTGGGCTGGGTCCTCGCCGCCGGCGGGGTCGTCGCCTGGCTCACGCTCGCCGGCCTGCCCGGTGCCGCGCGTGCTCGTCCTCGCCGCCGTGGTGCCGACGGCGATCCTGCTGCCGCGGGACGGGCTGCTGTGGCCGGTGCCGGCAGGCGCGCCGCTGCTCGGACTGGCCGGCGTGGCGCTCGCCTGGCCCGCGCTCGCCGGACAGGCGCGCGACTGGACGCAGCGCGGCGCGCTCGGGGCGCTCGGTCTCTGGTGGCTCGTCCTCGCGGAGGCGCTGGCGGGCCCGCGCCTGCTCCTCGGCGACGCACCCGGGACGGCGGCGCCCTCGGTCTGGGAGGCGTCGGCCATGCGCGCGGTGACCGACGTCCTGGCACCGATCATCAGCTCGGGGGTCCTGACGATCGCGGCCCTGTGGGCCGGCCTCGCGGTCGTGCTCCCGTTGCTCGTGCGCGGCAGCAACCTCGTACGCGACGTCGTCGCCGTCACCGGCTGGGCGGCCGGGCTGGCCGCCGGCACCACCGCGCTCGCCGCGGCGCTCCCCTGGGCGGGCGGCGTGCCGGAGCCGCGCGGCCTCGTGCTCGGAGCGCTCGCCGCCGGGGCGATCGCCCTGCTGGGCGCCGCTGCGCGGGCGCCCGCGACCACCGGCGGGGTCAGTCCCTAGCATTCACCGCGTCGCGCACCGCCCCCGCCGGGCCGTGCGCAACCGAGTCCATGAGCGTCCTGAGGAACCTGGAAAGCAAGCTGGCCGGGCTCGTGGAGGGCACGTTCGGCCGCGTCTTCCGCGCCGAGGTGCGCCCCGAGGAGCTCGCCCGCCGGCTCGGCCGGGAGATGGACGAGCACCGGACGGTGTCGCTCTCGCGCACCTACGCCCCGCACGAGTACGTCGTCCACCTCTCACCGCAGGACCGCGAGCGCTTCGCCGGGATCGAGCGCGAGGTGACGCAGGAGCTGTCGGCCTACCTGCTCGAGCACGCGCGCGCTGAGCGCCTCGCGCTCGTCGCGACGCCGGTCATCGAGCTGCGCACCGACGAACGCCTGGGCCTCGGGGAGTTCGGCATCGAGACGCGGCACGCGCAGGTCGCGGAGGCCGCGCCCGAGCCGGCCCCCGCCCCCGTTCCCGCGCCGAGCCACACGATGATCGTCTCCGAGTCCGAGCGCTCGCGGGAGCGGCTCGACGAGGCGCGCGCCGTCCGCCGCGGCCGGGCGATCCTCGCGGCGGAGGGCAAGCGCTTCGCGATCGGGCCGTCGGGCGCGACGATCGGCCGCAGCCGCGAGTGCGACGTGGTGCTCGGCGACTCCAACGTCTCACGCCGCCACGCGCGGATCGACCTCGGCGAGGACGGCGCCTGGACCGTCGAGGATCTCGGCTCCACGAACGGGGTGCAGGTCAACGGCGCGCGCGTGGGCACCCGGACCGTCCTGCGCTCCGGGGACCGGCTCGACGTGGGCACGGTCTCGGCGCGCTTCGAGGTCGAGTGATGCTGGAGCCGACGGCCGTCGCGCTGCAGGCGGCGTTCATCGCGGTCCTCTACCTCTTCGTCGCCTGGGTCGCGCGCAGCGCGCTGCGCGATCTGCGGCGCCCCGACGAGCAGCGCTGGGCGGGCGCGGCAGGCCCGCCACCCGCCGCGGACTCCGGCGCGACGGGCCTGCACCAGGCGGTGACGCTCGGCGACCCGCGGCTCGTCGTCGAGCGCGCGCCGGGGCACACGCCCGGCATGGAGTACGAGATCGGCGCCGGCGCGGTGCTCGGTCGCGGCGACCAGGCGGAGATCCGTCTCGACGACCCGTTCGCCTCCGGCCGGCACGCGCGCCTCACGCGGCAGGGACCGGTCGTCGTCCTGGAGGACCTCGGCTCGACGAACGGGACGTTCCTCAACGAGGAACTCGTCACCGGGCCACAGCCGCTGCACCAGGGCGACCGCGTGCGGATCGGCGACAGCGAGTTCACCTTCGTGGCGGGCTGACGATGCTGCGCGTCGCCGAGCACGCCGAGCGCACCGACACCGGCCTCCAGCGCCGGGCGAACGAGGACGCCTACCACGCGCGCGCGCCGCTGTTCGCCGTCGCCGACGGCATGGGCGGCGCGCAGGCGGGCGAGGTCGCGTCGGGCACGGCGGTCGACGCGCTCGCCGCCGGCGTGCCGGACGGCGCCGGCACGGTCGAGGAGCGCCTGGCCCTCGTCGTCCAGCAGGCCAACGAGCGCATCCACGCGCTGTCGGTCGCCGACGAGGACCGCGCGGGCATGGGCACGACGCTGACGGCCGCGTACGTCGGCGAGGGCGAGGTGACGCTCGTCCACGTCGGCGACAGCCGCTGCTACCGCCGCCGCGAAGGCGAGCTCGAGCGCCTGACGACCGACCACTCGCTCGTCGAGGAGCTGGTCCGCCAGGGCCGCCTCAGCCCGCAGGAGGCCGAGGAGCATCCGCAGCGCTCGATCATCACGCGCGCGCTCGGGCCGGAGGCCGTCGTCCAGCCGGACGCGCTGACGGTCCCCGCGCGCGCCGGCGACGTGTACCTCCTCTGCTCCGACGGCCTGACGTCGATGGTCCCCGAGGCGCGGATCGCCGAGGTGCTCGCCGGCGCGCCGACGCTGCGCGAGGCCGCGACGGAGCTCGTCGCCCAGGCGAACGCCGCGGGGGGTCGCGACAACATCACGGTCGTCCTGTTCCGCCTGGAGGACGCCGGCGGCGCGGGCCCCGACGCCGTGGACGCGACGCGCGTGGGCGCGCCGGCGCTGAGGACCGCGGACGTGCAGCGCGCGCTCGCGGCCGACGCCGTCCCGGCCGGCGCCGAGCGCCGTGACCCCCTGCCGCCGCGCCCGGCCCCGGCCGCCCGGCGTCGCCGGCGGCTCCCCAGGCCCGGGCTCGGGACCGCGCTGATCGTGGCGCTCGTCGTCACGGTGCTGGCCGGCGGCTACCTCGCCTCGCAGGCCGTGTACTTCGTCGGCCCGGGCGAGGACGGCTTCGTCACGCTCTACCGCGGGGTTCCCGTCGACCTGCCCGCGGGCATCACGCTCTACCAGGAGGTGTACGTCTCCGGGGTCAGTGACGCGCAGCTCACGACCCCGCAGCGGACGACGATCGCCGAGCAGAGCCTGCGCTCGCGCGAGGACGCCGACGACTACGTGCGCCAGCTCGAACGGGGCTCGGTCGGCACGTGAGGAGCGCGCGCAACCGCGAGCTCCTCGGGCTGATCCCCGCATCGCTGCTCGTCACCGCCGGCTTCGCCGCGGTGCTCATCCAGGAGCGGGCCGTGCGCTCCGACGCCTCGCTCACCTACGGCGCGGTCTTCCTGGGCCTGTGCCTGGCGGCCCACCTCGTGATCCGCGTGCGGCTCCCGGACGCCGACCCGTACCTGTTCCCGATCGTCGCCGTGCTCGCCAGCGTCGGCCTGGTGATGATCTACCGCCTCGACGAGACCCTCGCGCGCGAGCAGGCGCAGTGGTTCGTCGTCGGCCTCGGCGTTCTTCGCCGCGACGATCGTGGTGCTGCGCGACTACCGCGCGCTCGAGCGCTACCGGTACCTCATCGCCGCGGGCAGCATCCTGCTGCTCCTGCTGCCGCGGATCCCCGGCGTCGGTGCGCAGGTCAACGGCGCCTACCTCGGCGTCGACATCGGGCCCGTCTCGTTCCAGCCCGCCGAGTTCGCGAAGATCGGCATCATCATCTTCCTCGCGAGCTACCTGCGCGACACGCGCCAGCTGCTCGTCGAGCGCAAGGTGGGCCCGCTGACGATCCCGCGGCTCAAGCACCTGGGTCCGCTCCTGCTGGTCTGGGGCCTGGCGATGGTGATGCTCGTCTTCATCCGCGACCTGGGCTCGTCGCTGATGTTCTTCGGCGGGTTCCTGGCGATGCTCTACGTCGCGACGAACCGCCTGATCTTCCCGCTCGCCGGCTTGTCCCTGTTCGCCGCCGGCGCGTGGTTCTTCTCGACGTCGGTCGGCCACGTCAGCGACCGCATCGAGGCCTGGCAGCGCCCGTTCGACCCCGCGCTGTACGACCGGATCGGCGGCAGCTACCAGCTCGCGCAGTCGCTGTTCGCCCAGGCCGACGGGGGACTCTGGGGCAAGGGCTTCGGGGAGTCGCTCGTGAAGGTCGGCATCCCGCCCGACCAGGCGATCCTCCTGCCCGCCGCGCAGACCGACCTCATCTACGCGGTGATCGTCAACGAGCTGGGCCTCGTCGCGGCGTGCGCGCTGCTGCTCGTCTACGTCATGTTCGTCGAGCGCGGGTTCCGGATCGCGGTGCTGGCGCGCGACTCGTTCAGCAAGCTCCTGGCGACCGGCCTGACGACCGTCGTCGCGCTCCAGGTCTTCGTCATCGTCGGCGGCGTGACGAAGGTCATCCCGCTGACCGGCGTCACGCTCCCGTTCGTCTCCTACGGCGGCTCGTCGATCGTCGCGAACTTCGTGATCGTCGCGCTGCTCCTGCTCGTCTCCGACCGCGCTCGGCGCGAGGCCCGGTCGTGAACGCCCCGATCGTCCGCGTCTTCGGCGTGACGCTCGTGCTGTTCGCGCTGCTCATCGCGTTCACCTCGCGCTGGGCGGTCTTCGAGCGCGACGCGCTGCAGGACAACCCGCAGAACAAGCGCGCCCTGATCGAGCAGCAGCGGATCGACCGCGGCCGCATCCTCGCGGCCGACGAGCAGACGCTCGCGCGGTCGGTGCGCCGCCAGGATGGCGCGTACACGCGCCGCTACCCGCTGCGCGGCCTGTTCGCCCACCCGGTCGGCTACTCGTATCTCAACCCCGGGACCGCGGGCCTGGAGCGCTTCTACAACGGGGAGCTCCTGGGCCGCGACCAGGGCCTGCAGAACACGCTGCGCCGGATCCAGGGCAAGCGCCGCGAGGGGAACGACCTGCGGACGGCGCTCGATCCGCCCGCCCAGCAGGTCGCGCTCGACCAGCTCGCCGGACGCGCCGGCGCCGTCGTCGCGCTCGACCCGCGGACCGGCCGCGTGAAGGTCATGGCGTCCGTCCCCGGCTACGACCCCAACACGCTGCGCAGCGCCCGCCAGACGACGCGGCTCAACACGGCCCCCGGATCGCCGCTCTTCAACCGCGTGACGCAGGCCGGCTACCCGCCGGGCTCGACGTTCAAGGTCGTGACGGCGATCGCGGCGCATCGACAGCGGGAAGTTCGCAGCCGGACAGCACCGTCGACGGCCGCAACGGCGTCGAGATCTCGGGCGTCCCGCTGAACAACGCCGGCGGCGAGACCTTCGGCGACCATCGACCTCACCACCGCGTTGACGAATTCGGTGAACACGGTCTGGGCACAGGTGGGAGAGGACGTCGGCGCGCGCACGATGCAGAAGTACATGTCACGCCTGGGCTTCGGGCGCCAGGTGGCGGTCGACCTGCCGAGCTCCGAGCGCCGCGCGAGCGGCGAGTTCTGCGACGGGCGCTTCGTCCGCGTGACGAACCCGTGCGTCGACGTCGGGCCGCATGGCGATCGGCCAGGACAAGCTCCAGACGACCCCGCTGCAGATGGCGATGGTCGCCGCCTCGGTCGGCGAACGGCGGCGCGCTGATGCGGCCGTTCCTCGCGACCCGGGCGGTCGATCCCGAGGGCCGGACGACGCTGCAGAACGATCCGCAGGAGTTCTCGCGCGTCATGTCGCCCGCCACGGCGAGGAAGATCACCGCGATGATGACGCGCGTGGTCCAGGAGGGAACCGGCACGGCCGCGGCGCTGCAGGGCATCGAGGTGGCGGGCAAGACCGGCACGGCGGAGCGCGTCGTGGCCGATGACATCACCACGCCGTGGTTCATCGGCTTCGCCCCCGCGAGTGACCCGCAGGTCGCGGTCGCGGTGACGATCGAGCGCAGCGTCGGCGGGTTCGGCGGCACCGAGGCCGCACCGATCGCGAGGGCCGTGATGGAGTCCCTGCTCCGATGAGCGACCGCCTGGACACCGACACCGTCGTCGACGGCCGCTACAAGGTCGAGCGCCGGCTCGGCTCGGGCGGGATGGCGGACGTCTACCTCGCCACGGACCTCCAGCTCGGCAGGCGGATCGCGCTGAAGATCCTCTACCGCCGCTTCTCCGAGGATCCCGAGTTCGTGGAGCGGTTCCGCCGCGAGGCCTCGGCCGCCGCCGGACTCCAGCACCAGCACGTCGTCTCGGTCTACGACCGCGGCGAGTGGGAGGGGACGTACTACATCGCGATGGAGTACCTGGAGGGCCGCTCGCTCAAGGCCCTGATCGCCCAGGAGGCGCCGCTCGACCCGGATGTCGCGATCGACTACGCCACGCAGATCCTCAAGGCCGCGCGCTTCGCCCACCGCCGCGGCGTCATCCACCGCGACCTCAAGCCGCACAACGTGATCGTGGACGACGAGGGCGTGCTGACCGTCACCGACTTCGGGATCGCGCGCGCGGGCGCGTCGGACATGACGCAGACCGGGTCGATCATGGGGACGGCGCAGTACCTCTCGCCCGAGCAGGCCCAGGGCCACGCCGTCAGCCAGCAGTCCGACCTCTACTCGATCGGCGTCGTGCTCTACGAGATGCTCGCCGGGCGCGTCCCGTTCGACGGCGACAGCGCCGTCGCGATCGCGCTCAAGCAGGTGGGGGAGGCGCCGGTCCCGCCGAGCGCCTACAACGGGCAGGTCAGCCCCGGGCTCGAGCAGGTCGTCCTGCGCGCGCTGGAGAAGGACCCCGTCGCGCGCTACGCCGACGCCGACGGGTTCATCGACGCGCTCGCCGCCGCCCGGGCCGGCCTGCTGGCGTACGCCGGCCCGCCGACGGACGCGACCGTGCTCGGCGCGCCCGCCGTCGTCTGGCCGGCCGAGCCCGCGCAGCCCGCGACCTTCGGGCACGCGCCGCCGCCCCCGCCGGAGGACCAGGACGACGGCGGACCGGGCCGGCGCTGGTGGCTCTTCGCCCTGATCGCCGTCGTCGCGGTCGGCGTGCTGCTCGCCGCGCTGCTGCTGCTGCGCAAGGACCAGGTCGTCGTGCCGAACGTCGTCGGGAGCGACCTGGCGACCGCACAGGCGGCGCTGCAGCGCGAGGGCTTCTCCGTCGACACGGTCGCGCGGACGTCCGAGCGGCCGAAGGGCGAGGTGCTCGGCCAGGATCCCGAGCCCGGCGCGGAGGCCGACGAGGGCTCGGTCGTGACGCTCACCGTCTCCGACGGGCCGGGCACGGCCACCGTCCCCGGCGTCGAGGGGCAGACCGAGGCGGTCGCGCGCCGCCGCCTGCAGGCCGCGGGCTTCCGTGTCCGGGTGCGCGAGCGATCCTCCGACACCGTGCCGAAGGGGGAGGTCATCGGGACGCAGCCCGGGGAGAACACGCAGGCCGAGCGCGGGTCCACCGTCATCCTGCTCGTCTCCGCCGGCCCGAGGAAGGTCGCCGTGCCGAGCGTCGTCGGCGCCACCGAGGACAGCGCCCGCGCGACCCTCACCGGCGCCGGGTTCAGCGTCACCGTGACGCAGCAGGAGGACGCCAAGGCCACTCCGGGGACGGTGCTCAGCCAGAGCCCGGGGGCCGGGACGCAGGCCGACAAGGGGTCGTCGGTGACGATCGTCGTCGCCAAGCAGCCGGCGCAGGTCACCGTGCCGAACGTCGTCGGGCAGGACGAGGCGACCGCCATCGACACGCTCACGCGGGCGGGGTTCAAGGTCAGCGAGCAGCGCATCACCGTGGCCGACGAGGGCGACGACGGGACCGTCGTCCAGCAGGACCCCAGCGGCGGCAAGGCGGAGCCCGGGTCGACGATCACGATCGGCGTCGGGAGCTTCACCCCGCCGACCGAGCCGACGACGCCGACGACCACCACCAACCCCGGCGGTGCCGTCGAGGGGACGCCGTGAAGGTCGCGGTCCTCGCCGGCGGCCGCTCCTCCGAGCACGACGTCTCGCTCGCGAGCGCCGCGTCGGTCCAGGAGGGCCTGCGCCGCGCCGGGCACGAGACGCTGTGGGTGGAGCTCGATCGCGACGGCTCGTGGCACCACGACGGCGCTCGAGCTGGCGCTGCGCCCCGGCCGCGGCCTGCTCGGCGCCGACGTCGTCTTCCCCGTGCTGCACGGCCCGTTCGGCGAGGACGGCACCGTGCAGGGACTGCTCGAGCTGCTCGACGTCGCCTACGTCGGCTCGGGCGTCCTGGCGTCGGCCGCGTGCATGGACAAGGTCGTCTTCAAGGACCTTATGGCGCACGCGGGCCTGCCGCAGGTCGCGTACGCCGGCGTCGACGACGCGCGCTGGCGCGCGGACCGGGCGGGGGTGGAGCGGGAGGTCGCGGCGCTGGGCCTGCCGGTGTTCGTGAAGCCCGCGCGGCTGGGCTCGTCCGTCGGCATCGTGCGGGTCGCCGAGGCCGGCGAGCTGGGTGCGGCGCTCGACCAGGCGTTCGGCCACGATCCGCGCGCGATCGTCGAGGCCGGCGCCGTCGGGCCTGGAGATCGAGTGCTCGGTCGCCGGCCACACGACCGCCGCGCAGGCGAGCGAGCCGGGGGAGATCGTCGTCCTGCGCAGCGCCTCGCCGGGCGGCTGGTACGACTACGAGGCGAAGTACACGCCGGGCGGCATGGAACTCGTCGTCCCGGCCCGGATCTCCCCGGCGGCGCGCGACCGCGTGCGCGAGCTGGCGGTGACGGCGTTCCGCGAGGCCGGCTGCAGCGGGCTCGCGCGGGCCGACTTCTTCGTCGACGGCGACGACGTCCTGCTGAACGAGCTGAACACGATGCCCGGGTTCACCGAGACGAGCGTCTACGGCAAGCTCTGGGAGGCCAGCGGGCTGTCCTACCCCGAGCTGTGCGACCGGCTCGTGCAGGTCGCGGCGGAGCGCCACGCGGCGTTTCGCAGGTACACCTTCTAGGGGTCACTCCCGACCGGAGATCGCAGCCGGCGTGGCTTCGCCCCGCCGGCCCTTTCGAGGGCGATGTCTCCTAGCGGTAGAGATAGACCTCGGAGATCTCCACCTTCTCCTGGCCCTCGGCGAACTGCTCGATCCAGATGAGGTACCAGCGCTGGCGCTTGCCGCCCGTGTCGAGGTCGGCGCGCGTCACGCGGGTCGCCTTCGTGATCGTCCCGACCCGCGTCCACGCCGGGTCGTCGATCGTCTTCGGCAGGGCGGCCGTGTCGGCGGCGAGGACCTGGCCGCTCCACCCGGGCGTCCCGGTCCGCAGCTCGAGCTGGCGCGCGGCGACGCCCGGCTTCGCGTCGATCGCGAGGCCCACGCCGTCCTTCGCGAGGTTGCCGTTGAGGTAGGTCTCGGTGTCCCAGACGGTCGCCGGATCGCGGTCGAGCACGAACGCCGCGGTCTCCGGGTGCTCCTGCTGGTCGCCGGCCGGGTCGTAGTCCTTGGCGCGGCTCTGGCCGAGCGAGACGGCCCTGAGCGTCGGCGGCGGCTGGGCCCCCTTGGTGCCGGTCCCGCGCTCGGCGCGCCCGGCCAGCAGCGCGAACGCGGCCACGACGGCCACGGCGACGAGCGCGATCCCCAGCGAGCCAGCGCGCCGGGTGCTGCACGCCGCCGGGCACGCGGCGGCGCTTCTGCTCCGGCAGGGACTGGAAGACGGTCGTCGCCTCGCCGGTGATGTGCCCGCTGCGCGCGGTCTCGATGGCCAGCGCGTCCTCGAGGTCGGCGATGAAGTCGGCCGCCGACGCGTAGCGCACGTCGAGGTCCTTGGCCGTGGCGTGATCCACCACGGAGGCGAGGGCGCTCGACACCTCGGGCCGCTTGGCCTGCACGTCCGGCAGTCTCCTCGCGCACGTGGCGCATCGCGACCGCGACCTGGTTCTCGCCGTGGAACGGGACGTCCCCGGTGAGCATCTCGTAGAGGACGACCCCGAGCGAGTAGACGTCGGACTGCGGCGTCACGGCGTGCCCGAGCGCCTGCTCGGGGCTGACGTAGTCGGTCGTCCCGAGCACGCGGCCGTCGGCGGTAAGCCCCTCGTCGGCGAGGCTGCGGGCGATGCCGAAGTCGGTCACCCGCGCCGCGCCGTCCTCGTCGAGCAGGACGTTCTGCGGCTTGACGTCGCGGTGGACGATGCCGCGGTCGTGCGCGGCCTGCAGCCCGCGGGCGATCTCGATCGCGTAGGCGACCGCCTCGGCGACGTCGAGCCGCTGCAGCCGGCGGATGCGCTCCTTCAGCGTCTCGCCGTCGACGAACTCGAGGATGATGAACGGGGTGTGGTCCTCCTCGCCGGCGTCGATCACCCCGACGACGTAGGGGGAGGAGACCTTCGCGACGGCCTTCGCCTCGCGCCGGAAGCGCTCCAGCTGATCGCTGTCGCGGGCGACGTCGCGGTGCATCATCTTGATCGCGACCGGCACGCTCGAGCGTCGTGTCGAACGCCCGCCAGACCGTCGACATGCCGCCGCGCCCGATCTGCTCCTCAAGGCGGTAGCGCCCACTCAGGAGGGTGCCGGCGGTGGCGGTCATGCTTCCTATTGTGGGGGCGAGGACGGGATTCATGTCGCGTACCGGCCGCGGCGGCGGTGCGCTGGTCCCCCCGGGGTTCGCCGGGGGCACGCCGTCACCTACGTCGCGCGCCATGCGGCCGCGTCCTGCAGGGCTTCGTGCGCGCTAGTCGCGGGCCAGCAGCGGCCGCAGGTCCTCGAGCTTCTCGTAGGCCCACCAGAGGTAGTTGCGGGTGCCGTTCTCGCGCAGCGGATGCAGGTCCTCGTGCGCCGGGTCCGCGATGAAGGCGTCGAACGCCTCGCGGCTCTCCCACTCGACGAGGACCATCGCCTCCCGTGGCTCGACGCCCTCCGAGACCGGGGCGCCCGCGAGCTGCCCCAGCGCGACGACGCGGCCGCCGTGGGCCTGGACGGCGTCGCGGGAGCGCCGCGAGTACGCGCGGTAGTCGTCGTTCGGCGCGAGGTCGAAGAGGTTGAGGGCGTAGAGCGGTGGCATCGGGCGATTCTCCCGGACCGCCCCGCTCAGGCGCGGAGCGCGATCCCGCCGGGTGCGGTGGCGACGCCCGCCGCGTCCGTCACGGTGCCGATCCGGCGGGCGCCGGGGTGCCGCGCGGCGAGGATCGCCGCGGTCTCGTCGGCGCGGTCCTCGGGCACGACGGCCGCGAACCCGCAGCCCATGTTGAAGACCTCCCAGAGCTCGGCGTCCGGCACGCCGCCGAGCGTCCCGACGAGCGCGCAGACCGGCGGGACCGGGAGCGGGTCCTCGACCGCGTAGCCGACGCCGGAGCCCAGGCGCAGCAGGTTCTTCAGCCCGCCGCCGGTGATGTGCGCGAGCCCGTGGACGGGCACGCCGGAGCGCAGGAGATCCAGCGCCGCGCGCACGTAGATGACCGTCGGCTCGAGCAGTGCGTCCGCGATGCTCGCGCCGCCGAGCTCGGCGGGGCGCGCGTCGAGCCCGGGGCCGTCCTCGACGAGCACGCGGCGGGCGAGCGTGTAGCCGTTGGAGTGCAGGCCGCTCGACGGGACGCCGATCAGCGCGTCGCCGGGAGCGATGGCGCCGCCGGTGAGGATCGCGTCGAGCGCGACCGTGCCGATCGCGGTGCCGCAGAGGTCGAAGCCGCCGGGGGACGGGTGGCCGCGGATGAGCTCCGGGAGGACGGCGAGCTCGCCACCCGGGATCTCGATGCCCGCGTCGGCCGCGCCGACCGCCAGCCCGCGCGCGATCGCCGCGGTCGCGGTGGGATCGGACTGCTCGACGGCGAGGTAGTCGACCATCGCGATCGGCTCGGCGCCGACGCATACGAGGTCGTTGACGTTCATCGCGATGCAGTCGATGCCGACCGTGTCCAGGCGCCCGGTCTGCTCGGCGAGGACGATCTTCGACCCGACGCCGTCGGTGGCGATCGCGATGCCGAGGTCAGCGCTCACCCGCAGGACGCTCGCGTAGTGGCCCGGCAGGTCGACGACGCGTGACGGGGCGCCGGTCTCGATCGTGCCCAGGACGCCGACGATCGCGGCGACGGCGGCGTCGGACTGGGTGGTGTCGACGCCGGCGGCGGCGTACGCGTCTGACATGCGCGGGAGATTCGCAGACGCGCCGGGCGCGCGCGGTCAGCGCCGCAGGCGGACGGAGCGGCTGACGACGGTGCGGTTGCCGGCGGCGTCGGTCAGCTCGAGGCGCAGGGTGAGCGTGACGGGGCGCACGGCCCGCACGGCGTGCCGCCCCGCGCGCGTCAGGCGGATCGTCACCCGCAGGTCCCCCGCGGCGGCGGTCCTCGCGGTCACCGCGCCGACCTGCCGTCCGCGCAGCCGCAGCGACCCGGTGACGGCGGCGCGCTCGGAGAGCGTGCCGAGCCGCACGCTGACGGGTCCCCGCAGGAGTGCGCCTCGGCGGACGCCGGGCGTGGCCGAGGCCCGCAGGCCCGGCGCGACCCTGTCGGCGGGGTCCCGCCGGTCCCGCCTGTCCCGCCCGGGCCTCCCGTCCCGCCCGCCCCGCCGCCCGACCCCCGTGCGCCCGCCGTGCAGGCCGCACTAGTAGCGCACGACACCCGGAGTCAGTGCGAACGCCGCCTCGGTGCCGCTGGATGCGCCGGGCGACCCGTCGTCGAAGCGCAGCGGATGCGAGCCGAAGGACCCGGACCAGGTCGTCGTGCCCGGTGAGACGGCGAGGGCCTTCGGGGTGTACTGGAACGAGCTGAAGGCGATCGTCTGCGGCCCGTCGGCGATCTTGTCGACCGCCGACCCGGTGAGCGTGCGGCGCGGGCGGAGCATCGGCGGAGCCTACCCGCGGGCGCCGGGCCCGCTGCGCCGCAGGCGCCGCAGCGTCACGGCCGCCAGCCCGCTGCGGTAGACCGCGTACGGCCACAGCGCCCCGACCCGCTCCACGGGGACCAGCCGCGCCGCCGCGAGCGTCGAGGCGAGCGAGGCGCCCATCCCGAGCGCGAACCTGCCCGTCATGCCGGGCGGCAGGCCGCGCTGGGCCAGCCGCACGCCCTTGAGGACGCTTGCGCCCGCGATGACGGGCAGCGCGACGTGGCGCGAGAGCGCGCTCGCGTCCGGCCGGGTGAAGCGGCGGGCGCGCATCGCGGCGAGGGTCATCCCTCCGCGGGAGGTGCCGGGCATGAGCGCCGACGCCTGCGCGAGCCCGAGCAGCAGCGCGTCGGCGAGCGTCGCCTCCTCGCGGGTGCGCTCCTCGGGTCCGAGTGCGTCGGCGAGCGTCATCGCCGCGGACCCCAGCAGCAGGCCGGCGGCGATCGAGGCGGGCGTCCCGAGCCGCCGCTCGATCGGGCCCTCGAGCGCCAGGCCGACGATCGCGGGCGGCAGGAAGGACCCGGCGATCAGCGTGACGCGGCGCGCGTCGAGGTCGCGGAAGGCCTCGGCGACCTCGACGCGCAGGGCGATCAGCAGGCCGGCGGCCGTGCCCGCGTGCAGGGCGACCTCGAAGGCCTTGCGCAGGTCGGGCTCGAGCTCGGGATACGGCCAGCCGAGCAGCCACGGGACGAGCGTGACGTGTCCGGACGACGAGACGGGGAGGAGCTCCGCCGGGCCGTGGAGCAGGCCGAGCGCGAGGGCGTGCCGTGGCGGGAGGGCGCCGGCGGCGTCAGGCGGCGGGGGCATCGGCGGGCGTCGCGCGCCGCCCCTTGCGCCAGCGGACGAAGAGCCAGATGGCCCCGACGACGATCGCCACGACGACGGAGTAGTCGATCCAGTGCAGGTAGGACCGCAGGTCCTCCCAGTTGTCCGCGGCCTGCTTGCCCGCGAACGTGAGCCCCGCCATCCACGGGATGCAGCCGAGGACGGTGAAGACGGTGAAGCGCCAGAACGGCATCCGCGCGGCGCCGGCCGGGAACGAGATGAAGGTGCGGATGATCGGCAGCATGCGGCTGAAGAACACCGCCGCGTCGCCGTACTTCTCGAACCAGCGATCGCCCCACTCGATGTGCGAGGGCTTGATGTGCAGCCACTTGCCGTGGCGCTCGAGCAGCTCGACCCGGCCGAAGTACCCGATCCCGTACGCGATCCACGAGCCGACGACGTTCGCGGCGACGGCGACGAAGACCACGAGCCAGAACGAGTACGTGCCCTCGCTGACGTTGAACCCGGCGAAGAGCATGGTCGGCTCGGAGGGGAACGGGATGCCCATGCTCTCGAGCGTCATCAGCACGAAGATGCCGGTGAGGCCGATGTCCTCGACGACGCCGGTGACGAAGTCCGCGAGCTTGTCGGTGACCGACGCGAGGACGAGGAGCGTGGAGAGGGGCACGAGCGGGAGAGGGTAGCGTTGGGTCCCGCATGCCCGTGCCCCTGTTCGACTCCGGGACGCCGCTCGTCCCGCTGCGTGATCGGCTGGACGAGGCGCTGCTCGGCGTCCTCGACGACGGGCGGTTCATCCTCGGTCCGAACGTCGCCGCGTTCGAGGACGAGTTCGCGCGGTTCCTCGGCGCGCGGCCATGCCGTCGGCGTCGCGAACGGCACCGAGGCGCTGACGATCGCGCTGCGCGCGCTCGGCGTCGGGCCGGGCGACGAGGTGGTCGTCCCGTCGTTCACGTTCTACGCCAGCGCCGAGGCGATCCCGCCGACGGGCGCGACGCCCGTCTTCTGCGACGTCGACCCGGCGACGTTCCTCGCCACGCCGGAGACGCGTGCGCGCCGCGCTGACGCCGCGCACGAAGGCCGTCATCGCGGTCCACCTCTTCGGCAACGTCGCCCCCGTCGCGGAGATCGCCGCGCTCGGCGTCCCGGTGGTCGAGGACGCGGCGCAGGCGGCGGGCACGATCGGCCCCGACGGCCGCCCCGGCGCGCTCGGCGCGCTCGCGACGTTCTCGTTCTACCCGTCGAAGAACCTCGGCGCGCTCGGCGACGGCGGCGCGATCACGACCGGGGACGCGGCGCTCGCCGAGGAGGTGCGCACGCTGCGCTTCCACGGCTCGCGCGACAAGGTCACCTACGAGCAGGTGGGGTACAACAGCCGCCTCGACGAGCTCCAGGCCGCGGCGCTGCGGGTGATGCTGCCCGAGCTGGAGCACTGGGCCGCACACCGCCATCTCGCGGGCGCGTGGTACGAGGAGGCGGGGCTCGGGGACCTCGTGGGCCTGCCCGAGGCCGCCCCGGCGAGCGCCCCCGCATGGCACCTGTACGTCGTCCGTCACCCGCGCGCCGACGCGCTCCAGGAGGCGCTCGCGGCCGCGGGCGTCGAGTCCCGCGCCTACTACCGCACGCCGATCCACCGCCAGCCCGCGATGCGCCGGTGGGCGACCGCCGAGCTGCCGGGGACCGACGAGGCGGCGCGCACCCACCTCGCGCTCCCGATCAGCGCCGTGATCACGCGCGAGCAGGTGACCGAGGTCGTCGAGGCCGTCCGCGCGGCCGGCACGGACTGACGGCCCGATGTCCCTGCGCGTCTGGGTGGACCTCACGAACAGCCCGCACGTCCTGGTGCTGCGCCCGGTGATCGAGCGCCTGCGCGCGCAGGGCGCCGACGTGCAGGTGACCGCCCGCGACTTCGCGCAGACCGTCGAGCTGGCCGAGCGGCACGGCCTCGCCGCGACCGTCGTCGGCCGCCATCGCGGCGCGCGGCTCGGGGCGAAGGCGATCGGCCTGGCCGACCGCTCGGCGGCGCTCACCCGCTGGGCGCGCGGCCGGCGCTTCGATCTCGCGCTCGGCCACGGCTCCAACGACGTCACGGTCGCTGCGCGGCTCCTGCGCATCCCCTGCTCGACGATGTTCGACTACGAGTGGGCGACCGTGCAGCACAACGTCAACTGCCGGCTCGCCGCAGGCGGTCGTCGTCCCCGAGGCGATCCCGCCCGAGCGCCTGGCGCGGTACGGCGCCGCCCGCAAGCTGCGCCGCTACCCCGGCCTCAAGGAGGAGTACTACCTCGCCGACCTCGAGCCCGACCCGGCCGTGCTCGAGGCCCTCGGGCTGGACCGGGCGCAGCCGATCGCGCTCGTCCGCACGCCCCCGGAGGTCTCGCTGTACCACCGGTTCGAGAACGACCTGTTCGGCGCGATCCTCGTCCGCCTGCGCGAGCAGGGCCAGGTCGTCGTCCTCCCGCGCACGGCCGACCAGCGCGCGGAGCTGCAGGCCGCCGGCGGCTTCATCGTCCCCGACCACGCCATCGACGCGCCGTCGCTCGTCGCGCTGTCGGACCTCGTGGTGAGCGCCGGCGGGACGATGAACCGCGAGGCGGTCGCGCTCGGCACGCCCGTCTGGACGACGTTCGAGGGCCGGCTCGGGGCCGTCGACGAGGCGCCTCATCGCCGAGGGCCGCCTGCGCCGCATCGCGCGCCCGGAGGACGTCGTCCTCGAGCGGCGCGCCGCGGCGCCGCGCAGCGAGCGGATCCGCCGGGATCCGCAGCTCCTCGTGGACCTGCTGCTGCAGTCCCGCTCGGGCGTCCTGTGCAGGGCTAAACTTCCCGGCATGCGCCGACGTCTCCGCACGGCGCTCCCGCTCCACCGGCACTCCCTGATCCAGCTCGCCCTGGACGCGGGGCTCGTCGCCGGGGCCTGGTGGCTGGCGTACTGGCTGCGCTTCGACCAGGCGGTGGGGGTGCCCGACCGCTTCGCCGAGTTGCGCGACAGCATGGTGCCGTGGGTCGTCGTCACCGCGCTCGTCGTCTTCACGCTCTTCCGCATCGAGCAGAAGCAGTGGCGGTACGTGACGCAGCGCGACTACCTCGGCGTCCTGCAGGCCGTGACGGTCATGGTGCTCGTGGTGATCGGGATCGTCGCGATCGCCAGGCCCGTGACGTGGTCGCCGTCGGGCGTCGAGGTCAACGTCGCCGTGCCGACCGGCGTGACGGCCCTCTTCCTGCTGCTGTCGCTCGCGCTCGTCGGCGGCGTGCGCTTCGTGGGGCACGCGGTCTCCGAGCGCCCGATCCGCGGGTTCCGTGCGCGCAAGGGCGCGAGCCGGGTCCTGATCGTGCGGCGCCGGCGACGGCGGCCGGCTGCTGCTGCGCGAGATCGTCCGCAATCCGCAGCTCGGGATGAGCCCGGTCGGCTTCGTCGACGACGACCCGCTGAAGCAGCGGGTGCGGATCGACGGGGTGAAGGTGCTCGGCGCGACCGACCAGCTTCCGCGCATCCTCGACGAGGCCGAGCCCGACGAGATGCTGATCGCGATCCCCTCGGCCCCGGGCACGCTGCGCGCGCGCGTCGCGCGGGCCGGCCGCGAGCGCGGCATCCCGGTCCGGACGCTGCCGACGGTCTTCGAGCTGCTGCTGTCCGGCGGCGGCGCCGTCGCCCGGCAGGTCCGCGAGGTGCAGGTCGAGGACGTGCTCGGCCGCGAGCCGGTGCGCATGGAGCTCGACCGGGTCGGCGCCTACCTCTCCGGCGAGGTCGTGATGGTCACCGGCGCCGGCGGATCGATCGGCTCGGAGCTGTGCCGCCAGATCGCCCGCGTCGCCCCGCGGCGCCTGATCCTCCTCGACCACGCCGAGGACAACCTCTTCACGATCCAGCGCGAGCTCGAGGACGACCGCCACGTGCACCCGTCCTCGCTCGCCGCGGTCCTCGCGGACTGCAAGGAGGGCGAGCGGATGCGCGAGGTGCTCGCCGAGCACCGGCCGACGGTCGTCTTCCACGCCGCCGCCTACAAGCACGTCGGCCTGATGGAGGAGCAACCCCGTCGAGGCGGTGCGCAACAACGCGATCGCCACGCGGCTCGTCGCGCGCCTGGCCGGCGAGGCGGGCGTCAAGGCGTTCGTGCTCGTCTCGACCGACAAGGCCGTCTCGCCCGCGACGGTCATGGGCGCCTCCAAGGCGCTCGCGGAGTTCGCGGTCGAGGAGATGAGCGCGCGCTTCCCGCAGACGCGGTACGCGAGCGTGCGGTTCGGCAACGTGCTCGGCTCCTCCGGCTCGGTGGTCCCGATCTTCCGCCGGCAGATCGCCCGCGGCGGGCCGGTCACCGTCACCGACGAGCGGATGACCCGCTACTTCATGACGATCCCGGAGGCGGTGCAGCTCATCATCCGCTCCGGCTCGCTCGGCCAGGGCGGCGAGGTCTTCGTGCTCGAGATGGGCGAGCCGGTCCCGATCGTGCAGCTGGCCCGCGACATGATCGAGCTGTCCGGCCTGCGACCCGATGTCGACATCGCGATCGAGTTCGTCGGGCGCCGCCCGGGCGAGAAGCTGCACGAGGAGCTCTTCAACCCCTACGAGCGCCCGCAGCCCACGCCCGCCGAGAAGATCCTGCGCGCCGAGCGCGCGGTGCGCGAGCCCGACGAGGTCGCGGCGTGGTTCGACGAGATCTCGCTGCTCGTCCTCGAAGGGGACGCCGCCGGCCTCGCGGACAAGGTCGCGCTCCTCGCCGGCGAGCGCTCGTCCGCGGGGGAGCCCGGGGACGCGGCGACGCGCGGAGCGTCCGGGGGCTCCCACTAGCATGGCGACCGCATGACGGCCGGCCTGGCAGCCCTTTCCCTGTCCAGTCAGATCGAGAAGTACGGCGCGTACGCGGGCATCGCCGCGGTCGTCGGTCTCGGTGTCCTCGCGCTGCTCTATTTCGCCCAGGCCCGCGAGGTCAAGCGCCTGCGCGAGTGGGCGGGCCGCGCGCCCGAGCGCGACGCGGAGCTCCAGCAGCGCGCCGTCGCCGAGGCGCAGCGCCGGGCGGTGCAGCCCGCCCCGCGTGCGCAGCCGGCGCGTCCGGCCGGGCCCGCCACGCCCGCCGCCGTCGCCGCGGCGGCCGCCAGGGTGCCCGGCGTCGCGCAGCCCGCGGTTCCGGGTGCGCCCGGAACCCAGCCCGGAACGCCGACGGGACCCAAGCCGCCGGTTCCCGCGACTGCCGCCGGCTGCCGCCGCCGCCGGTGCGGGCGCCGCGGCCGTGACCGCCGCCGGCACGCCGTCCCCCGCCGCGGGCGCCGCCGCCCCGCGCGCCCCGGGGACGACGACGCCCCCGCGCACCCGCATCGCCTCCCGCCGGCCCGCCGCACCGCGGCCCCGGCAACGCCCACTCCCGCGTCCGCGACGCCCGCGCCCCCGAAGCCCGCCGTCGCGGCGGCCGGAGCGACGGTGCCCTCCGCGACGCCGCCGCCGCGCCGGCCGCTGTGACGCCGGCCGCGGCGGCGACACCTCCCGCCGCACCTGCCGCGCCCGCGCAGCCTCCCGCAGCGCCCGTCGAGCCGCCCGCCCGCCCGCCCGCCGTCTCCTCGCCGACGCCGCCTCCGCCCGCGCCGCCCCGTCCGCGCCCCCGGCCCGCCGCGGCGCCCGTCCGCGCGACGCGCCCGGAGGGGCCGGTCACGCCCCGTGAGGGAACCCGCCGCCGGCGCAGCCCGGCTCGCACCGGGGCCTCGTCGCCGTCGTCGTCGGGACCCTCGCGATCGCGGCGGTCGCGGTCCTCTTGATCACCCAGGTCTTCTCCGGAGACGACGCGCCCACGACCGAGAAGCCCAACAGCGTCGGCACGCCGACCACCTCGGCATCCGGCGACGGCGGGGGCGGCACGACCGCCAGGCCGCAGCCCAAGCGCGAGACGACGCAGGTCGCGGTGTTCAACGGCACGACCGTCACCGGGCTCGCCCGCGCGGCGGCCGACAAGCTCACGGCCGCCGGCTACAAGAACGTCAGCCCGGTCACGACGGACACCACGAACCAGTCGCGCGCCACGACCGTCGTCTACTGGCAGTCGGGGTCGCGCCGCGAGGGCGTGGACGTGGCGAAGCTCATCGGCGTCAGCAGGGACGCGCTGCAGCCGATGGACCAGAACGCGCGCGTGCTCGGCGGCGGGGCACCCGTCGTCGTGATCGTCGGCGCCGACCAGGCGCAGTAGCGGCGGGCATGGACGGCGGCGCGCAGGCCCCGCAGGCCGGAGCGGCCGACCGCCGCCTGTGGCTCGCGCGCCACGGCCGGACCGCCTACAACCTCGAGGGGCGCTTCCAGGGCTGGCTGCCGGTGCCGCTCGACGACACCGGGCGCCGCCAGGCGGCCGAGCTGGCCGAGGTCGTCGCGCGCCTGGCGCCCGCGGCGCTCGTCTGCAGCGACATCGCGCGCGCCCGCGAGACCGCGGGCATCGTCGGAGCGCGCATCGGCGTCGAGCCGGTGGTCGACGCCCGCTTCGCCGAGACGGAGACCGGCGACTGGACGGACCGCGCGTTCGCGGACGTGATCGCCGAGGACCCCGAGGGCTTCGCGCGCTTCGCCGCGCTCGACCCGGACTGGGGCTTCCCCGGCGGGGAGTCGTTCGCCGAGCAGCGGGCGCGCGTCCTGGAGGGCATCGCCGACTGGCGCGCGCGGGACGTCGCCGGGCACGTCGTGATCGTCTGCCACGGCAACGCCATCCGCCTGGCGACGCTCACGGCCGACGGCGCGGCCACGGACCGTCCCGACAACGGGAGCCTCGTGGGCCTGTGACACGGCTGGCGCAGGTCGTCTTCGGCGTGCTCGTCGTCTGCGCGTTCGCGGCGTTCTTCGTCGCGCAGCAGCTGAAGTCCTCACCCTCGGTCGTGCAGGCCTTCAAGGTGAAGTACCCGGTCGTCTCGCCCAACGGGGACGGGCGCCTCGACCGCCAGCGCGTGACCTTCCGCCTCAAGCGCGGCGACACCGTGGACGTCGCGATCGTCGACGAGCAGGGCGACGAGGTGCGCGAGCTCGTCTCCGGCCGCCGCCTCGACGCCTACCGGCAGCTGCTTCCGAGCCTCGCCTGGGACGGGCTGGACGCCGACGGACGCCCCGTGCCGGACGGCGCCTACCGGGTCCGCGTGACGCTCCGCGGCGAGGGGCGCAGCGTGATCGTCCCGAAGTCCTTCCGCGTGGACCGCACGCCGCCGGCGCCGCGCATCCTGTCGATCGGGCCCGACGCCGGACCGCGGACCGGAGCTGCTGCCGCATCCCGGCGGCGCGCCCGCGCGGATCCGGCTCTCGGCGCTCCGGCGCGGTCCGGGCGGCTGCTGATCTTCCGCATGTGGCCGGGGGCGCCGCTGCAGGTCGCGGCGCCCGGCATCCCCGACGGCGCGACGATCGTGACGTGGGACGGCACGGACGACGCGCGGACGCCCCGTCCCGCCCGCCCCGTACCTCGTCGTCGCCGAGGTCCGCGACAAGGCCGGGAACATCGGGACATCGGTGCCGCTGACGCGCCGCGGGCTGCCCGCGCTGACGTACGGGCGCAAGCTGCCGGGCCGCGGCGGGATCACCGTGCGGCGAGTCGCCTCGCAGCCGCCGCTGCTCGCCGGCCGCGCCGGGCGCCGCGTCCCGATCGGCACCGACGCGCGCGGCGAGGAGTACACGTGGACGGTCCGCCGGACGGGCGCCGCCGTCAGTCGCCGCGGGACCGCGCGCCGCGCGATCATCCGTCTCAAGCCGCCCGGGACGACCTCCGGCGTCTCCCTGTTCACCGCCCGTCGCGGCGCCCGCACCGCGACGGTCCCGTTCGCCGTCGACGACCGCGCGCGTCACAAGCGTGCTCGTCGTCCTGCCGATGATGACCTGGCAGGGCCGCAACCCGGTCGACGACGACGGCGACGGGCGCCCCAACCAGCTCTCCGCCGGCCTGCCGGTGCGCCTGGCGCGCGTGTTCGGGACGCCGGTCGTGCCGGGGTTCGCGGAGCGCAGCCAGCCGGTGCTCGCCTGGCTGGACCGCGAGCGCCACCGCTACGACATCACCACCGACGTCGCGCTGGCGACGGGCGTCGGCCCGCAGCTGCGCGGGCACAGCGGGGTGCTCGTGGCCGGTGACGCGGTCTGGCTGACCGAGCGCCTGCAGCGCCGGCTGCGCGCGTTCGTGACGGCCGCGGCGGGACGCTCGCGTCGGTCGGGGTCGAGTCCTTCCAGCGGCAGCGTGCGCCTGACGCCGCGGCTCCGGCTGACCGACCCGACGCCCCCCGCGACCGCCGACATCTTCGGCGCGCGCGTCACGCCGCCGCGCGCGGGCGTCTTCGACCTCACCGCGGGCACCGACACGATCGGCCTCTTCCGCGGCACGAGCGGGCAGCTTCACCGGGTACGCGGTCGCCGAGGAGACGAGCTCGCCCGGCGGCGGGCCGGCTGCTGTCCTCGGCCGTCGACGCCGACGGCGCCGCGATCATCGTCGCCGTCCGCGTCGGCCGCGGAACGGTCATCCGCTTCGGCCTGCCGCAGCTCCCGCTGCGGATCTCCGACCGACCCGGACGTCCAGACCCTGATGGGACGCACGTGGGATCTGCTCTCGCGCTGACGGCCTGCGCAGCCCTCGCCGCCGGGGCGCTCGTCGTCCGCGGCGACCGTGCGCGCGCATGGCTGCTGCTCGGGCGCGCTCGTCCTCGCGCCGGCGATCCTGCTCGTCCACGTCGCCGACAGCGAGCAGGTCCGCACCCTGCGCGACCACCCGTCGCTGGGCGTCGCCGCGGCGCTCCTGGGCCTCGCGCTCGTCGCGCGCGCTCGCGGTGCTCTTCCGCCGCGTCCCGACCGCGTTCGCGATCGCCGCCGTCGCGACGATCCCGTTCCGGATCCCGATCTCGGTGGCCGGCTCGACGTCGAACCTCCTGCTGCCGCTGTACCTCGTGGTCGCGGCGGGGGCGCTGAGCTGGGCCTGGCCGCGGCTGCGTGGGGAGATCGATCAGGTCAGCTCCGCCGACCTGTCCCGCCAGGGGGCCGTGCCCATCGGGTGGGTCGAGCGCCTGCTCGCGATCACCCTCGTCCTCTACGCGGCGCAGAGCGCCTATGCGGAGGACGGCGAGCGGGCCCTGGAGAACGTCGTCTTCTTCTACGTGCCGTTCGCGATCCTCTACGTCCTGATCGCGCGGCTGGCGTGGACGCGGCGGCTGGCCGGCATCGCGCTCGGGCGTGCTGACGGGGCTCGCCGTCGCGCTCGCGTCGATCGGCTACGTGGAGTACGCGACCCGCCACCTGCTGCTCAACCCGAAGGTCATCGCCTCCAACCAGCTCGAGGACTACTTCCGCGTCAACTCGCTGTTCTTCGACCCGAACATCTACGGCCGCTTCCTCGCCGTCGTGCTCGTCCTGCTCGTCGCGTGGATGCTGTGGCGCTCGCGCACGCGGGACGTCGCGCTCGGGGCCGCTGGTGGTCGCGTTCCTGTTCGGCGGGCCTGCGTGCTGACGCTGTCGCAGTCGAGCTTCGCGGCGCTGCTCGTCGGGCTCGCGGTCCTCGGCGCGCTGCGCTGGAGCGTGCGCTGGGCGCTGATCGGCGCGGCGCGCCGTTGCCGTGGCGGTCCTCGTCGCGGTCGCGCTCGGGCACGACGGCGCTTCGACGGCGGCGGCAGCTCGAGCAAGGCGACGAGCGGCCGCTCGGACCTCGTCGCCGGGCGGCGTGCGCGCTGTTCGCCGAGCGGCCCGCGCAGGGCTGGGGTCGGGCTCGTTCGCGCGCGAGTACCGCCGGGCGGAGAACGTCTCGGCCGAGCGGGCGACGTCGGCCTCCCACACGATCCCGGTGACGGTCGCCGCCGAGCAGGGCGTCGTCGGGCTGCTCGTCTACCTCGCGCTGCTCGTGTTCGCGTTCCTGCGCCTGTTCCGCGGGCGCCGCGCGCGACGGCCCGGTCCGCGTCGGCGTCGCCGCCGCGTTCGCCGCGCTCGTCGCGCACACGCTCATGTACGCGGCGTTCCTCGAGGACCCGCTCACCTGGGCGCTGCTGGCGGTGGGGACGGCGCCGCGGCCGCGCCGCCGCCGGAGCCCGAGGCGACGCGGAGGACGCGTGACCCGGCGCCGCGAGGCGCTCGCGGTCGCCGGGCTCGCGCTCGTCGCGGTCGTCGTCTGGACGCTCGTCCCGACGTACCCGAGCTACGACGGCTACTACCACCTGGTCTGGGGCCGCGAGCTGCTCGACGGGCAGAAGCCGAGTTCGAGGCCTACCAGGCGCCGACGGAGCATCCGCTCTACCTGGCGCTCGCCGCCGCTGCTCGCGCGGCTCGTCGGAGCGGACGCCGACCGCGCGCTCGTCCTGGTCGCCGCGCTGTCCCTCGTCGCGCTCGTGTGGGCGGTCTTCCGCCTCGGCCGCGCCGTCTTCGGCACCTGGCCGGGCCTCGTCGCCGCGCTGCTCACCGGCGTCGAGCTTCGCGCTGCTGCTCTACGCCGCGCGCGCCTACGTCGACGTCCCGTTCCTCGCCGTCGTGCTGTGGGCGGGCGTGCTGGAGGCCGAGCGCCCGCGGCGCGGCGCGAGCGTCATGGCGCTGCTCGCGGTCGCCGGGCTGCTGCGCCCGGAGGCGTGGATCCTCGCCGGCGCCTACTGGCTGTGGATGGTCTGGGAGCGTGACCCGCCGACGGGCCGCCGCGACCTGCACCCGGGGCTGCTCGCTCTGGCGGCGCGTCGGTCCCGTCGGCTGGGCGCTCACCGACTGGTGGGTGACGGGCGACCCGCTGTACTCGCTGCACGCGACCAGCGACCTCGCCGGCGAGCTGCAGCGCGAGCGGGGGATCGCCAACGTGCCGGAGGCGTTCGTGCGGTTCCTCGCCGACGCGCTGCGCCCGCCGATCTTCCTCGCCGCGCTCGCCGGCCTGGGCCTCGCGACCTGGCGGCGCGCCGGCCGGTCGGTGCACGTGCCGCTCGCGCTGCTCGGGGCGGGGGTCCTCGCGTTCGTCATCACCGGCTTCGCAGGGCTGTCGATCCTCCCGCGCTACCTGACGGTCCCGGCGATCGCGCTGACCATCTACGCCGGCTATGCGATCGCCGGCTGGGTGACGCTCCCGGCGGCCGACCGGATCCGCCGCCCGTGGGCGGTGGCGATCGGCGTCTGCGCGGTCCTCGGCGCGGGCTTCGTGGTCGCGCGCATCTCGGTGGTCGAGCGGTTCGTGAACGAGGTGCGCTTCATCCGCGGCACGCACGACGACCTGGCGGCGATCCTCGCGGACCCGGCCGTGGCCCGGGGCCGGGCCTGCGGGCCGGTCACCCTGCCGAACTACCGGCTCGTGCCCGACACGCGCTGGATCCTCGACGCGCCCCGCACGGCCGTCGGCGCGCGGTCGGCCAAGCGCCGGCCGTACGGCGTCGCGCTGTTCTTCGCCGACGCCAAGATGCTGCGGCGCTTCGGGTTCGCCCAGGGGTCGAGCACGCTCACGAACGTCCCGGACCCGGGGTACGTCCTGGTCGCGCGCAACGGGCGCTACGCGGCCTACGTGCGCTGCCCGCCGCGCCGTTAGCGCTCACGCGTCGCGGGCTATGCCCAGGCGCTCCAGGCCGTCCCACAGCGGCTGGTTCTGCATCCGCGCGGTCCGTCCGAGCGCCCACTCGCGCAGCTCGAGGTCGGGGTCTGCCGCGCGCCGGCGTGCTCGGCGAGCGCGGCGGCGAAGGCCGCGGGGTCGGCCGCGACGCGCACGGCGCGGTCCCACGTCCGCACGCCGGCGAGGTCCGGGGTCACCGTCCGGCGCCCGAGCCGCGCGTACTTGAGGATCCGGTAGGGCAGGCCGGCGTCGTTGAACGGCTCCACCTTGAACGGGACGATGCCGACGTCGGCGGTGAGGATCAGGCGCGCCGCCGCCGCGTCGTCCTGCGCTCCGAGCCAGACCAGCGACGGATGCGCGCGGCAGGCCGCGAAGTCGGGGTCGTCCCGGCACTCGTCCTCGTGCCACGCGCCGACGAGCAGCAGCACCAGGCGGTCGCCCAGCTCGTCCGCGACCGCGCGCAGCAGCGACCAGTCCGTGCGCCAGCCCAGGTGGCCGAGCGACACCGCGACGACGGTGCCCTGCGGGTCCGGGCGCCGGGAAGCCGTCGGCCGGCGAGCCCGACGACCGTCGCCTCCCGGCCCGCCGCGCGCTCGAGCTCGGCGAGCTTCTCGCTCGCGACGAACGTCAGCGACGAGGCCGCCGCGGCCGCCTCGTGCAGCTCGCGCGAGGCGCTCGCGCTGTTCGGGACCCGCGTCGTAGGCGTACTCGTAGCGGTCCCAGCGCCCGTACCAGAGCTCGGCGCCCGGGCAGAGCGCGACCATCGCCTGGGCCAGCGGCAGCTGCAGGGGTGGAAGATGACGATGGCGCGCGGCTCGCCGAGGTTGCGGCGGAGGTTCTTCACCAGGCGCCGCGCCTGCCGCGACGCCAGCCCGGCGCCGAGCGCCTCCGGGAGCCGCGCCATCGCCCCGTACGGCACGCGCGGCGGGTCCACCGCGACGACGCGCTGCGCGCGCAGGAGATCCTCGGCCTGCTCGCGCAGGATGAAGCGCTCGAGCTCGCGCGGGAGCAGCAGCACGCCGATCGGCGGGCGCCCGTCGGTGGATGCCGGAGCCACGAGCGCGCACCCTACCCGGGTGCCCCGCCGCGACACGGCCATGGCGCGCCGGCGGCACATGCGCATGCACACGCCCACCGCGTCGGTGGGTACCGTGCCCCACGCATGGAGGCCCAGCTCAAGCGCCTTGCGACCTCCGGGCTGGCCTACCAGGCCGCGAGCCTGCTCGCCGCGTTCCTCGCGCTGTTCACGCTGCCGCTGTACACGCGGCACCTCACCGAGGCGGAGTTCGGGTACGCCGAGACGCTGCTCACGCTCGTGATCCTCACCAGCATCCTGCTGCGCTTCGGGATGGGCGAGGCGTTCGTCCGGCTGCTGGTTCGACGACGACCACGCGGATCGCGCGCCGGCGCCTGGCGCGGACCACGACCGGCTTCGTGCTGATCACGACGACGGTCGCGCTGGTCGCGGGCGTGCTGCTCGCCGGCCCGCTGTCGCGAGCTCATCCTCGGCACGCGCGACGCGACGCTGATGGCCTACGGCGTCTTCGGCATCTGGGCGTTCACGAACCTCGAGATGGCCTACGCGCTGCTGCGGGTGCAGGAGCGCCGCCGCACGTACATGCGCGCGCCGTCGCGAACGTCCTGCTGACCGTCGCGCTCACCGTCACTGCTCGTCGTCGTGCTGGACGAGGGCGCGCGCGGCTACGTGCTCGGCAACTACGCCGCCTCGGCGGCCGTGCTCGTCGCGCTGTGGGTCCTCGCGGTGCGCGAGCACGTCGGGCATCCCGCGACATCCGCGCGCCGCTCGACGCCGCTGCTGCGCTTCGGCGGGCCGACCGTCCCGGCCGACTCCGCGGTCTTCCTGCTGAACGTCATCGACCGCGCCTACCTGCTGCGCGTCGAGTGCCCCGCCGCCGCGGGCCTCTACTCGGTGGCGATCAAGCTCGCGACGGCGGTGATCATCGCCGTTCGCGGCTTCCAGCTCGCGTGGCCGCCGCTGGCCTACTCCGTCACCGACGACGCCGAGGCCGGGCGCCTGTACGCGCGCGTCGCCAGCGCGTACCTCGTCGTGACCGGCCTCGCGGTGGCGGGCTTCGAACTGCTCGGGCGCTGGGTCGTGCGGCTGCTCACGGCGCCGGCGTTCTACCCGGCGTACGAGGCGCTGCCGTGGCTCGCGCTCGGGTGGGCGCTGTACGGGCTCTATCTGCTGCTGGTCAGCATCGCAGGGCGGGCGAAGGTCACGATCCGCACGCTGCCCGCCGCGCTCGCCGGCGTGGTCGTCAACGTGCTCGTGCTCGTGCTGCTCGTCGGACCGCTCGGGATCGAGGGCGCGGCGATCGCGCTCTGCGCCTCGTACGTCGCGATGCTCGTGGTCCTCTTCGCCCTCACGCGCGACGTCTTCCACGTCCCGTTCGAATGGGCGCGCATCGCCGGGCTGACGCTCGTCGCCGGCGGCATCGCGGTCGCCGGCAACCTGCTGCTGCCGACGTCGGGCCTCGACGGCTTCCTGACGCGCGTGGCCGTGCTCGCGGTCATCCCGCTCGCGCTGGTCGCCGCGCGGGTCGTGCGCCCGGCGGAGCTGCGCGCACTGCTCGCGGCGGTGCGCCGCGCCCGTCAGAGCCGCGTGCCGCCGACGTTGTAGTCGCGCGCCGCCTCGCGCAGCCCCTCGCCCTGGTCGGGGTGGAGCGTCGCGTGGGCGTGGAAGCGGTAGCGGCGCGGATCGTGGCCCGGGAGCACGTTCGCCGCGCAGCGCGCGCACGGTGTAGGCCCACGCGGTGAGCCAGCGCACGAGCGCCGCGCTGAGCGCGGAGTGGTGCTTGCGCATGTAGCGGTCGCGGTTGCGCGAGAGCTCGACGATCCGCCGCTCCGGGCACCGCCGCCCGTCGACAGCTGCTCGTGGTGGATCGCCTCGGCGCCCGGGACGTAGAGCGTGTGCCAGCCCGCGTCCGCCAGGCGCTTGCAGAAGTCCACCTCGTCGGAGTAGACGAAGAACTGCGGGTCGAACCAGCCGATCTCGCGCGCCGCCTGGGCGCGGCACCAGCAGCGCCGCGCTCTGCGCCCAGTCGACCGGCCCGGGTCCGGTCGCCGCGGCTCTGGACGACGGTCCAGTGGTGGATGAAGAGCGCGGATGCCAGCGCCGCTCGCGCGGCCCCGGGAAGCGCCAGGCGCTCGGCTGGGCGCGCCGGTCGGGTCGCAGCAGGCGCGCACCGGCCGCCCCGGCGCGCAGGTTCTCCTCCAGCGCGGCGTGCAGCGCGAGCGTCGCGCCCGGCCGCAGCTCGGAGTCCTCGTTGAGCAGCAGCGCGTAGCGCCCGCGCGCGGCGCGCAGCAGCAGTCGGTGTCGTTCTCGGCCTTGCCGGTGCGCCGCTCGCGCGCGATCACGCGGTCCACGGTCGGCGTGCCCGCGCGCCGCGCCCGACCGAACCGTCGGTGGAGGCGTTGTCGAGCACGAGGACCTCGGTGACGAAGGGCAGCGGCCGCCCGCTCGCGGGCGATCGCGTCGAGCCCGCGGACCAGCAGCTCGCGCTGCTGGGTGTTGACGACGCAGTAGGTGACCTCGACATCCGGCACGGACGGGGAAGATATGCCGCTCGTGCGCATCCACGTCGTCGACCCCCCCGCCTACACGCCGCCGTACGACCACGCGCTGTGCGCGGCGCTGGCCGCCGCGGGTGCCGACGTGACCCTCGTCACGAGCCGGTTCGCCTACGGCGAGGTGCCGCGCGGCGACGGGCTACCGCGTCGACGAGGCGTTCTACGCGCGCGGGCCGCAGGCGCCCGGCGGCCGGGCGCGGCAGGCGGCGCGGCTGGCACAGCACCTGCCCGACATGCTCCGCTACCGGCGGCGCGCGGCGCGTGAGGCCGACGTCGTCCACCTGCAGTGGCTCAGCGTCCAGCAGCTCGACCAGCGGCTGCTCCCGAGCGGCGTCCCGCTCGTGCTCACCGCGCACGACGTCCTGCCGCGGGAGCCCACACGTGGGCAGCACGACGCGCAGCGCCGCGCTCTACGAGCGCGTCGACGCCGTCGTCGTGCACTCCGAGCACGGCCGCGGGCGCCTCAGTCGCCGAGGGCGACGTCGATCCGGCGAAGATCACCGTCATCCCGCATGGCGCGTTCACGCACCTGCTCGACGTCCCCGACGCCCGGCCGCTGACCGGCGAGCTCGCCGGCGTCGAGGGGCCCGTCGTCCTCCTCTTCGGCCTGATGCGCCCCTACAAGGGGATCGATGTCGCGATGGAGGCGTGGCGCGGGATCGATGGTGCCGAGCTGTGGGTCGTCGGCATGCCGCGGATGGACATCGCCGCCGCTCAAGGCGTCCGCGCCGCCCGGCGTGCGGTTCGTCGAGCGCTTCGTCGGCGACGCGCGAGATGCCGGCCTTCTTCGAGCGCGCCGACGTCGTCGTGCTCCCTTACCGCGAGATCGACCAGTCGGGCGTCCTGCTTCACCGCGCTCGCGTTCGGCCGCCCGCTCGTGCTGAGCGCCGTCGGCGGGTTCCCGGAGGTCGCCGAGCACGGCGGCGCGCTGCTCGTCCCAGCCGGGCGACGCGGACGCGCTGCGCGAGCGCGCTGCAGGAGCTGCTCGGCGACGCGGACGCCCGCCGGGCGCTCGGCGCCGCGGCCGCCGACGCCGCGCGCGACGCGCTACGGCTGGGACGCGATCGCCGCGCGCACACCTTGAGCTCTACGCCACACTCACTCCGGCATGAGGGCGCGCAAGGCGATCTTCTGGGGCACCGCCGGGCTGCTCGTCTACACGCAGGTCGGCTACCCGCTGCTGCTGGCCGCGGCCGACCGGCTGCGCGGCCGTCGCGCCCGCCGCTCCTCCGCCCGAGCCGGGGCACGAGCCGCACGTGACGCTCGCGGTCGCCGCCCACCGCGAGCGCCGGTGTCATCGCCGCGAAGGTCGCCAACGCCCGCGAGCTCGACTGGCCCGCCGACCGGCTCGAGGTCATCGTCGCCTGCGACGGCTCGCCCGACGACACGGCCGCGCGCGCCCGCGACGCGGGCGCCGACGTCGTCCTCGAGCTGCCGTGGGGCGGCAAGGTCCGCGCACAGGACGCCGCCGTGCGCGCCGCCGACCCGCGCAGCACCGTCATCGCCTTCAGCGACGCCAACTCGTCGTGGGAGCCCGGCGCGCTGCGCGAGCTCGTCGCGTCGCTCGCCGATCCCGCCGTCGGCTACGCCTGCGGCCAGGTGCGGTTCGTGAACGCCGAGGACGGCACGAACCAGGAGGGCCTCTACTGGCGCTGGGAGATGTGGATCCGCGCGAACGAGTCGCGGCTGGCGAGCGTCACCGGCGGCAACGGCGCGATCTACGCCGTGCGCCGCGAGGACTACCTCGAGGTCGATCCCGGTCATGGGCCACGACCTGTCGTTCCCGTTCAACTTCGTGCGCCGCGGCCGCCGCGCCGTCTACGCCGCGTCGGCGCGCGCGACGCGAGAAGATGGTCCCGTCCACCGACGGCGAGATCGCCCGCAAGCGGCGGATGATGAGCCACGCCTGGCCGATCGTCCTGCGCGGCGGCATGCTCGACCTCGGCGCCCTCCCGCCGGTGTACGCGTGGATGATCTCCTCGCACCGGCTGCTGCGGTACGCGGCGCCGTTCCTCCACCTGGCGTGCCTGGCCGCGAACGCCGGCCTGCTGCGCGCCGGGTGGGTCTACCGCGCCGCGCTGGCCAAGCAGCTCGCGCTGATCGCGGGCGCGCTGCTCGCCGGGCGCGTCCCGGCCCGCCCGCTGCTCATCCTGCGCTACTACGCCGGGACGAACGTCGCCGTCGCGCTCGGCCTCCACGACCACCTGCGCCACGGCACGCCGGCGGGGTGGGCACCGCCCGAGGGCACGCGCTGATGCGCCGGATGTTCGACGTCGTCGTCGCGGCCGGCGCCCTCCTGCTCGCCGCCCCCTTCCTGCTCGTCGCGGTCGTCGGCGATCCGGCTCGAGTCGCGCGGAAGCTCGATCTACCGCCAGCGACGCGTCGGCCAGGACGGCCGCGCGTTCGACGTCATCAAGCTGCGGACGATGGTCACGGGCGCCGAGCATCAGGGTGCCGGGCTGGCGGTCAGCGAGGGCGACACGCGGATCACGCGCGTCGGCCGCGTCCTGCGCCGCACGTCGCTCGACGAGGTGCCGAACCTCGTCAACGTCCTGCGCGGCGAGATGGCGATCATCGGCCCGCGTCCGACGGTGCCCGTGCAGGTGGACCAGTACACCGACCGTCAGCGCGGCCGCCTCGCCGTGAAGCCGGGCATGACGGGCTGGGCCCAGGTCAACGGCCGCGCGGAGATCCCGTGGGACCAGCGGATCGAGCTGGACCTCTGGTACATCGAGCACCGCTCGTGGGCGCTCGACCTGACGATCCTCTGGCGGTCCGTGCGGATCGTCTTCGGCGGTGAGGGGCTGTACCGCGGCGAGACGCCGGCGTGGCGGGACCCGCCGGCGAGCTAGCCGGCACCCGGGACGACGAGCCCGGTCTCGTACGCCACGATCACGGCGCGCACCCGGTCGCGAACCCCGAGCTTCGCCAGGACCGCCGCCACGTGCGTCTTGACCGTCGCCTCGCTGAGCGCCATCGCCGCGGCGATCTCGCGGTTCGACAGCCCCCTGGCCAGCAGCAGGAGGACCTCGCGCTCGCGGGCGCTCAGCGCCTCCACCCGTGCGTCGTCCCCGTTCACCGCGGGGCGCGCGGCGACGAACGCCTCGATCAGGCGCCGCGTCACCTGCGGGGCGATCAGCGCGTCACCCGATGCGACGGCCCGCACGGCGTCGAGGAGCTCCGTCGGGCGCGCGTCCTTCAGCAGGAACCCGGCGGCGCCCGCCTGCAGCGCGTCGTAGACGTACTCGTCGAGGTCGAACGTCGTGACGATCAGGACGCGCACCGCCGGGTGCGTCGCGCGCAGCTGCCGTGTCGCCGCGAGGCCGTCGAGCTCCGGCATCCGGATGTCCATGACGACGACGTCGGGCGTGAAGCGCTCGACCGCCGTGAGCGCCTGCCGTCCGTCGGCCGCCTCCGCGACGACCGTGAAGGCCGGGTCGCTGTCGAGGATCGCGCGGAAGCCGCCGCGCACGAGCGCCTCGTCGTCCGCGATCGCGATGCGAACGGTCACCGCGCGGCCGACCCGAGCGGGATGTCGGCGCAGACGAGGAACCCGCCGCCCGGCTGCGGGCCCAGCTCGAGCGTGCCGCCGTACAGCGCGACCCGCTCACGGATCCCGACCAGCCCGTGACCGGCGTCGGCGCCATCGCCGTTCACGCCCGCCGCGCCGCCGGAGTCCGCGACGCGCAGGCGCAGGCGCTGGGGCGCGACGTCGACGGCGACGCTCGCGCGCGCCCCCGGCGCATGCCGTCGCACGTTCGTCAGCGCCTCCTGGACGATGCGGTACGCGCTGAGGTCCAGGCCGGCCGGCAGGCTCGCCGGGTCGCCCGCGACGGTGAGCTCGACCGGCACGCCCGCGTCGCGGCTCTCCTGGACGAGGTGCTCGACGTCGCGCAGGGACGGCTGCGGCGCGAGCGCCGCGCCCGCGTCCTGCGCCCGCAGCAGCCCCAGCGCCCGCCGCATCTCCGACAGCCCGCCGCGCGCGGTGTCGTCGATCGCCTCGAACGCCCGCCGGGCGCGATCCGGGTCCTCGTGCAGGACGTGCTGCCCTGCGCCGGCCTGGACAGCGATCGTGCTGAGCCGGTGCGCCACGACGTCATGCAGCTCCCGAGCGATCCGCTCGCGCTCCTCGAGCGTCGCGCGCTCGGTGTACTCGTCCATCTCGTCCTCGAGGACGTCCGCGCGGGCGACGGCGTACACGGCGAGCCCGATGACGAGGATCGGCAGGAAGCCCTCGGTGATCGGCACGCCGGCGAGGATCGCCGCCGCCATCGCGGCGAAGACGACCGTCGCGGCGGCGATCGGCTGCGTGCGGCGCCAGGCGAGCGGGAGCGTCATCGCGAGCGTGGCGGCGACCTGGACGCCGACCGGCCCGCTGAGGTCCTCGAGCACGAACAGCTCGAGCAGCGCGAACGTCGCGAGCGCGCAGGCGAGCGCGATGTCAGTGAGCGGCGGGAGACGGCCGGACCGGGGCGTCATCGGTCGTGCGACCGTACCGCGCGGGCGCCGAGCCCACATCGGCCGCCCGGACGACCGCCGCGGCGGGGCTCATCCGAAGGGATGAGCGCGACAGGCCCGTCCGGCCGATGATGCCGCGCGGGTCGCGACGTAGGGTTCGACCGGTCCAGCACCCGACACCGGAGGTCCGGCATGATCACGCGCCGCAACACCATCATCCTCGCCGTCTTCACGGCCGTCTGCTTCGTGACCGCGGGGCTCGTCGGCAACGACAACGACGGCGCGGTCCAGGTCGTCGGGGACGTCGCCTGGTTCGGCTTCCTCCTCGGCGCGCTGCTGCTCATCGTCGTGGGCATCGCGCGGCTGGTCCGGTGGGCGGGCGCGCGCGGCACCGCGGCCCGCTGAGCTACGCGGCCGCGCGCTTCTTCGGCGCCCGCCGCTTCCGGGCGGGCGTCACGGTCCAGCACTCGTCGACGAACGCCGCGATCTCCGCGGTCAGTCGCTCCGGCCGCACGCGCATCTCCACGATCGACTCCGCCTCGACGAGGCGGCCGTTCGGGAGTTCGGCGGCGAGCTCGTCGGAGTCGGTGAACGGGTGGATCGGGTCGTTGGGATGCCCGAGGACGAGCGCCGGCACCTCGATCGTGCGCCGCACCGACGGCGGCGGCGCGATGCGGCCGAAGAACAGCCCGCGCAGCACCGCGAGCGAGGGCTCCGGGGGGTCGCGCGGCCAGTCCATGAGCATGTCGATCGCGGGGACCCGGGACGTCGGCATGAGGTTCGCCACGGTGTTCACCACGCGCAGCGCGGGTGCGGCGAAGCGCATCGCGAGCATGAACGGCAGGAACGACGCGCCCGCGCCGAGGATCGCGTTGTTCAGGACGGGCATCTCGATGACCATCCCGCGGATGCGCTCGGGCGCGACGAGCGCGGCCTCGAGCGTCGAGTTCGCGCCGAGCGACGTGCCCTGGACGACGGCCTGCTCGACGCCGAGGTGGTCGAGCAGCGCGAGGATGTCGCCGCCGAAGGCCTGCATCGAGTAGCCGATCATGTCGACGGGCCGGTCGGACTCGCCGTGCCCGAGGAAGTCCAGCGAGACCGCGCGGTAGCCGCGCTCGGCCAGGCGCCGTGACAGCGGGCGGTGCATCTTGCGGCTCATCAGCAGGCCGTGGGTGAGGACGACGGTCCGCTCCCCGTCGCCGATGACGTCGTAGGCCAGGCGGCGCCCGTCGTACTCGAAGGACCCGGCCACCCGCTCCAGTCGCTCGGTCATGCTCCCCGCCCTTCCGCGATCGCCTCGGCGGTCCGCAGGGCGAGCGCCATCGTCGTCAGCATCGGATTCGTCCCCGACGCGGTCGGGAAGCCGCTCGCGTCGCCGATCCAGACGCCGGGCGTGTCATGCAGCTCGCCCCAGCCGTTCGCGACGCTCGTCGCCGGGTCCTTGCCCATCCGCGCCGAGCCCATGTGGTGGAGGCTGAAGGTCGCGTGGTCGTACGGCTCCAGCGAGGCCTCGCGCACCCGCGCGCAGAAGTCGTCGATCGACTCGCCCCCGCCGCGCTCCCACGGCTCGAGCTGCCGGTGGAACGTCGCGATCCGCTGCGCGCCGCCGGCCTCGTGCAGCCGCACGAGCTCCTCGAGCCCGTGCGCGAACACGCGCCGGTCGAGCGGGTCGTCGAAGTCGTAGAGGTGCACCGGGTTGCCGGCGTCGTCGATCGTCACCCGCCCGTGCCCGTGGTCGCGGATCAGCAGGACGAACGCCGCGGTGACCGGGCTCGCGGCCATGATCTCCTTGTGCGCCTCGCCCCCGTGCCACGGGAACGCGGCGCCGCTGACGCCGGGCGAGGCGTGCGAGGTCTCGATCAGGTAGCCGTAGCCGTCCTCGAGATCGGCGAACGCCAGCGACAGGCCCGACTGCGGCGGCCCCCACCAGGCCTTCTGCGGGGCGTCGTAGACGCCGGCGATCGCGGTCGCCGGGTGCAGGCGCAGGTAGTCGCCGGCGGCCGGGCCGCCGATGCCGCTGCGCAGCAGCACGGCCGGGGTGTCGAGCGCGCCGGCGGCGACGACGACCGTCGGCGCGCGGACGGTCACGCGCGCCGTCCGGCCCTCCGCGTCGACGTACGTGCCCTCGACGCCCGCGGCGCGCCCGTCCTCGACGAGCACCCGCTCGACGCGGCAGTTGACGACGAAGCGCGCGCCCGCGTCCGCGGCGTCCTGCAGCCACGTCTTCTGGGTGGAGTTCTTCGCACCGCTGACGTCGCCGAAGCCCATGAGGCCGGCGAGGTCCGCGTCGTAGGACGCCTCGTCGGCGTTGCGCGTGATGCGCTGGAAGCCGTGCCCGCGCGCCTCGCACGCGTCCTTCAGCGTCTCCGTCACGGGGTTCCAGTCCGAGCAGCGGTCGGTGACGTTGATGCGCTCGCTGACCGTGTCGAGGATGCGGTCGTAGTCCGGGCCGCCGAGCCCCTCCAGGCCGTGCTCGGCCTCCCACTCCTCGCGGACCCACGGGTAGGTGCGCAGGCAGTTGGTCCAGTTGATGGTCGAGCCGCCGCCGAGGTTCGCGCCCGTCATCAGCGCGATGCGCCCGTCCGCGGTGGCGGCCATGCCGCCCGCGCGGTAGAGGTTCTCGTAGGCCCACAGCTCGAGCTGGTTGAAGTCGGCCTCGTTGTAGTAGCCGCCGGCTTCGAGGACGACGACGTCCTTGCCGCTCGTTGCGAGGTGCCCGGCGACCACGCCGCCCCCGGAGCCCGACCCGATCACGACGACGTCGGCGGTGAGCGTCAGCTCCTCGCCTTCGGGCCGCGTCAGCGGCGATCGTCTTCGGCGCGTCCTCGGCGGACGGGGGAGCCGCGCGCGGGCCCGGGTAGCCGATCGCCTCCCAGTTCGGGTTGCGCCCGGTGGTCGGGTCGGGCAGCGCGTAGAAGAGGAGGTGGGTCAGCCCCTTGAGGCCCCCGAGTCCCGCGAGCGCGTCGGGGCCGGAGTCCATGAAGCCCTTGACGATCGCCTCGCGCGCGGGCAGCGGCGCCTCGACGAGGCCCTGCGCCGCGAGCGCGTCGAGCAGCTGGCGCAGCCCCTCGAGCTGCTCCTCCGGGACCAGGCCGCCGGAGAGGCGGTCCTCGATGATCGCCGGGATCTGCAGGTCGGACGCGCTGCGCGCCCAGAAGCCGGTGGGGTCGTCCTCGCGCTCGACGGGCGCGGCGAACGTGTCGCACAGCGCGGCGAGGGCGGCCCGCTGGACCTCGGACAGGGCGACGGTGACGGCCATTGCTGCGACTCCTCCTGATGACGACCCGTGTCGCGACACCCGTGACAGGGTGTCGAGGGCGCGGAGTCTACGGATTGCGGAGTGCGCCGTGCCACGGCCGAGTAGCCTCCTGCGGGTCGCCCAGCGCTACGAAGGGATTCACGTGCGTCCGCTCGCCTTGTTCTGGTCGCCATCGTCGTTACGTCGCTCACGGCCGCGCTCGCGTGGGGCGCGCCCGGCGTGGCGCGATCGATCAACGCCGATGGGCACGTTCGGCGAGCCGGTGTACACCAAGGCGCACTACGAACACCCACTGGTTCGCGCGCAGTCGGACGAAGTTCGCGGCCTTCTACCGCGTTCTACCGGTCGATCCTACCGTTCGTGAACAACATCGACGGGCTGCATCGAGTCAACTCGGTCGTATCTCGGCGTGCCAGGCGGTCCAACGTCCATCAACGTCAGCGGGCACCGAGGACTTCACCTGGCGGCGCCTGCAACCGCTCCCGAGCGGGAACGACCTACGGCGATCTGCGGTTCCGGGGCCAGTGACTTCGTTCGCCTACACTGAGCCAGCTGCTTCCCCGAGGTCAGCGGGCAGTCGTCGTGCAGCGCGGGGATTCATCGCCAGCCAGCCGCACCAACACCACGATCGACCGAACTCCAAGCCGACCGTCCGGTCGCCTCGGTCAACGGCGCCGACACGTTCACGAAGAACCGCGCCGGTCAACCGGTGACGCTCTGGACTACCAGCGACTCCCTCGCGTTCGCCGTTCGGCCGGCGAACGTACGTCTGCTCCAAGACGGCCGTCGACCCGAGCGCGAAGTCCCTGGCGCGGGCCGCGTGCGAACTGCGGGCCACCTACGCCGTACGACGCCGCTTTGCACGCAACCGCGAACCCCGGTCTCGGGCGTCACGAACTTCGCGACCTGCACCGTTCACCGACGTCCGGCCGACGCCCCGGACGGGCCCATCACGTGTCTGCGCGGAGTCGCGGCCGACGTCCGCCGATCCCCGACAACGCGAGCGGCGCCGACCAGATCTCCGGTTTCACGTCGAGCATCGCGAACCTCTCCGACGCCGCCTGCGGCTACGTCAGCCGTCGACCGCACGGCGCCGCAGGTCGGGATCGTTCGCCGGTGCCGCGCAGCGGCCTTTGTCGGCGACGCTCGCTGCACCGCCACCGGCCACCGCGACCGACGGCGGGTTCCGGGCGACGGGCGCAGTACACGTGGACCTGGGGCGACAACACGCCGAACGCCAGCGGGCGTCACCGCGACGCCACACCTTCACGCAGGCCGGCACGTTCCACGATCACGGTGGCCACCGCGGACGCCGTCGGCAATCCACGGCGTCCAAGACCGTCGTCGATCAGCCGCGAAGGCCCGGCGGCGCCCGGTGGCGGCGGTAGCGGCCGTGGCGGCGGCGGGACGGCGCCGGGCAGCGCGGCGACCGGCGGCGGGACCGCGACGCGGCGGCGGCGGGCACGGTGACGCCGCCTGCCGAGTACGGCGGAGCAGATCGCCAAGCAGGTCGGGCGGCGCCGGCGGCGGCGCGGGCGCGACGCAGACGACGTCCGCCGGCGCGTCTGGACGTCCTCGACGGCGAAGAAGGTCAAGCATCAGCCACGAAGCTCAAGAGCGCTGCCCGCTGGCGCTCACGGCGCGAGGCCGCCGGGCACGGCGCAGTTCGCCCTGGTGCGCAGCGGGCGCATCGCGCGCACAGGTGCGGGCATCACCATCACGAAGCCCGGGACCCTCGGCTTCAAGCTCAAGCTGCCCGAAGAAGCTCAAGGCCGGGCGCCTACAGCCTGACGCATCACGTTCACGCCGGGCGGGGCGTCGAAGGCGTCGAGCCGAAGACGATCAAGATCACGTTCCTCGCCGCCAAGAAGAAGAAGCCGGCCAGGCGATCGGCCCGGCGCGCGGCCGCTGCCGACCCGAACTCCTCGTCGGCGCCCCCGCACCGAGCCTGCCCGACGGGCGTCTCCACGCCCCGTCCGCCCGGCCGACGGCATCCGCGTCGCCCGTCCGTGACGCCCCCGTCATCTTTCCGCTAGCCTGAGCCGACACCCTGTCAGGCCGCTGCCCCTGCGGCCCGCTCCACCCCCAGGAGGACCCATGGCGAAGCAGCCCCGCATCATCGTCGGCCAGGTGGCCGCCATCACCGGCGGCGGCCGCGGCATCGGCCGCGCCACCGCGAAGGCGCTCGCCCGCGAGGGCGTGAAGATCGCCATCGGCGACCTCGACGCCGAGTCCGCCAAGCAGGTCGCCGACGAGATCGGCTCCGGCGCGATCGGCCTGGGCCTCGACGTCACCGACCGCGACTCGTTCGCCGACTTCATCGCGCAGACCGAGGAGCAGCTCGGCCCGATCGACATCATCATCAACAACGCCGGGATCATGCAGCTCGGCCGCTTCGTGGACGAGGACCTCGCCACGACGAAGCGGATGATCGACATCAACATCTACGGCGTGCACTACGGCTGCGAGCTGACGCTGCCGTCGATGCTCCAGCGCGGCCGCGGCCACATCGTCAACATCGCCTCGTCGGCCGGCAAGGCCGGCTACCCCGGCGGCGCGACGTACTGCGGCACCAAGCACTACGTCGTCGGCATGAGCGAGGCGCTGCGCTGGGAGACCCGCGGCACCGGCGTCGAGGTCTCGTGCGTCATGCCGGTCGTCGTGCAGACCGAGCTGGGCTCCGGCCTCCCGCAGACCCGCGGCGTCAAGCACGTGCTGCCCGAGGACGTGGCGAACGAGATCGTCACGGCGCTCAAGGAGGCGCGCTTCGACGTCTACGTCCCGCGCTCGGTCGGCCCGCTGAACCAGTTCAGCGCGGCGATCCCGCGCCGCGGCCGCGAGGCGATCGCCCGCGCGGTGAAGGCCGACAAGGTCCTCATGGACATCGACCAGTCCGCCCGCGCGGCGTACGAGCTGCGCGCATCGCACTCGACGACGTCCGAGCTGGCCGACGCCGAGAAGAAGCAGCTCGAGGACAGCAAGAAGTCCTGATGGCGCGCGCAGGCGACCGGTCCCTGGCCGGTCGCGTCGCGCTCGTCACCGGTGGGGCGCAGGGCATCGGCCGCGCGACGGCCGCGGCCCTCGTCGCCGCCGGCGCGCGCGTCGCGATCGGCGACCTCGACGGCGAGCTGGTCCGCCGCACGGCGCGCGAGCTGGGGCCGGACGTCCTGGCGCTGGACCTCGACGTCACCGACCCGGAGTCGTTCGCGCTCTTCGTCGCGACCGCGGAGGCCGAGATCGGGCCGCCCGACATCCTCGTCAACAACGCGGGGATCATGCTCATCGGCCCGTTCCTGGAGGAGGACGACGGCGGCGCACGCGGCGCCTGGTCGACGTCAACGTCCACGGCGTCCTCACCGGGATGAAGCTCGTGCTCCCGGGGATGGTCGCGCGCGGCCGCGGACACCTCGTGAACGTGTCCAGCTCGCTCGGCCGCACCGGGCTCTCCAACGCGGCGACGTACTGCGGCTCGAAGTTCTTCGTCTACGGCACGAGCGAGGCGATCCGCGCCGAGCTGCGCGGCACCGGCGTCGAGGTCACGTGCGTCATGCCGGGCCAGGTGCGGACCGACCTCTCCGCGGGCCTCGCCGACTCGCGCGCCGCGCGCGACGTCGGGCCCGAGGAGGTCGCGGCGGAGATCGTGTCCGCGCTGCGCCGCCCGCGCTTCGACGTCTACGTGCCGCGCTCGATCGGCCCGCTGACGACGTTCAACGGCGTGCTCCCGCGCCGCGCGCGCGACACGCTGCGCCGCACGCTCAAGGTCGACAGCGCGCTCGAGCACGCCGACGCCGTCGGCCCGGCGCGGCTACGAGCTGCGCGCGGGCGTCGAGCAGACGCCCGCGCTGCCGCCGCCCGACTAGTCCTGGGGCCGCAGCGCGGCCCAGCGCTCGCGCGCCTCGTCGATGGCGATGAGCGCGTCCTCGCGGGAGAACCACCCGTCGACCATCACGTGCTTGCCCTCGGGCTGCTTGTAGATGGAGTAGAAGTGGCTGATCTCGTCGCGCAGCGGCTGCGGGAGGTCGTCCAGCGTCTCCATGTGGTTCCAGTTGGGATCCTCCAGCGGGACGCAGCAGACCTTGTCGTCGACGCCCTTGTCGTCGCGCATGCGGAACAGCGCGATGACCTTCACCGGGATCACGCAGCCCGGGAACGTCGGCTCGCTGACGCACACCATCGCGTCGAGCGGATCGCCGTCCTCTCCGAGGGTCTCGGGGATGAACCCGTAGTCGGTCGGGTAGACGACCGAGGAGAAGAGGAAGCGGTCGAGCTTGATCGCCTGGAGCTCCTCGTCCCACTCGTACTTGTTGCGCGAGCCCTTCGGAATCTCGACAAAGCAGTGCGTCATCTGGGACAGCGATACTACGCGGCCGTGACCGACGATCTCGCCCGCCGCTCCATCGCGACCATCCGCGCGCTGTCCATGGACACCGTGCAGGAGGCGAACTCGGGGCACCCGGGCCTGCCGCTCGGCATGGCGCCCGCCGCGTACCTCCTGTTCCAGCGGATCATGCGCTTCAACCCGCGCGATCCCGCAGTGGCCGGACCGCGACCGCTTCGTCCTCAGCGCCGGCCACGGGTCGGCGCTGCTCTACGTGATGCTGCACCTCAGCGGGTACGGCGTCTCGCTGGACGACCTGAAGCGCCTTCCGCCAGTGGGGCTCGATCACCCCGGGCCACCCCGAGCTGGACCACGCCAACGTCACCCCGGGCGTCGAGGTCACGACCGGCCCGCTCGGCCAGGGCTTCGCCAACGGCGTCGGCATGGCGCTCGCCGAGCGCTTCCTGCGCGAGCGCTACGGCAAGGACGCCCAGCACCACCACATCTTCGCGATCGTCTCCGACGGCGACCTCATGGAGGGCATCGCCTCCGAGGCCGCCTCGCTCGCCGGGCACCTGCGGCTCAGCCGGCTCGTCTACCTCTACGACGACAACGACATCTCGCTCGACGGCCCGACGTCGCTCGCCTTCAAGGAGGACACGACCAAGCGCTTCGAGTCCTACGGCTGGCACGTCGAGGAGGTCGCCGACGTCGAGGACCTCGCCGCGCTCGAGCAGGCGATCGACCGCGCCGTGCGCGAGGACGAGCGCCCGTCGCTCGTGCGGGTGCGCTCGATCATCGGCTACCCGTCGCCGAACAAGCAGGGCACCAGCGGCGCCCACGGCGCCCCGCTCGGCGAGGACGAGGTGCGCCTCACGAAGGAGGCGATGGGCCTGGACCCCGACCTGCGCTTCGACGTGCCCGCCGACGTCGCCGAGCACATGAGCCAGGTCGCCCGCGGCGCGGCGCTGCAGGCCGAGTGGGAGTCGCAGATGCGCGCGTGGCGCGACCGCGACCCCGAGCTCGCCGCCGAGTGGGACGCCGCCTGGGCGGGCCGCCCGCTCCCCGGCGTCGGCGAGGCGCTGCGCTCGATGAGCTTCAGCAAGGACGGCCTGGCGACGCGCGTGGCGGGCAAGGAGGCGATGGCGGCGCTCGCGCCGTTCGTCCCGACGCTCGTCGGCGGCGCCGCCGACCTCAGCGGCTCGACCAACACGATGATGCCCGGCGGCGAGAGCGCGCACTACACCGACCGCCAGGCGGGCCGCAACGTCTACTTCGGCGTGCGCGAGCACGGCATGGGCGGCGCCGTCAACGGCATGGCCGCCCACGGCGGCATCGTGCGCCCGTACGGCTCGACGTTCCTGCAGTTCGCCGACTACATGCGCGGCTCGATCCGCCTGTCGGCGCTCATGGGCCTGAAGGTCGCCTGGGTCTTCACGCACGACTCCGTCGGCCTCGGCGAGGACGGCCCGACGCACCAGCCGGTCGAGCACCTGCCGCGCTGCGCGCGATCCCGCACCTCACCGTCATCCGCCCCGCGGACGCCGCCGAGACCGCCGAAGCCTGGCGCGTCATGCTCGAGGACCTCGACGGCCCGGGCGTCCTCGCGCTCTCGCGGCAGGGCGTGCCGGTCGTTCGGTCGCGGCGACGGCGGGGTCGCCGGCGCGACCGGCCTGGCGCGCGGCGCCTACGTCCTGCGCGACGCCGACGACGCCGCGGGCGACGATCGTCGGGACCGGCACCGAGGTCGACGGTCGCGCTCGCCGCCGCCGACCTGCTCGCCGCGGAGGGCATCCCCGCCCGCGTCGTCTCGATGCCGAGCTGGGAGCTGTTCGACGCGCAGGACCTCGAGTACCAGGAGGCGACGATCCCCGTGGAGCTCGTCTCGGTCTCCGTCGAGGCCGGGCGTCACGATGGGCTGGGAGCGCTGGGTGGACAGCGCGGTCGGGATCGACCGCTTCGGCGCGTCGGCCCCCGGTCCCGAGGTGCTCGAGCGCCTGGGCATCACGCCGGATGCCGTCGCGCAGCGGGTGCGCGACCTGCTCGGCTGAGCGGCGACGGCGCGCTCAACCCCGCTCGTACATCTGCCGATACATGAGCGGTGACGCTCAGGTATCCCACACGTACGCCGAATTGCGCGAGGCCCGCAGGGCGGGCCTCGGGCGATGGAGCCAGGGGGACTCGAACCCCCGACCTCCTGGGTGCGATCCAGGCGCTCTCCCAACTGAGCTATGGCCCCGCAGGACGGCCCAGTGTATCCGGAGGGCACAGGTCATGAGCTTCCGCGGCAAGCTGGGCATCTTCTTCCTGCTGGTCGTCGTCGTGCCGCTCGTCTCGGTGGCGTTCGTCCTCTTCCGGCTCGTCGACGACAACGAGACGGGCAAGGCCGACGCGCGGCTGGCGAGCAACCAGGCCGTCGCGCTGAAGCTCAGCCGTGAGGCGCGCACGCAGGCGGGCACGGTCGCCGAGCGGGTCGTCGGCGACCCCGCGGTCGCCGCGGCGCTGCGGTCCGGCGACGACGCGGCGCTCCGGACCCGGCTGCGGGCCCTGCGCACGAGCACCGGCGCCACCCGGCTGACCGTCGTGCGGGCACGCGAGACGGTCGCCGACACCGGCGGCAGCGCCGCCGTCTTCCCCGCCTTCCGCACCCTCGTCGACGGCCGCGACCGCCCGCAGGGAACCCTGGCGGTCTCCGTCGCGAGCGCCCCCGCCTTCGCGCGCCGCGTCGCCGACGTGACCGGCCTGGACGCGATCGTCGCCGCCCCCGACAGGATCGTGGGGTCGACGCTGCGCGGCGTCCCCCTCGGCACGCTGCCGGTCCGCCGCGGGACCGTCGAGGCCCCGGTGGGCACCTTCCGCGCGGCGACGTTCGACGAGCCCGGCTTCGACGCGCAGCGCTCGCGCGTCACCGTGCTGGAGCCGGCGTCCGTCGTCGCGGGCCAGCAGCGGGAGAGCCGCGCGCTGATCGCCTCGCTGCTGATCGGGTTCATGCTCATCGCGCTGACGCTGGCGTGGTTCCTGGCGCGCTCGCTGCACGCCCAGCTCGCCGGCTTCCTCGACGCCGCGCGGCGCATCGGCGCGGGCGACTACGCCTCGCGCGTGCCCACGACCGGGCATGACGACTTCGCCGCGCTCGGCGAGGAGTTCAACAAGATGTCGACGGAACTGGAGGCGCGCGAGCGCGACCTGAAGATCGAGCGCGAGCGGCTGCGCCGGGCGCTGCGGCGACTCGGCGAGGCGTTCGCCTCCGGACTGGACCGCCGCCGCCTGCTCGAGGTCGCGGTCGGCGCGATGTGCGAGGGCGTCGCAGCGGACGCCGGGCGCGCATGGGCCCGCACCGGTCCCGCCGGCGAGCTGGAGGTCGTGGTCACGAGCGGGGACGTCGAGGCCGCGGACGCGGCGATGACGGCCGTCGAGGCGCATGCCTTCGAGGTCGGCGCGTCGGCGCGCGGCGTCGTCGAGCACCGCGCCGCGATCGCGCTGCCGCTGCGCACGCCGGCCGGCGAGCTCGTCGGCTTCGTCTCGATCGCTCGCCGTGAGGGCGCATTCACCGACCCGGAGCGCGAGCTGCTGGGCTACCTCGCCCAGCAGGCGGCGCAGTCGCTGGAGAACGCCGACCTGCACGAGGTCGTCGAGCGCCAGGCCATCGAGGACGGGCTCACCGGCCTGGCGAACCGCCGCCGGTTCGAGGAGCGGCTGGCCCGCGAGGTCGAGCGCGCGCGGCGCTTCCCCGGCCAGGCGCTGGGGCTCGTGATGCTCGACATCGACGACTTCAAGGCCGTCAACGACCGGCTCGGGCACGTCGCCGGCGACGAGGTGCTCCGCGCGGTCGCGCGGACCATGCGCGTGGATCGCCGCGAGACGGACCTCGCCGCGCGCTACGGCGGTGAGGAGCTCGCGCTGATCCTCCCCGGCGCCGACCTGGACGGCGCCGCCCGCGCCGCCGAGCGCATCCGCCGGGCCGTCGAGGAGCTCGATCTGCCGCTGCCCGATCCCGACGGGGAATCGCTGCGCGTGACGCTGAGCGCCGGGGTCGCGGTGTTCGGCCACGGCGCCGAGGACGCCCCCGGGCTGGTCGCCGCGGCCGACGACGCGCTCTACCAGGCCAAGCGCTCGGGCAAGAACCGCGTCGCCCGCGCGGACAGTCCTGCCGCCCTGCCCGCGGAGTAGGCTCCGGAGTCCATGGGACTCCTCGACGACGCGATTCGCGAGCACCTGGAGCTCAAGCGCCGGCTGGGCGCCGACCCCGCCGACGTCGAGCGCCTCGAGCGCGAGGCGTTCGGTGCCGGTGCGACGGCGCGGGAGCCGGAGAGCGCTGAGCCCGCGGCACCCGCCGCCGAGCAGCAGGCCGAGCCCGCGGCGGCGCAGCCTGCGCCGGAGCCCGAGCCGGAGCCCGCCGAGCCGGAGCCCGTTGCGGTGGAGCAGCCGACGCGGCAGTTCACGCTCGAGGAGCTGGAGGACGCCGAGGCGGCCGCGCCGCCCGTGGCGGAGCCCGAGGCCGCGCCGGAACAGACGGCCGACGCCGACGACGAGGAGCACGACGAGCTCGAGGAGACCCCGGACTTCCTGGAGGAGACCCCCGAGCACGAGCGGCTCTGGTTTGAGCAGAAGCCGCCGAAGGACTTCGACTTCTGACCGAGGGAGCCGAGTCGGTGGCGCTCCCGCTGACGTGGCTCGACGTCTTCGGCGCGGAGCCCCTGACCGGCAACCCGCTCGTCGTCGTGCACGACGCCGACGAGCTGAGCGAGGAGACGATGCAGCGCTTCGCGCGTGAGACGCGCCAGGCGGAGACGACGTTCGTCCAGCGCGCGACGGTGACGGGCGCCGACTATCGCAATCGCATCTTCGACACGCGCCGCGAGCTGCCGATGGCCGGTCATCCATCGCTGGGGACGGCCGTCGCCGTCGCCCGGCGCGCCGGGCAGCAGCGGGCGCGCTATGTCCAGCAGACGCCGGCGGGGGAGCAGCTCGTGGAGGTCGAGTTCCCCGAGGACGGCGGCGCGGCACGCGCGTCGATGCTGCAGGAGCCGGCGGCGTTCGGGCCGGAGGCGGACGCCGGGACGGCGCTCGCGGCAGCGGGTCTCGGCGCCGCCGACGCGCACCCGGACCTGCCGCCGCAGGAGGTGTCGACGGGCTATCGCCACCTCATCGTGCCGGTGCGCAACCCGGACGTGCTCGCGCGGTGCGCGCCGACGTTCGCCGCGCTCGAGGCGCTGCTCGAGTCGCGCGGCTGCGGCGTCCTGTACCTGGCGGCCGTCGACCCCGACATCGGCTATGCGCAGGCGCGCTCGTTCTACTGCGACTTCGGCGGCGCGGTCGCCGAGGACGCGGCGACCGGCTCGGCCGCCGGCCCGCTCTGCGCCTACCTCCACGAGCGCGTCGGGATGGACCGGGTCCTCATCGACCAGGGCGTGCAGATGAGCCGGCCGAGCCGGCTCGAGGCGCAGATGGACCTCGACCGCGTGCGCGTCAGCGGCGACGTGGTCGTGCTGGCCGTGGGCGAGATCCGGCTGCCGATGGGCTGAGCGGCGCGCCCGGGCTGGACGTCCGCTGCGAGAAATGACCAGGGAGTGGTCAGAACCCGCAACGAGTGCCGGTGCCCCCGCGTTCGTTGCGCAAAGTGGTTCGTCACTGACCATTTCCCGTACGGAATGCGCGAGGCCCGCAGTTCGACCCTCAACGAGCGTCCAGGCGCCGACACACGGACTTCAGGTCCGGTGCCACGGCGCCGACGCTGTCCGGGCATCACGAGCGCGCGTCGCATCGTCGGGGAACGGCGACGCGCCACACGGCACTTGCCTCTGGAGGGCAAGGACGCTGCGGGTGCGCCCCCGACCGCCATCGCGCCGGGGGCGCACCCGTCGCCGTGCCCCGTAGGATGGCCGCCATGCGACTCGGTCGACGGACCCGCTGGGCCCTCGCGTCACTCGCCTCGCTTCTGGCGGGCGGAGGAGCCGCGGTGGCGATCGCCGTCGCCGCCGGCGGGTCGACGACGACGATCGGCAGTCCCGTCACGGCCTCCATCACCTCCAACGCGGCGAACACGACGTCCCGCGTCTGGGTCCAGTCGGTCGATCCGGCCGACTTCGGGTTCGCGGCGCCCGCGGACGGCGTGCTGACCCGCTGGACGATCGGGCTGTACCGCGTGAACGCGCCCGGCGGGAAGGTCACGCTCGAGGTCGTCCGGCCCGGCGGCTCGGCCGGCGTGTACGCCATCGTCGGCACCGACGAGCGTGACGCCGGGGCTCCGACGACCGACAGGCAGACGCTGACCTTCGACACCAGGATCGCGATCAAGGCCGGCGACCGGCTCGGCGTGCACACCGACGGCCCGGTCGAGGCTGCGGCGGACAACGCGCCGCCGGGAGAGGTCCTGCACGGGAACTCCGCGACCGCCCCAACCGCCGGCCAGACGATCACGATCAGCGGCCTCTACGGCGGCACGGCGCTGCGGCTGTCGGCGGGTCTCGAGCCCGACGCCGACGGTGACGGGTTCGGCGACGTCAGCCAGGACGCGTGCCCGGCGAAGGCCGCGCGGCAGGTCGCGCCGTGCGAGGACGCCACGACGACGGCGACCGCCACGCCCACGCCGACCACCGGGACGACCACGGCTGCAGCGCCCGCGGCCACGGCCCCGCGATGCGTCGTCCCGCGACTCAAGGGGCTCACGCGCGCCGGCGCGACGAAGCGGCTCAAGGCGGCCGGCTGCAAGCTCGGGAAGGTGCGGCTGACGAAGGCCGCGCGCCGCGCGACCGGGCAGGCCAAGCGGCGCCTGGTGGTCGTGGCGGCGCCGAAGCCGGGCTCGGTGCGCGCGGCCGACAAGGCCGTTCCGGTGACGCTCGCGCCCCCGAAGCGCCGCTAGACTCCGGACCTCGCACGGGGCCATAGCTCAGCTGGGAGAGCGCCTGCTTTGCAAGCAGGAGGTCAGGGGTTCGATCCCCCTTGGCTCCACTACCGAAACCCCTGGTAACGCGGGGGTTTCGTCGTGTCCGGGCTCGCTCGTCGAGGCCCCGCGGTCAGGGCGTTTAAGCGGTTCGCGTCCCATTGCGTCCTTTTCAGCGGGGTCTCGCTCCCTGCTTCGGGTTGTTCCCGGGAGGCGTAGTTGGGATCAACTGCGGGTGCGCGGGCGGGTTGGTGTCGCGTAGGCTCGCGGCTTGAGGTCCATCGATTTCGAGGGGGAGGACCGTGTTCCTGAGAAGAGCATGTCGCTTGCGGCCGTTGTGCTTGTCGCGGCCGTCGCCCTGGTCTCCGGCGCGCTTGCGGGGGCCGCAGCGCCAAGAAGATGACCAAGGGGCAGAAGGCCAAGGTCCGGGCGGAGCTGCGCAAGCAGGTCAAGAAGAACCCGGGCGTCGTGAAGCGCCGCGCCTTCCTGCGACGCGCTGCACTCGTGAACTTCAAGCTTCCGGTCACGATCCGTCTGCGCAACCCGTGCACGACGGAGAACGGGCAGAACCCGTCGCCGACCGTCGGCGGCAACCCGGTCGGTCTCGCGCTGAGCACGAACTGCCTGACGCAGGGCACGGCGCTCAACCAGCGCACGGTCCCGTCCGCCGACGTGAACCTCGGCCCGTCGCTCGGGACGCGGTCGGTCGCCATCGGCGGCGCGCTCGCGGCCGTCGTCGAGTTCCAGGACACCTATGACGGCGGGGCGCTGGGCAACGTCAACCTGAAGATCCTCCCGGGCAACAAGACGCTGACGACCTCGTCGGTGCCGCTCCTGTGGAACGACGACATCGCCGACACGGCCAAGCGGTCGGACGCGAACTGGCTGAAGTCGCTCGCCCGTCCCGGTGGCGCGCTTGCGGCCCTGCAGCCGTTCGCCGACAGCACGGCCAACCAGCAGGGGTGCGGTGACTGGACGACGACGGCCGGCGAGGGCGGGACGTACGCGGGCGCGCCCGCGGGCGCCGGGTACAAGGCGCTCTTCTACGACGTCCCCGCCGACTTCGGCTCGGGCACGGGCGCCGGCCTGCCCGGCTACGAGGTGTACACGTCGGGCGGCAGCCCGAGCGGGGCGTTCCTGCCGATCAACGCGGGCGTCGACGATCCCGCGAATCTCCAGGCGGGTGGCGTGATCGGGAACAACGACTGGATCGGGCTCAACCCGAACCCGTTCCCGACGGGTTCGGCGCCGACGAACTCGGGCAACCCGGCCGCGCCGACCCCGTTCAACTACAACGCGGCGAACACCGTGCTGCGCACGACGGTGCTGGCCTGGGCATCGCCCCGGGCGGCGTGTCGGTGAACATGAGCACGGGCACGCCGATGACGAGCGGCGCACTGCCGACCGCCCAGGGGTCGCAGGACGTGACGCTCGGCTACTCCGGTGGTCAGGCGAACCTGTTCGGGAACATCCCGGGCAAGAACGTCGGCATCGATGTGACCGTGAACCTCGCGACGAAGATCAACGCGATCGCGCGGATCATCGACCACGACGTGTTCAAGCAGCCCGGCCTGATCGAGGGTGAGGAGTTCCCCGCGGCGTACTACAACTGCCGCCAGATCCTCACCGGGTCCGTGCAGAACTACATCCCGGGTGTCCGTCTGACGGGCTCCCTGCGGATCGCTCCGGCGATCACCAAGGACGGCAAGGTCCGGATCGCCAAGGCGACCGTGTCCTCGGACGTCAACAACCCCGACCGCGTCGCGCTGTCGGCCTGCCTGTTCCCGTCCAAGCCGTACAACACCTACAGCGGGCGCGTCCACGGACGCCTCCGCGGCGAAGATCCCGACGCTCGCGCAGGTCACGGGCGGCGGTGCCAGCGTGGCGGTGACGGGTGGCACGCTCCAGACGAACGGGAACACGAACGTCCCGTTCCTCGATGCGGAGCGCTACCCGAACCTCGCAGAGGGCAACGGCCCGAGCGACGGTCCGTGCGGATCCGACAGCTCGCCCGACATGGCCGACATCATCCGCCAGGCCGGCCTGACCGGCACGGTCGCGGGCCTGCCGACCCCGACGGATCCCGGCGTTCGCGGGCGTCGGCTACAAGGGCAACCAGGCGACCGTCGCCGGCGACATCACGGTCAACCCGCTTGACGTCGACGTGCTCCTGGGCGACCAGCCGACCGGTACGTAGCGATCACGCGAGATGTCCTGGCCAGGGGAGTTGGCCTGGCCAGGACACTCGCTTCCTCCGATCGCCACGACTGCGGTTGCGAAAGGCGTGCTCAGGACCTGAGCTCCAGGCAAGCTGAGCAACGCGGTCAGCGTGCCTTGAGTCGACAACATACAGGACGGTCAGCCCCGTTACGGTCCAAACATGGGGTTCTGGAATCCTCGCGCGAAGTGCCCTAGTTGCGGCGGCAAGATCCACACGAGTCTCGGCGTCGAACGCCGCACAACCACCGGTCAGTGTAGTGACGGCGTCCGCCGATCTGCTCGACCCGTCGAGCCGAGCACCATCAGGACCACCCCAACGACCAGCAGAATCACGCCCAGCGTCGTGAGAATCGCACATCAGTAGCTCTCCAACTCCGAAGCAGAAGCCGCGGCAGGACAGGAGACTCCCGCCGCTTCGCACGCACGTGGATCTCGCCCCGGACCCTCGGCCTGATGAAGGGCCGGGACGGGCCCGGTCGCGCCGGCCGCCGCGGCGGCCGTCAGGCGCGGTCCGGGCGCCTGCGCCGCGCCCGCATCGTCTTGTCGAGCGCATCGGCGGCGAGGACGGCCGGGGCGGCGAGCAGCGCCACGCCGAGCCCGGTCAGCGTCGGCGGCGCCTGCTCGAGCAGATCGGCGAGCGGCGTGATGAACAGGACGCCCGCGAGCAGCACGAACATCGTCGCCACCGCCCAGAGCAGCAGGCCGTTGCGCGGACGCTGAAGACGCCACGGCACGCGCGTGGCGCTGCGGCAGGCGAACGCGTTCGCGGCCTGGCCGACGACAACGGCGGTGAACGCGGCGCCGGAGGCGGCGAGCAGCGTCTCGTCCTCGGGGAAGCCGTCGCCCGGCCGCCAGCCGGCGGCGAGGAACGTCGCGAAGAACGCCGCCATCTCGACGAGCGCCTCCGTCGGGCCGAGGACGCCGAAGGCGCGGCGCAGGACCGAGCGGTCGAGCAGCCGGCCGCGCAGCGGCGGGCCCTCGAGCGCTCGGCGGCGGGCGGCTCGGCCCCGAGCGCGGCGGAAGGCGCGACGTCGGTGCCGATGTCCAGGAAGAGCACCTGCAGCACACCGAGCGCCAGCGGCACGTTCCCCGCCGACAGCGCCCAGACGACGAACGGGGTGAGCTCGGCGACGTTGTCGGTCAGGTGGTAGGTCAGGAAGCGGCGGATGTTCCAGAAGGTCGCCCGCCCCTGCTCGATGGCGACGACGATCGTCGCGAAGTCGTCGTCGAGCAGGACGAGGTCGGCGGCCTCGCGCGCGACGTCCGTGCCCGTCCGGCCCATGGCGATGCCGATGTCCGCCTCTTGGAGTGCGGGCCCGTCGTTCACGCCGTCACCGGTCATCGCGACGACGTGCCCGCGGGCGCGCAGCGCCCGGGCGATGCGCAGCTTCTCCTCCGGCGACACCCGGGCGACGACGACGCCGTCATGGTCCAGCAGCGCGCCCAGCGCCTCGTCGTCGCCGGGCAGATCGCCGCCGACGAGGACGGGAGCGTCCGGCCCGCGCATCCCGACCTCACGGGCGATCGCCAGCGCGGTGCGCGGATGGTCGCCGGTCACCATCGCCAGCTGCACGCCCGCGCGGCGCACCGCGGCGATCGCCGCAGCCGCCCCCGGTCGCGGCGGATCCTCGAGGCCCACGAGACCGAGCAGCTCAAGACCGGCCTCGGCGGCGTCCGCCGACCCGGGCACGGCCTCGCCCGGCGCGAGCGTGCGAGCTGCCACCGCGATCACCCGCAGACCGGCTCCGGTCAGGCGCTCGAGTGCAGGCTCGGCGGCAACGGCGTCGGCGCAGCGCGGCATGCACGGCGTCCGGGGCGCCCTTCACGAGCACCCGGCCATCCGCCACCAGCGACATGCGCCGGCGCCGCGGATCGAACGGGAAGCGCTGCTCGGGGGTGTGCGCGTGCGCGTGCGCGGGCCCCTCGACGCCGAGCCGATGCGCGAACGCGTCGAGGGCAGCCTCCATCGGATCGCCGTGTGCGACCCAGCGCCCGTCGACCGCGACGGCGCGGCCCGTCGAGCACAGCACGGCGGCGACGGCGAGCTCGCGCAGCCGCTCGCGCACGTCCACCGCAGCTTCCACCTGCGCGTCGGGGCCGTACCCGCACCCGCTGATCCGCGCCTCGCCGGCCGGCGTCCACACGGTGACGACCGGCATCTCGTTCTCGGTCAGCGTCCCGGTCTTGTCGGTGCAGATGACCGTTGTCGAGCCGAGCGTCTCGACGGACTCCAGGCGCCGCACGAGCGCGTGGCGGCCCGCCATGCGCTGCGCACCGATCGCCAGCGACAGGGTCACCGTCGGCAGCAGCCCCTCGGGCACCAGCGCGACGGTCACGCCGATCGCGAAGACGAAGCCGTCGCTCGGCTCCGTCCCGAGCGCCAGCGCGAGGGCGAAGAACGCGGTGCCGACGGAGACCGCGATCGTCGCGATCGTCCGAACGACACGCCGCAGCTCGATCGCCAACGGTCCCTCCGGGCGATGCCCGGCGCGCGTGAGCGAGGCGATGCCCGCCAGGCGCGTGCGCGCGCCGGTCGCGGTGACGATCGCGGCGCCGTCGCCCTCGACGACGAACGTGCCCGCGAACAGCGGCACGTCCACACCGACGGCGACCGGTGCGCTCTCGCCGGTGAGCAGCGATGTGTCCACGGACAGGGCGTGCGCGACGACCGCGCGCAGGTCGGCCGAGATCCGGTCGCCGCTCTCGAGCAGCACGAGGTCGCCGGTGACGACCTCTGCCGCGTCGAGCTCGAGCGGGCTGCCGTCGCGCACGACGCGCGCCCGGCGCGGAATCAGCTCGCGCAGCGCCGCGGCCGCACGCTCCGCACGATGCTCCTGCACGAAGGCGAACGCGCCGTTCACCAGGATCACGACGAAGATCGCCACACCGAGCGCCGGCAGGCCGGCCGCGAACGCCAGGCCGCCGGCGACCCAGAGCATGATCGCGAAGAAGTGGAACATCTGGGCGGCGAGCCGCCGCCAGGCAGCGGGCGGACGAGCCGCCGGCAGGGCGTTCGGGCCGTCAGCCGCCAGCCGGGCGACGGCCTCGGCGCGTGTCAGGCCACCGGTGGTGTCGGCAGTCCCGCCCACACGCTGAGCCTGCGACGGCGGCCGGCGGTACGCAACGGGGTGAACCCCGTGAGTGCCTCGGGGGCGCCCCGCAACCGGCAAGCGCAGCGGAATCGACTTGGCGACCGCGCCCTCAACCCGACCACAACACGCGCCTGCCGAAGACGGAGGCAGTCGCGGTGACGGCACGCGGGCATCGCGACCTGTCGGCCGGCGCGCGGGGTTCGCGTGGTGAGCGCAGCTCAGGTCACGGCGAGAAGTTCCCACTCCTCGGGGACGCCTTTGAGGCTGTGGGTTCCGCGGCTGGTGAAGGTGTAGCCCGAGCCCGCGGCGAGGTCCTTGACGGTTCGCGAGGCGAGCAGTTCGCCCTCGCCGGCCAGCGCGGCGACGCGGGCGGCGATGTGGACGCCGATCCCGGCGACGTCGTCGCCGCGCAGCTCGACCTCACCGGTGTGGACCCCTGCGCGGATCCCGATGCCGGCGTCGGCAAGTGCGGCGCGCAGCGTGTCGGCGCAGCGCAGCCCGCGCGAGGGGGCGTCGAAGGTCGCCAGCACGCCGTCGCCGGTGCCCTTCACGAAGCGCCCGCCGCAATCGGCGACGGCATTGCGGGAGATCGTGTCGTGGCGGTCGAGGACCTGACGCCACGCGCTGTCGCCGAGGGATGCCGCCCTGACGGTCGAGTCCACGATGTCGGTGAACATGATGGTCGCGAGCACCCGCTCGGTCGGCCGCGCGGCCGGGGCGCTGCCGGTGATGAACTCCTCGATCGCCGGGAGCACGGTGTCCAGGTCCCCGCCCCACTGTGGGGAGTGCGCGTCGCCCGGGAGCTCGACGAGCCGCGCGCCGGGGATGGACTCGGCCAGTTCGCGGCCGAACGCGATCGGCACGATGCGGTCGCCCGTGCGGTGCATCACGAGCGTCGGGCACTGGATCGAACCCAGCACCGGGCGCGCGTCGGTCTCGCGGATCCACCCCCAGGAGGCCAGCAGTCCGGCAGGCGTCGTCGTCTGGCGCTCGAAGCGATTCATCCAGCGCAGGAACTCGTCGTCGCCGACCTTGCCCGGGACGATGACCGGGACGCTCAACGTCTGCGGGGTGCCCCAGCCCTGCGCCCACAGCTCCATGAACCGATCACCGCGGGCGACATCCGTGCGCGCGGCGAATGAGCCGAACAACAAGAGGTGGCTCACGCGCTCGGGGTACGTGGCCGCGTACATGGCGGCGGTCGTCCCGCCCTCCGAAATGCCTCCCAACGCGACCCGGTCGGCGCCGACCGCATCGAGCACCGCCGTCAGGTCACCGAGCCGGTCATCGATCGTCGGCACGCCGGAGTCGCGATCGGACAGGCCCTGGCCGCGCTTGTCGTAGTGCACCAAGCGCGAAAACGACCCGAGCCCGGTGAGCCACGCCCGGAGGTCGCGGTCCTCCCACGACACCTCGACGTTCGCGACGATCCCCGGAAGGCCGACGAACGTGACCGGCCCGTCGCCGACGACCTGGTAGGCGATATCCACGTCCCCATTACGCGCATACCGGATCTCGGGCACCGCGCTAGAAGAGTCCGACTTCACGCTCATGTTCTGAACCTACAGCCGGTGATGGCTGCGTACTCGCGGCGCGCTTCCAACCTGCTCGCACCGAGGGAGTTCCGCTCCCGCCTGGGACGAAAAGCAGGAGCGCCGGTAAGTTGTTGCGTGAAGCTTCATGGAAGCGGCAAACGGCAGCAGACGGAAGCAAAGTGCGCTGAGTTTGCAGGCAGGAGGTCAGGGGTTCGATCCCCCTTGGCTCCACTGCAGGAATCGCCTTCTGCCGGACGTTCGCCGCATCCCGGCACTGCTTTGCATGGAAAGCGGGAGCGGCTGTGTGGATGCGTGTGGCGCCTGCGCCGGCCTCAGCGCTTGAACACGAGCTTGCGTTGTGTTGCGGGCTGAGCGCCCGACGCGCTCGTGCAGACGAGGACGAGGTACGCCGTGACGGATCGTGCCTTGCGCAGCTTCTTGCGGTAGGTGCTCTTGAGTTGAGTGTCGCGGCGTACGTGCCGGCCTGCGGGACCTGATCGACGGCCCTGGCGATTGCCGTTTCCTTCTTGCCGATCTTCAGCCGCCTGGCCTCGGCGGCGCGGACGACGAGGCCCACGGTCGCGGTGCAGGCGGCGGAGAACGTGATCTTGAAGCTGAGGCCTTGCCGCCGAGCAGCGCACCCAGCTCGACCGGCTTGGTGATCCCAGGCCACCGTCAGGGCGGGGGTGTTGGGGCCCGGGGCGACCGGTCCTGCAGCACCGGCGATGTCCCGCTGTCGCAGTCCCCGAGCACGTCGAAGGTGTCGTTCGCGTCGGCGACGGCGCTGTCGGCGCCGAAGCTGCAGGAGAGCGCGTCGGCTTCTCCGTCACGTGCGAGCAGGGTGTCGTTGCCGTAGCCGCTGAGCGAGGTGTACTCGCCGTCGCCGAAGAGGCTGTCGACGCCTGGACCGCCGGTGATCGTGTCGTCGCCGTCCGCCCCGCTGAGCCGGTCGCGGCCCTCGCCGCCGTCGATCTTGTCGTTGCCGTCGCGGCCGTTGATCGTGTCGTCGCCCAGGCCGCTGTTGAGCGTGTCGTCGAGCGCCGAGCCCCACATCGTGTCGCTGCCGGCACCGAGGTCGACGACAAGCTTTGGGAAGTCGAGGTACACCTCCTCGGCCCAGAACTTATCGTCGCCGCCGCCGAGGTTGACCTGCGCGACGAGCCCAGGCCCCGAGGCACCGCAGTCCACTGTGTTGCTGCCGGCGTCGTGCACCCAGCGCCATAGTTGATCCCGGCCGGATCGGAGTACCTGACCCGCCCGTACGTACTCGGCTGGTCGAGGCAGTCGACGCCATCACCGCCGGTGATCGTGATCACGTTTCCCGACCGCGACACCGTCGTGACCGCAAGCGCCTGAGCACAGAGTCCGAGTGTCATCCCGACCGAGACCACACCTACGAGCAGCACCCGCCGCATCACGCTCACCTCTCCGTCCGCTGAACGGCCGCCACCATCTCACGCATCTGCGGACGGTCAATGCGGTTGGCGGCGGATCCTGGTGGTGGGGACTACGGGTGACCCACCCGGGCGGGGCCTCAACCCACGCCGCTCCCGGCTCCGGACGAGAAGCCGGAGCCGGCTTGAACCTCGGACATCGGTATGCGGGCCGGTGTGCACCTTCGCTGACAACGATGAACGCGGGCGGTTTCGCACCTGCTGAACCGTTCGCCCCAACTGGATCGGCCGTCGGGGGCGGTCGAGGTGGTGCGCAGCCGTGCGAACTGGTGCGCAACCGTGACCGGTCGCTTGCCCGCTGTTGTTGGCGTGGCGGGCCGGCGCTGGGCTTGGTGTGGTCAGCGGCGGGCGAGGGTGCCGAGGGATCCGGCGGTGCGAAGCAGTGCGAACGCGCTGTCCCAGGCGCACACCGCTCCGGCTCGCAAGGGCGAGTGCCCGACCTTGTGTCG
>CAVPCS010000009.1:132500-149505 GCA_963702505.1 uncultured Actinomycetes bacterium | reverse complement strand
AGCGGTCGAGGAACGCGTCCAGCTCGGCGGCGCCACGCCGCTCTTCGCCTCCTCCCCCGCGACGTTGACCTCGACGAGCACCTCGGTCTCAGGCGCGGCGTGCCGCTCGAGCTGCGCGAGGACGGACGCGCTCGCGACGGAGTGGATCCAGCGCACGTGCGGCAGCACCTGGCGGACCTTGCGGCTCTGGAGATGGCCGATGAAGTCGAAGGTGAGCCGGTCGCCCCAGCGCTCGTGCTTGGCGACGAGGTCCTGCGCGCGGTTCTCGCCGGCGAGCGTGATGCCGGCGTCGGCGAGGATCCCCACCTCGTCGAGCGGGACGTACTTCACCGCCGCGAGGATCTCGACGCCCGCCACGTCGCGCCCCGCGCGCTCGCACGCCGCGGCGATCTCTCCCCGGACCGCCTCGAGGTTCGCCCGCACGCGGGCGACGTCGAGGCCGGGATCAGCTCCGCCACGCCACGCCTCCCTGGCGCCCGGCCCGCTCGCCCTCGCGCCGGTGCGACCACAGGAGCCCTGCGGGCGCGCACATCGTGCAGAGCCTGGTGTCGTGGATCTCGAGCACGTCCTCGGCCTGCAGGATGGCGTGCGCGACGGCGGCGAGGTCGGCCCGGTCGCCGTCGCGCATCCCTGGTCCCAGCGGCGCGAAGGCCGCGTGGACCTCCTCCCCCGTCTCGTAGCAGCACACGCGCGCGCCGGGCCCGATCGCGGCGCGGACGTCGCGCGCCCCGAGTGCCCGCAGCGCGCGCAGCCCTCCTGGAGGACGCCTGCGGCGAGGCCGCGCCAGCCCGCGTGCACGGCCGCGACCGCCTCGGGTGCCACCAGGACGACGGGCAGGCAGTCCGCAACGCGCACGGTGCAGGCGACGTCCGCGAGCGCCGTCGCCTGGCCGTCGGCCTCGGGCGCGGGCGCGGCCAGGTCGCCGGGCTCGCCGACGACGCGGACCGCAGCCCCGTGCACCTGCGGGCTCTGCGCGACCCGCTCGGCGGGCACGGCGATCGTCGCGGCGAGCGCCGCGACCGCCGCCTCCCCGCGCAGCAGGTCGATGACGTCGCCCCGCGCCGTCGGCAGCCGCGTCGTGAACAGCGCGTGCCCGCCGGGCAGATCCGCGGCGATCTGCCCCTCGCGCCCCCGAACGGCGCCGGGAGCGCGGGGAGCGCGACGCTCATGCGCCCCGTCCCGCGCGGTCCCGTCGCCCAGCGCGACCGCGAGCTCGGCGTCCCGGCCCACGGCGGCACCGTCCAGCCGCGCATCGAGCGCGCGCTGCAGGCGCTCCCCGATCTCCGGGCCCTGCGGCACGCCGGCCGCGAGCAGGTCCTCACCGCTGATCGCGGGCTGCACGTGGCGCAGGTCCTCGATCCAGGCGCGGGCGTTCGCGCCGCCGGCGAGTGCCACGGCCTCCACGGGCGCGCCGCGAGCCGCGCGGGCGATCGCGCTCGGGGTGTCGGCGGCGCGCAGCGGCGCGCCCGTGACCCAGCGCGACGCCGCGGCGACGATGTCGCGGTCGGCGGCGCTGAACTGGAGGTGGTCGAGCCAGCGCATGAGCAGGTCGGCCTCCATGCCCGCGCAGCAGGACGCGAGGACCGTCAGGTCGCGCCGGCCGTCCGCCGGGAGCAGCGTGAGCGCGGCGGCGAGCGCCGCGGGTCGCGGGACGAAGCCCTCGGGGAGCGCGCGCGGGTTGAGCGCCGCGAGCCGCTCGAACACCGCACAGGGGTCCGCCTCGGCAAGCGCGAGGCGCAGCTCGTATCCCAGGCGCTCGCCGCTCACGACGCCGGGCCCCGCCGCGGCGGCGAGCGCCGCGGTCTCCGGCTCGACCGTGAAGCCCAGACGGGCCGCATAGCGCGCGACGCGCCAGACCCGGGTCGGGTCGTCGACGAACGAGCGCTCGTGCAGGACGCGCAGCACCCCGTCCCGCAGGTCGGCGAGGGCTCCGGGCCAGGCGCGCACCTCCCCGTCCGCGAGCCGCACGGCGATCGCGTTGACGGTGACGTCGCGCCGCGCGAGGTCGGCGTCGATCGGCGCCCACGTCACGTCGGGCAGCGCGCCGGGCTCCGCGTAGGTCTCGGTGCGCGTGCGGGCCAGGTCGTAGCGGCAGCCGTCGGTCTCGACGGTCGCCGTGCCGAAGCGCTCGTGCACGAGCGTCGCGCCGCCGAGCGCCCCGGCGAGCGGCACCACGTCGCCCTCGACCGCAACATCGAGCTCCCGCGGGGCGTTCCCCAGGACCATGTCCCGCACCGCGCCGCCGACCAGCCAGACGCCCGACCCGCCCGACGCGACGTCGAGCACCGCCGCCCACAGGGCGTGACCCGCAACACCTCGACCACCGCGCTTGCTTCCATAGGGGCACGCATGATCCCGCGATCCCGCATTGCCCGCGTGACGGTCGCCGCCCTGGCGCTGATGATCCTCGCCGCGGCGGGCGTGCTCTGGTACGCGCTGACCAACGACCGGCCGAGCGACGTGTCCAACCCGGACGTCGCCTTCACGGTCCCGACGCCGCCGCCGGCGCCGCAGGCACCGGAGAAGGCGAAGAGCTTCGAGTGGCCGGAGTACGGCTACACCCGGGCGCGCACGCGCTTCTTCCCGCTCGCAGAGCCCGCCCGCCCGCCGTTCCCCCAGCGCTGGGCGGTCCGCGGCGACGAGCTGCTGGAGTTCGGCCCGGTCGCGGGCGGCAGCTCGCTGTACCTCCTGAAGAACAACGGCGCGCTCTACGCGATCAAGCGCCGGACCGGGATCGTCTACTGGAAGAAGAAGCTCGGCAACCTCGCCGCCTCCTCCCCGGCATACGCGAACGGCGTCCTCTACTGCACGATCCTCGAGGGCGACGAGGGCTCCAAGAAGGGCCGGATCGTCGCCTTCAACGTCGAGTATCCGCGGGTGCGCTGGTCGCGCACGCTCCCGAGCCGCACGGAGACCTCGCCGGTCGTCGTGCAGGGCACGGTCTACATCGGGAGCGAGAACGGGACGATCTACGCCTTCGACGCCGACGACGGGAAGCTCCGCTGGACCGCGAAGGCCTCCGGCGCGGTCAAGGGCGGGCTGGCCTACGACTCCGGCAAGCTCTACGTCGGCGACTACGGCGGGCGTGTGCAGGCACTCGACGCGCGAACCGGGCGCAAGGTCTGGTCGGTCGCGGGCGGGGGCGGCGCGTTCGGCCTCGGCGGCGGCCGCTTCTACGCGACGCCGTCGGTGGCCTTCGGCCGGGTCTACCTCGGCAACACCAACGGCAGCATGTACTCGTTCTCGACGTCGGACGGCAAGCTCGCCTGGCGGCGGGCGACGGGCAACTACATCTACTCCTCGGCGGCCGTGACGAGCGTCCCGGGGCTGGGCCCGACGGTCTACGTCGGCTCCTACGACGGCACGCTCTACGCGCTCAACGCGCGGACCGGTGACGTGCGCTGGTCCCACCGGGCCGAGGGCCGCATCTCGGGCGGGATCCAGATGATCGGGGACCTCGTCTTCTACTCCACGCTCAACGGGCACACCACCGCCCTGGGCGCCGCGACCGGACGGCAGGTCTGGACGGTGGCCAAGGGCAAGTTCAACCCCGTGATCAGCGACGGCCGCTATCTCTTCCTCAACGGCCAGACGAGTCTCTTCGCGTACGACCTGCGGCCCGGTACCGGGCCGGTGAGGACCTACCCCGGTGACCGCCCGAAGATCCTGCCGCCCAAGCGCGACCGCGAGCGGCTGGCCGCCGCCACCGCGCAGCGGGACGCCCTGACCTCAGGCGGGCGCCGGGCGCACGGCGATGCCGGCCGCGGCGAGATGCGCCTTCGCCTCGCCGACGGTGAACTGGCCGTAGTGGAAGATCGAGGCGCAGAGCACCGCGTCGGCGCCCGCGCGCAGCGCGTCGACGAGGTGGTCGAGCGTACCCGCGCCGCCCGAGGCGATGACGGGGACCGCGACCGCCTCGGCGACCGCGTCGTGAGCGGCAGGTCGTAGCCGTCGCTCGTGCCGTCCCGGTCCATGCTGGTCAGCAGGATCTCCCCCGCACCGCGCTCGACGGCCTCGCGGCACCAGGCGACCGCGTCGCGGCCGGTGGGGTTGCGCCCGCCGGCGACGTACGCCTCCCAGCCCGCCTGCGGCTGCGCGCATCGCGCGCCTTCGCGTCCACGGCGAGGACGACGCACTGCGCGCCGAAGCGGGCGCTGAGCTCGTCGAGCAGCTCCGGGCGGGCGAGCGCCGCGGAGTTCACGCTGACCTTGTCGGCCCCGGCGTCCAGCACCGCCTGCGCGTCCGCGACCGAGCGGATCCCGCCGCCGATCGTGAAGGGAATGAAGACGTCGTCGGCGGTGCGGCGCGCGAGCTTGGCGACCGTGTCGCGCCGCTCGTGGGTCGCCGTGATGTCGAGGAACACGAGCTCGTCGGCGCCCTCCGCGTCGTACCGCACGGCGAGGTCGACGGGGTCGCCGGCGTCGCGGATGTCCACGAAGTTCGTGCCCTTGACGACGCGGCCGTCGTCCACGTCCAGGCACGGGATGATCCGCTTCATGTGCACGGCGTCGAGGGTAGGGCGCTCAGCGGCCCTTGAGGGCGGCCTGGCCCTCGGCCACGGTGAACCGGCCCTCGTACAGCGCCTTGCCGACGATCACCCCGCCGAGGTTCACCTGCCGCAGCTCGGCGAGCGCGCGCAGGTCGTCCACGGTGCCGACGCCGCCGGAGTAGATGAACCGGCCCCGCACGACCGCGGCGATCCGCTCGACCTCGTCGGTGTCGACCCCGCCGAGCATGCCGTCGCGGTCGACGTTGGAGTAGACGAACGAGCGCACCCCGCGATGCTGCAGGGACTCGATGACGTCCTCCGCCGGCAGCCCGGTGCTCTCCTGCCAGCCGGAGACCGACACGCGCCCGCCGCGGGCGTCGATGCTGACGATCACCCGCTCGCGGAAGGCGCCGAGGCAGTCGTCGAGCAGGTCGACGTCGCGCAGCGCGGCGGTCCCGAGGATCACGCGCTCCACCCCGGCGTCGAGCGCGGCGCGCACCGACGCCAGCGACCGCAGGCCGCCGCCGAGCTGGACGGGCACGGCGAGCGCGCTGGTGATCGCGGCGACGTGGTCGAGGTTGGCCGGCGCGCCGCTCTTGGCACCGTCGAGGTCGACGACGTGGAGGAACCGCGCCCCCGCGTCGACCCAGGCCCGGGCCGCCTCCAGCGGCGAGTCGCGGTAGACGGTGCGGTCGTCGAAGTCGCCCTGGACCAGGCGCACGGCCTGGCCGTCGAGGATGTCGATGGCGGGGTAGAGGATCATGCGGGTGTCCGCGCGGCGAGCGCGGCGAAGTTGGCGAGCATGCGCAGTCCGTGGACGGATGACTTCTCCGGGTGGAACTGCGCGCCGTAGACCGAGCCGCGGCCGACGACACTGGCGAACGGCGTCCCGTACTCACTCACGCCGAGCACGTCCGCCTCGTCATCGGGGTGCGGGACGTAGGAATGCACGTGGTAGAAGACGGCCGGATCGGGCAGGCCGTCCAGGAGCGGCGAGGTCCGGGCCCAGCGCACGTCGGCCCAGCCGATGTGCGGGAGCTTCAGGCCCGGCGCCGAGAGATGGCGGACCGTTCCGGGGATGAGTCCCAGGCCCTGTGCGCCGTCGTGCTCGGTCGACGTGTCGAAGAGCAGCTGCATCCCGAGGCACGCACCGAAGATCGGCACCGCGGCGGCGGCGCGCTCGTGGAGCAGCTCGTCGAACCCCCCGGCCCGCAGGAGCTCCATCCCGGCCGGGAACGCCCCCACGCCGGGCAGGATCAGCCCGTCGGCGGCGCGCAGCGCGTCGTGGTCGGCGGTCAGCACGGCGCGCGCGCCGACGCGCTCGACGGCCTTCTCGACCGACCGGCGGTTCCCCGCGCCGTAGTCCACGATCCCGATCGTCGCGCCTGCGGCCGTCATCAGTCGGTGAGCGTCCCCTTCGTCGACGGCACGCCGTGCTCGTCGGGGTCGATCGCGACGCCTGGCGCAGCGCGCGGGCGAAGGCCTTGAAGAGCGCCTCGATCATGTGGTGGGCATTCGTTCCGCGCTGGATCTCCAGGTGGAGCGTCATGCGGGCGGTGCTGGCGACCGCGCGGAAGAACTCGTCGACGAGCTCGTGGTCCATGCCGCCCGTGCCGCCCGGCGGCAGGTCGGCGTCGAACACGAGCAGCGGGCGCCCGGAGATGTCGATCGCGCACAGCGCGCGCGCCTCGTCCATCGGGACGACCGCATGCCCGTACCGGGTGATGCCCGAGCGGTCGCCGAGCGCCTCGTCGAGCGCGCGGCCCAGTGCGAGGCCCGTGTCCTCGACGGTGTGGTGCGCCCCGGTCTGCAGGTCGCCGGTGACATCCACGACGAGGTCCAGACGGCCGTGGCGCGCGAGCAGGTCGAGCATGTGGTCGAGGAACCCGACGCCCGTCCGGCGCTCGCCGGCGCCCGTCCCGTCGAGCCCGAGCTCGAGGTGGATCCGGGTCTCGGCCGTCTCGCGGTCGATGTCAGCGCGGCGGGTCATGGGCGCCCATTCTCCCGAACCTCCATGGATGCTGCGTGCAGGTCGAATCCCTCGGCCCGCGCGAGCGCCGCTCCGGGCGCGCCAGTGCGTTCGCGGCGTCCCCGATGCGGACCTCGCTCATGCGGCGGCGGAAGTGGCGGACGTTGAGCCCGGAGGCGAACCGCGCCGCCCCGCCCGTCGGCAGCGTGTGGTTGGACCCCGCGACGTAGTCGCCGAAGGCGGTGGCGCTCGGCGAGCCGACGAACAGACAGCCGGCGGAGCGCACCTCCGGCGCCAGCGCCTCGGCCACGGCGCCCTGCAGCTCCAGGTGCTCGGGCGCGAACGCCTCGGCGAACGCGAGCGCCGTCGCGATGTCGGGTACGCCGACGAGCGCGAGCGCCGCGCCGCTGTCGGCGGCGTCGGCCAGCTGGGCCTCGATGTCGTCCAGGAGCGCGTCGTCCTCGCTGACGGCGACCGCGAGCGACCCTTCGCCGTGCTCGGCCTGGGCGAGCAGGTCGATCGCGACGAGCGCCGCATCGGCGCCCTCGGAGGCCACGACGAGCACGTCGCTCGGACCGGCGAAGCCGTCGATCCCGACGATCCCCGAGACGAGCCGCTTGGCCTCCTGGACCCACGTGTTCCCGGGTCCCGACGATGACGTCGACGCGCGGGATCGTCTCGGTGCCGTGGCGAGCGCGGAGATCGCGTGCGCCCCGCCGACGCGGTGGACCTCGCCGACGCCGCAGAGCGCGCACGCGGCGAGGATCACCGGATGCCCGCCGGGTGCGCAGACGACGACCTCGTCGACCCCGGCGGCCTGCGCGGTGACCGCACCCATGACGACGCTGCTCGGGTAGGGCGCCCGGCCGCCGGGCACGTAGACCGCCGCGCGCCGGACGGGCACCTCCCGCAGCCGGACGATCTGCCCCTGCGCCAGCGGGACCTCCACGTCGGCGCCGAGGCCGGCGCGCGCGACCGCGCCGACGTTCTCGATCGCGAGCTCGAGCGCGGCCCGGACGCCCGGGTCCAGCGCGGCGAGCGCCGCGTCGAGCTCGGCGGCGGTGACGCGCAGCTCGCCCTCCACCCCGTCCAGGCGGCGAGCGTGGTCCGCCAGCGCCGCGTCGCCCCCGTCACGCACCGCATCGACGATCGCCGCGACCTCCGCGGTGATGGCCGCCGCGGGCGGCACGAGCGCGCGGACCGCGCCGGCGACCGCGCCGGCGGCCAGCGGGTCGTCCAGCCGCAGCCGGGTGCTAGCCGCCACGCAGCGCCTCGACGATCGCGTCGACGCTGTCGGCCTTCACGCGGTGGGCCACCCGGTTGGCGATCAGCCGGGCCGTCGAGGTGGCGATCTCCTCGCGGATCTCCAGGCCGTTCTCGCGCAGGGTGTCCCGGTGGCGGTGAGGTCGACGATCGCCTCCGCGAGGCCGGTGAGCGGGGCCAGCTCGACGGAGCCCTTGACCTCGACGATCTCGGCCTGCCTGCCGGTGCGCTCGAAGTACTCACCGGCGATGTGGGGGTACTTCGTCGCCACGCGCATGACGCCCAGGCGGCGCAGCGCCTCCGCGGCCTTGTCCGGCCCGGCGGGCGAGGCGACGATCATCCGGCACGGCCCGAACCCGAGGTCCAGCAGCTCGAACACCTGGCGCTCGTGCTGTTCCATCAGCACGTCCTTGCCGGTGATGCCGATGTCCGCGGCGCCGGCCTCGACGTATGTCGCGACGTCGGACGGGCGCATGGTGACGATCCCGACGTCGCTCGAAGAGGAGCTTGCGGTCGTTGGCGCGCACCTCGGCGGTGTCGATCCCGATGCCCTCGAGCGCGTCGAGCGTCTCGCCGAGCAGTGCGCCCCGCGGGACGGCGATGGTCAGGCCGAAGCGGTTCACCGGCTCGTCTCCCCGCGTTCCTCGCCGGCGAGCGCCGCATGCAGCCGGTCCACGGCGAGCGCGAAGCCGACGGCCGGCAGGGGGCGCCCGAAGCGGCCGAGCAGGTCGTCGTAGCGGCCGCCCCCGCCGAGCGGCTCCCCGAGCTGGGGGTCGTAGACCTCGAACATCGTGCCGGTGTAGTAGCCCAGCCGCGGGAACCGGCCCAGGTCGACGATGACCCGCTGCGCGACGTCGGGCTCCAGGCCGGCGACGACGGCACGCAGCCCGTCGAGCGCGTCACGGAGCGGCCCGGGGGGCGCGTCGAGCACGTCGGGCCCGCCGCGCATGCGCGGGATCCGCGCGAGCATCTCGGCGGCCTCCGCGCTCAGGCCCAGGCCCGCGACGACCCGGTCGATGCCGACGAGGTCGCGCGTCGCCAGCTCGTGCAGGAGCTGCTCGCGCGCGGCGTCCGTCACGCCGTAGGCGCCCAGCAGCTGTGGGTAGAGCATCGCGTCGCCGACGCCGACGCTGAAGTCGCGCAGCCCGGTCGCCTCCAGCGCGCGCACCAGGACGGTCAGCACCTCTGCGGTGCCTGCGGGCCCGGGCGCCCCCACCAGTTCGACGCCGGACTGCAGGAACTCGCGCGTCTGCCCTGGTGCGGGCGGACGGCGCGGTAGGCGTGGGCGGCGTAACAGAACCGCAGCGGGGGCTCGGAATCGGCGTAGCGCGTCGCGACGACCCGCGCGATCGGGACCGTCATGTCGGCGCGCAGCGCGAGCAGCGCACCGTGGTCGTCGACCACCCGGTAGGCACGGCTTGAGGCCGAGGTGCGCGAGCCGGAGCGTCTCCTCGTACTCGACCGCCGGCGTGGAGATCTCGCCGTAGCCGAAGCGGTCGAAGGTCTCCATCAGCGCCCCGGTGATGCGGCGCAGCGCGCGCATCTCCTCGGGGAGCACGTCGCGGGTACCGCTGGGAATGCGCAGGGTCACAGGGGTCGGCCGTCGGATCCGGGGTTCAGGCCGAGCTTACGCGGGGACGGGCTCGGGTCGGTCGCGACCCGCTCGATCCGCCCGCCGAGCTCCCGCAGGCGCTCGTCGATCCGCTCGTAGCCGCGGTCGATCTGGCGGATGTTGCCGATCTCGCTGCGGCCGTCCGCGCACAGCGCCGCGATCAGCATCGCCATCCCGGCGCGGATGTCGGGCGACTCGACGCGCTCGCCGCGCAGCCGCGAGGGTCCGCTGACGATCGCGCGGTGGGGGTCGCACATCGTGATGTCGCGCGCCCATCAGGACGAGCTTGTCGGTGAAGATCATGCGGTTCTCGAACATCCACTCGTGGATGAGCACCGAGCCCTCGACCTGCGTCGCCAGCGCGACGGCGATCGACGTGAGGTCGGCCGGGAACGCCGGCCACGGGCCGTCCTGCACCTTGGCCTTGTACTCGCCGACGTCGCGCGCCGCGATCAGCTTCTGGCCGCCGGGCACGAGCACGTCGGCGCCGTCCAGCTCGCTGTGCAGGCCGAGCTTGGAGAACACCAGGCGGATCATCCGCAGGTCGTCGCGGGTCGGTGTCGCGGATCCGCATCTCGCCGCCCGTGACGCCGGCCAGCGCCATGAACGAGCCGATCTCGATGTGGTCGGGTCCGATGTCGTGCACGCAGCCGCCGAGCTCCTTGCGACCGGTGATCGTGAGGATGTTCGAGCCGATGCCGCGGATGTCGGCGCCCATCTTCACGAGCATGCGCGCGAGGTCCTGGACGTGCGGCTCGCAGGCGGCGTTGCCGATGACGGTCTCGCCCGGCGTGAGCGCCGCCGCCATGAGCGACGTTCTCGGTCGCCATCACCGACGGCTCGTCCATGAAGATCTGCGCCGGCGCGCAGGCCGCCGACGGGCGCGTCGATGACGATGTCCCGCTCGTGGCGGAAGCTCGCGCCGAGCGCGGCGAAGCCGTCGAGGTGCGGGTCCAGCCGCCGGCGCCCGATCACGTCGCCGCCGGGCGGCGGCATCACCGCCCGGCCGAAGCGCGCCAGCAGCGGGCCGGCGAGCAGGAACGACGCGCGGATGGCCTCCGCGCGGCCGCGGTCGATCTCAGCGTGCGGGTCGACGTCGGCGGCGCACAGGCTGATCTCGTGCTCGCCGAGCCGGTTGACGGTGACGCCGAGGCCCTCGAGCACCGCGAGCATCGCCTCGACGTCGCGGATCCGCGGGACGTTGCGGACGACGATCTCCTCGCTCGAGAGCACGCATGCGGCGAGGATCGGCAGGGCGCCGTTCTTGTTCCCGGCGGGCACGACCGTACCGCTCAGGGGCGTGCCGCCCTCGATGACGAACTTCTCCATAGCGGGGGGCGCCGAGGCCGCCTGGCGCGGGCGCTGGGCTAGGGTAACAGCCATGTCCTCAGGGCTTTCGCGCACCGAGGCCTGGTCCCTGCTCTGCGACTGGGTGGACTCCGAGCCGCTCCGCCGCCACTGCCAGGCGGTCGAGGCGTCGATGCGCGCCTATGCGCTGCGCAACGGGGCCGACGTGGAGTTGTGGGGCGTCGTCGGGCTGCTCCACGACATGGACTACGAGCGCCATCCCGACATGGACGCCGAGGACGGGCATCCCCGCACCGCGATGCGGGTGCTGACCGAGCGCGGCGTGGATCCCGCGATCGTCCGCGCGATCGCCTCGCACGCCGACTACATGGAGGTCGCGCGCGAGTCGGACATGGAGAAGACCCTCTACGCGGTCGACGAGCTCTCCGGCTTCGTGCTCGCGTGCGCGTACGTGCGCCCTCAGGGGATCCACGGCCTCACACCCAAGTCGGTGAAGAAGAAGCTGAAGCAGCCGAGCTTCGCCGCGGCGGTGAACCGCGAGGACGTCACCCGCGGGGCCGAGCTGCTCGGCGTCGACTTCGACGAGCACGTCACGATCGTGATCGGCGCGCTCGAGGGCGTGTCCGGCGAGCTCGGCCTCGACCCGAAGCCGGACGGCGACGGGTCTTGACCACGCGGCCGCGGTACGCCGCGGTCCTGCGCACGCCGTTCGTCCTCCGGCTCCTGGGGACCCCGCGACGCTGGCGCCCGTCCCCGCCTGAGCTCAGGCCCAGCGCCCGCCGGCGCTCGCCCACGCCTGCATGTGGGCGACGCCGCAGAACGCGTCCGCGATGCGGTGCTCGCCGCGGTGGCGCACGAGCAGCACGTGCGTGTCTCCGAGCGGCTCGCCGCAGCGCGCGCAGCACTCCTCGAGACCGTCGCGCAGCTCGCCGGGGTCCACGGTCCCGGGCGCCCAGTGAGCGCCGCGGATCACCCACGGGACGACGTGCTCGAGCCGGCAGAACACGGCACGGCGCTCGCCGGCGGGCTCGAACGCGCGCAGGCCGTCACCGGCCGCGACCGCCGCGCCGCACCAGCTGCAGTGCTCGCCCGTCATCGCCGCCAGCCTATCCGCCCGTTCCGGCGGCACGACGCCGCCGGATATCGTGGCGCACATGCCCGATCCCGTCGCCATCGTCGTCCTCGAGGGCGACCAGACCGGCCAGGAACTGCTCGACCAGGCGCTGCGCGTGATCGAGCCCGACGTGATCGGTGCCCCGCTCGACCTGCGGCGCTTCGACCTGTCGCTCGCGGCCCGGCGCGCGACGCCAACGGCGTCGTGCGCGAGGCGGCCGCCGCGATGCGCGAGGCGGGTTTCGGGATCAAGGCGGCGACGGTGACGCCGGAGGGCGCCGACGACGTGGGCTCCCCCAACCGCATCCTGCGCGAGGACGTGGGCGGGCGCGTGATCATCCGCACCGGCCGGCGGATCCCGGGCGTGACGCCGGTCGCCGGCGTCCACCCCCCATCTCGATCGTGCGCATGGCCGTCGAGGACGCCTATGGCGCCGAGCAGTGGCGTGAGGGCGCGGACGGCGCTGCCGACGAGGTCGCCTTCCGCACCGAGCGGATCACGCGGGGAACCTGCCGCGCCGTCGCCGAGTACGCCTTCCGGCAGGCGCGGAGGATGGGCGGGACGCGTCTACGGCGGCCCGAAGTGGACGGTCTCCCCCGTCTACGAAGGCATGCTCAAGGAGGAGATGGACGCCGCCGCGGCGCGCCACGCGGACGTGCCCTACCAGCCGGTCCTGATCGACGCGACCTACGCGGGGCTGATCACCGCTCCGCCGACGTCCCGCTCGTCGTGCCGGCGCTCAACCGCGACGGGGACTGCCTGAGCGACCTCGTGATGCCGATGTTCGGCTCGATCGCCGGCGCCGAGTCGGTCCTGCTGGCCTTCGACGACGACTGCGCACGACCGTCGCCATGGCCGAGGCGCCGCACGGCACCGCGCCGGCGCTGGAGGGCAAGGACCTCGCGAACCCGATGGCGATGATCCTGGCGTGCGCCGCGGTCCTGCAGTACGCCTCGCCGGACCGCCCCGAGCTCGAGCGGGCGTCGCGGGCGATCTACGAGGCCGTGCTGGAGGCGAGCGCCGCGGGCGTGCGCACGCCCGACCTGGGAGGCCATGCCTCGACGAGCGGCTTCACGAGCGAGGTCATCATCGGGTTCGGACGAAGATCGAGGTGTGGGCGTCGCTGGGGTCGGCGGTGTGACGGCGTCCGCGGGAGCCACCGCCGGTGAGGGCTCCTCGCTGGTGTAGCCGAACCGCCCGAGCGGCTCGCGCAGCGGCGCCAGCCCCATGCCGAGCCGGTGCCGCCGGCGCCTGCGCACGTAGATCGTGCGCTGGATCATCAGGGTGAGGGTCGCTGCGACGAGCAGGCTGATGATGTTCAGCGCGAGCTGGAGCGCCGACCCGCGGAACGACACCCGGTCGCCGTAGGCGAGCGAGAGCCCGATGTCCGCCGCGGCGGGGATCGTCGTGATCGAGATCGCGACGCCGACGAGCGCGGCCGACTTGCCCAGGGTGACCGACAGCATCCCTGCGGCACCGGCGCAGAGCGCGACGACGACCGAGAACCCGTCGGGCGCCGCGATCGCCTGCGCCATGCTGTTGCCGATCCGCCGGAACTCGTCCGGCGCGACACCGACGCAGCGCAGAAACACCGTCGACAGCAACGCGAACACGATCGCGGCGGTGAATCCGATCGTAACGGCCCCGAACCCGCCGACGACGTAGTCCCGCCGGCGGCGGACGACGCCGACCGAGAAGGCCGCGATCGGCCCGAAGTCCGGGCTCACGGCCATCGCGCCGACGACGATCGGCGCGGAGTCGATGAGGATCCCGACGCTCGCGATGACGCCGGCGAGCGAGAACAGCGCGACCAGGCCCCAGCTGACGAACCCCTGGTCGGCGATCTTCGCGCCGACGTTCTCCCAGAGCACCGCGTCCGCCGAGGCCCCGGGCGCCAGGCGCTCCGCCTCCTGCGGACGCGAGGACACGCTCGCGTCGAGCCGGTCCAGGTCGATGCTCCCCTCGCTCGTGGATGCGCATGGCGCGCAGGTCCGCGACGAGGTAGCTGGCGTCCTCCTCGGCGACGTCGCACGAGATGACGTCGCCGGGCGGGTCCACGGCGGCGCCCCGGTAGGCCACGATGCTGACGGTGCTCGAGCAGCGCTGCAGCAGGTCGAGAACCTCCTCGGTCCGTCCCACCGGGCTGATGATCCGCAGGTGAATCACCTGCCGGATCCTACGGGCGCCGGCGGCCGGCTGCACGAACCGTTGCAGCCGAAACCCGATGAACACGGGGAATTCGCGCCCACGAACGTCTGTTCGCCCCATCCGTCCGAGCCCCGCCTAGCTTGCCGAACACATGTTCGCCTCTTCGTCGTCAGACCCCGCTCGCCCCTCGCTCCTGCACCGCGCTCTGCGCACCGCCGTCGCCTTCGCGACACTCGAGGCGGTCGTGCTCGAGCCCGGCGAGTCCGCGGCCGTGCGCGGCGCCGGGTCCCCCGGCGCCGCGTCGGGCCGCAGCCTCATTCCCCACCCGCACCGCACGCCCCTGGAGCCGCGCCTGCGCGCACGCCGGCCCGGCGCCGCACCCGCCGCACCGCAGCTGTGCCTCCTCCGCGGAGCGCCGCCCGCCGCACCGCGTCCCGCGCCGGCGTGCCGGGCCGCAGACCGCGCGTCCCGCTCCTGAGCGCACGCCACACGACGTCACCGCGCCGCCTCCGGCGTGGGAACGAGAAAGGGCCGCCCCGTGGGGCGGCCCTTTCAAAGTAAACCGGCGGCGACCTACTCTCCCAGGCCCGAAGGGCCAAGTACCATCGGCGCTGAGGGGCTTAACTGCTCTGTTCGGAATGGGAAGAGGTGTTTCCCCCTCGCTATAGCCACCGGAAATTGTCGAGACCGACCCGTCTCGACGGACCTTGAAAACCGCACGCAGCCACCGTAGAAACGGGGATCAAAAAAGAACCGTCAAGCCCTCGGACCATTAGTACCGGTCTCCTTCACGCGTTGCCGCGCTTCCAGATCCGGCCTATCAACCTGGTGGTCTACCAGGGTCCTTACTCCCTCTAGGGGATGGGAGAATTCATCTCGAGGCCGGCTTCCCGCTTAGATGCCTTCAGCGGTTATCCGATCCGTTCGTAGCTAAGCTGCGGTGCCCTTGGCAGGACAACAGCTACACCAGAGGAACGTTCACCCCGGTCCTCTCGTACTAGGGGCAAATCCTCTCAATTCTCCAACGCCCACGGCAGATAGGGACCGAACTGTCTCACGACGTTCTGAACCCAGCTCGCGTGCCGCTTTAATGGGCGAACAGCCCAACCCTTGGGACCTACTTCAGCCCCAGGATGCGACGAGCCGACATCGAGGTGCCAAACCGCGCCGTCGATGTGGACTCTTGGGCGCGATAAGCCTGTTATCCCCGGAGTACCTTTTATCCGTTGAGCGACAGCGCTTCCACTTGCTACTGCCGGATCACTATGACCTGCTTTCGCACCTGCTCGACCCGTCGGTCTCGCAGTCAAGCTCCCTTGTTGCCATTGCACTCTACGCACGATTTCCGACCGTGCTGAGGGAACCTTTGCACGCCTCCGTTACATTTTAGGAGGCGACCGCCCCAGTCAAACTACCCGCCTGACACTGTTCACCGCCCGGATTCACGGCGCGATGTTAGATGTCCAATACATCAAGGGTGGTATCTCAAAGTTGGCTCCACACCAGCCGCAGCCGGTGCTTCAAAGCCTCCCACCTATTCTGAACGAAATGCATCGAACACCAATATCAGGGTGTAGTAAAGGTGCACGGGGTCTTTCCGTCTAGCCGCGGGTACTCGGCATCTTCACCGAGACTGGAATTTCACCGAGCCCATCGTTGAGACAGCGCTGAAGTCGTTACGCCATTCGTGCAGGTCGGAACTTACCCGACAAGGAATTTCGCTACCTTAGGACCGTTATAGTTACGGCCGCCGTTTACCGGGGCTTAGCTTCGAAGCTTCGGGCGAACCCTAACCTCTCCACGTAACCTTCCGGCACCGGGCAGGCGTCAGCCCCTATACGTCGTCTTTCGACTTAGCAGAGACCTGTGTTTTTGGTAAACAGTCGCTTCAGCCTATTCACTGCGGCCCCCTCGGGCTCCACCGGCAAGCGGCTTCACCCTACTGGGGCGCTCCTTCTCCCGAAGTTACGGAGCGATTTTGCCGAGTTCCTTAACGATGGTTATCTCGATCACCTTAGTATTCTCTACTTGCCCACCTGTGTCGGTTTTGGTACGGGCACGCGCTTCCTCCCTAGAGGCTTTTCTCGGAGGTATGGCGTCAGGGACTCGCCGGCTCATGAGCCAGCTGGCATCGCACCTCAGGTTATGCGGTCCCGCATTTGACTAAGGACCACCCCTACATGCTTACCCCAGGACGACCATCGCCTGGGTTCCCTTAGCCTTCCTCGTCCCCCCATCGGTCAAACGGAAGCGACGTGGTACAGGAATATCAACCTGTTCGCCATCGACTACGCCTTTCGGCCTCGCCTTAGGTCCTGACTAACCCTGAGCAGACGAACTTTACTCAGGAATCCTTGGGCAATCGGCGGAGGGGATTCTCACCCCTCTTTCGTTACTCATGCCAGCATTCTCACTTCCCAGGCGTCCACGGCTGGCTTACGCCGCCGCTTCACTCGCATGGGAACGCTCTCCTACCGCGTGATCGGTCCGTAGACCTCACACACCCGCGGCTTCGGTGACGTGCTTGAGCCCCGTTACATTATCCGCGCCCGGACACTTGACCAGTGAGCTGTTACGCACTCTTTCAAGGATGGCTGCCTCTAAGCCAACCTCCTGGTTGTCTGTGCACCCGGACATCGTTTACCACTTAGCACGTACTTTGGGACCTTAGCCGGCGGTCTGGGCTGTTTCCCTTTCGACGCTGAAGTTTATCCCTCAGCAACTGACTCCCGGAGTAGACGTTGGTGGTCTTCGGAGTTTGCCTGAAGTCGGTAAGCTGGTAGGCCCCCTAGTCCAAACAGTGCTCTACGGCCACAACGCAATTTATCCGAGGCTATACCTAAATATATTTCGGAGAGAACCAGATATCACTGAGCTTGATTAGCCTTTCACTCCGACCCACAGGTCATCCGCCCAGTTTTCAACCTAGGTCGGTTCGGCCCTCCACGAGGTCTTACCCCCGCTTCAGCCTGCCCATGGGTAGCTCGCTCAGTTTCGGGTCTGCCGCGTACGACTCTGTCGCCCTGTTCGGACTCGCTTTCGCTACGGCTCCGCTCATCGCTTAACCTTGCCGCACACGAGCAACTCGCTGGCTCGTTATGCA
>CAVPCS010000009.1:0-127500 GCA_963702505.1 uncultured Actinomycetes bacterium | reverse complement strand
CATGCGCAACGCGATCATCTCGGTCGAGGACGAGCGCTTCTACGAGAACGCCGGCGTGGACGTGCGCGGCATCGGGCGCGCCTTCTTCCAGGACGTCGTCAAGGGCGGCGCCGCGCCAGGGCGGCTCGACGATCACCCAGCAGTTCGTCAAGAACGCGACCGAGGCGCAGGACGAGCGCACCGTCTTCCAGAAGCTGCGCGAGTCGGCGCTGGCCTACCACCTGACCCGCCGCTGGTCGAAGAACAAGATCCTCACCGCAGTATCTGAACTCGATCTACTTCGGGAACGGCGCGTACGGGATCGAGTCGGCGGCGCGGGTCTACTTCGGGGCGGATCCCAACCACGTGGGCTGCGGGACCCGGGCGCGGCCATGCGCCAAGGAGCTCACCGCCGCCGAGGCCGCGCTGCTCGCCGGCGTCGTGGCCAACCCGAGCGCCTTCGACCCCGTCGCCCATCCCGAGGCCGCCACGCGCCGGCGCAACATCGTGCTGGCGAAGATGCTCGAGCAGGGCAAGATCACCCGCGCCGAGTACCAGGACGGCACCCAGCAGGCCCTCCCCGGCAACATCGTGCCGCCGAGCGTCGACACGAAGGCGCCGTACTTCACGACGTGGGTCAGCCAGCAGCTCGTCGAGGAGTTCGGCGCTCGGCGGGCCTTCGAGGGCGGGCTGCGGGTCCGCACGACGCTTGACGTCGACCTGCAGAACGCCGCCCAGCGCGCGATCGACACCTCGCTGCCGAACCCCGACGGCCCCGCGGCGGCCATGGTCGCCATCGACAACCGGACGGGCGAGGTCCGCGCGCTCGTGAACAGCACGAACTACCGTGAGCGGCCGTTCAACCTGGCCACGCAGGGCGAGCGCCAGCCGGGCTCGACCGTGAAGCCGTTCATCCTCGCCGAGGCGATGAAGCAGGGCTACGGGCTCGGGTCGGTCTGGCCCTCGCGCAAGCGCGAGTTCGACGTGCCCGGCACCGGCGGCCAGGAGAAGTTCATCGTCAACAACTTCGACAACTCCTACGCCGGCGCCCGCGACCTCGGCTCGGCGCTGACGTTCTCCGACAACGCCGTCTTCGCCGCGGCCGGCATCGCGACCGGGACCAAGCGGGTCGCCCGGCTGATCGAGCGGATGGGCGTGCGGACGGACGTCTCCACGAACCCGGCGATGACCCTCGGCGCGTTCAAGCGCGGCGTCTCGGTCCTCGACTGGGCGCACGCGTACGAGACGTTCGCGACCGGCGGCAAGCGCGTGTGGGGCACCCTCGGCGCGCCCGACCGGGGCCCGGTCGGGATCCGCGACGTGCGGTCGATCGCGACCGACCGGCTGATCGCCCGCAACCGCGTGAAGACGAAGCGCGTCCTCTCACCCGAGGTGGCCGCGCTGACGACGCAGCAGATGCAGACCGTGGTCTCCAGCGGCACCGGCAAGCGCGCGGCCTACGGCGGCTTCGCGGCCGGCAAGACCGGCACGACGGAGGACTTCGGCGACGCGTGGTTCGTCGGGTTCACCCGCGAGCTGACCATCGCCGTCTGGGTGGGCTACCCGGACAAGCTCACGCCGATGAAGACCGAGTTCGACGGCGAGCCGGTCGCGGGCGGCACCTTCCCGGCCCAGATCTGGCGCGACTTCGTCGTCCAGGCCGGGGCGATCGCCAAGCAGCGCATCGCCGAGCGCAAGGCCCGCCGCGAGGGCAAGGAGGCGCCCGACGCGGTCGACCCCGCCGCCGAGCTGGGCGATCAGGTCATCGGCGGATCGGGCGGCGACACGTCCGGCCAGGACGGCGGCGACGGCGGCGGTACGGCGAAGCCCAGGTCCGGCGGCGAGACCGGCGGCGGCGGTGGGAACGGAGGAGGAGGCGGTGGAAACGCCGAACCGGCGCCAACGCCTGCTCCCGCACCCGCGCCTGCGCCCGAGCCGGCGCCCGCACCGGAGCCCGCGCCCGCGCCCGAGAGGCGGCGGCGGCGGCGTCGAGGCCGGCGGCGTCACGCCACCGGCGGGCTGACGGTCTCCCGCAGCCCGCGCGGCCAGGGCCGTGACACGCAGCGGCTGCCGGCCGCGCAGAAGCGCCACGGCAGGTCCATCGCGCGCGTGATCCCGATGCGCGGGCCGACGATCAGCCGCGGCGCGGGCGTCCCGGCGGGCCGGGCCTCGATGCGGACCGGCCCGCGCACGAGGCTCGTCGCGTTGCGGTCGAGCCCCACGCCGAGGGCCTGTGTCAGCTTGCCCGGCCCGGAGCAGAGCTCCTCCCGCCGCTCCCGGCCGCGGCGCGCGCGCATCTCCTCGACGCCGTCGAGCGGCTCCAGGGCTCGCAGCAGGACCGCCGCGCCCGTGTCGGCGTCCTCGCAGACGGCGTTCAGCAGGGCGTGCACGCCATACGAGCGATAGACGTAGGCGGTCCCGGGCGCAGCGAACAGCGTCGCCGTGCGCGGCGTGAGCCCCGCGAACGCGTGGCAGGCGGGCTCGGAGTCGTGGTAGGCCTCGGTCTCGACGATCAGTCCGGCCGCTGCGCCGTGACGCACGACGCAGCCGACGAGATCCCGCGCGACATCGACGACCGGCCGCGCGTAGAACCCGGCGGGCAGCGCCGCCGCCATCAGCCCTGGAGCAGCTGCCGAGCGAGCGCGAGCTGCTCGCGCACGCGCGCGGACGCGGTGCCGCCCTCGCTGACCTTCGACTCGAGCCAGGACGTGCGCGTGAGGACCTCGGCGACGCCGGCGTCCAGGTGCTCGGAGTGTGCGCGGAGCTCGTCGGGCGAGAAGTCCGACAGGGTGCGGCCCTCCGTCACGGCCTTCAGCACGAGCCCCGCGACGATGCCGTGGCACTCGCGGAACGGCACGCCGCGCTTCACGAGCAGATCGGCGATGTCCGTCGCGGCGATCAGGTCGTCGGAGGCCGCGTCCGCCATCCGCTCGCGGTCGAAGGTCGCGCCGCGCACCATGCCCGGAGGATGCCGCCAGGCACAGCCGCAGCGTGTCGACCGCGTCGAACAGATGCGTCTTGTCCTCCTGCATGTCCTTGTTGTAGGTCAGCGGGAGCGCGTGCAGGACGCCGTACATCGCCGACAGGTGGCCGACGACGCGCGGGGCCTTCGCGCGCAGCAGCTCGGCGGCGTCGGGGTTCTTCTTCTGCGGCATGATCGAGCTGCCGCTCGTCCACGCGTCGGACAGGCGCACGAAGCCGAACTCCTCGCTCGACCACAGGACGAGCTCGGCGCCCAGGCGCGAGAGGTGCGTCGCGCAGGTCGCGGCCGCGCCGATCCAGTCCAGGACGAAGTCGCGGTTGGCGACCGCGTCGAGCGAGTTCGGCGCGACCCCGGTGAAGCCGAGCTCCGCGGCGACCATGCCGCCGGTCGGTGTCGAAGTTCACGCCCGCCAGGGCACCCGCGCCGAGCGGCAGGTCGGCGACCTGGGTCGCCGACGAACCGGAAGCGGCTGCGGTCGCGCTCGAGCATCCAGACGTAGGCGAGCAGGTGATGGCCGAGGTAGACGGGCTGCGCGCGCTGCAGGTGCGTGTACCCCGGCAGCGGCCAGTCGCAGGTGCGCCTCGGCGGCGTCGAGCGAGCGCGGCCATGAGGTCCGCGATCCGCTCGCGCCATCTCGTGCGGCCGCCTCGCGCACGAACAGCGCGACGTCGGTCGCGACCTGGTCGTTGCGCGAGCGGGCGGTGTGGAGCTTGCCGCCGACCGGCCCGGCGAGCTCGGTCAGGCGGCGCTCGACCGCCATGTGGATGTCCTCGTCGTCCTCCCGGAACGGGAACGTGCCGCCGCGCAGCTCGGCCTCGACGGCGTCGAGCCCGGCGAGCAGTGCGTCGCGGTCGGCGTCGTCGATGATCCCCTGCGCGGCGAGCATCCGCGCGTGGGCGCGCGACTGCGCGACGTCGTACGGCCAGAGGCGGCGATCGACGTCGAGCGACCGGTTGATGGACGCGAAGTCCGGGTCCTGGGGCTCGGCGAAGCGCGACATGCCGCGGCGAGTCTAGGCGCGCCCGAGGACCCGGCGCAGCGCCGTGCGCCACGCGCTCGACCTGCCCGTCGGTCATCTCCGGGAAGAACGGCAGCGCGATCGAGCGCGCGGCGACGTCCTCGCAGACCGGGAACTCGCCCTCGCGATGGCCGAAGCGCTCGCGGTAGAGGGTCATGAGGTGGATCGCCGGCAGGTAGGGCTTGCTCTGGACGCCGTGCTCGCGCAGCGCCACGACGACGTCGTCGCGCGCCGGGCCGTCGGCCGGGACCTGGACGACGAACACGAACCAGCCGCGCCGGTCGCCGCCGGTGTCGGCGCACGGCAGCGTGAGCCCCTCGACCCCGGCGAGCGCCTCGCGGTAGCGACTCGGCGACCCGCGCGCGCGCCGGCGAGCATGCGCGTCGAGGCGGTCCAGCTGCGCGATGCCCGACGGCGCGAGGCGATGTCGCTGAGGCGGTAGTTGAAGCCCGAGGCGGTCGTGGTCGAGCCAGCCCATGTCGGGCGCGCGGCCCTGGTTGCGCTCGCTGTCGATCCGCTCCTTCACGGCGGCATCGGCCGTCGTGACCATCCCGCCCTCGCCGGTGGTGAGCTGCTTGTTGGCGTAGAAGCCGAAGACGGACGGGTGGCCGCGGCCGCCGACCGGGCGTGCCGTCGGCGTGGACCGCGCCGAGCGCCTCGCAGGCGTCCTCGACGATCGGCAGGCCGAGCGCCTCGAACGCGGGCAGATCGGCCGGGTAGCCGAAGATGTGGACGGGCAGCAGCGCCGTCGTGCGGTCGGTGACCGCGGCGGCCGCGGCCTGCGGGTCGAGGTTCAGCGTCACCGGGTCGATGTCGGCGAAGACCGGCCGCGCGCGCTCGAACAGGACCGAGTTCGCGCTGGCGACGAACGAGAACGGCGAGGTGACGACCTCGTCCCCGTCGGTGACGCCGACGGCGCGCAGCGCCAGGTGCAGGCCGGCCGTGCCGCTGGAGACCGCGCTCGCGTGGGCGACGCCCAGCCGGGCAGCGAACGCCTGCTCGAACGCCGGGACGCGCGGACCCAGCGAGAGCTGCCCGCTGCGCAGGACCTCGACGACCGCGCGCTCCTCCTCCTCGCCGAGCACCGGCCGGGCGAGCGGGACGACCTCCTCGTCCCCGCTCACGCCGCGTCGCTGCTCGTGGCCGGGGCCGCGGGTGCCCCGCCGGCGCGGCCCGGCTGCTCGGGATAGACGAGCGAGTCCACGAGCGCCTGCCAGGAGGCCGCGATGACGTTCTCGGCGACACCGATCGTGCCCCAGACGTCGTCACCGTCGGAGGCGTCGATCAGGACGCGCGTCGTCGCACCCGTGCCGTGCGTCTCGTCGAGGATGCGGACCTTGTAGTTCACGAGCTCGATGCCGGCCAGCTGCGGATGGATCTCGGTGATCGCGTCGCGCAGCGCGCTGTCGAGCGCGTTGACGGGGCCGTTGCCCTCCGCGGTGCGCACGTAGCGCTCGCCGTCGATCCAGAGCTTCACCGTCGCCTCGCACTCGACCTTCCCGTCGGCGCGCTGCTCGACGATCGTCCGCCAGGACTCGAGCTGGAACAGCGGCTCGTAGGCGCCCGTCTCGCGCCGCATCAGCAGCTCGAACGAGGCGTCGGCCGCCTCGAACTGGTAGCCGAGGTGCTCGAGCTGCTTGACGCGCTCGACGATCCGCGTCGCGGCCTCGTCGTCGACCTCGATGCCCGCCGACTCCGCCTTCTCGGCGATGGTCCCGCGCCCGGAGAGCTCGGAGACGAGCACCGCGCGCGCGTTCCCGACGAGCGCCGGGTCGGTGTGCTCGAACGTCGCGGCGTCGGCGCGGATGCCCGCGGCGTGCAGCCCGGCCTTGTGGGCGAATGCGTGCTTGCCGACGAACGGCTGCGCGGGATCGGGCGCGCGGTTGAGCAGCTCGTCGACGAAGTGCGCGGTGCTCGTGAGCCGCGCCAGGCGCGTCGGCTCGAGCACCTCGATGCCCATCTTGAGCTGCAGGTCGGCGATGATCGTCACGAGGTTCGCGTTGCCGGTGCGCTCGCCGATCCCGTTGATCGTGCCCTGCACCTGCGTGGCGCCCGCGTCGACCGCGACGAGCGTGTTGGCCACCGCGCAGCCGCCGTCGTCATGGGTGTGGATGCCGAGCGGCAGCGACGGGAAGGCCTCGCGGACCGCGCCGACGGCCGCGGTGATCTGCGCGGGCAGCGACCCGCCGTTCGTGTCGCAGAGGACGACGCGCTCGGCGCCGGCGTCGGCCGCCGCGCGCACGCAGTCCAGCGCGTATGCGGGGTCGGCGAGCCAGCCGTCGAAGAAGTGCTCGGCGTCGAGCAGCGCGCGCTTGCCCTCGCCGACGAGGAAGGCGATCGACTCGGCGATCATCGCGAGGTTCTCCTCGCGCTCGACCCGCACGACCTTCTCGACGTGCAGGACGCTCGCCTTGCCGACGAGCGTGATGACCGGCGCGAAGCACTCGGCGAGGATCCGCAGGCCGTCGTCGGCGTCGGCGCTGACGCCGCGCCGTCGCGTCATCCCGAAGCCCGCGATCTCGCTGCGCTGCAGGGTCTCGCCCGCCAGCAGCTCGAACAGCTCCTGCTCCTTGGGGTTCGACGCGGGGAACCCGGCCTCGATGAGGTGCGACCCCGAGGTCGTCCAGGCGCCGCACGACGCGGACCTTCTCCTCGGCGGTGAGGCTCATGCCGCCGCCGCCCATGCCGTCGCGCAGGGTGGCGTCGTAGAGCTCGACGGTCGGGCTCACGGGGTCGTCGCCGAGCTGACCGGGACGGGATCGAGCCACTCGCGGTAGCGCTCCTCGCGGCCGTGGAGCGCGTCGTCGAACACGCGCTGCACCGCGCGGGTGATCTCCCCGGGCCGGCCGTCGCCGATGGTGTGGTCGTCGACCTCGCGGACCGGGACGAGCTCGGCGGCGGTGCCGCTCATGAAGATCTCGTCGGCGAGGTACAGCTCGGCGCGCGAGACGTCGCGCTCGACCACCTCGAACCCGAGGTCCGTCGCGATCCGGATGGCGGTGCGCCGGTTGATGCCGTCGAGGATCGACGCGGTCTGCGGCGGCGTGTGGATGACGCCGTCGCGCACGATGTAGATGTTCTCGCCCGAGCCCTCGCAGACGCGGCCGTGGTCGTCGAGCAGGATGGCCTCGTCGTAGCCGGCCTTGTGGGTCTCGATCTTCGCCAGGACGCTGTTGAGGTACTGGCCGCCGGCCTTGGCGGCCGGGATCAGCGAGTCGGGGCTGATCCGCCGCCAGGAGCTGACCTTTGCGCGGATGCCGTTCTGCTTGCCCTCCTCGCCGAGGTAGGCGCCCCACTCCCACACGGCGATCGCCACGTCCACCGGCGCCTCGAGCGGGAACAGGCCCATCGTCCCGTAGCCGCGGAAGACGAGCGGGCGGATGTAGCAGGAGCGCAGGTTGTTGCGGGCGATCGTCTCGAGCGTCGCCTGGCGGATCTGCTCGCGCTCGAACGGGATGTCCATGTAGTAGAGCGAGCTGGAGCGGTACAGCCGCTCGACGTGGTCGTGGTTGCGGAACACGGCCGGGCCGATCTCGGTGTCGTAGCAGCGCACGCCCTCGAAGACGGACGTCCCGTAGTGCAGCGCGTGCGTGAGGACGTGCACCTGGGCGTCTTCCCAGCGCACGAACTCGCCGTTCATCCAGATGACCTCGCTGGGCTGCACCGATTCGCTCCTTGATCTCGCGCTAGAGGTGGGCGAGCACCGCGCCGGTCGCCTCGGCCGTCGTGGCCTCACCGCCCAGGTCGCGAGTGCGCAGACCGCCTGCAAGCGCCGCGTGAACGGCCGATTCTAGGGCGGCGGCCTCCGAATCCCAACCGAGGCCGTGCCGGAGCATCATCGCCGCCGACAGGAACATCGCCAGCGGGTTGGCGACGCCCTGGCCGGCGATGTCGGGAGCCGACCCGTGGACGGGCTCGAACAGGCCGGGGCCGTCGGGGTTGCCGATGCTCGCACTGGGCAGCAGGCCGAGCGAGCCCGGTGATGACCGACGCCTCGTCGCTGAGGATGTCGCCGAACATGTTCTCGGTGAGGATCACCTCGAAGTGCCGCGGGGCGGTGATGAGCTTCATCGCGGTCGAATCGACGAGCGCGTGCTCGAGCTCGATGTTCGGGAACTCCTCGGAGTGGACGCGATGCACCACCTCGCGCCACAGCCGGCTGGTCTCCAGCACGTTGGCCTTGTCGACGCTCGTGACCCGCGCCCTGGCGGCCCCGAAGGCGACGCGGGCGATCCGCTCGACCTCCTCGACGCGTGTAGCGGCACTCGTCGCTGGCGGACGTCGCGTCGCGCGTCTTCTCGCCGAAGTAGATGCCGCCGGTCAGCTCGCGCACCACGAGCATGTCGGTGCCCTCGACGATCTCCCGCCGCAGCGGGCTGGCGTCGAGCAGGGCGTCGATCGCGGTGACCGGCCGGAGGTTCGCGAACAGGCCGAGCGCCTTGCGCAGGCCGAGCAGGCCCTGCTCGGGGCGCGGCTTGTCCGGGTCGGTCGTGTCCCACTTCGGGCCGCCGACGGCGGCGAGCAGCACGGCGTCGCTCTGCTCACACGCCGCGAGCACGTCGTCGGTGAGGGCCGTGCCGTGCGCGTCGATCGACGCGCCCCCGAAGGGGTGCTCGGTGAACTCGAGCTTCCCCGGGACGAGCGCGTTCAGGACCTCGACCGCCGCCGCGGCGACCTCGGGGCCGATGCCGTCTCCCGGGAGAAGCGCAACGCTGATACTCATCGGACCAGCTCCGCCGGTCCGTCCTGCCAGGGGGCCGTTGTTACGGGGCCCTTGCGCTCTCGTGAGGCCTCGTACGCGTCGATCGTCTGCGCCTGCTGCAGCGTCATCGCGATGTCGTCCAGCCCGTTGAGGAGCCGGTGCTTGGTCTCGGGGTCGAGCTCGAACCGGGCGACCTGCCCGTCGCCGTAGCGGACCTCCTGGGCGGCGAGGTCGACCTCGGCGCTGCCCGGCGGCCGCGACCGCGCGGCACTCGTCCTCGGTCAGCTCGACCGGCAGCAGGCCGATCTTCGTGCTGTTGGAGAAGAAGATGTCGGCGAACGACGGCGCGATGATCGCCTTGAAGCCGTAGTCCTCCAGCGCCCACGGCGCGTGCTCGCGCGAGGAGCCGCAGCCGAAGTTGCGCCCCGCGACGAGGATCGGGGTTGGCCGGGCAGGTCCCAGCCCGGCTCCTGCTTCCAGTCGTAGAAGAGGAACTCGCCGAACCCGGTGCGCTCGATGCGCTTGAGGAACTGCTTGGGGATGATCTGGTCGGTGTCGACGTCGTCGCGGTCGAGGACCGAGACGGGGCCGGCGATGACGTTCACGGGGTCCATGGGTTCAGCTCCAGTCGCGGATGTCGACGAACCGTCCCTCGATGGCGGCCGCGGCGGCCATCTGGGGACTGACGAGGTGGGTGCGCCCGCCCTTGCCCTGGCGTCCCTCGAAGTTGCGGTTCGAGGTGGACGCGCAGCGCTCGCCGGGCTTCAGCGTGTCGGGGTTCATGCCCAGGCACATCGAGCAGCCGGCGCCGCGCCAGTCGAAGCCCGCGTCGGTGAAGAGCCTGTCGAGGCCCTCGGCCTCGGCCTGCGCCTTCACCTGCACCGAGCCGGGGACGACCATCGCGTAGACGCTCTCGGCGACCTTGCGGCCCTTGATCATCTCGGCGGCGGCGCGCAGGTCGCCGATCCGCGAGTTCGTGCACGAGCCGATGAAGACGCGGTCGAGCGTGATCTCCTCGATCGGCGTGCCGGCCTGCAGGCCCATGTACTCGAGCGCGCGCTCGTCGCCGTCGCCCTGGGGCTCCGGGACGCTGCCGGAGACGCCGACGACCATGCCGGGGTTGGTCCCCCAGCTGACCATCGGGCTGATGGCGTCCACGTCGACGGTGATCTCGCGGTCGAACGTCGCGCCGTCGTCGGTCTTCAGGCCGCGCCAGCGCTCGACGAGCGCATCCCAGTCGGCGCCGGTGGGCGCGGCCGGGCGGCCCTGCGACGAAGTCGATCGTCGTCTGGTCGGGCGCGATCATGCCCGCGCGGCCGCCGCCCTCGATCGTCATGTTGCAGATCGTCATGCGGCCCTCCATCGAGAGCGACTCGATGACCGGGCCGGCGAACTCGACGACGTGGCCGACGGCGCCGTCGACGCCCATCTGCCCGATCGTGGCGAGGATGAGGTCCTTGGCGGTGACGCCCGGGCCCATCGATCCGGTGTAGGTGATCCGCATGGACTTCGGCTTCTGCTGGACGAGCGTCTGGGTGGCGAGCACGTGCTCGACCTCACTCGTGCCGATGCCGAACGCGAGCGCGCCGAACGCGCCGTGCGTGGCGGTGTGGCTGTCGCCGCAGACGATGGTCATGCCGGGCTGCGTGAGGCCGAGCTCCGGGCCGATCACGTGGACGATGCCCTGGTGCTCGGAGCCGAGCGAGTAGACGGGCACGCCGAACTCGGCGCAGTTGGACTCGAGCTTCTCGACCTGCACGCGGCTGAGCTCGTCCTTGATGCGCGCGGCGACGGGCGTGCCGTCGGTCGGCACGTTGTGGTCGGCCGTGGCGACCGTGCGGTCGGGGCGGCGCACCGGGCGACCGGCGAGCCGCAGCCCGTCGAACGCCTGCGGGCTCGTGACCTCGTGGACGAGGTGCAGGTCGATGTAGAGGAGGCCGTCCGCGACCTCGTGGTCGGCCCAGATCTTGTCGAACAGCGTGGTGGGTTCAGGCATCGTCAGCTCCGTCGGAGGCCGGCGCTGACGACGGCCAGGATGGCCGCCGGGCGCGGGCCCGGGTTCTCGAAGTGGTGGGGAAGGTCGGCGTCGAAGGTCACGGTGTCGCCGGCGCGCAGCTCGTGCCGCTCGCCGTCGATGTCCAGGACGACCGCGCCGTCCTCGACGACCGCGACCTCGCGGCTGCCCGGCTCGTGCATCGGCGGGTCGCCGGGGCCGCCGGTCTGGGCGCCCGCGTTCAGGAGGTGCCGGCTGACCTCGGCGCGCTGGCCCGGAAGCGGCGGCGTCAGGACCTCGAAGGTGTGCCCGCTGCGCTTGGAGCCGCCGCCGCGGCGCTCGGACGCCCGAACGATCGAGACCGAGCCGCCCTCGTCCAGGCGCAGCAGCTGCGAGAGCCGCAGGTCCAGGCCGTCGGCGATGCGGGCGGCGACCGCGAGCGTCGGGCTCGTCTCCCCCCGCTCGACCTGGCTGAGCATCGGCGCGCTGACGCCCGAGCGCTCGGCGAGGTCGCGCAGCGACAGGCCGCCGGCCTCGCGCAGGGCCTTCACGCGCGGGCCGATGGTGATCGCGGCGGTGGTGTCCTGCGACGTCGTCACGGTCGTCTGTACGTTATCACGTACAGCCGTCTGGGGCCTGGGGATGGGTCTCGGGACTAGCCGGCCGGTGAGGGCAGCGGCCCGGGCACTTCAGGCTTCGGTCGCGGAGCGTCGCCCCGCGTGGCCTTGGCCACCGCGAGCGCGAGCGCGCGCAGGTACGCCGTGCCCGACGCCTCGATGATGTCGGTGGAGACGCCCTGGCCGGTGGCGCTGTGGCCGTCGAGCTCGAGCACGACGTTCACGTCGCCGAGCGCGTCCTGACCCTCGCTGACCGCGTCGACGCGGTACTCGCGCAGCCGGGCGTCGACGCCGGTCGCCGCGTTGATCGCGTGGAAGACCGCGTCGACCGGCCCGTCCCCGGTGAACGATCCCTGTGCGAGCGAGCCGTCCGGCATGCGGACCGCGACCGTGGCGTGCGGCGGCCGCGTCGAGCTGGCCTCGACGTCGAAGGACTCCAGCGCGTACCCGGCCTCCTCACGCAGCTCGTCGGTGACGAGCGCCTCGAGGTCCATCGCGGTGACCTGCTTCTTCTTGTCCGCGATCGCCTTGAAGCGCTTGAAGGCGGTGTTCAGCGCCTGGCCGTCGACGTGGTAGCCGAGCTCCTCCAGCGCCTGGCGCAGCGCGTGCCGGCCCGAGTGCTTGCCCAGGACGAGCTGGTTGGACTCCAGGCCGACGGTCGTCGCGTCCATGATCTCGAACGTCGCCCGCTCCTTCAGCACGCCGTCCTGATGGATGCCGGACTCGTGCGCGAACGCGTTGCGGCCGACGACGGCCTTGTTCGGCTGGATCAGGTAGCCGGTCAGCCGGGAGACCAGGCGGCTCGTGCGGGCGAGCTCGGTCGTCACGACGCCCGTGTGCAGCCCGCCGACCGCATCGCCGCGCGTGTGCAGCAGCATCACGATCTCCTCGAGCGACGCGTTGCCCGCGCGCTCGCCGATGCCGTTCACGGCGCACTCGACCTGCCGCGCGCCCGCCAGGACGCCGGCGAACGAGTTGGCGACCGCGAGTCCGAGGTCGTCGTGGCAGTGCGTCGAGAGCACCACGTCCTTCAGGCCCGGCGCGTACTCGTAGAGCTGCTTGAGGAAGCGCGTGTACTCCTCGGGCATCGTGTACCCGACGGTGTCCGGGATGTTCACCGTCGTCGCGCCTTCGTCGATCGCGATCTGGCAGACCTCGGCCGTGAACTCGGCGTCGGCGCGCGTGGCGTCCATCGGCGAGAACTCGACGTCGTCGCACAGCGCCTTCGCCTGCGCGACCGCGGCGCGCGCGAGTCCGCGCACGTCGTCACGGGTGTTCTGCATCTGGAACTCGATGTGGATGTCCGACGTGGAGACGAACGTGTGGATGCGCGGGCGCGGGGCGTCGCGGACGGCCTCCCACGCGCGGTCGATGTCGGCCGCGTTCGCGCGGGCCAGCCCGGCGATCACCGGTCCCTCGACCTGGCGGGCGATCGCCTGCACGGCCTCGAAGTCGCCGGGTGAGGCGATCGGGAAGCCGGCCTCGATGATGTCCACGCCGAGCCGCGCGAGCTGGTGGGCGATCTCGAGCTTCTCCGCCGTGTTCAGCGAGATCCCGGGCGACTGCTCGCCGTCCCGCAACGTCGTGTCGAAGATCAGTACGCGGTTGTCATCCATCGGTCGTTCCCTTCCCTGCGGCTCGTGCTACTCGGACATCCTCGGTTGTGAGTTGCGGCTTCAGGCGGCCGCCCACGCGCTATTCCCCCCGAAGGGGGAGGAGGAGCAGTCGGAGGTCGAGCAGGAACGACACGAAACCTCAGCGTAGCAACGGGATCCGCGGTCGCGCAACGCCTACGGGACGAGCACGACCTTGCCGACGTTGCGGCGCTCGGCGAGGATCCGGTGGGCGTCCGCGGCGCGGTCGAACGGCACCGCCTCGTGGACGACCGGCCGCACCGTCCCATCGGCGATCAGGTCGGTCACCGGGTCGATCCACGGGGCGAGCGTCCCGCGGTCCTTCCAGAGGCTCAGCATGTTGAGGCCGATGACGGACTTCGAGGCCTGCATCTGGTCGAGGAGGCTGAAGCCCCGGATCATCGGGAGCGCCTTCGGAAGGACCTTCAGCATGTTCTTCGTCTCGCCCTGGTTGACGCTCGACGCGCCGTACGCGACGAGGCGCCCGCCCGGCCGCAGGAGCCCCATGCTGCGCTTGAACGACGGGCCCCCGATCGCGTCGAGCACGATGTCCAGGGGCGGGACCGCCGACCACCAGCGGTCACGCGTGTAGTCCAGCGGGTGCTGCACACCGAGGTCGCGGATGGCGTCGTGCTTGCCGGGCGACGCGGTGCCCCAGACCTCGGCGCCGTGGCGGCGGGCGATCTGCGTGGCGGCGATGCCGACGCCGCCGGCCGCAGCGTGGATCAGCACGCGCTCGCCCTCGCGCAGGCTCCCGTATCCGAGCAGCGCCGCCCAGGCCGTCGCGTAGACGACGGGGATCGCCGCGCCCTCCTCGAAGCTCAGCCCGTCGGGCAGCGCGATCGCGTCGTCGGCCGCGACGACGACCTCCTCGGCGTAGCCGCCGAACTGCGTCCCGGCCATCACCCGGTCGCCGACGGCGACCGCGGTCACGCCCTCCCCCACGTCGGCGATCGTGCCCGCGACCTCGTAGCCGACGACGGCGGGCAGCGGCGGCGCGTCCTCGTACAGGCCGACGCGCGCAAGCGTGTCCGCGAAGTTCACGCCGGCCGCGGCCACCTCGATCCTGACCTGGCCCGGGCCGGCGACGGGACTCGGGCGTTCCTGGACCTCGAGAACCTCGGGCCCACCGGTGCGGGGGATGACGACGGCGCGCATCGCGCCAGCCTACTCCCGCGGATCAGGCGGGCTGCGTCGCGGCGTTCTCGGGCATCGCGCGCGCATCGCGGCGGGCGGCGCGCCGCTGGTACCAGAGGTTGGCGAACATCCCCAGCAGCGCCACGATCAGCAGCGCGGTCGCCAGGACGTTCACCTGCGGCGGCACGCCCTGCTTCGCCGCGCCGTACACGAACAGCGGGAACGTCTGGTACGGGCCGGCGGTGAAGTTCGTCACGACGAAGTCGTCGATCGAGATCGCGAACGCGAGCAGCCCGGCGGCCACGACGCCGGGCATGATCAGCGGGAAGGTGACCTTGCGGATCGTGGTCATCTGGCTGGCGCCGAGGTCCATCGCGGCCTCCTCGATATGGAGGTCCATGCCCTCCAGGCGCGCGCGGATCGTCACGACGACATAGCCGAGCGTGAACATGACGTGGGCGATGATCACCGTCACGAAGCCGCGGGCGAACGTCAGCGTCAGGAACCAGCCCAGCAGGGCGGCGCCGAGCACGACCTCGGGCGTCGCCAGCGGGAGGAACACCAGGCCGCTGACCGCGCCGCGGCCGCGCCAGCGGTAGCGCACGAGCGCGAGCGCGACGAACGTGCCGAGCGCGACGGCGATGAGCGTCGTGACCGCCGCCACCGTCAGCGAGTTGACGAACGCCTCCTGCAGCTGCTCGACCTTGAACGGGTCCTGCCAGTGCTTGAGCGTGAAGCCCTGCCAGGTGAAGTTGAACCGGCCCTCGTTGTCGTTGAACGAGAACAGGACGATCACGAAGATCGGGACGAAGAGGTAGATGAGCGCGAGCACCGCCCAGCACGCCGATCGCGACGTCGCGGACGCTTGTCGAGCGTCGTCCTCACGCGACCGCGGCCTCCTGCAGGCGCTTGGTCCCGAGCAGGCGCGCGGCGATCGCGATCAGGATCAGGACGATGACCATCACGACGAACGACAGCGCGGCCGCCGTCGGGTAGTCGCGCACGGACAGGTACTGCGACTGGATGACGTTGCCGATCATGAACTGCTTCGGCGTCCCGAGCAGCTGGGCGTTGATGTAGTCGCCGATCGCGGGGATGAAGACGAGCAGCGTCCCGGCGAAGATGCCGGGCGCGGCGAGCGGGAGCGTCACCTTGCGGAAGGCGGTCCAGCGGCTCGCGTAGAGGTCCGTCGCCGCCTCGACGAGCCGTGCGGTCCATGCGCTCGAGCGACGCGTACAGCGGCAGCGCCATGAACGGGCAGGAAGTTGTAGGTGATGCCGGCGATCACGGCGACCGTCGTCGCGAGCAGCCGCCCGTCCTCGCCGAGCAGGCCGAGCGTCTTCATGCGCGTCGACGACCCAGCCGTCGTCGGTGAGGATCGTCTGCCAGGCCACGGTCCGCACGATGAGGCTCGTGAAGAACGGCAGGATGATCAGCAGCAGCATGAGGTTGCGCCAGCGCCCCGCCTTGAACGCCATGAAGTACGCGAGCGGGAAGGCGATGATCAGGCACAGGACCGTCGCCGTCCCCGCGTAGATCAGCGAGCGCACGAGCTGATCGATGTTCTCGGAGACGGCGTCCGGATAGACGCTCCAGTTCCACGTCTGGGCGAAGCCGTCGTCCGGGTTGCCCGTCTGCAGCGACACCCACAGCTGGGTGACGATCGGGATCGCGTAGAAGAGCGTCAGCCAGATCAGGCCCGGCGCGACGAAGAGCACCGGGAGCAGGGCACGGCGGCGGCGCAGCGACAGGCCTCCGCCGCCCGTCGCCGGCTCCGCCGTGGCCCCGCCGGTGCTCACGCGCCGGTGACCTTCTGCATCTCCGCCGTCAGCTCGCGCTCGGGCGCGGCGCCGAGCGACGGGTAGGGGTTGAGCTGCGAGAGCGTCTGCTCGTCCGGGAAGATGAGCTGGTTGTTCGCGAGCTCCGGGTCCTTCTCCGCGAGGATCTCCTTCACGCCCGTGACCGGGCAGAAGTAGTTGACGTAGGCGGCGATCGTCGCGGCGACCTCCGGGTCGTAGACGTAGTTCATGAACGTCTCGGCGCCGTAGTAGCCCGCGGCGGACTCGTTGGCCGGCATGAGCATGTTGTCCGACCAGCTCATCCCGCCCTCCTCGGGGACGAGGAACTCGAGATCCGGGTTGTCCGCCTGCAGCTGCACGAGGTCGCCCGACCAGGCCACGCAGGCCCAGAGGTTCCCGGCCGCGAGGTCCTTCGTGTAGTCGTTGCCGGTGAAGCGGCGGATCTGGCCCTTGTCGCTCTCCTCGCCGATCTTCGCGATCGCCTCGGTGTAGTCGTCCTGGGAGGCCTCGGTCGGGTTCTTGCCCATGCCCAGGAGGACGAGGCCCGCGGAGTCGCGCCACTCGCTGAACATCGAGACGCGGCCCTTGAACTTCGGGTCGAAGAGGTCGTTGACGCTCGTGAGCTTGCGGCCGGTCTTCTTCGGGTTGTAGCCGATGCCCGTGATGCCGGACTGCCAGGGCAGCGTGAAGTCGCGGTTCTTGTCGTACGGCGGGTTCGCGAGGCTCGGCTGGAGGTTCTTGGCGTTCGGGATGTTCGCCTTGTCGAGCGGCTCGGCGTAGCCGAGGTCGATCCAGCGGCCCGCCATCCAGTCCGTGGGCGCGACGATCTCACGGCCGATCGGCTTGTCCTGCTCGAGCTCCTGGCGGACCTTGGCGTAGAACTCCTCGTTGTCGTTGTAGTCCTCGATGTACTTGAGCTTGCCGCCCGTCTCCTTCTCCCACGGCGGGATGACCTTCTCGTCGATGTAGAGCGGCCAGTTGGAGAACGTGACCGTGCCGACGGTGGTCTTCGGGTGGCTGACGTTCGTGTCCACCGTCTTCTTCTCGCTCGTCCCCTCGACCCCGCCGCAGGCGGCGAGGAAGGCGCTGGCAGAACCCGCCGTGAGGCCGGCGGCGGCGAAGCGCTGCAGCACGGTGCGCCGCGAGACCTGCGCGCCGTTGACGAGCCGGTCGAGGAACTCGCCGATCGGCTCCTGGTCAGGGTCAGTCGGACGCTGCGGCATGGGTTCCCTCCTTGGGGACGACGAAGGTGTGCTCGGGCTCCCAGACCGCGGCGACGCGCCGGCCGGGACCGATGGTCTCGAGTCCCGCACCGGAGTTCTGGGCGAAGACCTGGATGTCGTGCCCACCGTCGGTGCGCACGATGTACTGCGTGGAGACGCCGAGAAACGCGGCGTCGGTGACATGGCCGACGAGGAGGTTCTCCCCCGGTCCGGCCTCGGGCGAGCCCGCATCGACGGGCCGGATCGAGATCTTCTCGGGGCGCACGCCGACGCGCACCGCGCCGCCGGCGTCGCCGTTCACGAGCCGGGCGGGCACGCGAACGGTGCCGCCGTCGGTGTCGAACATCACCACGTCCGCCGCGCGGGATGCGACCGTCGCGTCGATGAGGTTCGAGGACCCCAGGAAGTTCGCGACGAACTCGGTGCGCGGATGGTCGTAGAGCTCCGTGGCCGAGCCGAGCTGGTCGATGCGCCCGTCCTTCATCACCGCGATCGTGTCGGCCATCGTCATGGCCTCCTCCTGATCGTGGGTGACGTGGACGAAGGTGATGCCGACCTCGCGCTGGATATGACTGAGCTCGATCTGGAGCTGCTTGCGCAGCCGCAGGTCCAGCGCGCCGAGCGGCTCGTCGAGCAGCAGTGCCTGCGGGCGGTTCACGAGCGCGCGGGCGAGCGCGACGCGCTGCTGCTGACCGCCGGACATCTGCGTGGGCCGGCGCCGCGCGAGCGGTCCGAGCTCGACGAGGTCGAGCGCCTCGGCGACCCGCCGCTTCACGTCCTCCTTGGGGACCTTCCGGCGCTCGAGGCCGAACGCCACGTTCTTCTCGACCGTCATGTGCGGGAACAGCGCGTAGCTCTGGAAGACGGTGTTGACGTCACGCTTGTGCGGCGGCGTGTTCGTGACGTCCTTCCCGGCGAGCTCGATGCTCCCGGACGTGGGCTCCTCGAAGCCGCCGATCATCCGCAGCGTCGTGGTCTTGCCGCAGCCCGACGGGCCGAGCATCGCGAAGAAGCTGCCGCGCGGAATGTCGAGCGTCAGGTCGTCGACGGCCGTCATGTCGCCGAAGCGCTTGGTCACGTTGCGGAGCGCGATGTCCGCCGTGCCCGTCGTCCCGGCCTCCGCGGCTGCCGGTGCCGTCGCGTCCTCGCCCATCGCCCGCACCCTTCGCTCGGGACCTGACCGCGGGCAGATTACCCGGACTGGCGGACCGGAGCCCCCGCTCTGCGGGCGATTTGGACACGGTGGCGCCCGCGGGCGCCCGCGACTGGACGCGATGGCGACAGGCCGGGCGGACCTGCGCGGTGCTACTCGAGGCTCACGGCGCGCCCGGCGGAGAAGCCGCCGCTCGCGGTGATCTCGCCCACGACGACGTCGGGGATGCGGTCGTGCGTCGTCACGACCATCACCGCCTCGCCGCTCGTCTCACCCGGATCCTCGTCGGGCTCGTAGCCCACCGCGGCGGCGTCGATGTTGACGCCGTGCGCCCCGAACGTCGTCCCGACGAGCCCGATGATGCCGGGGCGGTCCTGGTAGCGGAACAGCGCCATGTGGTCCTCGAGCTGCAGGTTGAAGCGCCGGCCCCAGACCTCGAGCAGGTGCGGCCGGTTGCGGCGGCCGAGCGTCGTCCCGACGACGCGCGAGGGGCGCCCGCCCGAGACGACCGTGACGCGGACGAGCTCGGTGAAGTCGCGGGCGCTCGTGCGCGTCGTCTCCGACACCACGATGCCCCGCTCGGCGGCGAGGCCCGGCGCGTTGACGGCGTTCACCTCGTCCTCGGTGTGTCCCGACAGGACGCCGAGGAGCACCGCGGTCGTCAGCGGACGGCAGTCGCGGTCGGCCAGGCGCCCGAGGTACTCGACCTCGATGCGGTCGATCGAGCCATTCTCGCCGATCGTCGCGGCGAGCCGGCCCAGGCGGCGGCAGAGCGGGACGAACGGCCCGAGCACCTCGAGGTCCTCGGCGGCCACCGCGGGGACGTTCACCGCGGTCGTGACGCTGCCGCCGGTGAGCGCCGCGACGACCTGCTCGGCGGCCTGGAAGCCCGCCCGGTCGGTGGCCTCGGCCGTCGAGGCGCCGAGATGCGGCGTGACCACGACGTTCGGGTAGGAGAAGAGCGGGTGGTCGGTGATCGGCTCGCTGCGGAACACGTCGAGCGCGGCGCCCCCGACCTTGCCCGAGTCGAGCGCCGCCTGCAGGTCCTCGTCGACGATCAGCGGTCCGCGCGCGACGTTGAGGATGCGCACGCCGTCCTTCATCTTCGCGAAGGTCTCGGCGTTGAGCCAGCCCTCGGTGTCGGGTGTCTTGGGCAGGTGGATCGTGATGAAGTCGGCTTCGGCGTAGACCTCGTCCGACCCCGACGCCTGCTGCACGCCCATCTCGCGGTAGCGGTCGGCCCCCACGATACGGGTCGTACGCGATGACCTTCATGCCGAACCCCTGGGCGCGCTCGGCGACGAGCTGGCCGATCCGGCCGAAGCCGAGGATGCCGAGCGTCTTGTCCATGAGCTCGGTGCCGGAGTACTTCGAGCGGTCCCAGCGACCGGCGACGAGCGCGGCGTGCGCCTGCGGGACGTTGCGGGCGAGGGCGAGCAGCAGCGCCATGGTGTGTTCGGCGGCGGTGACGACGTTCGACTGCGGGGCGTTGGCGACGACGACGCCGCGCTTGGTCGCCTCGGGAACGTCGACGTTGTCGACGCCGACGCCGGCGCGGCCCACGGCCTTCAGGTTCTCCGCGGCCCCGAGGGCCTCGGCGTCGAGCTTCGTCGCCGACCGGATGAGGATCCCGTCGAACGCGCCGATGCGCTCGAGCAGCTGCTCACGCGTCCAGTCGAAGCCCGTCTCGACCTCGAACCCCGCGTCCCGCAGCAGCGCGATCCCCGACTCGCCGATGTTCTCGGCCACGAGCACCTTCGTCATGCCGCCGTCCCCCCCGTCTGGTGCTCGACGACCCAGTCGACGCACGCGGTCAGCGCCTGGACGTCCGCCGGCTCGATCGCCGGGAACATCGCGACGCGCAGCTGGTTGCGCCCGAGCTTGCGGTAGGGCTCGACGTCGACGACGCCGTTGGCGCGGAGCGTCGCCGCGACCTGCGCCGCGTCGATCGCGTCGTCGAGATCGATCGTGCCGACGACGAGCGAGCGCTTGGCGGGGTCGGCGACGAACGGCGCCGCATAGGACGAGCCCTCCGCCCAGCCGTAGAGGTACGCCGCCGAGGCGCTCGTGCGCCCGACGCAGAAGTCCAGCCCGCCCTGGCGGTTCATCCAGTCCAGCTGCTCGGCGAGCAGGATGAGCGTCGCGAGCGCGGGCGTGTTGTACGTCTGGTCCTTCACGCTGTTGTCGAGGGCGGTCTGCAGGTTCAGGAAGTCGGGGATCCAGCGCCCTGAGCCGGCGATCTCCGCCACGCGCTCCTGCGCCGCCGGGCTCATGAGCGCGAGCCAGAGCCCGCCGTCGGACGCGAAGCACTTCTGCGGCGCGAAGTAGTAGACGTCGGCCTGTGCCGCGTCGAGCGGCAGCCCGCCGGCGCCGGAGGTGGCGTCGACGGCGACGAGCGCGTCGCCGGCCTCGGCCGGGCGGCGCACCGGGACCATGACGCCGGTGGAGGTCTCGTTGTGCGCCCACGCGATGAGGTCCGCGGACGGATCGGCCAGCGGTTCCGGCGCGTCGCCGGGCGCCGCCTCGACGACGACCGGGTCCTGGAGGAACGGGGCCGCGTGCGTCGCCTTGGCGAACTTCGACGAGAACTCGCCGTAGACGAGGTGCAGCGAGCGCTCACGGACCAGACCGATCGTCGCGGCGTCCCAGAAGGCGGTCGCGCCGCCGTTGCCGAGGACGACCTCGTAGCCGTCGGGCAGGTCGAAGAGCGTCGCCAGGCCGGCGCGCACGCGCGCGACGAGCTCCTTCACCGGCTTCTGGCGGTGCGAGGTGCCCATGAGGACGGCGCCCTCGGTGGCGAGGCCGGCGAGCTGCTCTGGGCGGACCTTCGACGGGCCGCAGCCGAAGCGGCCGTCGGCCGGCAGGAGGTTCTCGGGGATCGTGGGTGCTGCGGTGGCGTTCATGGGAACTCCGCGGGTTGAGGACGACGGCGGCAGTGCCCAGGCGCGCGGCGGCGATTCGGCCGTCGCTCCCCGGTGGTCCGTTCCACCCCAGGCGCCAGTCGCGACGGCTGCGGCGAGGATAGCGGGCGGCTCCGGCGTCGTGCGGTCCGCGTAGCATGCCCCGTCCGCTCCTGTCCAGAGGTGCCGCCATGACCCGCCGTGTCCTGCTCGTGCTGTTCGCCCTGACGCTGCTGGCACCCGGCGCGTCGTCCTCAGCGGCGACCGGGAGGGCGGCGGCCGACCCCGGCGCCGGCCCGGCCACCGCACAGGCGGCGCTCAACTGCGGCCGCAAGAGCACCGCTTGCCGGGGCCCGCGCGGCCCCCGAGGGCTGACCGGCAGGACCGGACCCGCCGGACCCGCCGAATACGCGGCAGTCTGGAACACGACGAGCGCCCAGACCGTGCCCGTCGAGGGCGACATTCCGTTCGACACCAACGGCGTCAGCTTCGGCGATCACGCTGCAGCCCCTCGCCGGCGGCACCCGGCCGAACACGAACGCCTCACTCATCATCACGCAGCTCGGGTAGCGCACCGCCGAAGCTCACGCGCTGATCGCACGCCCCGCGGGTTCCGACCAGTCCCTAGCCGTTTCCCGGCAACGACGAGCGACCACCCCGCGCTCCCTGCGGGTTCCGACCAGTCCCTGGTCGTTCTCCGCGACAGACGCCGGACCCGACCCGCGCTCGAACGGGGCCGGGGACGATCCGGTCGAGGACGGAGTGGTCAGCCATCCGCCGCAGGCCGGGTCGTCCCCGGCCCCGGACCGCAGGCGTCCGAGCCCTTGTGCGTCGGTCGGGGCGATTGAGATTGATCAGGTCGGCTTTGCCGACCTGTCCTGCCGGGGGGCCGTGCCCTAGCCCTGCTCGAACCCCGTGTCATTGATCCAGTCCATGTGCGAGCGCAGGTCCTTGCCCGTCGCCTCCAGCTGCGACGTCGCGCCCGCTTCGCGCATGCGCTTGAAGTTCTCCTGGCCGGCGCGGTTCTCCGCGATCCACTCCCGCGCGAACGTGCCGTCCTGGATCTCGCCGAGGATCCGCTTCATCTCCGCGCGCGTCTCGTCGTTGACGATCCGCGGGCCCCGCGTGTAGTCGCCGTACTCGGCCGTGTTGGAGATCGAGTAGCGCATCCCCGCGAGGCCCTTCTCGTACATCAGGTCGACGATGAGCTTCAGCTCGTGCAGGCACTCGAAGTACGCCATCTCAGGGTCGTAGCCGGCCTCGACGAGCGTCTCGAAGCCCGCCTGCACCAGCGCGCTCGCGCCGCCGCAGAGGACGGCCTGCTCACCGAAGAGGTCCGTCTCGGTCTCGTCCTTGAACGTCGTCTCGATGACGCCGCCGCGGGTGCAGCCGATGCCCTTCGCGTAGGCGGCGGCGATGTCGCGCGCCTTGCCCGTCGCGTCCTGGTGGATCGCGATCAGCCCGGGAACGCCGGACCCCTCGAGGTACTGCCGGCGCACCAGGTGCCCGGGGCCCTTCGGCGCGGCGAGCGCGACGTCGACGTCCGCCGGCGGCTCGATCTCCCCGTAGTGGATCGAGAAGCCGTGGCCGAACATGAGCATGTTCCCGGCCTCGAGGTTGCCCGCGATGTCGGCCTCGTAGATGTCGTGGTGGCGCTCGTCCGGGACGAGCATCATCACGATGTCGCCCTTCGCGGCGGCCTCGGACGGGCTGAGGACCTCGAGCCCGGCCGCCTGCGCCTGCGCGACCTTGTCGGAGTCGGGGCGCAGGCCGACGACGACGGTGACGCCCGAGTCCTTGAGGTTCTGTGCGTGGGCGTGGCCCTGGGAGCCGAAGCCGATGATCGCGACGGTCTTGCCGTCGAGGTGCGCGAGGTCCGCGTCGTCGTCGTAGAACATGGCGCGGCATGGTAGGCCAGCTGCGCCGGCCGGTGCCGCCCGGCTCGCCCGCTCAGGCCTCGGCCCAGGCGACGAGCGAGCACGCGGGCAGCGCGACGGAGCCGTCCGCTGCCACGTACGGCGCGTACCCGGCGTCGACCGCGTCGCGCAGCGCGTAATGCTCGGCCGGGGTGAGCGGCTCCAGCGCGTCGCGCAGGGAGATGGAGACCGCGAGCTGGTGGTCCCACCAGGCGTCGAGGCTCTCCGCGTCGAAGGTGAAGCGCACCGGCTCGACGCCCGCGTCGGCGAAGCCGGCGACGGCCAGCAGGTCCTCGACCGCGCCCGGCGCGGCGAGCGCGAACATGCCGGGCGTCCCGGGAGCCGGCGGGGTCGCCAGGTCGCGGGCGAGCAGCTCGCGCTGCAGGACGCCGATCCACGGGTTCTCGGCGATCGGCGCCCACACGGCCAGGGCGATCCGCCCGCCCGGCCGCAGCACGCGCCGGGCCTCGCGCAGCGCGGCCTCCGGGTCGGCGAGCAGCATGTAGCCCCAGCGGCTCACGATCGCGTCGTGCGAGGCCGTCGGGACGTCGAGCCACTCGGCCTCCATCTGGCGGACCTTGACGTTCGACGCGCCGAGCGCCTCGGCGTGCGCGCGTGCCGCCTCGACCATCGCGTCCGCGCCGTCGGTGACGAGGACCGTGCCGTCCGGCTGCACGAGCTCGGCGGCCAGCAGGCCCGTGTCGCCGAGTCCGGCCGCGACCTCGAGCACCGCGTCGCCCGGCTCGATCGCGGCCCGCTCGACGAGTGCCCGCGAGACCGGGAGCGCCGAGCGCTGCATCGGCTCGCGGCGCTCGCTCCAGCCCTTGGCCGCGGCCTCCCAGCGCTCGCGGCTGTCGGCCCGGTAGGCCTCGGCATCCATGCGCCAACCCTAGAGCGCGCGACGCAGGAGCTTGCCGCTCGCGGTCCGCGGGAGCGCGTCCGCGAACGTGATCGCCTTCGGCGCCTCCCACGGCGCGAGGCCCGCGCGGCAGTGGTCCAGCAGCTCGTCCTCCCCGACGGACGCGCCGCCGCGCAGGACGACGGTCGCGACGACGACCTGTCCCAAGCGCTCGTCCTCGCGTCCGTGCACGCCCGCCTCCGCGACCGCCGGATGCGCCTGCAGGACCGCCTCGACGGCCTCGGGTGCGACGTTCTCCCCGCCGCTGATGATCACGTCGTCGAGACGGCCGAGCACGGAGATCGTGCCCGACGGGCTCGCGGCGGCCGCGGTCCCCGGTGTGCAGCACCGGCCCGGCCGTCGGGGAGACCGTCGGCCCCATCACGAGGATCTCGCCGGTGTCGTCGAGGCGCACGCGCGTGCAGAACAGCGGTGCGCCGTTCGTCAGGATCTGCGAGCACGCCTCGGTCATCCCGTACGTCGGGGCGACCGGGACGCCCGCCGTGGCGGCGCGCTCCAGCAGGGCACCCGGGATCGCGGCGCCGCCGAGCAGCGCCCAGCGCAGCGCCGGCGGCTCGCGCAGCCCGGCGTCGAGCAGGCGGGTGAGCGTGGCGGGGACGAGCGACACGAGCGTCGGGCCCTGCGGGTCGCGCAGCGCGTCGAGGACCCGCTCGGTGTCGAAGCGCTCGTGGAGGATCGCGGTCGTCCCCGCGATCGCCGACCGCAGGAGGATCGACAGGCCGCCGACGTGCGCGACCGGCAGGCAGCAGAGCCAGCGCTCCTGCGGATCGGACCCGAGCGCGACGGCCGAGCCGAGCGCGCTCCACAGCCAGTTGCCGTAGGTCAGCGTCACGGGCCGGGCGGCCGCGCTCGTCCCGGATGTGTGAATGACCGCGGCGGGCGCGTCGAGGTCGTGGGTGGCTCGCAGTGGCGCCGCAGGGTCCTCGGGACCCGCCAGGGGGCCGTCGACGGTCAGCGCGCACGCCGCGCTGCGCCGCGCGACCTCCCCGTCCGGCAGCCGGGGGTCGATCGGCACGGCCACCGCGCCGAGCAGCAGGCATCCGTGGAGCGTGACGGCGAAGTCGGCACCCGCCGGCAGCACGATCGCGACCGCGTCGCCGGACCCCACCCCGTGGGCGGCCAGCCGCCGGGCCGCCGTCTGGGCCGCGGCCAGCAGCGCTCCGTACGGAAGGGTGCCGAGCGCGATCCGGCGCGGGTGCGCCGCCGCGGCGCGCGGCAGCCAGGCATCGACCTCCACCCCGCGAAAGCTAGCCTCCTCAGGCGATGAGCACCGACACCGACCCGCGTGCCACGACCATCCGCCCCGGCGCCGACTGGCGCAGCGGCGGCACGTACGAGGACATCCGCTACGAGCTGAGCGGACGGCATCGCGAAGATCACGATCGACCGTCCCGAGGTCCGCAACGCGTTCCGGCCGCAGACCGTGATGGAGCTCAGCCGCGCCTTCGAGGCCGCGCGCGAGGACCCGCAGGTCGGCGTGATCATCCTCACCGGCCAGGGCGATCTGGCGTTCTGCTCCGGCGGCGACCAGCGCGTGCGCGGCGACACGGGCTACCTCACGGAGCCCGGCGGCAGCACGAGCGTCGGCCGCTTCCACGTCACCGACCTGCAGGTCCAGATGCGCCGGCTGCCCAAGCCGGTCGTCGCGATGATCGCCGGCTACGCCGTCGGCGGCGGCCACGTGCTGCACATCTGCTGCGACCTCTCGATCGCGGCCGACAACGCCCGGTTCGGCCAGACCGGCCCGAAGGTCGGCTCGTTCGACGGCGGCTACGGCGCGAGCCTGCTCGCCGCGCAGGTCGGCCAGAAGCGCGCGAAGGAGATCTGGTTCCTCTGCCGCCAGTACGACGCCGCGCAGGCGCTGCAGATGGGCCTCGTGAACACCGTCGTGCCGCTCGCCGACCTCGAGGTCGAGACCGTCGCGTGGTGCCGCGAGATGCTCGAGCTCTCCCCGCTTCGCGCTGCGCCTGCTGAAGGCGAGCTTCAACGCGAGCGAGGACGGGATGGCCGGCCTCCAGCAGCTCGCGCATGACGCGAACCTCCTCTTCTACGGCAGCGACGAGGCGCGCGAAGGGCGCGACGCCTACAAGGAGCGCCGCCGCCCGGACTTCTCGCAGTTCCCCAAGCGCCCCTGACGATGTCCGCCGCGAGCGCCAGCACGGAGGGCCGCGGGTCCAGCCTGCGCATCTGGCTCATGGCCGCGCGCCCGCGCACGCTTCCGGCGGCGGTCGCGCCCGTGCTCGTCGGCACCGCGCTCGCGTGGACCGTGGAGAACGGCGATCTGGACTGGATCGCGTTCGCCGCCGCGATGCTCGGCGCGCTCTTCATCCAGGTGGGCACCAACCTCTCCAACGACTACTCCGACGCGCGCCGCGGCGCCGACACCGAGGACCGCCTGGGACCGGTGCGGGTGACGGCCGGCGGGCTCGTCCCGCCCAAGCAGGTGCTCGTTGCGACCTACGTGAGCTTCGGGCTCGCCGTGCTCTGCGGCGATCTACCTGATCGCCGTCGCCGGCTGGGTCCTGCTCGCCATCGGCGCGGCCTCGATCCTCGCCGGCGTGCTCTACACCGGCGGGCCGCGCCCCTACGGCTACGAGGGGCTCGGCGAGATCTTCGTCTTCCTGTTCTTCGGCGTCGTCGCGGTGAGCGGCTCCTACTACGTGCAGCGCGAGGATCTGCCGTGGGAGGCGCTCGTCCTCGCCGTCCCGGTCGGGCTGCTCGCCTCGGCGATCCTGGTCGTCAACAACGTCCGCGACCTGGAGACCGACCGGCGCGCCGGCAAGCGCACGCTCGCCGTCCGCCTCGGGCCGCGACCGCACGCGCACGCTCTACGCCGTGATGCTCGCCGCCGCCTACGTCACGGTCGCTCGTCCCGTTCGTGCTCGGGTCGCTGTCGGCGTGGCTCGCGCTCCCCTGGCTGACCGCGCCGCTCGCGCTGCGCCTGGAGCGCACCGTCCGCACGCACACCGACGGCCCGACCCTCAACGGGGCGCTCGCCGGCACCGGGCAGCTGGAGTTCCTCTTCTGCGTGCTGCTGGCAGCCGGCCTGCTGCTGTCCTGATGCTCGCCGAGGTCCGGCCGATCACCCTGCGCCTGCGCGAGCCGCTGCGGACGGCCGGCGGGGACATCGCCGAGCGCACGCTGCTGATCCTGCGCGTCGAGGATCGCGAGGGCCGCGTCGGCTGGGGCGAGGCCGCGCCGCTGGAGCCCTACGACGGGGTCTCCCTCGACCGCTGCCGCGCTGCGCTGGAGGCGCACGCCGAGGCGCTGCGCGGCGGCGCGATCGCCGGCGGTGCGGCGCTGCTGGATGCCTGCCGCGAGGCCGATCCGCTGCCCCAGGCCCTTGCGGCGGTCGACCTCGCGCTCTGGTCGCTCGCGGGCATCCGGGCGGGGCAGCCGGTCGCGGCGCTGCTCGCCGGCGAGCCGCTGGCGCGCGTCCCGGTGAACGCCACGATCGGCGCCGAGGACCGCCGGACCGCCGCGACGCGGGCCGCCGCCGCCGTCGACGCCGGGTTCGACTGCATCAAGCTCAAGGCCGGCACCGGCGATGACGCCGGACGGGTCGCCGCCGTGCGCGCGGCGGTGGGACCGGAGGTCGCGCTGCGCCTGGACGCCAACGGCGCCTGGGACGTGGAGACCGCCGTGCGCAGCATCGAGGCGCTGGCTCCCGCGGGCCTCGAGTTCGTCGAGGAGCCGGTCCACGGGGTCGAGGCGCTGCGGCAGGTCCGGGAGCGCACCGCCGTCCGGATCGCCATGGACGAGACCGCCTCGGAGCCCGGCGCGCTCGCCGGCGGCGCAGCCGACCTCGTGTGCCTGAAGGTCTCCCGCGCGGGCGGCATCTCCGCGCTGCTCGCGCAGGCGTCGCTGGTGCGGACCACCGGCGCCGAGGTCTACCTCGCCTCCACGCTCGACGGTCCCCTCGGCATCGCCGCCGCCGTCCATTGCGCGGCCGCGCTGCGGCTCGACGTCCCGTGCGGCCTGGCGACCCTCGGGCTCTTCGAGGACCTGGAGCCCGGACCGCTGGCGCCGGTCCGCGGCGCGATCGCCGTCCCGCGCACCCCCGGGCTCGGCGTGAAGCCCGCCGAGTAGGGTGCCCGCGTGATCGTCGACGCCTGGATCCAGCATCCGACGCCCGCCTTCCTGGGGCACGACATGTTCGCCTCGCTGCGCCGCTGGACCGGCGATGACATCCCGGAGAGCTTTCCCGTGGAGCTGACGCTCGGGGCGATGGACGCCGCCGGCGTCGACGTGGCGCTCGTCTCCGCCTGGCACGGCCCGGACGGCGCCCTGATCGCCAACGACGAGGTGGCCGCCGTCGTCGCCGCCGCGCCGCACCGGTTCGTCGGCGCCGCCGCGGTCGATCTGCGCGACCCGGTCGCCGCGGTGCGCGAGCTGCGGCGCTGCGTGGAGGACCTGGGGTTCGTCGCGCTGCGAGCGATCCCCTGGCTGTGGGGCTGGCCGCCGAACGATCGGCGCTACTACCCGCTCTACGTCGCCTGCGTGGAGCTCGGCGTCCCGTTCTGCACGCAGGTCGGCCACACCGGGCCGCTGCGCACGTCGGAGACCGGCCGCCCCATCCCCTACATCGACGACGTCGCGCTGGACTTCCCGGAGCTGACGATCGTCGGCGGCCACATCGGCTATCCGTGGACGGACGAGATGCTCGCGCTCGCGCGCAAGCACGAGAACGTCTGGATCGACACGTCGGCGTACACGGCCAAGCGCTACCCGGCCGCGCTGGTCGAGGAACTCGGACGGGCGCGGCACAAGGTGCTGTTCGGGTCGAACTTCCCGATGATCACGCCGGAGCGCTGCCTGGCCGACCTGGACGCGCTCGGGCTCGCCGAGGACCGGCGCGAGCGGTTCCTGGCGGGGAACGCCCGGACGGTGTTCCGGCTGCCGCCGGTCAGCGGCTGATCGCGTCCGCGACCGCGCCGGGCGCGGCGCGCACCAGCGCATGGCCGGCGCCGGGGGCGAGGACCACGTCCGCCCGCGGCAACCCCGCCACGAGGCGCTCACCCAGCGCACGGAACTTCGCGTCGCGCTCGCCCACGACGACCGTGACGGGCATCGCGAGCTCCCCGAGGCGCTCCCACAGCGGCGCCATCACCCCCGTGCCGATCCCGCGCAGGGCCGCCGCGAGCCCCGCCGGGTCGTTGCGCGCGATGTCCGCCCGCGCCAGCGCCTGTGCCGCCGGCGGGTCGCCCGCGAACAGCGGCTGCGCGAGCCACCGGTCGGCGAACGCCTCGAGGCCGTCGCGCTCGATCGCGCAGGCGAGCGCCTCGTCGGCCGCGCGGCGCTCCTCGCGCTCGCGCGCGCCCGCGATGCCGGCGGTCGTCGCGACGAGCGTGAGCCGCGTGACGCGCTCCGGCGCCGCGAGCGCCACGTGCAGCGCGAGGCGTCCGCCCATCGAGTAGCCGCAGAGCGCGAATCGCTCGGGTGCGAGTGCCAGGATGTCGTCGCTGACGTCGTCGAACGTGATCGGCCGCGCGCCCGCTCGCGCACCGTGGCCGCGCAGGTCCGGGGCGAGCGCCGTATAGCGTTCGCCGTCCAGTCGCGCGACGACGGGATCCCACCCGCGCCCGGTTCCGGCGAATCCGTGCAGGAGGACGACCGTCTCGCGCATCGCCCCCATCATGGCCGACCCCACCGACACCTACGTCCTGCTGCGCGCGCTCTGCGACGAGCTCGCGCGCTGCGGCGTCGCGGGCGCCGTCACCTCGCCGGGGTCGCGCTCGGCCCCGGTGGTGCTGTCGCTCGCGCGCACCGGCGGCTTCCCGTGCTTCTCCCAGATCGACGAGCGCAGCGCGGGCTTCTTCGCGCTCGGGCTGGCGAAGGCGACCGGCCGGCCGGCGGTGCTCGCGTGCACCTCGGGGACGGCCGCCGCGAACTACCTCCCGGCGGTCATCGAGGCGAGCGAGGCCCGCGTGCCGCTGATCGTCCTCACCGCCGACCGCCCGCCGGAGCTGCGCGCCACGGGCGCCGGGCAGACGATCGACCAGGTGAAGCTCTACGGCGACGCGGTGCGGATGTTCACCGAGGTCGGCGTGGACGAGGCCACGCCCGCGACGCTCCGCTGGATCCGGGCGCTCGCCTGCCGCGCGGTGTGGACGGCCCGCGGCCCGCGGCCCGGCCCGGTCCACCTGAACCTGCCGCTGCGCGAGCCGCTCGTGCTCGACGGCCCGCTCCCGGACGCGGAGCCCGGCGGTGGCGGGCGGCCCGACGGGCGTCCCTGGGTCGGCCATCTTCCGCGCACGACCGACGACGCGGAGGCGGCCCGGGCGCTCGCGCCGCTGGTCGCCGCCGCCCCGCGCGGCATCGTCGTGGCCGGCCGGATGGAGCGGCCCGTGACGCCGGCCGGCGAGCTGCCCGCCGTCGCGCCGCGCGGCGGCGGCCTTCAGCGCCGCGACCGGCTGGCCCGTCCTCGCCGACCCGCTGTCGGGCGCCCGCTGCGGCGAGGGCGCGGTCGCCCACTACGACGCCCTGCTCCGGGTCCCGGCCTTCGCGCAGGCCGCGGCGCCCCGCGCCGTCCTGCGCATCGGGGACCTCCCCACCTCCAAGCCGCTGCGCGAGTGGCTCGCCGGCCTCGATGCCGTGCAGGTGCTCGTCGACCCGGACGGCGCGTGGCAGGACCCCGCGCACGTGTGCGACCTGACGGTGGACGGCGATCCGGCGACGCTCCTGGAGGCGCTCGCGGCGCAGGCGCCGGGAGCGCCCGACCCGTCGTGGCCGGGCGCCTGGCGCGACGCGGACGCCCGCGCCGCGGCGGCCGTCGCGGGACGACTCGGCGACGAGCTCAGCGAGCCGCGGATCGCGCTCGAGCTCGGCGCCGCACTCCCCCCGGAGGCGACCCTCGTCGTCGCCTCGTCGATGCCCGTGCGCGATGTCGAGACGGTCCTGCCCGCGCGGGCGGTCCCGCTGCGGGTGCTGTCCAACCGCGGCGCCAACGGCATCGACGGCACGCTCGCCACCGCCTACGGCGTCGCGGCCGCGAGCGCCGGTCCCGTCGTCCTGCTCACCGGCGACGTGACCTTCGCCCATGACGCCGGATCGCTCCTGACGGCCACCCGCATCGGCGTGCCCGCTCACGATCGTGCTCGTCGACAACGGCGGCGGCGGGATCTTCGACTTCCTCCCCGTCGCAGACCAGACCGACCACTTCGAGACGCACGTCGCGACGCCGCCCGGCCTGGACGTCGCCGGCATCGCGCAGGCGTACGGCCTGCACCTGCTTCCCGTCGAGGACCTCGCCGGGTTGCGCGCCGCGATCGAGTACGGGCTGTCGTCCGACGGCACGCAGGTCATCCACGCCCGGACCGACCGCGCCGAGAACGTGGCGCTCCACCGCGCGCTCTGGGACGCCGTCGGCGCCGCCCTCGCCGAGCAGGCCCGCTAGGGGCGCAGGCGCACGTGGATGTGGTCGTCGTGGTAGATGAGCGGCCGGACGATCGCGGCGGGACCGCGCAGCTGCCCGCGGCGCCACAGGACGGGTGAGACGAACACGTAGCGCGCGCCGGCCGCCACGAACGCGCTGACGAGCTGCTGCGCGCGCGGGACGTCGATCTGCGCCACGGTCCGGGGCACGCACTCGCAGTCGTCACGGCGCGGGTAGAGGAGGTCGACGTCGAGGCCGTTCTGGTGCGAGGCGTGCCCGAGCCCGCCGTAGCGCCGGCCGAACGGCCCGCCCTGCGGCCGCGAGAGGTCCGCCACGCCGACGCGCTGGCCGAACGGGTCCGAGAGCTGGGCGATCGTCAGCACGCACTCGAGCGTGCGCACGAGCTTCTCCGTGCCCCAGCGGCGCCACGGCCGGCTCGGGCTCTCGCCCAGCGGGAAGTCCCACGTGAAGGCGACCGGCGAGGAGGCGGGGAACTGCACCCCGCGCACCAGGCGCCCGCGGTTCGGGGTCCCCACCGCGACGGAGCCCGCCGTGAGCTGCGTCGGCCCGAAGCGGCAGGCGCCGGGCGCGGTCTGCGCGCTCGCAGACGCGGGGAGCGCGGCGGGCAGCAGCGCGGCGACGAGGCAGAGGAGCACGGCGTGCCGCATCCCGGATGACCTCTTCAGCTCGCGAGCACCGGCAGCAGCGCCTGGAGCTTGACCTCGGTCTCCGCGAGCTCCGCCGCCGGGTCGCTGTCGCGCACCACGCCCACGCCCGCATAGCAGCGCGCCACCGCCCCGGTCAGCAGCGCACAGCGCAGTGCGACGCAGAACTCGCCGTCCTCGTGCTCGTCCACCCAGCCGACGGGCCCGGCGTACCAGCCCCGGTCCAGGCCCTCGAGCGCGGGGATCAGCGGCGCCGCCGCGGCAAGCGGCTCGCCCCCGACGGCCGGCGTCGGGATGCAGCGCGCCCGCGAGCTCCAGCACGCTCACCGGCTCGCGCAGCTGCGCGCGGATCGGCGTCGCCAGGTGCTGGATGTTCGCGACCTTCGCGAGCACGGGCTCCTCGGCCGGCGTCACCCAGACGCTCAGCGGCTGCAGCGCGCGGACGATGCGGCGCACGACGATCGCCTGCTCCTCGCGGTCCTTGGCCGAGCGCAGCAGCTGCTCGCCGAGGTGGTCGTCCACCGCCGGGTCGGCGCTGCGCCGGGTCGAGCCGGCGAGCGCGAGCGTCCCGGTCCGCAGGCCCTCGCGGCGGACGAGCAGCTCGGGGCTCGCCGCCACGAACGTGTGATCACCACGGCCGACCGCGAAGACGTGGCACTCGCGGAAGGCCTCGCGGAGCACCCCGAACAGCGCGCCCGCGTCGTGCGCGGCCGCGGCGTGGACCTGCACCTCGCGCGCGAGGACGACCTTGTCCAGCGCGCCGGCGCGGATCCGCTCGACGGCGCGGGCCACGGCGTCCTCGTAGTGCTCGGGCGGCATGGCGCTGACGACGCGCGGGGTCACGGCGGGATCCGGGTCCAGCAGCGGCAGCGGGGCGCGGACCAGCGAGGCCGCGCGGGCCTCGAGCCGGTCGGCGATCGCCGCGGCGTCGTCGTCGGGATGGACGACGGCGGCGAGCGTCATCCGGACCTCGTCGCCGCGACGGGCCAGCGCGACCTCGGGGACGTGGAGCGAGCCGGGAGCGAACCCGGTCCAGTGCGGCGCGGCGCCGCCGTCCGGTGCGAAGGCGAACCCGCCGACCGCGACGGGCCCGGAGCCCCGCGGTCCCTCCGGGGGATCGGCGAGCGCGTCCCGCGTGAGCGCGCGCCAGCGGTCCGCGACGGTCGAGAAGCGCGACGGGCCGGACGCCTCCAGGGCGATGACGCAGCCGAGCGTCGCCAGGGCCGCGCGATCGCTCGCCGGCTGCTCGAAGGCGAACCACGGCTCGCCGGCGCGCCGCGAGGCGACGACGACCGCCGTCGGATCGGTGTCGTGCGCGAGCGCGACGGTGAACGTCGTGAGCACCTGGCCCACCCGGCCGCGGCGCGCGCGGCGCACCGCGCGGTGCAGCCGTGCCTCGAGGCGCTCGAGCTCCGTGGAGCTCAGCGCGAAGGGCCCCGGGGTGGCGACCGCGACGGGCATCACGCTCAGGATACGGCCGAGATCAGGTCTCGGCGCGCCCGCGCGAGATCGCGATCTCGCCGGTCCGCATCATCTCGACCATGCCGAACGGGCGGACCATCCGCTCGAACGCCTCGATCTTCTCCGTCGTGCCGGTGACCTCGATGATGATCGAGCGGCGGCTGACGTCGACGACCTTCCCGCGGAAGATCTCGCAGATCTGCATGACCTCGGCGCGCGCGGTCCCGTCGACGGCGAGCTTGAACAGGGCCAGCTCGCGGGCGACGGTGTCGTCCGGGTCCAGGTCGCGGATCTTGATGACGTTGACGAGCTTGTGGAGCTGCTTGGTGACCTGGTCGATCGGGTGCTCAGCGCCGTCGATCGTGATCGTGAAGCGGCTGATCGCCTCGTCGTCCGTCGGGCCGACGGTGAGCGTGTCGATGTTGAACCCGCGCCGCGCGAACAGCCCGGCGATCCGGCTCAGGACGCCGGCCTTGTTCTCCGTGAGGATCGACAGCGTGTGCTTGCGCCCGGACCGGATGCTGCCCGCGGCCTCCAGGTCGTCGAGGCTCAGGACCTCGTTCGTCTCGACCATCGCTCAGCCCACCATGTTCCGCGCGGCCTCGCCGGGCGCGATCATCGGGTACACGTTCTCCTCGCGGGCGACCTGCACGTCGATGAACGCCGGGCCCTCGGCCTCGAACGCCGCCCGCAGGTCCTCCTCGAGCGTGTCGGGGTCCGTCGCAGGCGCGCGCCGCGGATGCCGTACGCGTCGGCGAGCTTGACGAAGTCGGGGAACGCCTCCTCCCCGCCGTGCGTCTGCATGTCGACGTGGCTGTAGCGCTCGTCCCAGAACAGCTCCTGCCACTGGCGGACCATGCCGAGATAGCCGTTGTTCATCACGACGATCTTGATCGGCAGGCCCTCCTGGCGGACCGTCGCCAGCTCCTGGATGTTCATCTGGATCGAGCCGTCGCCGCTGATGACGACGGTCAGCCGGTCCGGGTCGCCGAGCTGGGCGCCGATCGCGGCCGGCAGGCCGAAGCCCATCGTCCCCAGCCCGCCCGAGTTGATCCAGCGGCGCGGCGCCGGGAAGTCGTAGTACTGCGCCGCCCACATCTGGTGCTGGCCGACGTCCGAGCAGAGGATCGCCTCGCCGCTCGGTGATCTTCGCGATCGTCTTGATCAGCTGCTGGGGCATGATCTCGCCGCTGGACGAGGGCTCGAAGCGCAGCGGGTACTGGTCCTGCCACTGGTGCAGGCGCTGCCACCACTCCTCCAGGCGCCCGGGATCGGTGTCGAGGCCCTGGTACTCGACGAGCAGGCGCTCGGAGGATGTTCTTGGCGTCACCGACGATCGGGATGTGCGCCGGGATGTTCTTGGAGATCTCGGCCGGGTCGATGTCGATGTGGATGAACTTCGCGCGCGGCGCGAACTCGGACAGCTTGCCGGTGATGCGGTCGTCGAAGCGCGCGCCGATCGCGCAGATCAGGTCGGCCTCGTCCATCGCGTAGTTCGCGGTGCGGGTGCCGTGCATGCCGAGCATGCCGAGCCACTGCGGGTCGGGTGCGGGGTAGGCGCCCAGCCCGTTCAGGGTGCAGGTCACGGGGAACCGGTCGCTGCGCGCGAAGCGCGACGAGCTCCGGTCGCGGCGTTGGCCGAGATGACGCCGCCGCCCGACGTAGAGCACCGGCCGGCGCGCGGCGGCCAGCGCCTTCGCCGCCTGGCGGATCTGCTTGGCGTTGCCCTCGGTCGTCGGCTGGTAGCCCGGCAGGTGGACGTCCGTCACCGGCTCGTAGTCGATGTCCGCGCGTGAGAGGTCGGTCGGGATGTCGACGAGGACGGGCCCGGGACGGCCCGTCCCGGCGATGTGGAAGGCCTCGTGGATGACCCGCGGGATGTCGCGCGGGTCGGTGACCATGAACGAGTGCTTGACGGACGGCATCGTGATGCCGATGACGTCGGCCTCCTGGAAGCCGTCGGTCCCGAGCAGGTCGGTGCGCACCTGGCCGGTGAGGAACACGACGGGGACCGAGTCCATCATCGCGTCCTGGATCGCCGTCACGAGATTCGTCGCGCCCGGGCCCGAGGTGCCCAGCGACACGCCGACCTTGCCGGTGACCTTCGCGTAGCCCTCCGCGGCATGCCCGCCGCCCGCCTCGTGGCGCACGAGGACGTGGTGGATGCCCGCGTCGTAGAACGCGTCGTACGTCGGGAGGTTGGCGCCTCCGGGATACCCGAATACGACCTCGACGCCCTCGGCCTTCAGGCACTCCATGATGGCTTCGACTGCTCGCATCGGTGTGTCCCTCCTTCCTCGGTCGTTCGATCGTGTCGCGGGTATGGAACGAGCCGCCCGCGGCGGCTCGGAAACCCGATGGTACCAGTCGGAATCCGGTTGGTCAGCGGCCTGCGGAAAGCACCGGGGGAATGATCTCGTCCTCGCTCTCCGGGTAGTAGAGCTCGGCCCCGCAGCGCATGCACTTCGTGTCGTGGAGGTAGACGACCTTGCCGCATCCGGGGCACGCCCGGCGCTCCTGCGCGTTCTCGTTGCGGTACAGGACCGCGGCCATCATGCCGAAGATCGGCACCGCGCCGGAGATGAGGAACCAGAGCCAGAAGGAACTGCCCTTCGCCTTGCCGACGATGCCGCCGCCGATGCCGAAGGAGATCGCGATGATCACGTAGGCGCCGCCGGCGAGCACGATCGGGCTCCTAGGAGGACGAGAGCGTTCGCCAGGCCCAGACGACCGCGACGAGGGCCAGGACGACGAGCACGATCCACGCGATGCCCGCGACCATGCCGATCACGATGCGCAGCAGGAACCACGCCGCCAGCAGCAGGACGACGACGGCGAGGGCGCGGAGGGCGAACGACGGTCCGGTCTTCTCTTCCATGCCCCAAGGATACGCCGGGGCGAGCGCGGGACCCGTCAGTCGTAGGCGCGGCGCAGGTGCGCGAAGCGGTCCGCCGAGGCCGGGCGTCCGGCCGGCTGGACCCGCGCGAGGCGGTAGCGCCGGACCTTCGGCGCGTTGGGATCGCGGTGCCGCGGGGGCGCCGCTGCGGTGAGGAGGTAGCGCGAGAGCGTCGGCGAGGGGCGGGTCATGGCAGCAATCTTCGGTCGTTGCGGGGCGTTCTCCCATGTCCCGGGTGTCAGGAATTCGCGCGCGCGACCCGTACAGGCTGTCGAGCCTGCCCGAGGCCGGACTACGGATCGGTCGCCGATGTCCGACCCGCCCGCCACGACGATCCACGCGCGGCTCGACGCGCCGGCGCCGAGAGACCGTCGGGGCGGGGTCGGTGCGGATCGCGGGATGGGCGCTGGCGCGCGAGGTGCCCATCGACCGGCTCCTCGTGGTCGTCGACGGCATGGCCGCGACGCCGGTGCGCCTCGGCGAGGTCCGGCCGGACGTGGCGGAGGCCTTCCCGGGCGTTCGCGCACGCCGACGGGCGAGCGGCTTCGAGGCGCTGATCGATCTGCGGGGGATGGCCGGCCGGCCGGCCCGCGTCGCCCTCCTCGCGTCGGTCCCCGGCGAGCCGCTGCGGGAGATCGCGGCGCGCACCCTCACGGTCGCCGCGCCGGACCGCCCGCGCGACGGCGCACGTCCGCGGGCCGCGTTCACGATCGCGCACGACGAGCCGGTGATGCTGCCGCTCTGGCTCGACTACTACGGCCGCCATTTCGACGCCGACGACCTCTTCGTCCTGGCGCACGACACGAGCGACGGCAGCGCGGACGGGCTGGACGGTCGCTGCCACGTCGTCCCGGTTCACCGCCCGGCGTCGTTCGACCATCTGCTGGCTCCGACGCACCGTCGAGGACTTCCAGTCGTTCCTGCTGCGCTCGTACGAGACGGTCCTGTTCGCGGAGGTCGACGAGTTCGTCGTCGCCGACCCCCGCCGGTACTCCGGGCTGGGCGCCTACATCGACGCGCTCGACGGCCCGGCGGCGCGCTGCAGCGGCTTCAACGTCGTGCAGCAGGAGGACGAGGCGCCGATCCGGTTCGACGAGCCGCTCCTGGCCCAGCGCGCCTGGTGGCACGCCTCGATGCAGTACTCCAAGCGGCTGATCGCGCGCATGCCCCTGCAGCTGGTCGATCGGCTTCCATCACGAGTACGGCGCCCCTGACGCCGCCCCGGACCCCGAGCTCATGCTGATCCACCTCCACCGCGTCGACTTCGACTGGTGCCTGGCACGGCACCGGCGCAACACCGCGCGCGACTGGAGCGCCGCGGACCTCGAGCGGGGTGCCGCTGACCAGCACCACATCGTCGAGGACGCCGAGTTCGCGGAGTGGTTCCGCCGCGGCGAGGACCTCGAGTCCCCGCGGGAGCGGATCCCCGAGCACCTCCGGAGCGCGCTGTGAACGCCCTCGTCATCCCCACGAACTCCGCGGCGCGCCTGGCGGAGTTCCTGACCGCGTGGTCGCCCTGGCCCTGGGACCGGATCATCGTGGTGCAGGACGGCCCCGACGGCGGCGCTCGAGATCCCCGACGCGCTCGCGGACGTCGCGGCCGAGCGCCTCGAGTGCCACTCGTGGGCCGAGATCGACGCGACGCTCGACGACCCGTCGATCATCTCCCGGCAGGACAGTGCGATCCGCTCCTTCGGCTTCTGGCGCGCGTGGCAGCGACGGGCGCCGAGATCATCTTCACGCTCGACGACGACTGCTTCCCGCTCAGCGCCGGGTTCGTCGAGCGCCACCGCGACAACCTCTACCGGACGCCCGCATGGGAGAGCTCCGTCCCGGGGATGCGCGTCCGCGGCCTCCCCTACCGCCACCGGGCGTCCTGCGCGACGTCCAGGTCAGCATCGGGCTCTGGCGCGGGATCCCGGACATCGACGCCGTCACGACGCTCGCCGCGCCGGACGCCCTGCCCTCGCTCGGCGAGGTCGCACACGCGCGTCATGCCGCCCGCCCAGTACTTCCCGCTGTCCGGGATGAACCTCGCCTTCCGGCGCGACGTCGCGTGCCTCATGTACTTCCCGCCCATGGGTCTCGGGCGGCCGTTCCGGCGGTTCGACGACATCTGGGCCGGCCTCGTCGTCCAGCGGATCTGCCGCCATCTCGGCATGTCGATCACCTGCGGAGAACCGGTCGTGGACCACCGGCGCGCCTCCGACCCGTTCGTGAACCTCGCGAAGGAGGCTCCGGGCATCGGGGTCAACGAAACGCTGTGGGAGACCATCGACGGCGTCGGCTCACTGCCGCCGACCCCGCCGGCTGCATGACCGAGCTGGGCACGGCGCTCGCCGCGATGGACGACGACTACCTGTCCGAGTGGGGCCGGTGCATCCTCGGATGGATCGCGCTCTTCACGCACAGGACGCCCCTGCTGCCGCCGAGGCGCGTTGAGCGGCACCGTCACCGTCACCGGGGGCAGCGGCTTCCTCGGGCAGCTGATCCGTCCCGGCTGGAGGCTCGCGGCTGGCGCGTGGCCGTCTTCGATCCCTACCGCGGCCGGCTCGTCGACGTCGTCCGGCGCCGGCGGATGCTCGCCCCGGCCACGCCCACCCGGCGGCGGGCCGCGGTGGCGCTGTGCACGGCCCAGCGCCGTGCCGAGCACGCGCTGCGCCGCGCCGGCGCGATCACCCCGAGCGGCGACGACATCCTCGCGGCACGGGACGACGTGGCCGCCGCGTTCGCGGGCAGCGACGCGGTCCTGCACCTCGCCGGCCTGCCCCACCCGTTCGTCCCGGGCATGACCGACGCGGACTTCCAGCGCATCAACTACGACGGCTCGGTGAACGTGTTCGAGGCGGCGCGCGCCGCGGGCGTGCGGACGTTCGTGTTCGCGTCCTCCGGGCAGGTCTACCGGATCAACAGCCCGCTGCGCGTCGAGGAGCTGCCGATCCCGGAGACCGCCCACCTCCCGCTCCCGGCCGAGCAGCAGACGACGTACGGATTCCTCAAGGCGGCCTTCGAGCGCTACATGGCCGGCGCGTGCGCCGCGGACGGCATGCAGGGCGTCGCGCTGCGGCTCGAGTACCCCGGGTTCCGCTCTCGGATCCCGGACAATCTCTACATCTCCACGTCGGTCGAGAACCTCGTCGACGGCATCGCGTGCGCGCTGCGGCCGCCGGCGGAGCTGCGTTCGAGGCCTTCAACCTCGCCGACGCCGTCGTCGACCCGGCGATCGTCGACATCCAGGACTACATCGCGCGCCGCTGGCCCTACGCGCGCAACCGGCACGACCGGCAACGCCTCGCCTGCTGAGCACCGAGCGCGCGCAGCGGGTGCTCGGCTACCGGCCGATCGCCGGGCGGAACCTACGTCGACCCGTCGCTGCTCGGCTGAGCGCCGTCAGAGCCCGAGCTCGGAGCGCACGATCGCCGTGACCTCCTTGCCGTCGGCCCGGCCACGCGTCTCCTTCATCACGTGGCCGATGATCACGCCGATCGCCTTCATGTCGCCGGTGCGCAGCTTGTCCGCGACGTCGGGATTGGCCTCGAGCGCCGCGCGCACGACGGGCGCGAGCTCGTCGGCGCCGCCGACGGCGCCCAGCCCCTGCGCCTCGACGATCTGCTGCGGGTCGCCGCCGTCCGAGACCAGCGTGTCGAGCACCTGCTTGGCGGCCGCCCTGGGTGACCGCCTTGGAGGACGACCATCCCGGCGAGCTTCGCGAGCGCGGCGGGCGTGACCTTCGAGGACTCCGGGTCCGCGTCGCCCAGGCGCGCCTGCAACTCGTTGACCCAGTTGGCGACGAGCTGCGGCTCGGCGTCGCCCGCCTCGCCGCTCGCGAGCGCCGCCTCGAAGAGGTCGCCCAGCTCGGCGCGCCAGGACAGCAGGCGCGCGCTCTCGGCGTTCAGGCCGACCTCGTCGATGAGCCGCCGTTCGCGGTCGGCGGGCAGCTCGGGCATCGCGGCCCTCGCGCGGTCGAGCATCTCCTGGGTGATCAGGACGGGCGGCAGGTCCGGCTCGGGGAAGTAGCGGTAGTCGTGCGCCTCCTCCTTGCTGCGCAGCGACGTGATCGCCTCGGTGCGCGGGTCGAAGTGCAGCGTCTCCTGCACGACGCTCTCCCCCGCGCGCACCAGGCCGCTCCTGCCGCGCGACCTCGGCGCGGATGCCGCGCTCGATGAAGCGGAAGGAGTTCATGTTCTTCAGCTCGGTCTTCGTGCCGAGCGTCGTCTCCCCGACCGGCCGGATCGAGATGTTGGCGTCGCAGCGCAGCGACCCCTCCTCCATGTTCACGTCGCTGACGCCGAGCTGGCGCAGCGTCGTGCGCAGCAGCCGCAGCCACTCGCTCGCCTGCTCGGCCGAGCGCACGTCCGGCTCGGTGACGATCTCCGCCAGCGGCGTCCCGCCGCGGTTGAAGTCCACGACGGACGCGTCGGAGCCGTGGATGCGCCCGCTCGCCCCGACGTGCGTGAGCTTCGCGGCGTCCTCCTCGAGGTGCACGCGGTGGATGCGCACCTCGCCGAGCCGCCCGCCGGAGCAGAGCGGTTCGTCGAACTGGCTGATCTGGTACCCCTTCGGCAGGTCGGGGTAGAAGTAGTTCTTGCGGTGGAAGATCGAGCGCGGGGCCAGCTCGGAGCCGACCGCCATGCCGATCATCAGGCCGTAGTGGATCGCCTCGGCGTTCGTCACCGGCAGCGTCCCGGGCAGGCCGAGGCAGACCGGGCAGGTGCGCGTGTTCGGCGGCTCGCCGAAGCTCAGCGGGCAGGAGCAGAACATCTTCGTCGCGCGTGCGCAGCTGCACGTGGATCTCCAGGCCGATGACGGGCTCGTACTGCACGTCGGTCATCCCGTCACCCCCGTGCGCGCGGGCGAGCCGTCGAAGGCCAGCGCGCCCTCCAGGGCGTGGGCGGCGTCGAGGATCCGGTTCTCGCTGAACGCGGGGCCGCAGAGCTGCAGGCCGACCGGCAGGCCCTCGCTGAGGCCCGCACGGGATCGAGATCGCCGGGATGCCGGCGAGCGACATCGGGACGGTGAAGAAGTCGTTGAGGTACATCGAGAGCGGGTCGGCGGTCTTGGAGCCCAGCTCGAAGGCGACCGTGGGGCTCGTCGGCGTGATGACGAAGTCGACGTCCTGGAAGACCTGCGGTGAACTCGCGCGCGATGAGCGTGCGCACCTTCTGCGCACGGCTGTAGTAGGCGTCGTAGTAGCCGCTGGAGAGCGCGTAGGTGCCGATGAGGATGCGCCGCTTGACCTCGTCGCCGAAGCCGTCGTGGCGCGTCTCGGTGTACATCGAGACGAGGTCGTCGGCGGCGACGCGCTCGCCGTAGCGCACGCCGTCGTAGCGCGAGAGGTTCGAGGAGGCCTCCGCGGGTGCGAGCACGTAGTAGGCGCTGAGCCCGAGCGCCGCCGTCGGCAGATGGCAGGTCTCGATCGTGGCGCCGAGGCTCTTCGCGGTCTCGACGGTCGCCTCGAACGCGGCCAGGACGCCGGGCTCGACGCCCTCACCCGTGCTGAGCTCGGCGGGGATGCCCAGGCGCAGCGCCGTCGAGCCGCTCGGCCGTCGGCAGCACGATCTCCTCCGGGATGGCCGACGGCCGTCGAGTCCTTCGGGTCGCGTCCCGGTCATGTGGCGGTAGAGCAGCGCCGCGTCGGTGACATCGCGGGTGAACGGCCCGGCCTGGTCGAGCGACGAGGCGAAGGCGATCATCCCGTAGCGGCTGACGGTGCCGTAGGTGGGCTTCAGCCCGACGATGCCGCAGAGCGCGGCGGGCTGGCGGATCGAGCCGCCGGTGTCGGTGCCGAGCGCCCACGGCGCGAGCCCGGCGGCGACCGCGGCGGCGCTGCCGCCGGACGAGCCGCCCGGGACCCGGGTGCGGTCCCATGGGTTCAGCACGGGGCCGTAGGCCGAGTTCTCGTTCGAGGACCCCATCGCGAACTCGTCCTGGTTCGTCTTGCCGAGCAGCGACACGCCGGCGTCCTGGAGCCGGGCGACCGACGTCGCGGTGTACGGCGGCAGGTAGCCCTCGAGGATCTTCGAGCCGGCCTGGCTCGGGACGCCCTCGGTGCAGAAGAGGTCCTTGACGGCGAGCGGGACGCCGCGCAGAGGGGCGTCGCTGTGCAGGTCGGCCGGCAGGTCCTCGGCGACCCAGGTGAAGGCGTTGAGGTCCTCGTCGGCGGCACGTGAGCGGTAGGCCGCGAAGAGCTCGGCCGCGTCGAGGTCACCGCGCTCGATGGCGGCGGTCGCCTGCGCGGCCGTGAGGGCCAGGAGCTCGCTGACGTCCATCAGCCGGCCTGCGGGCTCGGGACGAGGAACCCGTCGTCCTGGACGGCGGGCGCCTGCGACAGCGCGACCTCGCGCGGCAGGCAGGGACCGGGCTCGTCGGGCCGCAGGCCCTGCTGCACCTCGACGACGTGGCTGGTCGGCGGCACGCCCTCCAGGTCCAGCTCGCCCATCTTCGCGATGTGGTCGAGGATCGACGACAGCTCGCCGGCCATCCGCTCGGTCTCCTCGTCGGTGAGCTTCAGGCGCGACAGGCGCGCGACGTGGAGGACCTCGGCGGAGTCGATCATGCGGCGGCGATTCTAGATGGGCGTCACGCCGGCGGGCGGCGCGGGCCGTGCCGGAGGCGGCGCGACCCGGCGCGCGGGCTGGTCCAGACGCTCGTCGCGCATCGAGAACCAGGCGCCGGCCTTGAGCGCCCCGAGGGCGACGAGCCCGGCCCACGCGCCGGCCGCGATCCCGGTGGCGTCGCCCGGCTTCAGCAGCGTGACGACGAGCGTCGCGAGCAGGGTGATCGGCGTGAGCGCCATGAGCACCACGGCGGGCGGCACGTTCAGCGCGTCGCGCGCGCCGATCGCGAGCAGGATGACGACGAGCAGGCCGAGTCCCGCGGTGAGGAGGATGAGCGCCACGAGCACCCAGCCGAGGGCACTCCACCCGGTGCGCGCGGGCGTGAACCAGTCGAGCGCGAGCGTGACCGGCACCGCGACGGCGCTCACGAGCAGCAGCCAGTCCGCCGGTCGCAGCCGGCGCACGGTCAGACGTCCTCCCCGGCCGCCATCCGCGCGGCCTTCAGGGTGTTCCGCAGCAGGCAGGCGATCGTCATCGGGCCCACACCGCCGGGGACGGGCGTGATGGCACCCGCGATCGGTGCGACCGCGTCGAAGTCGACGTCGCCGACGAGCCCGTCGTCCGTGCGGTTGATCCCCACGTCGATGACGGTCGCGCCGGGCTTCACCCAGTCGGCGCCGACCATCCTCGGACGCCCGACGGCGGCGACGAGGACGTCGGCGCGCCGGCAGACGGCCGGCAGGTCGCGGGTGCGCGAGTGGCAGACCGTCACCGTGGCGTTCGCGCCGAGCAGCAGCTGCGCCATCGGCTTGCCGAAGAGGTTCGAGCGTCCGACGACCACCGCCTCGGCGCCCTCGAGGTCGGTGCCGGCCCGCTCGATCAGGATCATCGAGCCCTCCGGGGTGCAGGGCCGCAGCCCGGGCTCGCCGAGCGCCAGGCGCCCGGCGCTGATCGGCGTGAGGCCGTCGACGTCCTTGCCCGGGTCCACCAGGCCGGTGAGCTCGACGCCATCGAGGTGGTCCGGGACCGGGAGCTGGCAGAGGATGCCGCTGACGGCCGGGTCGGCGTTCAGCTCCTCGATGAGCGCGACGACCTGCGCGCGCGAGGCCTCGGCGGGCAGGTCGTGGCGAAAGCCCGTGATGCCGACCTCGGCAGAGGCCTTCTGCTTGCCGCCGACGTACACGGCGCTCGCCGGGTCCTCCCCGATGAGGATCGTCGCCAGGCCCGGCGCGCGGCCGTGGCGCTCGGTGAACGCGGCGACGTCACGGGCGACCTGCGCGCGCACGTCGGCCGCGATGGCCTTGCCGTCGATGATCGTCGCGCTCACCGTCCGGACCCTATCCACGCGGTGGGCGTCTCGCCGCCCGCCGCGGCGGGCCGGATCGGCGTCGCTCAGCGGTCACCATCCGTGCGCCACCCAGCACGGGAAGGCGACACGCCGAGCTCACGGGGCCGGGGACGACCCGGTCGAGGAGGGAGTGGTCAGCCATCCCCCGCAGGCCGGTGACGTCGCCGGCCCCGGACCACCGACGCACGCGCTCCCGACTCACCGTTTCGTGATCGGCGCATACTCGGCCATGAGCTTGCGCTCGGACCCGTCGCTGCCGAACCGCACGACGACGATCCCGCCGGGCTCGACGCCCGTCACGACGCCCTCGCCGAACGCGGCGTGCACGACGTCGTCGCCGAGCCGGAACGACGCGCCGCCACCCGCCTCGGACGCGACGTCGGAATCCCATGACAACGCTCGCGGCCGGCCGAAGCCCGCGGCGTTCGCGCTCGCCGCACGGGCGCCCGCCCAGCCGCCGAGCGACTCCTCGCGGTCGACGTGCTCGGCCGGCAGCTCCTGGAGGAACCGGCTCGGCAGCCCGTACGTCGCCGAGCCGAAGACGTTGCGCCGCCGCGCGTGCGTGAGCGTGAGGTTGCGCATCGCGCGGGTGACGCCGACGTAACAGAGCCGCCGCTCCTCCTCGAGGTTGCCCTCGTCGAGCGAGCGCGAGTGCGGGAAGAGCCCCTCCTCCATCCCGACCATGAAGATCACCGGGTACTCGAGGCCCTTGGCGTTGTGGAGCGTCATGAGCGTCACGAGGCCCTCGTCGTCCTGCCGGGAGTCGGCGTCGGCGACGAGCGCGGTCTGCTGGAGGAAGACGTCGAGCGTGTCCTCGCCCTCCGGTGCGCGCGCGTCGAACTCGCGGGCGACGTTCACGAGCTCCTGGAGGTTCTCCAGCCGGCCCTGCGCCTCGATCGTGCGCTCGGCCTCCAGCCAGTCGACGTACCCGCTCTCGTGGATGACCGCCTCGAGCAGGTCGCCGATCGGCACCTGCTGCTCGGCCTTCATTCGCAGGCTCTCCATCGTGTCCATGAACCGCCCGAGCGCCTTGATCGCGGCGGTGCCGAGCCCGGGGACTGCCGACGGGGTCGCCGCGGCCTCCCAGATGCTGATGCCCATCGTCGCGGCGTGCGTGAGGACGCGCGAGAGCGACGTCTGGCCGAGGCCGCGGCGCGGGCTGTTCGCGACGCGCTGGAAGCTCACCGCGTCCTGCGGGTTGCCGAGCAGCGTCAGGTAGGCGACCGCGTCCTTGACCTCGGCGCGCTCGTAGAACTTCGTCCCGCCGATGACCTGGTAGCCGATCTCGCGCCGCACGAGCGTGTCCTCCAGCGCCCGCGACTGCGAGTTCATCCGGTACAGCACCGCGATCTCGCTGCGCGAGAGGCCCTCGTCGACGAGCCGCTCGATCTCCCCCGCCACGTAGCGCGCCTCGGCGTGCTCGTCGTCGAGCTCGCGCACGACGATCTCGTCCCCGGGACCCAGGTCGGTCCAGAGCGTCTTGGGCATCTGCTCGCGGTTGTGCGCGATCAGCGCGTTCGCGGCGTCGAGGATGGTCTGCGTCGAGCGGTAGTTCTGCTCGAGCTTGACCGTCGCGACCTCGTCGAAGTCCTTCTGGAAGTCGAGGATGTTGCGGATGTCGGCGGAGCGGAAGCTGTAGACGGAGTTGTGGGTGACGATCCCGTCGGCGATGAAGTTGTGGGTGTGCTCGACGTTCAGGTCATAGACCGGTGCTTCGAGCTGGATCGTGGCGACGTCCTCGACGATGTCGTACTCACCGTCCTCGTCGAACATCAGCATCCCGGGCTTGACGGACCCGGCCGGCAGGAACGGCAGCGAGTTCGACCGGCGATCGGACCGGCTCCCGAGTCGCGCGACCTGCCGGACGCGGACGTCCACGCCGCCTCGATCGTCCGAACGACGTCCATGGCCTGGGCGTAGCTGGCGAAGCACGATTCATAGCGCCAGCTGTCTGAACCCGCCTTCGCCGGTCGCACGCTGAGCCCGGCGCTCTCGAGCGCACGACGAGCCTCGGGCGACCGTCCGCCGACTGCCACCTGGTGCATCGGAGTGGCGCCGCGATGCTGCGCGCAGAGCGTGATCGTGACGCTCCGCCTGCGCCCCTCGTGTGAGCGGGGGATGTGGTGCGGGTGTTCCTCGTCGAGTCCGTAGTCGTGCAGCAGCCGCCGACCCGAGTCGGTGGTCGGCAGGGAGAAGAAGACCCGGTCGATCAGCTCCTGGTCGTGTACGAGGCCGTTCACGCTGCGTCCGCGCCGGGCGACGAACGGGAGCGTGAGCGAGCTGGTACCGGAGCGACAGCTGGGTCTCCATGACCCGAGCCTCGGACTCGGTCTCTGCGTCCCCACGACCCACGCGGCGTCCGCGTGCTCCTGCATCGCTCGATGCGCGACGCCCGAGGATTGGTTTCCCGACGCCGTCCGTGTACATCCGTGAGGTCCCGACGCGGAATCCGTGACTCCCTCGGTGCATGACGTACGTCATCTGGGACTGCGGAGAGATCCCGCGGCGGAAGCCCGCAAAGTGCGTGTGGTCCGGCGTCGACACGACACGACGACCGCTGCGGAGCGTGATCTCCGTCCCCCACGTCGCCTCGCTGCGATGGACGGACGTGACTCGCGCAGGGCGGAAATCGCCGCTGCCGTAGCACGAGCGGACCGCGTCTCCAGGTCGAACCTCCTCGATCGGCCGCCTCGTCCCGTCGGCCATCGTCACCAACGTGCCCTCCACCAGGCACTGCGCATCGTCGCCGACGACCATGAGGTTCCCGTGCTCGCCCGCGATGAGCTGGAGCAGCACGTACTGGGCGTGGTTGGTGTCCTGGTACTCGTCGACGAGCACGTGGCGGAACGTCGCCTGGTAGCGGGCGCGGACCTCCGGGAACAGCCGCAGCACGTCGACGGTGCGCCCGAGCAGGTCGTCGAAGTCCATCGCGTTCATCCGGTGCAGCGAGGACTCGTAGAGCTCGTAGGCGTCGGCGACGGTCTGCTCGAAGTACGAGCCGACGAGCTCGCGGTAGCCGGCGGCGTCGCGCAGCTGGTTCTTGGCCGCCGAGATCTGGTGCTGGACGGCGGCGGGCGTGAAGCGCTTGGGGTCGACGCCGAGCTCGTCGAGGCACTGCTTGACGAGCCGGCGGCTGTCGGACTGGTCGTAGATCGTGTACTGCCGCGTGTACCCCAGCCGCGGCGCCTCGGCCCGCAGGATCCGCGCGCACGCGCTGTGGAACGTCATCACCCACATCGCGCGCGTGGAGTGCCCGAGCAGCAGCTCGACACGCTCGCGCATCTCCTGGGCGGCCTTGTTGGTGAACGTGATCGCGAGGATCTCGCCCGGACGCGCGCGGCCGGTCTGGATGAGCCACGCGAGGCGGTGCGTCAGCACGCGCGTCTTGCCCGACCCGGCGCCCGCGAGCACGAGCAGCGGGCCCTCGGGATGGGTGACGGCCTCCCGCTGGGGATCGTTCAGGCCCTCGAGCAGGTGGGCGATGCGCTCGTCTGCGGCGGCGTCCGGCATGAACCGGTCAGGGTACGACCGCGAGCGGCGGCGGTAGGCTCGCGCGATGGCGCCGAGCCTGCCCGACGAGGTGCGCGAGTCGTGTGCGCGGATCGCCGCGCAGGCGCGCTCGGTGACGATCGACCACGACGCCCTGGACGCGCTCGACCCCGGTCCGGCGCCCGCGGCGGACACCGAGCGCCACCTGCTCGACGCCGAACCCCGGGACGTCGCGGCGTACTTCCTCACCCTCGACACGATCAACTTCGGCTCGGGCTGGTTTCCGACGCTGCGCAAACGCGTGGATCACCGCGGCGACCCGGTGTCCGGCTACTTCACCGTCGCGTGGTCGGTCGCCGACCGCTTCCGCGCCGCCGGCCCGTGGTCGAACGCGGAGCTGCGGGCGCTGCGAACCGAGGAGGTCGCCGACACGCTCGGCCAGCCGCGCGACCACGAGCTGATGGCGCTCTACGCGCAGGCCCTGCGCGACCTCGGGCGGTTCCTCGGCGACCGGCAGGCGCTGGACCTCGTCACGCAGTCCCGCGGGTCGGCCGCCGCGCTCGCGCGAACGCTCGCCACGGGCATGGCCCTCTACGACGACCGCGGCTTCTGGAAGCGCGCGCAGATCGTCCCGTCGAACCTCGCGCTGGCCGGCGTCGCGCAGTTCACCGACCTCGACCGGCTGACGATCTTCGCCGACAACCTCGTGCCCCACGTCCTGCGCTGCGCCGGCGTCCTGGTGTACGCCGAGGGTCTCGCTGCGCTCATCGACGCCGGCAGGCCACTGCGACCGGGCCCGCAGGAGCGCGAGATCCGCGCCTGCGCGGTCCACGCCTGCGAGCTGCTGTCCGCGCGAACCGGACTGGCGCCGCGCGAGATCGACGTGCGCCTGTGGACCCGCGGCCAGGACCCGGACATCAAGGCCCGCCCGCGGCACCGCTGCCGCTGCGTGGCCTACTGAGGTCGATCAGACCGGCCTCGCCGGTCTGTCCTGCCAGGGGGCCGTTGCTCAGCCGCCCGCCGGGTTGCGGCCCTTGACCGAGCGCAGCGGGCGCACCCGCGCCGGGGCCTCCTCGCCGCCCAGCTCCGCGACGCGCTCCTCCAGCTCGCGCAGCCGCGCGGAGAGCTCGCGGATCGCGTCGGCGACCGGGTCCGGCAGGTGGATCCAGTCCGCGTCGGGACCTTCGGGCCTGCGCCCGTCGACCTTCACGACATGCCCCGGATTCCCGACGACCGTGCTGTTCTCCGGCACGTCGTTGATGACGACGCTGTTGGCGCCGACCTTGGCCCCGTGCCCGATCGTGATCGGGCCCAGCAGCTTGGCGCCGGAACCGATCGTCACGTTGTCCTCGATCGTCGGGTGGCGCTTCCCGGTGGCGAAGCCGGTCCCGCCGAGCGTCACGCCCTGGTAGAGCGTGACGTCGTTGCCGATGACCGCCGTCTCGCCGATCACGACACCCGTGCCGTGGTCGATGAAGAGGCCCTCGCCGATGTCGGCCGCCGGGTGGATCTCGATGCCGGTCAGCGCACGGCTGACGTAGGCGATCGACCGGGGCAGGACCGGCAGGCCGGTCTCCTGCAGCGCGTGGGCGACCCGGTGGGAGAGCAGTGCGTGCACGCCCGGCCAGGAGGTGAGGATCTCCAGCGAGGAGACGCCGCGGGCCGCGGGATCGCGCTCGTGGGCGGCGCGCACGTCACGGCGCAGCTCGCCGGCGACGCGGCGGAGTGTTCCGAAGCCCAGCACGCCGGGAATCGTACCCGGGCCGCCGGGTCTGCTCGGCAGCTAGCCCTGCGGGGCGAAGAACGGCGCGGAGATGTAGCGCTCGCCCGAGTCCGGCAGGACGCAGGCGATGCGCTTGCCGCGGGACTCCGGCCGCGCGGCGACCTGCATCGCCCCCCAGAGCGCCGCGCCGCACGAGAGCCCGGCGAGCACGCCCTCGCGCGACGCCGCCAGCCGGGCGGTCTCGATCGCGGCCTCGTCCGGGACGGGGATCACCTCGTCGAGGATCTCGCGATTGAGCACCGCGGGCACGAAGCCCGCGCCGATGCCCTGGATGCGGTGCGGTCCGGGCGACCGGCCGGACAGGACCGCACTGGACTGCGGCTCCACGGCGACGACGAGCGCCTTCGGGTTGTGGGCCTTGATCGCCTCGCCCGCGCCGGTGATGGTCCCGCCGGTCCCGACGCCGGCGACGAGGACGTCGACCCTGCCCTCCATCGCGGCGATGATCTCCGGGCCCGTTCCCGTCCGGTGCGCCGCGGGGTTCGCGGGGTTCGAGAACTGGTCCGGGAGGAAGTGGTCCGGCTCGGAGGCCAGGGCGCGGGCCGCGTCCACGGCCTCGTTCATCCCGCCGAGCGACTCGACGACCTCGACCGTCGCGCCGTACATCCGCAGCAACGCCTCGCGCTCGCGGCTCATGCCCTGCGGCAGGAAGATCCGCAGGTCGTACCCGCGTGCGGCGCAGACGAAGGCGAGCGCGATGCCCGTGTTGCCGGAGGTCGCCTCGACGATCGTGGTGCGCCCGGGCTCGATCAGCCCGTCGCGCTCGGCCGCCTCGATCATCGCGACGCCGATCCGGTCCTTCACCGACCCGCCGGGGTTCAGCGCCTCGATCTTCCCGAACAGCTCGACGCCGTTGGCGTCCGGGCCCAGCAGCCTGGTGAGCTGCACCATCGGGGTGCCGCCGACGAGCTCAGCAATGTTGATCGGGATTGAGGCCATTGGGCCTCTTCGAGACTAGAGCACACGGCCGACGGCCGGGCGGCCTCAGGCCGGCTGCGGCCGATCCCACTCCTCGGCGTAGACCACGTGCGCGGGGTTCACGACGATGCGCTTGCCCTTGCGATCGGCGGCGATCATGCGGTCCTCTGCCATCAGGCGCTCGACCTCGGAAAGGTCGAGATCGCTGGCGAGCCATTCTCCGTCGGCGAAGACGAGGCGCGTTCCCATGCCGGGATGCTCGCGCAGCGGGCGGACGCTGTCAGCCGTTGCAGCGCAGCAGGCGGTCGCGCAGGTCGCGGTGCGAGGGCGACGCCGGGGCGGCGCCGAGCGGCGGGCGGCGGCGGGCGCCGCAGGCGAGCGGCGTCGCGACGGTGGTCTGCGTCCGGTTCTGATCTGTGGCGGTGGAGGTCATGGGTGGAACGTATGGCGCGGGGAACGAGGCCTGTGTGAAGCGCCGCACGGACCGGTCGTCGGTCACCGATCAGGTGCCGATCGGCTCGTCGCCCAGCAGGACGTCGACGTCGAGCGGGTTGACCGTGAGGTCGCCGGCCACGCTCGCCTGATCGCCTCGGTAGCTGACGCCGCCGTAGGCCGGATCGGTGGGCGTCGGCAGGCCGCCGAGCGTGCCCGTCAGGCCACTCTTGCGGATGACGTCCGCCAGGTCGCCCGGGGCGTCCGAGCCGCACGGCACCGACGACGGGCCGTTGCCCTCTGCGAAGTTCGGGTAGCGCTCGGCGTCGACGAAGGGCAGGCTCGTGTTCCCGTCGGTGGCGAGCACGCCGCCGGTCACGGCCTGCGCCGCCCCGCCGGCCGTGACCTGGGCCGCCGTCGGCGCGAGGGCCGCGGCGGCGTCGCTGAATCCGGCCGCGTACGCGTTGTAGGGCTTGGCCGGGAAGAGGCACGCGCTGAGGGCGATGCGGTCCGGGCTGTTCACGTCCGACTGCACCGTCGCCTTGGCGATCCGCACGCGCCCGTCCTTCATGATCGCGGGCGCGATCCGCAGGTCGCCCGTGAGACGCACGCCCGGGATGTAGTTCTGGACGGCGCCGGTGACAACCTGGCGGCACTGGAAGTAGGCGGCGGGCAGGTGCTCGCCCTCGACGAGCCCCGGCTGCCGGAAGACGTCCTGGTCGACGATCCGCGCGATCGCGTTGATCTTCGTCATCAGGTTGACCGTCACATCGATCCCGGTGGCCTTGCCGGGGATGTTCCCGAAGAGGTTGGCCTGGCCGCCGGAGTACCCGAGCGTCGTGTCCTGCGAGCCCTGCGCCGTCGTCAGGCCGCCGGGCGTCGTCGCGGTCCCGGTGCTCATGTTCACGGAGACCCCGCCCGGGGCGATCCCGAGGCTCAGGGCGGTCGTGCGCAGCACGGTGCTCGCCGCGTCGGAGGTCAGGCCCGCCGGCGCCGAGCCGCTCGGGAACGGCGTCATGTTCGGGCCGATCCAGTCGTTGTTGCCGGTGATGCCGCCGGCCTGGATGCGCGAGGGGGCGTCGACGCCCGGGCGCACCGGCAGGAACACGCCGCTCGGCGCGCCGCCGACGGTGACGACCGGATAGCCCGGAAGGCCGCTGCCCGTACCGGCCCCGAAGTCGTACGGGGCGCCGTGGAACAAGGCCTTGTACCCCGGGCCCGCCGGGGCTCCGGCGAACGTCCCCCCTTCGCCGGCGCTCGTCGCCCAGTCACCGCAGCCCTGGTCACCCGCCGGCCCGTCGGCATAGGACTGCAGGGCGGCGAGGTCGCCGCCCGGGCGGGCGAGCGATGCGAGCCAGTTGGCGTCCGAGCGGGTCGCCGGGTCGGAGATCGCGTCGTTCCACAGCAGCGGGACCGACGAGGTCTGGAGCGTCTTGTCGCCCGGCAGCAGCCTGATGGTGACGTTGCCCAGGGATCCGCCGTCGTAGGTGTCCTGGAACTCGACGACCGCGGCGAGCGCACCGGAGATCACGACCTGGCGCGACCCGAGCGACGGACCGAGGTTGATGCTGGCCGTCGGGAGCGTGCGCTGGTTGAGCGCGGTGCCCTGCGTCAGGCAGTTCTGGCCGCCGCTCGGAGCCGGATTCTGCCCGTTCTCGTTCATGCACGCGTTGCGCAGCCTGATCGTGACGGGCAGCTGGAAGTTCACGAGCGCAGCGCGGCGCAGGAACGAGCGCCGGCGCAGGGCCGCCGGGCTGCGCCGGACCTCACGCCGCAGCTGCCTGCGCACCACGGCCTTGCGCACCGCCGCCTTGCGCGCGGCGGACGCCTGGTGCTTGGTCGCCGCGGAGCGCTCGGCCGCCGGCGCCGCGGAGACGGGCACCAGGGACGCGACGAGCGCGGCGAGCAGGGGAAGCGACGAGCGTCGGAGCACACGGAGCCATCGGCCGCCCGGCGGCGGCGTTGGAGCGCGGCGGCGCGTGCTCGCACATCCGTCCACCCCTGCGCACCGCTGTGCGCGGGCGTCAGACGGGGATCTCGACGACGCGCTGCGCGACGTTCCCGAGCGTGTCGGTCAGCGTCAGCTCCCACACCAGGACGTCGGAGCGCGGCGAGGCGAGCAGTCGCCGCAGGCGCCGCTGGGCGTGGCGATCGACGTCGATCCGCACCCGCCAGACGCCGCCCCGCGGGGTCACGACGGTGCGGGCGCCGAGCAGCCGGCCGTGGTGGGTGAGGCGGTGCGTGATGGTCCCCGCGCCGCCGACGCGGGCTTGACGTGCGCCTCGATCATCCGGGAGGGGCATGGTGCGGCTCCTCACACTGCCCTTGGCCAGCCGCCCGTACGTTCGTGGCAGGTGCCGCCCCGTCATCCCAAGATGCGCCCCTGCCAGACGGGGCGGCTCCCCTAGCTCACGTCGCGTTCCAGCGCGTCGAGGGGCACGATCCAATGCGCTGCAACCTCGGCGGCTGCAAACCGGTGTCCCGCGGCCAGGTGTGTGCGGTGCGGGACGATGACGTCGGGGTAGTGCTGCGCGCCGTGGCGGATCGCCCAGTCGCGGACGGCCGGCAGGTACTCGGGCGGCACCTCACGCTGCCAGAGCGTCACCTGACCTTCGCCGTGCGGTCCCGTCCCGCCACGGTCCGCGAGCTCGGCGACGAGTTCAGCGACCACCGCATCGTCGGTCATGTGCCAACGCTAGAGCAGGCGGGCGGGTCCAGCGCCGGCAGAGGGACGCCGCGGGCGTTCCCCCAGGTCGGCCGGCGGACCACGCCCGCGGCGCTACAGCCGGCATCGGCGCCGACTCATCGGCGCTTGAGTCGCGGCCGAGCCCAAGATGAGATGAGGCGCCCTCGGTCCGGACCGGAAGGCGCCTCATCCGCCGGTGTGGCTTCTGACGTCACGAAACCACGGCTAGGAGCCATGATCGGCCGCTGATCCCGCGGTGCGCGACCGTAATCCCCCGCAGAGATCACCCGAAACAGTGGAGGCAACAGCCCGTCCGCGGGCACAGCGTCTGTGACCGTGGAGCGCATCGTCCTCATGAGCGGCCCGTGCAGCGGCCAGATACACGAGGTCGAGAACGGCCCTGCAGCGGTCGAAACCGCAGAGGAATGGGAGACGGCCCCGCGGTCAGGGGCCGCTTCTAGATGTAGTACATCGCCTGGCCGGCGTCCGACCGCTCGCGGTCGATCACGTCCTGGATCGACGTCTGCTCGAGGACGGCGCGCGCGGCCTGCGCGGCCTCGGCGAAGACGCCGACGCTGTCGCGGCCCAGCGGGCCGTCGAGCAGCTCCACGACCTCGAGCACCGTGATCGACGACGGCTCGCGGGCGAACGAGTAGCCGCCCTTCACCCCGCGCTGGCTCTTCAACATCCCCGCGCGCCGGAGCGTCGCGAACAGCTGCTCGAGGAACTGCGTGGGGATGTCCCGCCGTCGCGCGAGCTCCCCGATCGGGACCGGGCCGTCGCCGGCCTGCCCGAGCTCGGTCAGCGCCTGGATGGCGTAGGGGGACTTGGTGGTGATCGAGATCATCGGCCGGCTCTACCCTCGACGGCGATCCTATGGCACGCCCCGGAGCGCTCTCCCGCTACGCGCCCCCGCTGGCGCTGATGGCGCTCATCTTCGTGTTCAGCGCGCAGCCGGGCCTCTCGAGCGGGCTCGGAACCATCGACCTCGTCGGCCGCAAGCTCGTGCACATGGCGGAGTTCGGCCTGCTGTTCGTCCTCTGGTTGCGCGCGCTGGGGTGGCGGCGGCCCGCCGTGGCGGCGGCGATCGCGATCGGCTATGCGATCACCGACGAACTGCACCAGACGACCGTGGAGGATCGCAACGGCAGCCCGGTGGACGTGCTGATCGACGCCACCGGGGTGGCGGTCGCCTGGCTGCTGTGGCGCGCGCGCGTCAGTCGTCGTGCTGGGGGACCACCAGGACCGGCCGGTCGGTGAGGTGCAGCAGCTTGTGCGCCGTCGCGCCCAGCAGCGCGCCCGCGATCGGCCGCTCGCCGCCACCGCCGACGACGATCATGCGCGCGTCGCGCTCGTCGGCGACCCGCACGAGCCCGTCGGCCGGGCGGTCGTCGATCAGCAGCGCCTCGTAGTCGGTGAAGCCGAGCTCCGCGAGGCGTGTCTCGGCCTCCTGCACGATCTGCGTGCCGAGCTCGCGCACCGCGGCGCGCTGGTCGGCGACCTCACCCGCCTCGCGGGCCGGCGGCTCGTAGCTGAAGACCACGCCGACCGAGGCGCCCAGGTCGCGCGCCAGGCGCACGACCTCGACGAGCGCGGCATGCGAGCCGGCGCTGCCGTCGTAGCCGAGGATGAGCTCATTGTTCACGACGTTCCCTCCTGACGCTCCACCGGCGCGTTGACCGCGACCTCATGCGGCACGACGAGACGGCGCCGCTCGAAATACGGCTTCGGGCGCAGAACGCGCCACAGGGCCATGATGATGACGCCGACGCCGAGGGCGCCGAGACCCATGACGAGCGCCGGGGTCACGCCCAGCCAGGTGTCGCCGCTGGAGCTGTTGCCCGGATCGGCGAGGTCGAGCAGCGAGCGGACGAGCACGTAGCCGAGCAGGACGGCGCCGACCAGTGGCGCGATGCCCAGGAAGGCGGCCGCCTTGAACGTCGTGCGGCCCGCGAGCAGGACGACGACGAGGGCGGCGAGCAGCGCGACCCCCACCCACGTGAGCGCGCCGAAGATGCCGCCCCAGTCCTGGTAGTCACCGACACCGCCGACGACCAGCAGCACGCTGCCGGCGGCGAGCAGGCCGATCGACAGCGCGATCCATGGGCCGGGGCGCAGGATCTCGCGTCGGTAGAAGATGAAGCACGACACGCCGTTGATCGCGTAGTAGAAGGCGATCAGCAGGCTCAGCGCCTGGAGCGAGTCGAACAGCGTCCCCTGCGCGAGGAGGTTGAGCGGCACGTACCAGGCGATGGCCAGCAGGCCGACTGCGACGGTCGAGAAGACCGGCGTGAACCAGCGCGGGCTGACCTCCCCGAACGCCTTGGGCATCGCCGCCTGGCAGGCCATCGAGAGCGAGGTCCGGGACGCCGGGAGGATCGTCGTCTGGGTCGAGGCGAGCGCCGAGGTGAGCACGGCGAGGATCACGATCTTGGCCAGCGGCTAGCCGAGGATCGAGCCGGCGAGATCGTCGAAGAGGCCCGACTCGATCCCCTGTGCGTCGGCGGACTCGAACGCCGGCAGGCCCGCGTAGGCCAGCAGCGCGGTCGCGAGCAGGACGTAGAGCACGACGAGCAGGACCGTCGCGACGATCCCGGCGCGCCCGGAGGCGTCCGAGTCCTCGCTCTCCTCGTTGAGCGTCAGGGAGGACTCCCAGCCCCAGTAGATGAAGACGCCGACGAGCAGCCCCGCCGTGAGCCCGGTGGTCGACGAGATGTCCCAGGGCAGGAACCAGTCGAGCGAGACCCCCGGTGGCTGCATGAGGATCGACTCCTCGCCGATCGCCACCGGCGTGGTGCTGACGTCGCCCAGCGCGACCTTGACGATCGCGACGACGGCGAGCAGCACGAGACCGAAGATCTGCACGGCGCCGAGAACGACCTGCACGTTCGCCGAGATCTCGGTGCCGATCACGCAGATCGTCGTGGTCAGCGCGATGTACGCGACCGCGAGCGCCGTGATCGCCGCGACCGACTCGGCGGCGGACGTCCATGCCGAGGATGCTGTAGGTGTAGATGGCGGCGACGTCGGCCAGCGACCCGATCACGAGCACGCCGGTCATGCAGACCGCCCAGCCGGAGATCCAGCCGCTCCACGGCCCGAGCGCGTTCGTCACCCACGTGAACGTCGTGCCGCAGTCCGGATCGGCGCGGTTCATGTAGTAGAAGCTCGCCGCGATGAAGAACATCGGGACGAACGAGACGATCAGCGACGCCGGGGCCTGCACCCCGACGGCGACGACGATGCCCGAGAGCACCGCGGCCAGCGAGTAGGCCGGAGCGGTCGAGTTGATCCCGATGACGAGCGTCGAGAAGAAGCCGAGGCCCTTCTTCAGGCCCTTGTCCTCGACCTCCATGACCGGGTGGTGATCACCCGGCACCACGACTGATGCAGCCTCCACGCGCGCCTCCCACGGCCGACAGAAATCGTGACCGTACCGGAACGTGGTGTCAGGGGAGAACGATCAGGCCGCGCCTGCGGCGCGGCCTGTCCTGCCAGGGGGCCGTACCGGGCGGCCTGTCCTGCCAGGGGGCCGTACCGGGCGGCCTGTCCTGCCAGGGGGCCGTACTCAGAGCCAGCCGCGTTCGGTGGCGATCAGGACGGCCTGTGCGCGGTCGACCGCGCCGAGCTTGCCGTAGATGTTGTGCAGGTGCGTGCGCACCGTGCTGGTGGACAGCTCGAGCTCGTGGGCGATCTGCTTGTAGACCTTGCCCTCCGCCAGGCGCTTGAGGACCTCGACCTCGCGACCGCTCAGCGGACACGGGTCGACCTGGCGCACGCGGCCGGTGGACGGGAACGGCAGGTCGTACATGACGCTGCGCAGCTCCTCCGGGCCGAGGCCGATCGCGCGCGAGCAGCGCAGCATCTCGGTCGGCGACACGGCGCCGCCCTGTGCGTAGTGGGCGAGCATGTCCGCGAGACGGACGAAGGCGGTCTCGTCGCTGGCGTCCTCGGCGTGATGGCGCTCGATGACGGACGCGACGGACTTCGGCAGACCCCAGCGGCGTGCCAGGACGCCGCCGACGAGGGCGTGGTCCACGCCGAGCTCGCGGCGCTCGCGGTGGATGCGCTCCTCGGGCGTACGGGCGCCCTGATGCACCTGCTGCGGGTACCCGGGGTACGCGTGCATGAGCACGAGCTTGCCGATGTCGTGCAGCAGCGCGGTCACCATCAGGCGGTCGCGCTCCTCGTAGCCGGCCTCGATGGCCAGGCGCTCGGCGGCGCGCTGCGTGGCGACGCCGTGGAGGCGGAAGCGCTCGGGCGCGGCCTCCCAGACGGTCGAGCGCTCGAAGAAGTCGAAGGTCCGCGCGCGGGCGGCGACGGACTGCACGGCCTCGGGCGAGAGGACCTCGGTGGCCTGGACGATGGACTCGACCCTGCCGCGGGTCCGCCCGTCGATCTGGTTGGCGACGCGCAGGACGGCGATGACGAGCGCGACGTCGCCCTCGACGGCGGCGACCATCTCGCTCATGTTCAGGCGCTCCTCGCCCACGATCCGCAGCACGCGGTCGCGGGACTCCGCGAGGGCCGGGAAGTTCTCGAGCGCCTCGAACGCCGCGGTCAGCCGTCGACCGTGGCCTTCGTTGTGCCGGCGCGCGGCATCGGCGGGCGGGTCTGCGGCGCGCAGTGTGGGGGCTTTTGCGGCCTGTGCCATGAGTGAAAGTCCGTTCGGGGAGGTGGTGCGCGAGCCGCGGGACCGCGACTCACCATCCCTATCGGCAGGACTGGACGAGAGTTTGAGCGCGGGGTTGCAGCCGGCGCTCAGGCGACGGCCAGGGCCGCGTCCAGGCGGCCGAGCGCGGCGTCCCGGCCGAGCACCGCGAGCGTCTCGAAGATGCCCGGCGAGACCGTCGTGCCCGCCAGCGCGACCCGCACCGGTTGGAAGACGTCACGGGGCTTGCAGCCCCGGGTCTCGACCACGCCGCGCAGCGCCGCATCGATCGCGTCGACCGACCAGTCATCCGCGGGCAGCAGCGCGAGGGCGGCGCGGGCGTCTGCGAGTGCGGCGAGACCGTCGTCCCCCAGCCACTTGGCGCGGGCGGCCTCGTCATCGGCCGGCCCGTCGAAGAGGAACCCCGCGAGCGGCCAGAAGTCGGCGAGCGTCTGGATCTTCTCCTCACTGATCGCCACGGCCTCGCCCAGGCCGTCCCGGCCGGTGAACGCCTCGATGCGGGCGGTCAGCTCGGCGGGCCCGAGCTCGCGCAGGTAGCGGCCGTTCATCCAGCGCAGCTTCTGCTCGTCGAACTGGGCCGGGTTCTTCGACACGCGGCGGACGTCGAACCGGCGCACGAGGTCGTCCGTGGCGATCAGCGTCTCGTCGTCCGCGTCGCCCCAGCCGAGCAGCGCGAGGTAGTTGCGCACGGCCTCCGGCAGGTAGCCGGCGTCGCGCAGGTCCTGCACCGACGCCGCGCCGTGGCGCTTGCTGAGCTTCTTGCCGTCGGTGCCGTGGAGCAGCGGCAGGTGGGCGAAGACGGGCTTCGGCGCGCCGATCGCCTCGAGGACGAGGAGCTGCTTCGGCGTGTTGGAGATGTGGTCCTCGCCGCGGATGACGTGGGTGATCTCGGCGTCGTGGTCGTCGATCGCGACGGCGAGGTTGTAGAGCGGGCTGCCGTCGGCACGCGCGATGACGGGGTCGTCGAGGTGCTCGTGCTGGAACACCGTGTCGCCGCGGATCAGGTCGTGGACGACCGTCGCGCCCTCGTCGGGGACGCGCAGCCGCACCGCGCCGTCGGCCTGCGGCGTGCCGCGGTATCCGCGCCCCGCGCCGTGCTCGGCCTTCCACGCCTTGACGTCGTCGCCGGTGGCCGTCGTGCGGTAGGCCTTGCCCTCCTCGAGCAGGCGCTCGACGACCTGGCGGTGGCGCTCCTGCGCGTCGGCCTGGCTGATCGGCCCCTCGTCCCAGTCCAGCTCCAGCCAGCGCAGCGCCTCGAGGATGTGGGCGACGTTCTCCGGGGTCGACCGCTCGCGGTCGGTGTCCTCGATCCGCAGGACGAACCTGCCGCCGCTTCCCCGGGCCGCGAGCCAGTTGTAGAGCGCGGTGCGCGCCCCTCCGATGTGGAGCTGGCCGGTGGGGCTGGGAGCGAAGCGGACGCGCATGACGGTAGGAATGTAGGGACATGACCGTCCCCGCCCTCCCCCGCCGCCCGTGCTGATCGGCGCCCACGTGTCCCCCGCGGGCGGCCCCGCGAAGGCCGTCGAGCGCGGCGAGGCGCTCGGCGCGCGCAGCATCCAGATCTTCAATCAGAACCCGCGGGCCTGGAAGCCGACGGTCTACGCGACCGACCAGGTGCAGGCGTTTCACGAGGCGATGGACGCGGGACCGGTCGACGCGCTGCTCATCCACGCGGTGTACCTGCTGAACGCCGCGAGCGAGGATCCGGAGATCCGCGCGAAGACGCTGACGTCGCTCGTCGCGTCCCTGCAGGCCGGCGCCGCGCTCGGCGCGCATGCGGTCGTCCTGCATCCCGGGTCCGCCAAGACCGGCGAGGTCGCCCCGGCGATCGAGCGCGCGGGCGCCGTCATCGCCGAGGCGCTCGCCGAGAGCGAGGGCTGCGCGCTGCACCTGGAGAACACGGCGGGTGCCGGCGGCACGCTGGGCCGCTCGTTCGACGAGCTGGCCGCGCTGCTCGACGCCGCGGGCGGCGACCCGCGGGTCGGGATCTGCCTGGACTCCTGCCACATGCTCGCCTCCGGCATCGAGATCCGCACTGCCGAGGCGCTGTCCGCGGCGCTCGACGACCTCGAGGCGAAGGTCGGGCCCGGGCGCATCGGCTCGCTGCACCTCAACGACAGCGAGACCCCGCTGGGCTCCAATCGCGACCGCCACGCGAACATCGGCGAGGGCGAGATCGGCCTCGACGGGTGCCGCGTGTTCCTCAGCGAGCCGCGCTTCGCGGAGCTGCCGTGCGTCCTGGAGACGCCGGGGCCGGACCGCAGCGGGGCCACCGCCGCGGAGGTCGCGCTCTGCGCGCAGCTGCGTGACGAGGGACTCGCGGCCCGCGCGACCTGAGGAGAAAGTGGTTCCCCGCCCAAGAAAGTGGTTCCCCGCCCCCGGTCCAGCGGTAGGGCGGGGAACCATGGCGGACGCTAGCACGTCACCGCCGCGAGGTTGCCCGACGCAACTGGCTCGCCGGCCAGCTTCTGAGGGACGCGCCGCGCGTGTCAGGCCAGCGAGGTCCGGAGCGTCGCCGGACCGAGGATGTGCTCGAGTTCCGCACGCAGCGACGGGGTCGGGCTGACGCGGAATTCCTCGCCGAACCGCAGGGTCCGCGCCCCACCGGAGGTGGTCACGTCGAGCACCACCTCGCTCTCCCCCGTGTGGTTGCCGAGCACGTGCTTGAGGTCCTCGATGATCGTGGCCGGGACGCTCGTCGCGACGGCGTCCAGGTGCAGGTGCAGCGCCTGCGGGCCCTGCGGCTCGCGCGCGGCCTTCTCGCGCGCGGCCTCGACCTGCTCGGGCGTCGGGTCGAAGCGCTCGACGCTCTGGACGACGATGCAGGTCTTGTCCTTGTCCTTGTGGTCGATGCGCCCGCGGACGAGCACGATCTCGTCGACGGCGAGCGCGCCCTCGCACTCGGCGATGGTCTTCTCGAAGGCGATGAGCTCGATCTCGCCCTCGAGGTCGTCGAGCGTGGCGAACATCATCTGCGTCCCGGTCTTCGTGCGGATCCGCTTCGCCTGCGTGACGATGCCGCCGGCGGTCACCCACTCGCCGTCCTTGCGCTGCGGCAGCTCCGCGAGGGAGCCGTCCACCGCCTCGCGCAGCGCCTCCCGCACCTCCTTGAGCGGGTGCAGCGAGACGAACAGGCCGATGGCCTCCTTCTCGACGGCGAGCAGCTCGCGCTGGTCGAACTCCTCGAGCGGGATCGGCGGATGTGCCGGGCGGAAGGCCGTCGCGGGCTGCTCGGGGCCGCCACCGAGGTCCGCCATGTCGAAGATCGACCCCTGGCCGATCTGCGCGTCGAGCTGTGACTGCTGGCCCGCCGACTGGGCCTGCTCGAGGACCGACAGCATCCCCTTGCGTGTCGCACCAGTCGACCCGAAGGCCCCGCACTTGATCAGCGCCTCGATCGCACGCTTGTTCACCAGGCGCGCGTCGACGCGCTCGCAGAAGTCCCACAGCGACTCGAACGGCCCGTCCTGCTCGCGCGCGGCCTTGATCGACTCCACGGCCTGGAACCCGACGCCCTTCACGGCGTCGAGGCCGAAGCGGATGTTCCCGTCGACCACGACGAACTCGTGGTCGGACAGGTTGACGTCCGGCGGCAGGATGTCGATGCCCATGTCCTCGCAGCGGGCGGCGAAGAACGGGACCTTGTCCTTCGTGTCCATCACCGAGGAGATGAGCGCGGCCATGTACTCGGCCGGGTAGGTCGCCCGCAGCCAGGCGGTGCGGTAGGCGATCAGCGCGTAACAGGCGGCGTGCGACTTGTTGAAGCTGTAGTCGGCGGACTTCTGGTTCGTCGCCCAGATCCAGTCGACGACGGCACGGTCGACCCCGGACGCCGCGCAGCCCTGGCGGAACTCGGGCTCGAGCTTGGCCATCGCGTCGCGGTTCTTCTTGCCGATCGCCTTGCGCAGGTCGTCGGCCTTCGCCCCGCTGAACCCCGCCACCGCGGTGGCGATCTGCATCGCCTGCTCCTGGTAGAGGATCACCCCGTACGTCGGCCCGATGATCGGCTCGAGCCGCTCGTCGGGGATCGAGACCGACTCGGGGTCGCGCTTGCCGCGCGCGTACGTGGGGATCTGGTCCATCGCGCCCGGGCGGTACAGCGCGACGAGCGCGACGAGGTCGTCGAACTCGGTCGGGCGGACCTTCTTCAGCGCCTCCTGCATGCCCTCGGACTCGAACTGGAACACGCCGACCGAGTCGCCGCGACCGAGCATCTCGTACGTGGCGGGATCGTCGAGCGCCAGCGTCGTCATGTCCGGGCGCGTGCCCGTCGACCGCTCGATGATGTCGAGCGCGTCCTCGATCACGTCGAGGTTGCGCAGGCCGAGGAAGTCCATCTTCAGCAGGCCGAGCTGCTCGACCGGCTTCATCGAGTACTGCGTGACGACCTTGTAGACCCGGTCGCCGTTCTCGTCGGTCGTGTTGGCGTCGGCCAGCTGGACCGGGACGATCTCGGTCAGCGGCCGGTCGGCGATGACGACCGCCGCCGCGTGGATCGACGAGTTGCGGACGATCCCCTCCAGGCCGCGCGCGACGTCGACGATCTGCCGCGCCGTCGGGTCGCTGTCGTAGGCCGCGCGCAGCGGCTCGCCGTCCTTGAGGCAGTCGTCGAAGCTCGGCGAGCGCCCCATGATCGGGTCCGGGATGAGCTTGGCGAGCCGGTCGCCGGCGCCGTAGTCGTGGCCGAGGACGCGCGCGGCGTCGCGCGTGGCGGCGCGCGGGAACATCTTGCCGAAGGTGACGATCTGCGCGACCGAGTCGCGCCCGTACTTCTCGGTCACGTAGCGCATGACCTCGTCGCGGCCGCGGACGGAGAAGTCGATGTCGATGTCCGGCATCGACACGCGCTCGGGGTTCAGGAACCGCTCGAACAGCAGGTCGTAGCGCAGCGGGTCCACGTCGGTGATCCGCAGGCAGTAGGAGACGATCGAGCCGGCCGCCGACCCGCGGCCCGGCCCGACGGCGATGCCGTTGCGCTTCGCCCATGTCGACGAAGTCCCAGACGATCAGGAAGTAGGCGTTGAAGCCCATCCGGTCGATGACGCCGAGCTCCATCTCCATCCGCTCGACCGCGGCTGCGGGCGGCGGGTCGCCGTAGCGCTCGCGCAGGCCCTCCATCACGCGGTCGCGCAGGTAGGCCCGTTCGTCCTGGCCCTCGGGCAGGAAGCGCGGGATCAGCTGCTTGCCCGAGCTCGATCTCGACGTCGCAGCGCTCGGCGATCTCGACGGTGGACGCGAGCGCCTCGGGCCATTCGGCGAACGCCTGCGCCATCTCCTCGCTCGAGCGCAGGTAGAACTCGTTCGTCGCGAAGGTCATCTTCGGCGCTGCGAGCGTGCTCTTCGTCTGCACGCACAGCAGCGCCGTGTGATGGGCGTGGTCCTCCTTGCGCAGGTAGTGCACGTCGCCGGTGCCGACGATCGGCCGCCCGACCTCGCGGGCGATGCGGACGATGCCCTCGTTGGCGCGATCCTGCTCGGGGATCCCGTTCTTCTGGACCTCGAAGTAGACGTTCTCGTGCCCGACCGCGTTCGAGGAGATCGTCGGCGTGGGCGCGGGCCTCGTCGTCGCGCCCCTCGGCCAGCCGCGAGGTGAAGCGCGCCGCCAGGCAGCCGGTGAGGACGATCAGTCCCTCCGCGTGCGCCTCGAGCTGCCCCATGTCGACCGTCGGCTTGCCGCGGCTCAGCCCGTCGAGGAAGCCGGTCGAGCAGAGCTTGACGAGGTTGCGGTACCCCGCGTTCGACGACGCCATCAGCGTCAGGTGGTTGCGCTCGGCCTTCGCGCGCTCGGTGTGGTCGTCGACGAAGTAGATCTCGCAGCCGACGATCGGCTTGATCCCGTGCTTCTTCGCCGCCTGGTAGAGCTCGACGGCGCCGTTCATGACGCCGTGGTCGGTCAGCGCGAGCGCGGGCTGCCCGAACGACGCGGCGCGCTCGGCCAGCGCGTCGATGTTGCAGGCCCCGTCGAGCAGCGAGTACTCGCTGTGGACGTGGAGATGGGCGCAGGACGGGGCGGTCACGGGCGCCGGAGGTTACGGCGCGGGGCGGACGTGCCGCGACCGCCGTTCCCGCTCCTTGCGGACCTTCGCTGCGCGCTCAGAGGCGCTTGGTGAGGATGCGGCCGAGGCGCTCGACGAGCCCTCCGGGACGCGGCGCCCAGGGCTCCGGCGCGGCGGGCGCGGCGACCGGCGCGGCGGGCGCGGGCGCTGCCGCCTCGGGCGCGGGCGCGGCCGGCGACGGCTCGGCGACGGCCTCCTCCCCGGCGGCCGGCGCCTGCGCGCGCAGCCGCTCGGCCGCAAGCGCCAGGCCGGCGATCAGCTGGTCGTTGTCCGGCGCGCCGGACTCGGGTGCCGGCGTCGCAGCGGGCTGCGGGGCGGCGGCCACCGCCGGTGCGGCCGGTGGCGGCTCCGGCAGCGTGATGCTCGCGGGGACGGGCGTGACGCGCGCCCGCTCGGCGGTCAGCGCGCTCGTCGCGGCGTCCCGGGCCGCACGCTCGGCCACGACGGCCTGCTCGGCCGCCTCGCGCGCGGCGCGCTCGGCGTGCAGCGCGGCCTCGGCCACACCGCGCGCGGCGACCTCGCGGTCCAGCGCCTCGCGCGCGGCGCGCAGAGTCGCGGCCGCGTCGGCGACCAGAGCCGCCATGCGCGCGTCACGCTCGGCGCGCGCTGCGAGCCGCTCGCGCAGCCGCGCGGACTCGTGCGCGCCGTGCTCCAGCTGGGCGACGCGCTGCTCGGCCTCCACCAGGCGGGCCCGCAGCTCGCCCTCGGCCAGCTCGGCGCGCCGCGCACGGCGCTCGGCGAGCACCGACGGGTCGGTGCCCTTGTCGGGCTCACGGTCCGGCTGATCGGCGGCGGCGACCATCATCGGCGAACGCTACCGCGCCCCGCGGCGGCTCCCGCGCGTCAGACGGTGGGCATGCTCGAGGCACGGCGCGCGGCGACCGCCACGACGACCACGAGCGCGACGGCGGCCACCGCGACGGCGGCGCGCGTCTGGTCATGGCGCTTCTTGCGCGCATGCTCCAGCTCCATGCGCTTCTTCTTGCCGTAGAACCGCCCGCCGTGGTACGTGGCGTAGCCGATGGCCTGATAGGTCTTGGCGCCGGGCATGACGTGACGATATCGCGACGTCAGCCCTGCTGGGATGCCCGCAGCCGGTGCGCCATCCGCGACTGCAGCGACCACAGCTCGATGAACCCGGGCGAGGCCTGCTGGCTGAACAGGCCGCCGCTCGTCTCGAACGTCGCGAGCGACGCGTCGTAGACCGCGTTCGGGCTCTCGCGCGTCACGGCGCGCACCGAGCCCTTGAAGAGCTTGAGGCCGATCGTCCCCGTCACGCGCTCGTTGACCGAGTCCATGAAGGCGTCGAGGTTCTCGCGCAGCGGCTCCCACCACAGGCCCGCGTACACGAGGTAGCCCCACTGCCGGTCGAGGTCGCCCTTGTACTGGTTCTGGTGGATCGTCCCGACGAGGCGCTCGAGCTCGGCGTGGGCGGTGAGGATGATCGCGGCCGCCGGCACCTCGTAGATGTCGCGGACCTTCAGGCCGACGATGCGGTCCTCGATGTGGTCGACGATGCCGACGCCGTGGCGGCAGCCGATGTCCGCAGCGCGCTCGAGCAGCTCCACGAGGCCCAGGCGCTCGCCGTCGAGCGCGACCGGGCATGCCGTGCTCGAACGTGACGTTCACGACCTCCGGCTCGTCCGGGCGCCAGTTCCGGGCGCGTGACGAGCTGGAAGACGTCGTCCTCGGGCGCGTGGTCGAGCTCCTCGATCCACTTGCCCTCCGAGGAGCGGCCCCAGAGGTTGTCGTCGATCGAGTACGGCGTCGTCTCGGCGCCGCCCTTGATCGGGATGCCGTGCTCGCGGGCGTAGGCGATCTCCTCCTCGCGGCCCATCTGCCACCCGCGGACCGGCGCGATGACCTTCAGCTCCGGCGCCAGCGTCGCGACGGTCGCCTCGATGCGGACCTGGTCGTTGCCCTTGCCGGTGCAGCCGTGGGCGATCGTGTCGCAGCCGTGCCTGCGCGCGTAGTCGACCGCGAGCTTGGCGATCAGCGGGCGGCCGAGCGCCGTGAACAGCGGGTAGCCGAGGCCGTAGACCGCGTTGGCCTTGATCGCGGGGGCGATGAAGTCGCGGGCGAACTCCTCGCGGGCGTCGATGACCTCCGCTGCGACGGCGCCCAGGTCGAGCGCCTTGCCCTTGCACGACGTCGTAGTCCTCGCCGGGCTGGCCGAGGTTGATCGTCAGAGCGCACGACCTCGGCGTCGTACTCGTCCTGGATCCACTTGAGCATGACGCTCGTGTCCAGGCCGCCCGAGTAGAGCAGCAGGACCTTGTTGACCTCGCCGGGCTCGGCGAGGTAGCTGGCGGTGCGGGTGTGTCGGGCGTCGGCGGCGTCGGTCATGTGGCCGGAGAGTCTAGGAAGAGTCAGGCCGCAACCGGCTCGCGGCTCCGCGCGCCCCGGTCAGGCCACCCGCTCGGCGCCCGCGTACACGTTCACCGCGCCGGCACGGGCGAACCCCGCGAGCGTCATGCCCCGGTCGCGCGCCAGGTCGATGGCCAGCGAGGACGGCGCGCCGACGCCGACGAGGATCGGGGCGCCCGCGACCGCGGCCTTCTGGACGAGTTCGAACGAGAGGCGGCCGCTCACGCACAGGATCCGCCCGCCCAGCGGGAGCATGCCGTCGAGCAGGGCGCGGCCGACGACCTTGTCCATCGCGTTGTGGCGGCCGACGTCCTCGCGGACGCCGAGGAGGTCGCCCGCGGCGTCGAAGAGGCCCGTGGCGTGGAGGCCGCCCGTGCGCTCGAAGGCCGGCTGCCGCAGCGCGCCGGGGAGGCGCGCGAGCAGGTCCCGGGCGACCACGGGGCCGGCCGGCAGCGCGGGCGCATGGACCGCGATCTCCTCGAGCGCGCCCTTGCCGCAGACCCCGCACGAGGACGACGTGTAGAAGCGCCGCGTCCCCGGGTCGCGCAGCAGCGGCCCGGTCACCGCGACGACGTTGTTCGCGAGGTCCGCCGTCGGGCCGGCGGGATGGACGCGGTCGATGAGCCCCTCGCCGTACAGGAACCCGAGCGCCAGCTCCTCGTCGTGCCCGGGTGTGCGCATCGTCACCGCGAGCGGCTCACCGTCGACCCGGATCTCCAGCGGCTCCTCGACGGCGACCTCGTCCTCCCCGCCGTCGCGCGCGACGCGGACGACCATCCGCGCGATGTCGGGCTCGGGCATCAGGTCGCGACGAGCGCCGGCGTGTGCGCCGGCTCCTCGGTCACCGGCCGCACGTCGACCGCGACGACCTTGTACTCCGGGCAGGACGTGTTCACGTCCGCCGACGAGCCGATCAGCAGGTTCGTGCGGACCTCCGGGAAGTGGAACGCGGTGAACACGTGACCCGGCTCGATGCGCTCCGTGAGGCGCGCCGCGATCTCGATCCGCCCGACGCGACTGCGGACGGAGACCAGGTCCCCGTCGCCGATCCATAGGCGCGCGGCGTCATCGGGATGGATCTCGAGCCAGTCGCTGTCCATGAGCTCGAGGTTCCCGGTGCGGCGCGTCATCGTCCCCGCGTTGTAGTGCTCCAGGCGCCGCCCGGTCACCAGGATCGAGCGGGAACTCCGCGTCGGCCGCGTCGCCCGGCTCCTTGTAGGGCAGCGCGGCGATGTGGGCGCGCCCGCCGTCGGCGATGGAACTCGCGCTCGTAGAGGATCGGCGCATCGCGTCCCGTCGGCCGCGACCGGCCACTGCAGGCCGCCCCGGCCGAGGCGCTCGTACGTGACGCCCGCGAACTCCGGGCGTGAGCGCCGCGATCTCCGCCATCGCCTCCTCGGGCGCCGGCGAGGCCCATGTCGTGACCGAGCGCGGCGGAGACCGCGCGTGAGGATGTCGAAGTCGGTCCGCGCGTCGCCGGGCGGGTCGATCGCCGCGGCTGACGAGCTGGATCCGCCGCTCGGCGTTGTGAACGTCCCCGTCTTCTCCAGGAACGAGGAGGCCGGCAGCACGACGTCCGCGTAGCGGGTCGTCTCCGTCTCGAAGATGTCCTGGCAGACGAGGAACTCGAGCGACTCCAGCGCGTGGACGACATGGGTCGTGTTCGGATCGGTCTGGGCGACGTCCTCGCCGAAGATGTACATCGCCTTCAGCGCGCCCGCGACGGCGGCGTCGAACATCTCCGGGATCTTCATCCCCGGCCGGCGCGGCAGCGTCGTGCCCCAGCGCGGCCTCGAAGGCCCGCGCGACCTCCTCGTCGTCCACCCGCCGGTAGCCGGAGTACGTGTCGGGCAGCGCGCCCATGTCGGAGGAGCCCTGGACGTTGTTCTGCCCGCGCAGCGGGAGCAGCGCCGACCCGGGGCGCCCGACCTTGCCCGTCATGAGCGCCAGGCCGCAGATCAGCTGGACGACCTCCGAGCCGTAGCTTGTGCTCGGTGACGCCGAGGCCCCAGATGACCGATGCCTCGCGCGCCTCGGCGTAGACGCGCGGCGGCGCGCTCGAGGTCGGCCGCGGGCACGCCGCTGATCTCCTCCACGGACGCCGGGTCGTAGAGCGCGAGCAGCTCCTCGAAGGCGTCGAACCCCTCGGTCCGGGCGGCGATGAAGTCGCGGTCGGCAGTCCCGTCGCGGTCGACGACGTGGGCGAGCCCGAGGACGACGGCGGCGTTCGTGCCCGGGCCGCGGCGCGAGGTGCACCTCGGCGTGGTCGGCCAGCTCGATCCGCCGCGGGTCGATCGTCACGAGCCGCAGGCCGCGCAGCGCCGCCTGCTTGATCCGCGCGCCGACGACGGGGTGGCCCTCGGTCGGGTTGGCGCCGATGATGATCGCGGCGCCCGCGCGCCTCGATGTCGTCGAACGAGCCGGTCGCGCCGGAGTAGCCGAGCGAGCGGCGCAGCGCGAACGAGGTCGGCGAGTGGCAGACGCGCGAGCAGTTGTCGATGTTGTTCGTGCCGACGGCCGCGCGCATGAGCCGCTGCATCGCCCAGCAGTCCTCGTTCGTCGCCCGCGAGGACGCGAGGCCGGCGATCGCGTCCGGGCCGTGCTCGGCCCTGATCCGGCCCGAGCTCGCTCGCGATCCGCTCGAGCGCCTCCTCCCAGCTCGCGGCGCGCAGCCGGCCGTCCTCGCGGATCAGCGGCGTGGTCAGGCGCTCGCGTGAGCGCGAGAACTGGTGGGCGAAGCGGCCCTTGAGGCAGGTGTGCCCGCGGTTGGCGGGGCCGTCGGCCGCCGGGGAGATCGAGACGACCCGGCCCGCGCGGGCGTGGGCCTCGAGCCGGCAGCCGACGCCGCAGTACCCGCAGGTCGTCGTCACGGAGCTGTCGAAACGCGCGTCGGTCATCGGGCGGGCTCCCCATCATCCTCGCTCGCGTCCGCGATCGCCAGCAGTGACAGCTCGGTGATCGCGTCGGTCGGGCACGTGTCGGCGCAGGCGCCGCAGGACACGCAGGCGGAGTCGCGGAACCCGGCGTCGATCCCGGCCGTGACGTTGGCGCGAAAGCCGCGGCCGGTCGCCGTCAGCGCGAACGCGCCCTGGATCTCGTCGCACGCGCGCACGCAGCGCCCGCACGAGATGCAGAGCTCGTGCTGGAAGGCCAGGTACGGGTGGCGCGTGTCGGCGTCGCGCTCGTGCACCGCGCCGCTCCAGCGCGGCTCGCGGACGCCGAGGCCGCGGGCGACGGCGGCCAGCTCGGTGTGCGGCGCGGGCGGCGCGGGCGAGCTCGGAGAGGACGAGCTCGACGACGGCGCCGACCACGCGGCGGGCACGCGGGTCGCGCGTCTCGACCACCATGCCCTCGCGGCACGGCGTGGTGCAGGAGGCGACGACGTCGGTGCGCCCGTCCGGCCCCGCGACGCCGACCAGGCAGACGCGGCAGGCGCCGAACGGCGCCAGCCGGTCGTCGAAGCACAGCGTCGGGACGTCGGCTCCGCCGGCGCGCGCCGCGTCGAGCACGGTCGCGCCCGGCTGGACGTCGACGTGCGCGCCGTCGATCGTGACGCGCATCAGCGCAGCCCCAGCTCGCCGGGGAAGTGGGTCAGCAGGCTGCGGATCGGCGCGGGCATCCCGCCGCCGTGCGCGCAGAGGCTCGCGACCTCCAGCGTCTCCAGCAGGGCCTCCAGGCGCGCCCGATCGACGGCGGCGCCCGAGGCGAACTCCGCATGGGCGCGCTCCAGGCCGATCCGGCACGGGAAGCACGTCCCGCAGCTCTCGTGCGCGCCGAACGCGAGGAGGTGCGTCGCGAGCGCGCGCATGTCGGTCGTGTCGTCGAAGGCCAGGATCGACCCGTGGCCGACCATGCAGCCGTGCTCGGCGAGCGGCGCGGTGTCCAGCGCCGTGTCGAGCAGTGCCGCCGGGCAGGATGCCGCCGAGCGGCCCGCCGATCTGCACGGCCTTGATCTCGCGGCCGTCGACGAGCCCGCCGGCGACCTCCTCGCAGAGCTCGCGGACCGGGATCCCGAACGGCACCTCGACGACGCCGGGACGGGTGAAGCGCTCGTTGAAGCAGACGAGCTTCGTGCCGGCGTTCGGGCTGCCGGGGCTGAGGTCGCGGTAGGCCGCGGCGCCGCGGGCGGCGATCACCGGGACGTTCGCGAGCGTCTCGATGTTGTGCACGACGGTCGGGCGCCCGTAGAGCCCGCGCTCGGCGGGGAACGGCGGCCGGGCCGACACCGTGCCGCGCAGGCCGTGCAGGCAGGCGAGCAGCGCCGTCTCCTCCCCGACGACGTACGACCCGGCGCCGTCGACGACGTGCACGTCGAAGGCGAAGCCGCTGCCGAGGATGTCCGGCCCGAGCAGGCCGTCGGCTCGCGCCTGCGCGATCGCGGACTCGAGCGCGGGGCGCGCCTGCGGGTATTCCGAGCGCACGAGGATGAAGCCCTCGGTGGCCCCGATCGCGTAGCCGGCGAGCGCCATGCCCTCGAGCACGAGCGCCGGCGCCCGCTCCATCAGGTACTTGTCGATGTACGACCCGGATCGCCCTCGTCGCCGTTGGCGACGACGTAGCGCTGCCCGGCGCCGGTGCCGCGGGCGAACGCCCACTTGCGCCCTGCGGGGAACCAGGCGCCGCCGCGTCCGCGCAGGTCGGCGGCGTCGACCGCTGCGGTGACGTCGTCCGGCGTGGCGTGCGCGAGCGCGTGGCGCAGCCCGGACCAGTCGCCGGCGCCCGTCAGGACGGGCTCGGCGAGGAGGCTGCCGCGCCGGCGGCTCCGGCGCCTGGCGGGTCGATCCGGCGAGCACGCGCTCGACGACGCCCGGCGCCGCCGTCGATCGACGTCCCCGTCGCGGACGGCGGGCGCGCTGTGGCAGAAGCCCAGGCAGACGGTCTCCGCGAGCGAGACCGAGCCGTCGGCGGCGCAGGCGCCGGGCGTGAGGTCCAGGCCCTCGGCGATCGCCGTCTCGTGGCCGCCGCCCGTCGCGGCGAAGCACGCCGTGCCGGTGCACACGCGCACGTGCCGTGCCCCGCGCGGCACGAGCAGGTCGTCGTAGAACGTGGCGACGCCGTGGACGGTCGCCTCGGGCAGGCCGGTCGCCGACGCGGCCGCGCGGATGTCGTCGTCGCTCAGCACACCGCGCTCACGCACGGCGGCGCTCAGCAGCTCGACGACGGTGGGCGCACCGGGCGCGCGATGCGCATCGGCGAGCTGAACGAGGTTGGCGGACATGCGGCTCCGAGTCTGCCGACTTCGACACGCGCGCGCGACAGCCTTCCCTCCGCGATCTCCGCGCTTCAGGCCCGCTCAGCGGGCTCGATCGGCGGAGATCGTCAGGCGAGCAGGCGTGCGAGGCGCGCGAGCGCCTCGTCGACCTCGGCGTCGGTGATCGTGAGTGGCGGCAGCAGGCGGACCGTCTCCGGCCCCGTGGCGTTCATGATCAGCCGCTCCTCGCCGAGTGCGCGCAGGACGAGCTCGGGCGCGCCGCCGTGGTGCAGGTCGAAGCCGATCATCAGGCCGCGCCCGCGGACGACTCGCCACGCCCGGGAGCTCGGCGATCGCGGCGCGCATCCGCTCGCCGACCTCGCCGACGCGCGCCAGCAGTGCCGGGTCGTCGGTGACCTCCAGCGCGGCGAGCGCCGCGCGCGCGACGACCGGCCCGCCGGCGAACGTCGAGCCGTGGTCGCCGGGCTGGAACGTCGTCGCGAGGTCCGGTCCCGTGATCAGCGCGCCGATCGGCAGGCCGCCGCCGAGCGCCTTCGCGGTCGTCATCGCGTCCGGGACGACGCCGGTCTGCTCGTAGGCCCAGAGCGTCCCGGTCCGGCCCATGCCGGTCTGCACCTCATCGAAGATCAGCGCGGCGCCGTGCCGCGTCGCACGCCTCGCGTGCCGCCTGCAGGACCTCCGGCGGGATCGGGTGCACGCCGCCCTTCGCCCTGGACCGGCTCGATGAGGACGGCGGCCGTGCCCTCGTGCACCGCCCCGGCGATCGCCTCGACGGTCGGCGCGACGGCGCGGAAGCCGGGCACGAGCGGCGCGAACGGCGCCTGCTTGCTCTCCTGCGCGCGTCGCCGACAGCGCGCCGAACGTGCGGCCGTGGAATCCGCCGACGACGCTCACGATCTCGCCGCCCGCCTTCGCGCGGCGCGCGAGCTTCAGCGCGGCCTCGTTGGCCTCCGCGCCCGAGTTGCAGAAGAAGACGCGCGCCGCCGAGCGACGAGGTGCTGAGCCGCTCGGCCAGCCGCAGGCCGGGCTCGGTGTAGAAGAGGTTCGACGCGTGGATCAGCGTGCCCGTCTGCTCGCGCACCGCGGCGACGACCGCCGGGTGGCAGTGCCCGAGGTTCGTGACGCTGATCCCGCAGAGCAGGTCGAGGTACTCGCGGTCCCGGTCGTCCCAGACCCGCGTGCCCTCGCCGCGGACGAGCTCGACAGGCAGCCGCGCGTACGTGCCGATGACGTGCGCGGCGTCGAGCTCCTGGAGGTGCTCGAGGCTCATCGCGAGGGCTCCCGCCGGCGGAGAGCGGTGCGGCCGATCGAGCAATGACGCGCTGTCATCGCGACGGCCGGATCTTCGTCCCGAAGCCGGCGTCCGTGAAGAGCTCCAGCAGGATCGAGTGCGGGACGCGGCCGTCGACGATGTGCGCGCTGCTCACGCCGCCGTGGATCGCCTCCACGCAGCCCGCAAGCTTCGGCCGCATGCCGCCCGACGATGCCCTCCAGCGCCTCCTGGACCTCGTCGGCGGTCGCCTCGCTGACGAGCGAGGACTCGTCGGCCGGATCGCGCAGCCAGCCCTCGACGTCGGTGAGGAACAGCACCTTGTAGGCACCGAGCGCGCGGCGCCACCGCGCCGGCGACCTCGTCGGCGTTGACGTTGTGGCTCTGGCCGTCGCGGTCGCAGCCGATCGACGCGATCACGGGGATGTAGTCCTGCGCGACGTGGTTGATGACGTCCACGTCGACGCGCTCGATCTTCCCGACGAAGCCGACGTCGCTGCCGTCGGGCGCGGTGCGGCGCGAGACGCCGCAGCATGTCGCCGTCCTCGCCGCTCAGCCCGACGGCCGCCTGGCCGTGGCGGCCGATGCGCGTGCACGATGTCGGCGTTGACCTTGCCGACGAGGACCATCTTCGACGACGTCGACCGCCTCCTCGCTCGGTGACGCGCAGGCCGCCGCGGAACTCGACGGGCAGCCCGAGGCGCTCCATGTAGTGCGTGATCTCCGGGCCGCCGCCGTGCACGACGATCGGGTTCATCCCCACGTACTTCAGGAGCACGATGTCGCGCGCGAACTCCTCGCGCAGCGACGGGTCCTCCATCGCGGCGCCGCCGTACTTGACGACGATCGTGCGGCCGTGGAACTCGCGGATGTACGGGAGCGCCTCGAGGAGCGTCGCGATGTCACCGTGCGGCTGGAGCGGGGCCATGTCCTCAGTCGTGTAGTCGGCGTTGATGCGGATGTACTCGTGTCCGAGATCGCTGAAGAAGACCTCGGTCTCGACGCCGTCGCCGGGAAGCCCGACGACGTACTCGACCTCGGTGCCGCGCACGCGCGCGGCGAGGTCGTCGGCGTCGTGCCCGACCGCCTGCCCCGCGACGCAGACCTGCACGCCCTCGATCGCGACGTCCACCGGCAGCGGCGCCGCGTCGACGACGGCCATGCCCGCGGCCTGCACGATGCGCCCCCAGTTCGGGTCGCCGCCGTGCAGGGCGGTCTTCACGAGCGGGGAGTTCGCGATCGCGCGCGCGGTGCGCTCGACGCTCGCGGCGTGCCCGCCGCGCACGACGACGCGGCCGATGCGCTCGCTGCCCTCGCCGTCGCGGACGATCGCCAGCGCCAGCTCGCGCAGCAGCGCGTCGAGCGCCTCGCCGAACGCGCCGCTCGCCGTCGGACTCCGGCTCGACGACGACGCCGGAGGCGCCGCTCGCCTGGAGGATCGCGGTGTCGTTCGTCGAGAGCTGCCCGTCGACCGAGATGCGGTCGAAGCTGCGCTGCACGCAGACCGACAGCAGCAGGTCCGCCGTCTCGGCGCTCAGCGCGGCGTCCGTCTGCACGAAGCAGAGCATCGTCGCGAAGCTCGGCTGGATCATCCCCGCGCCCTTGCACTGCGCGCGTCAGGCGGACGGTGCCGCCGGGAAGGTCGACCTCGATCGCCGCGCGCTTCTCGAAGAGGTCGGTCGTCATGATCGCCCGCTGCAGGTCGCCCGCGCCGTCGGCGCGCAGCTCGGCCCGTGCCGCCGCGAGGCCCTTGACGACGGCGCGCGCGTCCAGCGGCACGCCGATGACGCCGGTGGAGCAGACCGCCACCTGGTCCTCGCCGACGCCGGCGGCCATGGCCCCGGCGCCCTGCATCTTCGCCGCGTCCTGCAGGCCCATCGAGCCGGTCGCGGCGTTCGCGTTGCCGCTGTTGACGGCGATCGCGCGGATGCCGTCCAGGCGGCAGCGCTCCCGCGTCAGCAGCACCGGCGCGGCGGCGGTCCCCGAGCGGGTGAAGCGGGCGGCGCTCGCGGCGTCCGGCGCGTCGCAGACCAGCAGGCCCGACGTCGGTGCCCGCCGGACGGCTTGATGCCGGCGGCGACGCCGGCCGCCCGGAACCCCTCGGGCAGCAGCGTCGACGTCGTCCTGCAGCCGGCAGTGCCCGGGCAGCGGGACCCAGCGGGAGGTGAACGGCTCGGCCGCGCTCATCGGTCCAGCCCCTCCGTCTCCGGCCGGCCGAACATGAGGTTCAGGTTCTGCACCGCCTGCGAGCTGGTCGCCCTTCCAGAGGTTGTCGATCGCGGCGAAGACGAGGAGCCTTGCCGGTGCGCGGGTCGACGCGGCCGTGGACGTGGCAGTGGTTCGTCTCGCGCACGTCGCGCACGCCCGGCGGCACGGCGACGACGTGGACGAACGGCTCTGCGTCGTAGGCCTCCGCCAGCAGCGCGTCGAGCTCGTCCTGCGTCACCGGCCGCGGCGGCGTGACGTAGCAGCTGACCAGCTCGCCCTGGTCGAGCGGGACGAGGTGCGGGACGAACGTCGTGGCGACCGGCGCCCCGAGCAGCGCCGAGCTCCTGGTCGATCTCCGGCGTGTGGCGGTGGGCGCCGACCTTGTAGGGCTTGACGTTCTCGGCGACCGCCACGAAGTGCGTGACGTCCGTCGCCGCGCGCCCGGCGCCGCTGACGCCCGTCTTCGCGTCGACGACGACGTCGGCGATCGAGCCCGGCGCGCGCGAGCGGCGCGAGCGCGAGCAGCGTGGCGGTCGGGAAGCAGCCGGGGTTGGCCACGAGGCCGGCGCCGGCGATCGCCTCGCGGTGCAGCTCGGTCAGCCCGTAGACGGCGTGCGGCAGCAGGTCGGGCGCCGTGTGCGGGACGTACCACTCCTCGTACGACGCTGCGCTCGCGCAGCCGGAAGTCGGCGCTGAGGTCGACGACGCGCACGCCGCGGGCGCGCAGCGCGGCGACGACCGGGGCCGCGGCCCCGTGCGGGTAGGCGACGATCGCGGCCTCGACGTCGCCGTGCCGGTCCACGTCGAGCTCCTCGAGCGTCGCGCTCACCCGGTGGTGCGGATACAGCTCGGCGAGCGTGCGCCCCGCGTCCGAGCGCGAGGTGAGCGGCCCGAGCGCGAAGTGCGGGTGGCGGTCGATCGAGCCGTGCGGCGATCGCGCCGGCGAAGCCGGAGGCGCCGGCGATGAGGACCCGCGGCTCAGCCACGCAGCTCACCCCCAGCTCGTCCTGGAGCGCCGCGACGATCCGCTCGCGCAGCGGCGCGACGTCCTCGTCGGACGAGCGTGCGGTCCGCCGCCCGGAAGGCCAGGTGCAGCGCGAGCGACACGCGCCCCTCGCCCACCTGCTCGCCGCGGTAGACGTCGAAGACGCGCGGCCTCGGCGATCAGCGGCGCGCCCGCGGCGCGCACGCACGTCGAGCACGCCGGTCGGCGGTGACGTCGTCGGCGACGATGACCGCGAGGTCCTGCCGCAGCTCCGGGAAGGTCGTCAGGTCGGTGTACGTGACGACGTCCGGCGCGGCCGCGACGGCCTTGCCGACGTCGATCGCCAGGAACGCCGCGGGCGCGTCGATCTCCCAGGTCGCGAGCACGGTCGGGTGGACCTCGCCGAACACGCCGAGCACGACGTCGCCGGCGACGATCTCGCCGGCGCGGCCGGGATGCAGGAAGGGCCGCTGCGCCTGCACCGCGCGCCAGTCGCACCTTGAGCGCGCAGAGCACCGCGGCCGACGAGCGCGCGGGCGGCGTAGACGTCCGCGCGGCGGCGACCCGCCGTCCCGCCAGCCCTCGCTCGCGCGCGCGGCCGACGAGGAGCGCCCCGAGCGCGTGGTGCTCGTCGGCCAGCGGACCGGCGCCGCGCCGGTAGACGGTGCCGGACTCGAAGATCGCGCAGGTCCTCCTGCCCGCGGGCGAGGTTGTGCCGCGCGACGTCGAGCAGGGAGCCGATGACCGTCGGCCGCAGCACCGACTGCTCGGCCGACATCGGGTTGCCCAGGACGACGAGGTCGCGCAGGTGGTCGCCCGCCGGCGCCAGCAGGCGGTCCGGCAGTCCGGGGTCGGTGAACGACCAGCCGACGACCTCGCAGCAGCCCACGCCCGACGAGCGCGTCCTCGGCGCGGCGGCGCAGCCGCTGGGCGTGCGTCAGCCGTCCGGGCAGCCCCGTGCGGTTCTCCTGGATGGTGGCGGGCAGCTGCTCGAGCGCGTCGATCCGCGCGACCTCCTCGATCAGGTCGGCCTCGCGCGTCACGTCGCCGCGGCGCCAGTGCGGGACGCCGACGCTGAGCCCGTCGTCCGACCGTCGTCGACGGCGAAGCCCGAGCGCCTCGAGGATCTCGGCGCTGCGCTCGCGCGGCGACCTCGGCGCGCCGAGCAGCCCGGCGACCCGCGCGTCGCGCAGCGGGACGACCGGCTGCCGGCTCGCCCGCCGACCCGACGTCGAGCGTCCCGGGGACGAGCCGCGCCCCGGTCAGCTCGAGCATGAGTGCGGTCGCGACCGCCTGCGCCTCCATGCAGCCCTCCGGCGGCAGGCCCTTCTCGAAGCGCGCCGAGGCCTCGCTGCGCAGCCCGAGCTTCCACGAGGCGTAGTTGATGTCCGGGTCCGTTCCAGGTCGCGACCTCCATCAGGACGCGCGTCGTGCCGTCGTGGACCTCGCTGCGCTCGCCGCCCATGACGCCGGCGATCGACGTCGGGCCGTCGGCGTCCTCGATGACGCCCATGCCGCGGGTCGAGCGTGCGCGTCTGGCCGTCGAGCGTCGTGATCTGCTCGCCGTCGGTCGCCCAGCGGACGGTGAGCCGGCCGCCGGCGACGCGGTCCAGGTCGAAGGCGTGCAGCGGATGCCCGGTCAGGAGCATCACGTAGTTCGTGATGTCGACGACGTTGCTGATCGGCCGCTGGCCCGCGGCCATCGAGGCGCGCCTTGAGCCACAGCGGCGAGGGCCCGATCGTGACGTCCTCGAAGACGCGGCCGGTGAAGCGCGGGCAGAGGTCGGGATGCTCGACGGTGACGCTATGCCGGCGGGCGCGGTCCCGATGGTCGGCCGCGCCGGGGTCGTCGGCCCACGGCGGCGGGGCGAGCGGCGGCGCCCGTGACCGCGTGGACCTCGCGCGCGACGCCGTAGACGCCCAGGCAGTCCGGCCGGTTCGGCGTGATCTCCGAGCTCCAGGACGTCGTCGTGGATCGCGAGGACGTCGGCGAGCGGGGTTCCCGGCGCGAGCCGTCGCCGAGCACCATCGTCCCGGCGTGCCCGACGCCGGCCTGCACCTCGTCCTCGGCGAGGATCATCCCGTGGGAGACGACCCCGCGGAGCTTCGCCTTGCTTCGAGCTTCGTGCCGTCGGGCATGACGGCGCCCGGGCGCGCGACGCCGACGGTCTGCCCGGCGGCGACGTTCGGCGCGCCGCAGACGATCTGCTGCGGCTCGCCGTCCCCGACGTCGACCATGCAGACCTTCAGCCGGTCGGCGTCGGGGTGCTGCTCGGCGCTGAGCACGCGGCCGACGACGAAGTTCGTCGACGTCCGGGACCCCGTGGAGGTGGACCCGATCGACCTCCGTGCCGGTCATCGCCAGGCGCGTCGGCGAGGTCGCGGACCGGGAGGTCCGGCGTCGTGTACTCGTGGAGCCAGGTCAGCGGGAGGCGCATCAGGTCACCTCACCCGAACTGCCGCAGGAAGCGGACGTCGTTGTCGTAGAAGAGCCGCAGGTCCGGCACGCCGTGCTTGAGCATCGCGATGCGCTCGATGCCCATCCCGAACGCGAAGCCCTGAACCTGCTCGGGGTCGTAGCCGTGCTCGGCGACGTAGGCCAGCACGTTGGGATCGACCATCCCCGAGCCGAGGATCTCCAGCCAGCCGGTGCCCTTGCAGAGGTTGCAGCGGGCGCCGCCGGCCTTCGCGAGCACGCCGGTGCCCGCGCACTGGAAGCAGGACACGTCGACCTCGACGCTCGGCTCGGTGAACGGGAAGAAGTGCGGGCGCAGCCGCACGTCGCGCTCCTCGCCGAAGATCGCGCGGGCGAACGCGAGCAGCGTCCCCTTGAGGTCGGCGAGCGTGATGTCGACGTCGATCGCCAGGCCCTCGATCTGGTGGAACTGCGGCGTGTGCGTCGCGTCGCTGTCGCGGCGGAACACGCGACCCGGGTAGATGTGCGCGATCGGCGGCGGGTGACGCTCCATCATCCGCACCTGCATCGGCGAGGTGTGCGTGCGCAGCACGACCTCCTCGCCGGGCGTCGGCGCCGGGCCGTCGGGGCGCGGGACGTAGAACGTGTCGGTGACGGCCGCGCGCCGGGTGCGCCGGGTCGTGGTTGAGCGCGTCGAAGTTGTAGTGGACGAGCTCGACCTCGGGACCCTCGTAGACCTCGAAGCCCAGGCCGCAGAACACGTCCTCGATCTCGCGCCGCGTGGCCGTCAGCAGGTGCAGGTGGCCGACGGGCGCCGGCGGGTCTCCGGGCAGCGTGACGTCCGCGCGGTCGCCGGCGAGGCGCTCGCGCAGCTCGGCGGCCTCGAGGTCGGCGCCGCGCGCGGCGATCAGCCCCTCGAGCGCCTGCCGGGTCTGGTTGGCCGCCTTGCCGACCTGCCCGCGCTCCTGCGGATCGAGGTCCGCAACGCCGCGCAGGAGGTTCGGCAGCTCGGCCTTGCGACCGAGGAACCGCACCCGCAGCTCCTCGAGCTCGGCGGTCGTGGCGGCGGCGCCGACGGCCGCCTCGGCCTCGGCCCGGATGGCGTTGATGCGCTCGATCATGCGGGCCTGACCCTAGAGATTTCGTAGAGGCGCGACGGTCGCGGCCATCGCCGCGTTGAGGGACTCCGTGGCGATCGGGATGTGCGCGACGTGATCGCACGCCGCCAGGACGGCGGGCGTCACCCCGGCGCGCTCGCCGCCGATGACGATCGTCAGCGCGTCCCCGGCGGCCGCCGCGACGGCGGCGACGGTCTCCTCGCCGCGCGCGTCGAGCGCGACGAGCGGGCCCGGAAGCGAGGTCGGGAACCTCGGCGCGCGCGAGCGGCACGTGGAAGACCGCGCCCATGCTCGCGCGCACGGCCTTCGGGCCCGAACGGATCGGCGCGTGCCCGGGCCCAGCACGACGCTGCCGGCGCCGAACGCCTGCGCGGCCCGGACGATCGTCCCGACGTTGCCCGGGTCGCGGACGCCGTCGAGGTGCACGCACAGCGGCCCGGCGGGCTCCCCCCACCGCTCCGCGTACACCGCGAGGATCCGCGTCCCGCTGCCGAGGCTGCTCGCGCCGGCCAGCAGGTCGGGCTCGACCTCGGTGCCCGCGAGCCCGCTCCCCGCGGCGACGTACGTCTCCAGCGCCGTCCAGCCGGCCGCGTGCGCCGCGTCGACGAGGTCCTCGCCCTCGGCGACGAACCGCCGCGGCGGGCCGGACTTCGCGCGGCCGTGGGCCGTCCGCAGCTTGCGCAGATCCTTGAGGTGGCGGTTGTCGGGGCTGTCGATCATCGGTCCTGGAACGAGAAAGGGCGCCGTCCTCGAGGGAAGCGGCGCCCGGTGAAGCAGGAATGTCGGCTGCAGCTACGCGGCAGCGGCCGACGCCTCACGGGCGGCATCGGCAAATCGGGAGAACGTCTCGGGATCGCGCACGGCGATGTCGGCCAGCACCTTGCGGTCCAGCTCGAGGCCGGCGAGCTTCATGCCGTGCATGAACGTGCCGTAGGACATGCCGTTGAGGCGCGCGGCGGCGTTGATGCGCGTGATCCACAGCCGGCGGAAGTCGCGCTTGCGGTTGCGCCGATCCCGGTAGGCGTAGGAATCGGCCTTCATGGTCAATTCCTTGGCACGCTTGTAGTGCGTGCTGCCGTTCCCGCGGAAGCCCTTGGCGCGCTCGAGCGTCGCCCGGCGCTTCTTCTTCGCGTGGACGCTGCGCTTGACGCGGGTCACTTGCCTGCTCCCAGCATCTTCTTGATGCGCGGGGCATCGTGGTCGGAGATCGCCACCGGCTTGCGGAAGCCGCGCTTGCGCTTGGGCGACTTCTTCTCGAGGATGTGGCTCGAGTAGGCGTGACGGCCACGGACCTTGCCCTTGGCAGTCACCTTGAAGCGCTTCTTGGCGCCGGAATGGGTCTTCATCTTCGGCATGACGAGCGGCTGAGTATAGGAAAGTCCCGCCGGCCCCCGCGGGCGGCCGGATTCAGGCGGTCTCGGCGAGCGCCGCGGCCAGCCGCCGCACCCCCTCGGCGATCGCCGGCTCGCTGAGCCCCGCGTACCCCAGAACCAGCGCGTCGGTGGCGCCGTCGGCCGCGGGCAGCCCGCCGACGCCCACGCCCCGAGCCAGCGCGTTCGCGGTCAGCGCGGCGGCGTCGACGGGGCGCGGGAGGCGCGCGATCGCGTGGAGCCCGGCGGCCATCCCCTCCAGCCGCGCTCCGGGAAGGTGGTCGGCGAGCGCCGCCTCCAGCGCGTCGCGCCGCCGCCGGTTGCGGCGGCGGGCAAGGCGCAGGTGCCGGTCGTAGGCGTCGCCCGCCATGAGCCGGGCGAGCGTCAGCTGGTCCAGGACGCCGCTGCCGCCGTCGTCGAGGAGCTTCTGGGTGCGGACGGGCTCGACGAGCGCCGCGGGCAGGAGGAGCCAGCCGAGGCGCAGGCCCGGCGCGAGCGTCTTGCTCGCCGAGCCGAGGTAGGCGACATGCTCGGGTGCCCGGCCCTGGATCGCCCCGAGCGGCCGGCGGTCGTAGCGGAACTCGGCGTCGTAGTCGTCCTCGATGACGACGCGGCGCTCGGCCTGCGCGGCCCAGTCGAGCAGCGCGCTGCGCGCGGCCGGCGCCAGGGCGACGCCGAGCGGCATCTGGTGCGCGGGCGTCGCGAGGACCGCGTCGGCGCCCGTGGCGGCCAGCGCGCCGACGTCGAGCCCGCCGTCGCCGACGGGCACGCCCCGCACCGCCAGCCCCGCCGCGCGCAGGACGTCGACGTGCAGCGGCAGCGTCGGCCGCTCGACCGCGATCGCAGCGTGCCCGAGCTCCCGCAGCGCGCGGCCGAGCACGGCGAGCCCCTGGCGCGCACCGGTGACGACGACGATCCGGTCGGGCCGCGCCTGCGCGCCCCGGGCGCGCGTGAGATGGCGGGCGAGCGCGGTGCGCAGCTCGGGCGTCCCGGCCGGGTCGGGGTAGTGCAGCGCGGCGTCGGGCGCGTCCCGCAGCGCGTCGCGCACGGCGCGCAGCCACGCCGCGCGCGGGAAGCTGCTCAGGTCCGGAGAGCCCGGGAAGAAGTCGTAGGGCGGTCGCGACCGCTCGGCGAGCGATCCGTCGCCGCCGCCGGCCGGCGCCGCCTCGGTCGCCGCGGCCGCCGCCACGTACGTGCCGGACCCGCGTCGGCCGTCGAGCAGCCCCTCGGCGGTGAGCTGCGCGTAGGCCTCGACCACGAGCCGGCGGGAGACGCCGAGGTCGCGCGACAGCGCCCGGGTCGACGGCATCTGCGCCCCGGGCGCGAGCCGCCCGCCGGTCACCGCGTCCCGCAGCGCGCTCTCCAGACGCATCCCGCGGGTGGCACCGCGAGCGCTCGCGAGATCGATGAGCAGCTCGGGTCCCCGAGGCGAGGTGGTCCCTTCGGCAGTGTCGTAAGTGGCTCTTCCCACGTGACCACCCAGACCGTACCGTGGCCGCCATGAGCACGTCCACCGTCATCGCGCACCCGGGCTCCGCGCGCGAGCGCGTGATCGCGCTGGGATGCGGCGCCCTCGGGGGCACTCGCCCTCCTCACCGCACTCGCCATGACCCTCGATCCCGCCGGCTTCATCGACGAGGTCGGCGGCTTCGGCGCCGTCAACGAGCATCTCGTGCGGGACGTCGCCACCTGGTCGGCGACCCTCGGCGTCGCGCTGGTGATCGCCGCGCGTGCCGCCGCCTGGCGGGTGCCGATCCTCGCCTTCGCGGTCCTCCAGGGCACCCTGCACACCGTGAACCACGCGTTCGACGCCGACCTCGCCGACCCCGGCTGGAAGGGCTGGGCGACCGTCGGTCTGCAGGCCGCGGTGACCGCGGTGACCGCCTGGCTGCTCGTCGCCGGGCGCCGGGAGGAGCGGGCATGAGGGTCTTCCTGGCCGGCGCGCTCCGGCGCGATCGGCGACGCCGCTCCTCACCCGCCTGCTCGACGCCGGGCACGAGGTCGTCGCGCTCGCCCGCTCGGAGGACCGCGCCGCCGGCCTGCGCGCCGCGGGCGCCGAGACCGTCGTCGCCGACGCGCTCGACGCGCAGGCGCTGCACGCGGCGATCGTCGGCGCACGGCCCGAGGTCGTCGTCAACCAGCTCACCGCGCTGCCCGCGGCGATCCGCCCGCGCCACTACGCCGCCGACCTCGCGGCGACCAGCGCGCTGCGGCGCACCGCCTACCCGGTCGTCGCCCGGGCGGCGGCGCAGGCCGGGGCCCGGCGGGTGATCTCGCAGAGCGTCTCGTTCATGCTCGAGCCCGAGGGGCCCTGGGTCCTGGACGAGTCCGCGCCGCTGTACCGCAACCCGCCGCCGAGCATGCGCGAGGCGATCGCGTCCATGCGCGTCCTCGAGGACGCGACGCTCACCACGCCGGAGATCGAGGGCGTCGTGCTGCGCTACGGCTTCTTCTACGGCGCCGGCCAGCTCGCGCCGGGCGGCTCGATGGCCGAGGACGTGCGTCGCCGGCGCCTGCCGGTCGTCGCCTCGGGCGACGGGCGCTTCTCCTTCTTGCACGTCGACGACGCGGCCGCCGCCACGATTCTCGCGCTCGACCGCGGGGCCCCCGGCATCTACCACGTCACCGACGACGAGCCGGCACCGCAGCGCGAGTGGGTGCCGGGGCTGGCGCAGATCATGGGCGCCGGAGCGCCCCGGCGCGTCCCGCTCTGGCTCGCGAAGCTCGCGGCCGGGCCGATGGCCCTCGGGGCGGTCGGGCATGCGCGGCGCGACAACGCGAAGGCTCGGGCCGAGCTCGGCTGGGCGCCCGCTCGGCCGACGTGGCGGGAGGGCTTCCAGGAGGTCTTTGCATCCGCGTGAGGCGTCGCGCGGCGCCCGGGTGGATATCGTCGTCGTCATGACGGCGACGAAGATTCTGGTCGGCTACGACGGCTCGGACGAGGCCGCACACGCGATTGCGTGCGCGGCGGCGCTCCTGCCGCACGCGGAGGCCATGGTGGTGACGGTCTGGCACCCGGTCTGGCCGAGCGGCGATGTCGTTCAGGACATCCTCCACGAGCGTGAGGGCGTGACGGTCGACGACCTCGCAGCCCGCCTGGAGCGAGATCGGCGAGGCCACCGCGACCGCGACCGCCGCCGCCGGCGCCGCGTGCGCCGCCGCCGCCGGCTGGGCAGCACAGGGCATGACGCGCGAGAGCCATCAGGGCGTGTGGTTCGAGCTCGGCGCGCTCGCCCGCGAGGTGGACGCGCAGGCCATCGTCGTCGGCGCCCGGGGAGCGGGCGGCGCGTCCCGGCTCGGCCGGGTCGCCGACGCCGTCGTGCGGGTCGCCGACCGGCCGGTGCTCGTCGTTCCCGACGAGGCACCCGGCCCGGCTCCCGACGCACCGCTGGTCATCGGCTTCGACGGCTCAGCGCTCGCCGAGCAGGCGATCCGCGCGGCCGGGTCACTCCTGCCCGGCCGGCGTGCCGTCGTCGTCCACGTGGGCCATCTCGACCTCGCCGGCAGGGGAGCGGAGATCGCCATCGAGGCCGGGCTGCAGGCGCAGGCGGTGAACGTCGAGTCGCCCCTCTCGGACGTCGTCCGGCCGGAGAGCGCGCCCTGGCACAAGCTCAGCGGCGTCGCCGGGGAGCTGGACGCCGCGGCGATCGTCGTCGGCGCCCGCGGCGGCGGTGCGGTCCGCCGCTTCCTCCTGGGCAGCACGACGAGCGGGCTGCTGCATCACGCGCAGCGCCCGCTGGTCGTGATCCCCGAGGCGAGCCTGCGCGGGGACGCCTGAGGCTCAGCGGGCCCGCATGCGGTTGCCGCGGGCGTTGTGCTCGACCTCGGCGAGGCCGAGTTCCTCGAGCACCGGCGGGACGTAGTTGGCGAAGCGGCCGCGCAGGCCCTTCTTGCATGCCGTAGAAGCCGCCGACGGGATTCGCCGGCGAGCGCGCCCACGCCTCGACGGTCCCCTCCTTGGCCTCCTTCTGCTCGTCGGCGTTGCCGAGCGGGACCCAGCCCCCCTGCTCGGCGAGCCAGGCGTGCAGGTCCTCGATGCACTGCAGGCGGTAGCGGACCTCGGTCTTGCCGACCTGCGCGACGAGCGCGGGCGGATCGGCGTCCGCGTCGCGGTGGGCGGTGTACTCCGACTGCAGGGACGGGGTCTTCAGGACCCAGGGGTCGTCAGGGGTGCCGCTCGCCATGGTCCGCCTCTCGATCGTCGTGGGCATCGCCGGACCGATCGATGTGCATGTTGAAGCTGGTCTAGGGGCGTGGCGGCCGGCTCGTCGGCCGGCGGGGCGTCCGCGGCGGCAGCCTCGGGCTCGGGCTCAGGCTCGGCGGCGTCCTCGGCGACGGGCGCATCGGCTCGGCGACCGGCGCATCCTCGGCGACCGTCGCCGGACGGCGTCCTCGGCGACCGGCGCGTCCTCGGGGCGCGGCACGCCGCGTCGACGTCCGGCGCGCCCTCGGCGACCGGCGCGTCCTCGGCGTCCGCATCCGGACCCGGGCCGTCCTTGTCGAAGTCGCCCTTGAGGACGGCCTTCGACGGGCCGAGGACCATCGTCATGTTGCGGCCCTCGAGGTTCGGCCGCTGCTCGATGACGGCGAGCTCCTCGAGCTCACCGGCGAGGCGGTCGAGGATCATCGTGCCGCGCTCGGGGTGCGACTGCTCGCGCCCGCGGAACATGATCGTGATCTTGACCTTGTCCTTGTGCTTGAGGAAGCGCTCGACGTGGCCCTTCTTCGTCGCGTAGTCGTGCTCGGCGATCTTCGGCCGGAACTTGATCTCGCGGATGACGATCTGCTTCTGGTGCTTGCGCGCGGCCTTCTGCTTCTGCGCCTGCTCGTACTTGTACTTCGAGTAGTCGAGCACGCGGCACACCGGCGGCTTGGACTCCGGGGCGACCTCGACGAGGTCGAGATCCCGCTCCTGCGCATAGCGCAGCGCCTCCTCGGTCTTCATCACGCCGATCTGGGTGCCGTCGTCGCCGATGACACGGACCTCGGGAACGCGGATGCGTTCGTTGATCCGGGTCGTGTCCCGTTCGGGAGGACGCCGGTCGAATCTGCGAGGAACCGGCACTAGCTGTTGCGCGAGCGCGTCAAGCGCGCGTGTGGGCGGACATCAAGGTCAACAGGGCCAGTATAGCCGCGATCTCAGCCCGTCAAGGGCTCGTCGCGCCGGACGTCGCTCTCATGGCGCACATGCTCCGCGAACCGCGCGACCGTGAATGTGCCGATGTCGCCCTCGTGATGGCGGCGGACGGCGACCGTTCCCTCCTCGGCCTCGCGGTCGCCGATGACGAGCATGTAGGGGTGCTTCTGCAGCTCGGCGTCGCGGATCCGCCGGCCGATCGACTCCGAGCGGTCGTCGACCTCGACGCGCAGACCGCGCTGCGCGCAGCTCGGCTGCGACGCCGTGCGCGGCGTCGTGGTGGCGGTCGGAGATCGGCAGGACGATCGCCTGCACCGGCGCCAGCCAGACCGGGAACTCGCCGGCGAAGTGCTCGATGAGGATCCCGATGAACCGCTCGAAGGACCCCATGCAGCGCGCGGTGGATCATCACCGGGCGGTGCTCGGCGTTGTCGGCGCCGATGTACTTGAGGTCGAAGCGCTCCGGCATCGAGTAGTCGAGCTGCACGGTGCCCAGCTGCCACGAGCGCCCGAGCGAGTCCGTCATGTGCAAGTCGATCTTCGGCCCGTAGAAGGCGCCGTCGCCGGGATTCAGCTCGTACTCCAGCCCCTGGCCTCGCAGCGCGTTCTCGAGCGCCGCCTCGGCGCGGTCCCACATCGCGTCGTCCGCCGATCCGCTGCTCGGGGCGCGTGGACAGCTCCAGCCGCACCGTCGAAGCCGAAGATCGCGTACGTCGCGAACGCGAACTCCAGGCAGGCCGCGACCTCGTCCTGGATCTGCTCCTCGGTGCAGAAGACGTGCGCGTCGTCCTGGGCGAAGTGCCGCACGCGCAGCAGCCCGTGCAGCGTGCCGCTCAGCTCGTTGCGGTGCAGCAGCCCCGGCTCGGAGTAGCGCACGGGCAGCTCGCGGTAGCTCCAGCGCTGACTGCCGAACAGGTGCGCGTGCCCGGGGCAGTTCATCGGCTTGAGGCCGAACTCGCGCCCCTCGGTCTCCGTCGACGAACATGTTCTCGCGGTACTTGCCCCAGTGGCCCGAGGTCTTCCACAGCTCGCTCTCGTAGAGCTGCGGCGTCTTCACCTCGGTGTACCCGCGCTGGAGCCCCATCTCCCGCGAGAGCGCCACGAGCTGGTTCCACATCGCGCGTGCCCTTGCGGCAGCCAGAACGCCGAGCCCGGCGCGACGTCGGAGAAGTGGAACAGCCCGAGCTCCTTGCCGAGCCTGCGATGGTCGCGCGCCCGCGCCTGCTCGAGGCGCTCGAGCTCCGCGGCCAGCTCCTTCTTGGAGAAGAACGCGGTGCCGTAGATCCGCGTGAGCATCGGCCGGCTCGCGTCGCCGCGCCAGTAGGCGCCGGCGACCGACTGGAGCTTCACGGCGCCGACGCTCGCGGTGCTCGGCGCGTGCGGCCCGCGGCACAGGTCGGTGAACGGGCCGTTGCGGTAGAGCGAGACGGTGTCGATCGCCCTGCGCCTCGACGAGATCCTCGATCAGCTCGACCTTGTAGTCCTGCTCCTCGTCGCGGAAGCGCTCGAGCGCCTCGGCGACGGTGATCTCGCTGCGGTCGAAGCCCTCGCCCGCGGCGATGTGGTCGCGCATCTTCTCCTCGATCGCCGGGAAGTCCGCCTCGGTGACGGTGACGCCCTCCGGGAAGTCGAAGTCGTAGTAGAAGCCGGTCTCGATCGGCGGGCCGATCGAGATCTTCACGCCCGGGTAGAGCTCCAGCACCGCGGTGGCCAGCACGTGCGCGGCGTCGTGGCGGATGAGGTCGAGCGCGTCCTGCCCGCTCTTGGCGGTGACGATCTCCAGCGCGGCGCCGTCGTCGAGCGGGCGCGCGAGGTCCCGCACCTCGCCGTCGACCTTGACGGCGAGCGCTGCACGGGCGAGCCCGGGACCGATCGCGGCGGCCGCGTCGGCACCCGTCGCGCCATCGGGAAGGTCCAGCTGGGTGCCGTCGGGCAGGGTGACGTTCATCGCGGGCGATGCTACGCGAGGCGGCCCCGCCGAACGTCCCTCGTGCCCCCGCGGGCGGTGGAACGCCGGACGTTCGGCGGTCCGTCCGCCTCTGTGACGTAGGTCACACTGGAGAAACCCCCTGCATCCGAAGGGGTTCCGGTACCCGTATCCCAGGCTCCGGTGCGCGGTCTTCCGCTGCGCACGGGCCGTGGACGACCCGGGCCCACCTGGTCCCGGGACCCCCGATCCGCGGTCGAGCCGCCACCACCCGACGGGCGTCGCCGTGCGCCTCCGCACGCCTGCACCCCGAGGAAAGGACTCCAGCACATGCGCACCCGAAAGCTGCTGCCGGCGCTGACCGGCGCCCTCGCCCTCGCCCTGCCCGCCACCGTCGCGCTCGCGGCGACCGGCCCCCTGGCTCCCGCCAGGCCGGTCACGGCGGCCGAGGCCGCCCCCGACCCCGCGGCCGTCCGCGCGGCCGATCGCGCGACCCGGCTCGTCCGGGCGGCCGGCGCGCACGTCGACGCCGTCGGCGACGTCACCCGCCTCGCCGCGCACCCGCTCCCGGCTCGCGGACGCCCCCGCGACCCGGCGCCGGACGTACGCCCGCTGGTCGACGCCGGAGCTGCGCCGCCACGAGCGCCGCCTGCGCGCGAGCGTCCGCGAACTGCGCCGCACCGGCGGCGCTCCGGACGTCCCGATCCCCGCCGCCCTCACCGCGATCGCCCAGTGCGAGTCCGGCGGCAACCCCGCCGCGGTCAGCGCGAACGGCGCCTACCGCGGGCTCTTCCAGTTCGACGCCGGCACCTGGGCCTCCGTCGGGGGCACCGGTGACCCGGCGGCCGCGTCGACCGAGGAGCAGTACCGCCGCGCCGCGATGCTCTACGCGCGCTCGGGCGCCGCGCCCTGGCCCGTCTGCGGCCGCTGATCGGCCGCCGCCGCGCGCTCGGCGACCCGCCGCCACAGCGGCAGGAAGAGGCCGAGCGCGAGCGCCGTCCCCGCGCCCGCGGCGAGCAGCAGCTCCGCGGTGGGCGCGCTGAGCGCGAAGAAGTCGCGTGACCATGCGAGCGCCAGGACGAGCACGTACGCGAGCGCCATCGACGCCGCCAGCAGCTGCGCCAGCCGGCGGCGCGGCCCGCCCTCCAGCGCGATGACGTAGCCGAGGCCGACGCCGACGAGCGTCGTGGTGGCCACGGTCCGCGCGTCCGCGGTGCGCGCGCCGATCACCTCGATCGCCAGCAGGTAGGAGACGAGGACCCCGAGCGCGAGCGCCAGCCCCGCCGGGACCGCGAAGCGCGCGATCTCGCGCACCAGCCCGTCGGGCCGCCAGGGCCCGCTGCTGGGAGCCAGCGCCAGGAAGAACGCGGGCACGCCGATCGTCAGCGTCGCCGCGAGGCTCAGCTGACGCGGCAGGAACGGGTAGTCGAAGCCCACGACCGCGAACGCCACGATCATCACCGCGGCGAAGACCGACTTCGTCACGAACAGGCGCGCGACCCGCTGGACGTTGCGCAGGATCGTCCGGCCCTCGCCGACCATCGGCGGAACGGCCGAGAAGTCGCCCTGCACGAGGACGACGTCGGCGACGCCGCGCGCCATCTGCGTGCCGGTGCCCTGCGCGATCGCCAGACGCGCGACCTTCAGCGCGGGCACGTCGTTGACCCCGTCGCCGACCATCGCGACGTACCGGCCGCGCGCGACGAGTGCCTCGACGACGCGCCGCTTGTCGTCGGGCGAGATCCGTCCGACGACCGCGGTGCCGGCGAGGAGGTCGGCGAGCGCGTCGGCGTCCTGCGGCAGCTCCCGCCCGTCGACGGCGCGGACGCCGTCCGCCACGCCGGCGTCACCGGCGATCGCACCGACGGTGGCCGGCGCGTCGCCGGAGAGGATCAGCAGGTCGACCCCCTGCTCGCGCAGGTAGGCCACGGTCTCGCGCGCGTCGTCGCGCAGCCGCTCGGCGAGCACCGCGATCCCTCGCACGCGCGCGGCGGGCGGCGGCGCGCCGGCGTCCGGCTGCCCGAGTCCGGGCGGCCCGGCCGCGACGGCGACCACGCGCCGTCCCGACCCGGTCGCGTCGCGGACGGCGTCGGCGAGCGGCCCGAGGTCGAACAGCTCGGGAGCGCCCAGGAGCAGCGTCCCGCCGGCTCGCTCGACGGCGCTCCAGCGGCGCCCCGAGGAGAACGGCACGTCGGCCACGATCTCCGGGGCCGGCGCCGGGAAGGCCTCGTGCAGCGCCTCCATCGTGCGGTTGCGGTCGCGGGTGGCGGCGGCGAGCGCGGCGATGTCCGCCTGCAGTTCCCCCTCCTCGACCCCCGGCATCGGGATGACGCGCTCGACGCGCAGGTCCGCGCGCGTGAGCGTCCCGGTCTTGTCGAGGCACATCGCGTCGACGGACGCGAGCGACTCGACGCCGTTGAGCTGCTGCACGAGCGCCCCGCTGCGCGCCATCTTCACGGCCGCCGCCGCCGCGGTGAGGCTCGCGAGCAGCATGAGCCCCTCGGGCACGAGGATCACGAGCGCGGCGACCGCCGTGGAGACCGTCTCCTGGAGGCTGTCGGACTCCCGCGCGAGGAGCGCGGCGGCGAGGACGAGGCCCAGCGGGACCATCGAGACGACGAGCACCGTGAGCAGCCGGTTGAGGCCGAGCTCCAGCGGCGAGCGCGGATGCCGGAAGGCGCGCGCGACGCCGGCGATCCGCTCGGCGTAGCTGTCCGCTCCCACCGCGGTCGCCACGTAGGCCACCGACCCCTCGACGACGAAGGACCCCGACAGCACCTGCTCGCCCGGACCGCGATCGACGGACGTCGACTCGCCGCTGAGGATCGACTCGTCGAGCGCCGCCCGCTCTCCCGGCTCGACGACGCCGTCGGCGACGATCTGGTCCCCCGCACCGGCGCGGATCAGGTCGCCGACGAGGACGTCCCCGACGGGCACCTCGCACGCGACGTCGTCGCGCACGACGGTGGCGGTGGGCGCGACGAGCGCCGCGAGGCGGTCGAGCTCGCGCTTGGCGCGCAGCTCCTGCGTGACGCCGATCGCGGTGTTCGCCACGAGGATCCCGAGGAACAGGGCGTCCCGCGGATCGCCGACGAGCAGGATCGCCGCGCCGGCCACCGCGAGGATCGCGTTGAACAGGGTGAGGACGTTGGCGCGGACGATGCTCGACGCCGAGCGGCTGGACGCCGGCGGCCGCGACGGCCCCCGGGCGGCGAGCCTGCGGGCGGCCTCGGCCTGCGTCAGCACGCCCGCAATCTACCTCTCGCCGACGATCCGGCCGCGCCGCTCCGGTACCGTCACGGCATGGCGAAGACGACCGACGAGCGGCTGTACCGCGGTGGACCCATGCGCGCGGTGTGGCCGTCCCCTCCCGTCCGGCGCGGCGCCGGGCCGCCCGGCGCGCGGACGCCGACTACGGGATTCCGGCCGAGCCCACCTGGCGCGAGATCGACTGGCCCGCCCACACCCACCGCATGGACATCCGCGGGCGGTCCGTCAACTACGTCGACCTCGGCTCCGGCGACCGGACGGCGATCTGCATCCACGGCCTCGGCGGCTGCTGGCAGAACTGGCTGGAGACCCTGCCCGCGCTTGCCGACGCGGGGTACCGCGCGATCGCGCTCGACCTCCCCGGGTTCGGCCGCTCGCAGATGCCGGCCGACGAGATCTCGATCTCCGGGTTCGCGCGCACGGTCGACGACCTCGCGGACGCGCTCGGCATCGGCCCCGCGGCGCTGATCGGGAACTCGATGGGCGGCTTCACCGCGGCGGAGGCGGCGATCAGCCACCCCGACCGCGTCGAGCGGCTCATCCTCGTCGACGCCGCCGGCATCTCCTCGACGCTCGGCCGCAACTGGCTCAGTGAGAAGGTCGGCCGGACCCTGGTGACCGGCGCCATCGGCGGCGCTGCTCCGAGCGACCCGGACAAGGCGCTGCGGATGATGCGGCGTCCGGGCTTCGTCCAGATCGCCCTCGGCGCCGTCGTCCGGCACCCGACGCTCATCTCGCGCGACCTCGTCGCCGAGCAGCTCGGCAGTCTCGGAGCGCCCGCGTTCATGCCCGCGCTCGATGCGATCATCGCCCACGACTTCATCGCCCAGCTGGGCGAGATCGCCTGCCCGACGCTCGTCGTGCAGGGGGACAAGGACGTCCTGGTGCCGATCGGCGACGCGCACGAGTTCGCCGACCGGATCGCGCACTCGGCGCTGCTCGTGCTTCACGACACCGGCCACGTCCCGATGTTCGAGCGGCCGCGCAGCTTCAACCGCGCGGTGATCGAGTTCCTCGGTCAGGACGTCGCGCCGGACACGCCGGACGCCGTCGAGTCCCCGCTGCTGGCCGAGGCGCAGGCCGAGGGCGGTCTGGCCTAGCGGCTGCGCGGGCCCGGAGCGTCCCCGGGCCCGCGGTCGTCGCGCTAGCGCTTGCGCGCGGTCGTCTTCTTCGCGCGGCAGGCTTGCGCGCGCGTCGTCTTCTTCGCGGCAGGCTTGCGCGCCGTCGTCTTCTTCGCCGCAGGCTTACGCGCCGTGGTCTTCTTCGCCGCAGGCTTACGCGCCGTGGTCTTCTTCGCCGCAGGCTTACGCGCCGTCGTCTTCTTCGCCGCAGGCTTACGCGCCGTGGTCTTCTTCGCCGCAGGCTTACGCGCCGTCGTCTTCTTCGCCGCAGGCTTCTTCGCAGCCGGCTTGCGTGCCGTCGTCTTCTTCGCCGCAGGCTTGCGCGCCGCGGTCGTCTTCTTCGCGGCAGCCGTCTTCTTGGCCGCCGGCTTGCGTGCCGTCGTCTTCTTGGCCGCAGGCTTGCGCGTCGTCGCCATCCGGTCCTCCCGAGCTCGTTGCCCCGGCATGCCGCCGGGCTGGGTCCGCTACCGCCGCGCCAACCCTATGCGCAAGCGGGGACGTCGCGCCAGGGTTCGGTGCGCCGGGGACTTCCCCTGCCGCGCGCGGGGACGATCTGGCATCGTGCCGCCGCGATGTCCGGCTACCCCACCTCCCTCCCCGACCGCGCGCAGGCGTTCGCCGCCCGCGCCGCGCTCAGCCTCCCGCCCCGCGCGCTGCGCCTGATCGGCGGCCCGCCGGTGACGCGCGACGGGCAGACCCTCGACGCCGAGGCCCAGGCGCTGCTCCGTCTCGTCGCGATCGCGGGGGGACAGCCGCTCGATCAGCTCACGCCGCTCGCGGGGCGGGCGGCGATCCGGCGCGAGGCGGCGTTGGTGGCCGGGCGGCCGCTGCCGCTCGCCGACGTGCGCGAGACGAGCGTTCAGGGCGCGGCCGGCGCACTCGCCGCGCGGCTGTACGTCCCGGACGAGTGCGCGCACGACGAGGCATCACCGGCGCTCATCTACTTCCACGGCGGCGGCTGGGTCGTCGGCGACCGCGACAGCCACGACGCGCCCTGCCGGATGCTCGCGCGCAGGGCCGGCGTGCGGGTGCTGTCGGTCGACTACCGGCTCGCGCCCGAGCACCCCTACCCCGCGGCGGCCGACGACGCGTACGCGGCGTTCGCCGACGTGCACGCGCACCCCGAGCGCTACGGCGTGGACGCGGCCCGCATCGCGGTCGGCGGCGACAGCGCGGGCGGGAACATCTCGGCTGCCTGCGCGCAGCGGGCCGTCCGCGAGGGCGGCCCGGCGCCGGCCTTCCAGCTGCTGATCTACCCGGTCACCGACAACGGCCGCCAGGACACCGCGTCCTACCGGATGTTCGCCGACGGGTTCTTCCTGACGGCCGCGGAGATGACCTGGTACCGCGGCCACTACTTCGGCGCGGACGAGGCGACGCTCGCGCTGGAGCCCACGGCCTCCCCGCTGCTCGCGCCGGACCTGAGCGGGCTCGCGCCCGCGCACGTCGTCACGGCGGGCTTCGACCCACTGCGCGACGAGGGCGAGGCGTACGCCGCGGCGCTGCGGGATGCGGGCGTGCCCGTCACCCTGCGCCGCCACCCGGGGCTGATCCACGGGTTCATCAACGCGCTGGGCGCCGCGACGGCGGCTCGCGACGCCGTCGCCGAGATGGGCGGGGTCCTGCGCGCCGGCCTGGCCGCCTGACCGTTCAGCTGCCGCGGAACCTCGGCGTCGGCTCGCCGTGCAGCTCCGCCAGCCACAGGTCGCGCTTCTGCGCGTACTCGGGGGGCAGCGCGCCGGCGAGCGCCTCCGCGGCGTCCAGCGCGCGCAGCGCCGCCTTCCAGTCGCCGTAGCGCGCCTCGCCGTCGGCCATCGCCAGCGCGAGGTCCATCGCGGCCTCGCGCTCCTCGGCCGCCGCCTGCGGATCGGCCGCCTCCTGGACCTCGCGGTCCTCGATCTGCACGGGCTCGCCACCCGGCTCATGCGGGCGCGCGAGCCACGCGCCCAGGTACGGGCCCGCGACCTTCGTCGGCGGCCACCACAGCGGCCGGTGCCCGGCGACGTCGGCGGGGACGCCTGCGCGGCGGCCGGGACGCGGCGCATCGATCGCGACGCTCGTCGGCTCGCGCTCCGCGCCGGGATAGGCCCGGAAGTAGCTCGGCTCGTCACCGGTGACGAGCAGGCCGCGCAGGACGGGCGTGAACGGCTGGGCGCCCGTCCCCGCGCCGATCGCCTCGGCGATCGACTGGGCGGCGGCATCCGCCTGCTGTGCGGCCAGGCCGCCCTGCTTGAGCGGGAACGTCGTGCAGTCGCCGGCAGCGAAGACGTGCTCGACGCCGCGCACGCGGGCGTGGTCGTCGGCGGGGATGAACCCGATGTCGTCCTGCGGCAGCCCCGGGATCGCCGGGCCGTTCAGGCGCGGGAGCCCCACGGCGCGGTCGGCGCTCACGCGGCCGCCGCCCTCCAGCGCCAGGACGCCGTCGGCGTGGGAGCGCACCCGCGAGAGCGTGTGCAGCGCGATGTCCTCGGCCTGCAGGCGCGCCTCGAGGTCGTCCGAGGCGCCCTTGCCGAACACCTCCAGCGGGCGCTCCTCCGGGGTCACGATCGAGATGGCCACGGGCGGGCCCGCGTTGTCGCGCAGGTGCGCGCGCGTGAGCAGCGCGAGCTCGTACAGCGGCAGCGGCCACGTCGCGCCGGACGGGACGACGAAGACGATGCTCCCGATGTCCCCGCGCTCGGCCTCGGCGAGCACGGCGACCAGCGCGTCACGGTCCTGCGGCCCGCCGAAGGTGACCGCGCCCGGGAACGCCTCCTCGCCGCGGGCGCCCAGGGCGATCAGCAGCTCGTCGTACGCCAGCTCCTCGCCGCCGGCCGTCGTGACGAAGCGGCGCCTCGGTGTCGACCTCCGCCAGGAAGTCCGGGACGAGCTCGGCGGACTGGCTCTCCACGATCGCCCGCAGCGGGATGCGGCGCGTGTGCCCGCGCGCGAACGGCTCGAGGACCGCGCTCGCCCGCAGGACGAAGTCGGCGTCCGGCGCGAGCACCTTGACGTGCGGCAGCTCGCCGGCCGCGGCGCGGAGCGCCAGCAGCGCCTCGAGCGCCGCGACGCCGCCGCCTGCGATGAGCACCGTGGGTGGAGGCTGATGAGCTGTCATCTCCCTCGAGGCTACGACCGGCCCGGCGGACCCTCATCCGCAGGAATTACGTACGCGTGAGTCCCGGAGCGCCGTCACGGAGCGCCTCCTGGATCGCGTCGAGCAGCGCCGCCATGCGCACGGGCCTGGCGAGGTATCCCGTGCAGCCCGCCTCCAGGCAGCGCTCGCGGTACTCCGGCAGGGCGTGGGCGGTCAGTGCCAGGACGGGTACGGGGTCGGCGCCGCGCTCGCGCTCGGCATCCCGGATCCGGTTCATGCCGCCGTCGGTTCCCCGGATGGTTGGCGTGCGCGGCCGCGACGCGGTGCGAGCGCTTGCCAACCAGAGCATCCTCGCCCGCATCGTGGGACCTGCCGACGGCGTTGCGGTCAGACAGGGACGTGCCGCGAGGACCGGGGTCCCCAGGGTGACGTCGGTCAGGCTGGTCACCCGGGCGAAGCTGAGCTGACCGCAGCCGCCGAGCCGTCCTGCGTCGAGAGCCCAGCGACACCCACCCGCCTGGCGAGCGTTCGGGAATGTCTCCAGAGGTCTCGCTCCTGCTTTTCGTCCAAAGGGCCAGCGCGGGGCGTCATGAGGGGGGCGTCCGACGGACGGGGTCGTCCTTCGCATCATGTCGCCGTAGCGGTCGCTGATAGCGTCGCCCCCATGTATCGGATGTTGGGGCTCGTCGCCCTGCTCAGCACCGTTGCGCTCACCGCGCCCGCAGCCGGGGCGGCGGCGCCGGGCGCGCCGCACGCGCGCGATGCGGGCTCGGTCACGAAGCAGCGCTTCGCCCGCTGCCCGGGCCGGCAGACCGACGGCACCGGGTGCTTCGACGTCTACCTCGGTGACATCGGGTTGGTGAGAAACGAACTGCGGTTCAACCTCGCCCGCACCTACTGCTCGGCGCTGAAGGCCCCCGCGACGGGCGGGGTGTGGCGCTACACCGTCCCGCTGCGAATCCGCAAGGGGCGCTTCGATCAGGTCTACACCTACCGCAGCAGCCTGGGGCCCGGCAGCGAGGCCGATCCGCAATACGTCAAGCTCCGGCTGCGGATCAAGGGCGACGTCACCAAGCGGCGGATGCGGTTCCGCCTCACGAGCGAGTCGGTGAAGACCGGCCCGGGCTTTCCGGACTGCGCCGACGTCCGCATCGCCGAGACCCACGTGCTGCGGCGCGCGCGGACGTAGGGCGGCGGCGAGGTCCGGGTCGGGACCTGAGGCACCGGCAGCGCTTGCTTGGCGGGCGGAGCGCGCGGGAGCGTCCCCCGGTCGCCGGTGGGCCTCGTCAATTCGCTCGGCACGCCGGCTAGCTCGATCTGCCGTCAGATCGAGTTCCCGGAGGTGCTGGCCCGACCGGCGCGATTCGGCACTCGCCCGGCTTCACGTAACGGTCAGCGCTTCTTCTTGGCGGCGCGAATCGTGACGTCGGTGGTCTTCCGGGTCACCCGTCCGGAGGGCGAGGTCGCGGTGATCGTCAGCCGCACCCGCAGCTTCCCGGTCTTGCGCAGCAGCGTGCGGCCGCTCTTGCTGAGCTTGCCGACCACCCGCGCCCTGCCGTCCGCGCCGGCCTTTCCGGTGCCGGTCAGGACGGGCTTGGCCGGCTTCTTCGGGGCGCTTGTGCGAGCCGCCGCCCCGCGCCCGACGCCTCTGGTGGCCTTCTGAACCAGCGCTCCCTTCAGGCCGATGGCGGCGAACGCGTCGACCACCATGTCGAACAGCGCGTTGCCGTTCGCGGTCGCCGTGTACGTGGCCCGCGAGAGCGAGATCGTGAACGACCCGGGTGCCGGGACGATCGGGGCAGGCGTGCCCGCGCCCGCGCCCGCTGGGCCGCTGGGCGGCGCCGGAGCCTGCGGCGCGATGCCGGCTGAGACGCGGCCGTCGAACGAGAAGGCCACGCAGGTGCGAGACGTGGCGCAGGCCATGCCGCGGGCTTCGCTGCCGAAGATCCCGTACGTGACCCGCCATTCGCCCGGGGTCGTCGAGCGGGGCTGGGCGGATTCCAGGATCCCATCCTTGGAGGTGTCGAAGTCGTAGGCCCTTGCGATGCAGCGGGCCGCGCCGTCGGCATCCTCGCCGCATGCTGCGGCATTGCCCCCACCCAGGCGCGTGCGCCCGGCGGTCTTGGTCCACGTCTGCGTTCCTGGGTCGAAGTGGTTCACGAAGCCGCTGTCGGGTACGGCCACGCAGAAGGTCGTCGCGCAGGCGCTCCCGGCTCCGAACGACGCTGCGAGGTCGGGGTTGGCGCCGCCGATCCACGTACCTGACGACGGACGGAACATCCAGGCGTTGTTGCGCGTGGCGAGGCAGGGGGCGGCGCCGCCGACCGGCGCCGCTCGACCGCAGGTGTAACCGAAGCCGTCGAACGCTGAAACCGGCGAGCCGTTCGGTCCGACCAGCTGGGAGTAGGTCGTCGAGAACGGGGCTGGGACGGTCGCTGCGAAATTCTGGGGGGGCTGGATCGAAAACACATGGCTCTCGACGATGCAGTACGCCTCGCTCGCGCAGATGACGGACGTCGCGGGCTGGGACTCGATCGTCCACCCCGAGAGCGGACCCGCCGGGGCGGTCGAGACCGCTCGCACCGACACGCTCGAAGCGGGCAGGCCGGATGGCCACGCTTTGCCCTTCAGATAGCACGCGGCATCCGAGGGGCACCACACCTCCGCATCCGCAAGCTGCGCGACCGGGAACACCCTGACCTCCCACGAGGCCGGACTACGGGGGTCCGTCGTCTTGAGGATCGCGCCGCCGACCCTCCCGGTTCCCGTGTTGGAGACCGACCCGGCCGCGACGCAGAGGTTCGCGCTCGGGCACGACACCGAGTCGACGACCACCGTGTTCCCCGCGCCGACGTCAACCTTGGCGGGCGCGACCCACGTGAGCGGGTCGGCGGCCTGCGCCGACGGGGCCACGGTCGCGCCTGCCACGACGGCCAGGAACGTGAGGAATGCGCGGGCGATCACCGATTGCACCGGCGCAACGTACTTCGTTCCGGGCGCCCCGGCAATCCGGCGCGCAGCGGCCGTTCGACCCGCCGCATCGGCCTGGGTCTGGGTGAAGTGCTGTCGTAGATCACCGGCATCTCAGATGCGTGCGTGCCCTGATGGACCGCAGGCGGGCGTGCCGTTGAATGTTGCGCGTGGACTGGCAGCACGCGCAGATCGACGCTTGTGTCGGGGACTGGCTTGAAGCGCACGGCGTGCACGGTGAGGGCGTGCGTCGCGGGCAGATCGTGGATGTCCTCGGCCTGCCGCACCACCTGCACTTCCAGGTTCGCTGGAGCGAGGACCACGAGTCGATGGTCTTCCCGCGGGAGGTTCTGCGCATCATCCCCAGCACGGGCGGCTGAGCAGCGGTGGCCGGCGCGACATCGCGGCCAGCGTAGCCGTGGATCACGGTGAGGAACGAGATGGGGCGCCCTCGGTCCGGACCGGAAAGCGCCCCATCCCCAGCAAGGTCATGAGCCTTGCGTGCCCCCCAGTGATCGGCGCGAGGGGCGCGTCAGCCCACCGCGGTTTGCCGCAGACCGGAGCGGCGGCGGGGCCGCCCCGTCCCATTCGTCCGCATCGAGTGTGCTGAGCCGTGCGCTGACCGCGGCAAGCGCACGGGACTCGGCGGCGAACGCCAGGTTCCGTTCTTTGAGCTGGCGCGCTCTTGCCAGATCGCAGCCGTCGAGTAGGCCGAGCGCGTAGTGGGCCGGATCGATGGACCAGGTCATGCCGGCAGCCCTTCCTCGGCTTCGATCAGCTCGCGCAGGCGCCGCAGGCCGCGGACCATGCGGGCCTTCACCGTGCCCAGCGCGACACCGGTGCGCTCGGCGATCTCGGTTTGGCTGAGCTCTTCGTAGAAGCGCAGTCGCAGCAAGACGCGCTCGTCTTCGGGAAGCCGGCCGAGGTAGTGCGCCATGCGCCAGCGATCCGCGAGCGCATCGCTGTCGGCCTCCTCCTCCTGGACGAGTTGGGAGCATGCCGACGACGTATTGCGACGGCGCGTCGCAGTGCAAGGGAGGAACTCCTCTAGCGCCGAACACGCGCCGACCGGAGGGAACTCCTGACGGCGGGTCCCATCGAGGGCAGCGTCAGGGGGTGCCCGGGTGAACGGCCTTTGCCACCTCCGGGGTACCTCGCGCTCCCCCAGAACGCACGAAACCCCCGCCGTCGCGGGGGTCTCGTAGTGGGCGATACTGGGCTCGAACCAGTGACCTCCTGCTTGTCGAGCAGGCGCTCTCCCAGCTGAGCTAATCGCCCCTGGAAGAACGGGAATCGTAGCAGCGGTCAGCGGCTCGGCCGGTGCTCGGGACGGCGGGGCCGACACGCGGTTTGGACACTCGGTCCAGGCCGGCCGGCCGCGCGGTGGCAGGTCAGGCCTGTTCGCGGCCTTGCGCGCCGTGCGATCATCGCGCCCCGTGATTCCCGGACAGCCCGATCTCGACCGCGCCGCCACCGAGCTTGCGCAGGACATCCCGCAGCCGCTCGGCCCGCTCGCGCGGGTCGCGTACGACTACCGCTGGTCATGGACGCCCGGCGGGCACGAACTGTTCGCAGCGGTCGACGCCGAGCGCTGGGAGCGCGTGGGCCGCAACCCCGTGCGCCTGCTGCGCGAGGCATCGCGCCCCGCGCTGGAGCGCGCCGCGGGCGACGCCGACGTGGTCCGGCGGGCCGAGGAGCTCGAGGCGGCGTGCCGGGCCGACGCGGAGCGCCCGGCGCATACGCTGGAGAACGGCACGGTCAGCGCCGAGCAGCCGGTCGCCTTCGTCTGCGCCGAGTTCGGCGTTCACCGCTCGCTGCCGATCTACTCCGGCGGCCTCGGCGCCCTCGCAGGCGACATGCTCAAGCAGGCCTCCGACGCGGCGTTCCCGCTCGTCGGCGTCGGGCTGCTCTACCGCCAGGGGTACTTCCGCCAGCGCGTCGACGTCGGCGGCCTGCAGCACGAGTACTGGGTCGAGGCCGACCCGGGACTCATGCCGATGGCGCTCGTCACGGGCGAGGACGGCGCGCCGCTGCGCATCTCGGTGCCGATCAGCGGTGACCAGGTGCAGGCGCAGATCTGGCGGGTGGACGTCGGGCGCGTCCCGCTGTTCCTGCTCGACACGGACCTCCCCGAGAACTCGCCGGTCGCCCGCTGGACGACGGCGCGCCTGTACGTCGGGGATCCGCAGATCCGCCTGGCGCAGTACGCGATGCTCGGCGTCGGCGCCGTCCGCGCGTGCGCCGCGCTCGGCCTGGACCCGTCGGTCTTCCACCTGAACGAGGGACACGGGGCGCTCGCCGCGCTCGAGCTCGCGCGCGAGCCGATCGGCGACGGCGTGCCGCTCGACCGCGCACTGGAGGACGCCCGCCGGAGGATCGTCTTCACGACCCACACACCGGTTCCGGCCGGCAACGACACCTACCCGGCCGCCCGCGCGATCGGCGCGCTCGGCGCCTACGCGCGCGAGATCGGCCTGGAGGACGAGGAGCTGCTGCGGCTCGGCCGGACCGATCCGCTGGACCTCGACGAGGAGTTCGGCATCACCCAGCTCGCGCTGCGCACGAGCCGCGGCGCCAACGGCGTCAGCCGCCGCCACGGGCGGGTCGCGCGCGAGATGTGGGCGAGCCTGTGGCCCGGCCGCGTCGAGGACGGCGTGCCGATCACCCACGTGACCAACGGCGTGCACGTGCCGTCCTGGGTCGGGCCGGAGATGCGCGACCTCTTCGACCGCCACCTCGGTGACGGCTGGCTGCGCGAGTCGGAGGCACCGCGCCAACTGGGAGGCGCTCGCCCACGTCCCCGACGAGGAGCTGTGGGCGGCGCGCTGCGCGCAGCGCGCGCGCCTGGTCGCGCACGTGCGCCGGCAGAGCGTCGTCGAGCGCCTGGGGCGCGGCGAGGACTACGCGTACGTGGAGGCCGCCGCGCGGGTCTTCGACCCCGACACGCTGACGATCGGGTTCGCGCGCCGCCTGGCGACCTACAAGCGCCTGGACCTGCTGGTGCGCGACGTCGAGCGGGCCGTCCGGCTGCTCGGAGGCCGGCGGCCGATCCAGTTCGTGCTCGCGGGCAAGGCGCACCCGAAGGACACGGACGGCAAGGCGCTCGTGGAGAAGCTCTTCGCCAGCCGCGCGACGGGCGACCCCGGCGCGCGCGTCGTCTTCCTCGACGACTACGACCTGGGCCTCGCCGCGCTCCTGGTGCAGGGCTGCGACGTGTGGCTGAACCTCCCGCGCCCGCCGCTGGAGGCCAGCGGCACCAGCGGCATGAAGTCCGCCCTCAACGGGGGCCTGCAGCTCAGCGTCCTGGACGGCTGGTGGGCCGAGGGCTACGACCCCGCCCGCGGCTGGTCGATCAGCGGCGAGGTCGACGACGACCACGAGGCGCAGGACGCCCGCGACGCCCTCGAGCTGTTCCGGCTGCTGGAGGACGAGGTCGTCCCCGCGTACTACGAGCGCGGCGACGACGACCTGCCCGCCGCGTGGATCGCGCGGATGCGCGCGTCGATCGCGAACCTGGCGCCGGAGTTCAGCGCCGCGCGGATGCTGGCGGACTATCAGCGGAAGGTGTACGACCCGGCGGGCTGAGCGACGGCAGCTCGGCGTACGCCGCGCGGGTCTGCCGGGCCACGTCGGCCCAGTCGAACAGCAGCACGTGCTCACTCGCCTCGGCCACGAGGCGCTCGCGCAGCTGGTCGTCGGTGAGCATCCGCTCGATCATCACGCCCGAGGTGCTCGGCGTCGCCGCCGTTGAAGCGCAGGCCGACGCGCTCACCCGGCGGGACGACCTCGCGCAGCCCGCCGGTGTCGGCGACGATGCACGGGCACCCGCTCGCCATCGCCTCCAGGGCGACGAGGCCGAACGGCTCGTAGAGGCTCGGCACGACGCACAGGTCGGCGATCCGGTAGAGCGAGTGCAGCACGTCGTCGCCGATCCAGCCGAGGAAGACGCCGCGGTCGGTGATGCCGAGGTCCACCGCCTGCTGGCGCAGCTGCTCCTCGTACGTCCCCGAGCCGGCGATGAGGAACCGCACGTCGGGCAGCTCCTCGAGGATCGGCTGCAGCGCCTCGAGCGCGAGCTGGAAGCCCTTCTCGTAGACCAGGCGCCCCACGAGGACGACGAGCCGCTCGTCGGGCGCCGCGAAGCGCGCGCGCAGCGCCTCGAGGTCGTCGACCGGCTGCAGGTCCAGCGGGTCGATGCCGTTCGGGATGACGCGCACCTGCGCGGGCTCGACGCCGAAGATGTCGCAGACGTGCTCGCGCATGTAGTGCGAGCAGACGATCACGCGCTCGGCGCGGCGCGCCATCCACGACTCCACCCCGTGGATGTGCGTCTGCGGGAAGCGCTGGACCCAGCCGTTGTGGCGGCCCCACTCGGTGGCGTGGATCGTCGTGACGTACGGGACCCGCAGGTCCCCGGCGAGCATGCCCGCGCCCGGCGCGACGAGCCAGTCGTGACCGTGGACGAGGTCCACGGGATGCTTGCCGACGACCTCCGTCGCCAGCGCCAGCAGATCGTCGTTGAGCTGCTCGACCCAGCGGACGAACGCGCTGAGCTCGCGCGGGGCGGGCGCCTCCAGCACGCGGTGCACGTGCACGCCCGCGAGCACCTCCGCGCGCCGGTCGGTGCGGCGGCCGCGCGTGACGAGATGGACCTCCGTGCCCTGGCTGACGAGTCCCTCGGCGAGCTTGCGCACGTGCCGGGCCAGCCCGCCCTCGACCAGCGGCGGGTACTCCCAGGACAGCATGAGCACGCGTTCGGGCACCTCCGGGAAGCGTACCGGCCGCCTGCCCGCCCCCGGTGTCAGGACGCGCGGCGCAGCACCTGCAGCGAGCGCGCGCGCAGGAGCAGGCGCTCGCGGGCGCCCAGCGGCGGGCTCTGCGGCCCCAGCGCGGCGTCGGCCGTGCACAGCTCGTGGAGCCCAGTGCGCGCCGTAGCGGCGCGAGGGCAGCTGGAACTCCACGTCCTCGTGCCCGGCGTTGAACAGCAGCAGGAAGGAGTCGTCGACGATCCGTTCCCCGTGCTGCGTGCGCTCGGCGATCTCCGAGCCGTTGAGGAAGACGCCGACGTGCGAGCCGCCGGCATCCCAGTCGCGGATCGTCATGCGGCGCCCGTCGGGGCGAAACCACCACACGTCGGGCAGGCCCGACCCGTTCCAGCCGCGGCCCTCCAGGAAGCGCGCCCGGCGGAAGACGGGGTGCTCGTGGCGCAGCGCGAGCAGCCGGCGCACGAACTCCAGCAGGTCGCCGTGCTCCTCCAGGAGCCCCCAGTCGAGCCAGGAGACCTCGTTGTCCTGGCACCAGGCGTTGTTGTTGCCGCCCTGGCTGCGCGAGACCTCGTCGCCGCCCAGGAGCATCGGCGCGCCCTGGGAGAGGAGGAGCGTGGCGAGGAAGTTGCGCTGCTGGCGGGCGCGCAGCTCGAGCACCGCCGGGTCGTCGGTGTCCCCTTCGGCGCCGCAGTTCCAGGCGCGGTTGTCGTCGGTCCCGTCGCGGCCGTCCTCGAGGTTCGCCTCGTTGTGCTTGCGCTCGTAGGAGACGAGGTCGCGCAGCGTGAAGCCGTCGTGCGCGGTCACGAAGTTGATCGAGGCGAACGGGCGCGCGGCCGTCGGACTGGTAGAGGTCGCTCGAGCCGGTGAACCGCGAGGCGAACGCCGACACCGGCGCGTCCCCGCGCCAGTAGTCGCGCACGACGTCGCGGTAGATGCCGTTCCACTCGCTCCAGAGCACCGGGAAGTTGCCGACCTGGTACCCGCCCGGTCCCACGTCCCACGGCTCGGCGATGAGCTTCACCCCGGCGAGCACCGGGTCCTGGTGGATGACGTCGAAGAACGCCGACAGGCGGTCCACGTCGTAGAACTCGCGCGCCAGCGCCGACGCGAGGTCGAAGCGGAAGCCGTCGACGTGGCACTCGGCGACCCAGTAGCGCAGCGAGTCCATGATCAGCCGCAGCACGCTCGGGTGGACCGGGTTCAGCGTGTTCCCGGTGCCCGTGTAGTCCATGTAGTGCCGCGGGTCGTCGGGCTGCAGGCGGTAGTAGGAGACGTTGTCGATGCCCCGGAGCGAGAGCATCGGGCCCAGGTGCCCGCCCTCTCCGGTGTGGTTGTAGACGACGTCGAGGATCACCTCGATGCCCGCCCGGTGCAGCGCTTTGACCATGCCCTTGAACTCGCGGACCTGCTCGCCGCGCGTGCCGGTCGCGGCGTACCCCGAGTGCGGCGCGAGGTAGCCGATCGAGCTGTAGCCCCAGTAGTTCGTGAGGCCGCGGCCGTGCAGCACGTGCTCGTCGACGATCTGGTGGATCGGCATCAGCTCGACGGCCGTGACGCCGAGCGCCGTGAGATGGGCGATCGCCGCGTCGGAGGCCAGCCCGGCGTAGGTGCCGCGCAGGTCCTCGCGCACCTCCGGGTGGAGCTTCGTGAACCCGCGCACGTGCGTCTCGTAGATGACCGTCTCCGGCCACGGGCGCGCCGGCGGCCGGTCGTCCTCCCAGTCGAACGACGCGTCGACGACGATCGACTTCGGGACGGCCTGCGCGTCGTCCTCGTCGTCGAGCCGCAGGTCGGCGTCCTCCCGGTCGGCGGGCACGTAGGGCAGGACGTTCGCGACGTCCCAGCGCACCGGTCCGTCGATCGCCCGTGCGTACGGGTCGATGAGGAGTTTGTGGGGGTTGAAGCGGTCGCCGCGCTCGGGCGCGTAGGGCCCTTGCACCCGCCAGCCGTAGCGCTGGCCCGGCCCGACGCCCGGCAGGTACCCGTGCCAGTGGAACGCCGTGCGCTCAACCAGGGGGATCCGCTCCTCGCGGCCGTCGTCGTCGAACAGGCACAGCGTGACGCCCTCGGCGCGCTCGGAGAAGAGCGAGAAGTTCGTCCCCCGTCCGTCCCAGGTGGCGCCGAGCGGCAGCGGCGATCCGGGCCAGGCGTCGCGGCTCATCGCGCGCGGGCGGCGGGCTGCGGAGTCAGGAACAGCACGCCGAGCGGCGGGAGCGTCAGGGACGCCGAACAGGGCTGGTGGTTCCAGCCCAGGGGCTCGGCCTCGATGTCGCCGGCGTTGCCGACATCCGAGCCCCCGTAGAACGTCGAGTCGGTGTTGAGCACCTCGGTCCACGTGCCGCCGCGCGGGAGGCCGACGCGGTAGTCCTCGCGCGGAACCGGCGTGAGGTTCGCGACGCAGACGATCATGTCCTCGCCGTCGGGATCCGCCCGGCAGAACGCGAAGACGCTGCGCTCGGCGTCGTTGGGCTCCAGCCACCAGAAGCCCTCGGGCCGCGTGTCCGTCGCCCACAGCGCCGGGTGGTCGCGGTAGAGGTGGTTCAGATCGCGCACGAGCCGCTGGACCCCGCCGTGCGCGGGATCCTCCAGCAGGTGCCAGTCGAGCGAGCGCTCGTGGCTCCACTCCGCCTCCTGCGCGAGCTCGCCGCCCATGAAGAGCAGCTTCTTCCCCGGGTGCCCCCACATGTAGGCGTAGAGCGCCCGCAGGTTCGCCATCCGCTGCCAGCGGTCGCCCGGCATCCGGCCCAGCAGCGAGCCCTTTCCGTGGACGACCTCGTCGTGGGAGAGCGGCAGGACGAACGCCTCGCTGAACGCGTACATCAGGCTGAAGGTCAGCTCGTGATGGTGGAAGCGGCGGTGCACCGGGTCCAGCGCGAAGTACTCGAGCGTGTCGTGCATCCAGCCGAGGTTCCACTTCAGGCCGAAGCCCAGTCCCCCGACGTACGTCGGGCGCGAGACGCCCGGCCACGCGGTGGACTCCTCGGCGATCATCGCGACGCCCGGCTCCTGCGCGTGGCAGAGCTCGTTGAGCTCGCGGACGAAGCTGATCGCGTCGAGGTTCTCGCGGCCGCCGAAGGCGTTGGGGACCCACTCCCCCTCGCGGCGCGAGTAGTCGAGGTAGAGCATCGACGCCACGGCGTCCACGCGCAGGCCGTCGGCGTGGTACTCGCGCAGCCAGTAGAGGGCGCTCGCGGTGAGGAAGTTGCGCACCTCGTTGCGCCCGAAGTTGAAGATCAGCGTCCCCCAGTCGGGGTGCGCGCCCAGGCGCGGGTCCTCGTGCTCGTAGAGCGCCGTGCCGTCGAACCGCGCGAGCGCCCACTCGTCGCGCGGGAAGTGCGCGGGCACCCAGTCGAGAATCACGCCGATGCCGCGCTGGTGCAGGCGGTCGACGAGGGTCCGCAGGTCGTCGGGCGTGCCCTGGCGCGGCGTCGGGGCGAAGTACGACGTCACCTGGTAGCCCCACGACCCGCTGAACGGGTGCGCCATCACCGGCAGCAGCTCCACGTGCGTGAAGCCCATGTCCTCGACGTAGGCGCCGAGCTCGTCGGCCAGCTCGAGGTACGTGAGCGGGCGGTTGTCCTCCAGCGGGTTCCAGCGCCACGAGCCCAGGTGCACCTCGTAGACGGACATCGGCCCGGTCTGCGGGTCGCTCGCGGCGCGCGCCGTCATCCACGGCTCGTCCTGCCAGGCGTGCGCGGAGCGCTGCACGACGGACGCCGTGCGCGGGGGGTGCTCGGCGCGCTGGGCCATCGGGTCGGCGCGCAGCAGCAGCTCACCGCCGGGCGTGCGCAGCTCGAACTTGTAGTTGGACCCCTCGGACGCGGCCGGGACGAACAGCTCCCAGATGCCGGTGGCGCCGAGCGAGCGCATCTGGTGCATGCGCCCGTCCCAGCCGTTGAAGTCGCCGACGACGCTGACCGAGCCGGCGTTCGGCGCCCAGACGGCGAACGCGACGCCGCGCACGCCCTCGATCTCCCGCGGGTGCGCGCCCAGGCGCGACCACAGCTCGGCGTGACGACCCTCGCCCGCCAGGTGCAGGTCGAGCTCGCCGAGCGTCGGCAGGAACGCGTAGGGGTCGCGCAGCTCCACCGGCTCGCCCTCGGCGCGGGTCACGCGCAGCGTGTAGCGCGGAGGGTCCAGCGCGGGCACGACGCCCTCGAAGACCCCCGCGTCGTGGCGGCGCTGCAGCGCGGTGCTCGTGCCGTCCGCCGTCAGGACCTCCACGCCGACGGCGTCCGGCCGCAGCGCGCGCACGAGGTGGCCGCCGCCGGCGGCGGGGTGGGCGCCGAGCAGGCTGTGCGGATCCGCGAGCGTGCACGCCACGAGCGCGTCGAGGTCGGCGGCGGCGCTCACGCCGGCTCGCCCTCGAGCAGGCGGACGATGCCCGCGACCGGGATCCCGATCCAGTCCGGGCGGTTCTGCAGCTCGTAGCGCAGCTCGTAGACCGTCTTCTCGATCTCGAAGAGGCCGAGCAGCGCGGCGGTCGCGTCGTCGCCGGCGGGCAGCAGCGCCGGGTCGACGCTCGCGCAGTAGGCGGCGACCAGGCCGTCGCGCGCCTCCTGCTCCCAGGCGTCGGGCACGGCCACGCCGTCCAGGCGCGCGGCCGCCGCCGCGTAGCTCACCGAGCCCAGGAGCGCGGCGAGGTCGCGCAGCGGCGAGCGGCGGCGGCGGCGTTCGCGCAGGGTGCGCGCGGGCTCGCCCTCGAAGTCGATGATCATCCAGCGGCCCTCGCCGTCGAGCAGCGCCTGCCCGAGGTGCATGTCGCCGTGGACGCGGATCGCCATCCCCGTGTCGTCCAGGTGCTGCGTGGATCGCAGGAGCTCGTGCAGCGCGGACTCGCGACCGAGGATCGGCGCGACCCGCTCGTCGCCCTCGGGGAGGTGCTGGAAGACGTCGCGGATCTCCTCGTCGATCGTCGCGATGACGAGGTCCAGGCTCTCGGAGTGCTTGGACTCGGGGGCGAAGTCCGGGTCCTGGGCGTCGGAGCCCAGCGTCGTGTGCAGCTCGCCGAGCACGCGACCCAGGTCGCGCAGCTCGCCCAGCAGCCGTCCCGGGTCGCCGGCCAGGCGCTCGAGCGCCAGGTCCCAGCCGTCGCGGGCGCCGAGCACGAACCGCTGCGCCACGCCGAGCGTCGCGTCCATCGCCGCGCCGCGGTAGGAGTACCAGCCGATCAGCTCGGGGACGCTCGTGAAGCCGTGGTCGGCGAGGAAGCGGACCATCTCGAGCTCCGGGCTGACCCCCGCCTCCAGCCGGCGGTAGCACTTGAGCACCAGCGTCTCGTCGTAGACGACCGACGAGTTGGACTGCTCGGCGGCCAGCGGCACGACCTCGTCGGCGGGCGGGAGGTCGACCGGGCCGCTGTGGTGGAAGCTCACGCGCGGCCCCTCCTCCCCCTCGGCTGCACCGACCGTGCCGGCCTCCAGCACGAGGTGCCCGAGTGCGAGGCTCGCCTGGGGATGCGTGAGTGCGTCGAGGAGGACGACGTCGCCCACGCGGGCGAGCGGCTCGTGGTCGCCGGCCTGGTCGGCGGGAACGAGCACGAGCGGCAGCTGGTAGCGCTCGTGGGTGCCCGCGACGAAGACGGCCTCGGCGATCGCCACCACCAGGACGCAGTCGCGTTCGCTGAGCGTGACGGCGTCGACGATCTCCACCCGCAGCAGGTCGCGCGCCTTGGAGGCGAACCAGCGCCGGCCGGACAGCCACTCGTCGAGCGTTCCCGGCTCGACGGCGAGGACGAGCTCAGCGGGGGTCATGGCGCTCCTCGTCATCGGCGGCGGGCGGCCCGGTGTCGAGCTCCAGCTGGCCCGACTCCTCCTCCGTCAGGAGGAACCAGAAGAAGCCGCGCGGAGCGAGCGTCAGCAGGTACGGGAGCTCGCCGATCCGCGGGAACGACGTCGATCCCAGCATCTCCACGGGGATACGGCCCTCGAAGGCGCGGAGATCCAGCTCGACGGCCTGGGCCGACCGGGCGAGGTTGTGCACACACAGCGCGATGTCGTCCTCGTAGGACCGGATGTGGGCGAAGATCCGCGGATTGCTCGTCAGGATGGGCGTGTAGTCGCCCAGCCCGAACACCGGATGCCCCTTGCGCAGCTCGATGAAACGGTGCAGCCAGCGCAGGAAGGAGGTAGGGGTCCGCAGCTGGGCTTCGACGTTCACGGCCTGATAACCGTAAACCGGGTCCATCAGCGGCGGGGCGTACAACTGCGCAAAATCCGCCCGTGAGAACCCGCGTTGCGGTCGCCGGTCCACTGCATCGGCGTCCGGACGCCGTCGCGGTCGCCGAGATAGACGTTGTCGCCCATCCCGATCTCGTCGCCGTAGTAGAGGACGGGGCTGCCCGGGAGCGAGAACAGCACGGCGTGCATGAGCTCCATCTCGTCGCGCCCGTTGTCCAGCAGCGGCGCAAGCCGGCGGCGGATCCCGAGGTTGAGCTTCATCCGCGGATCCTTCGCGTACTCCGCGTACATGTAGTCGCGCTCGTCGTCGGTGACCATCTCGAGCGTCAGCTCGTCGTGGTTGCGCAGGAAGAGGCCCCACTGGCAGCTGTCGGGGATGTCCGGGGTGCGGTCGAGTATCTCGTAGATCGGCGTGGCCTCCTCGCGGCGCGCGGCCATGAACATGCGCGGCATGACCGGGAAGTGGAAGGCCATGTGGCATTCGTCGCCGTCGCCGAAGTACTGGACGACGTCCTCCGGCCACTGGTTGGCCTCGGCGAGCAGGACGCGGTCGCGGTACTCGGCATCGACGGTGCGGCGCACCTCCTTGAGGAACGCGTGCGTCTCCTCCAGGTTCTCGCAGTCGGTGCCCTCGCGCTCGTAGAGGTAGGGCACCGCGTCGAGGCGGAACCCGTCGAGTCCCAGGTCCAGCCAGAAGCGCAGGGCGTCGAGCATGGCCTCGCGCACCAGCGGGCTCTCGTAGTTGAGATCCGGCTGGTGGGAGAAGAAGCGGTGCCAGTAGTAGGCGCCCGCCACGGGATCCCACGTCCAGTTCGAGCTCTCGGTGTCGACGAAGATGATCCGCGCGTCGGCGTAGCGCTCGGGCGTGTCCGACCAGACGTAGAAGTCGCGCTCGGGCGTGCCCGGCGCCGCCTCGCGCGCACGCTGGAACCACGGGTGCTCGCTGGAGGTGTGGTTCATGACGAGGTCGGCGATGACGCGGATGCCGCGTTCGTGCGCAGCGTCGAGGAAGCGCCGCACGTCCTCGACGGTGCCGTAGTCGGGGTGCAGGGCGTAGAAGTCGGCGATGTCGTAGCCGCCGTCGCGCAGCGGCGAGGCGTACATCGGCAGCAGCCAGATGCAGTCGATGCCCAGCCACTCCAGGTAGTCGAGCTTCTCCGTGAGACCGGGCAGGTCGCCGGACCCGTCGCCGTTGCTGTCGAAGAAGCCGCGCAGGTGGATCTCGTAGAAGATCGCCCGCTTGAACCAGAGCGGGTCGCTCTCGAACCAGCGGCTGGCCGACGGCCGCGCCGCTCCGGGTCCGGTCGTCATACGCCCTCCACGTGCAGCACGTGCGCCGGGCGCTCCGTGGGGTCCAGGCGCACGTAGTTGCCGCCCATTCGCCAGTGGTAGGTCGCGTCGTCGAGCAGATCGCTCGCGGTGATCGTGGGCGGGGTTCCCAGCTCGTACGGCACGGTGATCAGGCCCTCCTGGGGGCTGTGGGGGTCGAGATTGACGACGATCAGCAGCAGGTCGGGGCCCTCGCGCTTGGCGTACGCGATCAGCGCATCGTTCTGCGTGTCGAGGAAGCGCACGTTCTCCAGGCGCTGGAGCGCGGGATGCTCGCGGCGGATCCGGTTGAGCCGGGCGAGCAGCGGCAGCAGCGGCCCGTCGAGGGCGCGCTCGCGCAGCTGGTACTTCTCGGAGTCGAGGTATTCCTCGGAGCCCGCGCGGTCCGCCTCGTGCTCGAAGTGCTCGTAGCCGGAGTAGACGCCCCAGCTCGGCGAGAGCGTCGCCGCGAGGACCGCGCGCAGCGCGAACGCGGGCGGGCCGCCGTGCTGCAGGTCCGCGGTGAGGATGTCCGGCGTGTTGACGAAGAAGTTCGGCCGGAAGTACTCCTGCTCGCCGGAGGTCGCCAGCTCGGTCACGTACTCCGTCAGCTCCCAGCGCGAGCTCTTCCAGGTGAAGTACGTGTAGGACTGCTGGAACCCGATCCGCGCGAGCTCGCGCATGACCGCGCGGCGCGTGAACGCCTCGGCGAGGAACACGACGTCCGGATCGGTGGCGTAGACCGACCGAGCAGCCACTCCCAGAACGGCGAGCGGCTTGGTGTGCGGGTTGTCGACGCGGAACGTCCGCACGCCGAGGTCGATCCAGTGCCGCACCACATCGTGGACGGCGATCCACAGGCCGCGCCAGTCGGCGCTGTCGAAGTTCAGGTTGTAGATGTCCTGGTAGCGCTTGGGCGGGTTCTCGGCGTACTTCAGCGTGCCGTCGGGGCGGCGGTGGAACCACTCCGGGTGCTCGGTCAGCCACGGGTGGTCCGGGGAGCACTGCAGCGCGAGGTCCATCGCGACCTCGACGCCCACCGCCCGCGCCTCCGTCGTCAGGCGCCGCACGTCGGCCTGGGTCCCCAGCTCGGGATGCACGGCGGTGTGGCCGCCCTCGGCGGACCCGATCGCCCAGGGGCTGCCCGGGTCACCCGGCCCGGCGACGAGCGCGTTGCCCGGGCCCTTGCGGTGAGTGACGCCGATCGGGTGGATCGGCGTCAGGTAGAGGACGTCGAAGCCCAGCTCGGCGAGGTCGGGCACGATCGCCCGCACGCCGTCCAGTCCGCCCCACGACCGGGGAACAGCTCGTACCAGGACCCCACGCGGGCGCGGACGGGATCGACCTGGAGCTCGACGATCCGGCTGTGTTCCTCCTCGGCGGTCTCACTCGTGCGCTCGGCGGCGGCCGCCACCTCGGGCGCCAGCAGCGCCGCGACCTCACCCCCGGCCTCCACCGCGTCGGCGGCGGCGGACAGCGTGCGCCGGTCGGCCGCACGGGCGCCCTGTGCACGCGCGCGCAGCAGCGGGATGCCCTCGGACAGCTCGCCGGCGAGGTCCTCCTGGCCGCCCTCGAGCTTGCGCCGCAGCTCGTCGAGCCACGTCGCCAGCGGATCGACCCAGGCGCTGACGCGGTAGCTCCACAGACCGAGCCCGTCGACCGTGAAGGAGCCCTCCCAGTGCACCCCGCCGAGGTGGGCGTCGACGTGCGTCATCGGCGCCCGCTCCCACCGCCGGCGCCCGGGCGCGCGGACCTGGACGGCCGCGCGCAGCGCGTCGTGGCCGTCGCGCAGGATGTCCGCGGCGACGACGACACGGTCGCCGACGCAGCGCTTGGCGGGCCGCCTGCCGCAGTCGACGACCGGCGCGAGCTCACCGATGCGGATGCGCGCGGGCGGCTCGGTGGGCAGGGGCGTGGGCTTCGACATCCGCTCGTCAGCACAATATTGCGCGAGCGATGTGGCGACCCCCGCGATCATCCGGCGTGCAGCTGCACCTCACCTCGCTCCCGGGCGGCCGGCTGGGATCCGAGGCCTATGCGTTCGTCGACTGGCTGGAGCGCGCCGGGCAGTCGTGGTGGCAGCTGCTGCCGATCGGGCCGCCGGGCCAAGGACGCTCGCCCTACCGCTCCCCGTCGGCCTTCGCCGCGTGGCCCGGCCATCTCGCCGACCCGGCGGCGCCCGTCGGGTCCGACGAGGAGGAGGCGTTCGCCGCCGCACACGCCGCGTGGGCGCCTGACTGGGCGGCCGCGAGCGGCCGCGGGGCGCTCGCCGACCAGGTGCGCTTCGGGCGTGAGTGGGCGGCGCTGCGGCGGTACGCCGCCGACCGGGGCATCGGGCTGATCGGCGACGTGCCGATCTACGTGGCCCGCGGCGGCGTCGACCAGCGCACGCGGCCCGAGCTCTTCCTCCCGGGACTGCAGGCGGGGGTCCCGCCCGACATGTTCTCCGCCACGGGGCAGCTGTGGGGCAACCCGCTGTACGACTGGCCGGCGCTGCGGCGCACGGGCTACGCCTGGTGGGTCGAGCGCCTGCGGCGGACGTTCGAGCTCTTCGACGTCACGCGAATCGACCACTTCCGCGGCTTCGTCGCGGCCTGGGCGGTCCCGGAGGGCGCCGCGGACGCGCGCGGCGGACGGTGGCGGCGCGGGCCCGGGCGCGGCGCTCTTCACCGAGCTGCGCGCACAGCTCGGCGACCTGCCGCTGATCGCCGAGGACCTCGGCCTCATCACGTCGCCGGTGGCGCGCCTGCGCGATGCGCTCGGCTTCCCCGGCATGGCGGTGCTCCAGTTCGCCTTCGACCCGCAGGAGCCGGACACCCCGCACTGGCCCGCGCACCAGCACGAGGGCAGGTGGTCTACACCGGCACGCACGACAACGACACCCTGGTCGGCTGGTGGGCGCACGCTGCCGCAGGAGCGCCGCCGGCTCGCGGACGCGGCGGTCCGCCCGTTCGCCGCAGACGACCTGCCGTGGCGCTTCATCCGTCTGGCCCAGTCCTCACCCGCGCGGGTGTGCATCGTCCAGGTCCAGGACGTGCTCGGCCTCGGGCCGGCGGCGCGGATGAACCACCCGGGGCGCGAGCGCGGGCAGTGGCGCTGGCGCCTGGAGCCCGGACAGCTCACCGCCGCGCACGCCGACCGCCTGCGCGCCGCCGGCGCCGAGACCGGGCGGCTGCGGTGACCGCGGGGCGACTCGTCGCCCTCGGCGACTCGATCACCCGCGGCGGCGGGGAGCCGATGCTCGGGCTGCCCGCGGTCCCGTGGGTCGTCCTCCTCGCCGAGGCGGCCGGCCTGGCGTGCGAGAACCTGGCGAGCGACGGGGCGACGGCCGGGGACGTCCTGCTGCGGCAGGTCCCGCGCGCCGGGGACGGCGCCGCGATCGCCTGCCTCTACGTCGGGGTGAACGACGCGCGCGACCCGGCGTGGGACGCCGAGCGCTACGCCACGGACCTGGACGCGATCCTCGCGGCGCTCGGCGGGCGGGCCCGGACGGTGCTCGTCGCGACGCTGCCGCGCGACCTCGGCCGGCCGACGGCCGCCCCCAAGCCCGTCGCGGCGAACGCGATCATCCGCGCCGCGGCCGGGCGCCACGGCGCCGCGGTCGTGGCGCTCGACGACCTGGGCGGCCCCGACCTCGTCCTGCCCGACGCGGTGCACCTCACCGCGCTCGGCGAGGTCGAGATCGCGCGGCGCGCGCTCGCGGCCCTGACGGCGCGCGGCCTCCTCCCGCCGGGTGCGCAGGTGCGCGGCGTCCCCGACCGCTCCCCCGGCGCGCAGGCCGGGTGGCGCCGGGAGCGTGCCCTGCTCCTCGCCGCGGACCTGCGCCGGCGCCACCGCGAGCGATCCGCCCGGTAGCCCGGCGGCGGACTACCCTTCGCCGCATGGGGCTCGCGGCCCACGTGCGCAGCCGGTTGCGCCGCCTCCCGGCGGGCGTCACCGCCCACCCCGACGCGCGGATCGCCCGCGACGTGCGCTTCGACCTGGGTCCAGGCGCCCGCGTCGTGCTCGAGCGCGGCTGCCGCGTCGACGAGGGAACGCGGTTCGACGTGGCGAGCGGCGAGGTGCTCGTCGGTGAGGACGCCGCGCTCGGCCGCCGCTGCGTCGTCCTCGCGCGCGAGCGGATCACGATCGGCGCCGGCGTGCGGACGGGCGACTTCGTGATGCTCACCGATGTTCTCGCGCCGGCCGACGACGACGTCGAGCAGCCGCTCAGACTCGCGCGGCGGGCCACCGCGCCGGTGGAGATCGGCGCCGGTGCGGTGCTCGGCGCCCGTGCGTGCGTCGAGGCCGGCGTGGCCGTCGAGCCCGGTGCCGTGCTCGAGGCGGGCTCGGTGGCGGCCGCCGACGTGCCGGCGGGCGCGGTGCACGCCGGCGTCCCGGCCGGTCCGCCGCAGCGCCCGCGGCCGCGGCCGCGGCGTCGCGGCCGCCGCGCGTAGCGGCGCGGAAAACCCGTGGCGGGCTCCGGGTGATCCACCGTCGCGGGCGGGCGCGGCCTGGGGCATAACCCGGTCTGGGACCAGCGGCCCGGGACACAGCACGTTCACACCGGTCAGGCGTGGCGGATGCACCCTGTGTCGACCCCGCCAAGGTCAATCGATCGACGGGAGACCCCTGATGGCCACGAAGAAGAATGATCAGGCCGGCGCCGCCAAGCCGGCGCGCGCCAAGAAGCCGGCCGCCGCGAAGAAGCCGGCCGCCGCGAAGAAGCCGGCGGCCGCGAAGAAGCCGGCCGCCACCAGGAAGCCCGCCGGGAAGGGCAAGCCCGCAACCCCCACGCACGAGGAGATCGCCACGCGCGCCTACTTCCTGGCGCTGGAGAGCGGCACGAGTGATGAGCTGCACAACTGGCTGCGAGCCGAGGACGAGCTCGCGCCCCGCAGCTGACGCTGCGGCAGCCCCGCTCAGGCGTCCGGCGGCGCGACGAGCGCGGCGTCGATCTGCTCGAGCATCCGTTGCTCCCCGGCGCTGACCTGCTCAGCGCCGAACCCCATGAACCCGCCCTCCTTGGCGGCGTCCGCGGCACGGCGCGCGGCCGTCTTCAGCAGCTCGCGGAACGCGTCCGCCTCCTCGCGCGTCGCGGCACCCGAGACGAGCCCGTTCACGCGCGACAGTTCGTCGAGCAGCTCCTGCGGGCTCTTCGGCTTGAAGCCGGCAGCGGGGTTCTGGTGCGCTTTGGCGAGCGCCTCGAACTCGGCGCGCACCGTCGCCACGAGCTCCGGCTGGGCGCCGCCGACCGGCTCCAGGACGGACTTCATCGCCGCGACCGACTCCTTGGTGAGCTCGATCGGCCCGCCGGGGTCGGCGAGCGAGATCGCCATGCCCGCGATCAGCGGGGCGCGGACGATGGCTGCCCAGTCGTCCGGGGTGAAGTCGGTCTTGGCGGTCATGGTGCTCCTTGGAGGTCGAGAGGGTGCAGCCGCGATCCTACGCCCGCGGGCGATACCCTCGACCCCCTCGGCGACGTGGCGGAGTGGCTACGCAGCGGCCTGCAAAGCCGTGTACACCGGTTCGATTCCGGTCGTCGCCTTGAGCGCCTCGCGCGGACGGCCGCTCAGCGGCTGCCGGGGCGCGAGCGCAGGTATGTCGCGACGGCCAGCGCGCGGTTGGAGACGTCCAGCGCGCGGAGGATCTGGCGCACGTGCCACTTCACGGTCGCCTGAACCACCCCATCCGGTCAGGCCGCCTCTCCCTCGCACAACTCGCGCAGCCGCCGCACGGAGGCGCGCATGTCGCGGCCGATCGACGGGCGCAGTCCCAGGTCGACGACCGGACCGAGCGGACCGAGGCCCGGCTCGTAGGCGAACACGTGCCGGTAGCGGGTCCCGTCGCCGTCCGGCTCGACGCTCATCGAGAGGCGCATGGTCCCCGCCAGCCAGATCCCCTCCCCCGTGTGCACCGTGGCGCGGCCCTCGTCGACCGACGTCACGACCCAGCGTGAGGTCCCGGTGAGCGGTCCGGCGATCCGGTTGCGCTCCTCGTAGCGCACGCCCTCGTCGGCGGTGTCGCTGTCGGAATAGGTGACCTCCAGCGTGTTGACCACCCACTCGGCGTAGCGCCGGGTGTCGGTGATCGTCGCCCACACCTGCTGCGGCGCCGCTGCGATGTGCTCCTCGATCGTGATCGTCGTCTCGCCCATCGGCCGACCCTACCCGCGGTAGCCTCGGCCGTCATGACCACCGAGCGCGTCGATGTCGTGGTGGCCGGTGGCGGCGTCGTGGGCGTCGCGGCCGCCCTGGCGCTCGCGCGGCGCGGGGCGTCGGTCGTCCTGCTCGAGGCCGGGCCGGGGCTCGCGCTGCAGGCGACGGGCACGAACTCCGGCGTGCTGCACACCGGGTTCGACTCGACGCCCGGCGACCTCGAGACGGAGCTGATCCTGCGCGCCGCGGCGCTCCGCGACCCGGTGCTCGAGGCGCTGGGCGTTCCCGTGCTGCGCTGCGGCGCGGTGATCGAGCCCGCCACGGCGCGGGAGCGGGCGGTCGTCGACGACCTGGAGCGCGGCGCGCGGGCGAACGGCGTGGACGTCGTGCGCGGGCGGGACGGGCGGCTCGTGGTCCCCGGCGAGAGCGTCACCGACCCGGTCGCGCTGACGCTCGCGCTCGCCGGCGCCGCGATCGCGGCGGGCGCGGAGGTGCGCGTCGATGCGCCGGTCACGGGCCTGCGGCGTGACGGTGCGACGGTGATCGTCGAGGCCGGCGGCCCCACCCTCGCAGCGACCGCCGTCATCAATGCCGCCGGCCTGCGCGCCGACGAGATCGCGCGGCTGGCGGGCGACGAGCATGGTCGTTCTCCTGGATGCGGACTCTGGAGCCTGAAAGCAGGCTGCTAGGCGAGCCGTGCGTGCAGCTTCTGGATGGAATAGGGTGCGAGTTCGCGCATGTCTTGCATGCCCGTGCAGGCGGCACGCGCCCCCGACAGCGTGGTGTAGTAAGTTACGCGCGCCCTGCAGGGCCGAGCGGCGGATCGAATAGGAGTCCTGGATCGCTGCAGCGCCGCTCGTCCACCGTGTTGATGATCAGCGCGATCTCGCCGTTCTTGATCATGTCCACGATGTGCGGCCGGCCTTCCATCACCTTGTTCACCGGCGTCACGGCAATGCCCGCCTCGCGCACAGCACCGCGGCGGTGCCGCGGGTAGCGCATCAGCTGGAAGCCCAGCTCCGCCAGCGATCGCGGGCGATTTCGACCAGCCGGGCTTGTCCGCATTGCGCACGCTGAGGAAACCCTGCCCGCGGTCGGCAGCCCACGCCCGCGGCGAGCTGCGACTTGACGAACGCCTCGGCGAAGGTGTCGCCCACGCCCATGACTTCGCCGGTGGATTTCATCTCCGGGCCGAGGATGGTGTCGACGCCCGGGGAACTTGATGAACGGGAACACCGCCTCCTTCACCGCAGTAATAGGGCGGCATCACTTCCGCGCCAATGCCCTGCTCGGTCGAGCGTACGGCCGGCCATGCAGCGCGCGGCGATCTTGGCCAGCGGCATGCCCGGTCGCCTTGGAGACGAAGGGCACGGTGCGCGAGGCGCGCGGATTGACCTCCAGCACGAAGACCACGTCGTCCTGGATGGCGAACTGCACGTTCATCAGCCCGACCACGTTCAGGCCCTTGGCCATGCGCGACGGTCTGGCGCGCGCAGTTCGTCCTGCAGTTCCGGCTGACAGGCTGTAGGGCGGCAGCGAGCAGGCCGAGTCGCCGGAGTGCACGCCGGCCTGCTCGATGTGCTCCATGATGCCGCCGATCAGCACGTCGCTCGCCGTCGCACACCGCATCCACGTCCACTTCGATGGCGTCGTTGAGGAAGCGGTCGAGCAGCACCGGGCGTGTCGTTGGACACCTTCACCGCCTCGCGCATGTAGCGCTCCAGGTCGTTCTTGCTCGTGCACGATCTCCATGGCGCGGCCGCCGAGCACGTAGGAGGGCCGCACCACCAGCGGATAGCCGATCTCCTGCGCGAGCGCCAGGGCCTGTCCGCGGGCGCGCGCGGTGCGGTTGGGCGGCTGCTTCAGGCCCAGCTTGTGCAGCATCTTCTGGAAGCGCTCGCGGTCCTCGGCGCAGTCGATCATGTCCGGCGTGGTGCCGATGATGGGCACGCCGTTGGCCTCCAGGTCACGCGCAAGCTTGAGCGGCGTCTGGCCGCCGTACTGCACGATCACGCCCTAGGGCTTCTCGACATGCGACGATCTCCAGCACGTCTTCCAGCGTCAGCGGCTCGAAATACAGGCGGTCGGAGGTGTCGTAGTCGGTGGAAACCGTCTCCGGGTTGCAGTTGACCATGATGGTCTCGAACCCGTCCTCGCGCAGCGCCAGCGCGGCGTGCACGCAGCAGTAATCGAACTCGATGCCCTGCCCGATGCGGTTGGGCCCGCCGCCCAGCACCATGATCTTTTTGCGGTCGGTGGGCCGCGCCTCGCACTCTTCCTCGTAGGTCGAGTACATGTAGGCGGTACGGTGGCGAATTCGGCGGCGCAGGTATCCACGCGCTTGTAGACCGGGCGCACGCCCAGCGCGTGGCGGTACGCGCGCACCTCGCGCTTCGGTGGCCCGAGCAGCTTCGCCAGCCGCCGGTCGGAGAAGCCCTTGCGCTTCAGCTCGCGCAGTTCGTGCGCGCCGATGATCCGCGAGCGCGCGGCCGTTCAGCGCCGTCTCGAGCATCGACGATGTCCTCGATCTGCGCCAGGAACCACGGATCGATGCTGGTGAGTGCTGAACACCTCTTCCACGCTCATGCCGGCGCGGAAGGCATCGCCCACGTACCAGATGCGCTCCGGACCCGGGTTGCGCCCAGCTCGTCTCGCGATGGTTTCGCGGTCGGTGGTCTTCTCGTTCAGCCCGTCCACGCCGACTTCCAGGCCGCGCAGCGCTTTCTGGAACGATTCCTGGAAGGTGCGGCCCATCGCCATCACCTCGCCCACCGATTTCATCTGGGTGGTCAGGCGCGTGTCGGCCTGCGGGAATTTCTCGAAGGCAAAGCGCGGGATCTTGGTGACGACGTAGTCGATGGTCGGCTCGAACGAGGCCGGTGTCGCGCCGCCGGTGATGTCGTTCTGCAGCTCGTCCAGCGTGTAGCCCACCGCCAGCTTGGCCGCGACCTTGGCGATCGGGAAACCGGTGGCCTTGGAGGCCAGCGCCGAGGAGCGCGACACGCGCGGGTTCATCTCGATCACGACCATGCGCCCGTCTTGCGGATTGATGGCGAACTGCACGTTGGAGCCGCCGGTTTCCACGCCGATCTCGCGCAGCACCGCCAGCGAGGCGTCGCGCATGATCTGGTATTCCTTGTCGGTCAGCGTCTGCGCCGGCGCCACGGTGATCGAGTCGCCGGTATGCACGCCCATCGGGTCGAGGTTCTCGATGGAGCAGACGATGATGCAGTTGTCCTTCGTAGTCGCGCACCACCTCCATCTCGAACTCTTTCCAGCCGATCACCGATTCCTCGATCAGCACCTCGCTTGGTCGGCGAAGCCTCGAGGCCGCGCTCGCAGATCGCGACGAACTCTTCGCGGTTGTAGGCGATGCCGCCGCCGGAACCGCCGAGGGTGAAGGAGGGGCGGATGATGCGTCGGGAAGCCGATCGACGGCCTGCACCTGCAGCGCCTCTTCCATGCTGTGCGCGATCGCCGAGCGCGCGGACTGTCGAGGCCGATGCGCGTCATCGCCTGCTTGAACTTCTCGCGGTCCTCGGCCTTGTCGATGGCCTCCTTGGTGGCGCCGATCATTTCGCACGCCGTACTTCTCCAGCACGCCGTGCTTGGCCAGATCGAGCGCGCAGTTGAGCGCGGTCTGGCCGCCCATGGTGGGCAGCAGCGCGTCGGGCCGCTCGACGGCGATGATCTTCTCCACCATCTGCCAGGTGATCGGCTCGATGTAGGTGGCGTCCGCCATCTCCGGGTCGGTCATGATGGTGGCCGGATTGGAGTTCACCAGGATGACGCGGTAGCCCTCCTCGCGCAGCGCCTTGCAGGCCTGCGCGCCGGAGTAGTCGAACTCGCAGGCCTGGCCGATGACGATCGGGCCGGCGCCGATGATCAGGATGCTCTTGATGTCGGTGCGCTTGGGCATAGTGAGCGGGTGTACGTTCCTGGTCCTCAGCGACTCTGTTTCGGTGCATCAAGCGTCGACGAACCGGTCGAACAGATAACCCACGTCGTGCGGGCCGGGGCTCGCCTCGGGTGGCCCTGGAAGCAGAACGCCGGCTTGTCGGTGCGCTCGAATGCCCTGCAGCGTGCCGTCGAACAGCGACACGTGGGTGACGCGCAGCGTTGTCCGGCAGCGTCGCCGGCGTCCACCGCAAAGCCGTGGTTCTGGCTGGTGATCATCACGCGGCCGGTCGTCCAGGTCCTGCACCGGATGGTTGGCGCCGTGATGGCCGAACTTCATCTTCATGCGTCCTGCGCGCCGCTGGCCAGCGCCAGCAACTGGTGGCCGAGGCAGATGCCGAACATCGGGATGCCGTCTGTCGAGCAACTGCGCGGATCGCCTCGATCGCGTAATCGCACGGCTCCGGATCGCCCGGGCCGTTGGACAGGAACACGCCGTCGGGCTCGAGCGCCAGCACCTCTCGCGCGCTCGGCCTGCGCCGGCACCACGGTGACCCGGCAGCCGCGCGTGCGCCAGCATGCGCAGGATGTTGCGCTTGACGCCGTAGTCGTAGGCCACCACATGGCACTGCGGCGTCATCCGTGGCTCGCCGTAGCCCTCGCCCAGCGCCCACTCGCTCTCGTCCCAGTGTAGGCTTGCTCGCAGCGTGACCACCTTGGCCAGGTCCATGCCCGCCAGGCCCGGGAAACGCCGCGCGCCTGCGCCAGCGCCTGCGCCTCGTCGATCGCTCGCCGGCCATCAGGCAGCCGCTCTGGGCGCCCTTCTCGCGCAGGATGCGCGTCAGCTTGCGCGTGTCGATGTCGGCGATGGCGACGACACCTTGCGCGCTTGAGATAATCGGACAGAGTCCTGCTGGCTGCGCCAGTTGCTCGACAGCAGCGGCAGGTCGCGGATCACCAGTCCCGCGGCGTAGACCCGGCTCGGACTCGACATCCTCGGGTTGGTGCCGGTGTTGCCGATGTGGGGATAGGTCAGGGTGACGATCTGCCGGCAGTAGGAGGGATCGGTGAGGATTTCCTGGTAGCCGGTCATGGCGGTGTTGAACACCACCTCGCCCACCGCGAGCCCGTCGCGCGCCGATGGAATGCCCGCGAAACACGGTTCCATCCTGCGAGCACGAGAATGGCTGGCGGATGCTGCGGCACGGGAACGACTCCTGAGGCAGCGTCCGGGCAGACTCGCGGCCGGATGTGAAAAGCGGGAGGCGCGCTCACCGCCCATCCCGCTTTGTAATTTGCATTATAGGGCCGAATGCCCACCCCGCGCTGGCAACCGCGCAGAGCGTACCGTGCGGCGCAGGCGTCCTATCGCAGACCGAGCACGTCCTGCATGTCGTACAGCCCGCACTCCTTGCCGGCGAGGAAGCGCGCCGCGCGCAGCGCGCCCAGGGCAAATGTGGCGCGGCTGCTGGCCTTGTGCGTGATCTCCACGCGCTCGCCGATACCGGCGAACAAGCACGGTGTGGTCACCCACGATGTCGCCGCCGCGCACCGTGGCAAAGCCAATCGTGGTGGCCTTGCGCTCGCCGGTCACGCCCTTCGCGGCCGTACACGGCGCACTCGGCCAGATCGCGGCCCAGCGCGCCGGCGACCACTTCGCCCATGCGCAGCGCGGTGCCGGACGGCGCGTCCACCTTGTGGCGGTGATGCGCCTCGACGATTTCGATGTCGTAGCCTTCGCTCAGCTACCTTGGCGGCGGTCTCCAGCAGCTTGAGCAGCAGGTTGACTCCCACGCTCATGTTGGGCGCGAATACGATGGCGCCATCCGCTGAGGCCGCGGCGATTCGGCCGCTTCTGCTCCGCGCTGAAGCCGGTGGTTCCGATCACCATCTTCACGCCCGGCCTGCGGCAACGTCCATGTGTCCATCGTCGCCTTCGGGCCGGGTGAAATCGATCAGCACGTCGGCGCCTCGCAGGGCAGCAGCGAGATCGGCCCCGATGCGGACGCCGTTGGGGCTGCCGAGCAGTTCGCCGGCATCGCGTCCGATGAGGACTGTCGGCGCGCTCGAGCGCGGCATGCAGGCGCAGGTCGTCCGACTGGGCGATGGCTTCCATCAAGGCGCGCCCCATCCGCCCGGAACTACCACAAATCGCGATGTGCTGGGTCATAGCAGTAACGTCACTGTTTCACTGGAGCAGCCGTGGGCGCAGGTGCGGCCACCGGCAGATCGCCCTTCAACCCGGGCGCGGCATCCGCGTCTCCCAGCACTCTTTGCAGTTGGTCCTTGTCGAAGATCAACGTGATCAGCCGCTTGTCCAGGACCTTGCCAGACTTGATGAATTCGTAGAAGTAGTCCCAGCGGTCCTTGTGGAACGGATCGTTCACGAGCGGCGTGCCCATGATGAACTTCACTTGCGAGCGGGTCATGCCGGGGCGCAGCTTGAGGATCATTTCCTGTGTGACCACGTTGCCCTGTTGTATGTCCATCTTGTAAGTGGAACACGCCCCCAGCAGCAGCGCGATCGCGAGCACGGCCCACAGGCCCGCCCATCCCAGTCTGCTTTGGTCGCGCGATGTCTTCATCGTTCTAGGAATGATCGAAAGGTCTTATGATACTCGACGAGTCTTCCCGATTAACCTCCCGCTCATGGCCAATCGAACCCCCAGCGATCTCAAAACCATCGGCCTCAAGGCGACGCTGCCCCGGCTCAAGATCCTCAACCTGTTCGAGAACAGCGAGGAGCGGCACCTCACGGCCGAGGACGTCTACAAGCTGCTCATCGCAGAGGGCATGGACATCGGGCTGGCGACGATCTATCGCGTGCTCACCCAGTTCGAGCAGGCCGGGCTGCTGATGCGCCACCACTTCGAGAGCGGCAAAGCCGTGTTCGAGCTGAACGAAGGCGGCCATCACGACCATTTCGTGTGCCTGCAGTGCGGCCAGGTGGAGGAGTTCTTCGACGAACAGATCGAGAAGCGCCAGATCGCTGTGGCAAAGGAGCGCGGTTTCACGATCCACGAGCACTCGCTGCAACTCTACGTCCACTGCACCCGGCCAGACTGCCCGAACCGGAAGTAGCGATGGGAGATACCCGGCGAGGGGATCGCTGGAGGGCGGAAGAAGGGCCGGCGAAACGAGGAGCAAGGCCCCCTAGAGCAGCCTGTCGGACTGAGGTGTTCGATAGCGAAACGGTGGGAGAGCGAGGACAGATTTTGAAGATTTCGACACGCATATCGAGAATATGTAAGGAGAAAGCGGCGAAATATGGACCGCTCTCCCACGTTGCAGCCGAATCATCCTAAGTCCGACAGGCTGCTAGGGGATGCGACCGTTGAGCCGGCCAAGGCGCGCAGTCGCCGGCCCACGCACGCCTACGGGTCGCATCCCCAAAGGGGGCCCCTGCTCCGTCCTTCGGCGCGCCCATCGCAAGATGGGAATCTGACCGCGGAAGCGATCGTCGGGGCGGCGATCCCCTGTGCGTCGTAACGCGGTTCGCGTCCCCACTACGTGAGGCCCCTGCTCCGCCACGTTCGCCGCCCCGAGCCGTCGGCTCGGGGATCGACGGCCAATCGAGTCACCGCAGCAGCCGAACGCGACACCAACCTGAGATCGCGAAACCGACCTGAGGCTGCGGCGAGTCAGCCGGTCGCGAGCCCAAGCATCTCCTGCGCGTGCTGGCGCGTCGTCTCGGTGATCTTCATCCCGCCCAGCATCCGGGCGATCTCGTCGATGCGCTCTGCGGGCGCGAGCGGCAGCACGCTCGACAGTGTCTCGCCCTTCGCCGCGCGCTTCACCACGCGCCACTGATGGTCCGCGGCCGCCGCCACCTGAGGCAGGTGCGTGATGCACAGCACCTGGCGACCCTCCCGAGCGCCTTCAACATGCGCCCGACGATCTCGGCGACTGCCCCGCCGATGCCAGCATCGACTTCGTCGAACACCAGCGTGGGTACGTTCGCTACCCGGCTCGCGACCGTCTGGATCGCGAGCGACAGCCGCGAGAGCTCGCCGCCGGACGCCACCTTGGCGACCGGTCGCGATGCAGCGCCGGCATGGGCACTCACGAGAAACTCTACCAACTCGAACCCTGAGGCCGCAGGCTCCTCGAGAGTGGTGAGCGCAACCTCGAATCGCCCGCCGGCCATCGCCAGTGTCTGCATCGCTCCGGTCACCTGCTCGGACAGCTGGGCAGACGCGCGGATCCGCAGCTTCGAGAGCTTGCGCGCGGCGCTCGCACACGCCTCGCGGGCGACGCTTTCCTGTCGTGCCAGCGCCTCTGGATCCAGCACATCCGTGAGCTGATCCAGCCGCGCAGATAACTCACCGAGCTTCTCTGGCAATTGCTGGGGCGCCACTCGGTACTTGCGCGCCACTCGACATGACGGCCCTCCCAGCCGCGCCTCCACCTCACTGCAAACGGAGCGGATCAAGATCCAAGCGCTGACGATAGTGCACGGAGCAGAAGAGCCTGCCTCCTGCAGCTGGATCGAGAGCCGGCTCCAGGACGTCGAGCAACACGCCCTAAGCGCCGGGATCGTGTGTCTCCCAGCTTGCTTCAAGCGCCGATACCAGTGCCGTTGACAGTTGCCGAAGGCAGCGCGGTTTCGCCCTCGGTCAGCGCCTCGAGGCTTTCCTCCGCGGCTTCGATCAGTGCCGCCGCGTGGGCGAGACGACCGTGATCGGCCTGCAGGTCAGTGCCATTCCGGCTCGGTGGGAGGCCAAGCTGCTTCAGTTCCCTCACCTGGAAATCCAGCCGCTCGCGTTCCGTCCTCCGAGGGGATCGGGGCGTCCTCGCAGCGCGCGGGTGCGTCGCATCGAGCCAGCTCGCGCCAGCGCCGGTGCAGACGTGCGACTTCGGCGACGTCCTCCCCCGACGCCGCGTGGCGTCGAGAGAGGAGCCGCTGGACTGGAGGACGCATCAGCGACTGGTGCTCATGCTGGCCGTGGATGTCCACCAGATGCTCGCCCGCTCTCGCGCAGCTGCAGCCACGGTACAGGGCCGAGCCATTGACGTAGGCCCGCGAGCGGCCGCCGGCCTCGATCACGCGCCGCAAGGATGCATTCCCCGACCTCGCCCGCGAGATCGTTCGCAGCGAGCCAGGTTTGCAGCTCGGGCAGTGCGGACGCATCGAACTCCGCGCTCACCTCGGCGCGCTCCCCGCCCCTGGCGCACCACCCCGTGCTGTCGGCGCGCCCGCCCAGCACGAGCATGAGCGCATCCACGAGGATCGACTTGCCCGCACCCGTCTCGCCGCTAAGCACCGAAGAAGCCGCGCGCGAACTCGAGCCGAACGCGATCGACGATGACGAAATCTCTGTATGCAGAGCGACAGCAGCATCGCGGTGTCAGGCGACGATGCTCAATTGCCCGGGGTCTCGTTCCACCCCAGCTTCTCGCGCAACATGTGGTAGTAGTCGTGACTGGACGGATGCAGCACGACGTATCAATGTTTTCGGGCACCGCTTCACCACGATGAGTCGCCCTCCTCCAGCTCCACAGTTCGAGTGGCTGTCGAAGTGGGCGCGTGCATCGGCCGCGGTGGAGCACCAGGATCTCCACACGTGAGAACTGCCGGAAACCACGATGGGCCGGTTCGACAGCGTGTGCGGGCAGACCGGCACCAGGGCCAGCACCGACAGCGCAGGGGTGCAGGATCGGGCCTCCGGAGGACAGTGCGTAGGCCGTGGAGCCGGTTGGCGACGCCACGATCAGTCCGTCGGCTCGCAGGTTGTAGACGAACTGGCCGGTCGATGCGCACTTCCAGCTCGATCAGGCTCCCCTCGGCGCCCTTGTTTACCGCGACTTCGTTGAACGCGATCATGTCGGCGATGCGATCGCCGCGGCGGATCACCTGCACGGCCACCAGCATCCGCGGCTCGACCATGTACTGGCCGTCGAGCATCGCGCCCACCGTGTCGAACATCGTATCGATGGACACGTCGGTGAGGAATCCCAGGCGCCCCACATTGACGCCGGCAAGCGGCACATCGAAGGGCGCCAGCGTGCGCGCGATGTTGAGCATGGTGCCGTCACCGCCGATGACGATGGCGAGATCGGCCCGCTTGCCGATCTGCTCGAGCGTCAGGACTTCGCGGCGATGGTCGCTCACATGCTCGGCGGTGATCGGATCGATGGAGACCTCGACGCCGCGCCGCTCCAGGAACTCGGCCAGCTCGATCAGGGGCTTCGCGATCTCCGGGCTCCTGTGTTTTCCGATCAGCGCGATATGTCGAAAGCCGGTCTTCATGCCCGGAATTAGAGCACACTTGCGCGCTGCGACCAGTGCTCGCCGCAACCTCTCCGGCCGCGCCATCTTTCCCGGCGCCGCTCAACGTGTATAGAATCGGGCGCCATGCTCAACCAGCGCGCACGCATCCTGATGAAGACGCTCGTGGAGCGCTACATCGCCGAAGGCCAGCCGGTGGGCTCGCGTGCGCTGTCCAAGTTCTCCG
>CAVPCS010000008.1:0-308930 GCA_963702505.1 uncultured Actinomycetes bacterium | reverse complement strand
CACCGACGGGAATGCGGGGCCGCCGCGGTAGCCCGCGGAGATCGACCAGCCGGTCGCCAGCAGCTTCACGAGCAGGAGCCCGAACAGCGCCGCGACGCCGTACTGGGCGCGGTCGTCGTAGAGCTCGTGCGTGCCCTCCTGGCCGCTGAACTGGACGGACTCCCCGCCGATCCAGTAGAGCGCGCCGAGCACCGCGCCGAAGAGCGCGGCGGCCGCGATCCAGTGCCACATCCGGTCCAGGCGCTCCGTCCAGCGGTCGGTGACCCGGATCACGAGCCGCAGCAGCACGCCGATGAGCACGGCCAGCACGCCCATGCCCAGCGCGGGCAGGACGGCCGACAGGTCGCCGCCGGAATCGATCGGCAGGATGTCGCGCCCCTGTCCGTTGTCGCGGATCAGCGAGACGATCACCCACGCCGTGAACCCCGCCAGCAGCGGCGGGATCGTGCTGCGCCGCGTGAGCGCGATGCCCTGCCGGCGCATGATCAGCAGCGGGATCGGCGCCGGCAGCAGGGAGCCGAAGAACGACACGAGCAGCGCCCCGATGCTCGACAGCACGAGCAGCTCCGTGACCGGTCCCGGGGTGCGGCTGAACCGGGAGACCCACGCTCCCAGCGCGATCGACGCCGGGAGCAGCGCGCCCTCCGGGCCCAGCGACGCGCCCCCCACGAGGCTGACGAGACCGGCGAGCAGGAGGATGCCGACCGTCTTGAGCGTCCCGGGCCGGGCCTGACCGACTTCGGCGAGGACGTCGGTGTGCGGCGGCATCATCCGCTGCTGGCGCGTCGCCCGCACCGTCAGCGACAGCGCGATGCTGCCGGCGATCGCGAGCGGGAGGACGAGCCAGCGGGTCTCGTCGCTGCCCGCCCAGTCGATCCAGATCAGCTCCTGGAGGTTGTCGACGAGCCACTCGAAGCCGAGCAGCCCGAACGCGTTCGCGGCGCCGAGCACGACGCCGCCCGCGAGCGTGCGCCGCAGCGGGGGCGCGTCGCCGAACGTGGGCGCAGCAGCGGCGGGAGGGCTGGACACGCGGCGAGCCTATCGTCGCCGGGCTGCTGCCGGTCAGTCCGCGATCGGGAGGGTCATCCGGAACGCCGCTCCGCCGCCCGGCGCCTCGGCGACGGACACCGAGCCGCCGTGGCTCTCGGCGACCTGACGGACGATCGCGAGGCCCAGGCCGGAGCCGGGCCGGCTGCGCGCGTCGGCGCCGCGCCAGAAGCGGTCGAAGACGTGTGCACGCTCGGCCTCGGGGATCCCGGGCCCGTGATCGCGCACCGTGACGGACCCGTCGGCGCCGACCCGCACCTCGACCGGCCCGCCGGGCGGGCCGTGCTTGAGCGCGTTGTCGAGCAGGTTGTTGACCGCGCGGCTCAGGCGCTCACGATGAGCTTCGACCACGACCGGCTCGGTGTCGAGGGCGATGTCCGCGCCGGGCGTCAGCCGGCGGGCGCGGACCGCCGCCTCCGAGACCAGCTCGTCCAGGCGCACGTCCTCGCGCTCGGCGGCGTTCGGCGGCTCGCCGTCGCGGGCGAGCTCGATGAGGTCCGCGACGAGGAGGCCCAGCTCGTCCGCCTGTGCGATGACGTCGTCGAGGATCTCGTTGCGCTGCCCGACCGGGACGTCGGGCTGCTCGCGCAGGACCTCGGCGTTCGTGCGCACGCTCGTCACCGGGGTGCGGAGCTCGTGCGAGGCGTCGCTGACGAGTCGGCGCTGGGCGTTGACGGAGGCGTCGAGCTCGGCGCGCGAGGTCTGCAGCCGCCCGAGCATCGCGTTGAACCGGCCGGCCAGGCGGCCGACCTCGTCGCGCTCGCCGCGCTCGTCGACGGCGATCCGCGGCGTGAGGTCGCCGGTGAGCTCGACGTGCTCGACGGCGTCGGTCAGCTCGGCGACGGGGCGCAGCGCCCGGTTGGCGAAGAGCCGCCCCAGCAGCCCGCCCGCAATGACCGAGAGGAGGAGCGCGATGCCCAGGACGATCCGCAGGCGCTCCAGCACGCTCCGGACACCGTCGAGCGAGCGCGCGAGCTGCACCGCCACGCCGGCGCGCGGGCTGAACGTGTAGACGCGCAGGCTCGTCCCGTCGACCTCCCGCTCGCTGAAGAAGGCCGCGGCGCCGGTCTGCACGGCGCGGTCGGCAGCGGTGACCGGCACCTTGACCTGGGACGTCGGGAGCCGGGTGACGCCGCCGTCGAGGCGCAGGATCTGGATCGCGGTTGGGGCCCCGAAGGACGGCGGGGGCAGCGGCACGCGCGTCGCCTGGCCGTCCGCGGGCGGTGCGGCGGGGAGGCTGCGGGCCGCCTCGGCGGCACGGCGGGCCAGGTCGGCCTGTGCCGTGAGCGCCGAATCGACCTGGTCGCGCAGCTCGGCGCGGACCACGAGATACGTCACGACGCTCGCCGCGAGGACCGTGATCCCCACCGCCAGCGCCGTCAGCAGCCCGATCCGCCGCCGCAGCGCCACTAGCGCTCCCGGAGGGCGTAGCCGACCCCGCGGACCGTGTGCAGGATCCGCGGCTCGCCGCCCGCCTCGGTCTTGCGGCGCAGGTATCCGATGTAGACCCCGAGCGCGTTGGAGCTCGCGCCGAAGTCGTAGCCCCAGACCTGCTCGAAGATCTGTGAGCGCGAGAGGACCTGGCGCGGGTGCTCCAGGAACAGGCCCAGCAGCTCGAACTCCGTGCGCGTCAGCTCGATCGCGCGCTCCCCGCGGTGGACCTCGCGCGTGCCGGGGTCGAGCGTCAGGTCCGCGAAGCGCAGGACGCCGGCTCCCGGCGCGTCGTCGGTGCGCCGCAGCAGCGCCCGCAGCCGCGCCTGCAGCTCGCGCAGCGCGAACGGCTTGACCAGATAGTCGTCGGCGCCGGCGTCCAGGCCGGCGACACGGTCGTCGACGGTCTCGCGGGCCGTCAGCATGAGCACCGGCGTGCGGTCGCCGGCCTCCCGCAGGCGCCGGCAGACCTCCAGGCCGTCGATCCCGGGCATCGCCACGTCGAGGACGATCGCGTCGGCCGGCTCGTCGGCGAGCTGGGCGAGCGCGTCCGCGCCGTCCCCGGCGAGGCGCACCTCGTAGCGCTCGAGTCGCAGCGCGCGGTCGAGCGCGTTGCGCACGGCGGGCTCGTCGTCGACCACGAGGATCCTCACGGCCGCGATGCTCGCACGCGGGGTCGCCCGGGCGCTCATGAGGAGGCGGCCGGCGGCGCCCCCATCCCGGGCGGGCCGCCCTCGGGCAGGAACTCGGCGCACGCCTGCAGCGCGTCCGGGTCGAGCTGCGGCGGCGCGCCGCCGGCACTCGGGCGACCGCTGCCGGGCAGCTCGACGCCCTCCCGCTCCAGGCATGCGCGCAGATTCTCGAACTGTGCCCGCTGCTCGCCGCTCGGCTGCGGCGCGCCGCTCGGCGGCGCCGGCGTCGTGGCGGTCGCGGCGCCGGGGGACGAGGCGTCCGATCCGCAGCCGGCGAGGGCACTCGCCGCGAGCACGGCGGCCAGCACGGGTCCGGCGGCCGCGCGTCGCACACGCATCACGCGACCTCCGCCGGCTCGAGCGCGTCCGCGATCCGGCCGTCCTGCAGTCGGACGACGCGGCCGGCGGACCCCGCGATGGACGGGTCGTGGGTGATCAGGACGACCGTCAGGCCGTCCGCGTTGAGGTCGCGCAGGAGCGACATGATCTCCGCGCCGGTCGCCGAGTCGAGGTTGCCCGTCGGCTCGTCCGCGAGCAGCACGTCGGGGCGGTTGGCGAGCGAGCGGGCGATGGCGACGCGCTGCTGCTCGCCGCCGGACAGCTGGGAGGGGAGATGCGACACGCGCTCGGCGAGGCCGACGCGCTCCAGCAGCTCCGCCGAGCGCGCGAGCCGCTCGGGCGTCCTCATCCCGGTCGGGGCGAGCGCCGCCTCGACGTTCTGCTGGGCGGTCAGCGTGGGGATGAGGTTGAACTGCTGGAAGACGAACCCGATCCGTCGCAGGCGGAGCTTCGTGAGGTCCCCGTCACCGCGGCTCGCCAGGTCGTCGCCCTCGAAGCGCAGCTCCCCCGATGTCGGCCGGTCGAGCGCGCCGAGCAGCTGCAGCAGCGTCGTCTTGCCCGAGCCGGACGGCCCGGCGACGACGACGAACTCGCCATGGTCGATGCGCAGGTCGATCCCGTCGATCGCCTTGACGGTCGTGTCGCCCGACGGGTAGCTGCGCGTCAGGGCGCGCAGCTCGTAGACCGGGGTGTCGGTGGGGGCGGTGTCCATGTCGTGCTCCTTGCTCATGTCAGCGGTCAGTCGAGGTTGCGGAGGGCTTCGGCCGGGCGCAGGCGGGCGGCGCGCAGGCCGCCGACCGAGCCCGCGAGCAGGCCGGCGAGGACGGAGAGGGCGATGGCCAGGACCACGAGCCCGAAGCTCACCGGCGCCTTGAGGACGACGTCCGTGGTGCCCGAGACGACCTGCCCCTGGCCGAAGGCGCCGCCGAACGGCCCGCCGCCCGCAGGAGCGCCGCCCGCGCCGCCGCCGGCCGCGGCCACCGACGCCTGCAGGGTCAGTCCCAGGGCGCTGACGACGGCCGCGGCGCCGATGCCCAGGACGGCACCGACGACGCCGCCGAGCGCTCCCTGGACGAGCGACTCGCCGCTGACCTGGCGTACGACCTTGCTCTGCGGCCAGCCGATCGCCTTCAAGGTGCCGAGCTCCTTCGTGCGCTTGGCGACCGAGGAGAGCGTCAGGAGCATCGCGATCAGGATCGACGCGGCGAGCGCGACGACGGCGAGCGCGGTGCCGAGCTTGTTCGCGAGATTCTTCGCGTCCACGAGGGAGCCGCCGACACGCTCGGCCAGGTCCTCCGTCGTGGTGACGGTGGCCCCGTCCAGGACCTCGGAGATCTCCTCGGACACCGAGCCGACGGCGTCGGTGTCGGTCGCCCGGACGTAGACCGTGTTGACGCGGCTCTCGCGGTCGGAGGCCTCCTGGAGCTGCTCGAGCTTCACGTAGACATCCGACGAGGAGCCGCCGAGTGGCGGGTCGGCGATGCCGACGACCCTGTAGCTGCCGCCCTTGAGCTTGACCTTGTCGCCGAGGCCGAGGTTCTTGCGCTTCGCGTAGCCGACGCTGAGGATCGCCTCCTGGGCGTCGCCGGTCGAGAAGTACCGGCCGGAACGGACCTGTCCCTCCGTCACCGCGCCGAGGCCGGGCGCCGACTGGTCCACGCCGCTCACGGTCAGGTTCTGGATGTCGATGTTGTCGGGCGGCCCGCCGGCAGGCCCGCCGCCCGCACCGCCGCCGGGCGGTCCGCCCTGATTCTGCGCCGTCGTCTCCGGGACGGTGCCCGAGATGTGGATGGCGTTCAGCGTGAGGCCGCCCGCGGCCGTCGCGACCCCGTCGAGATCCGCGATCTGCCGCTCCTTGCGCTCGGAGAAGCTGAGCTGCTGCGTCACGAAGTTGTCGGTCGAGAACGTCTCGCCGGGCTCGCCGAGGTTCGCCAGACCGACGCGTGCGCCGCCGTTCTCGGCCCGCAGCTGCTCGCGCTCCTCGGCAGACAGGTTGGCGAACGGGTCCCCGCCGCCACCGCCCTGGATGTTCAGCGGGCGCGTGACGGTCATGTCGGTGCCGACCCCGGTGAGCGGCTTCAGCACCTCGTCCTGGGCGTCGCTCAGACCCTGTGAGAGGGACGTGACGGCGACGACGAGTGCGACGCCGACGCCGAGGCCGAGCGCGGTGAGGATGGTGCGGCCGCGCCTGCGGCGCAGCTCGGCGAGGACGTAGCGGGCGTAGAACACGTACGGCTCCGGGGTCGCGGGAAGGGAGTTGACGCCCCGCCCGGCCCGGTCCGTGGCCGTGCTCGGGGCGCCTGAGACATCTCAGGGCCGCCGCCGAAGAGCCAGATGAGCAGTGGTGAAGAACTGCGTAAGAGCGCGGGCCGTCAGGCCGCGACGCCGACGAGCCGCCACGGCGTCTCGTCGGTGCCGTCGAGCGCCATCGTCCAGCGCTCGGTGAACGCGGTCTCCGCGCTCTTGCTCCCCGACAGGACCGCGGCGGTGTCGCGGTCCTCCACGTAGCGCCGGCCGCGCACGCGCACGGCGAGCGTCATCCGCGGCGGCTCGGGTGTCGCGTCGATCCGCTCGATCGCCACGCCGTCGATCCGCGGGCCGCGCACGACGAGCCGGCTGTCCCGGCTGTGGTCGCCGCCGTAGAGCAGGGCGTCGACCGCGTCGGCGGTGGCGACCGCGGCCAGCGGGGCGTCGTCGCCGTCGACGGCGTCCGCCCACGACTCGGCCGCGCGGCGGGCCGCGGCGGCGAGCACGTCGGGGGCGAAGCGCGCGTCCACCAGCGCGAGGTCGAGCGCCTGGGCGCGCGCGTCGGCGGCGAGGTCGACGTCGATCAGTTCCGCGGTCGCGACCCCGGGGAGGGCGGCGTCGGCGACGGCGCCCTCCACGAGCGCCTCGTCGCGCAGGCGCTCGTCGGCCCACGGCGAGGTGACGAGCGGAGCGTCGAGATGGTGGCCGCCCTCCGCGTCCTGCTCGATCGACATGAGGATCCAGCGGCCCTCGCGCTTGGCGAGCGTCCAGAACTCGCGCAGGTCGGTCACCGTGTCCGTGTCGCCGGTCGCCAGCACCCGCATGCCGCCGGCCGCCTCCACGTAGTCCTCCAGGCGCGCGGCGACGTGGACGACGACCCGGTCCTCCTCGTCGCGCTCGCGATTGGTCATCGAGACGTAGCGCACGTCGGGGCCGCTGATGACGCGCACGCGGTTGTGCCAGCCCTTGCGGTCGAAGTCGTCCAGCCGCCGGTGCCACTCGACCATCAGGTCGTTCCCGACGAGCGATGAGAGCGCGTGCTCGTCGCGCGCGTCCCAGGCGCCCTGGATCGCGTGGAACATGATCGTGACGTCCTGGGTGACGCGATCGGCGGCGAACGCGGGGTCGTCCTCGGCGGCCTCGGCGCTCGCGGTGCGCACGTCGACGTCGCGTTCGTCCAGGCGCCGGCGCAGGCGGCGGACCGTCAGCCACGTGCTGATGACGGCGAAGGCGAAGAACGCGAAGAAGGCCAGGAACGCGGCCAGGACGAACCAGCCGCTGACGGCCCCGCCGCCGACGTAGACGCCGCTGCCGCCGCCACCGCCGCCGGAGAACCCGCCGCCTCCGCCGCCGCCACCTCCGCCGAACCCGGACGAGCCGCCGCCGGCGGCGGCGAGGATGAGGCCGGAGACGGTCATGTCAGGAGTCTCGCATGCGCCCGGTAGGGTCGCGCGCCATGCCCGCCGTCCTGCCCGACTGGCCCCCCGGAACGGTCTGCGTCCTGGCGACGATCGCCGCGGGCGGCCCGCACGCGATCCCGGTCTCCACGGCCGTCCGGGTGGGCAACGCGCGGATCGTCCTCGCGCTCGCCCGCTCGCGCGGGTCGCTGGCGCGCCTGCGCGCCGACCCGCGCGTCGCGCTCACCGTGCTCGCCGGGCCGGATCTCGCCTTCACCGCGCACGGGACGGCGCTCGTCGCAGCGGAGGCGCTCCCGGGTGCGGAGGCCGTCGCCGGGGTCGCGATCACGGTCGCGGACGTCGCCCGGCACGAGCGCCCGACGTTCGCGATCGATGCCGGCGTGGCGTGGCGCTGGACGGACGCCGAGGCCCTGGAGCGCGACGGGGCGGTGCGCGCGGCGCTGCTCGGCCTGCCGCCCGCATAGGCTCTGCGGCGTGAAGTTCGCCACGTTCGTGCCGCCGGGGGGCGGCGCCCCGCTGGCCGGGGAGGTCCGGGGGGACCGGGTCGTCGCATTCGGCGACGGCGTGACCGTGCTCGACCGCCTGCGCACGGGCGACCGGACGCCCGCGGACGGCGAGGACCACGCGCTCGCCGGCGTCACGCTGCTCGCGCCGCACATCCCGCGCGCGATCTTCGGGATCGGGCTGAACTACCGCGCGCACGCGGCCGAGCAGGACAAGGAGCCGCCGCAGACGCCGATCGTCTTCATGAAGCTCCCGACGTCGGCGGCGCCGCCGAACGGCACGGTCCGGCGTCCGCCGGTCGTCCGTCGCCTGGACTACGAGGGCGAGCTGGCGGTCGTCATGGGGCCGCACGGCACGGTCGCGGGCTACGCCGTCGCCGACGACGTCAGCGCACGCGACCTGCAGCGCCGCGAGCCGCAGTGGACGCGCGCGAAGGGCGCCGACGGCTTCTGCCCGTTCGGGCCGTGGGTGACGACCGCCGACGAGATCGCCGATCCCGAGGACCTGGCGCTGCGCACCTGGGTCAACGGCGAGCTGCGGCAGGACGCGTCGACGAGCGACCTCGTCTTCTCGATCCCCGAGCTCATCGCGTTCATCGGCGAGGCGATCACGCTGGAGCCCGGCGACCTCATCCTCACCGGGACCCCGAGCGGGGTGGGAATGGCGCTCGATCCGCCGCGGTTCCTGCAGGCCGGCGACGTCGTGCGGATCGAGATCGACGGCCTGGGGGGCATCGAACATGGCATCACCGACTGACGACCTGCGCGCGCGCCTGGCGGTGCTCGCCGACCTGCACGCGGCCGCATCGCTCCTGGGCTGGGATCGCCAGACGATGATGCCCGTGCGCGGCGGCGACGCGCGCGGCGACGTGCAGGCCACGCTCGACACGCTCGCGCACGAACTCCTCGCCGGCCCGGAACTGGCGTCCCTGCTCGACGCGGCGCAGGCGGCCGGGCCCGAGGGCGAGGACGCCGCGATCGTCCGCGTCGTGCGGCGCGACCACGACCGGGCGACGCGGATCCCCGTCGAGCTGACGTCCGAGATGGCCCGGGTGACGGCGGCGGCGCTGCCGGCCTGGGCCGCCGCCCGCGAGGCGTCGGACTTCGCCGCGTTCCGGCCCCATCTCGAGCGCCAGGTGGAGCTGCGGCGGGAGGTCGCCGCGTGCTTCCCGGAGGTCGCCCACCCCTACGACGCCCTGCTCGAGGACCGGGAGCCGGGCACGACCACGGCCGCAATCGTCCAGGTGTTCGCCGACCTGCGCGACGGCCTCGTCCCGCTGATCGCCGAGATCGCCGAGCATCCCGCGCCCGGGCCGCTGCCGGGACCGTTCGCGCCGGCAGGGCAGCGCGCGCTCGCGCTCGACATGGCCCGGGCCGTCGGGTACGACGACGAGGGCTGGCGGCTGGACGACTCCGCGCACCCGTTCTCGACGGTCGTCGGGCCCGGCGACCAGCGGGTCACCGCGCGCTGGGACGAGACCGATCTCAGCGGCATCTTCGCGGTGCTCCACGAGGTCGGCCACGGCCTCTACGAGCAGCAGATCGGACCCTCGCTGCGCCGGTCGACGCTCGATGCGGGCGTCTCCTACGGCGTCCACGAGTCCCAGAGCCGCCTGTGGGAGAACCAGGTCGGCCGCTCACGCGCGTTCTGGAGCCACTGGCTCGCGCGCGCCCAGGACACGCTGCCGGCGCTCGCCGGGCTGGACCTCGACGACTTCCTGCGCCGCGTCAACGTCGTGCATCCGACGCTCATCCGCGTCGAGGCGGACGAGGCGACCTACGCCCTCCACGTCATCCTCCGGTTCGAGCTCGAGCTGGCGCTGATGGACGGCACGCTCGCGGTCGCGGACATCCCGGCCGCGTGGAACGACGGGATGCGCGACCTGCTCGGCATCGACGTCCCCGACGACCGCCACGGCTGCCTGCAGGACATCCACTGGGCGTTCGGCGAGCTCGGCTACTTCCCGACGTACGCGATCGGCAACGTCATGAGCGCGCAGCTGTGGGAGGCGCTGACCGAGCAGGTCGACGGCGTCGACGACGCGCTCGCCGCGGGCGACTGCGCCCCGGTCCGCGACTGGCTGCGCGAGCACGTCCATCGCCACGGGCGCACGATCGACCCGCCGCAGCTGCTGCTCGCCGCGACGGGCAGCGAGCTCGACCCGGCGCCGCTGCTGCGCTACCTGCGCGAGAAGTACGGCGCCCTGTACGGGCTCAGTGTGAGCTGATCACGCGGTCGATCAGGCCGTACTCGACGGCCTGCTCGGCGGTGAAGAAGCGGTCGCGCTCCATGTCCTCGTGGACCTGCTCGATGGTCCGGCCCGTGTGGTGGGCGTAGAGCTCGTCGATCTGCGTCCGCGTCTTGAGGATCTCGTTCATGTGGATCTCGATGTCCGAGGACTGGCCCTCGAACCCGGCGGACGGCTGATGGATGAGGATCCGGCTGTTGGGCAGCGCCATCCGCTTGCCCGGCGCTCCCGCGGTCAGCAGCAGGGAGCCCATCGACATCGCGATGCCGCAGCAGATCGTCTGCACCTGCGGCTTGATGAACTGCATCGTGTCGTAGATCGCCATGCCGGCGTGGATCGAGCCGCCCGGCGAGTTGATGTAGATCGAGATGTCCTTGTCCGGATCCTGCGACTCGAGGTGCAGGAGCTGGGCGACGATGAGGTTCGCGATCGGCGCGTCCACCGGCTGGCCGAGGAAGATGATCCGGTCGTTGAGCAGCCGCGAGTACAGGTCGTACTCGCGCTCGCCGCGGGCGGTCTGCTCGATGACGGTGGGGACGAGAGGCATGACCCGACCCTAGCGATTGAGCGTCGCCATCCCGGAGGGGTCGTAGCGCTCGCCGGCGACCGGCGGCAGCTCGGCGTCGATCCGGGCGAGGTCGCCGGGGGTCAGCACGACGTCCGCGGCCGCGAGGTTCTCCTCGAGGTACGTGCGCCGCTTGGTCCCCGGGATCGGGACGATGTCCTCGCCCTGCGCGAGCACCCACGCGAGCGCGAGCTGGCCGCTCGTGCAGCCGTGCTCGGCGGCGATCTCGCCGAGCTTGTCGACGAGCCGGCGGTTGGCCTGCAGGTTCTCGCCGGCGAATCGCGGCAGGCCACGGCGGAAGTCCTGCTCGTCCAGCTCGTCCGGCCCGCTGAAGCGCCCGCTGAGGAACCCGCGGCCGAGCGGCGAGTACGCGACGAGGCCGATGCCCAGCTCGCGCAGCGTCGGCAGCACCTGCGCCTCCACGTCACGCGACCACAGCGAGTACTCGGTCTGGACGGCTGCGAGCGGGTGGACCGCGTGGGCGCGGCGGATCGTGTCGGGCCCCGCCTCGCTCAGTCCGATGTGCCGGACCTTGCCCTCGGCGACGAGTTCGGCGAGCGCGCCGACGGTCTCCTCGATCGGGACGCCCGGGTCGATCCGGTGCTGGAAGTAGAGGTCGACGTGGTCGGTGCCAAGGCGCTGGAGCGAGCCCTCGATCGAGCGCCGCACGTTCTCCGGCGACCCGTCGATGACGCGCCGCGTCGGGTTCTCCGGCGTCGGGGCCAGGGCGGACGCCGAACTTCGTCGCGATCGTCACCTCGTCGCGGCGACCGGCGAGCGCCTTCCCGAGCAGCTCCTCGTTGGTGAACGGCCCGTACAGCTCGGCGGTGTCGAGGAACGTGCAGCCGAGCTCGATCGCGCGGTGGATCGTCGCGATCGCCTCCGGCTCGTCGGTGGTGCCGTAGAAGGCGCTCATGCCCATGCAGCCGAGGCCGATCGGGCTGACGGAGAGGTCGCCGAGGGTGCGCGAGGTCATGCCCGGCACGCTACTCCCCGGCGTGTGAATACCGGAGCTGCACGATCCCGCCCTCGAAGAGGCGCGTGGACTCCAGGCGCAGCGTGCGCCGCGCCGCACCGGTGAACAGCGGCGAGCCGGCGCCGAGGATCACCGGGATGACCGTGATCGTCAGCTCGTCCACGAGGCCCGCGTCGAGCACCTGGCGCACGAGGTCGCCCCCGTCGAGGTAGATGTCGCGTCCGACCGCGCGCTCGTGCGCGAGGCCGACGAGCTGCTGCGGCGTCCCGCTGACGGCCTCGACGGTGGGCGCCGCGGGCGCGTCCAGCTCGCGGCGCGTGGCGACGAGCACCGGCGTGTCGCCGTACGGCCATGGCCCCTCGAACCCGGCCGCCACCTCGTAGGTCGAGCGCCCCATCAGGATCGCGCCCGTCCGCGCCATGAACGCCTCGTACCCGAAGTCCTCGCCCGGCCGCGGATCCGGCAGCCAGGAGAGGTCGTCGTCGGGCCCGGCGATGAAGCCGTCGAGCGACATGGCGATGAACACACGCACGAGCCCGGGCATGGCCCGAGTAGCATCACACCGCGATCATCTAGCCTCGCCCGGTGCCCGCCGCGCGCGAAAGACCGCAGGCCGCCGGTCGCGGCATCCCGGCGCTCGACCCGGTCCCGCCGATCGCGCTCGTCCTCGCCGGCGTCACCTCGATCCAGTTCGGCGCGGCGCTCGCGGCGACCCTCTTCGACGACGCCGGCCCCGCGGGGGTGTCCGTCCTGCGCCTGGGGTTCGCGGCGCTCGTCCTGCTGGCCGTGTGGCGCCCGTGGCGCCGGCGGCACGACCCGCGGGCGCTGCGACTGGTCGCGATCTTCGGCCTCACGCTCGGAGCGATGAACCTCACGTTCTACGAGGCGCTCGACCGCATCCCGCTCGGCGTCGCCGTGACGATCGAGTTCCTCGGGCCGATCACCGTCGCGACGCTGCTCTCGCGCCGGCGCCTGGACCTCGTGTGGATCGCCCTCGCGACGCTCGGCATCGTGCTGCTCGCCGCCCCGTGGCAGGAGGGCGGCGGGCTCGACTCGGTCGGCGTCGCCTTCGCGCTCGTCGCCGCGGGGTTCTGGGGCCTCTACATCGTGCTCGCCCAGCGCGCGGGCCGGTTCTTCGACGGGGGCGAGGGGCTGGCCATCGCGATGGTGTGGGCGGCGCTGATCCCGCTCGTGCCCGGGATCGCCCAGGGCGGGACCGACCTGCTCGACCCGGCCCTGCTCGCGGCCGGGTTCGGCGTCGCGCTGCTCAGCAGCGTGATCCCGTACTGCTGGAGACCGAGGCGCTGCGCCGAATGCCCGCGAGCGTCTTCGGCATGCTCATGTCGCTCGAGCCCGCGGTCGCGGCGCTCGCGGGTTTCCTCGTGCTCTCCCAGTCGCTGGGCGCACGCGAGCTGCTCGCGATCGGGCTCGTCGTCGCGGCGAGCATCGGCGTTACGCGCGCCTCGCCCGGGGCGCTGAGCGCCGAGGCGTCGCTCGACGCCTGAAGTGCATCCGGCGGGCGCCGGATCGCCATACTCCTGCGCGGCGTGTTCAGGCTGAATCTGCCAAACTTCCTGACGGTGCTGCGCATCCTGCTCGTGCCGGTGCTGGTCGTCGCGCTGCTCGCGCGTGGCGGTCAGACCAGCGACGTGCTCGCCGCGTCGTCTTCTGCCGTCGCCTCGGTAACCGACGCGATCGACGGTTGGATCGCGCGCACGCGCGAGCAGATCACAACCTTCGGCAAGCTCATGGATCCCGTCGCCGACAAGCTGCTGATGATCGCCGCGCTTGCTCTCGCTCGTTTCACTCGGTAGGCTCGAGGCCTGGGTGGCGATGGTGATCGTGGCGCGCGAGTTTGCCGTCACCGTCGCGCGGATCTCGGCCGCGCCGAGGGCGTCGTGATCGCAGCGAACTGGTGGGGCAAGGCGAAGACCGCGCGTCCAGATACTGACTATCTTCCTGCTGATCCTGCTCGTCCCCTCACCGACTTGGATCGATTGGCCTCGTCTACGTGATGGTCGCCGTCACGGTCATCAGCGGGTCGATTACTTCTTCGGCATGCGTCGCCTGCTGCGCGAAGCCGAGCTGCGCCGCGCCCACGCCGGCGAAGGGTCGACGCAATGACCAGTGGCGCCTTTGCGTTTCTCGCTCGTCGCGATCATCGCCTCGTTTGGCACCGGCGTCTACGTCGTTCTCTGGAACCGCGACCCAGTTCCGAACGACATCTCGGCCTGCGTCAGAAGGCAGGGCTCGGCTCGGCGCGCTCACAGGACGCGCTCAGCCGCGTGCGCGCCGACATCGCCGCCGGTGGCCTTGAAGATCGTCAGCGCTGGGATTGGGGCAAGAACGCGCGGCGTGCTTTTCGACCGGGCCAGCCAAGAGCTACGCGATGCTCGCACTTTGGAACTCAGACACGCCTCACTGGCCAACGCCGACGCCGGCCAGAAGGTCTTCGACGCCCCCGGCTCGCTGCCGCTCGTTAGCGTCGAAGTACCGGACAATGGCGTGCTTCGCAAATGCGCCCAGCGCGCCAGCGACTAGCGGCCGCCGGCGTCAAGCCACTCGCGCATCGATGTGTGATGCATCAGGTGCTCGCCGGTGACGATCTCGCGCGCGCAGCTCGCCGAGCAGGCCGAAGCGCTCGGCGATCGACGTTGTGCTGGTGGATCGTCTCGAGGTTCTCCTGGCGGGCCATGACGAAGGTCGCGTCGTCCAGGCTCGCCGAAGCGCTCGATCACGCCGCGAATCACCTCGCGCACGCAGTCCTCGACGAAGCGCGGGCGGCGGTGCGCCTTCTCAACGACGGAGCCCTCGTCGGAGCGCTTCATCAGCTCATAGATCTCGCTCGACATCGAGCCCTCGACGATGGCCAGCAGGTCGGCGCCTCGACGTCGAGTTCGCCGCCCTCGACGCGAGCCGATGTAGAGCGTGCCCAGGCCGCGCTGGTTGTGCGTGGCGATCGGGACAGCCGCGAGGATGCTGCTCGATCTCGTCGTCGTGAAGCCGTCGCGCGCTGAGCCGCTCGCGCGCGCGTTGCGGCGACCAGCTCCTGCGCGCACGGGCAGGCGGTCATCCCCTGCGCAGTGACGCCGACGAGTCGCCGCGTGCCGCGCTCGCTGGCGACCGCCGAGCCGTAGAGCGTGTACATCTCCTGCGTCGTGATGTCGCTGACCGGCGCCGGCTTGTGCTCCGGGTAGCGCGCCGTGATCGTGACCTCGGCGCGGCGCGCTCCTTGGCGCTCGCGGACGCGCTCGGCGATCCGCTGCGCGAGCTGCCTCGGCGCGCAGGGCCGAGCCGCTCGACAGACGACCTCGCCGATCGCCTCGTTGACGACCTCCTCGAAGCGCGACATGTGCGCGCCCTTCTGCTCGGGTCCGAGGTCGACGAAGCACTCGAGCTCGGCGTGGTAAGAGCTGCTCGGCGCCGGGCTCGCCGATGCGGATGACCTTCTCAACGCCGGTCACGCCGACGCGGGAGAGCGAGAGCTGCATCGGACGGCGTGCGGTTCTGGACGTCGGGCGGACTGCGTGAGCGCGACGGGCTCCATGGCGTAGGTCCTGTCTCGGCTGGGCGTTGTGAAGCGAGGGTAGCCCGGCTTCGATCGAGCCTTGTGCTATCAATCACATTGTCGACTCATCGCTCTGACGTATCGCTCCAGACTTCTTCGGTTACGAGCGAGGACACCACGGATCGCTCAATCGACTGTCGCGATGTGTCAGCAGGGGAGTTGTGATGGGGAGGGGGGCCGTCTGGAGAACCGCTCCTGAGATTTCATTCGAAGGAGCTGCGGAGAACATGCAGGCACCACCACGAAGCCGCAGGACTGCTCGCCGACGAAGCGCCGATCTGGGAACTCGACGAGCTGCGCCACTGATCGCTCGACGGGCCAGGAGCGCGGGCTACCTGACGATCGAGCAGGTCACCGAGCTGTCTCGAGGAGGTCGAAGTCACCGAAGGAGCAGGTGCAGCGAGCTTCACTCGCACCTGGAGGAGCATGGGCATCGACCTGATCGCCGACAACGGCGGGATCGACGGCGCCGGCACCGCCGATCACCGAGGGCCGCCAGGCGCGACCGACACAGCGAGGGCACGGCGCGCGTCGAGGCGCGACAAGAAGCCGGAGATCGACCTGACCGTCGAGCCGAGCCTCGACTCGCTGCGCCTCTACCTGCGCTCGATCGGCCGCGTGCCGCTGCTGACGCGCCGCGCAGGAGGTCGACGCTCGCCAAGCGCATCGAGCGCGGCGACATGGAGGCCAAGCAGCAGATGGTCGAGGCCAACCTGCGGCTCGTCGTCTCGATCGCCAAGGGCTACCTCGGCCGCGGCCTGACGTTCCTGGACCTGATCCAGGAGGGCTCGCTCGGGCTGATCCGCGCGGTCGAGAAGTTCGACTACCGCCGCGGCTACAAGTTCTCGACCTACGCCACCTGGTGGATCCGCCAGGCCGTTACGCGCGCGATCGCCGACAAGGGCCGCACGATCCGCATCCCGGTCCACATGGTCGAGAAGCTCAACAAGGTCGTTCACGTCGAGCGCCAGCTCGTCCAGCAGCTCGGCCGCGAGCCCTCGCCGGAGGAGATCGCCGAGGAGCTCGACTGCACGCACGAGCGAGGTGCGCGACATCCTGCGCATGAGCCAGCAGCCGATCTCGCTCGAGAAGCCGGTCGGCGACGAGGAGGACTCCGAGCTGGGCGACTTCGTCGAGGACAGACGGCCGAGTCGCCGTTCGACCTGGCCTCCGACGAACCTGCGCCAGGAGAACGTCCAGCGCGCGCTGCAGACGCTCCCGCGCGCGAGCGCGAGGTGATCGAGATGCGCTTCGGGATGACGGGCGGGCAGCCGCGCACGCTCGAGGAGGTCGGTCGCGCCTTCGACGTCACGCGCGAGCGCATCCGCCAGATCGAGAACCACACGCTGAAGAAGCTCGAGTCGCTGCCGGAGGCGCAGCGCCTGCGGGACGCCTGCTGAGGGGCGGGCGGGGTCCCGGCGCCCCTGCGCGCCGTCATGGACCGGAGGAGGAGAGGTACCGCGAAGGCCGGCGAGGGATCGCCGGCCTTCGCCGTGCCGGCGTGCTCGAATCGCCCGCGAGGCGCTACCATCGCGCCCTGTCCGGCTGCTGCCCCGCGTCTCGGAGGGATGTCCGAGTGGTTAAAGGAGACGGGCTGTAAACCCGTTGGCTCTGCCTACGCAGGTTCGAATCCTGCTCCCTCCATCGTCCGGGCCGGCGCCCGCTCGCGCCGCACGGGCCACCCGGCGCATCGCTCCGGGCCGCGCGCGAGAATGCGCGCGTGCTTCTCGCGGTCCAGGCCCCTCGCGGCCATGCTTCGTGCTGCTCGCCCTCGCCGCCGTCCCGGCGCCCGCCGTGGCGGAGGTCGTCACCGCGCGCCCGCCGATCGTCGTCCAGTCCTCGATCCGCGGCGTCGCGCTCGGGATGACGCCGACCGAGGTCCGCGGCGCGCTCGGGGCCCCGAGGCGTCCGTCGTCACGCCGAACCCCATCATCGGGAAGGTGCGCATCTGGCGCTACTCGGGTCTGCGCATCATGTTCGACGGCGTCGGCCGCGGGCGCACCGTGCTGTCCGTGACCTCCACGAGCAAGGGGGACCGCACGGCCGCCGGAATCGGGGTCGGCTCGCGCGAGGCCGGAGGTCCGGCGCCTCGTGCGCGGGCGCGCGCTGCGCGACCCGCTACGGCTACCGCTCGTGCATCGTCGGCGGCGGGAAGGCCGGGCGGATCGCGACCGACTTCTCGATCTCGGGCGCCGGCAAGGTCACGCCGCGTGACCCTCTCCCGCGTCGTCGACTGACAGGGGTGTGGCGCCTTCGAGCGCCCCGGCGTGCTATCAACCCCGGCCGTATGACAACGCGCACTCGTCCCGCAATCCTCCTGCTCCTCGTGGCCGCGGCCGCAGCCTCGGCGTCGCCGGCTGCGGCGGCACCGAGCGAGCGCGGCCGACAAGGCCGCCGAGCTCGCGCCGAGCAGGAGAAGAACCCGCCGAAGCTCGAGGACACCACGACCGAGAAGAGCCGTCACCAGGCCGTGAAGGTCGACGCCCGGCCCGGGCGAGGGCGACATCGACAAGAAGCCCGTCATCCCGCAAGCAGACCGGTTGACCCCGACAAGCTGATCGCCCAGGACCTCATCGTCGGCACCGGCAAGGAGGCGAAGGACGGCGACACGGTCGACGTGCGCTACGTCGGCGTCCTGCGCAAGGACGGCAAGGAGTTCGACAGCCTCCTGGAAGCGCGCCGACAACAACTTCTCGTTCACGCTCGGTGGCGGCCAGGTCATCCAGGGCTGGGACCAGGGCGTCGTCGGGATGAAGGAAGGCGGGCGTCGCCGGCTGCATCATCCCCGCCGACCTCGCCTACGGCGACGCGGGCTCGCCTCCGACGATCCCGGCGAACGCCGCGCTCGTCTTCGACGTCGACCTCAAGAAGGTCACCCCGGCCAAGTCCTAGGCGCGATGCGCCGCCGGGGCGGGTCCGTCCGCCCCGGCGCCGATCCTGGCCCGGTGATCGTCATGCGCCGCGCCTGCTCGTCAGCAGCCGTCCGCGGCGCTCGCGCGTGGCTCGCCTGCCCGGCGGTCGCGCTGCGGCGCGAGCGCGGGCGGCGGCGCCCACGACCTCGCCCCCGACGGCTCCCCGCTGGACCTGCGCAGCGTCGCGCTCGGCCAGGTCGATCGCGAGCTCGTGCTGACCGTCCGCGCGCGCGCGCGCGATCGACCCGGCGCAGCTCGCCGCCGGGGTCGGGCCGCCTGTGCATCGACGCTCGGTGACGCGGTCGGCCGGCTGTGCGTCGAGCGCCGCTCCGGCGCGGTGGGTGCTGCGCCGCGGGCGCGCGCCGTCGAAGGGAGCGTCACCCAGCCGGGCGCGGCGACCCTCGTCGTCCGCGCGTCGCGCCGGCGGCGCTGGGCTGCAGCCCGGGGCGCTGCGCTGGTCGGTCGCCGCGACGCCCGCCTCGTGCGCGTCGGCGTCGGCCGCGCAGACCGGCGGCGCGACGCCCGGCACGGGAGACCGCCGGCGGCGACGCCCGACGACGCCGGGCGGCGCCCTGCCGCTCGCGCGCGCCGCGCGGCACCGGGACGTACGCCGGGCGCGTCTGGCGCGCGGTCGTGACCGGCTGCACGCGGACGCGGCGCCGGTCAGGTGAGCGCGGGCCGCGCCGCAAGGAGGTCGCGCTGACCTACGACGACGGCCCCTCGCCGTACACGCGGCCGCTGCTCGCGACGCTCGACCGGCTCGGCGTGCCGGCGACGTTCTTCATGATCGGCCAGCAGGTGCCCGGGCAGGGCGCGCTGCTGCGGCGGATGCTCGCGAGCGGCCACGAGCTCGCCAACCACAGCTGGAACCACGCGAACCTCGGCGGCGGCGGCCCCGGCGCCTCGTCGCAGCTGTCGCGCACGAACGCGGCGATCCGCACGGCGACCGGCTTCACGCCGTGCCTCTTCCGCCCTCCTACGGCAGCACCGGCGCCGACCTCGTCTCCCGGGCCAACGCGCTGGGGATGACCTCGATCATCTGGAGCGCCGACCCGCTCGACTGGCGCACGCCCGGCACCGGCTCGATCGTCTCGCGCGTGCTCAGCCAGACCGGCCCCGGCGGCATCATCCTCTGGCACGACGGCGGCGGGAACCGCGCGCAGTCGCTCGCCGCCGCGCCGCAGATCATCGCGGGCCTGCGCGCGCGCGGGTACCGCTTCGTCACGGTCAGCCGGCTGCTCGGCTACCCCGAGCGCATCACGCTCCGGCGCTGAGCGGGCGCTCAGCGCGGGGGGCGCGCAGCAGGCGCCGCGGCACCTGCGGGAGGCCGTTCGCCGCGACGCGCGCGGTGCGCACGTACGCCGGCGACGTCCTCCTTCGGGCACGACGAAGATGCGCCGGTTCTGCAGATAGCGGCCGCTGTCGGCCGACGAGTCGGGCGGACGGCGGTAGACGTCGATGTGCCGGCCCTTGATCGCGCCGCCGGTGTCGTCGGCGCGGAACCAGCCGTCCTTGTTGAGCGGCTTGTAGGCCGGGACGTAGACGAGGCTGCCGAGCGGGATCAGGTTCGGGTCCACGGCGACGCTGCGGTAGGCGCGCAGCGGCCGCGACGGACCCGCGGCGAAGCTGATGTCGGCGGGCGAGACGTAGCGCTTGCCCGCGCCGGCGTACCAGCCGCCGCCGTCGAGCGGGAAGGTCACAGCGCCGTTGCTGTTCTTCCAGTAGCCGGCAGCGCGCCAGAACGGGGCGAAGATGCCGCCGCGGCCGAACTGCGCGCGGCGCCCGCGCTCGGTGATCCAGCCGCTCGAGCCGATCGAGGAGATGTGGTACTTGCGGCCGTCCATCCCGATGCCGTCGCCCTCCATCGACACGCCGCGCGCGGAGTAGAGCCAGTCGATCTTGCTCTTGCGCGCCAGGCCGGGCGTCTTCACGGCCGCGCCGACGAACCACCACTCGGGGGCGGGGAAGTACTCGGTGACGACGACCTTCGACAGCCATGTCGGCTTCCCGAGGACCCGCGCCGACGCGACGCCCGGCAGGGCGGCGAGGACGACGAGGGCGCCAAGCAGCGCGACGAGCGCCGAACGCCTCTTGCTGGTGGGGAGAACCGGCATAGAAGCTCCTACGGAACGGTATCGGAGCCTGACCCGTCCGGCTGAAGTCCCGCGTGCAGGCCGTCAGTCGAGCGGGACGACGGCGTCGCCGACGGCGATCTCGCCGCCGCGAGAGGATCTCCGCGTTGAGCCCGGCGCGATGGGCGAATGCCCGCATCAGCCCGAGGTTCCCGACCAGCTTCTGCAGGTGGTTGCACGGCTCACAGAGCTCGATGCCGCGGCATTCGACGGTCCCGACGCGGAAGCGCTGCCCGACGAGCGGGTTCAGCCGCACGCCGCGGGTCGTGAGCTGGCGGCGCGACTCGCCGGGGGCGAGCGCGATCCCGTGCTCGGTGGCCAGGAGCTCCAGCTCCTCGCTCTCGATGAGCGTCAGCTGCCGCTCGGGGTCGGCGCCGGGCTCGAAGTAGCGGTCGCCCTCCAGGCCCGCGCCGGCGACCGCCTGCACCCGGTCGACCGCGTGCACGGGACCCGACTCGACCGCGGCGAGGTGGATGGCGACGACCGTGGCGGGCGGCTCCTGGGGCATGGGCGGGACGATACGCGGCGGGCCGGGCACCGACGGGCGCGGGCCGCTGCGCCGGCGCTCGTTGCGGGTTTCGACCGGTGACTGGTCATTTCCCGCGGCGAGTGGGGCCCGCCGGCACTCGTTGCGGGTTTCGACCAGTCACCGGTCATTTCCCGTCGCGAAGGGGCCGCTGCGCGCGCGGGCGCCCGCGCCCGCTACCCTGCTCCGACCTGCCCTCCTAGCTCAGTTGGTAGAGCACTTCCATGGTAAGGAAGGGGTCACCGGTTCGAGTCCGGTGGAGGGCTTGGGCGTCCGCGCGCCCCCGCCTCACGCGCCGCCGAGAAACCGCTCCGCCGCCGCACTGAAGAACCCGTGGCGCGTGACCACGCCGGTGACCTTCCCGCCGTCGACCACCGGGATGATGAGCACGCGGTGGTGGAGGAAGATCTCCGCGATCTGGGTGTCGGAGCTCTCGGGCCCGACGCGGATGTGCTCGCGGTTCATGTGCTTGGAGACGGGCTCGGTCCGGCAGGCCTGACGCTTCTCGAGGACGGCGTCGAGCGAGCGCGGGACGAACGCGGTGTGCCGGAGCTGGCCGAGGTAGCCGGGGAAGACCGCTTCGATGAACTCGCGCTCGCCGAAGATCCCGGCGAGGCGCTCGCGGTCGTCGATCACCGGGAGGGCGGGCAGCGTGCAGTCGAGGATCCGGCGCACGGCCGACTCCACCAGCTCGTCGACGTGCAGGAGCGGTGGGTCGCGCCGGACCACCTCCTCGAGGACTTCACGGCTCATGTGTACCTCAGCATGACGTAGGCGGTGCTCATGACGAGCGACACCAGGGTGACGGGGATGCCGATCCGCATGAAGCCGAGGAAGCTGATCGGCGTGCCGGCGCGCGCCGCCATGCCCGACGCTGTGACGTTCGCCGCCGCCGCGATGATCGTCGCGTTGCCGCCGAAGCACGCTCCCGAGCGCGAGCGCCCACCAGTAGGCGTCGTCGTCGGCCCCGCCGAGCTGATCGACGACGGGGATCATCGCGGCGGTGAAGGGGATGTTGTCGACGACCGCCGAGCCGAGCGCCGAGGTCCAGAGGATGCCGAGCAGTTCGGCGACCCGGTCGCCGCCGGTGACGGAGGCGATGCCGTCGGCGACCTCGCCGAGCGCGCCCGTCTCCTCCAGGGATCCGACGAGCACGAACAGGCCGATGAGGAAGAACAGCGTCGGCCACTCGATCCCGCCGATCGCCTCCTGCAGCGGCTGGCGCGTCACGAGCAGCATCACGGCCGCGCCCGTCAGCGCCACGGTCGCGGGTTCGAGGTGCAGGCCCTTGTGCAGGAAGAACGCGATGATCGTGAGGACGAGGATCGGCACGGTCCGCCGCGCCTCCTCGGGCTCCTCGATCGAACTCGCGGCGTCGAGGCCCATCAGGCGCTCGCGCGCGTCGGGCGTCACCTGCAGTCGCCGGCGGTACACGAGATAGAGGGCGGGGATGACGACGACCATCGTGGCGACGACGATCGGCGCGAGGTTGACGACGAACGCCGAGAAGGACAGGCCCGTGTGGCCCGCGATCAGGATGTTCGGGGGATCGCCGATGAGCGTCGCCGTCCCGCCGAGGTTCGAGGCGATGATCTCGATGACGATCAGCGGGATCGGATCGATGTCGAGCGCGTCGGCCAGCAGGAACGTCACGGGGACGACGAGCAGGATCGTCGTGACGTTGTCCAGGAACGCCGACAGCACGCCGGTCGTCACGCTGAAGGCCAGGACCACCGCCAGGGGCCGGCCCTGCGACCACTGCCCGGAGCGGATCGCCAGCCACGTGAAGACGCCGGTGGCCTCGGTGATCCGGACCATCAGCATCATGCCGGTGAGCAGGCCGATCGTGTTCCAGTCGATCGCCTCGATCGCCTGCTCCTGGTCCAGCGTCTGCGTCAGCAGGACGATCGTCGCTCCGAGCAGCGCGACCTTCGTGCGATCGACCCGCTCGGAGGCGATCACCGCGAGCACGGCGACGAAGATCAGGATCGCCAGCAGCACGGACGCGCGTCCTTGGCGATGGGGGATGGGGCGAGGAGGAGGTGCACGAGATGACAGAACGGGTCGACGACGAGGTCGCCGACCAGTCTTCCCGGCACACCGTGACCGAACCTACAGCACCGCGCCGCCCCTACCGCAGGCGCACGATCAGGACGTTCGGCCCGCTGCGGGCGGTGCTCGACTCGGTGGTGCCGTCGGCCAGGCGCGCCCGGGAGCGGATCTCGTAGCGCCCGGCCGGGAGCGCCCTGGCGAGCTTCAGCGACCACGTGGTCGTGCCGGATGCGGTGATCCAGACGGGCTTGGTGCAGCGGCCCTTGACCTGCCGGCTGCGCTTGATCGTGCCCCGCCTGCTCGTCACCCAGGCGCAGCGCCGGGGCTCGATGCGCCGGATCGAGACCTGCACCCGCCGCAGGGTGCCGCCGGTCGCGCTGGCGGTTCCGCGGATCGTCCTGAGCCTGCTGCGCGGCAGCGGCTGCTTGCCCCGCGGCCGCGTGATCCTGCTGCTGACCTTCCGCGCGGGCCGGCTCTCGGGTGCCGGGCCGGGCGTCGCGGCCGCCGGCGGGCGCGGCTCGCCGAACGCCGCGACGAACGTCTCGCGGACGTCCCCGCCCGCGCGCCGCACGCCGACGGCGAAGAGCTCGTTGCCGCGAACGTGCAGGCGGCTGATGCCGTCCACCGCGCCGCGGCGACTCAGGTCCCGCCGGACGAAGCCGCCGGGGGCGAACGCGTCGTCGGCGGCGCCGTCGGCCGTCAGCCGGGCGAGCAGCGCGTCGCGCGCCGAGCCGGATCCCGTGCCGCCACCCAGGACCGCCCTGCCGGCGCCGTCCAGCACGAGCGAGAACGGCGTGTCGGCGGTCGAGTCGCCCGCGAGCAGCGTGCGCGAACCGCCGGCGCCGTACCCGGTGTCGAGGTCGCCCCCGCCGGTGATGCGGGCGACCAGGACCTTCGACCCGATCGTGTCGACGATGGCGGTCGCGATGATCGTCCTGCCGTCGGCGGTCGGCGCCAGCAGCACCGGAGCGCCCGGGTCCACGCTTCCGAGCCCGCCGAGCGCGCTGACGCCGCCCGTCCCGAACGCCCCGTCGGGCGCGCCGGCGTCGGTCAGCCGCACGATCCGGACGCGGTTGTCACTCGTCGCCGCGGCGAGGATCGTGCCGCCCGGACCGGGCGCGATGGCGTTGAGGTACTCGCTGTCGGTACCGCCGCCGTCGAGGTCCAGCACCCGCGCCGTGCCGCCGTTGAACGACGGGTCCGGCGCGCCGCTGTCGGCCGCGATGCGATGGATCCAGATCCGGTACTCGGAGGGGTTCACGTAGTCGTAGCCGCCGACGACCAACCGCGAGCCGTCGAGCGTCATCGTCGAGCCGGAGATCTGGTTGGCGCCGGGGAACGTGATGCTGACCTTCCCGGCGGTCCCGAAGCTCCCGTCGACGCCGGCCGACGTGAACCGCCAGACGTCGGCCGAGGCGTAGCCGCCGAACACGAAGATCCGCCCGGAACCGTCGACCGCGATCGACGACACGTACTCCGGGCTCGCCGGCCGCAGGTCGGTGACGAGCACGCCGCCGGTGCCGAACGCGGGGTCGGGGCGACCGTCCGCAAGCCGCTTGGCGATGTAGGTCGACTCGTCGTTGTACACGCCGGCCGACCCGAGGATGTAGAGCGAGCCGTCCGCCGTGGCCACCGAGTCCACCACGTCGTTGCCCCACGGGACGCGCTGCTCGACGCTGTCGAATCCGTCACCGCTGAAGGTCGTGTCGGGCGCGCCGGAGGCCGAGATCCTCGCGACCCTGGCCGTGTCGTCGGGCTCCTCGGTGACCACCGTGATCTGGGCGCCGCTGGTCGTCAGCGCGCCGACCGGGCAGAAGCTCCCCGAGCCGCACGCGAAGGTGTAGGCGGCGCCGCCGTTGAACGAGCCGACGAGCGCGCCGGTGGTGGTGGAGCGCAACTCGACGAAGCCGCCGGTCTCCGTCTGGCCCGCGACGACCACCGAGCCGCCGAGGATCGCGATCGCCCCCGGGCTGTCGGATCCCCCGGGCCCGGCGGCCGAGGCGACCGGCAGGCCGACCGAGCCGGCCGCGCTGATCCTGATCAGCTCGTAGCCCTCGGTCGACGGGTTCCCGACGAGGTGGACGTTGTCGGTGCCGTCGATCGCGAGGTCCCTGAAGGCTCCCGTGTACGTGACGCCCGTGAGGTCGATCGGCACGGCCGCGAACGTGGCGTCGTAGAAGCCGGGCGCCGTGTCGCTCATCCCCTGGAGCCGGTAGACGCGGTAGCCGGAGCCGGTGATCGACCCCGCCACGACGATCCTGCGGAGGGCGTCGAGCGCGAGCTTCGTGTCGTTCATGTCCGTCGGACCGGTCGACACGCCCCCGAGCCCGAACGCCTCGTCGACGACGCCGGCCGCCGTGTACCGGTAGACCCGGGCGGGGTAGCCGCTGCGGATGACGTAGAAGCCGGTGCCGTCGGCGGCGATGTCGCTGAACTGGCCGAAGCCGCCGGGATCGGTGACCGTCAGGAGGCCGTCACCGTCGAAGCTCGGGTCGCGCTGCCCGTCCGCGGTCAAGCGCAGCACGAACGCGTCGCCCTCCATCCGGCCGCCGATGAGGATCCGCCCCGACGTGTCGACGTCGAGCCCGCCGACCTCGTCGTACGTGTCGACGCCGATCGGGATCGTCGTCAGCCCGGCCGTCCCGAACGACGGGTCCAGCCCGCCGCCGGGCAGCAGGCGCGCGACGATGATGTCCGCGTTCGTGTCCTGCCCCGCGAGCAGCGTGCGGCCGTCGGCCAGCACGTGCACCGCCTGCGGATCGAACGACCCTGCCGTCGTCCCCGGCCGGGGATCGAAGCTGACGAGTCCGTCGTCCCCGAAGGCGGAGACGAGGTCGCTGGGGAGTGCCGCGGCGCCGGTCGGCACCGCGAGCATGGCGACGAGCGAGACGGCGGCCGCCAGGAGGCGAGAGACTGCGGGAGCGGGCATCAGGATCCTCTGTCGGCGGGGGAGCGGGAGATCTTGACGGGGCGTCTGGACGTGTACCCCGACGGCCGGGCCGCGCTCAGCGGACGGCGCGGCGCCGCGGCTGCACCGCCGGAGCGCGCACGTGGACCGCCACGCGCGTCGGGCGCGTCGGCTCGCCGAGCGTCAGGAAGTCGCGCACGCGCGCGACCAGCCCGCAGAACCCGCACGCCAGCGGCGCGGACGGCGGCACCGGGCGCTCGGGTGAGGCGACGGGCGCGTCGCAGTGCGGGCACGCGAGCGTCCCGGACGCCATGCGCGTCGTGCGCGTGTCGCGGCGCACCTCGGTCCATCCCGAGCCGCCGCCCACGGGCTCGGGCTCACGCGGCGCAGCTCCGTCGAATCCGCGGGCGATGCTCACTCCACGGAGTCTAGGCGCGCCGCCCGGTCAGCCCGCGGCGCGGGCGCACGCGATGCACAGCACGCTCTCGGGCATCGCCCGCAGGCGCGCAGGCTCGATCGGCTCGCCGCACGCGTCGCAGACGCCGTAGCTGCCGTCCGCGAGCTTCTCCAGCGCGCGCCGCACGCGCAGCTCGCGCGTCTCCAGGTCGTGGCCGACGCCGACGTCGGTCAGCCGGCTCACGGCCTCGGTCGTCCCGTCGCCGATCCGCTTGCCGAACCCGAGCTCGGCGCCGCGCTCCGGCGGCTTGGCGAGTTCGCCGACCCGCTCGCGCAGCTGCGCGTCGCGGGCGCGCAGCTCGCGCTCGATCGCCTCGAGGTCGAGGGGCTCGTCGCCTGGGGCTGATCCGGCCATGCCGCATGGTCGCACGGGCCCGCGCGGGGGATACTGCGCCACGTCATCCGCCCGGAGGTCTCCTCGTGCCCGCCCGTCGCCCCCGCCGTCTCATGTCCGTCGCGCTCGCCGTCCTCGCCGCTGTCGCGGCGCTCGCGCCCGCCGCCGCGCACGCCGGGACGACCATCTCGGTGACCAGCACGGCGGTGAACATCACGACGAACCACATCAGCGGGGTGGCCGCCGCGCTCTCGATCGACACGGTCGCCGCCGGCACCGACAACGACGTGCTCGTCGTCAGCGCCGGCGGAGACAACAGCGTCAGCGGCTGCGCGGCGGGCTCCGACCCGACGACGCGGCGCTGCACGCTCGGCGCGCGCGACACGGTCAGCTGGACGTTCGGGAGCGGCGCGTTCACCGACAACAGCTTCGTCGCCGACATGGACCGCCCGGGCGTGCGGATGACCACGACGGTCGCCGCCGGGAACGCGCTGCTGACGTTCGACGGGTCGGCGACGACCTCCAGCAGCAACTTCCTCGTCAGCGGTGCCGGGTCGGCGAAGGGCGGCGGCGGTGACGACGCGCTCTCCGGCACCATCGACGGCAACGTCTTCGAAGGCGGCGGCGGCGACGACGCGCTCAGCGGGCTCAAGGGCTGGGACACGCTGCGCGGCGGGCCCGGGGACGACGCCATCACGCCCGGGGACGGCGGGACGGGCACGGGCACCGAGGTCGCCGAGGGCGGCGAGGGGACCCAGGACGCGATCTCGTTCGCCGACCAGACCACGGCGCACACGATCAGCTTCGACGGCGTGGCCAACGACGGCGGCGCGGGCCATCCGGCGCTGATCAGCGGCTTCGAGGCCGCATCCGGTGGCGAGGGCGACGACACGCTCATCGGCGACGCCGGGTTCAACCACCTCTACGGGCTCGCCGGCAACGACACGGTGGACGGGAACGGCGGAGGCCACGACGTGCTCCGGGGCGGGCCGGGCGCCGACACGATCCGCGCGCGCGACGCCTCGCCGCTGTTCGGGGACATCGCGTGCGGCGGCGACGCCGACACGGCGCTCGTCGACGTCGCCGACATCGTCGCCCCGGACTGCGAGACCATCGACCGCTCGGCCGCGCCCGCCGGCTTCACCGCGACCGGCGCGCCGGACACGACGGCGCCCGGGGTCAGCATCGGCGGCCGCTCGAGCGTCACGCGCGCCGGGCTGCTGAAGGGCCTGATGATCCCGGTGACGGTCGGCGAGCCGGCGACGATCACCGTCGAGCTGCTCGTGCGCGCGCGCCGCGTGGCGAGCGCGGCGGCGGCGGGCGACCTCGTGATCGCCGCAGCGAGCCCGCGCGCGGTCAGCGGTACGGCAGCGACGCGGCTGCGGCCGTCGAAGGCGCTGCTCGCCCGCGCGAAGGCCGTGACGATTCGCGTGACCGCCGTCGACGCGGCGGGCAACCGCGCCCTCGTCAGCCGGAAGCTGAAGGTGACGGATCCGGCGCCGAAGCGGAAGCCGAAGCGCCGCTAGGCCGGCGCTGGAGCCAGCGCGGCACCCACCACGTCCGCTCGCCCAGGAGCTTCACGAGCGCCGGGAGCAGCACCAGCCGCACGACGGTCGCGTCGAGCAGCACCGCGACGGTCGTGCCGACGCCGAACTGCCGCGTGTTCATCACCGGCGACACCGCGAACGCCAGGAAGACCGCGGCCATGATGAACGCCGCGCCCGTGATGATGCCCGCGGTCTTCTCGAGGCCGTGGCGGATCGCCCCGTCCGTCGTCCCCGTCAGCTCGCGGCCCTCGACGAGCCGGCTCATGAAGAAGACCTCGTAGTCGATCGAGAGCCCGAAGACGATCGCGAAGATCCCCATCAGCGCGATCGCGTCCAGCTCGCCGGACCCGCCGAGCAGCGGGGTGTCGCCCTGGAACGCGATGACGAGCACGCCGACCGCCGCGCCGACCGTCACGAGGTTCAGCAGCACGGCGAGCAGGGCGAGCGCGGGAGCGCGGAAGGCCGCCAGCAGCACGAGGAAGGTCACGAGCGAGAGGACGAGGACGAGCAGCAGGAAGCGCCCGCTGGTCGCGCTGTCGAAGTCGTCCAGGACGACGGCCGGCCCCCCGACGACCGCGGTCGCCTTCATCCGCTTGGCGCTGCGGTCGGCCTCGCGCTGCAGCGCGGGCCGCAGGTCGGCGCTGTCGGGCGCGAACGGGCCGCTGCGCGGGACGACGATGACGCGCGCCGTGTTGCCGCCGGACTTCGCGTTCGTGGCGAAGCCGACGTTCGTCTGCGTCTGGGTCTGCGCGCCCTGGATCGCGGCGAGCACGAAGTAGCCGGAGTCCGCGGCCTTGTCCACGTCCGTCCCGCTGCGCCGCAGCTCCGCCTGGCGCCGGTCGTTGGTCCCGCGTACGCGCACGACGCTGTCGAGCATCAGCTGGAGCGCCCGCCCGATCTCGTTGCTGCCGCCGTACGCGCGGCGCAGCGCCGCGGCCAGGGCCTTGGCGCCGTCGTTGCCGTTGGGACCGTTGAGCAGCTGCTGCAGCCCGCCGGTGAGCTCCGCCGTCCCGCTGCTGAGCTGGTCGACGCCGTTCGCGACGGCGTTCGCGCCCTCGGCGGTCTGCTCGATGCCGCCCTCCAGCCGGCTGCTTCCGGCGGCGAGCGCGTCGAGCGCGTCGGCGAGCTCGGCGATGCCGCTCGCGAGCTCCTTGGCGGCGGTCGCGTTCGTTCCCAGGTCGGTCGTGTAGCTGGCGATGTTCGTCTTCAGCGGGCCGAGCGCCGACAGCGCGCGCGTGAGGTCGGCCTTGGCGCGCTGGACGCCGGGGTTGCCGGACACCGTGGGGTCGGTGATGCCGCCGAGGTTGCGCAGCGCCGACTGGACGGCGGACTGCGTCTCCGCGGCCGGCGTGGAGAGCTTGCTGTCGGACTCGCGGTCGGCCTCGACGAGCGAGTCGCGCAGCACGTCCATGTTCGTCTCGGCCTTGCGCGCGCCGTCACGGGCCTGCCCGAGGCCGCCCGTGAGCTGTCCGGCCCCGTCGGCGGTCTGCTGCACGCCGTCGGCGAGCCGCCGGGTCTGCGGCGCCGCAGCGCTCGTGCCCTCGGCGATCGCCTGCGAGCCCTCGGCCGCCCTCCCCAGGCCGGCGGCCAGCTGGCCGGCCCCGTCGGCGCCGGCGCCCAGGCCGTCGCGCAGCTGTCCGTTGCCGTCGCGCGTGCGGCCCAGCCCGCGCTCCAGGCGCCGCACCTGTTTCTGCCCGCCGGTGAGGTCACGCGTGAGCCGTCGCAGGATCGCGGTGCGCTCCAGCAGCGCCGCCGGCCCGAGGACCGCCTCGACGCCGTCGAGCTTCGCGACGCGGTCCTGGAAGCGCCCGAGCTCGCGCAGGCGCTTGGTGGTCGTGATCGGCCCGTCGGTGTGGAAGACGACCTCGTACGGGGTCGACCAGCCGGCGCCGCGGTCGCGCTCGAACGCCTCGTAGCTCACCCGCGCCGCGTCGTCCGGGGGGAGGTTCGCGACGTCCGGCGGCCCCGTGTTCAGCGCGAGCGCCGGCGCCGAGAGCAGCAGGAGCGGCAGCAGGACGAAGAAGGCCGCGGCGCCGGGCGCGCGCAGCGCGCGCTGGGAGATGCGCACCCAGGCGCCGCCGCCGGCGCGGGCGCGCCGCAGCGGCCAGCGGTTGACGTTCGTCCCGAGGATCGCGAGCGCGGCCGGCATCGCGAGGACGGCGACGGCGACCGCGGCGAGCGCCGCGACGATGACGCCGATCCCGGAGGAGACGAGCAGCGACCCCGGGGCGACGAGCATGCCGCACGCCATCCCGAGGATCAGGGCGCCGCCGGCGACCACGACCGTCTTCCCGGCGCGCGCCGCCGCCTCCTCGGCGGCCTGCGCGACGCTCAGCCCGTCGGCCAGCTCCTCACGAAAGCGCGAGACGACGAGCAGCGCATAGTCGACGCCGAGCGCGAGCCCGACCATGGTGACGAGGTTCAGGGCGAGCGCATCGATGTCGACCTCGCGCCCGACCAGGCCGAGCGCCGCGATGCCGATGCGGGTGACGAGCAGGCCGCTGAGGGCCGGGACGAGCGCGGCGACCGGGCTGCCGAAGATCAGCAGCAGCATCACGAAGAGGATCGGGAGCGCGAGCAGCTCGCCCTTGTGCAGCGAGTCGATCGACGACTCGTTCAGCGCGCGCACCAGTGGCGCCAGGCCGGTGATCTGCGCGGTCAGCGGCGGACGGACCGCGCGCCGGATCGCCGCCTCCACGGCCGGCACCGTCTCCTCGGAGATGCGGTCGAACGGGCGGCGCACCTGCAGCGCCAGCAGCGCCTGGCCGCGTGGCTCCTTGAGGACGCGCTCCCCGCCGATCGCCCAAGGGCTGAGGACCTCGACGCCATCGATCTCCTGGAGTTCGCGGACGAGTCGCGGACCGCGCTGCTCGACGAGCTTCGGCGGCCCCTCCAGCAGCACGGCCATGCTGATCGTGCCGCCGAACTCGCGGTTCGTCAGGTCCGCCGCGCGCGCCGAGTCGCTGCCGGGAATGCGCAGGCTCGGCTGGCCGATGTGATCGGTCGCGCTCGCCCCGATGAGCAGCGCGGCGACGAGCACGAGCGCCCACACGCCGAGTGTCAGACGCGCGTGCCGGATCGTGAACCTGGCGATCGCCCTCAACGCCGCCCCCGCGGGCTCTGCGGAGCAGGGTCGGGGCGGGACGGCGCCGCCCGGGTGCGGCGCGTGACCTGGCCCATCCCTGGCAACCTACAGAGCGTGGTGGCGCACGGCGCCGATCGGACACGGACGTTCGACGGTCCGGCGCATCGCAACTACCCGCCCTCCCTCAACGCGGAGTCACCGTGAAACGGATTCTGGTTTCGGCCCTGCTGCTCGCACTCCTCGCTCCCGCCGCCGTCGCGCAGGCCGAGCCCGTGCAGGAGTTCAACGTGCAGCTGAAGGACGTCAAGCCCGACGGCCGGTACACCATCGTCTTCACGGCGAACTCGTTCGACACGTCCGGCGAGCCGCCGCCGCTGCTGACGTCGAACACCGTGCGCTTCGCCGCGGGGGTGGGCATCCGCAAGGAGTTCATGAGCAGCGCGTACAAGTGCGACGTCGGCAAGCTCCGCGACGCCCTGATCTCCGTGCCCGAGGGCGGCTACTTCTTCAAGCGCCTGGACAAGCTCCCCGCGACCTACAAGCGCGTCAAGGCCCGGATGACGCCCGAGTCGCGCAAGGTCACCGAGACGTGCATCCGCTCGCAGATCGGGGCGGGGTCGGTCGTCGTCGACGCGCGCACGCTCGGCCTGCCGGACCCGCTCCCGGCCAAGCTCTACCTCTACCTGACCAAGCCGCAGGCCAAGGGCGCGTTCGCCTCGTTCGGGATCTTCGCCGTGCTCGACGAGGCCTCGCCCGCGATCCAGGCGCTCGGCAGCCTCGCGACGCTGAAGCTCGTCTTCTCGACCGACCTCTTCAACGAGCCGTCCGCGGACGGCCTCTACGGCGTGAAGATGGTGCTCCCGACCGGCTCGGGGCTGCGGATCAGCGTCGCCGAGCTCAAGGTCACGACGCCGGGGATCACGAAGACGACGGTCAAGAAGACCTGCGTGACCAAGCGCAACGGGAAGTGCGTGAAGTCGCGCTCCCAGGTCAACCGGCTGTTCTGGCTCACCCAGCCCACGTGCCCGGGGACCGGGCAGGTGTCGTTCCGCTCGGACTACGGCTACGAGACCGGTCTGGCGACCGAGCGCACCATCCAGGTTCCCTGTCCGCGCTTCCAGCAGTAGCGGCGCCGCCCACGCGGGCGTCCACGGACCGTCCAGCGCGCCGGGGCGACCGTCAAGCGCCGCGGCCCGCCGGACGACAACCCGTCCAATGGACGCGCACGGCACATGGCTCTGCCCCGAGCCGCTGGATCGCGCCCGCTTCGTGGACATGGAGCGGCGGATGCGGCGCGTGCGCAACCTCGTCTTCTGCGCGATGGGCGCCGGCGTCGCCGTCCTCGCGGCGGTCTGGGGCTGGCAGGTCCTGGCGCTGTTCGGCGCGGTCTCGCTGCTGATCCCGCTCGTCGACCGCCGCATCGCGGCGAGCCGCACCCCCGAGTACTGGTTGATGCTGCTGACGCTCGGCGGCATCTTCGCCATCGGCGGCGCGGTCGTCATGACGGGAGGCGCGCGCAGCGCCGCGCTGCCGTGGCTCGTCGTCCCGGTCGTCGCGGCGACCGCGGTCTTCACCAGCCGGGGCGTGGCCGTGGCCGTCGGCGCCGCCGTGCTCACGGCCGTCGTCGCGCCGCTGATCGCGGGCGCGTCCGCGCTGGTCGCGGCGCCCGAGTACCTGGCCGCGACCGTCGTCCTGATCGCGTCGGTCGGCCTCTACGTCAACGGCCTGATGCGCGCCGAGGTCCGTCACCGCGGCGAGTCGGTCCTCGACCCGCTCACCGGGCTCCTGAACCGCGCAACGCTCGATCAGCGCTTCGAGGAGGTCCGCCAGCAGGCCGTCCTCGCGCACGTGCCGGTCGCGTTCGTCCTGTTCGACCTCGACCGCTTCAAGTCCGTCAACGACACCTACGGGCACGAGACCGGCGACGCCGTCCTGCGCGACGTCGCCTACGAGATGCGCAAGGCCCTGCGCTCCTTCGAGCTCGCCTACCGGGTGGGCGGCGAGGAGCTGCTGCTGATCCTGCCGGGCACCGACGAGGCCGAGGCCGCGCAGCTCGCCGAGCGCGTGCGGCGGTACGTCGCCGCCAGTCGCCCCGGCGGCATCAGCGTGACGATCAGCGCCGGCGTCAGCGCGGGCTTCGGCCAGGAGCTCTCGTACGAGCGGCTGTTCGAGCGCGCCGACGCGCGGCTCTACGAGGCCAAGGACGCCGGGCGCAACCGCGTCGTTCCGAGCCCCCTGGCCGACGGCTCGGCCCTGCGGCTCGCCGGCTGACGACCGCGACTCAGCGGCCGCGGACCGCGAGCGGCCGGCTCACGCCCAGCTCGTGCGCGCCGCCGTCGTTCGGGATCGCCACGACCCGGATCTCGCTCGTGCGCCGCGCCCGCGGAACGCGCACGCGGTAGCGCGAGCGGTTGCCGGCGAGCGGCGTCACGCCGGTCCGCGCGACCGGCACCCAGACGCCTGCGAGGGTGCGCCGCTGCACCGAGACGCGCGCCTGCGGGACGGCCGGCCGGATGGCTCCGCCGAGGACGATCGCGCGCCGTCCGGCAGCCTGCCGGCGCACGCCGACGCGCACCCGGACCCCGATCGTCACGACCGGGCTGCGCGCGACCGTCGTGGTGCGCGTCACGAGCTGCAGTCGCGTGGTCTCCCACAGCGGGCCGATCGTCGTCGAGAAGCGCGCGTCCTTGCCCGCCGAGAAGTTCCGGGGGATCCAGAAGCCGCGGGTGAACGGGAAGTCGCTGCGCTGGACCGACAGGCTGGTGCCGGCGACGCCCGCGCCGAGCACCTGACCGGCGATCGTGACCTTCGACCCCCAGTCCACCGGGTTCGGCGTCGCGTCGAGCGTCACGCCCGTCGCCGCGCGCAGCGTGCGGAAGGAGCGGTTGCTCCCGCGGCTCGTCCCCGCGGGGCCCGAGGCCACGAGCCGGTAGTGGTAGGTCGTGTAGGGGGCCAGGCCGGCGATCGTTGCCGAGACCGTCTTGGAGCCCGACCACGAGGCGGCGACGGGCGGCGTGACGCTGCCGTACTTCGTCGTCGGTCCGTACTCGAAGCGGTAGGTCGTGCCCTGCCCGCGCGGGTCGAGCTTCCCGCGCAGCAGCGCGGAGTCCGCGCGCACGCTGGTCGCCGAGCTCGTCGAGACGCCGGCGGCGCGCACGGGGGCGAGGGTGCGGAAGGTGCGGTCCGGGCTGCGGGTGACCCCGGCGGCGTTCGTCGCGACGACCCGCACGTGGTACGTCGTGTCGCTCGTGAGGCCGGTGACCGGGACGCTGACGCTGACCGGGTCGGTGCCGGATCCGGCGTCCTTCTCGGCGGTGGCGAGCCCGTAGCTGTCGCTCGTCCCGTATTCGAAGCGGTACGTCGTCGCCGCGCCGTTCGGCGTGACGGTCGCCTTCAGCGTCGCCCCGGTGAGCGTGATCGCGTCCGGGGCGGCGGTGACGGCGGCGGGCGGGTCGGGGTTCGCGGCGCCGGCGGGAAGGGCGAGGGCGAGGGCGAGCAGGAGCGCGGCGCTGATGCCGCTGAGCAGGCGGGTCATGCCCCCATGACACGGGCCGCGGGCGCGGGTTGCGGTCCCGTACCTAAATCATCACAGCCGCACGCCGCCCTCGCCGTCGAGGTGGACGTCGCGGCCGGCGATGGGTGCGGCGGTCATCGCGGCGAGGTCGCCGGCGTCGGTCGTCTTGGCGACGGCGCGGCGCCCGTCGGGGAGCAGCGCGGTCAGCGCCCCGACCGTCGGCTCGCCGTCACGCGAGTAGACGACGGACACCGACTCGGCCTCCGCGGTCCCGGCGACCCCGGCGCCGCTCTCGCGGCGCGGCGTGGCGTCGACCTCGTCCTGCACGTGCGCGGCGACGAACGGCCCGCGCGGCTCGCGTGCCCCGTAGACCCCGACCGCATGCTTCGTCAGGTACCAGCCGACGGCGGTGCTCAGCCCGAGCGCGCCCGGATCCTCGCGCAGGCGCTCGGCGAGCGCCGCGATCGCGTGCGTGACGTAGTTGTTGCCCGGCCCGCCCGCGAAGGTCAGCCCGCCGGTGACGGTCAGCGGGCGCGCGTCGGCGAACGGGTCGATGCCGAGCTCGCGGCAGCCGATCTGCACCGCGCTGGGAAAGCACGAGTAGACGTCCAGGTGGGCGACGTCGTCGATGCCGGCGCCCGTGGCGTCGAGCGCGGCACGGGCGGCGAAGCGGATCGCGGGGGAGGAGGTCAGATCCTCGCGCTCGGTCACGAACCAGTGGTCGTAGGCGTGACCGGCGGCGTGCGGATACACCCAGCGGTCGCGGTCGATCCCCAGGTCGCGGGCCGCGGCGTCCGAGCAGAGGATGAGCGCCGCGGACTGGTCGGTCTGGATGTTCGAGTTCAGGAGCTTCGTGTACGGGAGCGTCACGAGCCGGTTCTCGGGCGAGGGCGTCGCGATCTCCTCGGCGCTGCGCTGCTGGGGGGACCACGCGTACGGGTTGCCGGCCGCGACCGCCGAGAAGCCGGCCCAGAGGGCGCCCAGGCGTGCGCGGTGCTCGTCGAGGGTCGTGCCCTCCTGCGCCCAGAGGGCGTTCTCCATGAGCGGGTACATGACGATCGGCGCGATGAGGTTCGCGTCGGTCTCCGCCTGCGTCGCCGGCGGCCGGTCGGCGCCGAGCACCCGCCCGGGGGCGGCCCCGTCGTCGACGGGCTCCCAGGGCGGGTCGCGGTGGTCGCGCATCGCCCGCGCGAGCGTCGCGAGCGCCTCGGCGCCGCAGACGATCGCCACGTCGAGGTCGCCCTGCTCGATCCGCGTCGCCAGATGGCTGACGAGCACCTGCGGGGCGTCGCCGCCGAGGTTCGTGCGGATCGTCTCGGGCGGCGTGATGCCCAGCCGCGCGGCGACCAGCGCGCGCCGGGTCGTTCCAGCGCCGCGAGGCGATGTCGACGACGCCGATCGCGCCGGCGCGGCGCAGCAGCGCGTCGCCGGCGCCGGCGTCCGCCGCGGCGGCGGTCACCGTCTCGGCGCACATCTCGATCGGCGACGGGGCGTCGCCGCCGCGCCAGGTGCGCTGGGCGACGCCGACGATGACCGGGTGGCGGGGGTCCGTGCTCATGCGGGCGCGGACCCTAACCGCCACCGCGCGCTCAGGTGCCGCCGCCCTCGTCGCGGGGCGGCGCCACCTGGGTGGGCGCCTCGTCGGCGGCGACCGCCCCGCCCCCGGCGAGCGCGAGACCGGCGTCGGGGTTCTCCTCGAGCGTGAGCTTGCGCCAGGCGTACGCGCCACCGACGATCACGGCGAGGAACACGAGGATGGTGAGCAGGCGCCGGGTCGCCGGCACGGGCTCCCAGACGATGAGGAAGAGGACGACGAGCACGGCGCCCCCGTAGAGGAACTCCGGCCGGTCGTGCGCGAAGCCGGCCGACCGGGCGCGAAGATCCTTCGCCCACGCGTACGGCCCCAGCAGCAGGCCGACGATGATCGCCGGGATGCCGACGAAGATCGTCGACCAGGCGAGCGTCGTCAGCAGTTCGGTGCCGATGTCCCAGGCCGCCGTCGCCGCGGGGCGCACAGCCTCCGTCGTCGCCAGGTCGTCGACGACCGTCCCGCCGGCGATCGAGCGGATGGTGAGCGCCGCGAGGCCCGCGACGACCAGGCCGATGCCGGAGGCCATGAGGGCCTGCGCTCGACGGCCCTTGGCGAGCCAGATCGCCAGCCCGAAGCCCAGGACCACGAGGAGGCGCAGGAACCAGTCGGAGGCCTTCAGGCCCTTGACGACGCTCTGCGCGGTCGACAGCTGGTCGGACTTGAGGATCTGGACCTTGGCCGCGTCCGGCGGGATCTTGCTCTGCACCGCCTGTGGCAACCCGACCCGCGCGGCGATCGCGACGAGGATCGGCGTCAGGTCCAGGTTCACCGTGTCGCCGTTGATCGACGTGTAGGTGCCCTTGTCCTCGACGACGTTCACGAGGCCCTGGTGGGCGGTGCGGTTCGCGTCCGCCCAGGCCTGCTGCACGGTGGGGTTCTGCAGCGCCTTGCCGGCGACGTCGTCGACGACGTTGCGCACGGCGCCGGCGGCGGGCGCGGCCAGCGGCTGGAGCTCCTTCGGGAGGAAGCCCTGGATCTCGCCCTGGACGTCGACGTTCGCGTAGAGCTGGTCCGTCAGGTAGGTGGCGGTCTGGTCGCGGATCTGCTGGTTCTGGAGCAGCTCGGTGCTGGTCTCGGTCCAGTTGTCGGTGTTCAGGAGCTGGCGGTTGGCCCAGACCGCGAAGATCGCGACCGTGGCGAGGATCGTGGTGAGGACGAGCACCGTCCAGTAGGCGATGCGGCGTCCCGTGCCGGCCTCCGCAGTGGAGGTGCCGTCGGCGGTCGTGGTGTCCTCTGGCTGCTGTGGCTGGTCGGTCATCGGGCGCTCCTCGCTGGATGGTCGGCGCGAGCCTATGACACCACGCCGACCCGTTGTCATCCAACCTGGGTGAGGAACCCCTTGAAGAGCTCGCGCCCGACGGCGTTCCACTCTTCCAGGTGCTCGGCGACGCCCCCTTCGAGCAGTTCGGCGTCGCGCGCCTGGGGCGGGATTCCGCGATCCAGGTCGTCGAGCCAGCCGTCCAGGATCGCCCGGTCGACCTCGGGATGGAACTGCACGCCCCACGCGGAGCCCAGGCGGAACGCCTGCGCGCAGACCGGGCTGCGGGCCAGGACGACGGCGCCGGGCGGCGGGTCGACGGCGAAGCTGTGCCACTGCAGGGCGGTGAGCCGCGGGGGCGCCGAGCCGAGGACCGGGTCTCCGGCCGCGGCGGGGAGGATCTCGACGTCGAGCCAGCCGAGCTCGCGGGCGCTCGCGCGCACGACACGCCCGCCGGCCGCCTCGGCGAGGAGCTGCGCGCCGAGGCACACGCCGAGCACCGGCCGCCCGCCGGGGAGCCACTCGCGCAGCAGCGCGATCTCGGCGGTGAGGTAGGGGAACCGGTCCTGCTCGGACACGTTCTGGTCGCCGCCGAGGACGACGAGCGCTGCGTACTCGCCGAGCGGTCGCGGCGGCTCGGGGCGCTCGGCGGGGAGCCACTCGTCGATGACGTGACCGGCCGCGCGCGCGGCGTCGTGGAAGACGCCGCTCGTGCCGCCCGCCGGATGACAGACCGCCAGGACGCGGCTCATGCCGGGACCGCGCCGGGGCGGATGCCGCGGGTCGAGAACCAGCCGAGCAGCGCGCCCACCAGGCACAGTGCCCCGCCGACGTAGAACGCGGGCGGGTACTCGCCCGTCCACGACGCGACGAGGCCGGCGAACGGCGCGCCGAGACCCACGCCGAGGTCGAAGAACGCCGTGAACGCGCCCATCGCCGCGCCGCGCCGCGCCGGATCGACCCGGTCCACGACGAGCAGCGCGAGCGAGGGGAAGAGCAGCGACATGCCCGCGCCCATCAGCGCGGCGGCCGCGAGCGCCGCGGGCAGCGACTGCGCGGCGCCGATCGCGATCAGCCCCAGGCCCTGGACGAGGCCCGCGCCGAGGGCCGTGCGCCGCGCGCCGAGGATGTCCGGCAGCCGCCCGAGCACGAGCCGCGAGACGACGACGGAGGCGGAGAAGACGGTGAAGGCCGCGGCGCCGTGGCCGATGCCGCGCTCGTCGAGCAGCAGCACGACGAAGCCGGCCATCGTCCCGAACCCGATGTTGGCGAGCGCGAGCGCCGCCCCGGGCCGCAGCGCCTCGCGCGGGATCCAGTGCCCGCCGGCCGCCGCGCGCGCCGGGACGGCGGCGCCCGGCGTGAGGGCGGTGCCGAGCTCGGCGGCGGCGAGCTCCTCGCTGACCGGCTGCGCCGTCGGCGGCGCCTCGGGCACCAGGCGCGCGACGAGCAGGCCCGCAAGCGGGGCCAGCGCGGCGAACGCCCACACCGCGGAGTACCCGCCGAGCGCGTACATGCCCTCGCCGATGACCGAGCCGAACGTCAGGCCGCCCCAGATCGAGAGGCCGAACATCCCGATCGTCTGCCCGCGCCGCTCCTCCGGTGCGAGGTCGACGATCCAGGTGACGCCCGCCGTGAAGACCCAGCCGTCGCCGAGGCCCACGACCAGCCGCGCGAAGATCAGGCCCGCGACGCCGAACGGCAGGAACAGGAGCAGCCCGGCGAGCGAGCAGATCGCCAGGCCGGTGGCATGGATCGTCTTGCGTCCGTGGCGGTCCGCGAGCCGCCCGCCGATGGGGCGCCCGATCAGCGCCGAGATCGCGAACGCCCCGACGACCACGCCGACGGCGACGTTCCCGGCGCCCAGCTCGTCGGTCACGTAGCGCGGCAGGATCGGCAGCACGGCGCCGATCGCCAGGAAGCACAGGAGCGTCGCCGAGAACACCCCGAGGAACGCCACGAGCGCCGGCCGCTGCGCGCCGGACGCGCGCAACCGGCTCAGGCGCGTGGCGTCGGCGTCCATCGTGCTGAGGCTACCGGCGCGGTCGTGCCGGTCGTCCAAACGCGGGCCGTCATCTTTCGCCACACGTCGAACCCCCCGCGGCGGCCGAGCCGCGATGATGAGGGGTGATGACCACCAAGGCCACCGGCGCATCGCCCGAGCCCGCGTACGCGCCGCGCCCGTCGTTCCACGACGAGCTGTTCGACGCGGACGGGTCGCCGCGCGCGGTCGCCGCGCCGCTCATCGCGGCGCTCGAGCGCCTGGGTCCCGCGGGCCTGGGGGACGCGGGCCGCCGCCGCGACGCGATCTTCATGCAGCAGGGCATCACCTTCGAGACGGTCGGCGAGGACGGGCCCAGCCGCGAGCGCCCGTTCCCCCTGGACCTCGTCCCGCGGATCCTCTCGGGCCCGGAGTGGCGGTCGATCAAGCAGGGCCTCGCGCAGCGCATCCGCGCGCTCAACCACTTCGTCGACGACGTGTACCACGGCCGCGAGATCGTCCGTGAGGGCATCGTGCCCTGGAGCCTCATCGCGGGGCGCACCCACTTCGCGCGCGCCGTCCACGGCATCCGGCCTCCCGGCGGCGTCTACTGCCACGTCGCCGGCTGCGACCTGGTCCGCGACAGCGACGGCACGTGGAAGGTCCTGGAGGACAACGTCCGCACGCCGTCGGGCATCTCGTACGTCCTGGAGAACCGCGTCGCGATGGCGCGGCTCGTCCCGGACCTCTTCGCCAAGTACCGCGTGCGGCCGGTCGACCAGTACCCGCAGCTCCTGCTCGCCGCGCTGCGCTCCGTCGCCCCGTCCGCCGACAGCGAGGCGACCGTCGTCGTGTGGACGCCGGGGCCGCTGAACTCCGCGTACTTCGAGCACGCGTTCCTCGCCCGGCAGATGGGGGTCGAGCTCGTCGAGGCGTCCGACCTCGTCGTCCGCGACGAGGTCCTCTACATGCGGACCACGCGCGGGCTGGAGCGCGTGCACGCCGTCTACCGGCGGCTCGACGACGACTTCATCGACCCGCTGGAGTTCCGCGCGGACTCGATGCTCGGGGTGCCGGGACTCGTCCGGGCCTACCGCGCCGGCACGGTCGCGATCGCCAACGCGCTCGGAACCGGGGTGGCCGACGACAAGGCGGTCTACCACTACGTGCCGGAGATGATCCGCTACTACCTCGGCGAGGAGCCGCTGCTGGAGAACGTGCGGACCTACCTGCTGACCGATCCCGCGCAGCTGGAGTACGTGCTGGAGCACCTGGACGAGCTCGTCGTCAAGCCGACGGGCGAGTCGGGCGGCAAGGGCGTCTCGATCGGGCCGGCGGCGACCGACGAGGAGCTCGCCAGGCTCGCCGAGGCGGTGCGGGCCAACCCCGAGCGCTGGATCGCCCAGGACGTCGTGAAGCTCTCGACCGTCCCGACCGCCGGCCGCGACGGACGGCTCGCCCCGCGGCACGTCGACCTGCGGCCGTTCGCGGTCTTCGGCGAGCGGATCGACATCGTCCCGGGCGGCCTGACCCGGGTCGCGCTCGAGGAGGGATCGATGATCGTCAACTCCTCCCGCGGCGGCGGCTCGAAGGACACGTGGGTGCTCGAGGACGGCGAGCCCGACGACCGCGCCGAGGCGCGGCTGCCCGACCCGCTGCCGCCCGCGCTGCCGGACCTGCGCTACGGCGGCTGGACCGGGCAGGCCCAGCAGCAGCAGCAACAGCAGCAGGGCGGGACCGCCTAGTGCTGGCGCGCATCGCTCACGAGCTCTACTGGCTCGGGCGCAACCTCGTGCGCGCGGAGTTCACCGCCCGCGTCGTCGACGGGGTCTTCCAGGTCGAGCTGCAGGGCGCCGCCGCCGACTCCACGCCGGGCGTGGTGCTCGGCTGGAGCGAGCTGCTGGCGATGCTCGGCGGCACGGAGGCCGGCGCGGAGCGCGTGGTGCGCAGCGAGGCGCTGGAGCGCCTCACGATCGACGGCGAGGCTCCCGCCTCGATGCGCGCGGCGATCGAGCGCGCACGTGAAGGGGCGCGCACCGTGCGCGACGTCATCAGCGCCGACATGTGGGAGGCCATCAACACCTCCGCGCTGACACTGCGCGGCGACGGCGACGGGAGCTGGATGGCGCCGGGCGGGCCGTACCTCTCGTGCCAGTACGTCAAGGAGCGCGTCGCGCTGATCACCGGCCTGGCCGAGCGCACGATGCTGCGCGACGAGGCGAAGGCGTTCCTGGACGCCGGGAGCTACATGGAGTCGGCGGACATGGTCCTGCGCATCCTGCGCGTCGCGTTCCCGCCCGGCGACGACGACGCGGCGACGGGCCAGGCGCTCGCGCTGCTGCAGGCGGTCGGCGGCTTCCAGGCCTACCGGCGGGCCGTGCCGGCCCCGCCGAACGCCCGCCCGGTCGCACGCTTCCTGCTGTTCGAGCGCGCGTACCCCGACAGCGTCGCGGCCTGCGTGGACTCGCTGCACGACGCGCTCGAGGCCGCCGACGCGAGTCCGCGCAACTCCGAGCCGGTGCTGCGCCTGAGCCGCATGGCCGCCGACCTGGACTTCCAGCGCCGCACCCTGCCGGACGACGCCGAGATCGGCCAGACCTGTAAGACGGTGGCCCAGGAGCTCGCCCGCGTGGACCACGACCTCGCCGAGCGCTACTTCGCCGGCGCCGCCACCGAGCGGCGCACGACCACCGTCGTCTGACCTCACGCCGATGCACTTCGCGATCCGCCACCTCACGAGCTACGCCTACGACGGGCCCGTCTCCGACAACCTCAACGCGCTGCGCGTGCGCCCGGCGACGACGTCGGCCCAGCGGTGCGACGAGTTCCACGTGCGGATCGATCCCGAGACGCGCGTCAGCCGCCACATCGACTACTTCGGCACCGAGGTGCTCGAGTTCGGCGTGCCGACCGCGCACGAGCACCTGACGATCGACGTCCGCGCCCGCGTGGTGACGTCCGCGCCGCCGGAACCGCCGGAGGGCCCCTGGAACGCGCTCACGAGCTCCGGCTACGTGGAGGCGGGCAGCGAGTACCTCCTGCCGTGGCAGGACGACGGGCTCAACGGCCGCCTCGACGACCTCGAGGCCGCGATGCGCGCGACGACGCCGCTGGCGACGCTGCGGCTGCTCAGCCAGCTCGTCCCCGACCGGTTCGAGTACCGGCGCGGTGCGACGTACGTCGGCTCGACCGTGACCGACCTGCTCGACATCGGCGCCGGGGTCTGCCAGGACTTCGTGCACCTCGCCCTGGTGCTCCTGCGCCGGCAGGGGATCGCGGCCCGCTACGTCTCGGGCTACCTGTGGGCCGCACCCGAGGACGGCGGGTCCGACTCGCTCGAGGTCGACACCCACGCGTGGCTCGAGGCGCTCCTCCCGGGCACCGACGGTCGCGGCGAGCCGGTCTGGGTGGGCGCGGACCCGACGAACCGCCGCCTGGCGAGCGAGACGCACGTCAAGATCGGCCACGGCCGCTTCTACTCCGACGTGCCGCCCGTGAAGGGCGTCTACCGTGGCTCCGCGACCTCGGACCTCGACGCGGCGGTCACGATGTCGCGCCTGGATCCGCAGGCGGGCGCCCGGGCCTGAACGACGCCCCCGCAGGAGGTCGCAGACGGGCGCGCGATCGCGCTACACTGCTGACCTCTTGACCCGCCCGGGGCGGGTCGTTTTTCTGCCCCGGACAGGTCGATGCAGTTCCTCTCGACCGGAGTCGCCACATGGCCCGCGGAGACGTACGCATCGCTGTCACCCTCGCGTGCGAGGAGTGCAAGCGGCGCAACTACCAGACCAACAAGAGCAAGCGGAACACGCCCGATCGCATCACGCTGCGCAAGTACTGCCGCTGGTGCCGGTCGCACACGTCGCCACAAGGAGACCCGCTGAGCGGGATCGCCTGTCGTGGCTCGTGACCGACAGCGTGCGAAGCAGCGCCGTGCCCGCGTGAAAAGCAGGGAGGCACGCCTGCGTCCGCGGCGCCCAACCACCGCAGCGGGAGAACGTCCCCGGCGAGCTCGACCACGCCTCCGGTGAGAGCGAGATCTTCGAGGCGAAGCTCGTCTCCGAGGCCGGCGGCGAGACCGCCCCGCCCGGAGGCCGTCGACGGCGTCGGCGGCGAGGACGGCTCCCGAGGAGCCTGACGGACGCGGAGTTCGCCGCGCTCGAGGACGACGTCGACCAGGTCGAGGAGGCGTTCGAGTCCGGCGACGAGGAGGCCATCGAGGCCGCCGAGGAGCACGCCGACGCCGACGCCCTCGCGCGGCACAAGGACTCCGCCCCCGGCGCGCCCGCTCCCACCAAGAAGGGCGGCTTCCGCTTCGTCGCATTCCTGCGCGCGTCCTGGGCGGAGCTGCAGCGCGTCCAGTGGCCCGACCGCCGGCAGGTCGGGCAGGCCACGGCCGTCGTCCTGGGCTTCGTCGTCGTCGCCGGCCTCTACCTCGGCCTCGCGGACGCGGCCGCCCAACTGGCTCGTCGATCGGATCATCTGAAGCCCCATGTATCGCTGGTACGTCGTCAACACCAACTCCGGGCACGAGAAGAAGGTCAAGCAGAACCTCGAGCACCGGATCGTCTCGCTGGGCCAGGCGCGTGCCGTGCGGCAGATCGTCGTCCCGACCGAGACCGTCTCCGAGCTCAAGGACGGCCAGAAGGTCAGCGTCGAGAAGCGCACCATGCCCGGCTACGTGCTCGTCAACATGGACCTCACCGACGACGCCTGGATCCTGGTCAAGGGCACGCCCGGCGTCACCGGGTTCGTCGGCTCGTCCAACGAGCCGGTGCCGCTCACCCAGCCCGAGGTCGACCGCCTGCTGCACCGCGAGGTCGCGCAGAAGGTCGCCACGAAGGCCCAGTTCTCGATCGGCGAGTCCGTCAAGGTCGTCTCCGGGCCGCTCTCGGACTTCTCCGGCGAGATCGCCGAGATCAACCAGGACGCCGCCAAGCTCAAGGTGCTCGTCTCGATCTTCGGTCGCGAGACCCCCGTCGAGGTCGGGTTCGATCAGGTCAAGAAGATCTGATCGTCGAACCCGTCCCGTCCATTCCGTCTACTCTCACTGGTTCCTCATGGCGAAGAAGGTCCTCACCCAGATCAAGCTGCAGGCCCCCGGCGGCGGCGCCAGCCCGGCTCCGCCGGTCGGTCCCGCGCTGGGCCAGCACGGCATCAACATCATGGAGTTCTGCAAGGCGTTCAACGCCCAGACGCAGGACCAGGCGGGCGTCACGATCCCGGTCGTGATCACGGTCTACGAGGACCGCTCGTTCACCTTCGTCACGAAGACGCCGCCGGCCGCCGTGCTGATCAAGCAGGCGATCGGGCTCAACAAGGGCTCCGGCGAGCCCAACCGCGACAAGGTCGGCAAGATCACCGAGGCGCAGGTCCGCGAGATCGCCGAGAAGAAGCTGCAGGACCTGAACGCCAACGACGTCGATCAGGCATCGAAGATCATCGCCGGCACCGCCCGCTCGATGGGCGTGGAGGTGGTGTGAGCATGGCGAGAGCACGGCAAGGGCTACATCGAGGCGCGCGCGAAGGTCGACCGCGAGCGCGAGTACGAGCCCGCCGACGCCGTCCAGCTCGTCAAGGAGCTCGGGCGCGCGAAGTTCGACGAGTCGGTCGAGGTGCACATTCGCACCGGGCTGAACGTCCGCCACGCCGAGGAGCAGCTGCGCGGCACGATCGCGCTGCCCAACGGCCTCGGCAAGGACGTCAAGATCATCGTCTTCGCCCAGGGCGACAAGGCCCGTGAGGCCGAGGAGGCCGGCGCCGACGTCGTCGGCGCCGAGGACCTCGCCAAGAAGGTCGAGGAGGGCTTCGACGACTTCGACGTCGCGATCGCCACGCCCGACCTGATGCCGGTCGTCGGCCGCCTCGGCCGCGTCCTCGGGCCCGTCGGGCAAGATGCCCAACCCGAAGGTCGGCACCGTGACGATGGACGTCGCCAAGGCCGTCGAGGAGTCGAAGTCCGGCAAGGTCGAGTACCGCACCGACCGCAACGCGATCGTCCACCTGGTGATCGGCAAGGCGAGCTTCGACGAGCGCGCGCTGCTCGAGAACTACGCGGCCGTGATCGAGGAGATCATCCGCGCCAAGCCGCCGCCGCCAAGGGCCGCTACCTCCGTTCGATCACGCTCACGTCCACCATGGGCCCGGGCATCAAGGTCGATCCCACCCGTCATTCGCGACCTCCTGGAGGCCACGCCGGCCGCGGCGTGACGCTCCAGGAATCGCGCCACCGTAGACCTCCGGCAGCCCGCGACGGCGGGTGAAGTCCGGACGAGGAGGCTCATGAACAGAGAACAGAAAGCTGCCGCGGTCGCCGAGATCGCCGAGCAGATCAAGGAGTCCGACGCGATCTTCGCCGTCGACTACCGCGGGATCACGGTCGCCCAGGCCGCCGAGATCCGCGGGAAGCTGCGCGATGTCCGACGCGACGTTCCGCGTCGTCAAGAACACGCTCACCGAGCGTGCGGCCGACGACGCCGAGGCGCAGTCGCTGAAGGAGCTGCTCAGCGGCCCGACGGCGCTGACGTTCGTGCGCGGTGACGCGGCGAGCGCGGCGAAGGCGATCTCGACCTTCAACAAGGAGACCGAGCTGCTCGCCTTCAAGGGCGGGATCATGAACGGGGAGACGCTGGAGGTCGCGCAGATCAAGGCGATCGCCAAGCTCCCGTCGCGCGAGGTCCTCTACGGCCAGCTCGTCGGGATCGTCGCGGCCCCGCTCGGCGGCCTGGCACGCGGCCTGGGCGGCCTGCTCGGCGGCCTGGCCATCGCGCTCGGCCAGCTCCAGCAGCAGAAGGAGTCCGGCGAGGTGCCGGCGGGCGAGGCGCCCGCAGCGGCGGCCGAGCCCGAGGCCGAGGCAGCGCCGGAGGCTGAGGCGCCCGAGGCTGAGGCCGAGGCCGACGCGACCGAGGCCGAGAGGCTCCAGCGGCCGAAGCCGAGGCCGAGGCCGAGGCACCCGCCGAAGGCACCCGAGGCCGAAGCGAGCCGAGGAAGCACGGCGAGACCACTTCCGACAACGAGAACGAGGCGGACGCTTCGGCCTAGGCCGGACAGCGCGCCGAAGCGACCACCAAGAGAGAACACAGACATGGCTACCAGCACTCAGGACTGGATCGAGGAGCTCAAGGGCATCTCGGTCCTCGAGCTCGCCGAGCGCATCAAGGCGCTCGAAGAGGAGTTCGGCGTCTCGGCGACCGCGGTCGCCGCAGCGGCGCCCGCAGCCGGCGGCGGCGGTGGCGGCGAGGCCGCCGAGGAGGAGTCCTCGACGGTCGACGTCATGCTCACCGGCGCCGGCGACAAGAAGATCCAGGTCATCAAGGTCGTCCGCGCGGCGACCGGCCTCGGGCCTGAAGGAGGCCAAGGCCGCTCGTCGACGAGGCGCCCAAGCCCGTCAAGGAGGGCATCGAGCGCGACGAGGCCGACGAGCTCAAGAAGGAGCTCGAGGAGGCCGGCGCGAGCGTCGAGCTCAAGTAGCAGAGGGCACGGCCCCTGGCAGGACAGCCCGCGCCGCAGGCGCGGGCTGATGAGTCTCATCAGCCCAGCACACCACGACGGGCGCCCCACGGGGCGCCCGTCGTCGTTGCGACGGTCGTCCGGCCCGGCTGCTCGAATCACGGCCGTGACCACCGTTCGCGCACGCGCTCCGGGGCGACGGACCCGAGCCACAGCTACGGCCTCGTCCTTCGGATGGTGCTCGCTGGTCGTCTTCCTGACGATCGCGCTGCCGGACGACGAGGCGGGGCGGCTCCTGCTCGTCGTGGTCGACGCCGCGACCCTCGTCGTCGCGGTCTGGACGTCGAACGCGCAGACCCGCGGTGCGCCGGAGATCGTCCGGCATCGTGGCGATCGCTGGCGGTGCTCGTGCGCGCGATCGCGCTGGTGGTCCCGGGCGATGCGAGGACCGTCATGCGGGTCGATCACGCTGGCTGCTCGTCGCCGGGCCTGCCGCTGGTCCTCACCCGCGGCGTCACCCGCACCGATCCGCACGCGAACGGCGTCACGCTCAACGCGGTCGCCGGCGTGCTGACGCTCTACCTGATGCTCGCGCTCGTCTTCGGCGTGCTCTACATGCTCTCAACGACCTGGGCGACGCGCCGTTCTTCGCGGGCAAGCCCAAGGACGTCGTCCCGGGCGACTTCGTGTACTTCGCGTCACGACGCAGACGACCGTCGGCTTCGGCGACTTCGTGCCGAGGACCGTCGGTCGGCCGCGCCTTCGCGGCAGCCAGGCGGTCATCGGCCAGATGTACCTCGTCACGGTCGTCGCGGTCGTGATCTCGAACCTCGGGCGCGCGCCGCGCCGCGCCGAGTCCGCGGCGCCCGCCGGCGACGACGCCTGACCGGCCGAGGCACCGGCCGCGGCCACTCGCTGCGGGTTTCGATCAGTGACTGGTCATTCTCGCGGCGACGCGTCGCCGCGGCCGATCGTCGCGGGTTGCGACCAGTGACTGGTCGTTTCTCGCGGTGGACGCCGGGGCGGCCCGCTCGTCGCGACGAGCCGTCACACGACGGCGCATCTGCGCTACCCTCACACGCCGTCGGCCGATAGTCGCAGCCGCCCGAAGTCGTGCTCCCGCGCCACATACGCGGGGCCGGGGTGGGGTCCGTGAGCGCCGGCGAGCCCCCGGGCGGGGTGCGCGTAGCGCTGTGCTATCTTCGTCGTTCGCGCTTTTTCACCGGCGCGATCCTCGCCCATACCGTCCGCCTCCGACCCCACCAGGAGTCGCCTGCCGTGCCTCGCGTAGACGCCCTCCGGACGCGCCGCACCTTCGCGCGTCTGAACAAGGCCCTTGACGTCCCCAACCTCATCGACATCCAGCGTCGCTCGTTCGACGTGGCTGGTCGACACCGAGAAGGGAGGGCTCCGGGAGACCATCGACGACATCTCCCCGATCGAGGACTACACCGGCAACCTCGCCGTGCAGTTCGGCGAGTTCGTCTTCGACGAGCCGGCCGCCTCGATCGCCGAGTGCCGTGAGAAGGACCTCACCTACGCGCGTCCGCTGACGGTCACCGTCGCCTTCATCAACCAGGAGACCGGCGAGATCCGCGAGCAGTCGGTCTTCATGGGCGACTTCCCGTGGATGACCGAGCGCGGCACGTTCATCATCAACGGCACCGAGCGCGTCGTCGTGACGCAGCTCGTCCGCTCGCCCGGCGCCTACGTGATGGAGCCGAAGGACCGCGAGAAGCAGATGTTCACCGCGAACCTCATGCCGGCGCGCGGCTCGTGGCTCGAGCTGGAGATCGACAAGAAGGGCAAGGTCTTCGTCCGGATCGACCGCAAGCGCAAGCTGCCGGTCACCGTCCTGCTGCGGGCCATGACGTACAACCCGGAGACGGACGCCGACGTCGAGGAGAGCCTGGAGGACGTCGAGCGCCTGACCAGGAGCTGCTCGACCTGTTCGGCGGCTCGCGCTACATGCGCCACACGATCGAGGCCGACACCGAGAGCGACGAAGACGAAGAAGGGCGCGCTGATCGAGCTCTTCAAGAAGCAGCGCCCGGGCGAGCCGCCCAGCGTCGACGCCGCCTACGCGCTGCTGCAGCAGCTGTTCTTCGACCCCAAGCGCTACGACCTCACGCGCGTCGGCCGCTACAAGCTGAACGCCCGCCTGGGCCTCGACGTCGACCTCGAGACGCGCACGCTCACGCACGACGACATCCATCGCGCTGATCCAGGAGCTCGTGAACCTGCCGAAGTGGCTCGGCATCCCCGAGGAGGCGACGAGGTCGAGATCAAGGACTTCGCCGCCGAGGCCGCGTCGCTCCCGCGCGACCGCGAGTACGCGCCCGGCCACACCGTCGCCGACCGCCTCGACGAGTACGAGCACTTCGGCAACCGCCGCCTGCGCACCGTCGGCGAGCTGATCCAGGACGCCTTCCGCGTCGGCCTCTACCGGATGGAGCGCGTCGTCCGCGAGCGCCTCACCACCGAGGACGAGGACACGATCACGCCGCAGACGATCGTCAACATCCGCCCGGTCGTGGCCGCGCTGAAGGAGTTCTTCGGCTCCTCGCAGCTCAGCCAGTTCATGGACCAGACCAACTCGCTGGCCGGCCTCACCCATCGCCGCCGCCTGTCGGCGCTCGGCGCCGGCGGCCTGACCCGCGAGCGCGCACCGATCGAGGTCCGCGACGTCCACCCGACCCACTACGGCCGCATGTGCCCGATCGAGACGCCGGAAGGCCCGAACATCGGCCTGATCGGCTCGCTGTCGAGCTTCGCCGAGATCTGCGACTTCGGCTTCGTCACGACGCCCTACCGGGTCGTCAAGGACGGCGTCGTCACCGACGAGATCGTCCACCTGGACGCCACCCAGGAGGAGGAGACGCCTGATCGCGCAGGCCAACCACCCGGTCGACGAGAAGACCGGCAAGCTCAAGGGCCCGGACGTCGTCTGCCGCACCCAGGCCGGCCAGTACGTGACGGCCGCGCCGAAGGACGTCGACCTCGTCGACGTCTCGCCGCAGCAGATCTGGTCGGTCGCCACGGCGATGATCCCGTTCCTCGAGCACGACGACGCCAACCGCGCCCTGATGGGCTCGAACATGCAGCGCCAGGCCGTGCCGCTGCTCGTCGCCGACGCGCCGCTGATCGGAACCGGCATGGAGCGCCGCGCCGCCGCACGACACCGGTGACGTGCTGCTGGCGGAGATCGACGGCGCAGGTCGCCTACGTCGACGCCGAGCAGATCGTGGTCGAGGGCAAGGAGGACGCCGACGAGTACCCGCTCAACAAGTTCCAGCGCTCCAACCAGGGAACGCTGATCCACCAGCGGCCCGCATCGTCAACCGGCGAGAAGGTCAAGGCCGGCGACGTGCTCGGCCGACGGCGCCTCGACCGACCACGGCGAGATGGCGCTCGGCAAGAACCTGATGGTCGCCTTCATGTCCTGGGAGGGCTACAACTTCGAGGACGCGATCATCCTCAGCAAGCGCCTCGTCAAGGACGACGAGCTCACCTCGATCCACATCGAGGAGTACGAGATCGACGCCCGCACGACGAAGCTCGGCGACGAGGAGATCACCCGCGACATCCCGAACCGCTCGGAGGAGTCGCTGCGCAACCTCGACGACCGCGGCATCGTGCGCGTCGGCGCCGAGGTCGGCTCCGGCGACCTGCTGGTCGGCAAGGTCACGCCGAAGGGCGAGACCGAGCTGACCGCCGAGGAGAAGCTGATCCGCGCGATCTTCAAGGAGAAGGCGCGCGAGGTCCGCGACACGTCGCTGAAGGTGCCGCACGGCGAGGGCGGCGTCGTCATCGACGTGCTCGACCTTCTCGCGCGACGACGGCGACGACCTGCCGCCGGGAGTCAACGACCTGGTCCGCGTCTTCGTCGCCAAGAAGCGCAAGATCTCCGAGGGCGACAAGCTCGCCGGCCGCCACGGCAACAAGGGCGTCATCTCGAAGATCGTCGACGAGCAGGACATGCCGTTCCTCGAGGACGGCACCCCCGTCGACGTCATCCTCAACCCGCTCGGCGTTCCGAGCCGCATGAACGTCGGCCAGATCCTCGAGACCCACCTCGGGTGGGTCGCCGCGCAGGGCTGGTACGACGACGGCACGCAGGCCTACAAGAACTCCCGCAAGCCGGGCGCAAGGAGCGCGTCTACGTCTCCACGCCCGGTGTTCGACGGCGCGACCGTCGAGGACGTCGACAACGCGCTCGTCAAGTGGCAGGAGGAGCACCAGGGCCGCATCCGACATGGACGTGGACACCTCGACGCACCGCCGGCCGCAAGGCCTCCGGCAAGTTCACGCTCTTCAACGGCCGCACCGGCGAGCCGTTCGAGCAGCAGGTGACCGTCGGCTACATGTACATCCTGAAGCTCCTGCACCTCGTCGACGACAAGATCCACGCGCGTTCGACCGGCCCGTACTCGCTCGTCACCCAGCAGCCGCTGGGCGGCAAGGCGCAGTTCGGCGGCCAGCGCTTCGGCGAGATGGAGGTCTGGGCGCTCGAGGCGTACGGCGCCGCCTACACGCTGCAGGAGATGCTCACCGTCAAGTCCGACGACACCGTCGGCCGCGTCAAGGCCTACGAGTCGATCGTCAAGGGCGAGAACATCCCCGAGCCGTGATCCCCGAGTCGTTCAAGGTGCTGCTGAAGGAGATGCAGTCGCTGTCGCTCGACGTCAACGTGGTCTCCGAGGAGGGCCGAGCGGCCGAGCTGCGCGAGCGAGGAGGACGACCTGCTGCGCGCCGCCGAGGAGCTCGGCATCGACCTGTCCGGCGTGCGCGTCGGCGGCGAGGAGCCCGAGGGCGTCGAGGTGCCCGGGCAGGACGAGGGCGGCGAGTCGGCCGCCCCCGGCGCGGACGCCGCGGAGGCGGCGATCGACATCGACCCGGCCGAGGCCGGCGCGCCGACGAGGCGCTCTCGGTCGAGACCGACGCGGCGCTGGCATTCGACGAGGACATCGCGGACCTGGAGGCCGAGGCGTAGGCCCGCCGGCCACGCCTTCGCCCCCACTGAGAGGAATCAGCAGATGATCGACATCAACAACTTCGACGCGATCGAGATCGGCCTCGCCTCGTCCAAGCAGATCCGCGCCTGGAGCTCGGGCGAGGTCACCAAGCCGGAGACGATCAACTACCGCACGCTCAAGCCCGAGAAGGACGGCCTCTTCTGCGAGCGCATCTTCGGTCCGACCAAGGACTGGGAGTGCTACTGCGGCAAGTACAAGCGCGTCCGCTACAAGGGCATCGTCTGCGAGCGCTGCGGCGTCGAGGTCACGCGCTCCAAGGTCCGCCGCGAGCGGATGGGCCACATCGACCTCGCCGCGCCCGTCAGCCACATCTGGTTCTTCAAGGGCGTCCCGAGCCGCATCGGCTACCTGCTCGACATGGCGCCGAAGGAGCTCGAGAAGATCCTCTACTTCGCCGCGTCGATCGTCACCTGGGTCGACCAGGAGGCGCGCTGGCGCGACCTCCCGGACCTCGAGGTCGCAGATGCAGGCCGAGCTCGACCGCTACGCGGCCGAGCAGAAGGAGCGCGTCGACGAGCTGCAGTCATCGCTCGACGCGCGCGTCGGCCTACCTCGAGAGCGGTGACCAGGCCGCGTTCCAGGACGAGGACCACCTGTGGGCCGAGCAGCCTGGAGATCAACGTCAAGAAGCTGTCCGAGGACGAGCGCAAGAAGCTCATCACGGACGTGAAGAAGACCTTCAACGCGGACATCGACGACACCGAGGCCTACTACGAGGACGCCCGGATGCGCCTGCGCGAGGTCTGGAAGCTCTTCGCCAACAAGGACGAACCGTGCGACGATCCGCCCGCCGAGGGCGAGGAGTGGCCGCTGTCGAGCTTCACCGAGAAGCCGATCGACAAGGACGAGTTCAAGCCCAAGAAGATCATCGCCGACGAGACCTTCTTCCGTGAGCTCAAGAGCCGCTTCGGTTCGCCGTACGGCTTCGGCGAGTACTTCGGCGGCGGCATGGGCGCCGAGCACATCCGCGAGCTGCTGCGCGAGAAGCCGAGTACGACCTCGAGGCCAAGCCGCGCAAGGTCGACCCGGAGCGGATGGCCGGCAGCGACCTGGCTCCGGCCGACCTCCCCGGCATCGTCATGGAGCACGAGCGCATCGAGCTCGAGGACCACGTCAAGAACGGCAAGGGGCAGAAGCAGGCCCGCGCCGTCAAGCGCCTGAAGGTGCTCTCCGCGTTCCTGAACTCGGACAACAAGCCCGAGATGATGGTCCTCGACGCCGTGCCGGTGATCCCGCCGGAGCTGCGCCCGATGGTCCAGCTCGACGGCGGCCGCTTCGCCACGTCCGACCTCAACGACCTCTACCGCCGCGTCATCAACCGCAACAACCGCCTCAAGCGGCTGCTCGACCTCGGCGCGCCGGAGATCATCGTCAACAACGAGAAGCGGATGCTGCAGGAGGCCGTCGACGCGCTGTTCGACAACGGCCGCCGCGGCCGGCCCGTCACCGGGCCCGGGCAACCGCCCGCTGAAGTCGCTCTCGGACATGCTCAAGGGCAAGCAGGGCCGGTTCCGCCAGAACCTGCTCGGCAAGCGCGTCGACTACTCGGGCCGCTCGGTCATCGTGGCCGGCCCGTACCTCAAGCTCCACCAGTGCGGGCTGCCGAAGCTCATGGCGCTCGAGCTGTTCAAGCCGTTCATCATGGCCCAGCTCGTCGAGCGCAAGGCAGCGCGCAGAACATCAAGGCCGCCAAGAAGATGGTCGACTCGATGATCCCCGAGGTGTGGGACGTGCTCGAGGACGTCATCCAGCGAGCACCCGGTGCTGCTCAACCGCGCGCCGACGCTCCACCGCCTGGGCATCCAGGCCTTCGAGCCGATGCTCGTCGAGGGCAAGGCGATCCAGGTCCACCCGCTCGTCTGCCACGCGTTCAACGCCGACTTCGACGGCGACCAGATGGCCGTCCACGTGCCGCTGAGCGCCGAGGCGCAGGCGGAGGCGCGGATCCTGATGCTCTCCTCGAACAACATCCTGTCCCCGGCGCACGGCGCGCCGCTGGCGACGCCGACCCAGGACATGGTGCTCGGCGCCTACTACCTCACCTACGGCCCGACGCGCCGAGGATCTGGCGACCCGCAGGAGACGCTGAAGAACGGCGACGTGGCCCAAGAACGAGGCGCGCCCGCACGTCTTCCGCACCGCCCAGGAGGCCGAGCTGCTGCCTACGAGACACGGCTTCGTCAAGCTGCACGACCTCGCCGAGTACCGGCCGCTCGGCCGCGAGGGCGGGCACGTCCTGACGACGGTCGGGCGGATCATCTACAACGACCGCATCGAGCGGGCGCTGCAGGCCGCGCTCGGCGACGACGTTCGACCCGGACGAGTACGAGTTCGTCAACGAGTCGGTGCGCAAGCGCGACACCGTCGCGCATGATCGACGCGCTGGTCCAGACGTTACGGCGCGCCCGCGGTCTCGCAGGTCCTCGACGCGTTCAAGGACCTCGGCTTCCGCTACGCGACGCTGGCCGGCATCACGATCTCCAAGAACGACGTGATCATCCCGCCGAACAAGGAGCGAGATCCTCGGCAAGTTACGAGGACGAGGTCGCCGAGATCCAGGACCAGTACGACATGGGCCTGATCACCGCAGCAGGAGCGCCACGAGGCGGTCGTCGACAAGTGGACCGAGGCGACCGAAGAGGTCGCCGACGGCGATGGAGGAGAACTTCGACGAGCTCAACCCCATCTTCATGATGGCCAACTCCGGCGCGCGTGGATCGTTCAAGCAGATCCGCCAGCTGGCCGGCATGCGCGGCCTGATGGCCAACCCGAAGGGCGAGATCATCGAGCGCCCGATCAAGGCCAACTTCATGGAAGGCCTGACGGTCCTCGAGTACTTCATCTCGACCCACGGCGCCCGCAAGGGCCTCGCCGACACGGCCCTGCGCACCGCCGACTCCGGCTACCTGACCCGGCGCCTGGTCGACGTCTGCGCAGGACGTCATCATCCGCGAGCTCGACTGCAAGACCAAGGAGTTCATCGACGCTGCCCACGCTCAACGCGCAGGGCGAGCCGAACCCGAACCTCGTCGGCCGCGTGGCCGCCGACGAAGTTCGAAGACCAAGCGCGGCCGCGTGATCGCTCGAAGCCGGCGACCGAGATCGACCGCGCCGAGCTCGCCGCGCTCGTCGAGAGCCTGACGACCTGACCGACGAGGCCGCAGATCCCGGTCCGCTCGACGCTCAAGTGCCGCGCCGCCGATCGGCGTCTGCCAGGCCTGTTACGGCCGCGCGCTCGCGACCGGCAAGCTCGCGCAGATCGGCGACGCGGTCGGCATCATCGCCGCCCAGTCGATCGGCGAGCCGGGCACGCAGCTGACGATGCGCACCTTCCACACCGGCGGCGTCGCCGGCGCGGACATCACGCACGGCCTGCCGCGCGTCGTCGAGCTGTTCGAGGCGCGCAAGCCGAAGGGCCTGGCGGAGATGGCCGCCGAGTCGGGCAAGGTCTCGATCGAGGAGACCGAGAAGAACCTGACCGTCGTCGATCACCGACGACGGCCGGCGAGGAGCACGCGCTACCGCGTTCCCGCGCCGCACGCGCCTGCACGTCGAGAACGGGCAGAAGATCGAGCAGGGCACGCAGCTCAACGAGGGCTCGCTCTACCCGCACGACCTGCTGTCGCTCCGCGGCCGCACGGACGACCGAGCAGTACCTCGTCGCCGAGGTCCAGAAGGTCTACAAGTCCCAGGGCGTGGACATCGACGACAAGCACATCGAGCTGATCGTCCGCCAGATGATGAAGAAGGTCCGCGTCGATCAGAAGGGCGACACCGGCTACCTGCCGGGCCAGCTCGTCGACCGCCACGACTTCGCACGCGAGAACGACGCAGGTCAAGAAGAAGAAGGGCGAGACCGCGCAGTTCGAGGAGGTCATCCTCGGCATCACGAAGGCGTCGCTGAACACCGACTCCTTCCTCTCGGCCGCCTCCTTCCAGGAGACGACGAAGGTGCTGACCGACGCCGCGCTCGAGGGCAAGAAGGACTCGCTCGCGGGCCTCAAGGAGAACGTCATCATCGGCAAGCTGATCCCGGCGGCGACGGGCCTCAAGCGCTACCGCCGCATCGAGATCGAGCCGACCGAGCCGCTCCCGCGCGCCGACGACGTCGCGCTGCTGGACTCCGACGAGCTGGCCGCCGAACTGGGCCTCGCCGAGGACGACTTCGGCTCCGGCCTCGGCGCCGGGTTCGAGCAGGACCTCTCGACGCTCGAGGAGATCGGCGCCGGCGGCCCCGCCGAGACCGGCTTCGCCGAAGAGCTCGCCGAGCTCGATCTGCCGGCGGACGACTCGTCCAAGTAAGCCTCTGGTGGTGCTGGTGCCCGCCCGGCCTGTCGTGGTCGGGCGGGCACCGGTGTCACCGCGCCCGGGGCGTGCGATCGCCCTCCCGGCGATCGCACGGAGCTCCCCGGACACGGCGCACCGTGCCCGCCTCGTTCGCGTACGGTGCTGGTGACCGTCCCTCGTTCGAAGGAGCTGCACCATGGCCGGAGAGAACCTCATTCTGTACGTCGCGACGTATGACGACGCGGCGGCTGCCGAAGCCGACTTCAAGGCGCTGAAGGAGGCGCAGCGTGCGGAGGACTTCGCGGTCGTCGGCGCCGTCGTCGCGAGTCGCGACGAGGCCGGTGAGGTCACGGTGGACGAGCATGGCGTCGCCTCGCCGGTCGGCGGCGGCGCGGTGCTCGGCGCGGGTGCCGGCATCGTCGTCGGCCTGTTCGCGCCGCCGCTGCTGCTCGCGACCGCGCTCGGCGCCGGCATCGGCGCCGGCATCGGCGAGCTGAAGAAGCGCCACGAGGAGAAGGAGCTCGGCTTCGACGTCGAGGAGTACCTGCCGCCGGGCACGTCGGCGATCCTCGTCGTCGCGGACGACACCTACGCGGACCGCATCGACCGGGCGCTCGAGAAGTCGGTCAAGAAGGTCAACAAGGCCGTCGAGAAGGGCGACTACGAGAAGCTCGAGAAGGAGCTCGAGGACGCCGACAAGCGGATCTCGGACGCGGTCGACTCGTAGTCCTGGTCGGGCGGGCAGCGGTCTCACCGCGCCCGGGGCGCGTGATCCCCCTCCCGGGCATCACGCGGAGCTCCCCGGGCGCGGCGCACCGTGCCCGCCTCGGGCCGGCGCGGCGTCAGAGCCCGCGGGCCCAGGCGGCGAGCGTGCGGACGTGCTCGTCCGCCAGCCCTTCGTGCGGCAGCGTGTCGACCAGCAGTGTCGGGGCCGCCCGAAGTCTGGCCCACGATCGGCACGCGTCATTCAGCGCGTCGTCGACCCACGCCAGAGCGCGCTCGGGCCCCGCGTACTCCTCGATCGCCGCGAGCTTCCAGTGGGCGTGCCCGCGGCCGGGATTGCGGTCGAAGCTCAGCACCGGCAGGTCGCCGGGCAGCCCCAGCACCGCCGGCAGGTACTCGTTCGCCTTCTCCTCCCAGCCGGTGCACCAGACGAGGTCGAAATCGGCGCCGAGCGCTTGCAGGTGCCCGGCCGCGGCGGCCGAAATCAGGTGGGGCGACCCGTCGATGAACATCCAGGAGCCCGCTGGACGCTCATTGGACGGGAATCCGAAGAGCGAGATGACGCCATCAACGTCGACCAGGAGCAGCGGTTTGCAGGTGTTTCGTGGATTCACGGGGGAACCTGGGTACCCGGACGGGCCTTCCGGGGTACCCTATGCACAGCGGATCGGTCAACCCCGCAGGTGCGGGTGCCGATGACAAGGACAGTCCCCGGCTCCCGTCGCCGCACCGGTCCCGCCGTACCCCTCCAAGCATGACGCTCCAACTCGGCATCCTCTTCGCGCTGCTCTGTGCCATCGGCAGCAACCTCGCGTTCTTCTTCAAGCACCGCGGCGCCTGCGCGGCCCCCTCGGTCGACATCCGCCGCCCGCTGCACACCGCGGCCGAGCTGTGGTCGTCGAAGTGGTTCGCGATCGGGATGGGCGTCGGCGGACTGGCGTGGCTGCTCCACGTCGCCGCCCTGGCGCTCGCGCCGATGTCCACCGTGCAGGCGGTCGTCGCGGGCGGCGTCGCCCTGATCGCCGTGATGGCCGACCGGATCTTCGGGATGAAGGTCAGCCGCCGTCAGTGGTGGGGCCTGGGCATGACCGCCACCGGCCTCGTGCTGCTCGCCGTCACGATGCCGGCGCAGACCGGCTCGCACGCCTCCTACTCGCTCGCCCCGATGATCGCCTTCGAGGCCGGCCTGCTCGGCATCGGCGCGCTGCTGATCGTCGGCCCGCACGCGGCCGGCGCCCGCGCCGAGCACCACGGCGTCGCGCTCGCGATCGCCTCCGGCATCCTCTTCGGCGTCTGCAACGTCTCCGTGAAGGCGCTCTCCGGCCTCGTCTCCCACCACGGGATCCTCGCGATCCTCAGCCCGTGGACGGCCGTCGCGCTCTGCGCCTCCGCCGCCGCCTTCTACGCGTCCGCCCGCAGCCTGCAGGACGGCGAGGCGGTCTCCGTCATCGCCCTCACCGGCACCGCCATGAGCGTCGCCTGCATCTCCGGCGGCATCCTCGTGTTCGGTGACCCGCTGCCCGGCGATCCGCTCGGCATCGCCCTCCAGGGCATCGCCTTCCTGCTCGTGATCGTCGCCTCGGCGCTCACGCCGGCCCCGCGCTCCGCGCTCGGCGGCGCGGGCATGCCGGCTCGTCCCGCCGCTGGACCGGCGCGCCGCACGGGCGCCCCGGTCCCCAGCGCGGGCTGACCGCTCCGCACCGCTCCTGACGACGGCCTGGACGACCGTCCGGCCCCTGGTGCGCCATCGCGGACAATCGCTGGACCGCGACTGCTGCGCCACGGCGGCGTTGCAGCGGGGTAGGCTGGGCACCGGCGTTGTCCAGATCGATCAACCGGTCTGACACAGTGGAGAAGAGCGAGGGTCCGATGGCGACAGAAGCCTCAGCAGGAACGGCGATCGACTACCAGGAACTGGCCAAGCGCCACCTGTGGCTGCACTTCAGTCGCATGGGCGCCTACGACCGCGGCGCCGAGGTGCCCGTGATCGTCAAGGGCGACGGCTGCTACGTCTGGGACGAGCACGGCAACCGCTACCTCGACGCGCTCAGCGCGCTGTTCTGCGTGAACATCGGCCACGGCCGCGCCGACATCGCGCAGGCCGGGGCCGACCAGGCCAAGGAGCTCGGCTTCTTCACGACCTGGTCCTACGCCCACCCGCGCGCGATCGAGCTCGCGGCCAAGGTCGCCTCGCTCGCCCCGGGCGACCTCAACCGGGTCTTCTTCACCTCCGGCGGCGGCGAGTCCGTCGAGACCGCGCTGAAGGTCGCCCGCCAGTACCACAAGCTCACCGGGAACCCGAACAAGACGAAGTTCATCGCGCGCGAGATCGCCTACCACGGCACGACGCTCGGAGCGCTCTCCGCGACGGGGGTCACCGGCCTGCGCCAGCCGTTCGAGCCGTTCACGCCCGGCGGCTGCCACGTCGCGAACACGAACCTCTACCGGCTCGCGCCCGGCTACGGGGTCGAGAACCTCGCCGAGGCCGTCGCGGCCCGGATCGAGTTCGAGGGCCCCGAGACGGTCGCCGCCGTGATCATGGAGCCCGTCCAGAACGCGGGCGGCTGCTTCGTCCCGCCGGAGGGCTACTGGCAGCGCGTGCGCGAGATCTGCGACCAGTACGACGTGCTGCTGATCTCCGACGAGGTCATCTGCTCCTGGGGCCGGCTCGGAACGTGGTTCGGCGCCCAGCGCTTCGACTACCAGCCCGACATCATCACGACGGCCAAGGGGCTCACCTCGTCCTACGCGTCGATGGGCGCGATGATCGCCTCCGACCGCGTGATGGAGCCGTTCCTGGAAGGGTCGACCTCGTTCGTGCACGGCTTCACCTTCGGCGGCCACCCGATGGCCGCCGCCGTCGCGCTCGCGAACATCGCGGCGTTCGAGGAGGAGGGCATCCTCGAGCACGTCAACGAGAACGAGCAGCACCTGCGCGCGATGCTCGAGTCGCTGCGCGACATCCCGATCGTCGGCGACGTGCGCGGCGCCGGGTACTTCCACGCCATCGAGCTCGTCAAGGACCGCGACACCAAGGAGAGCTTCCACGGCGAGGAGGCCGAGACGCTCCTGCGCGGGTACCTCAGCGGCGAGCTGTTCCGCCGCGGCCTCATCTGCCGCGCGGACGACCGCGGCGACCCCGTCATCCAGTTCGCCCCGCCGCTGATCGCGGGCCCCGAACAGTTCGAGGAGATCGAGGCCGTGCTGCGCCCGGTCCTCGAGGAGGCCTCGCGCCGCATGGGGAGCAGCTAGGCGGCCGGGCCGCCCGCCGGCGCCATCGATGCTGACCGTCCGCGACGTCTTCGCCGACCTCGACGTCCGGCTCCTCGCCGGCGACGAGGGGCTCGAGGCGCCCGTCCGGTGGGTGCACATCTCCGAGCTGGCCGACCCGACGCCGTTCCTCTCGGGCGGGGAACTGCTGCTGACGACCGGGATGGCGCTCGACACCGCCAAGGCCCAGCGCGAGTACGTCGCGCGGCTCGCCGACCACGGCCTGGCGGGCCTGGGGTACGCGACGGGCCTCGGCCATCAGAAGGTCCCCAAGGTGCTCGTCGACGCCGCACGGGCCCGCGGCTTCCCGCTCTACGAGGTGCCGTACGACACGCCGTTCATCGCGATCACCGAGCGCGCCTTCACGCGGCTCGTGAACGAGCAGTACGCGCTGCTGCGCCGGTCGATCGCCGCGCAGGAGCGCCTGCAGCGGATCGTCCTCAGCGAACGCGGGCTCGACGCGATCGTCGCCGCCATCGCCGCGCTCGTCGGCGGGCCCGCACTCGTGTTCGACGGCCGCGGCGAGCTCGAGGCGCTCCACGCCTTCCGCCGCGAGCTCGCTCCCGAGACCGTCACCGCCCTCGGCGACGAACTGCGCGAGCGCGCGCGTCGCGGCGAGGCCCGCGGCTTCGTCCCCGCCGACCCCGACCTCGCGGCCCGCGCGCTGGCGCTCCCCGTCGGCTCGCCCGACGGGCCCGACGACGGCCTGCCGCAGGCCTGGCTCGTCGCCGCCAAGGACACCGGAAGCCTCGCCGAGATCGACCGGCTCATCCTGCACCAGGCCGTCACCGTCATCGCGCTCGAGCTGCTGCGCCGACGCGTCGCCGACAGCACCGAGCGCCGCCTCGCGGGCGACGTGCTGTCGGCCGCCGTCGGCGGCGACCTCGAGGGCGCCGAGCTCACCCGCCGCCTCGAGCCGTTCGGCCTCGGCGGACGCGTCACGACACTCGTGCTCGCACCCGCCGACCGCCGCGCCGACGCCGTCGAGGCGGCGCTCGTCGACGCGCTGCGCGGGGAGGCGGTCAGCGGGCTCGTCGCCCAGCACGGGCGCTTCGTCGGCGCGCTGCTCCCCGGGTTCCTCGACGAGGAGCTCGCGGAGGTCGCCGGGCGGATCACCGCCCGCGTCTCCGAGCAGACCGGCGCCGTCGCGGGCGCGGGCGCCGGCCGCGCGCTCCCCGCCGGCCGCGTGCGCGAGAGCTGGCACGAGGCGCGGTTCGCGCTCGAGGCGCGCGAGCTCACCCGCGTCGAGCACGGCGGCTCCGGGCCGGCCCTCAGCGGCGGCCCGATGCCCGTTCCCGAGGTCGCCACCTACCGCGACCTCGGATCCTTCCGCCTGCTCCTGTCGCTCCAGGACACGGAGGCGCTGCGGCTCTACTGCGACTCGCTGCTCGCGCCGATCGAGAGCGGCGACGGCCACTACGGGGGTGAGCTGATGCGCTCGCTCGAGGCGTTCATCGAATGCAACGGGCAGTGGGAGGCCGCCGCGCGGCGCCTCTACTGCCACCGCCACACGCTGCGCTACCGCATCCGCAAGATCGAGCAGCTGACCGGCCGCGACCTGAGCTCCGCCCGCGACCGGATCGAGTTCTGGCTCGCGCTGCGCGGCAGCGAGATCGTTCATCCGTCCCGGCGCGCGAGCGCCACATGACACCAACGACTGAGAGGACCCCATGAAGGTCGGCGTGCCCACCGAGATCAAGACCGACGAGTACCGCGTCGCCATCACCCCCTCCGGCGTGCGCGAGCTCAGCCAGCACGGCCACGAGGTCGTGATCCAGCACGGCGCGGGCGAGGGCTCGGCGATCAGTGACGCCGAGTACGAGGCGCAGGGCGCGCGGATCGTGCCCGACGCCGACGCCGTCTTCGCGCAGGCCGACATGGTCGTCAAGGTCAAGGAGCCCCAGGCGGTCGAGATCGAGCGGCTGCGCGAAGGGCAGACGCTCTTCACGTACCTGCACCTGGCGCCCGACCCCGAGCAGACGCAGGGCCTCATCGCCAGCGGCGCGACCTGCATCGCCTACGAGACCGTCGAGGACCGGCAGGGCCGCCTGCCGCTGCTCGCGCCGATGAGCGAGATCGCCGGCAAGATCGCCACGCAGGCCGGCGCCTTCATGCTCGAGAAGCCGCTCGGCGGACGCGGCCTGCTGCTCGGCGGCGTGCCCGGCGTGGCGGCCGGCAAGGTCATGGTGATCGGCGGCGGCGTCGTCGGCCAGAACGCCGCGCAGATCGCGCTCGGCATGGGCGCCGAGGTCTACATCTACGACCGCAACATCGACCGGCTGCGCGAGCTCGAGCACCAGATGAACTGGCTCGCGTCCACGTGCTTCGCCTCCACGCTCGAGATCGAGCAGCGCCTGCCCGAGATCGACCTCGTCATCGGCGCGGTGCTCGTCAAGGGCGGCAAGGCCCCGCACGTCATCACGCGCGAGCAGCTGCGCCTGATGAAGCGCCACACCGTGCTCGTCGACGTCTCGATCGACCAGGGCGGCTGCTTCGAGACCTCCAAGGCGACCACCCACAGCGACCCCACGTACGAGGTCGACGGGATCACCCACTACTGCGTGGCGAACATGCCGGGCGCCGTGCCGATCACCAGCACCTGGGCGCTGACGAACGCCACGATGCCGTTCGTGCTGAAGCTCGCCGACCACGGCGTCCACGACGCGCTCGCGAGCGACCCCGGGTTCCTCAAGGGCCTCAACGTCGCCGCCGGCAAGGTCACCTACGAGCCCGTCGCCAGGGACCAGGGCCTGGACTACACGACACCGGCCGACGCGCTCGCGCTCGTGGCCGGGGCGGCGTAGGCCCCGCCGCTGCTACTCTCCTGCGTCTGCATGCCCACGACCAGCCAGCTCATCCGCAAGGGCCGCACGCCCAAGCCGAAGAAGCTCTCCACCCCCGGTCTGAAGACCGGCAAGGGGCGCAAGAAGAAGACCGCCGCGCCCCAGCGCCGCGGCGTCTGCACGCGCGTCTACACCACGACGCCGAAGAAGCCGAACTCGGCGCTGCGCAAGGTCGCCCGCGTCCGCCTCTCCGGCGGCGCGGAAGTCACCGCCTACATCCCCGGCGAGGGCCACAACCTGCAGGAGCACTCGGTCGTGCTCGTCCGCGGCGGTCGCGTCAAGGACCTGCCGGGCGTCCGCTACAAGGTCGTGCGCGGGACGCTCGACGCCGCCGGCGTCAGCGATCGCAAGAAGGCCCGCAGCCAGTACGGCGTCAAGAAGAGCTAGGACCCACCATGCGCCGTAACTCCGCCACCATCCGGCCGGTCGAGCCGGACCCCATTCACCGCTCGCGCCTCGTCCAGCAGGTCGTGAACAAGGTGATGCTCGACGGCAAGAAGTCGACCGCCGAGGCCATCGTCTACGACGCCCTCGCGATCCTCGCCGAGAAGACCGGCAACGACCCCGTCGAGGCCCTCGAGGCCGCGATCAAGTCGCTCACCCCGGCCCTCGAGGTCCGCTCCCGCCGCGTCGGCGGCGCCACCTACCAGGTGCCCGTCGAGGTTCCCGCCCGCCGCGCCCGCACGCTCGCCGTGCGCTGGCTCGTCGAGTTCGCCCGCCAGCGCCGCGAGAAGACCATGGCCCAGCGCCTCGCCAACGAGCTGCTCGACGCCACGAGCCAGCAGGGCGGCGCCTACAAGCGCAAGGACGACATCTACCGCATGGCGCAGGCCAACAAGGCCTTCGCCCACTACCGCTGGTAGCGGACGCCGGGCGCGCCATCCGCGCCCGGTGCATGCGCCGCCGATCACGATCTGGCGGCGTCCTCGCCTCACCGATAGCGGTGCTATCGGTTTCGGCTGCGTCCTTGCCAGCTCGCGTCCGGCGACACCGTGCCCGGGCGCGTCTGACGCACCCGACGCCCGCTCCCAGCGGCGATGTCTGGTCAGACATCGCCGGACTCCTCATGAGCGCTCGCGACGAGATCCGGTTCTCCGTGGAGGCGCTGCGGCGGTTGCCGTGGCCGGTCGCGCGGTTTGTCGTCCGTGCTCGTGCCCGGGCGCGGAAGGACGGGGATGTGTTCTCGCTGGATTCGGCGCTGCGGCCGGCGAAGCTGCAGGCGCTGCTGGAGGCGGCGGCGGGGCGGCGGCGGGTCGTGGAGCTCGGGACGGGCACGGCGTGGGCGACGGTCGCGCTGGCGATCGCCGATCCGCAGCGGACGATCGAGAGCTGGGACCCGGTCGTGCGCGAGCAGCGGGAGCGCTACGTGGACCTCGGCGGCCCGGACGCGCGCCGGCGGATCACGTTCGTCGAGGGCCTGGGCGAGAACGGGCCCGGTGCGACCACGGGCGTGGACCTCCTCTTCATCGACAGCTCGCACGAGCGCGAGCCGACGCTCGCGGAGGTCGCCGCGTGGCGCCCGGCGCTCGCGCCCGGCGCGCTGATCGCCTTCGACGACTACGGCCACCCCGACTACCCGGGTGTCGCCGAGGCCGTCGCGGAGCTCGGGGCCGTGGGGGAGGAGCGCGCGTCGCTCTACCTCTGGCGCCTGCCCTAGCCGCGGGAGCGCAGGTACATCGCCGCGGCTTCGACGCGGTTGCCGGCCCCGAGCTTGCGCAGGATGCGCTTGACGTGGGATTTCGCGGTGTCCTGCGTGATCACCAGGCGCGCGGCGATCTGGCTGTTCGTCGCGCCCTCGGCGATGAGCGCCAGGACCTCACGCTCGCGCGGGGTGAGCTGGCCGTCGACCCCGGCGTCCGAGCCGGGGAAGAGGGCCGCGGCGGTGTGATCCAGCGGATCCCCGAACGACGGGCCCGTCGCCAGCTCGACCTGGGCTTCGAGGTGATCGCCGAGGATGGCCTCCGTCTGCGCGACGAGCCGGCGGACGTCCTGGGCCTGGGTGCGCAGGCGCTCGAGGAGGCGCATGCGCTCGATCGCGTAGCCGAAGCCCTCGGCGAAGGCCCACACCGCGTCGCGGTCGAGCTCGTCCACGCCGTCCGGGTCGCCCGGTCGCTGGATGCCCTTGTCCGCGTGGAGAAACCCGATGACCCGGCCCTCGGGCATGATCGGCGCGGCGACGTACGCGTGCGTGCCGTAGACGGACACGAGCTCCTTGAACGTCTGCGGGTGCTGCTGGGCGTCGCGCACCACCATCGGCCGCCGGCGGCGGAGCATCTCGCGCTCGAGGATCTGCTCGTGCAGGGGCGCAGGGTGCCTGCGGCTGAACGCCAGGAGCTTCGCCCCGGCGCGCGGGTCGTCGCGGACGAAGAACGACTGGGCGACGAGCAGCCCGTCGCTCACGCCGTACACCGCGACGCGATCGACGTCGCAGGCGCGCGCGGTCTCCGCGGGGACGTGCTCGATCATCGCCTCGACGGACCCGAGCGCGCGCAGGCGCCCCAGCGCCTCGCGGATGTGCCCGAAGACGCGCAGCCGTTCGCGCAGGTTCGCTTCGCGCGCGAGCGCTGCCTCGAGGTCCTCGTCGCCCACGCAGGCGAATCTAACCGCTGCGCGGCCCGGCGACCCGCGCTACGTGCCCACGCCCGCGGTCACGCGCCGGTCGGCTGCCGGCTCGACGCGCGCCCCGGACTGCATCGTGCGCATCGAGGCGGTCGCCCGGCGCTGGATCATCGCCAGCCGCGCCGAGCCCAGCAGATAGCGGTGTGGCGCGGCGTGGTGGCCGAGGAAGAGCCGCGTGCGGCGCAGCCACAGCGCCATGTGGCGATTGCAGTTCAACATGTTCTGGCTCGTCGTGACCAGGGTGCTCGCGAGGTCGAGGACGTGCTCCGGATGGGGGACGGGGGTGCAGATGCGGTTGCGGTGCTCGTCGGCCAGGTCGAGCAGCTCGAGATGGGCGAGCAGCGCCGCGCTGAACGTCTGCTGGCACATGAACACGGGCTGCAGGGTCACCCGCCCGGGCGCGAACAGGGGCGTGGGAGCCCGCTTGGCCAGGCCGTTCGCGGAGCAGTCCACGAACAGCGTGTCGGGCGCCGCGTCGATCGTGCCCTCGTCGAGCCGGATCTCGTCCGAGCCGACGTGCTGGACGCGGCCGAGCCGCACGACGTCCTCCACGCGGCGCAGGCCGGCGAGCTCGCGCCGGTCCACCGTCGCGCAGCGCCACTTGGCGGGGAGGCTGCTCTCGTCGAGCCGGAAGACGATCCCCTGGCGCTCGAGCTGCAGGAACGCGTCCTGGATCTCGGTGGCGTCGGCGATGCTCTGCACCATCGCGACGACGCTGTCGAGCACGAGGTCCGGCTGCATGGCGCCGCGGTCCAGGAGCCAGGCGTCGTTGGGCATGATCCACTGGATCCGCTCGGGGGCGACGCCGTTGTCGAGCAGGAACAGGATCGAGTCGATGCCGGTCTTGCCCGCGCCGATGATCACGTAGCGCTCCCACGGTCGCCGGATCCGCGCCAGGTCGTTGGGCGGGACGACCGTGACGTCCGGGTCGACGGCGTACCGCGGCGGGCACATCGACGGCACCATCACGTGGCTGTATGTCCCGTCCACGATCCGGCGGCGGGCGCTGACCGTCGTGACCTGGTCGCGGTCGACGATCGAGGTGATGCGGCCGTCGTCGCCGTACTCGCTCATCGGCAGGAACGTGACCCGGCCGCTGCGCACGAAGGCGTCCATCGCGTCGCGGTAGTACGCGACGAGGTTCGCCCCCGAGCTCAGGTCCTCGCCGCCGCGCCCGAGGCTCGCGGAGTGCAGCCCGTAGAAGGCGGCGGGCTGGTGCAGCCGGACGAACGGGTACGCGTCGTTCCAGTGCCCCCCGGGGTTCGCGTGCCGGTCGACCATGACGATCCGCGCCGTCGGGTCCTCGGAGAGGATCACGTCGGCGAAGCCCATGCTCATGGCCCCGGCCCCGAGGAGCAGGTAGTCGGTGTCCAGGTGCTGTGTCGCCATCGCGTCCTCGTTCCGGGGGTCGTCTACTGCTGCCAGGGGTGGCGGCCCAGGGCCTTCATCGCCTCGTACTTCACGCGGCCGTGCACGTTGCCGACGTGCCAGACGGCGTGCACCGACACCGGGAGCAGCGAGTTCCAGAAGCCGGGCGGCATCGGATCCCGCGGGCGCGGCTCGGCGGTCACGTCGATCTCGGCGCAGATCCAGCCTTCGCCGTCCTCGTACGAGAGCCGCTCCAGTACGACGCCGTCGGCATCGCAGATGGCCGTCTCACCGACGCAGATCGATGGCCACGGCAGGCCCGGGACCATCATCGTCTCCATGGTGAACGCGCCCACGTGCGAGGGGTGCACGGCGGGCACGCCGAGCAGCCGGGCCATGCGCGGCGGCGTCTCACGCTCGTACTGCAGCAGCGCCTGATGGTCGCGATCCCAGAACCAGGGCTTCGTCAGGCGCCATGACGGGAAGGACGGGAAGTGCATGCCGCCGGCGAGCAGGCGCACGCGGCCGAGCATCCTGCGGGCGGTGCGCGTGCGCCCCCACTCGAAGCCGTTGGCGATGCCGATGGGCCCGAGCGACGTCTCCATCACGCCGTCGTCCTCGCCGCCGGAGTAGTAGTTGTTCTCCCAGAACGACGGCTGATCCTTGTCGTGGAACTGCGCCGTCCCGTCCGGCTCGACCACCGCGTACGTGCCGCGGGTGTCGTCGCCGCGGATCGCGATGTACCCCCCGCCCACGACGCAGTCGAACTCGCGCGCCATGCGCTGGAGCAGGATCAGCGGCGAGCCGTCGAGCGGTCGCGCGACCGCGCGCATGCGCCGGTCGTAGACGTTCTTCGACGTCATGCTCTCCGGGAGGAAGATCGCCTCCGGCTCGTGCTCGCGCGCGGCCTGCCGGATGAGGTCCTCGAGATGGGCGAGGTTCTTCTCGACGTCGCCGATCCCGACGTCCGGCTGGATCGCGACGACCTTCACGCCGTGCCGCCCGGCGCCGCGCGCTCGACGATCGCCGCGACGTCGACGTCGGGCGGGAGCTCCCCGAATGTGCGACCGGCCGCCGGGCCGAGGCGCGTCGCGCAGAAGGCGTCAGCGACCGCGTCGGGGGCGTGGCGGACGAGCAGCGACGCCTGGATGGCGCGAGCGAGCCGCCCGGCGAGCAGGCGGGCGCCGCCCTCGTCGGTGGGGACGGGCGTCACCGCGCGCAGCGCCTCGAGCTCGGCATCGAGGATCGGGCTGGAGCCCTCCGCCGCGGCGACCTCGCCGAGGACGGCGTCGAGCGCCTCGGGGGAGCGGCCCAGCGCGCGCAGCACGTCGAGGGCCTGGACGTTGCCCGAGCCCTCCCAGACGGACATGAGCGGGGCCTCGCGGTAGGCACGCGCGAGCCGGGACTCCTCGATGTAGCCGAAGCCGCCCTGGCATTCGAGCGCCTCGCCGAGGTGCTGGGGCGCGCGCTTGCAGGTCCAGTACTTCAGGACCGGCGCGGCCAGCCGCGCGAAGACCGCCTCGTCGCGGTCGCCGTGGTGCGCCGCCTCGGTGGCCCGCGCCAGGCGCAGGGCGCCGGCGGTCGCGGCCTCCGACTCGAGCGCCAGATCGGCGAGCACGGCCTGCATCGCGGGCTGCTCCGCGAGCCGGCGCCCGAAGGCGACGCGGTTGGCGGCCCAGTGGACGGCCTCCGCCGTGCCGAGGCGCATGACCGCGGTCGAGCCGAGCACGCAGTCGTGCCGCGTGCCGCCGATCATTGCCATGATCGCGCGCACGCCGTGCCCCTCCTCGCCGACGAGCACGCCGTGGGCGTCCTCGAGCTCGACCTCCGCGGTGGGGTTCGAGCGGTTCCCGAGCTTCGGCTTCAGGCGGTCGAAGCGCAGGCCGTTCAACGCGCCGTCGGGGGTCATGCGCGGAACGAGCAGCAGCGAGAGGCCGCCCGTGGTCTGCGCCAGCACGAAGAACGCGTCCGACTGCGCCGCGGAGACGAACCACTTCGCCCCGGTCACCCGCCAGCCGTCGGGGCCGTCGGGCTCGGCCATCGTCGTGGACGTCTGCACGTCCGACCCGCCGGAGCGCTCGGTGAGCGCCATCCCGACGAGCGCGCCGCGCTTGCCCTCGGCCGGGGCCGGCGCGGGGTCGTAGATCCCGGAGGTCACGAGCGGCTCCCAGCCGGCCGTCGTGTCGGCGAGCCGCAGCGCCGGGACGCAGGAGTAGGTCATCGCCAGCGGGCACGTGATGCCGGCCTCCGCCTGGGCGATCATGAGGAACTTCGCGGCGCGGGCGACGTGGGCGCCGGTGCGCGGGTCCGCCCAGGGCGCTCCGGCGATCCCGTGCTCCACGGACAGGCCCATGAGCCGGTGCCACGAGGGGTGGAACTCGAGCGTGTCGGCGCGCTCGCCGTCCGGGTCGTAGCGGACGAGCTCCGGCGGATGGTCGTTCGCCTCGAACCCGTCGCGGATGACGGCGGGGGCGTCGGCGAGCGCGCCGAACGCGCGGCAGTCGTCCTCGAAGGCGGCGGCGCCCTCGCGGCGCACCCCCTCGAGCAGCGCGACGTCGTCATCGAGGAGGTTCCCGCCGGTGCGGGCCGGGGGCAGCGCCTGCGCGGCGACGGTCGAGGCCATGCCGCCATCCAACACCGTCCCGGCGGCCGCGCCAAGCAGGATCCCCCCATCGGGGCGCCATTGCCCCCCGAGTGGGGATGGCGGCGTTGGCGGGCGGCCGTAGCGTGGCCGGCATGACCGTCGAGACGCGCCGCGTGGTCGCCATCCAGCTCGCCGCGAGGCCGGGGGAGGTCGAGCGCAACCTGCGGCACATCGCCGATGTCGTCGGGCAGGCGGTGCGCGAGCACCAGCCCGACATCGTGGTGCTGCCCGAGGTCTCCTGCGCGCCGAACCTCGCCCATTCGATCATGGGGGGCTGCGTGCGCCCCGTGGACGGCGGGCCGCTCGCCGCCTACCGCGCTCTCGCCCGCGAGCACGGGTGCCTCATCGGCGGCGGCGCGCTCACGATCCGCGGGCGCGACGCGCGCAACACGTACTACCTGTGCGAACCCGACGGGTCCGTGCGCCTGCACGACAAGGACCAGCCGAGCATGTGGGAGAACGTGACCTACGCCGCCGGCGCCGACGATGGGGTCTGCGTCACCGGGGACGGTCCGATCGGCGTGCCCAGCGGCTTCGAGTGGATCCGGGCGCGCACGGCCGCGCGTCTGCGGGGCCGGGTGCGCCTCGTCGCCGGCGGCATGTGCTTCCCGTCGTTCCCCACCTGGCCCGTGACGCGGCCGTACTTCTGGGAGCGCGAGCACGGGCAGATGCTCGATCTCGCCCGGGAGTCCCCGGGACGCCTCGCGCGCGTCGTGGGCGCCCCGGCGGTGCACGCCTCGCACGTCGGCGACGTCGTGATGCAGACGCCGTTCGCGCCGCGGATCCCGTGGCCCACGATCCTCGTCGGCGAGACGCAGATCACCGACGAGCGCGGCGCGATCGTCGAGCGGCTGTCCTATGAGGACGGCGAGGGCTACGTCGCCGCCGACGTCGCGTGGCGCCCGCCCGAGCCGCTCGACCCGGTGCCCGACCGCTTCTGGATGACGACGCTCCCGCTGAGCGTCCAGGCCATCTGGCACGCCGAGAACGCGCGCGGCCGCGCGCTCTACCGCTGGCGGCACCGCCGCGGGGCGCACCCGTTCCAGCGGGACGCCGCATACGGGCTGGACCTCGCCGACGACCTGCCGGCGGACGCGCGCCGCCCGGCGGGCGAGCCGGCGAGCTGACGCCTTCGACGACTGCGGTCACCCCGACTGCCCGGGTGTCGCCGAGGCCGTCGCGGAGCTCGGGGCCGTGGGGGAGGAGCGCGCGTCGCTCTACCTCTGGCGCCTGCCCTGAGGCCGCCGCCCTCGCCCGCGAGATCCGCTCGTCGGGCGCTCCCGCCGACGTTAAGCTTCGCGCATGGAGTGGCTGACGCTCGCAGTGGAGGAGTCCAGCGAGTTCATCGTCGAGCCGAGTGCCGGCCTCGTGGCCTGGACTGTCGCGGCGGTCCTCGTGGCGGTCCTGGTGCTCGTCCTGCTCGTGCTCCTCGTGCGCCGGGTGTGGAGGTCCTAGGAGCGCCACACCCGCCCGCTACTCCCGCAGCGCCACCAGCACCCCGCCGCCGAACAGCACGAGCGCCCCGGCGAGGGCCTCGGCGTAGGCGCCCGTCCCGGCCCGCAGGGTGCCCTCGACGAGGCGCCCGCCGACGAGGCCGGTGTCGTCGACGTCCGGGAGGTCGCCGAGCAGGACGATGCCCAGCAGCACGAACCCGATGAGCGTGACGGCGGCCGCGGCGGCGGTCACGCCGCGCACCGCGGCGGGCAGCAGCACCACGGCGAGGATCGCGAGGGCGAGCAGCGCCGGACCGTGGAGGTCCCACCCGGTGCGGTCCAGCGAGGGCTCGAGCTCGCCGTCGATCGCCACGCGCAGCACCGGGAGAAACGACGCGGCGATCGCGGCGAATGCGCCGAGAAGCACCGCGATGGCCGCCGCCCGGCGGCCCCTGACGGCCCCGCGGGAAACCTCCGAATCCGCCGCGTGGGTGCTGCTATCATCGTCGATCCGGTGCGGCGCGCTGTTCATGTGCGTGCCCTGCCGGACTCGTCCCTGCTCACGGATGGATCGCTCGAGCACATAGCGCCACGACCGGGTTTCCAACCCCCTGTGCGCGCGGGCCCGAGTGGCCCGTTTTCTTTGCCCTCACCCACACCAAGCTGACTCCCATGCCCCGTAAGTTCACGCTCGAGAAGACCCGGAATATCGGGATCATGGCGCACATCGACGCCGGTAAGACGACGACGACCGAGCGGATCCTCTACTACACCGGCCGCACGTACAAGATCGGCGAGGTCCACGAGGGCGCCGCGACGATGGACTGGATGGAGCAGGAGCAGGAGCGCGGCATCACGATCACGTCCGCCGCGACGACCTGTGAGTGGGACGACCACCGCATCAACATCATCGACACGCCCGGCCACGTCGACTTCACCGTCGAGGTCGAGCGCTCGCTGCGCGTCCTCGACGGCGCGATCGCCCTCTTCGACTCCGTCGCCGGCGTCGAGCCCCAGTCCGAGACGGTCTGGCGCCAGGCCGACAAGTACGGCGTCCCGCGCATCGCCTACATCAACAAGATGGACCGCATCGGCGCGGACTTCGACAAGGGCGTTCAGACGATGATCGACCGGCTCGGCGCGCAAGCCGGTGCCGATCCAGCTTCCGATCGGCGCCGAGAGCGACTTCCTCGGCATCATCGACCTCGTCACGATGCAGGCCACGACCTACAAGGACGACCTCGGCAAGGACGTCGTCGTCGGTGAGATCCCGGCCGAGCATCTCGAGCGCGCCAAGGCCGCTCGCGAGCACCTGCTCGAAGAGGTCAGCCACTACGACGACGGGCTCGTCGAGCTGATCCTCGAGGACGCCGAGATCCCGGTGGACCGCCTCAAGCAGGCGATCCGCAAGGCGACGCTCGAGATCGCGTTCACCCCGGTCCTCTGCGGCTCGTCGTTCAAGAACCAGCGGCGTGCAGCCGCTGCTCGACGCCGTCCTCGCGTACCTGCCGTCCCCGCTCGACGTGCCGCCCGTCGAGGGCATCGACCCGAAGACCGAGGAGATCGTCGTCCGCAACGCCGACGACTCCGAGCCGTTCGCGGCACTGGCCTTCAAGATCATGTCCGACCCGTTCGTCGGCAAGCTCACCTACTTCCGCGTCTACTCGGGCCGGCTCGAGGCCGGGTCGAAGGTGCTGAACGTCTCCACCGGCAAGTCCGAGCGCGTCGGCCGGATCCTGATGATGCACGCCAACGACCGCGAGGACGTCCCGCGAGGTCTACGCCGGCGACATCGCCGCCGCCGTCGGCATCAAGCAGATCGTCACCGGCGACACGCTGTGCGAGCCGGACAAGGCCGTCAAGCTCGAGCAGATCGACTTCCCCGAGCCCGTCATCAAGGTCGCCGTCGAGCCGAAGACGAAGTCCGACCAGGAGAAGATGTCGGTCGCGCTGGGCCGCCTGGCCGAGGAGGACCCGACCTTCCGCGTGCAGACCAACGAGGAGACCGGCCAGACCGAGATCTCCGGCATGGGCGAGCTGCACCTCGAGATCCTCGTCGACCGCATGCGCCGCGAGTTCAACGTCGAGGCCAACGTCGGCAAGCCGCAGGTCTCCTACCGCGAGACCGTGCGCGGCACGGCCAAGAAGATCGAGGGCAAGTTCGTCCGCCAGACCGGCGGCTCGGGCCAGTACGGCGTCGTCTACATCAACGATGGAGCCGGCGCCCGGCGAGGGCTTCGACTTCGTCAGCGAGATCAAGGGCGGCTCGATCCCGTCGGAGTTCATCCCCGCGGTCGAGAAGGGCTGCGAGGAGGCCATGGGCACCGGCGTCAAGGCCGGCTACCCGATGGTCGACGTCACGCGTGCGACCTCATCGACGGCAAGTACCACGACACGGACTCGTCGGAGATCGCCTTCAAGATCGCCGGCTCGCTGGCCTTCAAGGAGGCCGCCAAGCGCGCCAAGCCGGTCCTGCTGGAGCCCATCTTCAAGGTCGAGGTCGTGACGCCCGAGGACTTCATCGGCGACGTGATCGGCGACCTCAGCAAGCGCCGCGGGCGCGCTCGAGGGCCAGGAGCCGCGCGGCAACGCCGTCGCGATCACGGCCGAGGTTCCGCTCGGCGAGATGTTCGGCTACGCGACGGACCTCCGGTCCAACACGCAGGGCCGCGCCAACTACACGATGCAGTTCGAGAAGTACGACGAGGTTCCGCCGAACATCGCCGAGAAGATCGTCGAGCACCGCACCGGCGAGGCGGTCGCTGCCTAGACAGCACCGCCGGCCGATCTGAGCTAGCTTTCCCTGGTTCGCCCAGAGAGCGGCTTCGAGACCCACGACAGACGCAGAGAGACACAGGAGCGAACGCAGTGGCCAAGGAGAAGTTCGAGCGGGACAAGCCGCATGTCAACGTCGGCACGATCGGTCACATCGACCATGGCAAGACGACGCTGACGGCCGCGATCACCACCGTGCTCGCAGAGAAGATGGGCGGCGAGGCCAAGAGCTTCGCCGAGATCGACAACGCTCCCGAGGAGAAGGAGCGCGGGATCACGATCGCGACCTCGCACGTCGAGTACGAGACCGAGAACCGGCACTACGCCCACGTGGACTGCCCCGGTCACGCCGACTACGTCAAGAACATGATCACCGGCGCCGCGCAGATGGACGGCGCGATCCTCGTGGTCTCCGCCGCCGACGGCCCGATGCCGCAGACGCGTGAGCACATCCTGCTCGCCCGTCAGGTCGGCGTGCCGTACATCGTCGTCTTCCTCAACAAGGCCGACATGGTCGACGACGAGGAGCTCCTGGAGCTCGTCGAGGTCGAGGTCCGCGACCTCCTCAACGAGTACGACTTCCCGGGCGACGACATCCCCTTCATCACCGGCTCGGCGCTGAAGGCGCTCGAGGGTGACGAGGAGTACAAGGCGAAGATCGTCGAGCTGGCCGACGCCCTCGACACCTACATCCCGGAGCCCGACGCGCGACCTCGACAAGCCGTTCCTGATGCCGGTCGAGGACGTCTTCTCGATCACCGGCCGCGGCACCGTCGCCACCGGCCGCATCGAGCAGGGCATCGTCAACACCGGCGACGAGGTCGAGATCGTCGGCATCAAGGACACGACGAACACGGTCATCACCGGCGTCGAGATGTTCCGCAAGATCCTCGACGAGGGTCAGGCCGGCGACAACGTCGGCTGCCTGCTGCGCGGCACCAAGCGCGAGGAGATCGAGCGCGGCCAGGTTCTCTGCAAGCCGGGCTCGATCACGCCGCACACCAAGTTCAAGGCCGAGGTCTACGTCCTGAAGAAGGAGGAGGGCGGCCGTCACACGCCGTTCTTCACCGGCTACCGGCCGCAGTTCTACTTCCGCACGACCGACGTGACCGGCGTCGCCAACCTGCCCGAGGGCACGGAGATGGTCATGCCGGGCGACAACGTCGCGATGACGATCGAGCTGATCCAGCCGATCGCCATGGACGCAGGGCCTGCGCTTCGCCATCCGCGAGGGTGGCCGCACGGTCGGCTCGGGCGTCGTCACCGAGATCATCGAGTAGTTCCGGCACAGGGGCGGGGCCGTGACGGCCCGTCCCGCGCCGGCCACAGCAGATACGACACACGCCGGACCTGACGGCGGGCCCCCAGCCGGTTCACGGGGATCCGCCTTCAGCACGCAGTAGGGCAGTACGAACCTTTCATCAGACAGCAGACGGAACAGACGAAGAGCAGCCACAATGGCAGCCGCCACCCAGAACAAGATCCGCATCCGGCTCAAGGCCTATGACCACCAGGCCATCGAGACCGCCGCCAAGGAGATCGTCGAGACGGCGTCGCGCACCGGCGCGACCGTCACCGGTCCCGTGCCCCTGCCGACCGAGAAGAACGTCTACTGCGTGATCCGCTCGCCGTTCAAGGACAAGGACTCGCGCGAGCACTTCGAGATCCGCACCCACAAGCGTCTGATCGACATCCACCAGCCGACGCCCAAGACGGTCGACTCGCTTCAGCGCCTCGACCATCTTCCCGCGGGCGTCGACATCGAGATCCGCCTCGCCGGGTAAGCATCGATGTCCGCGATCCTCGCCAAGAAGCTCGGCATGACCCAGCTCTTCATCGAGGACGGCCGCGTCGAGCGCGTCACCGTGCTCGAGGCCGGTCCCTGCCCCGTGACCGCCGGCGCACCGCCGACCGCGACGGCTACGACGCCGTCCAGCTCGCCTTCGGAGCGACGAAGGAGAAGCACCTGACCAAGCGCCGAGCTCGGCCACCTGCAGAAGGCCGACGCCGCGCCGCACAAGCACCTCGTCGAGTTCCGCGACGAGGGCGGCGAGCTGAACGTCGGCGACACCGTCACCGCCGACTCGTTCTTCGAGCGGCGACAAGGTCAAGGTCGCGGGCGTCTCGAAGGGCAAGGGCTTCCAGGGCACGATCAAGCGCCACGACTTCAGCCGCGGCCCCGGTCCCACGGCTCGCACAACGTGCGCGCCCCGGGCTCGATCGGCGCCTCGGCCTGGCCGGCCCGCGTGTTCAAGGGCATCCGCGGCCCGGGCCAGATGGGCAACAAGCGCGATCACCCAGCGCGGCCTCGACGATCGTGCGCGTCGACGCCGGCCAGAACCTGCTGCTGATCCGCGGCGCCGTCCCCGGCGCCACGCGGCGGCCTCGTGGAGGTGCGCACCGATGGCTAAGGCTCCGATTCTCGGCGGCTCCAAGACGGTCGGCCTCGACGCGCGACGTCTTCGGCGCGCGCTTCAACGGCCCGCTCGTCCACGAGACCGTCCGCGCCGAGCTCAACGCCCGCCGCCAGGGCACCGCGTCGACGAAGACGCGCGGCCAGGTCCGCGGCGGCGGCGCCAAGCCGTGGCGCCAGAAGGGCACCGGCCGCGCCCGCGCCGGCTCCTCGCGCTCACCGATCTGGACCGGCGGCGGCACCATCTTCGGTCCGCAGCCGCGCCACTACACCTTCAAGGTCAACCGCAAGGAGCGCCGCGCGGCGCTGCGCAGCGCCCTGTCGGTGCACGCCGAGCGCGGGTCGCTCGCCGTCCTCGACGTCGCGGCCTTCGAGACGCCCTCGACCAAGCAGGCCGCCGCGCTGCTGTCGGACTGGTCCGGCGGCGGCGCGGTCCTCGTCGTCCTCACCGAGGACGAGGCGCTGGTCGCCCGCTCGTTCCGCAACCTGCAGCGCGTCACGGTGCTCGCCGTCGACCGAGGCCGGCGTCGCCGACATCATCGGCGCCGGCCCGGCTGCTCGTCAGCGAGGACGCCCTGACCGAGCTCGCAGCGCGCGCCAAGGGCGAGCGCCTCGAGTCGGAGGAGGAAGCCTGATCATGGATCACACCCAGGTCATCATCCGTCCGGTCGTCAGCGAGAAGAGCTACGTGCTCGCCGCCAACGACAAGTACACCTTCCGCGTCCATCCGGACGCGCACAAGACGCAGATCCGCCAGGCCGTGGAGGCGCTCTTCGAGCGTCAAGGTCCTCGACGTCCGCACGATCACGGTCCGCTCCAAGCCCAAGCGCCGCGGCTACACGTCCGGCCGCACGCGGCAGTGGAAGAAGGCCATCGTCCAGGTGCGCCCCGGCGACACGATCCCGGTCTTCCAGGGCCTGCAGGGGCTGGAGGGGTAACGCATGGCCATTCGCAAGCCCAAGCCCACCAGCCCCGGTCGTCGCTTCTCGACGTACCCCGACTTCGCGGAGATCACGAAGACCGAGCCCGAGCGCACGCTCGTCGAGGGTCTGAAGAAGACCGGCGGCCGCAACGCCAACGGCCGCAAGACCTCGCGCCATCGCGGCGGCGGCGCCAAGCGCCTCTACCGCCGCGTCGACTTCAAGCGCCGCAAGGACGGCGTCCCGGCGAAGGTCGCCGCGATCGAGTACGACCCCAACCGGACCGCCTACATCGCGCTGCTCCACTACGTGGACGGCGAGAAGGCCTACATCCTGGCCCCGGCGCGACTCGAGGTCGGCGCCATGGTCATGTCCGGCCCCGAGCGCCGAGATCACGACCGGCAACTGCCTGCCGCTGGCGAACATGCCGGTCGGCACCGTGGTCCACAACGTCGAGCTGCAGCCCGGCCGCGGCGGCCAGCTCGGCCGCTCCGCCGGCACGAGCGATCCAGCTCATGGCCAAGGACGAGGGCATGGCCACCCTGCGCCTCCCCTCGGGCGAGATGCGCATGGTCCGCGCCGAGTGCCGCGCCACGATCGGCACGATCGGCAACGCCGATCACCAGAACGTCAAGATCGGCAAGGCCGGCCGCAAGCGTCACATGGGCGTCCGCCCGCAGACGCGCGGCACCGCCATGAACCCGGTCGATCACCCGCACGGCGGCGGCGAGGGCTCGACCACCGCCGGTCGCCACCCGGTCACGCCGTGGGGCAAGCCGACGCTCGGCTACCGCACGCGCAAGAAGAACAAGGCGTCCGACCGCTACATCGTCCGTGGTCGCCGCCGTGGGAAGGGCAAGAACCGATGAGTCGCTCAAGCAAGAAGGGCCCGTTCGTCGAGGAGCGCCTGCATGGGCCGCATCCTCAAGATGAACGACGAGAACAAGAAGTCATGGTCAAGACCTGGTCGCGGACCTCGACGATCTTCCCCGAGATGGTCGGGCACACGATCGCCGTCCACGACGGCCGCAAGCACGTGCCCGTGTTCGTGAGCGAGTCGATGGTCGGCCACAAGCTCGGCGAGTTCGCGCCGACCCGCACCTACCGCGGCCACGCCGGCACGGGGAAGGTCCGCTAGTCGTGGCCGAGCCGAAGAAGACCAGCCCGAAGGCGCGCGCCGCCAAGGACGAGGCTGCCGAGACGGCCGCCGAGGTCAAGGCCGCCGTCGCCGCCGAGCAGGCCGACGAGGCCGCCGAGGCGAGCGCCGAGGAGGCCGCGAAGGCCGAGGCGGAGGCCGAGGCACGAGGCGCCCGCCGAGGAGAAGCCCGCGCCCAAGCGTCGGACGCGCAAGAAGGCCGAGGCCGACGCGCCCGCCGAGGAGCCCAAGGCGGCTCCGCAGCGTGACCGCACGCCCGGCGAGCGCCCCGTCGTCCGCGCCCAGGCCCGCTACGTCCGCACGTCCGCCCGCAAGGCGCGGCTGGTGTGCGACCACATCCGCGGCAAGTCCGTCGCGGAGGCGCGCGCGATCCTCGCGCACACGCCCCGCGCGGTCGCCGAGGACTGGCAGAAGCTGCTCGAGTCGGCCGTCGCCAACGCCGAGCACAACCACGAGCTGATCGGCGACGAGCTGCACATCAACTCGATCACCGCCGACGAGGGTCCGACGCTGAAGCGCTTCCGGCCGCGCGCCATGGGTCGCGCGTCCAAGATCCGGAAGCGGACCAGCCACCTGACGATCACCCTCACGCCCAAGGAGTAAGGAAGAGACATGGGACAGAAGGTCCATCCCGAGTCCATGCGCGTGGGGTACATCCACGACTGGAAGTCGCACTGGTTCACCGAGAAGAACTTCGCCGACTACCTGGCTGAGGACACACGGATCCGCTCACACATCGAGAACCAGCTCTCACACGCCGGCATCTCGTCGCATCACGATCCGCAAGGACGCCAACGAGGTGGAGGTCAACATCCACACCGCGCGTCCGGGCATCGTCATCGGCAAGTCCGGCAGCGAGGTCGACGCCCTGCGCCGCGACCTGCACCGGATCACGGCAAGTCGGTGAAGGTCAACATCCTCGAGATCAAGCGCCCCGAGCTGGACGCGACGCTCGTCGCCCAGTCGGTCGCCGAGCAGCTCGCAGAACCGCGTCGCCTTCCGCCGCGCGATGAAGCGCGCGCTCACGAGCGCCATGCGCTCCGGCGCCAAGGGCTGCAAGATCCAGGTCGGCGGTCGCCTCGGCGGCGCCGAGATGGCCCGCACCGAGAGCTACTCCGACGGTCGCGTCCCGCTGCACACGCTGCGCGCGGACATCGACTACGGCTTCGCCGAGGCGCGCACGACGTTCGGCCGCATCGGCGTGAAGTGCTGGATCAACAAGGGCGAGATCATGCCCGAGGGCTTCACCGGCGTCGACCTCACCGACCTCGAGGGCCCGTCCACGCAGCAGGCGCGCGACGACGACCGTCGTGGCGGCGGCCGGGACAAGAACGCCCGCGGTCGCGGTCGTGGCGGTCGCGGACGCGGCGGCCAGGGCGGCGGTCCGGGCGGTGGCGGCGGCTTCGGCGGCGGTCCGGGCGGCGGTGGCGGCTTCGGCGGCGGCGGCGGACGTGGTCGCGGGGGTGGTCGCTGATGCTGGCTCCCAAGCGCGTCAAGCACCGCAAGGTCATGCGCGGGCGCAGCCGCGGCTACTCGCGCGGTCAGACGACCGTGCAGTTCGGCGAGTACGGCCTGAAGGCGCTCGAGCACGGGCACCTCACCAACCGCCAGATCGAGGCCGCGCGTATCGCGATGACCCGCAAGATCAAGCGCGGCGGCAAGGTCTGGATCAACCTCTTCCCGGACAAGCCGTTCACGAAGAAGCCGGCCGAGACCCGCATGGGCTCCGGCAAGGGCAACCCCGAGGGCTGGGTCGCCGTGGTCAAGCCGGGCCGCGTCATGTTCGAGCTGTCCGGCGTGCCGGAGGACCTTGCCCGTGAGGCGATGCGCCTCGCCGGCCGCAAGCTGCCCGTCAAGACGAAGTTCGTCACGCGGGAGGACACCTGATGGCCACCACCGCCAAGGACCTGCGCGACCTCCCGGACGCGGAGCTCGCCGAGCACATCACCACCGCCCGCAAGGAGATCTTCGGCCTGCGCTTCCAGCACGCGACCGGCGAGCTGGAGAACACCGCCGGGCTCGGGGCCGCCAAGCGCGACCTGGCCCGGGCGCTGACCGTCGCGCGTGAGCGCGGCATCGACACCGAGAGCATTCGCTGACATGGCTGACGACGAGACCACAGAGATTCAGGACACGCCCGAGGAGCAGGCCGCCGAGGCGCCCGCCGAGGAGACGCCCGCCGAGGCGCCCGCAGCCGACGAGCCCGTCGCCGAGGCACCCGCCGAGGAGCCCGTCGCCGAGGAGGCACCCGCCGAGGAGCCGGTCGCCGAGGAGGCCCCGCCGAGGAGGCACCCGCCGAGGAGCCGGTCGCCGAGGCACCCGCCGAGGAGCCGGTCGCCGAGGATGCTCCCGCCGAGGAGCCCGCCGAGCCGGAGGAGGTGCTGTCCTCCAAGGAGCGGCGCCGCCGCGAGCGGTCGACGCACACCGAGGCGCGTCCGACCCGCACCCCCGAGGAGCGTCAGGCCGAGCGCCGCACGCAGCGGACCGCCGCGAACGCCGCGCGCTCGCGCCGGCGCAAGCAGGAGCGCGAGAAGGCGACCGCCAAGGGCAAGGGCACGGGCGAGGGCACCCCGACGCCGGAGCACGACCCCGGGCACCCCGCAGGTCCGCCAGGGCATCGTGTTCTCCGCCAAGGGCGACAAGACCTTCACCGTCGTGATCGACAGCGCCAAGCGCCACCCGCGCTACCAGAAGATCGTGCGCTCGACGCAGCAAGCTGCACGTGCACGACGAGCGCAACGACGCGCGCGAGGGCGACACGGTCCGCGTGATCGAGTGCCGCCCGATGTCGCGCACCAAGCGCTGGCGCCTCGACGAGGTCCTGGAGCGTGCCAAGTGATCCAGAACGAGACACGCCTCAAGGTCGCCGACAACACGGGCGCCCGCGAGATCCTCTGCATCCGCGTCCAGGGCGGCTCGCGCCGCCGCTACGCCGGCGTCGGCGACGTGATCACCGCGACCGTCAAGACGGCCGCCCCGCAGGGCACCGTCAAGAAGGGCGAGGTCGTCAAGGCCGTCGTCGTGCGGACGAAGAAGGAGTTCGGCCGCGACGACGGCACGTACATCGCCTTCGACGAGAACGCCGCCGTGATCATCGACGCGCAGAACAACCCGCGCGGGACCCGCATCTTCGGGCCCGTCGCCCGCGAGCTGCGCGACCGCAACTTCATGAAGATCGTCTGCCTCGCGCCGGAGGTGCTCTAGCATGGGTATCCGCATCCGCTCGCGACGACGAGGTCGTCGTCATCAGCGGCAAGGACCGGGGCAAGACCGGTCGCGTCATGCGCGTGGACCCGAAGAAGTCACGGGTCTACGTCGAGGGCCTGAACATCGTCAAGCGCCACCAGCGCCCGACGCAGGTTCAGGGCGCCGATCGCGCCGAGACCATCGGCGGCGTGATCGAGAAGGAAGGCCCGATCCACATCAGCAACGTCATGCTCGTCGATCCCAAGGACAAGAAGCACACGCGCGTCGGCGTCGTCCGTGAGGACGGCGTGCGCAACCGCGTGACCAAGCGGTCCGGGACGAAGCTCGACTGATCACCATGGCCACCACTCAGACACCAGCCCGCCTCAAGCAGCGCTACCTCGACGAGATCCGCCCCGCGCTCGTCGAGAAGTTCGGCTACACGAGCGTCATGCAGGCGCCCAAGATCGAGAAGATCACGGTCAACATGGGCGTCGGCGACGGCAAGCAGGACTCCAAGGTCCTGGACGCCGCCGCCGAGCAGCTCGGCCAGATCGCCGGCCAGAAGCCGAACATCCGCCGCGCCCGCAAGTCGATCGCCGCGTTCAAGCTGCGCGAGGGGATGCCGGTCGGCGTCGCCGTGACGCTGCGCGGCGAGCGCGCCTACGAGTTCCTCGACCGCCTGATGTCGATCGCGATCCCGCGCATCCGCGACTTCCGCGGCCTGCCGGCCAAGCTCGACGGCCGCGGCAACTACACGATCGGCGTGCGCGAGCAGATCATCTTCCCCGAGATCGACTACGACACCGTGGACGCGGTGCGCGGCCTCGACGTCACGATCACGACGAGTGCCAAGACCGACGAGGAGGGCTTCGCCCTGCTCGAGCTGTTCGGCATGCCCTTCGTTCACGAGGGCCGGCCGGGCCAGCAGACGACTTCCGAGGAGCAGTAACCGGATGGCCAAGACCTCACTGCGCGTCAAGGCGTCGCGCCCTTCCAAGTACAAGACCCGGGACTACACGCGCTGCCGCCGGTGCGGCCGCTCGCGTGCCGTCTACCGCAAGTTCGGCATCTGCCGGATCTGCCTGCGCGAGCTCGCGCACAACGGCTACATCCCCGGCATGACCAAGAGCAGCTGGTGATCGCATGTCGATGACCGACCCCATCGCCGACTTCCTGACGCGGGTGCGCAACGGCATCACCGCGCAGCACGACGTCGTCGAGATCCCCGCCTCCGGTCTCAAGCGCGAGATGGCCCGCATCCTCCAGGAGCAGGGCTACATCTCCGGCTACGAGGTCGAGGACCCCGCCGAGCGCCCCGGCCAGATCCTGCGCGTGCAGCTGAAGTACGGCGAGGACCGCTCGAGCGCGATCGCCGGCCTCAAGCGCGCCTCGCGGCCCGGCCAGCGCTACTACGTGCACGCCGGCGGCATCCCGAAGGTCCAGGGCGGCATGGGGACCACCATCATGTCCACGTCGAGCGGCGTCATGACCGGCCACGAGGCCCGCGCAGCGGGCGTCGGCGGCGAGGTCGTGGCGTTCGTCTGGTAGCCGTCATGTCCCGTATCGGCCGCAAGCCCATCACCGTCCCCGCGGGCGTCGAGATCAAGATCGAGCCGGAGCTCGTGACGGTCAAGGGCCCCAAGGGTGAGCTCAGCGAGCGCATCTCGCGCGACATGACCGTCCAGCAGGACGGCGAGACCCTGACCGTCGAGCGCCCCACCGACCGCGGCGAGCACCGCGCCCTGCACGGGCTGACGCGCTCGCTCGTCTTCAACATGGTCGAGGGCGTCACGAACGGCTACGTGAAGGCGCTCGAGATCCAGGGCGTCGGCTACCGGGCCGCGCTCAAGGGCAAGAACCTCGAGCTGGCGCTCGGCTACTCGCACCCGGTCTCGATCGACGCCCCCGAGGGCATCGAGTTCGAGGTGCCGCAGCCGACGCGCGTCATCGTCAAGGGCATCTCCAAGCAGATGGTCGGCGAGGTCGCCGCGAACATCCGCAAGCAGCGTCCGCCGGAGCCCTACAAGGGCAAGGGCATCCGCTACGAGGGCGAGTACGTCGCCCGGAAGGTCGGGAAGCGCGCATGACCGTCGCCACCAAGCCCCAGCAGCGCCTGCGCCGCCGCCGGCGCGTGCGGGCCAAGATCACCGGCACGGCCGAGCGGCCGCGCATCTCGGTGTTCCGCTCCAACCGCGGCATCGCCGCGCAGCTCATCGACGACGCCGCGGGCGAGCACCCTCGCCGCCGTGTCGTGGACCGAGGCCGACGTCCGCGGGCTCGCCCCGATGGAGCAGGCCACAGGCGCTGGGCAAGCGCCTGGCCGAGCGCGCGCAGGCCGCGGGCATCCAGTCCGCCGTGTTCGATCGCGGCGGCTACCGCTACCACGGCCGCGTCAAGGCGTTCGCCGAGGGAGTCCGCGAGGGCGGACTCGCCGTCTAGGAAGAGAGCAGCAAGAGCATGGCCATCGATCGCACCGTCAGCCCCGCAGGCCTGGACCTCCAGGAGCGGGTCGTCGAGATCAACCGCGTCGCGAAGGTCGTCAAGGGCGGCCGGCGCTTCTCCTTCACCGCGCTCGTCGTCGTCGGCGACGAGAAGGACGTCGTCGGCGTCGGCTACGGCAAGGCCAACGAGGTCCCCGTGGCGATCCAGAAGGGCGTCGAGCAGGCGAAGAAGAACCTGATCCGCGTGCCCAAGCACGGCCAGACGATCACGCATCAGCTGACCGGCGTCTTCGGGTCCAGCCGCGTGTTCCTCAAGCCCGCTTCGCCCGGTACCGGCGTCATCGCCGGCGGCGGCGTGCGCGCGGTGCTCGAGCTCGCCGGCATCCACGACATCCTCACCAAGAGCCTCGGCTCCCAGAACCCGATCAACCTCGTCAAGGCGACGGTCGCGGGCCTCGAGGCCCTGCGCACCCCGCGCGAGGTCGCCGCGATCCGCGGGCTGTCGATCAACGAGGTTCTCGGCGTCAGCTCCGAGCGCGAGCAGGGCGAGACGATCGCCGCCGACGCGCCCGCCGAGGAGCAGTCCCCCGAGGCCGAGCAGGAGGTGACCGCGTGATGGCGCTGAAGGTCACCCAGGTCAAGTCGCGCAACGGCTCCAAGCAGAACCAGCTGGACACGCTGCGCTCGCTCGGCCTTCGCCGCATCGGCCAGACGGTCGAGGTGCGCGACACCCCGCAGTCCCGTGGCATGATCCACACCGTCCGCCACCTGGTGGTCGTCGAGGAGGACCAGTCGTGAGCCCCGCCCCGAAGAAGCCGACAGAGGCCGAGTCCGAGAACTCGGAGCTCATCGGCCTGCACAACCTGCAGCCCGCCCCGGGCAGCCGCCGGCCGCGCAAGCGCGTGGGCCGCGGGCACGGCTCCGGGCACGGCAAGACGGCCGGCCGCGGCCACAAGGGCGCCGGCGCGCGCTCGGGCGCCAAGGACCGCGCGCGGTTCGAGGGCGGCCAGATGCCGATCCACATGCGGATGCGCAAGCTGCGCGGCCCGCACATGAAGAAGTCGATGCCGTTCGAGCCCTTCCGCACGCACACGCAGGCGGTCAACATCGGGGACCTCGAGACGCGGTTCGACTCCGGCGCCGAGGTCACGGTCGAGCTGCTGGCGAAGGCCAACCTCGCCAAGCGCAAGGGCGTGCCGGTGAAGATCCTCGCCAAGGGCGAGATCTCCAAGCCGCTGACCGTGCAGGCCCACGCCTTCAGCGGCAAGGCTCGCGAGGCGATCGAGGCCGCCGGCGGCACCTGCGTCGTCGTCGAGCCCTAGCCCGGACGGAGCACGGGTCACCGCATGGTCGCCACGATCCTCAGCGCATTCACCGTCGCGGAGATCCGCAAGAAGCTGCTGTTCACGGCGGCGCTGCTGGCGATCTACCGGCTCGGCGCCCACATTCCGGTGCCGGGCGTCGACGTCCAGGCCGTCAACACCGTCCAGGAGCAGTTCGGCGGCGGCGGGCATCCTCAACCTGCTGAACACGTTCAGCGGCGGCGGCCTGTCCCGGATCGCCGTGTTCGCGCTCGGGATCATGCCGTACATCACGGCGTCGATCATCCTGCAGCTGCTGACGGTCGTCGCTGCCCTCGCTGGAGAAGCTCTCCAAGGAGGGCGAGGTCGGGCAGCAGCAGATCACGCAGTACACGCGCTACCTCACGGTCGGCCTCGCGTTCGCGCAGGCGATCGGCTACGTCTTCCTCTTCCGCTCCTTCCAGCCGGCCGCCGGCCAGGAGATCATCGACAACTTCAACGTCGGCACGGTCTTCATGATCGTCCTGGTGCTGACCACCGGCTGCGTGCTCGTCATGTGGCTCGGCGAGCTCATCACCCAGCACGGCATCGGCAACGGCATCTCGCTGATGATCTTCGCCTCGATCGTCGCCGGCCTGCCGAACGGCATCCAGGCCTGGTGGACGAACCCGGACCCGGTCTTCAAGGTCATGATGCCGTTCCTGGCGCTCGCGGTGATCGCGGCGGTCGTCTTCATCCAGGAGGGCCAGCGCCGGATCCCCGTCCAGTACGCCAAGCGCGTCATCGGGCGCCGGATGAGCGGCGGCGGCCAGACCTACCTGCCGCTGCGCGTGAACATGGCGGGCGTCATCCCGGTCATCTTCGCCGCGTCGATCATGGCGTTCCCGCCGACCGTCGGCCAGCTCATCCAGCAGCCGTGGGCGCAGGACCTCGTCGAACTTCTTCAGCCCGTCGGACGCGCCGTACATCATCGGCGAGACGGTCTTCATCATCCTCTTCACCTACTTCTACACCGCGGTGACGTTCAACCCCGTGGACCAGGCGGACAACCTGAAGAAGTACGGCGGGTTCATCCCGGGGGTGCGCCCCGGGCGCCCGACGGCGGAGTTCCTCGACCGCATCCTGGCGCGCCTGACGTTCCCCGGCGCCCTGTACCTCGCGGCGGTCGCGGCGCTCCCGACGATCCTCATCAACCAGACCTCGGCCAACTTCTTCTTCGGCGGCACCTCGCTGCTGATCGTCGTCGGCGTGGCCCTGGACACGATGAAGCAGCTCGAGGCGCAGCTGATGATGCGCAACTACGAGGGCTTCCTGAAGTGACGCGTGGCTGAGCTCAACCTCATCCTGCTCGGACCCCCCGGCGCCGGCAAGGGCACCCAGGCCGAGCGCATCCGCGAGGACTTCGACCTCGCCTACGTCGCGACCGGCGACATGCTCCGCCAGGCCGTCGCCGACGGCACGCCGCTCGGGGCCGAGGCCAAGGCGTTCATGGACGCCGGCGACCTCGTCCCGGACGAGGTGATCATCGGCGTCATCGTCGACCGCCTGCACGGCGACGACGCGCGCGACGGCTTCCTGCTCGACGGCTTCCCGCGCACGATCGGCCAGGCCGAGGCGCTCGACGTCGCGCTCAAGCGTGCAGGGCGCGACCTGACCGGCGTGCTGCTCATCGACGCGCCCGACGAGGAGATCGTGCGCCGGATCTCCGGCCGCCGCGTCGGCCCGGTCTCCGGTCGCGTCTACCACGTCGAGTTCGACCCGCCGCAGGTGGAGGGCAAGGACGACGTGGACGGGGCGGACCTCATCCAGCGCGACGACGACCGGCCTGAGACCGTGCGCAAGCGCCTCGAGGTCTACCACGCGCAGACCGCCCCGCTGATCGCCCACTACGAGGACCGGGGCCTCCTGCACCGCATCGACGGCACCCACCCGCCGGCGAAGGTGCACGAGCACGTCCGCGCGACGATCGCCACGCTGAAGCTCGAAGCCGACGTCTGAGGCGCGGCGCGTGATCATCAAGAAGACGCCCGCGGAGATCGAGAAGATGGCCGCAGCCGGCGCCGTCCACGCCCGGACGATGCGCCTTGTCGCATCCAAGGTCCGCGAGGGCGTGACGACGCCGGGACCTCGACGAGGCCGTCGAGAAGTTCATCCGCTCCCAGGGCGGGGTGCCGTCCTTCAAGGGCTACCGCGGCTTCCCGGGTCGATCTGCGCGTCCCCGAACGCGATGGTCGTCCACGGGATCCCCGGCAACTACCGCCTCCAGCGCGGCGACATCATCTCGATCGACATCGGCGTCACGCTCGACGGCTGGGTCGCCGACGGGGCCCGCACGTTCGCGGTCGGGCCCGTCAGCCCGGTCGCCGAGAAGCTCCTGGAGGTCACCGAGGCCTCGCTCTTCGACGCCGTCGAGGCCGCACAGCCCGGCGGGCGGCTCGGAGACATCTCCTGGGCCGTGCAGTCGCGCGTCGAGGAGGCGGGCCTGTCGGTCGTGCGCTCGCTCGTCGGCCACGGCATCGGGCGCGAGATGCACGAGGACCCGCAGGTCCCGAACTTCGGCGAGCCCGGCCGCGGGCCGCTGCTCGAGGAGGGCATGGTCCTGGCCATCGAGCCGATGGTCACCGCCGGCCGCCACATGGTCCGCATGGGGGACGACGGCTGGGCCATCTTCTCCCAGGACGGCTCGCTGGCCGCCCATTTCGAGTTCACCGTCGCGATCACCGCGGACGGTCCCCGGATCCTCAATCCCTGGCACCTGCCCGAAGGGGACGCGGCCGCCGGCCCGGCACTCTCCGCTGAGGGGCGTCCGTGAACGGTGCTTTGCTAGTGTGTTCTGTCCGCGCGCCCGCGTCTTGCGGGGTGCTCGCGTCCGCGAAAGGTAGCGGCGGCCTCCTGCGGCAGCCAGAGCCGATCGCCGGTCACTCGACGAAGAAGGAACGATGAAGGTACGACCGTCGGTCAAGCCGATGTGCGAAAAGTGCAAGATCATCCGGCGCCATGGCGCCGTCCTGGTGATCTGCTCGAACCCGCGCCACAAGCAGCGTCAGGGGTGATCGGCTGATGGCTCGTATCGCCGGGGTCAACGTGCCCCTCAACAAGCGCGCTGAGATCGGTCTCACGTACGTGTACGGCATCGGCCGCGCCACGTCGAACAAGCTGCTCGCCGAGGCCGGCGTCAATCCGGACACGCTCGTCCGTGATCTGACCGAGGACGAGGTCGTCAAGCTGCGCGACCTCGTCGACCGCGACCTCACCGTCGAGGGCGACCTGCGTCGCGAGCGCTCCCAGAACGTCAAGCGCCTGATGGAGATCGGCTGCTACCGCGGCCTGCGCCATCGCCGCGGCCTCCCGGTCCGCGGTCAGAAGACCAAGACCAACGCCCGCACGCGCAAGGGACCCAAGCGCATGCAGGTCGCGGGCAAGAAGAAGCCCGGCAAGAAGTAGCGAGGAGCCTGCATGCCCGCCCCCAAGCGCCCCACCCGCGGCCGCCGCAAGCCGAAGAAGAACATCCCGCTCGGCCAGGCCCACATCAAGACGAGCTTCAACAACACGATCGTGTCCCTGACCGATCGCGAGGGCAACGTGATCGCGTGGGAGTCCGCCGGCGGTGCCGGCTTCAAGGGCTCCCGCAAGTCCACGCCCTTCGCCGCCCAGGTGACCGCCGACGCGGCGGCCCGCAAGGGCATCGAGCAGGGACTTCAGAAGGTCGACGTCTACGTCAAGGGCCCGGGCTCCGGGCGCGAGACGGCGATCCGCTCGCTCCAGGCCGCAGGCCTGGAGGTCACCAGCGTGCGCGACGTCACCCCGCAGGCCCACAACGGCTGCCGCCCCCGCAAGCGGCGCCGCGTCTGAGGACTCCCATGGCTCGAGACACCAGCCCCCAGTGCAAGCAGTGCCGCCGCGAAGGGCAGAAGCTCTTCCTCAAGGGTGAGCGCTGCCTGACCGACAAGTGCGGCTTCGAGCGCCGCGCGTACCCGCCGGGCGATCACGGACGTGGCCGCCAGAAGCAGAGCGAGTACCGCGTGCAGCTGCGTGAGAAGCAGAAGGCCCGGCGCTACTACGGCGTCCTCGAGGGCCAGTTCCGCCGCTACTACGACAAGGCCAGCCGCCAGCAGGGCATCACGGGTGAGAACCTCCTGACGCTCCTCGAGCGCCGCCTGGACAACGTCCTCGTGCGCCTCGGCTTCGCCGCGTCGCGCCGCCAGGCCCGCCAGATGGTCCGCCACGGCCACTGGACGGTCAACGGCCGGCGGGTGGACATCCCCAGCTATCAGGTGCGCGAGGGCGACATCGTCGCCCTGAAGGCCGAGAGTCCGGCCGAGCCGCTGATCCGCGAGGCGACCGAGCTCACCGCACAGGTGCCGGCATGGCTGCAGGCGGACCACGACTCGCTCACCGCGAAGGTCCTGCGCAAGCCCGAGCGTCGTGAGATCACGACGCCGGTGCAGGAACAGCTCATCGTCGAGCTGTACTCGAAGTAGTTCCGGCGATCCGCGCCGCCGACCCCGGCGGAGTGCGGCGCCCAGCCGGCGGCTCGCCCCGCCGCCGGACCGATCACGACGAAGGACAGACACGCCCGATGCTCGACTTCCAGATCCCCCGCATCAGCAACGAGCAGGTTGACGACAACCGCGGCTCGTTCGTCATCGAGCCGCTGGACCGCGGTTTCGGCTACACGTTCGGCAACTCGCTCCGGCGCGTGCTCCTCAGCTCGCTCGCCGGCGCCGCCGTCACGAGCGTGCGCATCGAGGGCGTCGCCCACGAGTTCTCGACGATCAAGGGCGTCAAGGAGGACGTCACCGACATCGTCCTGAACCTCAAGGGCATCGTCTGCCGGATGCACTCCGACGCGACCGAGGTCGAGGCCCCGCTCGTCGTGAGCGGCCCCGGCGAGATCACCGCGAAGGACATCGACCTGCCCGCGGGCGTCGAGATCCTCAACCCGGACGTGCACATCGCGACGCTCGAGAAGAAGACGAAGCTCGAGCTGTACCTCACGATCGGCCGCGGCCGCGGCTACCGCCCGGCCGAGGAGAACAAGACGGCCGACCAGCCGATCGGCGTCATCCCGATCGACTCGATCTTCTCGCCCGTCCGCCGCGTCGCCTACTCCGTCGAGCAGGCCCGCGTCGGTCAGCGCACCGACTACGACAAGCTCACGCTCGACATCGAGACCGACAGCTCGATCGACCCGCAGGCGGCGCTGCGCGAGGCCTCGGAGATCCTGATCTCGCCAGCTGGCGATCTTCACCGACGCCGACCGGATCGAGGAGCTGCGGGCCGGTCCCGGCGGCCAGCTCGAGCCCCAGGTCATGGGCGTCGGCGGCGTCGTCAACGGCGCCTCCGCGGCCGTCGGCGGCGGCGGCCCGATGGACGACATCCTCATCGAGGAGCTCGAGCTCGGCGTGCGCTCGTACAACTGCCTCAAGCGCGCGGGCATCCAGACGATCGGCGATCTCGTCTCCAAGTCCGAGGCCGAGCTCAACGCGATCCCCAACTTCGGCAAGAAGTCGATCGACGAGGTCATCGAGACGCTCCACGCGCGCGGTCTCGATCTCCGTCAGGATTAAGGAGCCGAGCCATGCGCCACCAGAAGACCCGTCACAAGCTCAGCCGCACCGCCTCGCATCGCAAGGCGCTGCTGCCGCAACCTCTGCAAGGAGGTCATCGAGCACGAGCGGATCAAGACGAGCGAGGCGAAGGCCAAGGCGGTCAAGCCGGAGATCGAGCAGCTGATCACGCTCGCCAAGCGCGGCGACCTGCACGCACGGCGCCAGGCGCTGTCCGCGCTCGGGCAGGACAAGTTCGCCGTGCACAAGCTCTTCGAAGAGGTCGCTCCGCGCTACGCGGACCGGCCCGGCGGCTACACCCGCATCCTGAAGCTCGGGCCGCGCCGGTCGGATTCGACCGAGATGGTCTACCTCGAGCTGGTCTGAGTTCAGGGCAGCGCGACGGGCGGGCGCGCCGACCGCAGGCCGGCGTCCCAGAGGCTCGTGGCGATGACGTTGTCGGCGATCGCGACGCTGTCGGTCCAGCCCGCGTCGGCGCCGCTCTCGATGACGTCGGAGTCCTTCTGGTCGTCGCCGCCGGCGTTGTTCGGCGAGAAGCTGCGGTTGAACGGCGCGAAGAACCGCAGCCGGTACGTCCCGCCGCCGCGCACGGTGACGCTGTAGATGCCGCTCGCGTTGGTCGTCGCCTCGTCGAGCAGCCGGGTGCGGCCGGCGTCCCAGATCTCGACCCGGATGCCGCTGCGCCCCAGCTCGCCGTCGTCCTGGATGCCGTCGCCGTCTGCGTCGCTCCAGACGCGGTTCCCGATGGTGACCGCCTGGGCGAACCCGCCGTCGACGTTGGCGACCGTGGCGCCCGCCGTGCCCAGGGGCAGCGGCAGCGTCCATCCGTCGTCGGGGCCGTACTGGATGAGGTCCGAGTCCAGCGTGTCGTCCGCGCCCCGGTCCTGCTTCCCCGTCGGGTAGAACACGCCCGTCACTTTGAGGCGCACCGGCAGTCCGCCGTACGGGGCCACGATCTCGTAGGGCCCGCCGTACTGCACCGTGGTCGCGGTGGCGAGCCGCGTGGTGCGCTCGGCGTCCCACAGCTCGATCGAGCCGTTGAGCTTCGCTTCGTTCGGCCCGCGGACGCCGTTGTTGTCGGAGTCCCGCCAGAGCTGCCCGCGGATCGTCACGGGCGGGTGGAAGAGCAGCCCGGCGTCCGCGACGACGCCGGTCCCGTCGCTCGTGCGCGCCGGCGTGTATCCCGCATCGGCTCCCGCGTCGGCGACGTCGGAGTCGACGGCGTCGGTGATCGCGCTGTCCGCGGGGGTGTACGCCCGTGCTCCCGGCGGGAGCGTCACGCGCAGGCGGTAGCCGCTGCCCGCCGCCGGCAGCGCCAGCGTCCAGCGTCCGTCGGCGCCGGTGGTCGCGGCGGCGAGCTGGGTCGTGCGGTCCGCGTTCCAGAGCTGGACGACGGCGGGCGGCGCGGCTGGCTCACCGAGCTCGCGGGTGCCGTCGCCGTCGAGGTCGCGCCAGACGGTCCCCGTGGCCGTGCCCGGCGGGGGCGGCGGCGTCGGCGCGGCCGGGGTGGCTGGTCCCGTCGTGTCCGGGGGCAGGATGCCCGCGTCTATTCGGGTGCTGCGACCGGCCCGCACGGCGGCCGTCCCGGCGGCGGCGACGTCGGAGTCCACCCGGTCGTTGCGGCCGCGGTCGCGGCGGGCGAACGCCCCGGAGCCGGCGGGGCGCACGATCCGCAGTCGCAGCGCTCCTCGGCGCGGCAGCTTGAGGCGGTAGGCGCCGGAGCGGTTCGTCCTCGTGGCCGCGATCCGCACGAGGCGCTTCCCGGACCGGCGCTGCAGTTCGACCCGTACGGCCCCCACGCCGCGTTCGCCGCGGTCGCGGACGTCGTCGGTGTCGGTGTCGAGCCACACGGTCCCGCTGACGGCGGCCGGAGCGGCGGCTCCCGCGCCGCTCGCCGCCACGGCGCCCGCTGCGAGGACCGCCAGGGCGAGCAGGGCCGGCCGGAACATCAGCGGATCATGGCGCGCGGGACGGCGGCCCGCAACCGCCGCAGGTGCCGGCTCGGGCGCCGTGCTCGGCTAGGGGAAGGCGATGCCGACGTCGTAGGTCGTGATCGAGATGAGGTTGTCGTTCAGCGTGATCACGTCGCTGAAGCCCGCGAAGCTCCCGGTGGTGCGGATGTCGGAGTCGGTCGAGATGGTCGCGATGTTCGACAGGGGTGTCGTGAACCCGGACGCGCCCGCCGGCAGGGTCGCGTGGATCCGGTAGGTGCCCGGGCCGGGTGCCACGAGGTTGTAGATGCCCGACCCGTTCGTGGTGGTCGACTGCAGCAGGGTCAGGCCGGCGGCGTCGAACAGCTGGACGGGCACGGCGGCCAGGCCGGGCTCGCCTGCGTCCTGGCGGCCGTTGGCGTCGTCGTCGCGCCAGACGAGGTTGCCCACGTTGACGGGGAACGGCGGCCGCACGCCGGTGTCGAGCGACGTGGACGGCGGGCTGCCCGGGGCCGCGGACACGACGTCCGTGAAGGCCGACAGGGGGCCGGTCGGGAACACGTCGGAGTCGGCCGTGGCGTCCGGTCCGACCTGCCGCGGAGAGAAGCGCGTGTATGGCGTGGGCGGGACGACGCGGATGCGGTAGGAGGTGTTCGTCTGCGGCGCGGCGATCGACCAGTGCCCGGTGGCGTCGGTGAACGTCGTGACCAGCGGGGCGAGCAGCGCCGAGTCCCAGAGCTGAACGGCGGCTCCGGGGAGGCCGCCCTCGGTGGGGTCCTGGACCCCGTCGCTGTCGGTGTCGATCCAGACCCGGTCACCGAAGTCGGGTGGGGGCGCGGGCGCCGGGGGCGGGGTCGCGGGCACGGGCGGGGCGGCGACCTGTCCGGTCGTCGGTGTCGCGGCCGCGGGCCTGGGCAGCAGCCCGGCGTCGATCCGCGCGGTTCCGCGGGGCGGGACGAGCCGGGTGGCGCTGGTGCCTCCGCCGGCGACGTCGGAGTCGACCGCGCGATTGCGGCCCTTGCGCGCGGGCGCGAAGCCCGTCGCCGAGGACGGGAGCAGCACGCGGACGCGGTAGCGCCCGGACGTCGACGCGCGCAGCGTCCAGCGCCCGGTCGCGGACGTCGTCGCGGTGCGCACGCGCGTGAACCCCTTGCGCCCGCGCCGCTCGAGCGCGACGAGCACGCCGCGGGCCGGCGCCTCGCCCCGGTCCCGGACGCCGTCGGCGTCCGCGTCGAGCCACACCGTGCCCGTGAACGTCGCGGCCGGCGGACGAGCGGCACCGGCAGCGGCGGGCAGGCAGCTCGCGAGGAGGACGGGCACGAGGAGCGCCGCCGCACGGCGACCGTGAGGCTGGGCCATCCGGCCATCATGACCGGCCCGGGCAGCCGGGACAACCGCGGCGAGCTGCCGGGCGTTCGCTGCGGGAAACGATCAGTGACCGGTCGAAACCCGCAACGGGCGCGGTGGCCGGGGAGTTCGGGGCGGGAAACGATCAGTGACCGGTCGAAACCCGCAACGGGCGTCCGCGCGCCGGGTGCGCCTATCGTCCAGCGGCGCGCCCATGACCTCCCGCCTCGACATCGCCTATGACGGCTCCGCGTTCTTCGGCTGGGCGCGGCAGCCCGGGGAGCGGACGGTGCAGGCGGAGATCGAGGCGGCGCTCGGGCGCATCCTCCAGCGTGAGGTGCCGCTGACGGTCGCGGGGCGGACCGACCGGGGGGTGCACGCGACCGGGCAGGTCGCCTCGTACGAGGGCCCTGTCGTGCGCGCTGAGGCCCTCAACGCGCTCATCGGCCCAGATGTGGCGGTGCGCGCCTGCACGGAGGCCCGTGCGGGGTTCGACGCGCGCCGGGACGCGCTTGCGCGCTCGTACCGCTACCGCGTGCACCACACGCGGATCCGCTCGCCGTTCGAGGCTGGGCGGGCGCTGTGGTGGCCGCACCGCCTGGACCGCGACCTGCTGCACGCGTGCGCGGCGCTGCTTCCGGAGGCGCGCGACTTCACGGCCTTCACGCCGACCGACACCTACCACACGCGCTTCGACCGGGACGTCATCGCGGCACGCTGGGCCGAGGACGGCGACGACCTCGCATTCGAGATCCAGGCCGACACGTTCATGCGCCACATGAACCGGGTGCTCGTGGGGACGATGCTGCAGGTGGCGGGCGGCCGGCGAGCGCTCGAGGACTTCGCCGCGCTCCTGCAGGGCGCGCACCGTCGTGAGGCCGGTCCGACGGCGCCCCCGCACGGCCTGTACCTCACGGGCGTGCGGTACGGCTGACGCGCGGGCCGCGGGGCGGGCCGGATCGCATCCGCTGCGTGACCCCGATCCGGCCCGCCCGCTCCCCGCGCGCGTCAGCCCGCCGGGGCTGCGTACGACCCTCCACGTAGGATGGACCGGCACGCATGAACGTCCTGCTCACGAACGACGACGGCATCGACGCCGAGGGCCTGCTCGCCCTGCGGCGCGCGCTCGCGGCCGTCCCCGGCATCCGCCTGCTCGTCATCGCGCCCGACGGGAACCGCTCGGCGATGGCGCGCATGATCACCACGCGCAAGCCGCTCTGGGTCCAGGAGACGACGTTCGAGGACGGCACGATCGGCTACGCGACGGACGGCACCCCGGTCGACTGCGTGCGCTTCGGCCAGCTGCGCCTCGTCGAGGACTTCGAGCCGCAGCTCGTCGTCGCCGGCATCAACCACGGGTCCAACATGGGCGACGACGTGACCTACTCGGGCACCGTCGCGGCGGCGTTCGAGGGCATCATCCTCGGCCTGCCGGCGATCGCCGTCTCCCAGCAGTCCACCGACCGTGAGATGGACTTCCGCTTCGGGCGCAGCTTCAGCTTCGACGTCGCGGCCGAGTTCACCGCCCGGATCGTCGCCGAGCTGGACGACGTTCCGCTGCCGCGCGGGACGCTGCTGAACATCAACGTTCCGGGCGACCACCCGCACGGCGTCGAGGTCACCCGGCTCGGCAAGCGGATCTACAACGACGAGCTGCAACTCCACGAGGACGCCGGCGAGGGGCGGCGGCGGTTCTGGATCTACGGCGCCGACCCCGGCTGGCACGAGGAGCCCGGGACGGACCTCGCGGCCGTCGCGGGCGGCCACATCTCGGTGACGCCCGTGCACTTCGACCTGACCGACGTCGACAGCCTCGACGCGCTCGAGGCGCACGACCTGACGCGGCTGCTCGCCCCGGCAGCCCGCGAGCTGCGGTGAGCGCGAAGGCGACGAAGGCCCAGGCCGCCCGTGCCGCCGAGCTGCGCGAGCAGCTCCACCATCACGCGCACCGCTACTACGTCCTCGACGACCCGGAGCTCGAGGACGACGCCTACGACGCCCTGCTGGACGAGCTGCGGGGGCTGGAGGCCGAGCATCCCGAGCTGCTGACGCCCGACTCGCCGACGCAGCGCACCGGCGGCGAGCCGATCTCGGCGCTCACGAAGGTCCGGCACCCCGAGCCGATGCTCTCGCTCGCCAACGCCCGCAGCGAGGAGGAGCTGCGCGCCTGGGTGCAGCGGATGCGCACGCACCTCGCCCGCGAGGGGATCGACGATCCGGCGTTCCGCTACGTCTGCGAGCCGAAGATCGACGGCCTGGCGATGTCGCTCCTCTACCGCGACGGCGTGCTCGAGCGCGGCGCGACGCGCGGCAACGGGCGAGATCGGCGAGGACGTCACCCACAACCTGCGGACGATCGGCGCGATCCCGCTGCGGATCGAGGACGCGCCGCCGCTCGTGGAGGTGCGCGGCGAGGTCTACATGACGCTCGCCGATTTCGCCGCGCTCAACGAGCGGCGCGCCGGCCGCCGGCGAGTCGACGTTCATGAACCCGCGCAACTCGGCGGCCGGCACGATCCGCCAGCTCGACCCGCGGCTCACGGCCGAGCGCCCGCTGTCCTTCTGGGCCTACGGCGTCGGCGTCGCCGACGGCCTCGACACTCGGCACCCAGTGGGAGGCGCTCGACTGGCTGCGCGAGCGCGGGCTTCCCGGTCAACCACGACATCGTGCGCCTGGACACCGAGGACGAGGTCGTCGCGCGCTGCCTGGACTGGCAGCAGCGGCGCGGCGCGCTCGACTTCGAGATCGACGGAGTCGTCATCAAGGTCGACGACGCCGAGCTGCAGCGCCGCCTGGGGGTCGTCGGGCGCGACCCGCGCTGGGCGATCGCCTGGAAGTTCCCGCCGACGACGAAGATCACGACCCTCCTCGACATCCACTGGAATCCCGGCAAGTTCGGGCGACCTGCACCCGTACGCGGTGCTCGAGCCGGTCCACGTCGGCGGCGTCACCGTGAAGCTCGCGACGCTCCACAACGAGGAGGACCTCGCGCGCAAGGACCTGCGCGTCGGGCGACGAGGTGATCGTCCTGCGCGCCGGCGACGTGATCCCGCAGGTCGTCTCGCCGGCGCCGCACGTCGTGGAGCGCGCCGACCGCGCCGCCCCGCCGCAGCCGCCGCAGCAGTGCCCGGTCTGCGGGACCGACACCGTCAAGCCCGAGGGCGCGGTCTTCACGAAGTGCCCCAACCGTGACTGCGACGGCCGCCGCTGGCAGCTGCTCAAGCACTTCGCCAGCCGCGGCGCGATGGACATCGAGGGGCTCGGGGAGAAGCAGGTCTCCGCGCTCATGGACGCCGGGCTCGTGACCGACGCGGCCGACTTCTACGCGCTGACCCCCGAGCAGCTCGTCGAGCTGGAGGGGATGGGGGAGGTGTCCGCGACGCGGCTCGTGGACGGGATCGCGGCCTCGCGCGAGCGCCCGTTCGCGCGGGTCCTCTTCGCGCTCGGGATCGAGGGCGTCGGCGAGGTCACCGGCCGCAGCCTCGCGCAGCGCCTGCGCACGATCGACGCGCTGCTCGCCGCCACGCCGGAGCAGATCGAGGAGACGCCGGGCATCGGCCCGATCGTCGCGGCGCTCATCGCCGGTCAGCTCGCCGACGAGCGGATGCGGGCCCTCATCGAGCGACTGCGCGCGGCGGGCCTGCGGCTGGAGGAGGAGGGGCCGCCGCCCGGCGACGGGCACCTCTCCGGCAGGACGTTCGTGCTCACGGGCACGCTGCCCGACCTCACGCGCGAGCAGGCGACCGAGCGGATCATGGCCGCGGGCGGACGCGTCACCTCGTCGGTCTCGAAGAAGACCGACTTCGTGGTGGCCGGCGACAGCCCGGGCTCGAAGCTCGAGAAGGCCGAGCGCCTCGAGGTGACGGTGCTCGACGAGGCGGGCCTGCTGGACCTGCTCCGTCCCCCGGGCTGACCGTCGGGGCCTACGGACTCGGCACGCGCTTGCTCAGCGCGCTCGTCCGATACGACGCGAGGGCGGTCGCCACACGGTCCTGCTGCACGTGGGCGCGCCAGACGGCGACGCCGTTCATGAGCAGGGCGAACGCGACGGTGTGACCCTCGCGTGTCGAGCAGAGCCCGGCGAGGCTGCTCACGCCGTTCAGCGTGCCGGTCTTGCCGCGGCACGCGCCGGCCGCGGCCGTGCCGCGCAGGCGGTTGCGCAGCGTGCCGGTGCGCCCCGCGACCGCGAGCGAGGACTCGAAGGCGTCGGCCTCGTCGGTCCTGCGCATCGCGCTCAGGAGGCCGACGACCTGGCGCGCGCTCACGCGGTTGGCGCGCGACAGGCCGGAGCCGTCGGCGACGGAGCGGCGCGCGACGCCGAGCGCGCTCATCGTCCGGCGCACGACCGCGGCGCCCTGTGCGGTGCTGCCCGCACGGCCGAAGGCGGCGCCGAGGTCCCTGAGGAGGACCTCGGCCGCGAAGTTGTCCGACGGGACGTTGATCGCCCGCGTGAGCCGGTCCATCGTGGTCGAGCGCACGGCGGCGATCGGCGCGGTGTCGGCGGGGGCGCGGCCGCGCGCGGTGCGGCCGAGCACGCGCACCCCCCGGCCGCGCAGCGAGCGCACGAGCGCCCGTGCGGCGGCGAGCGCGGGGCCGCCCGGGAGCGCCGACCAGCCGCGGTTCAGCGTGAGCGCGCCGAGCACGCCGCCCATGTCGGAGTCGTACGCGCCGCCGGTGCGGGGGCCGCCGCGGGCGGTGTCCAGCCAGGACTCGTCCCCGAGGACCGAGCCGCTGACGCGCCGCACCCCTGCGTCGCGGACCTGGCGCGCGAGTCGCGCCAGCGCCGAGCGGTCGAGCGTCGGGTCCCCGCCCCCGACGAGCACGAGATCGCCGTCGAGCCGCCCCTCCTCGTCCACCTCGCCGTCGAGGACGACGGTCGTCGCAAGGCGCGCGTCCGACCCGAAGCGGCGCAGCGCGGTCGCCGTCGTGAAGAGCTTCTGAACCGACGCGGGGATCCGCGGTCGGTCCGCGCCGCGCTCGTAGAGCGTCGTCCCCGTCGTGAGGTCGACCGCGAGCGCGCTCGTGTGCGTCGCGCCGGCGGCGGCGACGGCGCGCGCCAGCGACCCCCGCACGGCGGAGGCGTCGAGCGCCTGGCTCGCCGGAGCGAGCGCGAGCAGCAGCGTGAGCGCGCCGAAAACGGCGGCCGCAAGGCGTCGGGGAGCCCTCACGCGCCGCACCGTAGCGGGCGAAAGGCCCGTCTCGCGCAGGTCCTCGCCCAAGGGCGCATCGGTCCTGCGGGAAAGGACGGACCCGCACTGCCGCCCCGCGCCGTAGACTCCGCGCCGTGGGGAAGGTCGTCAATCTCGACCAGGCGCAGGGACGCGCCGCGTCCAAGCGCACGGCGCCGCGAACGCGTCGTCGCGGTCCGCGACGCAGCAAGACCGCGCTCGTGCTCGGCGGCGGCGGCTTCACCGGCGGCGTCTACGAGATCGGCGCGCTGCGGGCGCTCGACCTGCTGGCCGTGAATCGCACGATCAACGAGTTCGACGTCTACGTCGGCACGAGCGCCGGGTCGTTCGTCGCGGCGCTCGCCTCCAACGGGATCACGCCCGAGGAGATGATGCGCGTCGTCAACCAGCAGGTGCCGACGCCGTTCCGCGACATCGACGTCGGCACCGTCCTGCGGCCCAACCTGCTCGAGTTCGCGAAGACGGGCGCGCTGCTCCCGTGGCGGATGGCGAAGCTCGCCAAGGATCTGGCCCCGCAGTGGCGGCAGGTGAGCGCGATGGACATCGCGCTCGGGCTCGCGGAGGATCTGCCGTCCGGCCTCTACTCGGGCTCCGGCATCGAGGCGTACGTCCGCAACGTCCTCTCCGACCCGGACCGCACCGACGACTTCCGCGCGCTGGAGAACGAGCTGTACCTCGCCGCGACCGACCTGGACACGTGCGAGCGCATCGTCTTCGGCGCCGACGGCTGGGACGACGTCCCGATCTCCCGCGCGGTCCGCGCCTCGACGGCGCTGCCGATGGTCTACAAGCCCGTCGCCGTGCACGACCGCGAGCTCGTCGACGGCGGGATCATCTCGACGACGAACGTCGACATCGCGGTCCACGCCGGGGCGAAGCTCGTCATCGTCGTCAACCCGCTCGTGCCGTACGTGAACGACTTCACCGAAGAGGTCTCGACGCCGTTCGGCACGCGGCCCCGCCACGTGAGCGACATGGGCCTGGCCCAGATCGGCTACCAGACCTTCAAGCTCCTGGCCTACCAGCGCCTGCACGAGATGGCGCGGCACTGGGAGCAGAAGTACCCGGACGTCGACATCCTGCTGATCGAGCCCGAGCCCGACGACGAGCTGATGTTCCAGACGTCGATCATGGACTTCACCAAGCGCGTGGAGATCGCGCGCCACGGCTTCCAGTCGGTCACGCTGAAGCTCGCCGAGGACTACGAGACCTACCAGGACGTCCTCGGGCGCCACGGCATCGAGATCTCGGCCACGCGCGTGCGCAAGGTCGTCAAGCACGTCACCCGCGAGAAGGAGAAGACGCGGGCCTGGCGGCGCATCCTCGAGCAGACGACGAGCACGCTCCTGCGCCAGTCGGCGTCGGAGAGCGTCGACGCGGCGGACGACGCGGCGTCGAAGAAGGCCTCGAGCTAGCCGCCCTCCGCCGGTCGCGGCGGAAGCAGCTCGCCGCTAGAGCGCGACGCTCGAGCGCGCGCAGGAAGCGGTCGCGTCGCGGGCTTGTCCTGGATCGCGACGCGCACGTGCCGCGCGTCGCCGAGCGGGCCGCCGGCGCGCACCATCACGCGCTGACGCCCGAGCCGCGCCGAGAGCTCGGCGCCGTCGATCGCCGGGGCGGCGATCCACAGCAGGTTCGCCTGCTGACGGGCACGACCTCGACCGGCAGCGCCGCGCAGCTCGCGCGCAGAGCCGCGTGCGCTCGGTCGCGACGCGCCGGCGGCGGCGCTCGATCGTGCGGCCGCCGTGGCGCAGCGCCTCGAGCACGCCGGCCTGCGCCAGCTCGCCGATGCCCAGCGGCGGGCCGAGCTCGCCGAGCAGCGGTTCGGCTGCCGGGCCGCCGATCGCGTAGCCGCAGCGCAGCCCGGCCAGGCCCCAGGCCTTGGAGAAGCTGCGGAAGACGATCAGCCGCGGGTGGTCGCTCGCAGAGCGCGAGCGGCGGCGTCGCGCTCCTCGGCGTCGACGAAGTCGCGCAGCGCCTCGTCGAGCAGCACGACGACCCGCTCGGGCAGCGCCTCGAGCAGCCGCTGCAGCTCGCTCAACGGCGATCAGCTCACCGGTCGGGTCGTTCGGGTTGCAGACGGCGACGATGCGCGTGCTCTTCGTTGACGGCGGCGAGGATCGCGTCGACCGGTGAGCCGGCGACGGTCACGAACTTCGCCGCGCGCCTGCGCGCCATCATCGGGTAGAGCGGGTAGGAGGGCCAAGGCGTGACAGCTCGTCGCCGGGCTCCATCAGCGCCTGCGCGGCGCGATGACGAGCAGCTGGGAGGCGCCGTCGCCGAGGCGATCCGCTCGGGCTCGACGTCCGTGGCGATGGGCCAGCTCGGCGCGCAGCTCGCTCGAGCCCTCCATGTAGCGGTGCAGCCCGCGCGGGCGATGAAGGTGATCGCGTCGACGACGCAGGAGGGCGGGTATTCAGGCCAGGTCGTCCGCGAGAGGTCGAGTTCGTCGACGCGTCGCCAGCGCCTTGCGGCGGCGCTCGTCGGCCTCCTCGCGCAGCCGCGCGCTGACCTCCTCGGTCCGAGAGCTCCTCGAACTGCTTGTAGTGGTCGAGCAGGCCCATCAGGCGCCGGGGCGGTTCAGCGAGCTCGGCGAGGCCGCCGCCGAAGACATCCACAGGCCGAACAGCGACACGCCGACGATCGCGGTGTAGGCGAAGACGCGGCCGATCACGCCGCTCGCGCTGGTCAACTGCCGGAGGCGCGGCGCACGAGCACCCAGGCGCGGTCGAGCTGCTTGAGACCGCGCGAGCGCCCGCAATCAGCGTCAGCAGGATGCCGACGAAGGCGACGACGATGGCGAAGAAGATGTGCTCGGCGAGGAACGGGATGTGCGAGACGATCCACAGCCAGCCGGCCGGGACCGGCCCCCAGAAGAGCAGGTTGATAAGACCATCAGCGCCAGGATCGCCGGCCGCAGCAGCCGCGTCACGGCGCCGCTGAACGGCTTGCCCGGCGTCGGCGCCTCGCGGTAGTTGACCGGCTGCGTGCCCGGCCGGCGGGCGACGAAGAGCCCGCCGTTGTCGCTGGGATCGCTCCGCATGCTATACAGGGTACGGCGCGGCGCGGCCGAGCGGCCGCACCGCCCCGCGTCAGCCCTCGTAGAGGGCGTCGAAGCGGTCGCGTACTTCTCGTTGACGACGTTGCGCTTGACCTTCAGCGTCGGCGTCAGCTCGCCAGTCTCCTGCGACAGATCGTGGTCGAGGATGAAGAACTTCTTGACCTGCTCGACCTGCGCGTACTTCCCGTTGGCCTTGTCCAGCTCGGACTGGATCATCGCGATCACCTGCGCGTTGGACGGCCAGCGCCGTCGGCGAGGTGTCCTCGATGCCCCTGCGTCGGTCGCCCACGGCACCATCTCCTCCTCGTCGAGCGTGATCGAGCATCACCGGGTAAGGGCGGCGGTCGCCGTGCATCACGGCCTGGCTTACCCAGCGGGTCTGCTTCATGTCGTTCTCGAGGTTGGCGGGCGTGAGGTTCTTGCCGCCGGCGGTGATGATGATGTCCTTCTTGCGGCCGGTGATGAAGACGTAGCCGTCCTCGTCGACCTTGCCGACGTCGCCGGTGTGCAGCCAGCCGTCGACGATCGACGCCGAAGCTCGCGTCGTCGTTCTTCCAGTAGCCGCTGAAGATGTTGGCGCCCTTGATGCAGGATCTCGCCGTCGTCGGCGATCTTCACCTCGACGCCCGGGAGCGGCGCGGCCGACCGAGCCGAACTTGTGGTTCTCGGGAGTGGAGGTCGTGGCGACGGTCGCCGTCTCGGTCATGCCGTAGCCCTCCATGACCGGCACGCCGGCGGCGTAGAAGAAGCGCAGGATCTCGGGGCGATCGGCGCGGCGCCGGTGACGGCCTCGCGCAGGTTGCCGCCGAAGGGCCTGGACGAACTGCGCGATCTGCACGAACAGCGCCCTGCTCGTCGCCCTCGATCGGAGCGTTCCAGCGGTCGGCAGCTCCTCGGGCACCGGCTGGCCGGTGCTCGAGGTCCGGATCTTCCCGCCGACCTCGGTCGCTTCGCCGCATCACCGGGGTCGGCGTTCGGCCCTGGGCGACCATCGTGTAAAGCTTCTCGAAGATGCGCGGCACCGACGGCAGGTAGGTCGGCTGCACCTGCATGAGCTCGGGGATGATCTGCTTGCGTCGCCGCCGAAGTAGGCGACCGTCGTGCCGGTGTCGGCGGCGCCGAGCTGGATCGAGCAGCGCGAACGCGTGAGCGAGCGGGAGGAAGAGGTAGACGATGTCGCCCTCGGCGCCGAAGCAGGCCACGCTCGTCGATCATGTCGAGCACCGAGCGGTAGTTGCGCCTGCAGAGCACGCAGCCCTTCGGCGGCCCGGTCGTGCCGGAGGTGTAGATGAAGGTGTAGGGGTCGTCGGGCGTGACGGCCTCGCAGCGGGCGCAGCTCGGCCTCGTCGCGCTCGCGGCCGCGGGCGCGGATCTCGTCGAGCGAGGATCGCGTCGGCGATGTCGCCGCCGCGCGTCGATCGCGATGATCGCACTTCAGGTGCGGCAGGTTCGTCGCGAACCTCTGCGATCTTCGCGTATCTGCTCGGCGTCCTCGACGACGATGCCGTCGGACTCCGAGTTGCCGGCGACCCACTCGCACTCCTCGGGCGAGTTGGTCGGGTAGATCGGCACGACGACGCCGCCGGCGCTGCTGATCGCGAACGAGGAGTAGGCCCACTCGGGGCGGGTGTTGCACAGGATTGAGACGCGCTCACCCTTCTCGAGCCCGAGGTCGATGAGGCCGCGTGCGATCTCGGAGACCGTTTCGCCGACCTGCGCGAACGTGACGTCGACCCAGTCGTCGCCGACCTTGTGGCGGACGGCGACCTTGTCGGCGTACATCTCGGCTGCGCGGGGCAGCAGGTCGGCGATCGTCGTCGAGCCCGTCGTGGGCGTCGTCCCAGCCTCCATCGGATTCACTCTCTCCTCATCGTTGGACCCTTGCCGCGCGATTCTATGTCGCGGGGACGGAACGCGGAAGGCGCGCCGTCGGCGCGCCTTCCGGGACGTGTCCGCCAGGGGGATCGGCGGTCTACGTCGCAGTCGGCCGTGCCTGGCCCATTGCGCTCTGTTTGATGCTCGCCAGACTGGCGAGGAAGAGCGTCTTGTCGATGCGGCCCTGGAAGATGGGCACACCGAGCTCCATGCACTTCGAGATCACTTCGCGCCGCTCGAGGCCGGACTCTTCGGCCAGCTCGGTCGGCGTCAGGTGATTTGCCATCGGAGCGTCCCTCCTGTTCGGTGGGAATGTTGACGCTGTGTGAACCGTACTCCGCTGACCGGACGGTCGGCAAGGTCTTCCGGGCGCTCGATGCGAGGTTTTATGGACCGCTTAGGCCCGGCGGCCGCCGGCGCGCGCCCAGCGGCGCCTCAGATGGGGTTCGGAACGTCGATGAACGCGTGCTCGACGCCGAACTCGGCGGCCAGCAGATCACCCAGGCGGCGCACGCCGAGCGTCTCGGTGGCGTAGTGGCCGGCCGCGAGGAAGTGGATCCCGTGCTCCTGCGCGAGGAGCATCACCCACTCGGTCGGCTCGCCCGTGATGAAGGCGTCCAGGCCCTCGGCGATCGCGTCGCGCAGGTACGGCGATCCGCCGCCGCTGACGATGCCGACGGTGCGGATCCGGTCCGGTCCGGCGAGGAACGCGAGCGGCTCGCGGCCGCCGACGGCCGCCGTCGCCCGCGACCGCAGCTCCTCCGGCGCCAGCCCGTCACCGGGGAGGTGCGCGACGACGCCGATCGGGGTGCCGGCCCCGGCGGCCGGGAACGGCGCGATCAGCTCGGCGCCGAGCGCGGCGGCGAGCAGCGCGTTGTTGCCGTGCTCCAGGTGGGCGTCGAGCGGCAGGTGGTAGGCGGCGAGCGAGACGTCGTTGTCGAACAGGAGCTGCAGCCGCGCCTTGCCCGGCCGGTCGATGGCGAGGGGGAGGTTCTTCCAGAAGAGGCCGTGGTGAGTGAGGACGAGGCCCGCGCCCGCCTCGACCGCGCGCTCGAACAGCTCGCGCCCGGCCGAGACGCCCGTCGCGACGACGTCCACCTCCTCGCGGCCGGGCACCTGGAGGCCGTTGGGGCCGTAGTCGTCGAAGCGCTCCGGCCGGAGCAGGTCGTCGAGGCGGGCGATCAGCTCGGTGAGGGCGGCCACGGGCGCCACGGTATCGTCCGCCGCGGTGGCGGTCGACGACGCATTCCTCGAGTCCCTGACCGAGACGAGCCTGTACTCGATCGGCGCGTCGTTCTGCGACCGCACGCCCGAGCTCGTCGACGACCTGCTCGAGCAGGGCGGGGCGATCGAGCGCGCCGGGCTGCAGGCCTGGGCGGCCGCCGAGGGCGTGAGCGTCGAGTCCGCCTTCCAGACGCTCGTGACGGGGCTGGCGGTGCGGTACTACACCGCGGTCGCCGGGGCCGCCTGAGGGCGGCGGCGCGGCGGCGGCCGCCTCTTGTCATACTGATCGTCCTTCTCGGGGCGTGGCGCAGCCTGGTAGCGCGCACCGTTCGGGTCGGTGAGGTCCGCGGTTCGAATCCGCGCGCCCCGATAGAGAAGTCAGGACCAGCGCCCGCGCACCCGACGCGGGCGCTCTTCGTTGTCGAGCGCCTCAGGCGTTCCGGGCGGCGCTCAGGCGGCGGCGCGCTCGGGCAGGTGGAAGCCCGTCAGGAGCCGGTCGAGCAGCCGCCGGTTCGCCGGTCACCGCCAGGTGCCCTTCGCGGACGGCGCGCGCGGGGGTGACGCGTCCGTCGGCGAGGGCGAAGAACGTCGCCGGGTCCGCGGTCACCCGGACGTCCGCGTCGGGCGGCGCGCCCTGGGTCACCCGCGCGCCTCGCCGGTGACCGTCACGGTGAAGCGCTCGTCCCCGACCGTGAACGCGAACGTCCCGCGCAGGTCGCCGTGGCCTGCGCGATCCAGCAGGGCACCCATGCTCATCGCGGCCCAGGAGGCGCGGTAGGCGTCGCCGGCGCCCGGGGACTGCGGGCAGCAGGTCGTAGCCCCACAGTGCGAGGTCCTCGAGCACCGGACGCAGCTGCTCGCCGCGCTCGGTCAGCTCGTAGACGCGGACGCCGGCCGGGGCGGGCAGCGTGGCCCGGCGGATGACGCCGGCCTCCTCGAGCGTGCGCAGCCGCGCGGCGAGGAGGTTCGTCCCGATGCCGGGCAGGTTCGCGGCGAGGTCGCGGTAGCGCTTGGGGCCGAGCAGCGAGCTCGCGCAGCAGCAGGAGCGTCCAGCGCTCGCCGAGCAGGTCGAGGGCGCGCGCGAGGCCGCAGTGCTGCTGGTAGCTGCGAGTGCTCATGCGCCCATTGTACGGCGCGCAGACGGTTTCGCAAGCAAACACTTGAAAAAACAATAGTGAGTGCTCTACGGTTCCGGCCGTGCCCGTCCACCGCCGCCCGCTCGTCCTCGCCGCGCTCTGCCTGTGCGCGTTCGCCGTGAACCTCGACGTCACGCTCGTGAACGTCACGCTGCCGCGCCTGACGCTCGACCTCGGCGCGAGCACGCGGGACCTGCAGTGGGTGGTCGACGCCTACACCCTGGCGTTCGCGGCGCTCGTGCTGCCGGCCGGCAGCCTCGGCGACCGCTTCGGCCGCCGCGAGGCGCTGCTCGTCGGCCTCGTCGTCTACGGCGTGGGGAACGGCCTCGGCGGCCTGACGGACTCGCACGGACGCGCTCATCGCCACGCGCGCCGTCATGGGCGTCGGCGCCGCGATCATCTTCCCGACGACGCTCTCGATCATCACGAACGTCTACACGGGGCGCGCCGAGCGCGCGAAGGCGATCGGCATCTGGGGCGCCGTGACCGGCGTCGCGATCGCGCTCGGCCCGATCGTCGGCGGCGTCCTGCTCGAGGCGTCCACGTGGCAGGCGACCTTCCTCGCGAAGGTGCCCGTCGCGCTCGGGGCGATCGCGCTCGTGCTCTGGGTGGTCCCGACCTCCCGCGACCCGGAGGCCCCGCCGATCGACGTCCCGGGGCTGGGACTGCTCGGCGCTCGCCGTCGGCACCGCGCGTCTTCGCGATCATCGAGGCGCCGAGCCTCGGCTGGGGGTCGCGCGCAGACGCTTGCCCTGTTCTCCGCTGGCGGCCGTCCTCACCGTGCTCTTCATCGCCCACGAGCGGCGCACCGCCCAGCCGATGCTCGACGTGCGCCTGTTCCGCAACCTGCGCTTCTCGGCTGCGTCACTGGCCGTCGACGGTGGGCTTCTTCGCCCTCGCGGGCTTCATCTTCCTGATCATCCAGTACTTCCAGTTCCTCAAGGGATACGGGCCGCTGGAGACGGGGCTGCGGCTGCTGCCGGTCGCGACGTCGGTCGCGGTCGGCTCGCGTCGTCGGGCACCCAGCTCGCGGTGCGGCGCGGGACGAAGCTCGTCGTCGGCGGCGGGCTCGCCTGCCTGACGGTCGCGTACGCGTGGATCTCGACGGTCAGCGTCAGCACGTCGTACCTGGAGATCGCCGGCCAGATGGTCCTCCTCGGGACCGGCATGGGCCTGACGAGCGCCCCCGCGACCGAGTCCATCATGGGCGCCGTCAGCCGCGGGAAGGCCGGGATCGGGTCGGCGATCAACGACGCGACGCGGGAGCTCGGCGGGACGCTCGGCGTCGCCGTGATCGGCAGCGTGTACGCCTCGCTGTACCTCGCGGCGTTCGAGCCGCCGGCGACCGGCGGGCTGCCGGAGGAGGCCGTGGACCGGGCGCAGGAGTCGATCGGGGCGGCGCTGGTCACGGCCGGCGGGCTGGGCGCCGACGGCTCACAGCTGCAGGCCGTCGCCACCGCGGGGTTCTTCGACGGCCTGCAGGCCGGCTGTCTCGTCGCCGCGGGCGTCTGCGCGGCGGGCGCCCTCTTCAGCGCGATCGTGCTGCCCGCGCAGCCCGAGGCGCACCCCGCCGAGGACCGGCCGGCCGCGGGCGAGCCCGCCGTGGGGAGCGCGCCTGCCTAGCGCTTGAAGCGCGGGCAGGGCACGGTGATGCCGATGCTCTTCTGCTCGCCGCCGACGTACCGGAACTCGGCCTTGAACGGGACCTTGCCGGAGGCCGGGCAGCGCGGAGGCGTCGCCCAGAACGTGCTCTTCCCGCCCGCGCCCGGCCCGACGATGCCCTTGCTCTCCACGCGCAGCTCGGCGACGCTGAAGCGGAAGCCCGAGGTCTTCTCGGTGAGGAGCCGCACGCGGTAGCCGTAGAGGCCGTCCGGCGTGGGGTCGTTGAACACGTTGAGCGTGAAGATCGGCTGCAGCACCGTGTAGCGCAGCTCGTTCACCGCGATCGGCGAGGTCTTGTCGTAGTGCGACAGGATCCCGATGCCGGCGATCGCGCCCTTGGCGGTCGGCTTCGTCAGGAACAGCGAGAACTTCGCGGGGATCGGCGCGGGGTAGCGGGGCCGGCCGTCGACGATCGTCGTCCCGCGGCCGAGGAACGCCTTGCGACACGTCGCGACGGTCGCCCGCGCGGTCTTCGTGACCTTCTTCTCGATGCGCGCCGCGTTGCCGGGGAAGGCGTCGAGGGTCTGCGCGTAGGTGCCGCCCTTCGCCGGGTTCTGGAAGAGGTAGCCGGCGAGCTTCGCGGTGTCGCAGAGCCGGTCGGGCTTGCGGAACTCCGGCCGGATCGTCATGCCCTTCGCGAGTCGCAGCGAGGCCTCCTCGAGCGCCGGCGGCGCCTCACCGGTCGTGTCGAACGCGTTCGACGTGTAGACGACGGAGTAGCGCCCGTCGGCCGTGAGGTCCTTCAGCTGGATGCTGAACTGCTGGACGGGCTCTGCGAGCGCCGCGGGCACCCCGAGCGCCAGCAGCGCCACCAGCGCCGCCCCTCCCAGCGCACGCCGCGCCCTCGTCGGTCGTCCCTGCCTGCCGGTCCGGATCATGCGGGGCAGTCTGGCAGCCGCCGGTCGCGCGTGCGTCAGCCGGGCGCGACCCGGAAGGCGACCTCGTCCACGTAGCACCAGAACCACTCCTCGCCGGGCTCGATCGAGCGGATCACCGGGTGCCCGGTCTCGGCGAAGTGGGCGCTCGCGTGCCGATTGGGCTGTCGTCGCAGCACCCGACGACCCCGCAGGCGGTGCAGCGCCGCAGGTGGACCCAGGTCGAGCCCGTCGCGACGCACGCCGGGCAGCCCTCGTCGCCCTCGCGGCCCTCGACGTGGGTCATCGTCTCCAGGTGTGAGCAGGTGCCGGGCATCAGGTCTCCGGGGGCGGCGGGGTGGAGGCTCGCGGGGCGACGAGGTCGTAGGCGTCCTCGACGAGGCCGATCGCGAGCTCCGGGTCGATCGTCCCAGACGGGTCGATCGTGATCCAGTGGCGCTTGTTCATGTGGTAGCCCGGGGCTGATCGCCGGCTCGCCGTCGACGAGCGCGCGGCCGAGCTCCGGGTCGACCTTCAGCGTGATCCGCGGCGGTGGGCCCGGACTGAGGATCACGAAGACCTTCCCGCCGACCTTCAGCACGTCCACGTCGTCGCCGAACGGGTGCTCGCAGACGGCGCCGGGCAGCTCGAGGGCGCGGTGCAGCGCTGCTGCCCGCAGGTCCGGCACCTCAGCGCGCGCGGAACGCGTCGAGCTGCCCGCGTGCCTTCTTGCGCGTGAGCGCCGGGAGGATCGGCGTCCATCCCAGCAGCGTGCCCGGCAGGCCCAGTGCCTGCTTGGACCAGGTGTGGAACGAGAAGTCGTCCACGTGCTCGGCGAAGCGCCCGTCCGGGGCGAAGCGGAAGCTGCGCCTGGATGTCGTTGACGACCTTGCGGCCGGTCTGCGCGAACGTGTAGGTCGCGACCCAGTTGGCGGTGCCGGTCGTGTCCGTCGCGTCGTGAGCGGGCAGCGTCGATCTGCAGGTCCTCGGCGCGGCCGGTGAGCATCCGCCACATGTCCCCGGCCTCCTCGCCGGTCAGGTCTCCGAAGGCCGGATCGTGGAACCGCGCGTCGGGCGCGTAGTGGGCGGCCATCGCGTCCCCGTCGCGGGCGGCGAACGCGGCGTAGAAGTCGGCGATGCGCTGGCGGTTCTCCTCGGCGGTGGGCATCTGCCGACCCTATCCAGCCGGGACCGTCCCTGCCGTGCGTCGCGCGACCTCCTCGCGGACGACCGGCGCGACCTGCGTGCCGAACAGCTCCATCGAGCGCAGCACGTCGGCGTGCTCGACGGCGCCGAGGCTCATGTGCGCGAGGTAGCGCTGATGACCGAACAGCTCGTGCTGGAAGAGGATCTTCTCCGCGATCTCCTCGGGTGAGCCGACCGCCAGCGCGCCGCGCGGGGAGCGCAGCGCCCGGTACTGGTCCGGGCCCGAGGGCGGCCAGCCGCGCTCGCGGCCGATCTTGTTCATCCCCATGAGGTACGTGCGCATGAACGCGGCGTCCGCCTCCTCCACCGTGGGGGCCAGGAACGCGTGCGTGTTGATCGCGAGCGGCAGGGTCGCGGGGTCGTGGCCGGCGCGGCGTGCCGCCTCGCGGTAGAGGTCGACGAGCGGGCACGAAGCGCTCGGGCTGCCCGCCGATGATCGCGATCGTCAGCGGCAGGCCGAGCGTCCCGGCGCGGATGACCGACTCCGGCGAGCCGCCGACGGCGATCCAGACGGGGAGCGGATCCTGCACCGGCCGCGGGTACACGCCCTGGCCGTCGAGCGCGGGGCGCAGGCGGCCGGACCAGTGCACGTGCACGTCCTCGCGGATGCGCAGCAGCAGGTCGAGCTTCTCGGCGTAGAGCTCGTCGTAGTCCTTGAGGTCCTGGCCGAAGAGCGGGAAGGACTCGGTGAACGACCCGCGCCCGGCCATGATCTCGGCGCGGCCGCCGGAGAGCAGGTCGACGGTCGCGAACTGCTGGAAGACGCGCACCGGGTCGTCGGAGCTGAGGACGGTGACCGCGCTCGAGAGGCGGATCCGCTGCGTGCGCACGGCGGCGGCGCCGAGGACGATCGGCGGGCGCCGAGACCGCGTAGTCGGGCCGGTGGTGCTCGCCGACGGCGAACACGTCGAGCCCGAGCTGGTCGGCGAGCTCGATCTCCTCCATGAGCTCGCGCATCCGCCGCTCGGGCGTGGTGCCGGGGTGGACGTCGCCGAAGGTCGCAAGGCCGAGTTCCATGAACGGCACGATAGCAGATGGTTGCGCGCGCAATCATCATGCGGGGCTGTAGCGTCTGCGCCGTGGGCCTCTTCAGCCGCAAGCCGCGCGCGACCGACCTGCACGTCGGCGACCCGCGGTACGACGACTGGGAGGCCGTCGGCGACTACGAGCGACCTCGAGACCGCGAAGGCGTTCGCCGGCCACCTCTCGGGCATGGGGATCACCTGCGTGCTGACGAGCGACTGGCCGCTCGACGAGTTCGGCCGCGGCGACATCGCGCTGCGCGTGCCGCCCGAGGCCTACGGCGACGCGACCGTCGTCATGGACGGCATGGACCTCGACTGACCCCTCAGGGCTGCAGCAGTGTGAACGCGTGGTCGAAGGACCCGCTGCGCGCGCCGATCGCGACCCAGAGGATGCAGAGCTCCTCCAGCTCGCGCGGAGCGCTCGATCCCGCCGACGTTCAGCCAGCGCCAGCCGAACGCCTCGAGGATCGCTCCGTCCGGGCCGACGGCGTCCTCGTCGTCGCCGGCGATGAACATGACGGGCGGGCCGCCCGGCAGCTGCGGATCGACCATCAGCGCGTTGCCGACGGTGTTGAAGGCCTTCACGACGTGCGCGTCGGGGAGCCGGTGCTGGAGCCGCTCGCCGCCCGAGCCCTCGCCGTCCTCGAGCGACGGGCCCGCGTCGCCGAAGACGAGCGGGTTCGTCGCGTCGATGACCGTCTTCCCGGCGAACGCCTCCGGGCCGCCGGCACCGTCGATCAGCCCACCGACGGCCTCGGCGGCGCCGCGCACGGCGATCACGACGGTGTCGCCGAACGCCGTCGCGTCCGCGAACGAGACGACCGGGACCGTGCTGGCCTGCGACCAGGCCGTCAGCTCGGCGTCACCCGTGCGCCTCGTGCCGAGGGCCGCCTCGATGCCATGGCTCTGGAGCCCGGCGGCCAGGACGCGCCCCACCTGCCCGCTGCCGAGGACGCCCACGCGGGCCGGAAGGGATGGTGCTGCTCATGGTGTGGTGCTCCTTGGGATGACGGTGACGGGGCCGGTCAGGCCGACGTGCAGTCGGTCGCCGGGATGCCAGGCGGGAAAGCCGATGCTGCGGCTGCGCAGGCGCAGCCCGCCGCTGAGCTCGACGGTGACGAGCTGGTCGTGGCCGTAGAACGTGCGGTCGACGACGACGGCCTCGTGCTCGCCGTGGTCGCGATGGGTGCCGAGGCTCAGCGACTCCGGCCGCACGAGGACCTCGACCGGGCCGGTCAGCCCGCGCGGGACGGGGACGCGTCCCAGGGCGCAGGTCGCGGCGCCGTCGGCCGCCTCGCCCGGGAGGACGTCGATCTCGCCGAGGAACTCGCCGACCCAGCGCGTTGCGGGGCTGCCGTAGACCTCCTCGGGCCGGCCGGTCTGCTCGACGCGGCCCGTCGCGCATGACCGAGACCGTGTCGGCGAGGCTCAGCGCCTCCTCCTGATCGTGCGTGACGAGCAGCGTCGTGACGCCCGCCGCGCGCAGGATGTCGCGCACCTCCGTGCGCACGCGGTCGCGCAGCGCGGCGTCGAGGTTGGAGAACGGCTCGTCGAGCAGGATCATCTGCGGCGTCGGCGCCAGCGCGCGGGCGAGCGCGACCCGCTGCTGCTGCCCGCCGGAGAGCTCGTCGGGCCGGCGGTCGCCCAGGCCCGCCGAGGCCGACGAGGTCGAGGACCTCGGCGACTCGCGCGCGGTCGGGGCGGCGGCCGAGGGCGTAGCCGACGTTCGCCGCGACGTCGAGGTGGGGGAAGAGCGCGTAGTCCTGGAAGACCATGCCGATCCGGCGCCGCTCGGGCGGCGTGAACCCGCGGCCGCCGGCGACGACGGCACCGCCGAGGGCGATCGTCCCCGCGTCGGGGCGCTCGAAGCCCGCGAGCAGTCGCAGCAGCGTCGTCTTGCCGCAGCCGCTGGGCCCCAGCAGCGCGGCGATCTCGCCGGAGCGCAGCACGAGGTCGAGGCCGTCCACCGCCCGGACCGGACCGAAATGGCGGTGCAGCCCGACGCAGGCGACGACGACCGGCGCCTCGCCGTCTCCCGACAGCGGGCATGCCGCCACCTGTGCCGCAACCGTGTCCACAACCGACATGGTCGCAAGTTCCCGCGGGACCGTCCTCATCGCGTCCGCCCGACGAGCAGCCACAGCGGCGGTGCGGACACGGCGAGCAGCACCAGCGCGGGCACCGCGCCGCTCTCGAAGAACGAGCGCGTCGTCTCCTGCCAGATCACCAGGGGGAGCGTCTCGAACCCGATCGGGGAGAGCAGGACGACCGCCGGGAGCTCCTTGATCGTCGCCAGGAAGACGAGCGCCGCGCCGGCGAGCACGCCGCTGCGGGCGAGCGGGATCGTCACCGTCCAGGCGACCGCCAGCGGCGAGCGGCCCGAGACGCGCGCGGCCTCCTCCAGCCGCGGCGGCACCTGCAGCAGCGCCGCGCGCGCCGACCCGACGGCGAGCGGCAGGAAGAGGACGACCATCGCGAGCACGAGCATCGCGAGCGACTGGTAGAGCACGGGGACCGCGCGGATGCCGAAGAAGACGAGCGCGAGTGCGACGACGATGCCCGGCAGCGCGTAGCCGGTCGTCGTCAACGTGTCGACGGCGGCCGACCAGCGGCCCGGGAAGCGCGCGCCGAGCCAGGCGACGGGCAGCGCGGCGAGCGTCGTGACGAGCGCGGCGAGGCCGGCGAGCAGCAGCGAGTTGCCGGCGGCGGTCGTGACGACCTCCCAGTCGACGTCACCGGCGACGCTCTGGACCGACCAGTAGAGGAGCATCGCGACCGGCAGCCCGAACGCGAGCAGCGTGATCGCGGCGCAGAAGGCGAGCGACGGCCAGCGCCACCCGCCCAGGCGCAGGACGGACGCGCCGCGGGCGCTGCCGGGCGCGGTGCGGTGATACGTGCGGGCGCGGCGCACGCGTGACTCGGCGGCGAGGAGCCCGATCATCACGAGCACCAGCAGCGCCGCGAGCGCCGCGGCGCCGGTCCGGTCGAAGCTCGCGCGGTAGGACTGGTAGATGACGCGCGTGAAGGAGTCGAAGCGCAGGATCGAGACGGCGCCGAAGTCCGACAGCGCGTAGAGCGCCGCGAGCAGCGCCCCCGCGCCGACTGCGGGGATCAGCTGCGGCAGGACGACGGTGCGCGCGACCGACCAGTTCGACCGGCCCATGCCGCGCGCGGCGTCCTCGAGCGCCGGGTCCAGCCGCAGCAGCGCGGCGCGTACGGGCAGCAGGACCAGCGGGTAGGTGAAGAGCGTGAGCACGAGCCACGCGCCGCCGAACCCGTAGATGCTCGGGAGCTCCTCGATGCCCAGCGGGGACAGGACGCCCTGCAGCTCACCGCGCGGGCCCCAGCGCCGAGACGAGCAGGTACGCGCCGATGTAGCTCGGGATGACGAGCGGCAGTGCCGTGACGACCGTCCACATCCGCCGGCCCGGCAGGTCGGTCCGCGCGGTCAGCCAGGCGAGCGGCACGGCGATCGCCGCCGCGCCGGCGCCGACGGCGACCGCGAGCGCCGCGCTGCGCAGCGAGCAGCGACAGCGTCTCCGGTCGCCAGATCGCCTCCCAGGCGGCCGCGGGCTCGTCGACGACGACGACGAACAGGTAGCCGATCGGCAGGGCGCACCCGAGCGCGACGAGCGCCGTGACGAGCCGCAGCGGAGCGGAGGCCGCCGCGCCCCCGCTCGCGGTGCGTCGCCGCGGGCTGTCCACGGCGACGTCCATCTAGACGGCGCCGGTCTCCTGGAGCAGCTCCAGGGTGCCCTGGAGGTCGGCCAGGTCGGCGAGGTCGACGTCCGGCGCCTGGATGTCCTGCGAGCGGCGGCAGCGAGGGGTCCTGCGCTGACGCCGGCCACGAGCGGGTACTCGCCGACGTCCTGCGCGAAGTACTCCTGCTGCGGGCGTCTCGAGCAGGAAGTCGATGAACGTCTGCGCGTTGTCGCCCTGCTCGGCGCTCTTCAGGACGCCGATCCCGGCGACGTTCACGAGCGAGCCCGACGTCGCCGCCGGGGAAGAAGTGGAGCTTCACGGGGTAGTTCTCGCCCGTTGACCTCGCCCTCGCGGATGCCCTCGAGGATGTAGTAGTGGTTGATGAGCCCGACCTCGATCTCACCGTCGGCGACCGCGTCGCGGATGATCGAGTTCTTCTCGTAGGACTGCACGTCGTTGGCCTGCATGTCCTCGAGCCACTGCCGGGTCTTCTCCTCGCCCTCGGTCTTGCGCATCGCGGTGACGAACGACTGGAACGAGGCGTTCGTCGGCGCCCAGCCGACCTTGCCCTTCCACCGCGGCTCGGTCAGGTCGAAGACCGAGCGCGGGCAGCTCGTCGGTCTTGACGGCGCGGCTGTCGTAGCCCAGCACGCGGGCGCGGCCGGTGATGCCGACCCAGTCGCCGGCGGTCGAGCGGTACGCCGCGTCGACCCGGTCGAGCGTCGAGGCCGGAAGCTCCGCGAGCATGCCCTCGTTCTGGAGCGCCCCGAGGGCGCCGGCGTCCTGGCTGAAGAAGAGGTCGGCCGGGCTGCGGTCGCCCTCCTCGCGGATCGTCGCCGCGAGCTCGGCGCTGTCGCCGTAGCGGACCTTGACGTCGACGTCGGGGTTGGCCTTCCTGAAGCGCTCGATCGAGCGGGCCGACGTACTCCTCGTCGCGCCCGGAGTAGATGGTGAGGCTGCCGCCGTCGCCGGTGGCCACCGGCGCTGTGCCGCTCTGGTCGTCGGCGCCGCCGCATCCGGTGAACGCGAGGCTCACGGCCAGGATCGGCAGTGCGGCCAGGGAGGGGATACGCACGGGTGGATCGTCGCTTTCTGTCGGACTCTGTGGGGGAGAGTTAGGGTCGCCTAACGCCGCGGGGCGGCAGTATGGCATAAACCCAACCGTCAGAGTCGGTATTGCGAAGGCGGTGCGATCCGGCACGACGCCGGCCGCGCCTCGCGGGGCGAGACGCGGCCATTGGCGTCACTGCGGGTGGCGGCGGAGAACCCGCCGAGGCTCCTACCGCCTCCCGGCCGGTGCGGACCGCATCAGGTGGGCTACGAGGGCGACGAGCCGGTGAGGGGGTACGGCTGCCGCTCCCGTTCCGGTCCTGTGCTGGACCGCGCCGGCGCCTCGTGCCGGAGGGACATCCATCCCTCCTGAGACGCGCGGCACGGGGTCGGTGGGCCGTTGCTCGTCATCGCTCTCCGCCCGATGCTTCCGCATAGGAGCAGAGCATCGGCTTCGGCGGGCGGTCAGAGCATCAGCGGCTGGCGCGGATTTCCCTGCGGGAAACAACTGATGTATCCGGGTTGGCGCGCGCGCGGACGCTCGCGCGGGTCCCCGCAGCGCCGCGGCGGGGCATGAGGGGTAGCGTCCCGCGCATGGACCTGACCTTCAACGAGCGAGAGACCGCGTTCCGCGACGAGCTGCGCGCGTGGCTCGAGGCCAACGACCCGGGAGCCGAGCCGATCGACGACACCGCGAGCTACCGCTGGCGGCGCGACTGGCAGGGCCGCCTGCACGAGGGCGGCTGGGCCGCCGTCCACTGGCCGCAGGAGTACGGCGGCCGCGACGCCGGCGTGACGCGAGTCGGCGATCTTCTACGAGGAACTGGCCCGCGCCCGCGCGCCGCTGCCGGCCAACGCGCTCGGCATCCTGATGGGCGGACCGACGCTCATGGTGTGGGGCACCGACGAGCAGAAGGAGCGGTTCCTCGAGCCGATCCTCTCCGGCGAGGAGATCTGGTGCCAGGGCTTCAGCGAGCCGGAGGCCGGCTCGGACCTCGCGGCGCTCAAGACGCGCGCCGTCCGGGACGGCGACGACTGGGTCGTCACCGGGCAGAAGGTCTGGACGTCGCGGCGCCCAGTACTCGAAGTGGTGCATGCTCGTCGCGCGGACCGACCAGGACGCCGCCAAGCACAAGGGCCTCACCTACTTCCTGATGGACATGGAGCAGGCCGAGATCCAGGTGCGGCCGCTGCGGCAGATCACCGGTGAGGCCGAGTTCAACGAGCTGTTCATCGAAGGGCGCGCGGATCCCCGACGAGAACGTCGTCGGCGGCGTCGGCAACGGCTGGAAGGTCGCGCTGACGACGCTCATGAACGAGCGCGCCGGGCTCGGCCTTCTTCCTCCAGGTGCGGCTGCGCCAGCTGCTCGACGAGCTGATCGAGGAGGCCGCCGCGCGCGGCCTGCTCGACGACCCGGTCGTCGCCGACCGGCTCGGGGAGCTGCACGTCAAGGCCGAGGTCCTGCGGCTCACGGCCTACCGCGGCCTCACGCGTGCTCGAGAAGTACGGCCAGCCGGGGCCCGAGGGAGCGCTGACGAAGTGGATGTGGTCGGAGACCAACCAGCAGCTCGTGCAGCTGGCCGCCGACCTGCTCGGTCCCGAGGCGCTGACCGACCGGCACCCGCTGGAGCTACGAGCTGCTGCGCTCGCGCGGCAACTCGATCGAGGGCGGCACCACCGAGATCCTCAAGAACATCGTCGCCGAGCGCGTGCTCGGCCTGCCGCGGATGCGCTAGGAGACGACCGAGATGAACTTCGACTTCACCGACGACCAGCACGAGATCAAGCGCACCGCGCGCGACCTGCTGACCAAGCGCTCCACCTGGGAGAAGGTGCGCGAGGCGGCGGAGGGCGGCGCACTACGACGACGGAGCTGTGGCGGGAGCTGGGCGAGCTCGGCTGGCCCGGCATCGCGATCGCCGAGGAGCACGGCGGCCAGGGCATGGGCGTCGTCGAGCTCGTGATCCTGCTCGAGGAGCTCGGGTACGCCTGCGCGGCGACGCCGTTCCTGGGCAGCGCGCTCGCCGGGCTCGCCATCCAGTCCGCCGGGTCGCCCGAGCAGCAGGCCGCGCTGGCTCGCCCGGGCTCGCGAGCGGCGAGCTGCGGGGCGGGCTGGGAGCGCCCGGGCTGATTCCCGACGGCGACGGCGCCGACGTGCTGGTGCTCGTCGCAGGCGACGAGCTGCGGGTCGTGGCCGGCGCCGACGCGGGCGCCGAGAGCGTGGACGCGATCGACCCGACCCGCCGGCACGCGCGCGTCGCCGACGCCGCGGCCGGCGAGCCGCTGCCGGGTGACGCCGACCTCGCGACCGACCTCGCCCGCACGGCCGTCGCCGCCGAGCTCGTCGGCATCGCCCAGCGCGCGCTGGAGATGAGCGTCGCGTACGTCAAGGACCGCAAGCAGTTCGAGACGCCGGTCGGTGCGTTCCAGGCCGTCTCGCACCGCTGCGCGCAGATGCTGCGCGACACGGAGATGGCGCGGTCGGCGACCTACCACGCCGCATGGGCGGCCGACGCCGAGCCGACCCGGCTCGCCGAGGCCGCGGGCGTCGCCAAGGCGGCGGCGTCGGAGGCCGGCCGCGAGGTGACCGCGTCGGCGATCCAGGTCCACGGCGGCATCGGCTTCACCTGGGAGGCCGACGTGCACTGGCTCTACAAGCGCGCGCAGATCGACGCGGCGCTGCTCGGCGGCGCGGGCGCGCACCGTGGGCGCCTGGCGCGGCTGGCGGCGGCGCGGCTGGCGGCCGCGCGCGCCTAGTCAGTCCTGCGGCGGGATGAAGCCGGGGTCGACGACCCCGGCCTCGCCCGCCCGGATGCGGTCGGCCAGCTCGCGCAGCTCTTCGCGGCGGTCGTGCGGCAGGTCGTTCCACGGGAGGTCGAGCAGCGCACCTTCGAGCGCGAAGAGCCCGACGACGTTCCAGCGCCCCGGATGGCGCTCGAGGACACGGCGGTAGGCCTCGACGCTGCCGATGCGCTCGAGGTCCGCGGGCGTGTGGATCCCGGCCTGTGGCAGCAGCTCCTCGGACGTCGGCCCGAGGTTGCGCAGGTCGCTCAGGTGCTCGTCGGTCAGTGGTGGTGCTCCTGCAGTTCGCGCAGGCGGCGGTACTCGTCGACCGTGAGCGGCCGGCCGCGCACGTCGCTGAGCGCCGGGTCCTGCGCGAGGTACTCGTCCTCCGCGCGCCGCCAGACGGCGATGTAGCGGTAGAACGGCACCACCGGGTGCAGGTGATGGACGAGGTGGTAGTTCTGGTACAGCAGCAACGGGGACAGCAGGCGCTCCAGGCCGATCCGGTTGCGCGTCGCCCGGAAGCGGTCCTCCTCGGGCGTCGCGGTCAGCTCGTTGTGCGGCAGGTAGTCGAACGCCCAGCCGAGGACGAACACGGCGATGCGGATCGGCAGGAAGTACAGGACGAGCAGCTCGACGACCAGCCCGTTGACGATCGCGACGGCCGCGATGGACAGCAGGATCACCCACGTCACGAGCGCCTCGATGATCTCGCCGCGCGGGCGCGTGAGCATCTTCGGGACGTAGAACACGACGTACCAGAGGTCGATCGTCAGCCAGCGCAGCGGCTGGGTCCAGCGGGCTCCCCGATGGGTGTAGTGGTCGGGGTCGCTGCCGTCGGCGTGGTTCGTGAACCGGTGGTGCTGCATGTGGATGAAGCGCCACATCCGAAAGCCGGCGTGCGGGGCGAAGAACGGCGTCGCCAAGCGCCCGAGCCACGTGTTGATCGTCCCGTCGCAGGATGCCGAGTGATGGCTCGCCTCGTGGCTGACGGTGAAGAGGACGAACGCGGCGATCGCGTTGAGGATGACGCTCGGCCACCAGGGCCAGGTGTCCGTGAGCGCCAGCGCGGTGCTCACGACGAAGACCGTGATCCCGCCGGCGAGCAGCAGGATCGTCGGCCAGTTCAGGCGCGGGACGGGCTCGCCGGGATCGGGGATCGTGCGGATGCGGGCCGGATCGACGGAGACGCTCGCCATGCGAACCGGACCATACGCGCTGGGCGCGCGTCCGGGGGGCGCGTCGTTACTTCACGAGCCCGCGGTCGAGCGCGTAGCGCACGAGCTCGGCACGGGTCGTACGGCGCAGCTTCTGCTGGATGTGCGCGCGGTGGGACTCGACGGTCCGCACGGAGAGGTGCAGCTGCTCGGCGATCTCCGCGTTCGTGTGGCCCGAGCGCGATGAGGCGCAGGACCTCGGTCTCGCGCTCGGTCAGCTCGTCGGGCGGGGAGTTGGGCCGCAGCGAGGCGAGCGCCGCGCCGAGACGCGGGTTGAGGTACGAGTCGCCGTCGGATGCGCGATGGACCGCCTCGATCAGCTCGTCGTCGGCCGCCTCCTTGAGGACGTAGCCGAGCGCCCCGGCCTGCAGCGCGCTGCGCGCGAACGCCGGGTCGTCCTGCATCGTGAGGATCACGACGTTCGTCTTCGGCGATGCATCTCTGATGTCGGCGATGGCCTCGAGCGATGTCTTGGCCCCGGGCATGTTCAGGTCGAGGACGAGCACGCCCGGCTTGTGGCCGCGCGTGTAGCGGACCGCGCCCTCCACGTCGCCGGCCTCGGCGACGACCTCGAATCCGGGCTCCGCCTCGAGCAGCAGCCGGAGACCCGCGCGTACGACCTCGTGATCGTCCGCGAGGACGATGCGGACCTCTTCGTGCACGGCGCCGTTGGTCTGCGGTTCATCGGCCATAGCCCGAGGACCATAGGCGCCGTCCGGGGAGAGTGCCACCGTGCCAAGTCCCGGCCCAGCGTCAGTAGTTAACCGCAAAATCACCGCGTGGATTCCGCAATGGGCAGTCGTGGACGGGTACTGATGGAGGTTCAGCCTGCCGTTCCCGTACTGTCAGCCGGTGTCGCACGCACGGACGCAGGAGAATCGAGGGATCACGGTCGTCGTGGCCGACCGCCACGACCTCGTCCGGCACGCGCTGACGGAGCTCATCGACGTCGAGCCCGGATTCGCCGTGGTCGCCCAGGCAGGCGACGCCCCCACGGCCGAGAGCCAGGTCCGCGCCCGGCGCCCGCACCTCCTCCTGCTCGAGCCGCTCGTGCTCGGTGACGAGGGACTCGTGCGCCTGCCCGGCCTGCTGCACGCATCGCCGGTGACGCGGGCCGTCGTGCTCGCGGACGAGGCCTCGCCCGCGCTGGAGCGCCACGCACACGGGCTGGGTGCGGTCGCCACGATCCTCAAGCACGCGGCGCCCGACGAGCTGTTCCGCGCGCTGCGGCACGCGGTCGCGCTGCCCGCGCACAGCGTGCCCATCCCCGCGACCGAGGGCTGAGTCAGGCCGCCGGGTCGTCGGCCCGGTGCAGGGGGCCGGGCTCCAGCGGGATGTGGGCCCGCACGACGGTCCCGCGCCCCGGCGCCGAGACGACGCGCAGCGACCCGCTCGCAAGTTCGACGCGCTCGCGCATCCCGACGAGGCCGAAGCCGCCGCCCGACGCGCCGGGGTTGAACCCGGCCCCGTCATCGCGGACCTCGACGGCCACCGCGTCCGCGGCCGTGGTGACGCTCACGTCGACCGCGGTGGCCCGGGCGTGCTTGGCGACGTTCGTCAGGCTCTCCTGGACGAGCCGGTACACGGTGCTCGCGACGTCGTCGTCCAGCCGGTCCTCGTCGAGGTCGACCGCCAGCCGGACGTCGAGGCCCGCGGTCGACCGCGTGCGCTCGGCGAGCCCGTCGAGCGCCGCCGCGACGCCGAGCTGGTCGAGCGCGGCGGGGCGCAGGTCGGCGATCAGCCCGCGCAGGCCCTCGATGCTCTGGGACAGGCGGCCGATCGCCTCGTCGACGGTGGTGGCGAGGCGATCGTCCGCCGCGCCGCGCCGGCCCGAGGCGAGCAGGATCTTCAGGCCGGCGAGATCCTGGAGGCTCTCGTCGTGCAGCTCGCGGGCCCAGCGCGCCCGCTCGTGCTCGGCGGCCTCGACGCGCCGGCGCAGCGTGCTCGCCGCGACGCGCTGAGCGGTGACGACCGCGGTCGCCGCGCTCGCGGCGAACGCCTCCAGCAGGCGCTCCTCGTCGGTGGAGAAGCCGCCCTCGCCGTCGGCGCGGTCGAATGCCGCCAGCACGCCGACCGTCTCGTCGCGGTAGCGCAGCGGGACGAGCAGGCCGGACGTGGCGCCGACCTCGCGGGCGAGCGCACGGCGCAGCCGCGTCGCCTCGCCGGCCAGCCGCTCGTCGCCGTCGACCCCGCTGGCGGTGGCGTTCACGAGGCCCCCGTCGACCCGCAGGCTGCGGCCGAGCAGGTCGCCGGTGACCGCGCCGGCGACGGCCCGCACGACGAGCTGTTCGTCGTCCAGCAGGGCGATGACCATGACGCGCGCCTCGACGAGCGCGCGCCCGCGCTTGGTCACGAGCTCCAGGACGCGGTCGAGGTCCGTCTCGGCGCCGAGCGCGCGCGCGATCGACATCGTCGCCTCGAGGGCGGCGACGGTCCGCTCGAGCTCGTCGCGGCGTTCGCGCTGTCCCCGATAGAGGTCCGCGTTGCGGATCGCGATCGCGGCCCAGTCCGCCAGCACGAGCAGCGCCTGCTCGTCGGCCTCGGTGAACGAGCCGGCGTCCTTCTCGGTGAGGTAGAGATTGCCCCAGGCGTCCCCGCGGACGACGATCGGCACGCCGAGGAACGTCGACATCGGCGGATGGTTCGGCGGGTAGCCGTAGGAGCGCGGGTGCGCGCTGACCTCGTCCAGGCGCAGCGGCTCGGGCCTGCGGATCAGCTCGCCGAGGACGCCGTGGCCGTGCGGCGAGTCGCCGATCCGCCGCACCGCGGACTCGTCGAGCCCGCTGGTCAGGAACCGCTCGAGGCCGCGTGTGCGCGTCGTCGAGCACGCCGACGCGCCGCGTAGCGCGCCCCGGTGAGCTCGCGCGCGACGTCGAGGACCCGCCGGAGCACCTCGTCGAGGTCGAGCTCGGACACGAGCGACCGGCCCACCTCGAGCAGCCGGCGCAGGCGGGCGTCGTCCAGCGTGGATGGCACCTCGAGAGGGGCGCCGGGGAGGTCCGGAGGCAGCACCGCGCGGGAGGGTATCGAGTGTTTGCCCGCAGGAAGACCCCGGCAGGCGATCGTGTCATCCGGCCCAGCCGCGGAACGCCCGGCGCACGCCCTCGCGGAGGTCCGGGGCGAGCGGCGGCGCCTGGTCCCCCGAGCGCTCCGTTCCCGCGATCGTCGTGCGGATCTGCTCGACGTAGGCGACGCAGTCCTCGCAGTCGCCCAGGTGCGCCTCGAAGCGCCGCCGGTCGGCATCGCCGAGCGCACCCTCGAGGTAGGCGGTGACGACCTCGACGAGATCGCGGCAGTGGAGCTCGGGCTGGGCGTGCGGGGCGGCGGTCATGCCAGGTGCTCCTCGAGCGCGGCGCGCACCTTCGAGCGGGCGCGATGCAGGAGGACTCGCTGATTGGTCTCCGTGATCTCGAGAGCGTTACTCACCTGCGGCCCGTCCCAGCCCTCGACGTCCCGCAGCAGGATGACCGTGCGCTGGGCGGCAGGCAGGCGATCGATCGCGGCGTGGATCACCGCGAGCGTCTCGGCCGACTCCAGCGCGTCCTGTGGCAGCGTCTCCCAGCGGGGGAGCGGCGCGGCCCAGTGATGCGGCCAGCGGGCGTGGTCGGCCGCGAGGAAGCGGTCTGCCGCGACCGCCTCGAAGTCGCCCGACGCCTCGTCGGCGGCGAGTGCGGCGAACGGCACCGTGCGGCGCTCCCGCACACCCCGCGTCTTCGCACGGTTGATGAGGATGCGCATCACCCACGTCCGCAGCGACGAGCGGCCCTCGAACCGGTCGAGCCCGTCGAGGACGGCGAGCCAGGTCTCCTGGACGACCTCCTCGGCGACCGCCCTGCTCGGCGTGAACTGGCGGGCGAGGCGCAGCATCGCGGGTCCCCACGCGTCGACGATCTCCATGAACGCCGCCTCGTCGCCGGCGCGCAGGCGTGCGAGGAGGCGGCGCTCCGCCTCCTGCGCCCGGACCGCGGAGGTCTCGGCGGACTCGCTCACCGCGCCCGAGCGTAACGTCTGGAGCGCCCGCCGGACCGAGCCTCATGCACGCCCCCGTCGTCCCCCTGCTCCCGCTGCCCGAGACGTTCGGCGCAACGCGTGACGCCCTTCACCGCGTCGCCGAGACGATCGTCGCGCCCCCACGGGTCGCGGCCACCGGCGCGACCGGGTAGACCTTGTGCATGGACACGACCCGCTCACCCTGGCGCCGGGCCTTCAACGCTCCGTTGCTGGGCGCCGCCGGCCTGCTCGTCGTCGCGGGGGCGCTCGTCCTCCTGCTGGGCGACGGCAACCTCGCGATCGGCGTCGGCGCCGGGCTCCTCGGGGTCGCGGCGGTGGTGCTCCTGGCGGGCTTCTTCCTCGCGATCGGGTACGGGGAGGACGACGATCGCGCGGCCGGACGGTCCTGAGCCGGGCGGCGCGTCGCGCCGCGGGCATTGGCATCCTCGGGGCATGCACCATCGCCTTGCCCTGATCGCGGTCGCGCTGCTGACCGTCACCGCCTGCGGCTCCGGCGGCGCATCCGCCACCAGCACCGGCACGAGGACGGCCGCGACGACGGCCGCGTCCGCACCGGACGCCGGCGCCGCCGCCGGCCTGCGGCTGGTGCGTGTCGGGACCTTCGACACGCCGCTCCTGGTGACGGCGCCGCCGGCCGACCGCGACCGCGTGATGGTGGTCGAGCAGGCCGGCCGGATCCGGGTCGTGCGCGACGGCCGCACGCTGGAGGAGCCGTTCCTCGACATCCGCTCGCGGGTGACCTCGGGTGGCGAGCAGGGTCTGCTCGGCCTCGCGTTCGCCCCCGACTACGCGACGAGCGGTCGCTTCTACGTCTACTACACCGATCGCGGCTCGCGGCAGGTCGTCGTCGAGTTTCGCCGCGGATCGAGCGACGACCGCGCCGACCCGGGCTCGGCGCGCACGGTGCTGCGCATGGCCGACCCGGAGGGCAACCACAACGGCGGGCACCTCGCGTTCGGCCCGGACGGCCTGCTCTACATCGGGACCGGCGACGGCGGCGGCGCCGACGACCAGCACGGCCGCCGGGGCAACGCGCAGGACCGGGGGTCGCTGCTCGGCAAGCTCCTGCGCATCGACCCGCGTCCCGCCGGCTCGCGGGCCTACCGCGTGCCCGCCGGCAACCCGTTCCGCGGGCGCGGCGGCATGCGCGGCGAGATCTACGCCTACGGCCTGCGCAACCCGTGGCGCTTCTCGTTCGATCGCCGCACCGGGGACATCACGATCGGCGACGTGGGGCAGAACCAGCTCGAGGAGGTCAACTTCGCGCGCCGCGGACGCGCTCGCGGCGTGAACTACGGCTGGCGGCCGTGGGAGGGCACGCGGCGCAACTTCGACGAGCCCGCGCCGGGCGCGGTCCGGCCCGTGATCACCAAGCGCCACGGCGACGGCTGGTGCTCGATCACCGGCGGGTACGTCGTGCGCGACCCGGACATCCCGCAACTGGCCGGGCAGTACGTCTACGGCGACTTCTGCAAGGGCCAGCTGCGGCGCGCGCGCCTGCGCGCCGGCCGGGCGCTGGACGACAGCGCGCTGAAGCTGCCGGGCGTCCCGAACCTCTCGTCGTTCGGTGAGGACGCGCGCGGGCGCGTCTACGTCACGGGGCTCGACGGCCCCGTCTACCGCATCGCCGCGGGCTGATCAGGCGGTGCGCGCCGCGTCGCGCCGGGCGCGCGCGCGGGCGCGCCACGGCGTCGCCGCGGTGAGCGGCGCGGTGCGCAGGGCGTCGAGCGCGCGCTCCAGGTCACGGGCGATGTCGGCGGCGTCGGGGACGACCTCCGCATCGGCGTAGATCCCGGCGTGCAGGCGGCCGTTGTAGGAGACCGCCCCGATGCTGACCGCGTGCCCGTCCAGGAGCGGAACGGCGGGCCAGGCGCCGGCCAGCTCGCGTCCGAGCAGGGCGAGCGGTGCGGACGGGCCCGTCACGCTCGAGACGACGAGCGTGAAGCGCGCGGCGCGTGCGGCGGCGCGCGCCGCCGCACGCCGGCCGGCCGCGGGGAGCAGGTCCGCGGAGCGCAGCAGCGCGTCGCCGGCGCCCGCATCGCCCGCGTGCTTGCGCGCCCGCGTGCGCGACCGCACGGTGCGCAGGACGCGCGCCGGGTCGGGCTCGCCGAGGGGAAGATCGATCGCGAGGAACGAGATCCGGTTCCCGAGCGTCGCGTCGTCGTGGTCGCCGCGGGTGCTCGCGGGAACCAGCACGCGGACCGCGGCGGGCCGCTCGCCGCGGCGGCGCAGCGCGGCACCGAGCGCGACCGCCGAGGCTGCGAGCAGCGCGTCGTTGACCGTCGCCTCGTGGCGGTGCGCGGCGGCGCGGACGTCGGCGAGCGGGGCGGTCGCGAACGCCGTGCGGCGCTCGTGCGTCGCCGACCGCTCGAGCGCCGTCCGCGCGGCGGGGAGGACGAACGCGCCGGCCGCACGCGCCATGCCGGTCGCCTCGGGGAGCGTGCGGGCCGCGGCCGCGCCGTCGCGCACGCGCCGCCGGACCGCGTGGCCGAGCGCGCCGGCGGGGGAGGGCGGGGCGCCGGGTGTCCAGCGCCGGGCGTCGCCGTCCGCGCCGGCCGGCGGCCCTGCCGGATCCAGCACGAGCGCGGCCACCTCGAGCGCCGCGACGCCGTCGACGAGGGCGTGATGGGCCTGGCCGATCAGCGCGAAGCCCCCGCCCTGGAGGCCGGTCACGAGCGTCATCCGCCACAGCGGGCGCAGCGGGTCGAGCGGGTCCGCGAGCAGCACGCCCGCCATGTCGCGCAGCTGCGTGGCGCCGGCGGGCGCCGCGAGCCGCAGCCCGTGGACGTGGCGCGCGACGTCGAATCCGGCATCGTCCGCCCAGTGCGGGTCACCCAGGCCGAGTGCGGGCTCGACGACGCGGCGGCGGAAGCGCGGGAAGCGGTCGAGCCGGGCGTCGATGTGCCGGCGCAGCGCCGCCAGGCTGGGCGGGTCGCCCGCGAAGCGCAGCGTCCAGCCGACGTGCAGCGGCGCGCGCTCGGTCTCGAGGTCGAGGAAGGCGGCGTCGAGCGCGCTGAGGCGGTCGGGTTCGGCGGGCACGGAAGGTCCCATCCTGCCACGCCGGGCGGCGCTCCCGTGTGACAGGGCGTCGGGTCCGGATAGCCTCGGCGCCCGGATGGATCCACTCGCCACCGCCGACATCGCGCTCGTGCGCGCCGACAACCCCGGGCCCTTCACGCTCGAGGGAACGAACTCGTGGCTCCTGGGGCGCGGGCCGTGCTGGGTCGTGGACCCCGGCCCGGCGCTCGACGCCCACCTGGACCGCCTGGCGGCGGACGCGCAGGCGCGCGGGGGCGTCGCCGGCATCGCGATCACGCACGGCCACGGCGACCACACCGACGGGGTCGCGGGCCTCCTCGCGCGCGTCGGCGAGGTGCCGGTCGCCGCCCAGGCCTGGGCGGGGGGGACCGTGCGAATCGCCGACGGCGACGCGTTCGGCCCCCTGCGGGCGATCGCCACCCCCGGACACGCGCCCGACCACCTGGCCTTCCTCGCCGGCCGGGCGCTGTTCACCGGGGACGCCGTCCTGGGCCATGGCAGCGTGTACGTCGCTCCCGACCCGGGTGCCCTGCGCGGGTATCTCGCCGCGCTGGACCGGCTCCTGGCGCTGGAGCTCGACGTGATCTGTCCCGGTCACGGGCCGGTCGTCAGCGAGCCCGCACGCCAAGCTCGCCGAGTACCGCGACCACCGGCTCGACCGCGAGCGGCGGCTCGTGGCGGCGCTCGACGACGGGCTGCGGACGCCCGACGCGCTGCTCGACCGCGTCTGGTCGGACGTGCCGTCGGTCCTGCGTCCCGCGGCGGCGGTGACGCTCGCCGCGCATCTCGACAAGCTCGCGGAGGAGGGCCGTCTGCCGGAAGGCGTGGACCGGGAAGCGCTCCCGCGGTACGGTGAGGTCTGAACCTGACGGGTCCGTCACGTTCGCGTCGATCCCGCCCATCGCCACCCAGGAGTGAGGTCACCATGGCCGCCGAGACCAAGGTCACGTTCTGTCGCATCTGCGAGGCGCACTGCGGCATGGTCGCGACGATCGACGACGGGGTCGTCACGCAGCTGCGGCCGGACCGCGAGCACCCGCTGAGCCAGGGCGAGGCGTGCCCGAAGGGCATCGCCATGACCGACGTCCAGAACGACCCCGACCGCGTCACGCGCCCGCTGCGCCGCGACCGGGCGACCGGCGAGTTCCACGAGGTGACCTGGGAGGCGGCGCTCGCCGACATCGGTCAGCGGCTGCGCGGCACGATCGCCGCGCACGGCCGCGGGTCGGTCGGCTGGTACTTCGGCAACCCGGGCGCCTTCAGCTACTCGCACGCCCTCTGGGTGAAGGGCTTCATGGAGGGGCTGGGCTCGCCCCACTACTACACGGCGTCCTCGCAGGACGTCGCCAACCGCTTCGCCGCGAGCGCGCTGCTCTACGGCTCGCCCGCCCTCGTCCCGATCCCCGACCTGCACCGCACGACGTTCCTGCTGATGGTCGGCGCGAACCCGTTCGTCTCCCACGGCAGCGTGCTCACCGCGCCGCGGATCAAGGACCAGCTGCGCGGCATCGTCGAACGCGGCGGGCGGGTCGTCGTCGTGGACCCGCGGCGCAGCGAGACCGCCCGCAACTTCGAGCACGTCCCGGTGCGACCGGACACCGACGCATGGATGCTGCTGTCGATGCTCTGCGTCCTCGTCGAGGAGCGGCTGACGGACGAGGCGTCGCTCGCGCGCGAGACGACCGGCTGGGCGCGCGTGCGCGACCTCGCGCTCGGGTTCCCGCCGGAGGAGACGGCCGCGCGGACCGGGGTCCCGGCCGACGAGCTGCGACGGCTCGCGCGCGACCTCGCCGGCGCCGAGCGCGCCGCCGTCTACGGGCGCACGGGCTCCTGTCTCGGTCGCTTCGGCACGCTCGTCTCGTTCCTGCTCGACGTGCTCATGCTCGCCACCGGCAATCTCGACCGCGCCGGCGGCGGCGTGTTCGGGCTTCCGGCGGTCGCGCTCGACGAGGTCGCCCAGAAGGCCGGGCTCGACACGTACGGCAAGGTGCGCTCGCGCCTGGGCGCCTTCCCCGACGTGCTCGGCGCGCTGCCCGCCTCGCTGCTGGCGGAGGAGATGACGACGCCGGGCGAGGGGCAGATCCGCGCGTTCTTCACGAGCGCCGGGAACCCCGTGCTCTCCTGCCCCGACGGGCCGGCACTGGAGGAGGCGCTCGAGGGGCTGGACCTCTTCGTCTCGCTCGACTTCTACGTCAACGAGACCAACCGGCACGCCGACTACGTCCTGCCGAGCACCACGTGGCTCGAGCGCGACGACCTGCCGATCGCCTTCCTGGGCTTCCACACCACGCCGTTCGTGCAGTACGCGGACGTCGTCGTCGCACCGCGCGGCGAGGCGCGCCAGGAGTGGGAGATCATCGACGCGATCGCGCGCGAGATCGACGTGCACCCGTACGCGCTGGGACCGCTGCGGTGGCTGTCGCGGCTCGGCTACCGGATGACGCCCCAGCGCCTCGTGGACACGCTCCTGCGCATCGGTCGCGAGGGCGACCGCTTCGGCCTGCGGCGCGGCGGTCTGTCGCTGAAGGCGCTGCGCGCGCAGCCGCACGGCGTCGTGACCTCCGAGACCATCCCGACGGGCGTGCTCCCGGACCGCCTGCGGCACGACGATCGCAAGGTCCACCTCGACCACCCGGCCCTCAACGGCGAGATCGCGCGCCTGCGGACCGTGAACGGCGACGACCCGCAATTCCCGCTGCGCCTGATCGGCCTGCGCGAGCTGCGCTCCCACAACTCGTGGATGCACAACGCGCCGATCCTCATGCGCGGCGGGCGCGAGCAGCCGCTGCGCATCCATCCGCTGGACGCCGAGCGCTACGGCCTGGAGGACGGCGGAACCGCGCGACTCGCGTCCAAGAGCGGCGAGGTCGAGGTGCCCGTGCGCGTCACCGACGAGGTGCGGACGGGCGTCGTCGCGCTGCCGCACGGCTGGGGGCACCGCGGCGGCTGGAAGCTCGCCAACGCGGCCGGCGGGGTGAACGTCAACGTGCTCGCGAGCGCCGACGCCGCCGACCTGGAGCCGCTGGCCGGCATGGCATTCCTCAACGGGATCCCGGTGCGCGTGGAGCCCGTCGCGCCGGCACGGGTCGAGCGCGCCGCGGCGGCCGAGCCGGTCGCCTCGGCGACCCTGAGCTAGGGCGTCACGACCGCGGTCGTCGCGGTCACGGTGGACGGTCCCGGCGCGACGCCGGCGCTCACGGGCGTCGTGGTGGGCGTCGTCTCCGACGGCACCGAAACGGACGACGCCGGCGTCGTGGACGCCGGCGTGTCGGTGAGATCCTCCGTGATGTCGAGCGACTCCTCGGGCGGCACGCCGCCGGTGCCGGTCGCGTCGTCCTCCGTCGTCTCCGCCGCCTCGTCCGGTGGGTCCGGTGCCGCAGGTTCGACCTCGGCGACGGGGGCCGGCTCCGGGGCCGGGTGACTCGCCGGAACCGTCGCCGGCGTGACCGGGTCCGGGACGACGGCGTCCATCTGCAGGTCCGCCGCCGCCGCGTTCACGGCGGCCGGGGTGGCGGTGGGCGCCGCCGGCGCGGATCTGGGGGCCGGACTCTGCGCGTGCAGGGTGCGCTCGACCGACGCCGCCCCGCCCGCGGTCGCCGCGACGCAGCAGACGGCAACCGCGACCTTCGTGGCGGTCGCCGCGGCCGCACCGCCGCCGGCGACGCCCGCGATGCCGCCACCGGCGGCCGCGCCGCCGCCCGCCGTCGCGCCCCCGCCCAGGATCCCGGCGATCATGCCGAGCAGGCCCGGGCCGGGCAGCAGCGCCGCGAGGTCCTTCGAGGTCGTGCGCAGCGCCTTGTCGAAGCTCCGGCACTCGCCGCAGTCGCGCAGATGGCGGCGCGCGCGAGCGCTCGTGCGCACACGGCGGTCGCGGGCGCAGGCGAGCTCCTCGCGAATGTCCTCACACGCGGTGTCGCGCGCCTGCGCGGCCTCCGCAAGGCCCATCCGCGCGCGGACGAGCAGCGACTTGACGGCGGGCTGGCTGACGTCGAGCGCGTCGCCGAGCTCCTTGTAGCTGAAGCCCTCCAGCTCGCGCATCAGCAGTGCCGAGCGCTGCTGCTCGGGCAGGCGCCCGAGGTCGGTGACGAGCCGGCGCAGGCGCTCACGCCGCTCGGCGGCGAGCGCCGGGTCCAGCCGCGGGTCGCCCTCCTGCTCGACGATCTCGGTCGGCTGCGGGCCGGGACGCCGCAGCTCGTCGATGCAGCGGTTGTGCGCGACCCGGTAGAGCCAGGCCTTCACGGCGATCGGCCGGTCGTCGGCGCGCAGTGCGCTGTACGCCCGCAGGAAGACGTCCTGGAGGACGTCCTCGGCGTTGTTGCGCACCCCCGGCGGGAGCATCCGCCGCACGTACGCGAGCAGCCGCGTCTGGAAGCGGTCGTGGATGACGCCGAACGCCTCGTCGTTGCCCGCGCGGAACAGCGCGACGAGCTGCTCGTCGCTGCGCAGGCGCAGCAGGACGGGCGCGCCCGGAGACCGCGTGAGCCCGACGTCGACCGGTACCGCTGAAGCCTCCATGCCCGCTGGAACGCGGGGGTTGGTGGAAGGTTGCGGTGGTCCTTCGGTGCGTTGCGGTCGCTCAGAGAGCGATCAGGGATCCGCAAGCGGATCCCTGTCCTGCCAGGGGGCCGTGCCCAGGGGGCCGTGCCTACGATTCGATGTTCGCCATCACGTGCTTGATGCGCGTGTAGTCCTCGAAGCCGTACTTCGAGAGGTCCTTGCCGTAGCCGGAGTGCTTGAACCCGCCGTGCGGCATCTCGGCGACGATCGGGATGTGGGTGTTGATCCACACCGCGCCGAAGTCCAGGCCCTTGGCCATGCGCGAGGCGCGGCCGAAGTCCTTCGTCCACACCGACGAGGCGAGGCCGTACTGCACGCCGTTGGCCCACTCCAGTGCCTGGGCCTCGTCGCTGAACTGCTGGACGGTGATGACCGGGCCGAAGATCTCGTTCTGGATCATCTCGTCGTCCTGCTTGAGGTCGGCGACGACCGTCGGCTCGAACCAGTACCCGCCGTCGTTCTCCGGGACGTTGCCGCCGGCGGCGACGCGGGCGTGCGACGGTGCGCGATCGATGAAGCCCTCGACGCGCTCGCGCTGGACCTGGCTGATGACCGGGCCCATGTACGTGTTGTCGTCGAGCGGGTTGCCGTAGACGGTGCCCTTCGCCTGCTCGGCGAGCGCCTCGACGAAGTCGCCGTAGACCCCGGGGCCTGCGAGCACGCGCGTGGCGGCCGTGCAGTCCTGGCCCGCGTTGAAGTACCCGGCGCCCGCGATGCCCTCCGCGGCGGCCTCGATGTCGGCGTCATCGAACACGACGACCGGGGCCTTGCCGCCGAGCTCGAGGTGCACGCGCTTGAGCGTGTCGGCGGCTGCGGCGGCGACGGCCTTGCCGGCGCGGACCGAGCCGGTGAGGGAGACGAAGTCGATGCCCTCGTGACGCACGAGCTGCTCCCCGACGTCGCCCTTGCCGAGGATGACGTTGAAGACGCCGGCGGGGACGTGCTTGTTGATGAGCTCCGCGAGCCAGATGGTGGAGGTCGGCGTGTTCTCCGACGGCTTGAGGATCACCGAGTTGCCGGCCGCGATCGCGGGCGCGAACTTCCACACGGCCATCATGAACGGGTAGTTCCACGGCGTGATGCCGCCGCAGACGCCGATCGGCTCGCGGCGGATCGTCGAGGTGTGGCCGGCCATGTACTCGGCGCTCGCGGTGCCCTCGAGGATGCGGGCGGCGGCGGCCATGAAGCGGATCTGGTCGGCGGCCGGCGGAATCTCCTCGCTGATCGTCAGCGCGAGCGGCTTGCCGGTGTTCTCCGACTCGATCTTCGCGAGCTCCTCGCCGCGCTCCTCCAGCTCGTCGGCGATCCTCAGCAGCGCCAGGCTGCGCTCGGACGGCGTGGCCTCGCGCCACTCGTTGAAGCCGGCGCGGGCGGCCTCGACGGCGGCGTCGAGATCGCCGGCGCTCGAGAAGCCCATCTCGGCGATGACCTCGCCCGTCGCGGCGTTGCGGACCTCGTGGGACCCGTCCCCCGTGGTGGGCGCGCTGGCGCCGCCGATGAAGTTCTGCAGCGTTGCGGTGGTGGCCATCCTCGTCCTTCTCCTTCGGTGGTCGCAGTCTCGTCCCTGAGCGGAACGTACCAAGCCGGGATGCTCCCGACCGGACAATTCCCGTTGGCCGGTCTGACGAAACGGGCGCGCGCGGACTATGCTGCGCGCCCCGCCACCGGGAGTCGCCGGTGGCCGACCGTGAGGACGACGTGCCCCGATTCCAGGACGATCAGCAGGTCTACGCGCAGCTCGGCGGCATGTTCGAGGACGCGCTCGCCGACGACGCGGCAGGCGGGCGCCTGCGCGCCATCGGCGGGACGGTCCAGTGGCAGCTGCGCAAGCCGACCGCGCGGATCACCGTGAAGCTCGGCGAGGAGCAGACGCCCGGCGTCGACTTCGGCGACACGCAGGTCAAGCCCGAGGTCGTGCTCTCGATGGACGCCGACACGGCCCACCGCTTCTGGGCCGGCGAGCTGCCGATGCACGTCGCGCTCTCCCGCGGGCTGATCCGCGCAAAAGGCCCGGTCGCGACGATCCTGAAGATCGTTCCGGTCGTGGGGCCGGCGAAGGACATCTACGCCGCGCGGATCGCCGGCGGGGGCGCTGCGCCCGAGGCGGAGGCAGGCGAGGCGGAGGCTGAGGCGCCGGTGGTGGATGAGCCGGCGGTTGAGGAGGCTGCCGCGCCGGAGGCCGAGGCTGAGGCTCCGGCGGTGGCGGATGAGCCGGCGGTTGAGGCTGAGGCTCCGGATGCGGAGCCTGAGGAGTCCGGCGACGGAGGAGGAGCCCGCTGCAGGCTGAGGCTCCCGAGGCGGCGGCCGAAGAGCCGGCGGCGGAGGCGCTGAGGTGGAGGAGACTCCCGCGCCGGAGCCCGAGGCTGAGGCGGCGGCGGAGGAGGACCCGCGCCGGAGCCCGAGGCTGAGGCGCCTGCGGCGGAGGAGCCGGCGGCGGCGCCCGAGGAGGCGCCTGCGGCGGAGGAGACTCCCGCGCCGGAGCCCGAGGCTGAGGCGCCTGCGGCAGACGAGCCCGCGTCGGAGGCCGAGCCCGAGGCGCCTCCCGCGGACGATCAGACGTCCTAGCGGCCGACGACCCGAAGAACCGCGACCCGTCGCTGCCCCGCTGCGCCTCGTCGCAGTTATGCGGGTCCGGGCGCGAAGACGTGCGCGCGGGCGCGGTCGGGTGCGCCCGGTGCGCAGATGTGCGGGCTCACTCGTGCCGCCCCGGGGTTCTCGCTAGGCCACAAGCTCCGGGCCGTCGTCGTACCCGGGCTCGCCGGGGAGGACGACGCGGGCGATCTCGCCCTCGCGGATCACGCGCGGCTCGACCGGCAGCACGTCGCGACCCGAGGCGTAGGCGATCAGCGCGTCCGCGGACGCGAACGGCGAGAGCTGCTCGAGGTGCTTGATCGTCGGGAAGACGAGGTCGAGCTCGCCGCGTCCGTGGGCCTCGAGGGCGGCGACCGGCGTGAACCAGTCCTGGCCGACGATCTCGTCGCCGTCGATGACGACCACCGTGTCGTCGGAGACCGCCGCGAGGAAGAAATGGGTGTCGAAGCGGATGGCGATCTGCCGCGGGGTGATCCACTGCGAGAACTTCACGAGATCCTCGGGGCTGATGCCGGCGATCCCGGCCTCCTCCTCGAGTTCGCGCACGGCCGCGAGCCGGTGCGAGGCATCACCCTCGCCCTCGTGCGCGTCGACGGCGCCGCCGGGGAAGACCCAGAACCCGCCCATGAAGCGCGCGTGCGGCGTGCGCTGGACGAGCAGCAGCTCGAGCGTCTCGGCGCCGCCGCGCAGGACGATGACCGACGCCGCCTGGCGCGGGACGGTCTCGTCCCCGGACGTGTTGAGCTCCTCACCGGGAGCGGGACGGTCGACCTCCACGCCGGGGCACGCTACCAGCGTCCGCGGCCGCGCCGTGACACCCTGTCAACGCAGCTCGGCGGCCTGCGCTACCCTCCGCCGTCCAATGACCGACGTCGAGACGCTCACGCGCTGGATCTGCGAGTCCTGCGGCTTCATCTACGACCCCGCCGAGGGCGACCCGGACGGCGGCATCCCCGCCGGCACCGCGTTCGAGGACATCCCCGACACGTGGTTCTGCCCGGTCTGCGGCGCGCGGAAGAAGGACTTCACGCCCTACGAGGACTGACCGTCCGCGGTCAGATCGCGGTGACGGGGATCGCCCCGGCGTCGCGGACCGCCTTGTCGCTGACGCCGTCGAGTTCGGCGAGCGGGGTGTAGGCGAGGCCGTCGGGATCCAGGCCGGTCGCGTGCGCGTCCTCGGCGTCGAGACGCTCGACGAGGTCCTTGGAGGCGAGGATCGCCCCGCCCTTCGCGGCGGCTTCGATGCGGGCGCCCTCGTTCATCTGGTCACCCAGGGCGGTGACCTCCAGGCGCCCGCGGGTGGCGACCTGGCCGACCATGAGCGTGGCGCCCCAGTGGACGCCGATGTTGAGCTTGACGGTGAGGTCGTCCGGGCCGAGGCCGCGGGCGCCCTCGCGGATCGCACGGGCGGACTCGACGGCGGCACGGGCGGCGGCCGACTCCGAACCGTCGAAGTCGCCGGTCAGAAAGAGTGCCGAGCCGCCGTCCCCGGCGTGCTTGCCGACGATCCCGTCGCGGTCCACGACGGACGAGTCGATGAGGTCGGTGAGGTCGCGGATCAGCTCGAAGTAGGCGCGCGATGAGAGCCGCCGCGAGAGGTCACCGAGACGCTTCGAGATCGGCGAACAGGACGGCGGCCGAGCGGCGGCCCGGGTCGCTCACGCGGGCCATGCGCTCGAACAGGCGGGCGTCGCCGCGGCCGAGGCGCTGCACCAGGCTTTCGGGCATGGTGCTGCGGTAGAGGAACAGCACGCCCAGAAAGCGTCCCTCGTCGTCGTTGATCCGCAGCTGGGACTGGTACTGGTCGCCGAGCATGCTGCGGCGAAAGCGCAGGTGCGGCGGGAGCGAGAGCCGGTCGTACCACGCGCGTGGCGCCGCCGCGGCCGGCTCGACCTTGGCCGCATACGGAGCGGCGATGTCGAAGACGGCATCGAAGTCGGGGTCGCCGGGCTGCACGTAGCGGCGCATGATCGGCACGTTCTGCTTCGTCCACGCGTTGCCGCTCGCCTCATCAACGCGTGCGATGTCCGCGAAGGTGTCGTGCACCGTACGCGTGATGAGCGAGATGCCGATGGCGGCGCGCGCCTCGTCAGCGGAGAGTCCCATCGTCCTGGCCGACTCGCTGGAGAAGAACACGCAGCGGAACCGGTCGTCCAGGATCTCGCCCATCATGCCCGTGTCCTCGATCAGCTGGGCGATCTCGCGCAGTTCGGGATGCTCGGGGAGCTCTGGGACGTAGGGCGGCTCGTCGCTCATCCAGCGCAGGCTATCCGCGCGCGGCCCTCACGCAGCGGGCGCGAGCTGCTCGCTCGTCGCCACGCTGATCGCCTCCGCCGCCGCCCGGACGAGCCGCTCCAGGTCGGCCTCCTCGATCGCCAGCGGCGGCATGATCACGATCGTGTCGCCGAGCGGGCGGATGATCGCCCCGCGCTCGCGCGCGGCGAGCGTCACGCGGTGCCCCATCCGCAGCGCCACCGGGAACTCGGTCAGCTCGATCCCGGTCATGAAGCCCTTGCGCCGGATCTCGCGCACGCACGGCAACGGCGCGACGTGCTCCTCCAGCAGCTCCGCGAGCAGCGCGATCTTCGGCTGCAGGCGCTCGAGCGTGCGCTCCTCCTCGAACACGTCGAGCGTCGCGAGCGCCGCCGCGCAGGCGAGCGGGTTGCCCGTGTAGGTGTGGCCGTGGAAGAACGTGCGGAACTGTTCGTGCGCGCCGAGGAAGCCCTCGTAGACGCGCTCGGTGGTGATCGTCGCCGCGAGCGGCAGATAGCCGCCGGTGATGCCCTTCGCGACGTTCAGGAAGTCCGGCGTCACGCCCTCCTGCTCGCAGGCGAACATCGTCCCGGTGCGCCCGAAGCCGGTCGCGACCTCGTCGCAGATCAGGAAGACGCCGTGGCGGTCGCACAGCTCGCGCACGGCGCGCAGGTAGCCCTCGGGATGGATGAGCATGCCGGCCGCGCCCTGCACGAGCGGCTCGACGATGACCGCCGCGATCCGCTCGCCGTGCTCGGTCAGCAGCCGCTCGAGGTCGGCGGGGTCGCCGGGCTCGGCCTGATGGGTGTCGAACAGCAGCGGGCGGTAGAGCGAGTGGAACAGCTCGATTCCGCCGACCGACACCGAGCCGAGCGTGTCGCCGTGGTAGCTGTTCTTCAGGCAGATGAAGCCCGACCGCCACCACTCGCCGCGCTGGTGGTGGTACTGGTAGGCCATCTTCAGCGCGATCTCGTTCGCGGTCGAGCCGTTGTCGGAGTAGAAGACGCGGCTGAGCCCGTCGGGCGCGAGGTCGATCAGCCGCTCCCCGAGCTCGATCGCACCCGGGTGGGTCATGCCGAGCATCGTCGTGTGCGCGACCCGGTCGAGCTGCTCGCGGACGGCGGCGTCGATGCGCGGGTGGCGGTGCCCGTGGACGTTGCACCACAGCGACGACGTGCCGTCGACGTAGGGGTTGCCGTCGGCGTCCCACACGGTGCAGCCCTCGGCGCGCTCGATCACGAGCGGGGTCTCGTCGCTCCAGCCCTGCTGCTGGGTGAACGGGTGCCAGAGGACGGACCGGTCGGCGGCGGCGAGGTCGGCGGCGGTGCGGGTGCTCATCGCGCGGGACGCTAGGACGCCGTGCGGACGGCGCGCAGACTCCCTGCACGTGCCGGGATCCGGTTGACTACGGCCATGAGCGCCGTCACGCCCCTCACCGTCATCCAGGGTCAGTACCTCACGCCGATCGCCGAGGTCGACGCGCACCGCGAGGCGCACCTGGCCTTCATCGCCGGGCTGATCGCGGACGGCCGCGTCGTGATGGCGGGGCGGCGCACGCCGGCCGACGGCTCGATCCTCGTCTTCCGCGGCGACGACGCCGATGCCGCGCTGCTGGCGCTCGAGGACGACCCGTACATCGCCGCCGGCGTCGTCGCCTACGACGCCGTCGGGGTGTTCACGCCGGGCGCCCACGCGCCGGAGCTGGCGGCCGCGCTGACCGCCGGCTGATCAGGCCGCGATCCAGCGGTCGAGCGGGAGGCCCGCGCCGGCCGCGGCGAGTTCGTCCGGCGCCGATGCCCACCTGCGGCAGCGTCGCCACCTCGACGCGGCCGAGCTTCGCGATCGCGTCGCGGTTCGAGCGCTCCATGGCGTCCGGCTCATCCGGCCACGGCGTCAGCACGACGCCCAGCACGCGCAGCCCCGCGGCCCGCGCGGACTCGATCGTCAGCAGCGTGTGGTTGATCGTGCCGAGCCCGGGCCGGGCGGCGATCACGAGCGGGAGCCCCAGGTCGAGCGCGTAGTCGCGCATGAGGTAGCCGCCGGTGATCGGGACCAGCAGCCCGCCGGCGCCCTCGCCGACGACCACCTCCGCGCCCGCGGCCGCCGCCCGCGCCGCCGCGACGAGCTCGGCGGGCTCGACGACGACGCCCGCGAGCTCCGCCGCCAGGTGCGGTGAGACCGCGGGGCCGAACGTCAGCGGCGTGACGTCGGCGGGTGAGCGCCGGCCGCCGGTGGCGATGCTCAGCAGCTCGTGGTCGAGCGGCCGCTCGGGATCCGGCTCGTCGAGCCCGGTCACGACCGGCTTGACCGGGGCCACGTCACGTCCCGCGGCGGTGAGCGCGGCGACGATCGCGGCGGCCACGACGGTCTTGCCGACCCCGGTGTCGGTCCCGGTGACGAAGCAGCCGTTCACGCCGCGGCGCGCTGGCCGGAGCCCTCGCGCGCGGCTGCCACGGGCACCCCGTCGCCGGGCCGGAACCCCGCCTGCAGGGCGGCGCGCCCCAGGACGCGCGCGGCCTCGCGCAGCTCGTCGCGCGAATGCGTCGCCATCACCGCGAGCCGCAGCCGCGAGGTGCCCTCGGGGACGGTCGGCGGGCGGATCGCCTGCGCGAACACCCCGCGCTCGATGGCCAGCTCGCAGATGCGCATCGCCAGCTCGGCCTCGCCGATCACCAGCGGGATGATCTGCGTCGTCGAGCCGGAGACGTCGAAGCCCTCGCGTGCGAGCTCGTCACGCAGCGTCTCGCCGTTGGCGGCCAGCCGCGTGACGAGCCGGTCGCTCTCGGCGAGCACGTCGAGCGCCGCCAGCGCCCCGGCGACGGCCGGCGGCGGCGGGGCCGTGGAGAAGATGAACGGCCGCGAGGTGTTCACGAGGAACCGCGCGACGTCCTCGTCGCACGTCACGTATGCGCCGTACGCGCCGAGGGCCTTGCCGAGCGTCCCGATCACGACGTCCACCTCGCGCTCGAGGCCTGCCTCGTGCACGGCGCCGCGACCCCCGGGGCCCATGCAGCCGACGCCGTGCGCCTCGTCGACGGCGAGCCGGACGCGATGGCGCCGCGCGAGCTCGGCGAGCTCGGCGAGCGGTGCGACGTCCCCGTCCATCGAGAAGACCGAGTCGGTGACGATCAGCGCGCCGCGGTCGCCCGCGCGCTGGAGCGCCCAGGCGAGGTGCTCGGTGTCGTTGTGGCGGTAGACGAACGTCTCCGCCTGCGAGAGGCGGCAGCCGTCGATGATCGACGCGTGGTTGAGCTCGTCGGAGAAGACGACCTCGCCCTTGCCGGCGAGCGCGCTGACGACGCCGACGTTCGCCAGGTAGCCCGAGCCGAACAGCAGCGCCGACTCCGCGCCCTTGAACTCCGCGAGCCGGTCCTCGAGCCGCTTGTGGATGCGCATCGTGCCGGACACCAGGCGTGATGCCCCGGCGCCGACGCCCCAGCGCATCGCGGCGTCCGCGGCCGCCTCACGGACGCGCGGATGATCGGCGAGCCCGAGGTAGTTGTTCGAGCACAGGAGCAGCACCGGCTTCCCGTCGAGCACGACGCGCGGGCCCTGCGGCCCGCTGATCACGCGCAGGCGGCGGTAGAGCCCCAGGTCCTGGAGCTCGTCGAGGCGCTGCTGGATGTCGGGCATCGACGCGCTACGCGGCCGCCGGCGAGGCGGGCTCGGGGTCGGGCCAGGCGTTCGGCGCGCCGTCCGGTCTGGCCGGCACGCCCTTGTCCTTGGCCCGGTAGCGCAGCTGCTCGGACGGGTCCCAGAGCCGCACGGTGAGGTCCACGTCGCCGCTCGGGGTGTAGTCGTCCAGGAACTCCTCGACGACGTCCGGCGTCTCGCCCTCGAGGACGCCGCTGCGGTTGTCCGGCCGGGGGTTCGCGCCGTTGTCGGGCTGGCGCGCGATGTTCAGGCCCTGGGACTCGAACATCGCGCGGTCCTGCTCGGGCGTGTTGCCGAGCGTCGTGAGGAAGTTGCCCATCATCACGCCGTTGACGCCCGCGCGGACCGCGAGCGGCTGCAGGTCGGCGAGGTTCTCCACGCGGCCGCCGCACAGCCGGAACAGCGCCTCGGGCAGCACGAGCCGGAAGATCGCGATCCACTTGACCGCCTCCCACGGGTCCATGAGCTGGCGGTCGCCGAACTTCGTCCCCGCCTTCGGGATGAGCAGGTTGATCGGCACGCTCGTGGGATCGACCTTCGCGAGCTGGAAGGCCATCTCGACGCGCTGCTCGGGGGACTCGCCGAGGTTCAGGATCCCGCCGACGCACGTCTCCAGGCCCGCCTCCTTCACCGCGTCGATCGTCCGCAGCCGGCCCTCGTAGCGGACCGTGGAGGAGACCTCCGGGTAGTACGACTCGGCGGTCTCGACGTTGTGGTGCACCCGCTGGACGCCGGCCTCCTTGAGCATCCGCGCGCGCTCGGCGCTCATGTGGCCGATCGACGCGCAGCGCTTGAGGTTCGTCTCCTCGGCGACGAGACGCACGCCGTCGAGGAACTTCTGGAAGTCGCGCTTGGAGAGCCCCTGGCCCTGCGTGACCATGCAGAAGCGGTGGGCGCCTGCCGCCTCGGCCGCGCGCGCGTGCTCGAGGATCTGCTCGGGCTCCATCAGGGCGTGCATCGGGGTCTCGGCCTCGGCGAAGCGCGACTGCGCGCAGAAGCCGCAGTCCTCGGCGCAGCCGCCGGACTTCGCGTTCACGAGCGAGCACATGTCCGTGCTGTCGCCGAAGCGCTCCACGCGGGCGGCCCAGGCCCGTTCGACCAGCGCCTCGATGTCCCGTGGATCGCTCAGCGCGCCGAGGTCGAGGGCTTCCTGCGGGGTGATCAGCGGGGGCATGGGACGGCGTCCTCCGGGGTCGAAACGGGTGCCCCCGCAGACTGTCAGCGCCCCCGGACGGTCTCAGCCGTCGATCTCGCAGAGGAGGGGCGCGTGATCGCTGGGCTTCTGTCCCTTGCGCATGTCCCGGTCGATCCCGCAGGACCGCAGGCCGGTCGCCAGCGCCTGCGAGACGAGCAGCAGGTCGATGCGCAGCCCGAGGTTCTTGTGGAAGTTGCCGGCCCGGTAGTCCCACCAGGTGTAGCGGTGGGTCCCGGCCGGGGCGGCGGCGTAGGCGTCGACGAGCCGTCCCGCGTCGAGGATCGCGGTCAGGCGCGAGCGCTCGTCCGGCGTGACGTGCGTGGCGCCCGCGAACGCCGCCGGGTCGTAGACGTCCTCGTCGGCGGGGGCGACGTTGAAGTCGCCGCCGACGACCAGCGCGCTCCCGGTGAGCTCGGCCGCCCGGCGCGCCATGGCGTCGAGGAAGGCGAGCTTCTCGTCGAACGTCGGGCTCCCGACCTCGCGGCCGTTGACGACGTAGACGCTCGCGACGCGCACGCCGAGGCCCTCGACGTCGGCCTCGACCCACCGGGCCTCCTCGCCGCGCACCTCACCGGGAAGGCCGGCGTGCGCGTCGCGCAGCCCGAGCCCCGCCTTCGCCAGGATCGCGACGCCCGCCCACTGCCCGCCGCTGTGGTGGACGGACTCGTACCCGGCGGCGAGCAGCTCGGCGTCCGGGTACTGGTCCGGCGCGACCTTCGTCTCCTGCAGCAGGACGACGTCGGGCGCGTGCTTCTCCAGCAGTTCGAGCACCCGGGGGAGGCGGGCGCGGAGCGAGTTGACGTTCCAGGTGCAGAGGAGCACTACCGGCCCTGCCAGCGCGGGTCGCGCTTCTCGGCGAACGCGCGCACGCCCTCCAGCATGTCCTGCGAGGCGAAGCACGCCTCGCGCAGGGCGATGAGCTCGCGCTCGGTCTCCGGGGAGATCGCCCCCTCGGCGCCGAGCAGCTCCCGCAGCACGCGCTTGTTGCCGCGGACGCTGAGCGGCGCGTTGCCCGCCAGCTCGACGGCCCAGTCCAGGGCCGCGGCGGCGAGGCCCTCGGGCCCCACGACGTCGTTGACGAGGCCCCACTCCAGGGCGGTGGGCGGCGGGATGCGCCGGCCGACGAGGAACAGCTCCCGGGTGCGCGGAGCGCCGATCGCGTCGACGAAGCGCCGCAGCCCGGTGTGGGAGTAGACGAGCCCGAGCTTGGCGGGCGGCATGCCGAACTGCACGCCGTGCGCGGCGATCCGCAGATCGCAGGCGAGTGCGAGCTCCAGCCCGCCGCCGATCGCGGGGCCGTTGATGGCCGCGACGGTCGGCAGGTCCGTGGCGTCGAGCGCCTGGAGCGCGCTGGTGAACGGGTGCGCGACGAGCCGCTCGGCCTCCACGGCGAAGACGTCGTCGGGGATGTCGCCGATGTCGTAGCCCGACGAGAACCAGCGGCCGTCGCCGCTGACGATGATGGAGCGGGTCGCCCCGTCGTCGCCGGCCGCCGCGACCGCTTCCGCGAGCCCGTCGAGGATCGCGTGGTCGAGCGCGCCGCGCTTGTCCGGGTTGGAGATCGTCAGGCGCAGGACGCCGTCGGCGGGGTGGTCGGTGAGGAGCTGGCCGGGCACGCGGGGAACCCTACGCGGTGCCGCCCGGGCGCCCGTGGCAGCGGGCATCGGGGCGTGCGCGAAACCTCATCCTCACCGGGTGAGGTCTCGCGGGAGCGTCTCTGTGAGTCTGGTCGTCCCCTGAACGAAAGGCGTGTATGAGCGCGAACGAGTTGGACGTGCTGGGCCCGGTCGACTACCTCGTCGTCGAGTTCCCGGCCGACAAGGCGAACTTCACCGGCGAGATCGCCGCGGAGCTGAACTCGCTCATCGAGGGCGGCACGGTCCGGGTGCTGGATCTCGTGATCCTGCGCAAGGACGAGGACGGGTCCGTCGAGGCCGTCGAGCTGGCCGATGTGGACGAGAGCCTGGCGGGTGCGCTGCTCGAGCTCGAGGGCGACCTGGCGCTGCTGCTGGCGACCCAGGACCTCGAGGCGATCGGCGAGGCGATCGAGCCGGGCACCGTCGCCGCGGTGCTCGTCTGGGAGAACAGCTGGGCGGGCCCGTTCGGGGCCGCCGTGCGGCGCGCGGGCGGTCAGCTGGTCGCCAATGGCCGCATCAACACGCAGGCGCTGCTGGCGGCTGCCGAGACCGAGGAAGGTGCCTGACATGCCCCTGGGACGCGAACGACGCAACGACCGCGGCGTGATCGACCACAAGGTCGTGCGCAACGCCGCCGTCGTCGGCGGCGCCGCCGTCGCGGTGCACGGCCACAACCGGCGCGACGACCGTCGCGACGACCGGCGGGACGACCGCCGCGACGACCGCGGCCTGCGCCGCTAGACCGCTCCCCATGCCGCCGGCCCGCCGGGCCGGCGGCCTCGGGAGACGAGTCGACCGCCGTCCGAGGCGGTGCGACCGGTGGCGTTCCTCAGCGAGGCGCTGCCAGGCGGCGGAACAGGAACGCGCACACCGCCGCGACGACCAGCGCGATGAACGGCAGACCCCAGCCGAGCACGCCGACGATCGCCAGCACCGCACCGACGACGGTCACCGCCGCCGCCACGCCGCCGACGACGACGAGCTTGTAGCCACGATCTTCGCGCTGCCGGCGCGACAGCTGGGATCCGCCGCGCGGGCTCGGGTGGTCGGCCATGACGAGCACGGTACCCCACGACAGCCGCGAGCGAGCACGCTCGCGCCATTCCCTCCGGCACCGCATGCCGTACGCCGTGCCACCGGAACGTCGCGAACCGGGGCCCGCGACGCGTCGGTCGAGGAGGGAGTGGTCAGCCATCCGGGCGGGCGGGCGAGATCCGAGTGCGTCGCGGGCCCCGACCACAGGCGCCCGAGCACGCACGACCGGGAGCCAGTCCTACTCGAGCACCACCAACGTGTCACCCTCGTTCACCGCCTGCCCCTCCTCACAGAGGATCTCCTTGACGGTGCCCTCGTCCTCGGCCTCGACCGGCATCTCCATCTTCATCGATTCGAGGATCACGACGGTGTCGCCCTCGGCGATCGTGTCGCCGACCTGGCACTCGATCTTCCACACGGTGCCCGTGATGTGGGCCTCGATGTCCGGCACGGAACGCCTCCAGATGCAGGGGGAACGCAGCGGTCTGGCACCATAGCCCGCGCAATGGACGCCTCCGTGATCGCCGTCGTCATCGCCGCCCGGGACGAGGCCGATCGGATCGGCGAGACCGTGTGCGCCGTCCGCGAGGCGTTCCCGGGCGCCGCGGTCGTGGTCGCCGACGACGGGTCCGCCGACGGCACCGCCCAGGTCGCGCGCGACGCCGGGCGCCGACGTCGTGCGCCTTCCGCAGTCCGCCGGCAAGGGGGGAGCGGCGACGCTGGCGGCTGAGCACGCGCTCGCCGGCGGCCCCGCGATCGTCCTGCTCTGCGACGCGGACCTCGCGGGCAGCGCCGGCCGCCTGCGCCCGCTCGTGGACGCCGTGGAGCGTGACGAGGCCGACCTCGCGGTCGCGGTGTTCGCACGCAAGGTGGGGGGCGGCTTCGGCGTGGCCGTCGGCTTCGCCCACTGGGCGATCCGCAACCTGACGGGCCTCGACCTGCGGGCGCCGATCTCCGGCCAGCGCGCGATGCGCGCCGAGGTGCTGGACGTCGTCACCCCGTTCGCCCCGGGCTTCGGGATGGAGATCGGCATGACCGTCGACGCCGCGCGCGCGGGCTTCCGGGTCGCGGAGGTCGAGGTCGACCTCGAGCACCGGGCGACCGGCCGGACCTGGCGCGGCTTCGTGCACCGCTTCCGGCAGCTGCGGGCGTTCGTCGCCGTCTGGGCCTCGCGCCGCCGGTCCCCTTCCGCCGTCTGAGACCGGCTGAAGGGGGCCGATCCCGGGGCGGTGTGTCCCCCACCGCCCCGGGTGTCGCTCGGCCCCGTCCCCTGTCGGGAGGGCTGCGGCGGGGAGGGTCGACCCCGCCGCAGCCCTGACCACGCGACCGAGCACCCGACGGGACTGCATTCACAGGAGGAGACGTGAGGGGCAGGAGGTCCGTCGGCGTGCTTGATCTCGTGGGTTGCATGATGCGGCCGCAGGCCCGGGCATCACACCGCCATGCGGTCGGAACTTTCGCCGCCGGTCTTCGCCACACGGTCGAGGGGCGCGGTGCCGGGGTAGGCTCCGACGCCGATGACGGCTTGGATTCTCGCGATCGACCAGGGCACGACGGGCAGCACCTGCCTGGTCTTCGACCACGAGGCGCAGCTCGTCGGGCGCGCCTACCGCGAGCTGGAGCAGCATTTCCCGCGCCCCGGCCTGGTCGAGCACGATCCCCGCGAGATCTGGGAGACGACGCGCGCGGTCGCCCTGGAGGCGCTCGCGGACGCCGGGGTCCCGGACGGCGGCCTCAGCGCGATCGGGATCACCAATCAGCGCGAGACGGTGTGCGTGTGGGATCCGGTGACGGGCGAGCCGCTGCATCGCGCGATCGTCTGGCAGGACCGGCGCACGGCCGACCGCTGCGACGAGCTGCGCGCCGCCGGGCACGAGCCGCTCGTCCGCGCGCACACGGGCCTCGTCCTGGACCCGTACTTCTCGGCGACGAAGATCGAATGGCTCCTGCGCGAGGTCGACGGCCTCGCCGAGCGGGCGCGCGACGGGCGCGCGGTCTTCGGCACGATCGACGCCTGGCTGATCTGGAACCTCACGCGCGAGCACGCGACGGATCCGTCGAACGCCTCGCGGACGATGCTCTACGACCTGCGCACGGGCGACTGGTCCGCCGACCTGTGCGACCTGTTCGGCGTTCCCCGGCGCTCCCTGCCCGAGGTGCGGCCCTCGATGGGCGTCGCTGGGCATCACGACCGGCGGAGCGCTGCCCGGGACACGACGGGGTGCCCGTCTCCGGCGTCGCCGGTGACCAGCAGGCCGCGCTGTACGGGCAGGCGTGCCTGGACCCGGGGATGGGGAAGAACACCTACGGCACCGGCTCGTTCGTCCTCGTCAACACCGGCGACCAGGCGCCGGCGGTGCCGCCCGGGCTGCTCGCCACCGTCGCCTGGGGGATCGGCGCACGGCGCCTCTTCGCCCTGGAGGCGGCGATCTTCGTCACCGGCGCCGCGATCCAGTGGCTGCGCGACGGCCTCGGCGTGATCGAGCGACGCCGCGCGAGTCCGCAGGCCGCTCGCCGAGTCGCGCTCGACGGCAACGACGGCGTGTACTTCGTCCCCGCGCTGACCGGCCTGGGGTCGCCGCACTGGGATCCCGTACGCCCGCGGCGACGATCGTCGGGCTGACCCGCGGGACGGGTCGCGCGCACCTGGCCCGCGCCGCGCTGGAGGCGATCGCCTACCAGACGGTCGACGCGGTCCGGGCCATCGAGGCCGCGACCGGCGACCCCGATCACCGAGCTGAAGGCCGACGGCGGCGCGACCGCGAACGCCTGGCTCATGCAGTTCCAGGCCGACGTGCTGGGCGTCCCGGTGGTCGTGCCGCGAGGTCGCCGAGACGACGGCGCTCGGGGCCGCGCTCATGGCCGGCGTCGGCGCCGGCATCTTCCCGCAGGCGCACGTCACCGACCTGTGGCGCGAGGATGCGCGCTACGAGCCGCGCGATGGGCTGAGGACGAGCGCGCGACCCTGCTCCACGGCTGGTCGCGGGCGCTGGAGCGCTCGCGCGGGTGGGTCGAGCCATGAGCGGACAGCGGGGCGACTCGCCGCCCGAGCTCGGGCCGATGAAGGAGCAGGTCTACGAGGACGACCGGCCGGCCGAGGCCCTGGAGCCCTACTACCAGCGGGCGCTGAACAAGCGGCCGGACCGGTGGATCTACGAGATCGTCCGCGTCCTGACCTCGCTGCTGGCGTGGATCGGCTATCGCACGCGCACGATCGACAGCGCGAACGTCCCGACGAGCGGCCCGCTGATCTTCGCCCCGAACCACTTCTCGAACCTCGATCACTTCTTCATGGGCCAGGCGACGCGCCGCAAGGTGCAGTTCATGGCCAAGTCGCAGCTCTTCGACGGCGGCCCGATGTGCTTCGTCTACACGCACGGCGGCGTCTTCCCGGTTCGCCGCGGGCATCGCGACGAGCGCGTGTTCGACATCGTGCGCGCGATCACCGGCCGCGACGGGACGCGTGTGCGTCTACTGCGAGGGCGGGCGCTCACGCAGCGGGAAGCTCGCCGACCGGGCCAAGCCGGGGATCGGCCGCATCGCGCTGGAGACGGGCGCGCCGGTCGTGCCCGTCGGCATCGCGGGGTCCCAGCATGCGCGCAACTGGCGGCGCCTGCGCCTCCCGCGCGTCACCGTCCGCTACGGCGAGCCGATGCGCTGGGAGCAGGTCGAGCACCCGACGCGCGAGCAGCAGCAGGTCGTCGCCGACGAGATCTTCACCGAGATCAAGCGCCTGTACGCGTCGCTCGAGGCGCCGCGCTGATCAGCGCTTGACCGTCTCGCAGTCGGCGGCGACCTCGTCCGTCGCGTCGGCGTAGACCGTGTCGTTCCCCGGCCCGCACGCGACGCGGTCGAACCCGCCGGCGACGACCTGGATCGTGTCGTCGCCCTCGCCGCCCTGGACGGTGTCGTTGTCGAGGCCGGCGAACAGCGTGTCGTTGCCCGGCCCGCCGTCGAGGACGTCGTTCCCGCGCTCGCCGAACACGCGGTCGTCGTCCTCGTTGCCGAGGACGATGTCGTTGCCGCCCCGGCCGTGCACCTCGTCCCGTGCCCGGTCCGCCGTGCAGGATGTCGTTGTCGTTCTCGCCGTCGACGTAGTCGTTCGCCGCCCTGGCCGTACAGCTCGTCGTTGCCGTCGGCGCCGAAGATCGAGTCGCCGCCCTCGGTGCCGTACAGCAGGTTCGTCGCCGGGCGTGCCGGCGATGACGTTCGTCGTGGGCGGCGCGTCCGTGGAGGGCTCCGGCGCGATCGGGACGATCGTCTCGCAGCCGGTGAGCAGGTCGCGCGTGGGGGCGGTCTCCTCGACGTACACGGTGTCCTTGCCGGAGCCGCAGTTCACGGTGTCCTGGGCGTCGTCGGCGACGCGGATCACGTCGTTCGCCGTGCCGCCGTCGATCTTGTCGGCGCCGGGGCCGCCGGTGATCTCGTCCGAGCCGTAGGAGCCGCTGATGGTGTCGTTCCCGGAGCCGCCGTCCATCGTGTCGTCGCCGTAGGAGCCGGAGATGCGGTCCGATCCGGCGTCGCCGCGGATCGCATCGTCGCCCTCGCGGCCGAACAGCTGAGTCGCCGGCGGTGCCGCCGTCGATCACGTCGTCGCCCTCGCCGCCGTCGATCGTCTCGGCGCCCGAGCGGCCGAGCAGCGTGTCGTTGCCCTCGTCGCCGGTGATCCGGCGGTCGCTGCCGCGGCCGCCGTCGATCAGGTCGTTGCCGGGCCCGCCCTCGAGCAGCTCGTCGTTGCCGAGGCCCGGACTCGATGATGCGGTCGTCGCCCTCGCCGCCGATGATCGTGTCGTCGCCGTCGCCGCCGTCGAGGTAGTCGCCCTCCCCGTCGCCGTTGAGGCTGTCGTCCCCGGTGCCGCCGAACAGGGCGTCGTTGCCGGTGCGCGCCGGCCAGCTGGTCGTCGCCCTGCGAGCCGAACAGCCGGTCTGCGCCGTCGCCGCCGTCGAGCACGTCGTTCTCGGTGCCGCCGTTGAGCTCGTCGTCACCGGGCCCGCCGAGCAGCTGGTCGTTCCCGCGGCTGCCGCTGAGGCGGTCGTTGCCCGCGAGCCCGTCGAGCAGGTCGCGTCCGCGCGTGCCGATGAGAACGTCGTCGCCGGGCGTGCCGCGCTGGACGGCGAGCCCGCCCTGGCCCGCGATCGCGGAGGCGCGCACCCCGGCCGGAAGGGCGACGGAGCGCAGCCGCTTGAAGCTGAGCGCGCTCAGGACGGACAGGGTGCGCCCGCCGCGGTCGGCGACGAAGAGGCGCGTGCCGTCGCTGGATGCGGCCGGGAAGCCGGGTCCCGCGCCGACGCGCACGCGCACGGCGAGCCGCCCGGTCGCGAGGTCGGCGATCGCCGCGACGGCGCCGGAGCCGGCGGACCCGGCGATCGCGGTCCGGCCGTTCGGCGTGATCGCCAGGCCTCCGCCGATACCCGGGCCGAGCGGGACGATCCGGTCGGGCCGGCCGGTGGAGAGGCTCAGGCGCAGCGAGACGCCCGCCTGCGCGGGTGCGCTGCAGCGCGAAGGCGCGGCCACCCGGGGCGAAGGTGACGGCGGTCGCGTTCGTGAGCGTCGTCCGGGAGGTCACCGTCAGCGTGGCGAGGTCGAGGACGGCGATGCGCCGGCCGTCGAGGATCACGACGGCGCGTGCGCCGTCGGGGGAGATGGCGATCGAGCGGGGCGTCGCGCGTGCCGAGGCCGATCGTCGCGACGACGGCCGGGAGCGGGGCGGTGACGAGGACGTCGACGGCGCCGCGGCGGCCGGCGAGCAGACGGGAGCCGTTGGAGCTCGACGCGAGGGCGGTGACGCCGATGCGCAGCGTCGTGAAGCCGGCGGTGCGCCGGTCGGCGATCTCGACGGTCGCGACGCGGCGGCCGGCGCCGACGTACGCGCGTGCGCCGTCGCCGCCGGTCGTGACGGCCACGGCGGGGCCGCCGAGCCCGAGCGGGGAGGCGACGCGGCCCGTGCTCTGGTCGACCGAGACGAGCCCGGGGGCGCCGCCCGCGACGAGGACGGCACGGGCCGACGCCGCCGCCGGCAGGGCGAGCAGGAGCGTCAGGGCGCCGCCGAGGGCGCTGAGCTGGAGGCGGGAGGGGAACGACACGTCACCCTCAGTGAACCATCGGGAGCCGGGAAGTTGCGCTGGACGCGGGGCGCGCACGACCGCGCCCACACCGCTCGGGGACGCGCTACTCGAGGGCGAGCTCGTACGTCAGCCAGCGGCTCGGCGTCGCGCCGACGCGCGCGTACACCGTCTGTGCGCGCGCGTTGTCGAGCGCGGTCTCCCACGCGAGGACCTTCCCGCCGTGGGCGCGCGTGCGCTCGGCGCACGCCTCGATGAGCGCGACCGCGAGCCCTGTCCCGCGCGCGTCCGGGTGGACGAACAGGTCGTTCATCACGCCGATGCGCCCCGCGTCGAGCGTCTGCCAGGTCCAGAAGACCGTCGCGAAGCCCACCGCGCGCCCGTCCGGCTCGCGCGCGATGAGCTGGACGCCCTCGCGCTCGGGGTCGGCGATCAGCGCGCGGCACAGCGCCAGCAGCTGCGCGTCCGGGCGGAGCGACCTCGTAGAAGTCGCAGTAGCCGCGCAGGAGCGGGAGCAGGTCGTCCAGGTCCCGCTCGGTGACGAGGGCGATGGTCGCGTCGGACATGGCGCTACGTCGTCATGCCGGTGAACTGGCCGCCGGTGATGTTCAGCGTCTGCCCGTGGACGTAGTTCGACCACGGGGAGCAGAGGAAGAAGACGCCGCCGGCGGCCTCCTCGGGCGTGCCGGGGCGGCCGAGCGGGATGAGCATCGCGGCCATGCCGCGCAGCTGGTCCGGGATGCCGAGCTGCACCTTCTCGCCGTCGATCTCCATGACGTTCTCCTCGTCCTTGGAGGCGGTCAGTCGCGTCTCGATGTAGCCGAACGCCACGGCGTTGACGTTGATCTTGAACTGGCCCCACTCCTTGGCGAGCGTCTTCGTCAGGCCGACGACGGCCGACTTGCCCGCGGCGTAGTTCGCCTGGCCGGCGTTGCCCATCGTGCCCGGAGACCGAGGAGACGTTGACGATCTTGCGGAAGACCTCGACGCCCTCGGCCTTCTCGGCCTTCGCCGGCTCGCGCAGGTACGGCGCGGCCTCGCGGACGATCCGGAACGGCGCGACGACGTGGATGTCGAGCATCTTCTGGAACCAGTCGTCGCTCATCTTGTGGACCGGCGCGTCGAGCGTGTAGCCGGCGTTGTTGACGATGATGTCGATCTTGCCCGAAGCGTCGATCGCGGTCTTGACGAGCGCGGCCGGGGCGCTCGGGTCGGTCAGGTCGCCGGCGAAGACGGCCGTCTCGCCGCCGATCTCGCTCGCCGTCTGCGCGGCGACGTCGCCGTCGAGGTCGTTGATGACGAGGCTCGCGCCGTGCTCGCTGAGGATCTCGGCCGTCGCGCGGCCGATGCCGCGGGCCGATCCGGTGACGATCGCCACCTTGCCGTCGAGAACTCCCATGCCGTCTCCTGTGTCGTGTCCGGGGTCAGGGGTGACGGTGGATCCTATGGCGGGGCCGGAAACGGCGCGGGCCCCGCCGAAGCGGGGCCCGCGGTGCTGCGGGATGCGGTCCGGGCGTCAGTCGTCGTCGCTCGTGGTGACCGTGGCCCCAGACGTCGTCCCAGCCTGACCTTCAGCGTCAGCAGCTGGCCGAACTCACGATCTCGCCCGCCGGGTCGGCGCGTGCCCAGCCGGGCGCGCCCGCCGGTCGGGTAGGCCTTGTGGTCCTGGCGTCGAACAGGAACCAGTCGCTGCCGAGGAGCTTCGTGGCGTCGATGATGCCGCTGGACTCCTCGTCGATCGTCGCCGCCGGGCTGCGGCCGCGCCGGGGCGAAGATCGCCCGATCGAACGCGCGACGACACCGCGGTCGCCGGTGTCGCACGTCGTACGCGAGGATGCGCGCGAGGTGGCCGTGCCGCCCGGGTCCTCCTGGATCAGGAGGTTGCCCCGGCGGTCGATGCCGACGTTGTCCGGCTTGTACGAGCGTCGCTCGCCGTGCCCCAGTCCTCGGAGCCGTCGAGCAGCAGCGTCAGCTCGCCGCCGAGCTCCGGGGTTCTGGATGTCCTCGTAGACCGAGCTTCCAGACGCCGCCGCCGTCAGCACGGCCGTCCGGCACGTCGGGTGCGGCGCGCCCTCGGTCGTGACGAAGTAGAACGTGTCCGGGTTGCGCGGGTCCCACGCGCCGTCCTCGACGCGGTTCAGCGACAGCCCGTCGGCCACCGCCTCCTCGTTCTGGCGCTTGCCCGAGGCGTCCCAGTCGACCTCCTTGAGCTCCACCTCCGCCGGCGTGCCGGTGCCGACGTCGAGCGGAAGTCCGCGTCGTTCTTCACGGCGCTGTCACTCGCGTCGATGCACGAAGCTCGTGCCGTTCGTCAGGCCGGCGCGCTTGAACGCGTCACCGCTCTTGGTCTTCTTGCCGAGGTAGCCCAGACCTGGCTCCCGTTCCCCGGCCCGTCCTCCTGGCCGTGGACGAGCGTCAGGTCGCTGCGGGTGTCGGCGGCGAGCGTGTTCTCCCAGGAGAACAGGCCCAGGCGCGGCAGCTGCTTGGCGTCGCCGTCCTCGGTCACGCCGAAGAGCCGGCCTCGTCGCCGCCCTCCTCGTTGGCGAAGTAGATCTGGCCGGTGTAGCCGCGGCCGCGTGCGGCGGTTGTAGAGCTGGCCCGGCTTCGGTGAGCGAGCTCGAGCAGAAGCGGTCGAACGGCGGCGATCTGCGCCGGGAAGTGTCCAGCGGGGTTGCGCGGGTTCGCGCCGCCGGCGGACGGCGCGAGGCCGCTCCAGCTCTGGCCGACGTAGTCCCAGTACTCGACACCCGGGTTGATGAGGTCGCGTCCGGCTCGACCTTCAGCGTCCGGCGGTCGATCCGCAGCTGCGAGACGAACGCGCCCTTCTGGCCGTGGCGGCGCACGGCGCCGGCGGTGTTGCCGAGCTCGTGGTTGTTGTAGACGATGATGTCGTCGCCGTCGCGCTGAGGCGCCGAGGCCGTCGGGGATGCCGACGTATCTTGAAGCCGTTGCCGGCCGGCAGATCGCCGATGGTGAGGAGGCACTTGATGAAGACGCCGTTGGCGACGGGGAGCACGTACGGGCTCTTCGTGGTGCTGGGGCCCTTGCCGACGCTCGATCGCCGCGATCGCGCGGCGGCGCGGCGACGGCGGCCAGGGCGGTCGCGGCGAGGGCCGCGACACTGCATGCACGTCGGTGCACGATGTGACCTCCTGGAGGGGTTGGGTTGCCCTCCCATCACACGCGACGCGGCCGCCGTCGTGTTGCGCGGTGGTCACCGCCCTGTGTCCCGTCCGTGACCAGGTGGAGAACGTCTGGTGAACGCCCGAGCGGCGCGGCGCCTACAGCCCCATCGTGCGGCCGAGGATCTCGCTCATGATCTCGTCGGTGCCGCCGCCGATCGGGCCCAGCCGGGCGTCGCGCGCGGCGCGCTCGATGCCGTACTCGACCATGTACCCGGCGCCGCCGTGGATCTGCAGGCACGTGTCGGCGACGTCGAACGCGGCCCGCTGCGTGAGGAGCTTCGCCTCGGTCACCTCGCGCAGCGCGTCCTGGCCGCTGACGAAGAGGCGCAGCGCGTGGTAGGTCAGCGCGCGGCCCGCCTCGATCAGCGTCGCCATCTCGGCGAACTTGTGCCGGATCGCCTGGAACTGCCCGATGCGGCGGCCGAACGCCTCGCGCTCGCCGGCGAAGCGCAGGGTCTGCTCGAAGCAGTGCTCGGCCGCGGCGACGGCGCCGAGCGCCATCGACAGCCGCTCCCACTGGAAGTTCGCCATGATGAGCTTGAAGCCGCCGTGGAGCTCCCCGAGCAGGTTCTCCTCGGGGACGACGACGTCGGTGAGCCCGATCAGCGCGGTGTCGGAGGCGTGCCAGCCGAGCTTCTCGATCTTCGATGCCTCGTAGCCGGGCTGGTCGGTGTCGACGAGGAAGAACGAGATGCCGCCGTGGCCGCCCTCGGGCGGTCGTCTTCGCCGCGAGCACGAGGTAGTCCGCGCGGACGCCGTTCGTGATGAACATCTTCGAGCCGTTGAGCACCCAGCCGCCGTCGACCGGCCGGCCATCGTGCGCATGCCGGCGACGTCCGACCCGGCGTCGGGCTCGGTGATCGCCAGGCGCCGCGATCTTCGTCCCGGCGATGGAGGGGACGAGGTAGCGCTGCTTCTGGTCCTCGGTGCCGAACTTCCAGACCGGGGGGGTGGCGATCGTGATGTGCGCGCCCAGCCCCGCGGCGACCCCGCCCGACCCGCAGCGCGCGAGCTCCTCGGCCAGCACGGCGTCGTGGAGATAGCCGCCGCCCTGACCGCCGTACCGCTCCTCGTACTTCAGCCCGAGGAAGCCGAGTTCGCCCATGCGCGGGAACAGCTCGCTGGGGAACCAGCGCTCGCGCTCCCACTCGTCCGCGTGGGGGACGAGCTCCGCCTCGACCCAGCGCCGCAGCGACGTGCGCAGCTCCTCGTGCTCGTCGGTGAACGGGGGCAGGATGCGGCGCTCGGCGGCCCGCGGGACGCCCTTGGTGTAGGTGCGTCATGGCCTCACAGCTGCTTCTTGAGCATCCCGAAGATGCCCCGGATGACCTCACGCTGGACCTGCTTGCCCTGCCGGCTGTTCAGCACGTCGCCGATGGTGTCCGCGACGCCGCCCTCGTCGGGCTTCGGCGCGGGCTTGGACTTGGGCTTCGGATCGGCGGGAGCGGCGGCGGGCGGCGGCGCGGATGCTGCCGCCATCCGCGCGGCGAGCAGTTCGCGCGCGCTCTCGGCCTCGGTGCGCGCGCCATAGCGCGCCCACAGCGGGGAGGCCTTGGCCGTCGCATCGAGGTCGGCGCTCGCCGGGTCCATCAGCGACCGCGTCCCGGGCAGGCGGCTGTGCACGACCGGTGTCGGCACGCCCTTCTCGTCGAGGATCGTCACGAGCGCCTCGCCGATGCCGAGCTGCTGCAGCAGCTGCTCCAGGTCGTAGAAGTCGCTCTTGGGGTACGTCCGGACGGCGGCGCTCAGGGCCTTCTGGTCGTCGGGCGTGAACGCGCGCAGCGCGTGCTGGACGCGGTTGCCGAGCTGGCCGAGCACGTCGGCCGGGATGTCCTTCGGCGACTGCGTGACGAAGAAGACGCCGACGCCCTTGGAGCGGATGAGCCGCACGGTCTGCGTGACGGACTCGACGAAGGCCTTGCTGGCGTCGCTGAACAGCAGGTGCGCCTCGTCGAAGAAGAACACGAGCTTTGGCTGCTCGACGTCGCCCTCCTCGGGCAGCGTCTCGAACAGCTCGGCGAGCATCCACATGAGCACCGTCGAGAAGAGCTTCGGCCGGTCCTGCACGGCGGGGAGCTCGACGCAGCTGATGATCCCGCGGCCGTCGGGCGCGGTGCGCATGAGGTCGGCGATGTCCAGCTGGGGCTCGCCGAAGAACTCCGTCCCGCCGCCGGTCTCCAGGCCGACGAGGTTGCGCAGCAGCACGCCGACCGTCTGCTTCGACAGGCCGCCGATCCCCTCGAGGTCGGCCTTGCCCTCCTTGGAGTCCAGGAATGTCAGCAGGGCCCGCAGATCGCCGAGGTCCAGCAGCGGCAGGCCCTTCGCGTCGGCGTAGTGGAAGACGAGCGCGAGGCTCGACTCCTGCGTCTCGTTGGCGCCGAGGATCTTCGCCAGCAGCTGCGGCCCGAGGTCGGAGACCGTCGCCCGGATCGGGACGCCCGGGCCGATCCCGCCGATCGAGAGCAGCTCGACGGGGAAGCCCGTCGGCTCGAACGGGATGCCGAGGTCGGCGTCGCGCTTGGCGCCGGGGCCGTCCGGGGTCCCCGGCTCCAGCAGGCCCGAGAGGTCGCCCTTGACGTCGGCGACGAGGACCGGGACGCCGGCCGCGGAGAGCTGCTCGGCGATCCCCTGGAGCGTCTTGGTCTTGCCGGTCCCGGTCGCGCCGGCGATCAGGCCGTGACGGGTGAGCATCGCCAGCGGCGCCCGCACGACGGCCTCGCGGTGCAGCTCGCCGTCCAGCACGCCGCGGCCGAGGTCCACGGACGGGCCGTCGACGGCGTAGGCCGCCGCGATCGTGGTCGCGAAGTCGGGGGCGTCCGCCATCGGCTCAGGCCGGCGGGTGCAGGTTGTCGGCGAGCTCGAAGACGCCGTTCACGACGACGGTGTCCACGAACGCGGCGACCCGCTCCACGCGTCCCGCCTCGGCGGTCAGCAGCTCCGGCGAGTCGCGCAGCATGTCGAGGGCGTCGGGGGACATGTCCAGGTACCCGATGGTGCAGACCTCGTCCGGGTCCTCCTGGTTGCGCAGGACGCTGATCTTCGTCAGGCCCGCGGGCCAGAACTGCGGCTGGACCGCCTCGCGGAACGCGTCATAGCTGCCCGGCTTGAGCCGGCGGACGGTGACCGTGCAGAGCATGGGGACCTCGTCGTCGTGGGCGGTTGTCCGGCCGACGCTACCGCGCGGGCCCGGGCGCTGCAGGGCCTAGAGGCCGTACGAGCGGCCGATGACGTCGAGCATGATCTCGTCGGTGCCCGCGCCGATCCGGTTCAGGCGCATGTCGCGCCAGACGCGCTCGATGCCGTACTCCTTCATGTAGCCGGCGCCGCCGTGGATCTGGATGCACTCGTCGGCGACCTCGACGGCGATGCGCGAGGAGTAGAGCTTGGCCATCGAGATCTCGCGCACGGGGTACTCGCCGTTGTTGAAGCGCCAGGCCGTCATGTACACGAGCTGCCGGGCGGCCTCGATCTTCGTCGCCATCTCGGCGAACTTGTGGCGGATCACCTGGAAGTTGCCGATCTGCTGGCCGAAGGCCGTGCGCTCCAGCGCGTACTGGAGCGTGTCGGTCCATGCACAGCTGCGCGCCCGGAGACCGAGCCCGCGGCGCCGATCAGGCGCTCGCCCTGGAGCTCCCACATGATGTGGTAGAAGCCCTTGCCGACCTCGCCGAGCACCGCGGTCGCCGGGCACGCGCACGTCCTGGAACGCCAGCAGCGCGGTGTCGCTGGAGTGCATGCCGAGCTTCTCGAGCTTCTTCTCGCGGATCACGCCCGGCGCGTCCATCGGCACGAGGAACAGCGTGAACCCGTCGTAGCCGGCGTCCGGGTCGGTCTTCGTCACCAGCACGATGACGTCGGCGCGGTGGCCGTTGGTGATGTACGTCTTGGAGCCGTTGATGACGTACTCGTCGGTCGCCTGGTCGTAGGTCGCGCGGGTCTTGATGCCGGCGACGTCGGAGCCGGCGTCCGGCTCGGTGATGCCCGAGGCAGAGGATCTTCTCGCCCTTGATCGCGGGGACGACCCACTCCTGCTTCTGCTCCTCGGTGCCGAACGCGAGGATCGGCGGCATCGCCATGTCGGTGTGGACGGCGATCGCCCATCGCCAGGCCGCCCGACTGGGCGTGGGCCATCTCCTCGCCGAGGACGAGCGCGGTGTAGTAGTCGCCGCCCTGGCCGCCGTACTGCTCGGGCTTGTCGAGGCCCAGGAAGCCGAGCTCGCCCATCCGGTGGAAGACCGAGTCCGGGAACGTCGTCTCCTCCCACTCGTCGGCGTGCGGCGCCAGCTCCTTCTGACGCGAACGCGCGGATCGTCTCGCGCAGCTGCTCGTGCTCGTCGGTGAAGATGAAGTGCTTCTGCTTCGCGCTGTAGTCGGGCTTGATGACGGACGACGTGGCGGCCATGCGGGCTGGGGCTCCTTGAGGGGTGTCGCGGACGAGGGCGGACCGTATCGGAGCCGCCGGGGAAAGTGAAGAGTAGGACTTCCCACTTTCCACTGAAGGGCCGGCATCGAGAGCCGATCTTGAGGGACCGGTGACGGAGACCAGAACCGCGGTGGCAAGGGTGATCGCCGTGCCCTCCTCGCGCACACACGACCCGCGGCACCGGCGGCGGCTGGTCCTGCTCTCGCTGCTCGCGGGTCACGAGCCAGCCGCGGCCGGTGGTCCCCCGCCGGCCGCGGCCGGCGGCGTTCGGGCCGCGCTCCCCGTGTACCGTCCGGCGCCATGTCCGACGCACCGGTCCGCTCCACCGTCGCCGACGGTGTCCTCACGATCGCGCTGAACCAGCCGGAGACGCGCAACGCGCTCTCGGATGAGCTGCTCGACGCGCTGCTCGCCGCCTTCGAGCGGGCGCGCGACGACGACGCCGTGCGCGCCGTCGTGCTCGCGAGCACCCACGAGACGGTCTTCAGCGCCGGCGGCAACCTCGCGGGCTTCGCGGCGGACGTCCCGCTCGTGCACAAGCACGCGGGGATCGAGCGCTTCCCCCGGCTGTTCGAGCTGATCGGCACCCTCGGCAAGCCGACGATCTGCGCGGCGAGCGGCCACGTGCTCGCGGGTGCGCTCGGTCTCGCCCTCGCGTGCGACCTCATCATCGCGAAGGACACCGCCACGTTCGGGACGCCCGAGATCAACGTCGGGGTCTTCCCGTTCATGATCATGGCGCTGATCTACCGCAACGTTCCGCGCAAGAAGGCCAGCGAGCTGCTGCTCCTGGGCGAGCGGATCGACGCGCGCGAGGCGGAGCGGATGGGCATCGTCAACCGCGTCGTCGCGCCGGAGGAGTTCGACGCGGCGGTCGCCGAGTGGGCCGCGAAGCTCGCGAGCAAGTCGCCGGTCCTCATGCGGCTCGGCAAGGACGCGATGTGGAACCAGCAGGACCTCCCGCTGATGGACGCGCTGGAACTGCTGCGGCACAACCTCACGCTGGCGTTCTCGACCGAGGACATCCAGGAGGGCGTCAAGGCCTTCTTCGAGAAGCGCGAGCCCGACTGGAAGGGCCGTTGACCGCGCGGGCGCGTCCCGCGCGTCGTCGGGCTGCTCTGCCGCACCTCCGACCGCTCGGAGGCGGCGGCGCGCCGGCGCCCGGGCGCTCGCGGAGGCCGTCGCCGAGCACGCCGGCGTCGGCGCGCGCCTGGTCGGCGCGCCGGGTGAGCCGCGCGAGGGCGGCTACGCGGACGATCTGCGCGAGGGCGCGGCTGCCTGCTCGAGGCCGGCGGGCAGCTCGCGGACGCCTTCCACGACGGCGACTTCCCGGTCCTCTGCGCGGGCGACTGCTCGATCTGCGTGACGACGCTTCCGGTGCTCGCGCGTGACCGTCCCGACGCGTTCGTCCTCTGGCTCGACGCCCACGGCGACTTCAACTCACCCGCCGACGTCGCCCTCGGGGTTCCTGGGCGGCATGGGCCTGGCGGGCGCGTGCGGGGTGTGGGACAGCGGGTTCGACGACCCGCCGCTGGACCCCTCGCGCGTGGTGATGTGCGGAGTGCGCGACGTGGATCCCGGGGAGCAGGTCCTGCTGGAGACCCACGGCGTCTCGCGGATCGAGCGCCCGAGCCGGCTCGCCGACGCCCTCGCGGGCCGCGAGGTCTTCGTCCACCTCGATCTCGACGTGCTCGACCCGAGCGTCCTGGACGGGTTCGCCTTCCCGGTTCCCGGCGGATTCAGCGCCGAGGGCCTGCGGCGGATCCTCGCCGAGGTCGCCGAGGTCGCGACCGTCGTCGGGATCGAGGTCACGAGCTGCCCGGGGCCCGAGGCGGCGGAGCTCGCGGCCGGCTGCGTGGCCCCGCTGGTCAGCTGATCCCGCCGCCCTGGTCCTCGATGGTCCACGTCCGGGTGGCAGGCGTGGGGTCGACGACGCCGAGCGCGGACTTTGCGCGGACCTCGAAGGTCTGGTCGCCCGGCAGGAGGTCGGGGTAGAACATCGGCGTCGTGCACGCCTCCCAGGCCGAGCCGTTCAGGCGGCACTCGAACGACGCGAACGGGTCGGGCGAGTTGAAGGTGAACGTCGCGGAGAACTCCTGCAGGATCCCCGACGGCCCGCCCGTGATCGTCGTGTCCGGGACCGTCTGCGAGACCGCCCAGGTGGCCTCGGCGGGCGTCGCGTCCGTGTTGCCGACGGCGTCGCTGGCACGGACCTGGAACGTGTGGGAGCCCAGCCCCAGGCCGCTCAGCGTGACGGGCGAGGTGCACGCCGCCCACGCGCCCGCGTCGAGTCGGCACTGGAAGGTCGCACCCTCCTCGTCGGCGGTGAACTCGATCGTGGCGCCGGTGGTTCCGACGGTGCCGGACGGGGCGGAGGTGATCGACGTGATCGGCGCCGTGGCGTCGACCGTCCACGAGCCGGACGCGGGTGTCTCGTCCACGTTGCCGGCCTGGTCCTTCGCGCGGACGTCGAACGTGTGCGGGCCGTCGGCGAGGCCGGTGTAGGTCTTCGGTGACGTGCAGGGGGCGAAGGCGCCGCCGTCCAGGCGGCACTCGAACGTCGCGGTCTCGTCGGCCGAGAAGGTGAACGTCGCCGTGGTGGCCGCCTGCGTCCCGGTCGTGCCGGTCACGATCGTGGTCTGCGGGTCGGTCGTGTCAGGAGGGGGTGTGCCGCCACCGGTGGGAGGCGTGCCGCCGCCGGTCGGCGGGGTGCCGCCGCCCGTGGGCGGGGTGCCGCCGCCCGTGGGCGGGGTGCCGCCGCCGGGCGGGGTTCCGCCACCGGGGGGCGTGCCGCCACCCGGTGGCGTGCTCCCGGGTGACTTCGGGTCGAGCGGGTTGCTCCCCGCCTTCACCTCCGCGCCGTCGCCGATCCCGTCGCCGTCGGTGTCGGCCTTGCGCGGGTTCGTCTTGGAGACGCGGACCTCGTAGCCGTCGCTCAGTCCGTCGCGGTCGGTGTCGGCCTTGCGCGGGTTCGTCTTGGAGACGCGGACCTCGTAGCCGTCGCTGAGCACGTCGCGGTCGGTGTCGGCCTTGCGCGGGTTGGTCTTGGAGACCCGCCGCTCGTAGCGGTCGCTGAGGCCGTCGCGGTCGCGATCGCGATCGCGATCGGCCGAGCGGTGCGCGGCGTGCCCGTCCGCCGGGGCGGCGATCGCGGGCGCGGCCGGCAGCGCGGCGAGCGCGGCCAGCGTCAGGGCTGCGGGGAGCGCGCGCTGCAGCGCGCGGACGGGAAGAGCGGTCGTCGACGGCATGCTCGACCCATCGGCGCCCGGAATGCCGACTCATGCGCCGCTGGACGGGCATACGAACGGCCCGGCCGACCCCGACCGCCCAACGGCGGATCCGCGCCGCTCGGCGGCGGCGGCGGACGAACGTCGTGGACTAGAAGCTCCAGATCACCGGTACGACGACCACCGCCACGAAGAAGAAGAACGCCAGGAGCGGCAGCCCCAGCCGCCAGTAGTCGCCGAAGCGGTACCCGCCGGGGCCCTGCACCATGAGGTTCGCGGGCGTGGCGATCGGGGTGATGAACGCGGCCGCGGAGGCGACGGCGATGCTCATGAGCACCGGCTTTGCCGACACGTCCAGCTCGGCTGCCGCGGACACGGCGACGGGGATCATGATGAGCGCCGTCGCCGTGTTGCTGATCGCCTGACCGAAGGCGGCCGTGATGACGAAGAGCCCGACGAGCAGGACGGTCGGGCCGGCTCCGCCGACGACGTCGACGAGGGCGCTCGCGACGTCGTCGGCGGCCCCCGTCGTCTGGATCGCGGTCGAGACCGGGATCATCCCGGCGATCAGGACGACGGTGCTCCAGCCGACCGCGCGATAGGCCTGCTCGGCACTCAGCACCCCGAGGACGACGACCGCGCAGGCGGCGAGCGCCCCGGCGACGGCGGCGGGGACCGCGCCCGTCGCGAGCAGCAGGATCATGACGGCGAGGACGGCCAGCGCCCGCTTCGCCCCCTCCCCGAGCGGGACGACCTGGCGGCGCACCGCGTCGGGCGCATCGACGACGAGCACGTCGGGGTCGTCGAGATGCTCGTCGAGTGCGCCCCACGTGCCTTCGAGCAGCAGCGTGTCGCCGGTGGCGAGCGTCACCTCACCGGGGCCGGCGGCCTCGCCCTGGCGCTGTACGGCGAGGATGATCAGGTCGCCGCTTTCGGTGGACATGCCGGGGAAGACCCGCTGGCCGATGAGCTCCGAGCGCGGCGGCAGGATGACCTCCGCGACGCCCGACGTGCGGGTGAAGAGCTCCTGCGGGACCTTGTGCCGCGCCAGCACCTGCGGGTCGACCGCGTACTCCTCGACGAGCCTGTTCGCGTGCCCGGACAGATCTGGCGGGATCGAGCGCGCGCGCCGGTCGGGAAGCAGCCGGGGACCCAGCAGCGTCAGGATGACGATCGAACCGATGGTGAGCGGGATCCCGACGAGCGCGAACTCGAAGTACCCGACGCGCCCGACACCCGCGCCCGCCGCTGCATCCGAGATGAGGATGTTCACCGGCGTGCCGGTGAGGACGAGCAGCGATCCGGCATGCGCGGCGAACGCCAGCGGCAGCAGCAGCTTCGATGGGGAGCGGGCGAGGCGGACCGCGACCACAACGGTCATCGGCAGCAACGCCGCGACGGCGCCGTTGACGGTGATGATCGCCGAGAAGCCGGCGACGAGGACGAGGATCGAGACGACGAGCCGTCGTTCACGACCGTCGGCGGCGGCGATCAGCTTCTGGCCCGCCCACGTCGTGATGCCCGCGGCATCGAGGCCTTCGCTGACGATGAAGAGCGAGGCGATGAAGATGACCGTCTGGTCCCCGAAACCGGCGAAGGCCTCCTCGACGGAGATCACGCCCGCCGCGTAGAGGGTCAGGGCGGCGCCGACCGCCACGACCCCGACCGGCAGCCGGTTCCAGACGAACAGGGCGACCGCCGCGGCGAGCACGGCGAACGTGATGGTCGCGTCGTCCACCCGGGATCAGACGGGCCAGCCGGGCCCGAGCGGGATCCCCAGCAGGAACCACAGCATGAAGAAGATCGTCCAGACGACGCTGAGGATGATCGCGTAGGGCAGCATCAGCGCGATCACCGTCCCGATGCCGGAGTCCTTCTGGTACCGCGCGGCGAAGACGACCATCAGCGGGAAATAGGGCATCAGCGGCGTGAGGACGTTCGTCGGCGAGTCGCCCGTGCGGTAGGCGGCGAGCACGGTCTGCGGCTCGACGCCCAGGCGCAGCATGAGTGGGACGAAGATCGGCGCGACGATCGCCCACTTCGCGATCTTCGCGGGGATCAGGAAGTTCACGAGCGCCGTCAGGGCGATGATGCCGAGCAGCAGCAGGCCCTTCCCAAGGCTCATCTCCTCGAGCACGTCCCCGAGCGAGATCGCGACGACGCGGGCGATGTTGCTGAAGTCGAAGTACGCGATGAACTGCGCGATCAGGAGGAACAGGAACAGGAGGCTCGCAAGGCTCGCCCACGCCTTCGTGATCATGCCGAGCGTGTCGTCGCTGCCCTTGATCGTGCCCGTCGCCCGGCCGAACGCGATGCCGGTGACGAGGAACCCGGCCGAGATCATCACGATCAGGCTGCTCATGAACGGCGAGTCGCCGACGATGTCGCCCGTCTCGGGGTTGCGCAGCGGCGCCCCGGACGGCAGCGTCAGCAGCGCGATGACCGCGAGCACCGCGATCAGCGCGTAGAGCGCCCAGCGCAGCCCCTTCGCCTCGGCGGCCGCGTCGATCTCGGGTCCCTCCTCGCGCTCGAGCTCCTCGGGGTCGGCCTGGCTGCGGTCCCACGTGCCCAGGCGCGGCTCGATGATGCGGGTGGTGATCAGCCCGATGACGATCGTCAGGAAGATCGTCGAGCCGATCCCGTACCAGAGGTTCGCGACGAGGTCGAGGTTGACCGTCGGGTCGACGAGCCGGGCGGACTCGTTGGCGATGTCGGTCACCACGCCGTCGGCCGGCGTGATGAGGATGTTGACGCCGAACGCGGCGCTGACCGCGCCGAAGCCCGCGGCGATGCCGGCGAGCGGGTGCCTGCCCACGCTGAGGAACGCCACCGCGGCGAGCGGGATCAGCACGAGGTAGCCGGCGTCCGCGGCGACGCTCGAGACGATCCCGACGAAGACGATGATGTAGGTCAGCGATCCGGGGGTGGAGATCGCGACGAGCTTGCGGATCAGCGCGCCGATGAGCCCCGAGTACTCGGCGACCCCGACGCCGATCATCGCGACGAGGATCACGCCGATCGCCGCAAAGCCGAGGAAGTTCGGCACGAACGACGTGAACATGAAGCGGATGCCCTCGACCGTGAGCAGGCCCTTGACGGAGATCTCCTCGGTCGCGAGCTTGTAGGTCTCAGCCGTCGCGGGGTCGCCGGCGAGGTCGTCGGTGGGCGCCGACCCGTCGGCCGGGTTCGCGACGAGGCTCGTGACGCTCACGTTCGCCCAGTCGAGGACCTGCGAGACCACGATCACGCCGACGATCAGTCCGAGGAACAGGACCGCCGGGCTGGGAACCCTGTTGCCCGCCTTCTCGACCCAGGCGAGCGCGCGTTCGGCGAACCCGCGGTTCTCGGGGGCGTGCGCGGTGAAGGCCTCGCCGCTCACGCCGATGCCCGCTCGAACGCCGCGGCGTAGCGGCCGAAGAAGTCCGCCTCGGCGACGACGGCGTTCTCGAACTCGCTGAGCAGCACGCGCTCGTTGGGGCCGTGGATGTTCGCGTAGCCGTCCGTCGTGCCGACGAGCAGCGCCTCGGCGTCGGGGAGCGCTCCCGCGAGCGCGCTGACGATCGGGATCGAGCCGCCGCTGCCGGCGGTCATCACCTCGGCGCCCCAGGCGGCGGCCCAGGACTCGCGCGCGGCCGCGTAGGCCGGCCCGTCGGTGGCGGCGGCGAAGCCGTTGCCGGTCGGCCCGGGCTGCACGTCGATCTCGATGCCGAACGGCCGCACGGCGCGCAGGTGCTCGATGACCGCCGCCTGCGCCTCGACTGCGTCCTGCTCGGGGTGCACGCGCACGTTGAGCACCGCGCGGGCGTGCGGTGAGACCGCGTTGACGGCGCCGTCCACCGACGGCACGTCGATGCCGATGACGGTGATCGCCGGGCCCGACCAGACGCGCGACCCCAGCCCGCCGGTCCCGATGAGGGGCACGCCGTCGAGCACGGTGCCCAGGTCACGGAACTGCTCCTCCGTCTGCGCCGGCCCCTCCCACTCGTTGCGTCGCAGCCCGGCGACGGCGACGTCGCCGTGCTCGTCGTGGAGCGTGGCGATCGCGTGGAGGACGGCGAGCAGCGCGTCGGGCGCCGCGCCCCCGTACTGGCCGCTGTGCTGGCCGGACTCCAGGGTGCGCGCCTCGAGGGTGACGTTGCCCATCCCGCGCAGCGCGGTGTTGAGCGTCGGGATGCCGGGGGCGATGCTGCCCATGTCGCCGATGATCAGCGTGTCGGCGCGGAACAGGTCCGGGTTCTGGGGCGGATAGCTCGTCAGGGCCCCGCTGCCGATCTCCTCGTAGCCCTCGATGCAGATCTTGACCCCGACGGGCGGGCTCCCGCCCCAGGCGCGCAGCGCGCCCACGTGCATGAGGATGTTGGACTTCGTGTCCGCCGTGCCGCGTCCGACCAGTGCGCCGTCGCGCTCGGTCGGCTCGAACGGCGGCGAGTCCCACTGCGACTCGTCCCCGGCCGGCACCACGTCGTAGTGGCTGTACAGCAGGACGGTGGGCGCCCCGGGCGGCGCGGGGATGTGGCCGACGACGACCGGCGCCGTGTCGGGCAGGTCGAGCCGGCCCACCTCGACGCCGGCGTCCGCGAACAGCCGCGACGTCAGCTCGAACGCCTCCAGCAACGGGGCGTCGATGACGCCGGGAACGGACACCGACGGAATCCGCACGAGATCCTCGAGGTCCTCGCGCAGCTGCGGCATGAGCGCGCGGATGGTGGCGACGGTTGGCGGAGTCACTCGCAAAACCTCGCAGACCGGCACCGCGGCCGCAATGCATCCCGGCGCCGGCGCACGCTACTTCTCGGCCTGCGCCGCGGCGGCGTGTCCGGACAGGTCGTCGAGCGTCAGGGGGTGGGCGGGAGCGATGTCGAGGATCCGGGTGACCGTGGGCGTCAGGTCCGGTCCGACGTGCAGCAGCTCGCCGGAGCCCAGCGGCGTCCAGCGGGCGGGCTCGCCCAGCGGCTCGCTGGCGACCGCGATCCCGGGGGCGGGGACGTCGACGCCGTAGCGCAGCCGTCGCCGCCGGTCGACGTGCTCGGCCGCCTGCGTCTCGCGCTCGTCGAGCCAGAGCAGGTCGTGGGTCTCGGGGTAGCGCAGCGCCCACAGCTCGTCCGCGGTCGCGAGCAGGAGGTTGACGGCGTAGAGCGGCACCGTCTCCGCGATCCAGGTGACGGCGGCGGTGATCGCGGCCGTCACGTCGCCGTCGCGGTCGTCGGTCTCCTGCGTGATCAGCGCGAAGACCCGCTCGGAGTCCGTCTCGCCGCCCACGAGCGCGCGGTACTCCGGTCGCAGGCGCGCCTCGACCTCGTCAAGGCCGTGCACGACGCCGTTGTGGGCGAACAGGCGCCCGTGCTGGATGAACGGGTGGGTGTTGCGCTCGAGGTTCTCGCCGTTCGTCGCGAAGCGGATGTGCGCGACGAAGATCCGCGACCGCAGCTCATGGGCCTCCTGCGGGAACGCGCGATCCTCGTAGGCCGCCTTCGCGCGCTTGATGACATGCGGGTGGCCGTCCTTGTCGAAGCTCCCGATGCCGTAGCCGTCGGGTTCCCTGCGACTCTGCACCTCGATGCTGTCGGGCGCCTCGAGCAGGCCGAACGTCGCGGGATAGGGCGCCGCGGCGACGCGTGCGAACAGGCGGCACATCAGGAGAACTCCCGCTCGTCCCACCAGGGGAAGAAGTCCGGCATCCCGTCGCTGACGGCCATCGGGAACTGCGGAGGCCGCTTCTCCAGGAACGACATCACGCCCTCGATCGCGTCGGGTGACTGGCCGCGCACGGCGATCGCGTGCGAGTCCACCTTGTGCGCCTCCATCGGATGGTCGGCGCCCGCCATGCGCCACAGCATCTGCCGGGTCAGCGCGATCGACACGGGCGCCGTGTTCTCGGCGATCTCCGCGGCGAGCGCGTACGCGGCGGGCAGCAGGTCGCCGGGCTCGTGCACGCTGCGCACCAGACCGCCCGCGAGCGCCTCCTCCGCGCCGAAGATGCGCCCCGTCTCACACCACTCCAGCGCGCGGCTGATGCCGACGATCCGCGGCAGGAACCACGACGACGCCGCCTCGGGGACGATGCCCGCGGCGCGCGAAGACGAAGCCGAACCGCGCCTCGGTCGACGCCAGGCGCATGTCCATCGGCAGCTGCATCGTCGTCCCGATGCCGACCGACGGGCCGTTGATCGCGCCGATCACCGGCTTCAGGCACTCGAAGATGCGCAGCGTGACGAGCCCGCCGCCGTCCCGGTGCGCATGCCTCCTCGCCCTCCGCGTAGCTGAACGTGTCGCCGCCGCCGGAGAGGTCGGCACCGGCGCAGAACGCCGCGGCCGGCGCCGGTGACGACCACGGCGCGCACGTCGTCGTCGGCGTCGATCGACGTCCAGCGCGGCGATCAGCTCCAGCGCCATCGTCGCGGTGAACGCGTTGAGCTTGTCCGGGCGGTTCAGCGTGATCGTCGCCACGTGGTCGGCGACGGCGTAGGAGATGTGCTCGAAGGCGGCCGTGTCGGTCATGGCGCGGAGCCTATGCCCGCGGCACCGAAGCGGCACGTCCGCCCGCGCCGGATGTTCCTCACCGGACGCGTGAACCGGCGTACCCTGGACGCCATGACCGTCACGCCCACCGACCTGCAGACCGTCGGCCACTGGATCGCCGGTGCACCCGACGGCGCCGCCGAGCGCTTCGGCGACGTCCACGACCCCGCGACCGGCCAGGTCGCCCGGCGCGTGGCCCTCGCGTCGGCCGGCCGACGTCGACCGCGCGGTGCGCGCCGCGCGCGCGGCCTTCCCGGCGTGGAGCTCCGCGTCGCTCGCCAAGCGCACCACCGTGATCTTCGCCTACCGCGAGCTGCTCGCCGCGCGCCTGGACGACGTCGCGCGGATCATCACCGCCGAGCACGGCAAGACGCTCGACGACGCGCGCGGCGAGGTGCAGCGCGGCCTGGAGGTCGTCGAGTTCGCCTGCGGCATCGCCCACCTGATGAAGGGCGAGGGCTCCGAGCAGATCTCCACCCGCGTGGACTCCACGAGCTACCGCCAGCCGCTCGGCGTCGTCGCGGGGATCACGCCGTTCAACTTCCCGGCGATGGTCCCGATGTGGATGTACCCGCTCGCGCTCGCCTGCGGCAACTGCTTCATCCTCAAGCCCAGCGAGAAGGACCCGTCCGCCGCGCTGCTGATGGCCGAGATGCTCGCCGAGGCCGGGCTGCCCGCCGGCGTCTTCAGCGTCGTCCAGGGCGACAAGGTCGCGGTCGACGCGCTGCTCACCCACCCCGAGGTCGACGCGTGTCTCGTTCGTCGGCTCGACGCCCGTCGCGAAGTACATCTACGAGACCGCGACCGCGCACGGCAAGCGCGCCCAGGCGCTCGGCGGCGCGAAGAACCACGCGCTCGTCCTCCCCGACGCCAACCTCGACGTCGCCGCCGACGCGATCGCCTCCGCCGCGTTCGGCAGCGCCGGGCAGCGCTGCATGGCGATCAGCGCCGTCGTCACGCGTCGGCGAGGACACCGCGGCGGCGCTGACCGCGAAGGTCGTCGAGCGCGCCCGCGCGCTGACCGTCGGCCCCGGCGCCGAGGCCGGCAGCGAGATGGGACCGCTCGTGACCATCGAGGCGCGCGACCGCGTCGCCGGGTACGTGGCGCGCGGCGGCGGAGGAGGGCGCGACCGTCGCGCTCGACGGCCGCGGACTCGTCGTCGGCGGGCACGAGCAGGGCTTCTTCGTCGGGCCCGACCGTCCTCGACGACGTGACCCCCGAGATGAGCGTCTACCGCGACGAGATCTTCGGCCCGCTGCTCGTGATGCTCCGCGCCGGCTCCTTCGACGAGGGCCTCGACCTCATCAACGCCAATCCCTACGGCAACGGCGCGGCCATCTTCACGAGCGACGGCGGCGCGGCGCGCGAGTTCCGCAGCCGCGTCACCGCCGGGATGGTCGGCATCAACGTCCCGATCCCCGTCCCGATGGCCTACTACTCGTTCGGCGGCTGGAAGGACTCGCTGTTCGGCGACCTCCACGTCCACGGCCGCGAAGGCGTCCTCTTCTACACCCGCGGCAAGGTCGTCACCGAGCGCTGGCCCAAGAAGGCACACGGCACCGACTACGGCTTCCCGGTGAACGCCTGACGGAGCCTCGCGGCGCCTGGCGCCACCCGGCGGCAGGGGGATGGCCGGGCGGCCTATCCCCCTGCGCCGTGCGACGCCAGCCATCCGCGATGCTCTCGTCAGCCGCTCACCGGTGTGGGTGGGTGCTGATGCGTTCGTCCGTGAACGTGCGGAAGGGCCGCTGGTGCGGCCCTTCCGTGAGCCTCGGCTGACGTCTGCCGACAGTGTTCCGGGCCGAGGTTGCGGCGGCGTGCTGGTTGCGTCAAGACTGGGTCAAGGATGCGACCCTGTAGGTGATGGTCCGGCGGTTCTTCCTCGTGATCGCGGTTCTCGCGCCCGCCATGGCGCCTGCGCCCGCCTCGGCCGCGCGGTTCGTGGACGTGGCCGCGGGGGCGGCGCATGCCTGTGCGCTCGAGTCCGGCGGTGAGGTGCGGTGCTGGGGGTCGGACCGGTCCGGGCGGGCGCGTCCGCCCGCCGGGTCGTTCGCGGCGGTCGTGTCCGGTGCGGAGCACTCGTGCGCGCTGCGCCGGGGTGGGACGGCCGTCTGCTGGGGGTCGTCGCGGTCCGGTCAGGCGCGCCCGCCCGCGACGCGCTTCACGGCGCTGTCCGCGGGGGGCGACCGGACCTGCGGCGTGCGCCCGGGCGGATCGGTCGCGTGCTGGGGACGGCGGTGGCCGGGCGTGCCGGGCCCGCGGGGGCGGGGCCTGCGGCAGGTCGCGGTGGGCGCCGAGCACGCGTGCGCGCTGGCGTCCGGCGGCCGCGTCACCTGCTGGGGAGCGCGCATCGCGGCCGCCCGCGCGCCGGCCGGGCGCTTCACGCGGCTTGCGGCGGGCGGTTCGCGCACGTGCGGGCTGACCGTGCGCGGCGCCGTCCGCTGCTGGGGCTCGCGCCTGGCGGGTCAGGCCCGGGTGCGCGCCGGTCGCTGGACGGACCTGAGCGTCGGGCGCGATCACGCGTGCGTCGTCGGTCGCGGCGGCCGCGCGCGCTGCTGGGGGGCGGGCGGCAGCGGGCGCAGCGCGGCTCCCGCAGCGGCCTTCGCCCGCGTCGCCGCCGGGTCGGCCCACAGCTGCGGCGTCCTGCGCGACGGCGGGGTCGCGTGCTGGGGCGCGAACGCGTCCGGGCAGGCGATCGCGCCCGGCGCCCGCTTCACCGATGTGGCCGCCGGCGGCGCGCACGCCTGCGCGCTGCGCGGCGGCGCGGCGGTCTGCTGGGGCGCGAACGCCGCGGGGCAGGCGCGGCCCCCCGCGGGCCGGCGCTTCACCCGGATCTCCGCCGGCTCGGCGCACACGTGCGCCCTGGCGACCTCGCTCGCCGTGGCCTGCTGGGGGTCGGACACCTTCGGGCAGTCGCGCGCGCCGCGCGGCCCGTTCACCCAGGTCAGCGCGGGCGGCGACCACAGCTGCGCGCTGCAGGTCGGCGGGCCCGCCGAATGCTGGGGCGCCTCGCGCGGCGGCCAGACGACGCCGCCGGCCGAGAACTACGTGCAGATCACCGCGGGCGGGCAGCACACGTGCGGCCTGACGTCGGACGGCCGCGCGCTGTGCTCGGGCTACAACGACTACTTCCAGCTGAACCCGCCGGCCGGCGTCTATGGGCGCCTGGCGGCCGGCGGCCTGCACACCTGCGCCGTCACGATCACGGGTGCCGCGGTCTGCTGGGGCGACAGCGGCGCCGGGCAGACGCGCCCGCCGCAGGGGGTGTTCACGACGATCGCCGCGGGCAACTTCCACACGTGCGCGCTCACGCCCGAGGGCGGCGCCCGCTGTTGGGGCCAGGACGCCGACGGGCAGGCGACCGCGCCGGCCGGGCGCTTCACCGCGCTCAGCCTCGGGGACTACGAGTCGTGCGCGGTGACCACGGCCGGCGGGGTGCGCTGCTGGGGCGACCGGCCCGTCGTCCTGGCGCCCGCGGATTGACGCCCCGCCGCGCGATCCGTCAGAGTGGGAAGTGGAACGTCCCACTTCTCGCACGGAGCACCACCTTGAGCCTCGAGGACCCCGCCGTCATCACCTGCGCCATCTCGGGCGCGATCGCCAACCGCGACCAGTGCCCGGCGATCCCGTACACGCCGGAGGAGTACGGCGCCGAGGCCCGGCGGATCGTCGACGAGGGCGGGGTGATGATCCACATCCATGCCCGCAGGCCCGACGGGACGCCGTCCTTCGAGATCGAGGACTTCCGCGCGATCACCGAGGCGATCCGCGAGCAGGCGGGCGACGTGATCATCAACTACTCGACCGGCGCGATCGGCGTCCCGGTCGAGAAGCGCCTGGCCTACCTGCGCGAGCTGCGCCCCGACGTCGCCGCGCTGAACATGGGCTCGATGAACTACGCGAAGTACTCGCGCAGCCGCCGCGAGTTCGTCTTCAACACCGTCTTCGCGAACCCGTTCGACGAGATCATCGAGCTGCTCACGGCGATGAACGAGCTGGGGATCAAGCCCGAGCACGAGTGCTTCGACCTCGGCCACATCGGCGGCCTCGAGCCGCTGGTCCACATGGGGACGCTGCAGACGCCGCTGCACGTCGACTGCGTCATGGGCGTCGTCGGCGGTGCCCCGCCGACCGCCCGCAACCTCGCCGCGATGGTCGACAACATCCAGGCGACCTCCGGCGGCCCGCATCACTGGGCCGTCATCGGCATCAGCCGGCAGCAGTGGACGCTGCATCAGCGCCGCGCTCGCGCTCGGCGGCTCGATCCGCGTCGGCCTGGAGGACAACTTCTACCTGCCGGACGGCACGATGGCCCGCTCCAACGGCGACCTCGTCGCCAAGGCGCGCGAGATGGTCGTCAACGCCGGCCGGCGGCCCGCCACCGTCGCCGAGGCGCGCTCGCTGCTGGGCCTGCCCGATCGCACCGCCGCCTGACCCCGTCGAACACCCGCCCAAGGAGATCTCCACACCCATGAGCCTGCCGCTCGAAGGCATCCGCGTCCTCGACCTCTCGCGCCTGCTGCCCGGTCCGTTCTGCTCGCTGCTGCTGGCCGACTTCGGCGCCGAGGTCATCAAGGTCGAGGACCTGGGGATGGGCGACTACGCGCGCTGGTCGCCGCCCTACCACGAGGGCGCGCAGGAGAGCGCGAAGGGCGCCCTCTTCCTCGGCCTCAACCGCAACAAGACCTCGATCCGCGTGAACCTCAAGGAGGAGCGCGGGCGCGAGGTGTTCCTGCGCCTCGTGCGGGACGCCGACGTCGTCCTGGAGTCCTTCCGGCCCGGTGTGCTCGACCGGCTCGGCGTGGGGTACGAGGCGATGAAGGCCGTGAACCCCGGCGTCGTCTACTGCGCGATCACCGGCTACGGCCTCGACGGACCGCTGCGCGACCGCTCCGGCCACGACATGAACTACCTCGGGCTCGTGGGCCTGCTGGGCCTCAGCGGCGATGCCGACGGACCCCCCGTGCAGTCGGCGGGGCAGATCGCCGACGTCGGTGGCGGCGCGCTGATGGCGGCGTTCGGCATCCTCGCCGCGCTGCGCGAGCGCGACAGCTCCGGCGAGGGCCAGGTCGTCGACGTCTCGATGGCCGACGGCGCGCTGTCGTGGCTGGCGATGACGGCGGCGAACTACCTCGCCGACGGGGTCGTCCCGCAGCGCGGGCAGATCCCGCTCGGCGGCTCGCTCCTCTGTTACCGGCCCTACGCCTGCGCCGACGGGCACGTGACGCTCGGCGCGCTGGAGCCGAAGTTCTTCGTGAACTTCTGTCGCGGCGTCGGGCGCGAGGACCTCATCGCGCACCAGTTCGAGGGGCCCGGCAGCGACGCCCACCGGGAGCTGGAGCAGATCTTCGCGGGGCGCACGCGCGCCGAGTGGGAGGCGTTCGCCGGCGAGCACGACTGCTGCCTGGAGCCGGTGCTCGACCTCGGCGAGGTGCTCGACTCCGAGCTCGTGCGGGCGCGCGAGATGGTCGTGGAGATCGAGCAGCCGGGTGCCGAGCAGCCGGTCCGCCAGCTCGGCGTGCCCGTGAAGCTCTCCCGCACGCCCGGCGACCCCCGGCGGCTGCCGGGTCCTGGGCTGGGCGAGCACACGGCGGCGATCCTGCGCGACGCGGGCTACACGGATGCCGAGATCGCCGAGCTGACGGAGACCGGGGCGATCGGTGAGCTCGCGGAGGGCGCCACGGGGTCGTTCCTGACATGAGCGCCCCGGCGGCGAGCCCCGACACGACGGGGCTGCTGAAGATGCGCGACCTCGCCGAGCGGTCGGGCGTCAGCGCGGGCACGATCAAGCACTACCTGCGCGAGGGCGTGCTCGGCGACGACGAGGGCATCGTGCGGACCTCGCGCAACATGGCCTGGTACCCGCCCGAGTTCGTCGACCGGATCAGGCTCGTCAAGCGCCTGCAGGAGGAGCGGTTCATGCCGCTGCGCCTGATCAAGGGCGTGATGGACCGGGGGCCCGAGCAGGCCGCCGCGATGGTCGAGGTCGAGGACCGCATCCTCGAGCGCGCGCTCGCCGCGCAGACGGGGGAGCGCCTGTCGAAGGCGCAGGCGCGCGAGCGCTACGGGGTCCCGCAGAACGTCCTCGACCGGCTCGCGGAGATCGCGGTGCTGACGCCGGACCGCCGCGGCTACGACCGCGAGGACGTCCAGATCATCCAGGCGATCTCGCGGTTTCGCGCATCCGGCTACGACGAGGCGCTCGGCTTCACCGTCTTCGACACGCTGCGCTACCGGGAGGCGCTCGAGCCGCTCGTCGAGGACGAGGTGCGCACGCTGCTCAACCGGCTCGCCGGCGAGGTGCCGGTCGAGCGCGCGGCCGGGATCATCGCCTCGGGCGCCGAGCCGCTGCGCGACCTCATCGGCGCGATGCACGCGAAGCTCCTGCTCGCCGAGCTGCGCCGCCAGCGCGGGGCGTGATGCGGGGGATATCCCCCGCAGGTCCCCGGCGGCCCGCTGTACGGTGAGACGCCGGGTCGCGGCATTGGCGCGCGCGGTCGCGACCGGGACCATGCAGCCATGACCGCGGCGACCGCTGAACAGCCCACCGTCGAGCAGCCGACCGGCACGCTCCCCCCGGCCGAGGACGGCCACGGGCGCCGCCACCGCTCGACGGGCGGGTTCCTCGCGCAGCTCCTGCGCGACAGCGCCTACCTGCTGCTCGCCCTGCCGATGGGCATCCTGACGTTCACCGTCGCCGTGGCCGGCTGGAGCACCGCGATCAGCACGCTGCTGACGTTGATCGGGGTGCCGATCGCCGTGCTGACCATCGGCGCGCTGCGGCTCCTCGCGCGCGCCGAGCGCCATCGCGCGGGCATCGTGCTCGGGGAGCCCGTGGCCGAGCACTACAAGGTCGACCTGCCGGTCCACCGCGAGGACTGGCGCTCGCTCGGCGTCATCTGGACCTGGTTCAAGGGGCTCTTCGACGACCGCCAGATGTGGCGCGACCTCCTCTACGCGCTGCTGCTGCTGCCGGTCGGCGTGATCGGCTTCACGGTCTTCGCGGTCGCTTTCACGATGACGGTGGGCTTCATCACCTTCCCGGCCTGGTGGTGGGCGCTGCCGGACGGCTGGGACACCGGTCTGTGGAACATCGACACCTGGAACGACGCCGCGATCGTCGCCGGGATCGGCGTCGTCCTGCTGCCGATCGCCGCGCTGCTCGTGCGCGGCACCTCCGCCGCGTCGGCGTCGCTGGCGTGCGGGCTGCTGCCGCCGACCCGCCGCGAGCTCGAGCGCCGCGTCGAGCGCCTCCAAGAGACCCGCGCCGGCGCCGTCGACGCCGCGCGGCTGGAGCTCGAGCGGATCGAGCGCGACCTGCACGACGGCGCGCAGGCGCGGCTGGTCGCCGTCGCGATGGAGCTGGGCCGCGCGGAGCAGAAGCTCCAGGCCGGCGACACCGTCGGTGCCGCGACGCTCGTCGGCGAGGCGCGCGAGGACACCCAGCGCGCCCTCGCCGAACTGCGCGACCTGGCACGCGGCATCCGCCCGGCGCTGCTCTCCGAGCGCGGCCTGCGCGAGGCGATCACCTCGCTGGCGGCGCGTGCCGGCGTCCCGACGACGGTCGCGTGCGACCTCGGCGGCCCCGTGCCGACCGCGGTGGAGACGGCCGCCTACTTCGTCGTCGGCGAGGCGCTGGCGAACGTCGGCAAGCACGCGGAGGCGTCGGCGGCGGCGGTGCGCGTCGAGCGCCGCGGGAGCCGCCTCGAGGTCGAGATCCGTGACGACGGCCGCGGCGGGGCGAATCCGGAGGGCAGCGGGCTGACCGGGCTGCGCAAACGCGTCGAGGCGCTCGACGGCACCCTCTTCCTCTCGAGCCCCGCCGGCGGGCCGACCATCCTGCGAGCGGAGCTGCCATGCGCGTCGTGATCGCCGAGGACCTCGCGCTGCTGCGCGACGGGCTGACCCGGCTGCTGGAGGACAACGGCTGCGAGGTCGTCGCGGCCGTCGAGGACGCCGACGCGTTCCTCGAGGCGGTCGAGCGCGAGCGGCCCGACGTGTGCGTCGTCGACGTCCGGCTCCCGCCCTCGTTCCGCGACGAGGGGATCCGCGGCGCGCTCGCCGCGCGCGAGCAGCTCGACGGACTCCCCGTCCTGGTCCTCAGCCAGTACGTCGAGCGGATCTTCGCCAAGGAGCTGCTCGCCGACGGCCGCGGCGGCGTGGGCTACCTGCTCAAGGATCGCGTCGGCGACCCGGCGGAGTTCGTCGAGGCGGTGCGCCGCGTGGCCGGCAGGCGGGACCGCGATGGACCCCGAGGTCGTCGCGCAGCTCGTCGCCGGCCGCGGCCCGGCGCGCCTGGAGGAGCTCACGCCGCGTGAGCGGGACGTGCTCTCCCTGATGGCCGAGGGGCGGTCCAACAGCGGGATCGCGCGGGAGCTCGTCGTCACGGACGGCGCCGTCGAGAAGCACGTCTCGAGCATCTTCGGGAAGCTCGGGCTGCCGCCCAGCACCGACGACCACCGCCGCGTGCTGGCCGTCATCGCCTGGCTCGAGGAGTAGGTCGCCGAGCGCCGGTCCTGGCAAGTCTGTCGGGCGATGACCGACACCTTCCCCTCCAGCGAGGGCCACCACTACACCGTCTATGCCGCCTACGCCGCGCCCGCGGCGGCCGGAACGCCGGCGGGCGACGCGCAGGCCGCCGCCGACGCCGAGGCGGCGATCCTCGCCAGCGGCGACATCACGCTGCGCGGCGCCTACCACCTGACGGGCTTCCGCGCCGAGGCCGACGTGCTGCTGTGGATCACCGGGCACAGCTCCGACGCGATGCAGGACGCGATCGGCGCCTTCCGCCGGACGGCCTTCGGGCGCAGCCTCGTGCCCGTACTGGAGCGCGATCGGCGTGCACCGCGACGCCGAGTTCAACCGCGCGCACATCCCGGCGTTTCTCGCCGGCGAGGAGCCGCACAAGTACCTCTGCATGTACCCCTACGTGCGTTCGCTGGAGTGGTACCTGCTGCCCGACGACGAGCGGCGCGACATGCTCGCCGAGCACGGGAAGATGGGGCGTGACTACGCCGACGTGCGCGCGAACACCGTCAGTGCGTTCGCCCTGGGCGACTACGAGTGGCTGCTGGCGTTCGAGGCCGACGAGCTGACGCGGATCGTCGACGTCATGCGCCACCTGCGGGGCGCGCGGGCGCGCGCGCATACGCGCGAGGAACTCCCATTCCTCACCGGCATCCGCAAGCCGCTGGCGGAGATCGCCGCGACGCTGGGCTGACACGCGGCGCGCGGCCCCGTCGCTTTCTCCCGGTCCACCGCCCGCTGTCGCTTCTCGTCCGTTGCGGGAGCGAGCGCCCCGGTGGGAGACCCAGTTCCCATGCAAAGCAGCTTCGCTGGCGCTTGTCGTCCGGAGCAGGCACCGTCGCTAAGCGTGCTCGTGCGTTTCAGCTTTGCTGTCTCGTGGCGTTGGGTGTCGCGTAGGGTGGCACCGTGGACGCCCTCCCGTTGCCCGAGCATCCGCTTCTGCGGGAGGTGGCCGACCGGCTTGAGGGTGACCGTCACGTCGCGGAGATCTGGGATGAGCGCTGGCAGCTCGCGTATCTCACGACCGACTACCTGCTCGCGGCGAGCACGACCGCGGCAGCCGTGGCCCCCGCCCTCGGCGAGCCCATCTACTCGGCACGTAACGCGGCCCTGCGCGACGAATGGCCCGGCGCCGCGACCCGCTCAAGCTGGCTGGCGCACATCGCTCGTGTGCTCCCCGCGATCGCGCATGACCTTCCCGGCGGCGTCGACGAGTTGGGGCTGAACCTCGCCCCGGAGCTCACCGCGGCGCTTGCCGACGTGACGCCACGGCGTGCCGACTCGCTGCTCGCCGGACGTGTCGAGATCAAGTTCGGTCGTCGAACGGTGCCGTACTCGGTGATGGGCACACGTCTTACCGATGATGACGACGCCTTCGTCGGGACCGCCTGGGTCGGCATTCCCGGAATCTCGGGCGCGACGCTGTCGTTGCTCGCCACCGGTGATCACCGCTCACTCAACGGCCTTCTCGGCCTCGTTCGCCCGGCGCGCCGGCCGGGCGCCGTGCTGTTCGCCGACCTTGAGGGCTCCACGTCGCTCGCACGGACGCTGCCAGCCGCCGAGTACTTCCGCGTCGTGCGCCGGCTCATGACATGCGTAGACGATGAGATCGTCAGCCGTGGTGGGCTCGTGGGCAAGCATGCAGGCGACGGTGCCAGCGCGTTCTTTCTCGCCGAACAGCACGAAGGCGAGTCGGCCGCTGCCCGGGCCTGTATCGACGCCGCCCGAGCGATCCGTGAGCGCACCGGCGAGATCGCTCTGCGCAGTGACCTTCCGGCCAACGAGGTGACCGTGCGCTTTGGTTTGCACTGGGGGGCCACGCTCTACGTCGGGCGTCTCCTCACCAGCGGTCGTGCTGACGTCACCGCCCTGGGCGACGCGGTCAACGAGGCGGCGCGCATCGAAGCGTGCGCCTCGGGCGGGCTCGCGCTCGCCTCGAAGGACCTCATCGAACGTCTCGACCCCGCCGACGCCGCCGCCCTAGTCCTCGACGAGTCAGCTTCCCTGCGATTCACAACTCTGACCGACCTCGCCTCAGCAACAGACAAAGCCCGCCGGGACGCCCCCTCGCTCGCAGTCTGCGAAATCTAAGGCCTGCGCAGCAATCGCCCGCCCACGCCTCCCAAAGGGGGCGCGCGGTCTCGCGCCTGCTCTTCGTCCGAAGCGGTAGTTCTCGGAGGGAGCGCTACTGCTGCTTCTGCCTCAACGCAGGCGTCTTGGCATCGAGGGTGGGCGCCGGTCCCCGCAGGCCCTTACCGCCTCGCGCGTTGACACCGGCGAGTGTTTCCTCAGCGATGAGCCGGGCTTCCTCTTCACGGATCGCGCCAACCAGTGCGATCACCGCCCATAGTGGCTCGTCCTTGTGGGACGCCATCCAGCCACGCATGTCGCGCTGCCATCCCTCGTGGTCGAACGACACGACGGTCCCGCCCGGCGCGAGCAGCGGTGCTTTGTCCACCGATACCGACAGCCAGCCCGAAGATGTGCGAACCAGGCGATGCACGCGTGCGACAGGCTCGCACGCAGGCGCGCCTGCCGCAATGGCCTGGCTAGAAGACCCGCTTCTGCTTTTCGTCCCTTGCAGGACTGCGCCATGGGTTGTGCGTCATCCCGCTCGGACGAGGGTGCCATTGACCGTGCACGTTTGTGGGCCGGTGAGTTCGCCGAACCCGATGACGGCGGTCGAGATGCGGTTGTCGGCGGACTGGTAGGCGATCTGCGCGGTGCCGCGCCCGTGTGCCTCGAAGAGCGGGAGGTTCTCACCGGGGTTGAGATCTGCATCGTCGATCACGGCGATGTTGGCTGGGGGCTCGAACGCGCTGATGACGGTGGCGCGGACAAGGGCGTGCGCTGTGGTCGAGCTCACGGCCAGGGTCAGCTCGCCGAACGGGCTGCAGCCGGCAAGAACCCGAAGCCCACCGTCGACGCCGATGACCTGTGTTGCGGTGTCCAGCGGGAGCCTCGCGGCGACGCGCTCGACGTGCTGGCCGTCGACCTCATCGCTGACCTGCGCCCGATCTGCGGTGGCCGCGGAGGGGACCTTGCCGAGCTTGGTGAGATCGAGGTCCACGCCGTTCAGCGACCCGTCCTGCACGTCGCTCCCCGTCAGCGAGCCGTTCTTCACATCCTTGTTGCTGAGCGACGCGTCCCGCACGTCCGCACCCGTGACGGCACCGTCCTTGATCTCGCTGGACTTCGTGATCACATAGCTCGTGGCGAACGCGCTGCCGCCGAGCGCGACGAACACCGCGATCGTCGCCATCACATTCGCGTATGTCAGATGCCGACGGCCGAACGCGCGCATGACCAACCTCCTCGACTTCGGGCCTGCAACAACGCTAAGTCGACGCAAGCTGCGCGCCATCCGCGTGCACTACCCACGCGAGAACCCTCAGACTGCTGACCCACCGTGCCCAACTCCTGCAATGCAGACGCGAGCGGAATGGGCCTCGGCAAGCAGGCTGCCGCGCTTCGGCTTTTCGTCCCGAGCGGGCGCGGCGCCTCCTACGTGGGTGGCTGTGAGGACGCGAGGTCGGGCGTGGCGACCGGGGCGTATGCGGACGGAGTGATCGAGCTGATCGCGCAGGCCGGAGCAGGCGGCGGCGCCGGGACCGCGGTGACCGAGGCATCAGGGCAGCTGACGACCTCGTAGAGGCGCGTTCCGGTGTCGGCAAAGCCTGAGACGAGAATCGGGCCCGGAGCGCCTTGCTCGTAGCGGCGTGTGGAGATCCGGTAGCGCCACGGTCCGACGAACGTGGTGCAGCTTGCTTCCGTGACGGCGCAGGCCCGATACCACGCCAGGCGCCCGTTGAAGAGCGACGGGCCAACGAACGACTGGCCGTTGAGGCCCGACGCCAGGAATGCGATCTGCTGTGCGGAACGGTCGCTGACGCGGTTGAGGCGCACCTCGGTTTGCGAGATTCCCGGCAGGCCCTCGAAGACGTAGCGGACGATCAGCCCGAGGTTGTCGCCCCACAGTTCGAGCGCCTTCACGCTGCGGAAGGTCGTGGGGCCACACGGTGGCTCCACAAGGCCCAGCTCCTCGGCGCAGCGCGTCGTCGGCACGCCCGGCAGCCGTGTCGAAGGCAGCGAGCGCGGTGCGGTCAGCAGCTTGGTGTACACGACCGGGTTGGCGTCCTTCCCCGTCCCGTACTCGCGCGTCCACGCGATCCGCCCACGCCACAGCGTCGGGCCCACGTCGTTGCGCCCCGGATCGTTGGCGTTGCGCACCAGACGCTCGCCGGTCGCGTTCGCCAGTGAGAACACGAACAGATCGCACCCGGTCGGAGCGCTGACGGTGCCCGCGCAGCGCTGGTAGATGAGCTGCGGGCGCCCCTGGCTGTCGGTGCCGATGTCGGCGTCGAACGGCAACGGGCTCGGCGCGACCGCAATCCGCCGCTGCTGCGCGCCCACCTCGCGCACGCTCAGGTACCAGCGCCGCTCAGCCTGCACGTACTCGCTGAAGACGATCGTGCCCGAGTACTCGCGGACGGCGGTCGCCACCCCGCCCGGCAGCGCGACCGTCGCAGCCGACGCAGCCGAGGCGAACACCGCGGAGGTGATCACGGCCGCTGGAAGAGCGCCGAGGCGACGACGGGGCACAGCCACACAGTCTGTCCGCCAGCCGTCACCGCGCACATCCGTACTCCGCCGGCTGCCCGCGTCCACAACCGGAGCGTTGTTTCCTAGGTAGAAACGCGCAATCGGGCTCGGGAACCACTTACATCTAAGAGTCGTTCGTCCGGATTGAGGAGCAGCCGTTCCGGCGTAGCGTTGTCGTCACGGGTCCGGCGGGTCGGATCGGGCTCCGCATCTGGCATCACCGAGTAGGAGGCTGATCATGTTCACGCTCACCGACAGAAAGCGCGGGCGGCCGTCGCTGGCCGCATTCGTGACAACCACAGCGGTCGCGGCGTGTTCATTGGGGGTCGCGGCGCTCGTCGCTGACGATCCGGCCAGTGCGGCGTTTCCGGGCACCGGCGGCGTGATCGTCTTTGCGAGCAACCAGCCCGCGCCTGCGACGGCGCCGGCCGAAGAGCAGTCCGTCGACTTCGAGATCTACTCGATGCAGGCCGACGGCACCCAGGTCACACAGCTCACCGACAACTCCATCGTCCCGCCCTCCGAGGAGGGCGACAGCACCGAGGGTGGCGCGCCCGACGGCCAGGGCGGCCCACCGCCCGGCAAGGGTGAGGGCGAGACGACCGACGGCGGTCTTCCGGTCCTGATCAACGATCTGGACCCGGCGGTCTCGCCGGACGGCAAGACGATCGCGTTCACGAGCAACCGTCCCGCAGCGGACGGCAGCACCGACAACGAGATCTACCTCATGAACCTCGACGGCACCGACGTGCGCCAGGTCACCGACCAGAAGTCCGGTCCGCCGCAGGGCAACGCCGAGCACGAGCTCGCGTGGTCGCCTGACGGCGCCAAGCTGGTGTTCCGCCGTGGTGACGGCGTGAAGGCCGACCTCTACATCCTCGACCTCGCCACCAAGCAGGAGCAGAAGCTCAACGCTCCGCCGAGCACCGGGCAGATCGGACCGGAAGGCTCGCCGGCGTGGTCGCCGGACGGCAAGACCATCGCCTTCACCAAGGGCAAGGGCCCTGCCGCAGGCGTGTGGACCTACGACGTCGCCAGCGGCCTGCTCAACGAGCTCGCCAACCAGGGCGAGGTTCCTGAGGGCTACCCGAACTGGTCGCCCGACGGCAAGTACGTCGTGTTCACCCGGGGCGATGACAGCGCCGGCTCGGCGATCTGGCAGATCGAGGTGGCGACGGGCGTGCAGAAGCAGCTCTCGAACCTCCCGGTTGAGGGCGCGATGCTGCTGTACTCCGACTCCCACCCCGCGTTCTCGTGGGACGGGACGAAGATCGCCTTCCAGACGACCCGCGACGGCAACATGAAGGCCGCCGAGGGCGAGACGACCGAGGGCGGCGTCCCCGCCGACCCGGCGATCTCCGAGCGTGCCGCTGACGAAGGTCACGGCGGGGGTCACGGCGGCGGCAAGCCCGAGGTCGAGTTCGACACGGGCAACGTCGAGATCTACGTGATGAACGCCGACGGCACCGGCCAGACGCGCCTCACCAACAACGGCGGCGTTGATGACCCGACGACCGAACTGGTCGACGAGTCCAAGGCCGGCCCCAAGGACCAGATGCCCGACTGGAGCGGCACGCCGCTGCCCAAGCCGGTCATCATCCCGCCGGCCGTCGTGCCGCCGGCCCAGACGGTTGCGGGCGTCAGCGTCAGCCCCGCGACGAAGGTGTGCGCGAGCCGCCGCACGTTCACGATCCGCATCAGCAAGCAGATCAGGACCCGCGACGTGCGCAAGGCCACCGTCTACGTGAACGGCAAGAAGGTCACCGTTCGCACCGGGAGCCGGATCACCGCGCCGGTCACCCTGACCGGCCTGCCCAAGGGCCAGGCCAAGGTGAAGATCGTTCTCCAGCTCAAGAAGCCGATGACGATCGTCAAGAACGGCAAGAAGGTCCGCGTCAGGCAGATGACCTCCACCCGCACCTACCAGACGTGCGCAGCGAAGCTGCCCGCGTCCAATGGCATCGGGAAGCCCGGCCGTCTGTAACACGCACCCACAGACCCGACAGCGAGGGCCCGCTCCGGCGGGCCCTCGCCCGTTCCATCGACTGATCGCGGGAAGGCACGTCAGTTCTTCTCCGCAGCGAGGACACCCGTAGTAGCCACGGGTCGGCCGCCTGGGTGCGGAGCGGAGCCAGGTGTTTCCTCGGATGAACTCTCCGCGCACAGCGCTTACGGTGAAGACAGATGCCGAGCAGCATCGCGTTCCGGTCGCCGTAAGCGCCCAGCGCCCCTCTCCTCAAGGGAGTTGTCATGTCCAGCAAGCTGAATCCTGCGCTCTTCCGGCGCGCCACAACGATCATCCTGAGCGCCGTCCTGGCATTGACCCTCGCGGGTTCGGCGATGGCGGCCCCACCGTCCGGGGAAGAGGAGGCCGGCAACAACCTTTCGTATCCGGTGATCTGGGCTGAGGGCAGCCAGTTGACGCTGACCGGCGACCCGACGGCTCCGCACCTCGTGACGCCCGTGGACTTCAACGGCGTCAACGTCTACCTGCAGGGAACGGAGAACACCTGGCAGGCCGGTTCGATGACCGCACCCGCCGATACAGCGGGCGGACTGACGGACGTCGGCGTGTCGACGTTCGACTGGGGCGACAACCTCGAGGCGAAGTCCTGGCCGCTGGGCCAGAACTCGCAACTGCGCGTCGAGGCCGTGCTCTACCGCACCCTCGCGGCGGACACAGCGTTCCCGCCCATGGACGCGTTCGAGATGGTCGACATCGACGCCAATCCGGATGACAAGGTCGAGACTTGGGGCACGACCGGCACCGTCACCCCTCCCCGCAGGCGACGATCTACACGCAGTGCGCCCGACTCACCGTCCAGCGGCTGCTCGTCGACCGCACGGACCCGTACGCGGCGACCATCAAGTGGGACGCCGCGGCGAACAAGTGGACCGGTGACGGGCTCGTCAGCTCCGTCCCGTCGCTGATGACCAGCATGGGGGCTGAGATCAACAAGCCCGGCAAGGTCATCTTCGGGCACAACTGGAAGATGGCGGGCCTCACCGACGGGCACTACCGGATCACGTTCTTCCTCGATCCGGCCTGCGCCGGCCAGAACACGTTCATCACCGGCGAGACCACCGTCGCAGTCAGCGAGGAAGAGGTCGTCCCGACCGTCTCCGAACGGGCTGAGCCGGACTCCGGCGGCGGAATCGCGGCCCTCGATGCGACGAACAACCTGTCGTACATCGACGTGCAGCTCGGCACCCCGGACTACGATCCGTACGTGCCGCCGGTGCCGCCGGTGACACCGCCCGTCGTCACGCCGGTGACGCCGCCGGTCCCGTTCCCGCCCCGTCACGCCGGCCGCGACTCGGACGCAGGCCCAGCTCACGCTGCACTCCCGCGTCATGAGCCGTCTGCGCAGCACACGCACCGGGCGCCTGCTGTCCCGCCAGCGCGTGCGCTTCTACGGGTCGGTCCGACCGAACCACGACGGCACGATCGTGCGCATCCAGAAGGTCACCTACAAGCGCGTCAACGGCAAGATCAAGGCGTACCGCACAACGGTCGCCAGCACCCGCCTGCGGCGCACGACCGCAACCCGCTCCGGGTACAACATCACCCTCCCGAGCGTTACCAGCGGCTCCTACCGCGCCTACCTCGAAGCTGACGCCGAGCACCTCCCGACGGCAAGCCAGACGTTCGAGATCAAGGTCCGCTGACCCCACGTCGGTAACCCCCCACCGACACGCGTACGGCGGCCGGCGATCACATCGCCGGCCGCCACGCGACTGCGAAGCCAGAGCCGTCAGCAGCGCTCCTGCATTCCATGCAAAGCGACAGCGCGGGACCGGCTACCCCACCGGGCGCGCTACCAGCGCACGTCGTGCCACTCCATCACGCCGTACCCCTCGGCCAGTTCCACGCCGCGGGGCAGCGTGCCGGAGAACGTCCCGAACGGCTGACGGTAGTCGCTGACGAAGAGCTTCAGGTCGTCGCGCCGCGCGCGCTCGGCCTCCGCGGTGAAGCGCAGCCGCGCACCGTCGTCGGCGCCGGAGAAGTCCACGCCGTCGAGGTCCCCGGGGAACGTCACCGGTCCCGGCTCCTGCGGCTCCCCGTCGACCCAGACCGTCCGCTCGCTCTGCGTCGCCGCATCGTGGACGCCGGTGACGAGGTTCCACGCGAGCGCGCGGCCGTCCGTCGCCGTGCCGACGCCCGCCGACCAGCGCCACGCGGTCGCCCGCGCGTGGTACCCGGCCGAGGCGTCGATCAGCCCGGCATGGTCGATCTCGCGGGTGCGGCCGTTCACCGTCACCCGCCCGACGGCGCGGATCGGGTCCTTGCGGGTCCAGATGAACGATCCGCCGTGCGGGCTCGTGACCTCCATCGGCTCGCCCGCGGGCTGCAGCGCCAGGTCGATCGCGACGCCCCGCCCGCGGACCGACAGATGCCCGTCGGCGATCGCCACGAGCCCAGGGGTGAACGCGGTGCGGTCGGCGAGCGCGCCGGTCTCGCGGTCCAGCACCGCCCAGAACGCCTGCGGGATCCCGGCGATCCTGACGGTCGCCGCGCAGAGCATCAGGTCCGGCCCGTAGACGCCGACGTAGCGCCAGCGCTTCAGCGGACGGCCGTCGCGCAGCGGCGGCATCCGCCCGGGTGGCAGCGGCAGGCCCTCGGGGCGCCGGGTGCCGTCGCTTCGCATGGGCAGGGCTGAGCGTGCGTTCACCGGGCTATCCTTGCCGGAATCCGAGATTGACTGACGAGTCAATCTCGCACCGAGGTCTCGCATCGTGCGCGCAGCCGCCATCCAGCTCACCGCCACGCCCGACGTGGCCGCCAACCTGGCGGCCGCCGACGGCCTCGTCCGTCGCGCAGCCGCCGACGGGGCGACGCTCGTGCTGCTGCCCGAGAAGTGGAGCGTCCTGGGGCACGGCGCCGCTCTGCGGGCGTCCGCCCAGCCGCTCGACGGCGCGGCGATCACCTGGGCGCGCGAGGTCGCTCGCGAGCTGGCGATCGACCTCGTCGCCGGCTCCGTCGCCGAGCGCGTGCCGGGGGAGGAGAAGCTCCGCAACACGAGCGTGCACATCGGCCCCGACGGGGAGATCCGCGCGTCGTACCGCAAGATCCACCTCTTCGACGTCGAGGTCGACGGCACCGTGTACCGCGAGTCCGAGAACGAGGCCCCCGGTGACGCGCCGGTCCTCAGCACCGGCGCCGACGGCGCGCGCCTGGGCCTGAGCATCTGTTACGACCTGCGCTTCCCCGAGCTCTACCGCGCGCTGACCGTCGCGGGAGCCCGGATCCTGCTCGTGCCGGCGGCGTTCACGCTCGCGACGACGCGCGACCACTGGGAGCCGCTGCTGCGCGCGCGGGCGATCGAGAACCAGTGCTTCGTCGTCGCCGCCAACCAGATCGGTGAGCACGAGCCGGGGCTTCGGTCCGGCGGCCGGTCGATGATCGTCGACCCCTGGGGCGTCGTGCTCGCCCAGGCCAGTGATCAGGAGACCGTCATCACTGCCGACCTCGACCTCGCCCGCCAGGATGACATCCGCCGCCGGCTCCCGGCGCTCGCGGGCCGGCGTCCCGAGGCCTACGCGGTCCGCGAGGAGAGCCCCGCCTGATGGCCACGCGCAACGCCCAGCAGGCCGCCGAGAAGCGGCGCCTCATCCTCGACGCCGCCGTGCGCGTCTTCGCGCGTCAGGGGTTCCACACCTGCCGGGTCTCGGACATCGCCGACGAGGCGGGCGTCGCCTACGGCCTCGTCTACCACTACTTCCGCTCCAAGGACGAGATCCTCGACACGCTGTTCCTCGAGCGCTGGAACGTGCTGCTGGAGGCGATCCGCGAGGTCGACCGCGAGCCCGCGCCCGCGCGCGACAAGCTGTACGCGATCGTCTCGTTCATCGTCGACTCCTACCGCCACGACCCAGACCTCATGAAGGTCATCATCGTCGAGGTGACGCGCGCGGCGAACACCTTCGGCCGCTCGCACCTGGCCGAGATCCGCGAGGCCTACGACGGGATCGCGGTGATCGTCGAGAAGGCGCAGGCGGCCGGCGAGTTCAAGACCACCGTCACGCCGGCCTTCGCCGCCATGGCGTTCTACGGCGCGATCGAGCAGGTCCTGACCGGCTGGATCTTCGACGTGCTCCCGGGCGCGCCCGAGGACGTCGATCAGGCGAAGAGCTTCGTCGTCGAGACGATCTGCGGGGGCCTCGAGGTCGCTCCCGCCGCCGTCTGAGCTGCGCTAGGGTCCGCCGCAGATGCCACAGAACGACGTCGTCAAGCGCCTCATGTGGATGGGCCTGGTCGCCGGGATCGAATCCCTGGCGAGCATCATCGCCATCCGCGGCGCGATCCTGATCTGGAAGCGCATGTACGGCGAGGACCCGCCCGGGCTCGACGCATGACCTCGGACCCGGTCAATCCCGTCCCGCCGCCCGTCGAGCCGCCGCCGCCCGTCCCGCCGATCGAGCCGCAGCGGCCGGTCACCGAGACGCGCCCCGAGCTGCTCGTCGGCGCCGCCGCCGCCGGCGGCTTCGTCCTGGCAAAGGTCCTGAGGGCGCTCCGTGGCGTCTGATCCCACCAGGCCCGTGCCGCCGCCGCTGCCGCCGCCCACCTCCAACGAGGCGGCGATCGCGCAGGCCATCCAGGGCGTCACCGCCAGCACCCAGGCCCTCGTCAAGGACCAGGTCGACCTCGCGAAGGTCGAGATGCAGGCCAAGGCCTCGGTCTTCGGCAAGGGCGCGGCCGTCGCCGCCGCCGCCGGCGCGTTCGTCCTCGGCGCGCTCATCCTCATCATCCACGGTCTCTCGTGGGCCGCGTGGTACGTCCTGTTCCCCGATGAGGCGTTCTTCCTGGGCTTCTTCCTCATCGCCTTCATCCTGCTCGTCATGGCGGCGATCGCCGGGTTCGTCGCCTACAAGGCCCTGCAGAAGGCCCAGTCGCCGGTGCCCGACCAGGCGCTCGCGGCCGCCCGTGAGACCCAGGCCACCATCCAGGGCGAGACCACGCTCATGAAGGAGCAGGTCCGCGAGGCCGTCGTCAAGCCGGAGGATCAGCGCACGTGAGCAGCCAGCCCCGCACCCCCGAGCAGATCCGCGCGTCGATCGCGGCCAACCAGTCCGCGCTCGCGACGTCGCTCACCGAGCTGCGCGGCGAGGTCGTCGCCATCGCCGACTGGCGGCGGCAGATCAACCGCAACCGGCCGAAGGTCCTCGCCGGCGCCGCGGTCGCCGGCTTCGTGATCGGCGGCGGGATCGCCGCGATCATCGGCCGTCGCCGGCGCTGAGCGCCCGCGCCTACTGCAGGAGGCTCGGCGGCAGCGCGCCGATGCCCAGCATGCCCGGGCCCGGCATACGTGCCGAGCACCGGTCCGAGCTCGGTGACGAACAGCGGCTCGTTGCCGAAGATCTCGCGTCCGCCCTCGACGACCTTCGCCGCCACGTCCGGGGCCTGCGCGTGCTGCACGAACCACGCGGTGGCGCCGTCCTCGTTGCGCGAACGCAGGTAGTCGAGCATGCGCTCCAGCGCGCGGCGGCTCGTCCGCACGCGCTCGACCGGCTGCAGCGTCCCGTCGGAGAACGACAGGATCGGCTTGATGCTCAGCGCACTGCCGATCCACGCCTGTGCGCGTCCGATCCGCCCGCCGCGCTGGACGAACTCCAGCGTGTCGAGCGAGAACCAGACCTCCTTGGCGGCGGTCGCGTCACGGGCGCGCTGGGCGACCTGCTCGACGTCGCCGCCGCCGTCGGCGGCGGCCTGCGCGGCGAGGACGACGACCCCGAGCCCGCCGCAGGTGCTCTGCGAGTCGACGATCTCGATCCGGCGCTGGGCGCCGAGCTCCGCGGCGGCCTGGCGCGCCGACTCGACCGTGCCCGAGAGCCCGCCGGCGATGTGGACCGAGACGATGTCGTGCCCGGCGGCGACCAGCGGCTCGTACACCTCGATGAAGTCGCCGATCGACGGCTGGGACGTCGTCGGGAGATCGGCGGAGGTCCGCAATCCGTCGTAGAAGGCGTCGAAGTCGGGCATGTCCGACTCCTTGGTGATCACGCCGCCCTGGTTCACGTACAGGCTGACGACGTGGATCCCGCGGCTGCTGACGAGCTCGCGCGGGAGGTAATGGGTGGAGTCGGTGACGACGGCTACGGGCGTGGCGGACATTGGCCTGAGCGTATTGGGTTCGCGCTCGGCGGCTCCGCGTCGCCGGCGGGGCCGTACCCTGCTCGGTCGATGTCCGTCACCCTCGTCACCGGTGCGACCGGCCTCGTCGGCTCACACGTCACGCGGCTCCTCGTCGAGCGCGGCGACCGCGTGCGCGTGACCGTCCGCGCCGGGTCGCGCGTCGAGCAGCTCGACGGCCTCGAGGTCGAGCAGGTCCGGGGCGACGTCCTCGACCGTGCATCGATCCGGCGCGCGCTGCGCGGGGTCTCACGCGTCTTCCACGTCGCGGGCCTCACGTCGCTGCGCGGCGGCGCCGACACGCTCTTCCGCATCAACGTCGACGGCACCCGCATCGTGCTCGAAGAGGCCCTGCGCGCCGGCGTCGAGCGCGCCGTGCACACCTCGTCGGTCGCCGCGATCGGCCCCGCGCCCCACGGCGCGACCGCCGACGAGACGCAGGTCTTCCGCGCCGGCCGCTTCGGCCTGCCGTACCTCAACAGCAAGCACGAGGCCGAGAACGAGGCGCTGCGCATCGCCGCCCACGGCCTGCCGCTCGTCATCGTCAACCCCGCCCACGTGATGGGCAAGGGCGACGTCTACCGCTCGTCCACCGAGCTCGTGCGCCGCTTCATGCGCCGCCAGATCCCCGCCTACGTCGACGGGGCGCTGAACATCGTCGACGCCGAGGACGTCGCGCGCGGGCACCTGCTCGCCGACGAGCGCGGCCAGGTCGGGGAGCGCTACATCCTCGGCAACCGGAACTTCACGCTCGACCGGCTCTTCGCAGACCTCGGGCGGCTCTCCGGCGTCGCCCCGCCGGCGGTCAAGCTCCCCGTCGCCGCCGCGCTGCAGCTCGCCCACGCGGCCGAGGCCCTGCCCGGAACGCCGATCGTCACCGTCGGCGAGGTGCGCGCCGCGTCGCTCTGGTGGGCCTACCGCTCGACGAAGGCCAAGCGCGAGCTCGGCTGGAAGCCCTCCCACCACGAGGACACGCTCGTCGACACGATCGAGTGGTACCGCAGCCGCGAAGGCGACCGGATGCAGCCGCCCGGGACGCGGCAGCCGACCCTCCTGCGCCTCACCGGCTTCGGCCTGCGCCAGGCGACCGGCGTGGCGGGGGCGCTGCGCGGCGGCTGATGGCGACCCTCTATCGCTGCCGCACCCCGACGAACGTCCTGTGCCCCTGCGGGCGTGTCGCTCGCGAGTTGCGCAAGCAGGGTGTTGAGGTGGAGGAGGTGCGGGTTCCTCGGCGCAAGTCGCGACCGTGATGAGGTTGCGGCGCTGAGTGGGCAGCGCGTTGTGCCGATGCTCGTCGTCGACGGCGAGGCGATTTGTGACTCGCATCGGATCGTCGAGCACCTGCGGCTGGCGTGGTCGCGGATCTCGGGGCGCCTGAGGCCACCCGGCTGCGGGGGGCGGTGGCTTGCGCCACAGCACCCCCTTGCCGTGCGGCCTCATGCATCCCCGATCTCTCGCTCCGGCTGGTGGCTGGGTCTCTCCTTGCTCGGTCGGCGGGTTGGTCTCCTTGGCTGCTGGCGGGTTCGCTTTCTTGATGCTCTACGGTCCGGCGTGATGCTCCGTCTTGCGGCTGCCGTTGCCCTGCTCGGTCTGGTGCCCGCGTCTGCGGCGCATGGGGCCGGGCTTCCGACGATGCCGCTGGGGGACGTTCGCGCGGGCATGACCTGCACGGCGCGGTCGGTCGTCCTGGGGACGACGGTGGTGGACTTCGACGCGCGGGTGGACGAGGTCATCTCCGGTGGGACGGACCCGGCCGGCGCGCGGTTGCTGCTGACCGTCTCCGGCCCGGCGGTCGACGCCACGGGCGATCGGGCCCGGGTTCTCCGGCTCGCCGGTGCTCTGCCCCGGCGCGGACGGCGTGCCGCGCGTCGCGGGCGCGATCAGCGAGACGATCGGCGCCTTCGGCGGCAAGACCGTCCTGGCGACGCCGATCCAGGCGGTCCTGCGCGAGCCCGTCGATCCGCCGCGCGCCACCGTGACCGGCGTGCGCGCCGCGTCGCTGCGCAGCCGCGCCCGGCCGATCTCGCAGGCGCTCAGCTACTCGGGCCTCTCGCCGGCCGTCGGCCGCGTCTTCCAGCGGGCCGCCGCGCGCGCGGGCCGCACGCTCGTGCTCGCACCGCTGCGTCCCGCGCAGGCCCCGGCCCCGCCGCCGGCGATCGTCCCCGGCTCCGCGATCGGCGTCACGCTGGCCACCGGGGACCTCGACGCCGGCGCCATCGGAACCGCCGCGTACGTCGACGGCACGACGGTCTGGGGCTTCGGGCATCCGTTCGACGCCGCGGGCCGGCGCTCGCTGTTCCTCACCGCGGCGCACGTCTACGCGGTCGTCGGCAACCCACTCGCCACGCAGGAGGCGGCGACGTACAAGCTGGCGGCGCCGACGGCGACGATCGGCACCGTCACCCAGGACGGCGTCAGCGCGGTCGTCGGGCGCCTGGGCGCGGGGCCGCCCGGCTTCCCGGTCCAGGTGTCCGTGCGTGACCTCGACACGCGGCGCCTGCGCGGGCTGAACGTGCGGGTCGCCGACGAACGGGCGCTCGGGCTGCCGACGGGCGCCTCGGCGCTCTCGGCGATCGCTCCCGCCGCGATCGTCGAGGGGATCTTCGGCACGCTCGCCGGCTCCCCGGTCCGTCAGAGCGGCGAGATGTGCCTGCGCGTCACCGTGCGGGGACGCGCCAAGCCGATGGGGTTCTGCAACACGTACGTCGGCGGCGGCGGGAGCCCGGACGCGCTCGCCGGCGGGCCGATCGTGGCGGACGCCGCCGCCGCGACCCAGATCCTCGATGCCTACGACGCCGGGCCGCTGACCGTGACGCGCGTCGAGATCGGCCTGCGCATCGCGCGCGGGCTGCGGCTCGCGACGCTGCGCAGCCTCACGGGGCCGCGCGTCGTGCGGCGCGGGAGCACCATCAGCGTCCGCGCCACGCTGCGCCGCCCCGGGGGCGCCGTCACGCGCCGCACGATCCGCGTGGCGATCCCGCGCGGGATGCCCGCCGGGCCGCGCGACCTCTTCCTCAAGGGGACCGAGGCCGACGTCGCGCTGGGCGAGGGCGGCGACGACGGGACGACCACGATCGACCTCTCCTCGCTGTTCGAGACGGACACCGGCGAGGCGGCGCCCGGTCCGGGCTCGGTGACCGCGCTCGCGGACACGCTCTCCGACCTGCACCGCTACGACGGCGTGACGGCGCGGCTGCTGCCGCCCGGCGCCGCCGTGCCCGAGCAGCTTCCGGGCGGCGCCGAGGGCGTCGCCCAGCGCCCGCGCCGGGTCTTCCGCGACGCCCGCCTGCGGGTCGCCGGTCGTGCGCGGATGTCGATCCGGGTCCGCTAGGAGAGCCGGTTCTCGACCTGCAGCGGGGGCGGCGGGGGAGCGTCCGCCTCCGCGGCCGGTGCCTGCGCGGGGGCATCCTGCGGCGCCTCGATGCCCAGGGCGTCGGCCAGCTCGCCGGCCTCGTACATCTCCGTCACGATGTCGCAGCCGCCGACGAGCTCCCCGCGGGCGAACAGCTGGGGGATCGTCGGCCAGTTCGAGATCGCGCTGAGCTCCTGGCGGATCCGCGGGTCCGGGAGGACGTCGACCGCCGCGTACGGCGTCCCGAGGGCGTCGAGCGCCGCGACGGTGCGCGCCGAGAAGCCGCACATCGGCTGCTCCGGCGAGCCCTTCATGAAGAGGATGATCTCGTGCTCGCTGATGGCCTGGCTGATGGCCTCGCGGATGGGGTTCTCGGGCTGGGCGCTCATGGGGTCTCCGTCTTGATGGACAGGGCGTGGATCGGGCCGCCGATCTCGCCGGGCTCGAAGATGTCGTAGACGAGCCGGTGCTGCTGGATGCGGCTCAGGCCGCCGAAGGCCGGAGCGACGATCCGCGCCGTGAAGTGGACCTCGTCGGCGGTCTGGACCTCCGCCGCCGCGCCGGGGATCCCGGTCTCGATCCGCCGCCTGATCTCATCCGCGCTGGGCATTCGAGGACAGGGTAGACGGTCGCTATACTTCCTGAAGCGATGAGTGTCGAGATCAGCTTCAAGGCCCAGGGAATCAGCTTCACCGAGGTCGGCGCCGCCAAGGTGCGCGAGTTCCTCGCCGCCCAGGGCGCGGACGTCGCCGTCGCCGGCCTGCGGGTCGGCGTCAAGGGCGGCGGCTGTTCGGGCTTCCAGTACCAGCTCGCCTTCGACGAGCGGCGCGACGACGACATCGTCTTCGAGGACCACGGGCTGCAGCTGCTCGTGGACCCGCAGAGCCTCTCGTACGTCGACGGGTCCCAGATCGACTACGTCGACTCGCTCACCGGCGCCGGGTTCCAGGTCGTGAACCCCAACGTCGTCGCCGCCTGCGGCTGCGGCTCCTCCTTCCGTGTGAAGGACGAGGAGCCGGACGCCGTCAGCGCGCTGTAGGCACGGCCCCCTGGCAGGACGGGCCGGCGGAGCCGGCCCGATCACTCTCCGCGCGGCCACGTCGCCAGCGCCAGCGCGGCGAGCAGCAGTCCGGGGATCGCGAGCGTCGCGGTCGCCCCGAGCGGCAGCAGGACGCCCGCGACGGCGTAGGACAGCGGGTCGAGCGCGAGGAACGCGAACGCGACGATCGACATGATCCGCCCGCGCAGCTCCTCCGGCGTGCGCTCCTGCAGCCAGGAGAGCAGGACGACGCCGAGGGCGCCGCCGATGACGCCCATCGCGGCCGCGGCGCCCGCGGCCACCGCGACGGTGGGGGCGAGCGCGATCCCGATCATCCCGGCTCCCAGGGCGACGCCGCCGATGGACGGCAGGAGCGCCGCGTGCAGGCGCGCCAGGCGCGGCGCGAGCGCCAGCCCGACGAGCGATCCCGCCCCGAAGCCCGCGAGGATCACGCCGAGCTGGGCGCGGTCGCCGAAGCGCTCCTCTGCGAGCAGCGCGCCGCCCACGAGCAGCGGTCCCGCGAGCAGCAGGCTCAGCGCGGCGAGGCCGAGCAGCAGCCGCCGGACCTCGCGGTCCGCCCAGGCGTGCCGCAGCCCCTCGAGAAAGGCCCGGGGGGACGCCTCGCCCGCCGCGGGCTCGTCGACGCCGTGGCGCTGCACGGCGACGAACGCGCCCGCCGAGACGGCGGCGAGTGCTGCGACGAACACGAGCGAGGCGCCGGCCCCCGCGAACGCGTAGAGCCCCGCCGCGGCCGCCGGGCCCGCCAGATCACCCAGGCCCTCGATCCCGCCGAGCACGCTGTTGGCCGCCGGAAGGCGGTCGGGGGCGACGACGGCGGGGACGAGCGCGAACGATGCGGGATACGCGAGCGCATCGACGACGCCGAGCAGCGCGCCGACCCCTGCGAGGGCCGCGACCCCCGGCGTCCCCGTCAGGACGACGATCGCGGCGAAGGCGCCGAGGACGAGCGCGCGCGCGACGGCGGCGGCGGGCGCCACGCGCGCGGCGCCCCAGCGGTCCGACAGCACCCCGCCGACCGGCAGCAGCACGGCACGCGGGATGCCCTGCGCGACGAGGACCGCCGTCGCCCCCGCCGCGCCGCCGTCGAGCGCGACGAGGGTGAGGAGGACGATGAGGAGCGCCTCGGCCGTGTAGGCGAAACCCTCGGCGACGACGAGTCGCCGGAACCCGCCATCACGCAGGATCGAGTCGGCGCGCAGACCTCGTGGCATGGCGGACCCGCTCCGTGCAGCTCCGCCGCGTCAGCCCGGCTCGTTGTCCAGCGACCACCAGAGCACCCGGCACGCCGCCGTCCGATACGGCCGCCAGGGCTCGGCCAGCAGCTCGAGCTCGGTCCGGTGGGGCAGCTCCTCCAGGCCGTACGCGAGCTGCGCCCCGCGCCGCACGCCGAGGTCGCCCCAGGCCAGCACGTCCGGGCGCTGCAGCTGGAACATGAGGAACATGTGCGCTGACCAGTCGCCGATGCCCTTGACGGCGGTGAGCTCGCGGATGAGCTCCTCGTCCGGCAGCGTCGACACGTGGTCGAGGTCGAGCTCGCCGGAGTCGATGTGCTCGGCCAGCGAGCGCAGGAAGCTCACCTTCGCGCGCGAGAGGCCGATGGCCGCGCGCAGCTCCTCGGGGTCGTCGTCGAGCACCTCCTGCGGGGTCGGCGGCCGGCCGCCGAACCGCTCGAGCATGCGGCCCCACATCACGCGGGCGACCGTCGTCGACAGCTGCTGACCGACGATGGCGCGGATCAGCGCGGCGTAGTGGTCGCCGTCCCGGTCCGGGTCGCGCTCGAACTCGATCTCGTGGCCGGCGATCAGGCCGGCGAGCACCGGGTCCGCCGCGCGGAGATGCGCAAGGGCGTCGTCGGTCATGAGGCGGGGTGGGGGCGCATGGGCGGGCGGTGCCGTGCACCGGTCGGCGCAGGCTGTGGTCACAATAGTCCCGATGCTCGTCCGGCCCCGCTTCGCGGCGCGCCTGCTCGCGCCCGTGGCGGCGTGTGCGGCGCTCGCCCTGATCGTGCCCGCGGCCCCGGCGCAGGCGCCCGGGTCGGCGGGTCCGGGGCAGGGGCGCGTGGTGCTCGCGTTCCTCCCGGCGCCGGCACCCGCGCAGCCGGTCGCTCCGGGCGACGAGGATCCGCGTCCGGCCTTCCGCTGGGCGCTCGACGCGCTCGCGGCCCAGCCGCGGCTGTCCCTGGGCCTCAGCAGCGCGGTGCAGGGCACGTACGACCGCGAGCAGGCGTTCCTCGACATCTCGCAGGGAACGCGGGTGTCGCTGAAGAGCTACGACCCGACGGTCCCGCCGCCGCTGCTGCTGCGTCCCGCCGCCGCGGGCTCCGGACGCCTCGCGGGCTGGCCGGCGGTCCGCGCCCGCGCCGCCGATGCTCCCGCCGACGTGCAGCCCGGGCTGCTCGCCGCGTCGGTCCCCGGCGGCGCGGGGTACGCGGGGATCACCGGGCGCCCGCACGGCGGGGCGGTCACCGCGGCTGACCGCGCGGGGGCGATCGCGCAGCTCTCGCTCGGTGGCGCCGGCGACGTCGTGCGCCGCGCGCGCGGCCTGCTCGAGCGCCGAGCCCTAGTCGTCGCGGAGCTCCCGCCGGGCGCCGCGGGACGCCGGGCGCTCGACGCGCTCGTCGCCGCGTACCGCCCGGGGGAGCTCCTGCTCGTCATGCAGACGCCGCCGGCCGGCACGGACGCGCAGCTGCTGCCCACCGGCGCGCTCGGCCTCGGCGGGACGCCGGGCGGCCGGCTGACCTCGCAGACGACGCACACCGGCGGCGTCGTCGCCGGCATCGACCTCGCGCCGACGATCCTGGGGCACCTCGGCGTCGCGGTGCCCGGCGCCGTCAAGGGACAGCCGATCACCTCCGAGCGCGGACGCGACGCAGCCGCGCTGAACGACCTGACCGAGCGCCTGCGCGTGGTGCTGCCGCGGCGCCTGCCGGCGCTGTGGGCGCTGCTCGGCACCTGGGTCGCGCTGCTCCTGGCGGCGATGCTCGTCGCCGACCGGCGCGGCGCCCGCTGGGCGTTCCGCGTCGGGCCGCTCGCCGTGCTGTGGCTGCCGACGGTGCTCCTGCTGACGGCTGCGCTGGCTCCTTCGCGGACGGCCGAGCTGCTGTTCGCCACCGGCCTCGCGCTCGTGCTGGGCGCCCTCACCGATCGTCTCGTACGGTGGCCGCGCGGTCCGCTCGTCCCGGCGTTCGCGGGGCTCGCCGCGTACGCGATCGACCTCGCCTTCGGCTCGCCGCTGATCATCCGCTCGCTCCTGGGCCCGAACCCGCTGTTCGGCGCCCGCTTCTACGGCATCGGGAACGAGCTCGAGGCGACGCTCTCCGCCCTGCTGCTGATCGGCGTCGGCACGCTGCTCGCCGGCCGCGGGCGCTCGCGCGCCGCGGCGGGCGCGTTCGCGGGCGGCGGCGTCGCGCTGGCGCTCGTCGTCGGCGCGGGCCGGCTCGGAGCGGACGTCGGCGGTGTCATCACCATCGGCGCGGGCGCTGCGGTCGCCGCGGTGCTCATGCTCCCGGGCGGGCTGACCCGCCGGTCCGCCGCGCTCGTGATCGCCGCGCCGATCGCCGGGCTGGTCCTGCTCGCGCTCGTGGACCTCGCGACCGGCGGCGACTCGCACTTCACGCGGACGGTCCTGCGGGCCGACGACTCCGGCGACCTCTGGGACGTGGTCGGACGGCGCTACGAGCTGGCCGGGCGGCAGGCGATCCGCGGCTTCATGCCCGCGGTGACGGTCATCGCGATCCTCGCGATCGCGGTGGCGGTCCGCAGGCGTGACCGGCTGCTGGCCCCCGTGGACGGCGATCCGGCGTGGCGCGCGCTGCTCGCGGGCCTCGTGGCGGCGGGCGTCGCGGGCGCGCTCTTCAACGATTCCGGCCCTGTTCTGCTGCTCTTCGAGACATTTTTCGCGGCGGCTGCGGTCTTGTACCTCCGCGGGGACCCGCGGCTCGCCCGTGACGGCCTCCCGGGCCGCTAGCATCCCCGTCGCGATGCGCATCGCCCTGGTCTCCCCCTACTCTTGGACGTACCCGGGGGGCGTGACACGGCACATCGAGGCTCTGGCCGAGCAGCTGCTCGCCGAGGGCCATCATGTCCGCGTCCTTGCGCCCTTCGACCCCCCGGACCGCCGGAGTGAGCGGCTGCATCGCGGTGCCCGCCCGCAGGAGCGCCCGCTGCCGGAGTACGTCATCCCGCTCGGCCGCACCGCCGGGATCCCGGCGAACGGGGCCGTGTCGAACCTCGCGCTGACGCCCAGCGGCGTCCAGACGCTGCGCCGCGAGCTCGAGGCCGGCGACTTCGACGTCGTCAACATCCACGAGCCGGTCGCCCCCGCCGCGGGGTGGGACGCGCTGGGCTTCGGCGACGCCGCCCTCGTCGGGACCTTCCACACGTACGGGACGAACGCGGTCACCCACGGCATCGCCCGGGCGATGGGCGCCGGCCGCCGCATGCGCAACCTTCACGGCCGTATCGCGGTCTCCGACGCCGCCGCCTGGACCGCGCGCCGGTTCTTCGGCGGCCGGTACGACATCGTGCCCAACGGGGTCGACGTCCCGGAGCGGCTCGCGCCGCGCTCGCCCGCGGTGCACGGCCGCCTGCGGATCGCGTTCGTCGGTCAGGCGGTCGAGCGCAAGGGCCTGCCGGTCCTGCTACGCGCCTTCGAGGGGCTGCGCGAGCACGTCGATGCCGAGCTCACGATCGTGGGCGCGGTGCCGGAGGAGGTCGACCCGCTGCTGCTGGACGCGCGCGGCGTCACGGTCCTCGGGCGCGTCGACGACGACGAGAAGTCCCGGGTCATCCGCGAGGCGGACGTCCTCTGCGCGCCGTCGCTCGGCGGTGAGAGCTTCGGGATGGTCCTCACCGAGGCGTTCGCGCAGGGCACGCCCGTGGTCGCGAGCGACATCGCGGGCTACCGCGACGTCGTGCGCGACGGTCGCGACGGCGTCCTCGTCCCGCACGGTGACGCGATCGCGCTGGCCGAGACGCTGCGGGCGCTGGCGCTCGCACCCGAGCGGCTTGCCGCCATGGGCGCCGCCGCCGCGGAGCACGCGAAGCGCTACGCCTGGACGCAGGTCGCGGGCGAGGTCCTGGGCGTCTACGAGCAGGCCATCGCCGCGCGCGCCCGTGCACTCGCGAGCGCGCCGCAGACGACGCCCGCACGCCTCGCCCGGCGCCTGGCGCTCACGGCGCCCGACGGGCGCCGCCCGCTCCCGCCCCAGCGCCTGGCGTCGCTGGAGCCCGCGCCCGCCGGCGGGCGTGCGCAGGTGCTCGCCGTCATGCGCCGCGGGCTCGTCGCCCTGGCCGCCGTCGCGGGCGTGGTGCTGACGCTCGTCGCGCTGCGGCGCATCGGCGTGGACCGGATCGCCGAGAGCCTCCTGCGCTCCAGCCCGTCCTGGGTGCTCGCCGCGCTGGGCGTGATGTGCGCGTCGATGGTGATGCGCGCGATCGCGTGGCACGCGATCCTGCGCGCGGCCCTGCCCGACCGGCCGGTGACCCGCGTCGACGCCTTCCAAGGGACGGCGATCGGGGTGCTGATGTCGGCGACGCTGCCCGCCCGCCTGGGTGAGCCCGCGCGCGCGATCGTGGTCGCCCGCCGCGCCGGGCGCCCGCGCGAGACGACGCCCGTCGTCATCGGGACGATCGTCTCGCAGACGATGCTCAACGTCTCCGCACTCGTCGTGCTCGGCGTCATCGCGTTCTCCAGCGTCCACGTCTTCGACGACCACCACGGCGCGCTCGCCGCGGTCGCGGTCATCCCGCTCGCGATGCTCGTCGCGGTCCTGGCGGTCCCCGCGATCCTGCGCTCGGGCACCGAGCGGTTCGCGCGCCTGCATGCGGTCACGCGGCCGATGCGCGCAGCGATGCTGCAGGTGCGCGCCGGGCTGCGCGTCTTCCGCACGCCGCGGGCGGCGCTCGTCGCCGTCTCGGCGCAGTTCGCCGCGTGGGCACTGCAGTGGCTCTCCTGCTACCTCCTGCTCGTGGCGCTCGGGCTCGACGCCCGCGCCGGTCTCGGCGCCGCCGCCGCGGTGCTGCTCGCCGTCAACGTCACCGCCGCGGTCCCGGCCACGCCGTCGAACCTCGGCGTCTTCCAGGCCGCGTGCGTGGCGGTCCTGACGGGTGCCTACGGCGTCTCCACCGCCGATGCGCTCGGCTACGGCATCGTGCTGCAGGCCGTGGAGATGGCCACCGCGGTCATCATGGGCATGCCCGCGCTGCTCAACGAGGGGCTCAGCTGGCGCGAGGTGCGCCTGCGCGCGATGAGCTCCACGCCCGTGCGGCTCAAGCCGCTCCCGGCGGGCGCCCCCGCGCCGGGCCTCGCGCGCGTCAGCGGCGGCGGCGCGTAGGCCGCGACCGTCCGGGGGGCGGTGCAGGCTCCCGGCCGTGCCCGAGGCGTACGTCTACATCCTGCGCTGCGCGGACGACAGTCTCTACACGGGCTGGACGGTGGACCTCGACCGGCGCCTGGCCGCGCACGCCGCCGGCACCGGCAGCCGCTACACCCGCGCGCGCCTGCCCGTGACGCTCGCGGGCTCGTGGGCGATGCCCGACCGCAGCGCCGCGCGCCGTGAGGAGGCCCGCATCAAGCGGCTGAGCCGCGAGGAGAAGCTCAGCCTGCTCGCAGCCGCGCCGCGTACGACCCGCCGCGGGTGATCACGACGACCGTGGCCGTGCCGGAGGCGGGGACGGCGAGCTTGGCGCTCAGGACGCCCTCGGCGGCCGACCAGCGGGCCGCCAGGCTCGTCGTCGTCGCGCCGCGCTTGATCCGGACGGCGACGATCGATCGCGCGAGCGCCTGCGAGACCGCGAAGTTGGCCTCGTTCGCGGGCACGCGCAGGACGACCTTGCCGCCGCGCGGGGCGAGCAGGGTCGGCGGCTGGCCGGCGCGCGGGACGCCCGCGAGGCTCGCGGCGCGCAGCGTGGTGCTGCGGCGGCCGGCGGCGAGCGACGGGGTCTGCTGCACGCCGGCGAGCGTCGAGCCCAGGCACACGCTCGTCTGCAGCACGCCGTCGGCACCGAGGGTGCCCCACAGGCGCCAGGTCTGGCCGGCCATCGGGTTGACGCCGTCGGACATCGCCGCGAGCCCGCCGGGGTCCTCGGTCAGCGCCGTCCGCACCTTGATCTCCTGCGGTCCGGTGCCCTGCTCGTAGGCGACGACCTTGAAGGTCGCGGGGGAGAGCAGGCCCAGCCCGTTGCGGGCGGCGGGGCCCGGCTGCGCCGTCGCCGTCACGACGACCCCCGCCGTGCGGGCCAGATCCTCGATCGGCCGCTGGGCGCACGCGGCGCCGGCGGCGGCGGGGGCGATCAGGGCGAGGGCGGCGGGAACGGCGGCCGCGAGTGAGCGTCCATGCAGATTCACGACCGGGGACCGTAGCGCGGAAAGCGGCCGTAACGCGCCGGTTCTAGGTGGCGTCGGCGGTGACGGCCTGGGCCTCGGCGAGGTCGTCCGGATCCTCGTCGGGCAGCCGCGTCAGGCGCGTCGGATCGCGGTCGCTGCCCGCGACGACGTCGTCGGTGCGCTGACGGTCGTTGGACGGCAGCGTGCCGGACTTCATCCCGAAGTACGTCGCGTCGGGATGGTGGGCGATGATCGCCAGGGTCGACTGCTCGGGCTCGGGGGCGAAGCCGGGGGAGATGCTCATGCCGATCTGCTCCAGCTCCAGGAGCTCCTCGACCTTCAGGTGCTCGGACTGGTCGGGCACCGCCGGGTAGCCCCACGAGTAGCGCCGGCCCTGCGCGGCGCCGATCCCCAGGTCCGCGCGGACCGTCGAGTGCAGCCACTCGGCCAGGCCCTCGGCGGTCTGCACGCCGAGCCCGTGGACGAAGAGCTGCTCGGCGAACTCGCCCTCGGCCTCCAGGCGCGCCATGAGCTCGGTCACCTCGGAGCCGGACGTGACCGCGGTGATGGCGACGACGTCGAGCTCATCGGCGTCCTTCGGCCGGTAGTAGTCGGCCAGGCAGATGCGGTCGTGCTGCGGCTGGCGCGGGCACGTGAAGCGCGTGAGCTCCGTCTCGCGATCATCGGGGTCCAGCACGACGATGTCGTTGCCCTCGCCGTAGCAGGGGAAGTAGCCGAGCAGCGCGCGCGGGCGCAGGTAGTCCTGCTCGCGCCACATGCGCTCCAGGCGGGGCTTGAAGTCGCCCTGCACGAGCTCGGTCCACGCGTCGCCCTTCACGCCGCGGCCGCCCCAGTGGAGCTTGAACAGCACGTGCGTGTCGAGGTGGTGGTAGAGCTCGTCCATGTCGACGGGGATCTCGCGCACGCCCCAGAACGGCGGCGTGGGCACCGGGTTGTCGGTGCGCGCGGCCGAGCGGACGCTGTCGTCGTCGGTCGGGAGCTCCTCGGGCTCGGGGCCCTTGGCCCGCTGCGCCTCGGCGTCCGCATGGACCTTCGCCACGAGCGCGGCGCGCGCCTCCTCGTCGACGAGCTGGTCCATGACGGCCAGGCCCTCGAAGGCGTCCTTGCAGTAGAAGACGCCCGGCGCGTACTGGGTGTCGTCCTCCTTGCCGTGCGGGAAGATCGCGCGCAGGCTGAAGGCGCGGTTGATCGCGGCGCCGCCGATGAGCACCGGGTAGTCGAGGCCCTGCTCGTGCAGCTCCTGCACGGCGAGCGGCATCTGCTTGGAGGTCGAGACCAGCAGCGCGCTGAGGCCGATGGCCGTGGCGTCATGCTCCTTGGCGGCCTCGATGATCGTGCCGACGGGGACCTGCTTGCCGAGGTCGATGACGGTGTAGCCGTTGTTCGTGAGGATCGTGTTGACGAGCGACTTGCCGATGTCGTGCACGTCGCCGAACACGGTCGCCAGGACGACGGTGCCCTTCGTGTAGCCCTCGATGCGGTCGAGGTAGTTCTCCAGGCGCGCGACGGCGCGCTTCATGACCTCGGCGGACTGCAGGACGAACGGCAGGATCAGCTCGCCGGCGCCGAACTTGTCGCCGACCTCCTTCATCGCCGGCAGCAGCACCTCGTTGAGCGTCGGCACCGCGCCGATCTTCTCGACGCAGCGGTCGATCCAGTCCTCGACGCCGTCCTTCTTGCGCCGCAGGATGTGGAAGTGCAGGGCCTCCTCGGGCTCCATGCCCTCGGTCGGGTCGCCGGCGCCCTGCGTCTCGGCCTCGGCGCCCTTGCTCTCGAAGTGGTTGATGAAGCGCTCGAGCGCGTCCTCGCGGCGGTTGAAGACGAGGTCGTCGGCGAGGTCGCGCTCCTGCGTGCTGATCTCGCCGTAGGGCGTGATGTGGTTCGGGTTGACCATCGCGAGGTCCAGCCCGGCCTCGACGCAGTGGTGCAGGAACACCGAGTTCAGGACCGCGCGGGCGCCGGGGGAGACGCCGAAGCTCACGTTCGAGACACCGAGCGACGTCTTGACGCCGGGGATCTCCGCCTTCACGCGGCGGATGCCCTCGATCGTCTCCACGGCGGACGGCTTCCACTCGTCGTCGCCGGTCGTGAGGGTGAACGTGAGGACGTCGAAGATCAGCGCCTCGCGCTCGAGGCCGTGGGACTCGCAGAGCTCCGTGATGCGCTGGGCGATCTCGACCTTGCGATCGGCCGTCTTGGCCATGCCGACCTCGTCGATCGTCAGCGCGATCAGCGCGGCGCCGTGCGCGACGGTCAGCGGCACGACGACGTCGGCCTTGCCCGTGCCGGCCTCGAGGTTGATGGAGTTCACGATCGCGCGGCCCGGCGTCTGTTCGAGCGCGAGCTTGATGACGTCCGGCTCGGTCGAGTCGATCTGCAGCGGCGTGGGCTGCGACAGCGAGACGCGCTTGGCGACCTCGCGCATCTGCTCGTCCTCGTCGGTGCGCTCGGTCAGCGCGACGCAGAGGTCGAGCACGTGCGCGCCGCCCTCGACCTGGTCCTCGGCGATCTGCACGAGGCCGTCGTAGTCATCCGCGAGCAGCAGCTCCTTCGCCTTGCGGGAGCCCTGCGAGTTCACCCGCTCGCCGACGAGGGTCGGCGCAGGATCCTGCACGAGCGCGGTGCCGCCCATCATCGAGCTGAGGCGCTGCGGGCGCGGGGCCGGGCGCTCGAAGCCGCCGTGCGGCGTCAGGCCGGCGCAGCGCTCGGCGATCGCGCGGATGTGGTCGGGCGTCGTGCCGCAGCAGCCGCCGACGATGCGAGATGCCGTAGCGCTCGATGAACTCGCCGAGCGCCTCGGCCAGCGGCTCGGGCTTCTCGGGGAAGATCGTCTCGCCGTCGGGCCCCTGGAGCGGGAGGCCGGCGTTCGGGATGCAGTGCACCGGGACGCTGGAGTACTCGCCGAGGAAGCGGATCGCGTCGCGCATGTCCTCCGGGCCGGTCGAGCAGTTGAGCCCGATGACGTCGACCTTCAGCGACTCGAGCGTCGTGAGGACGGCGTCGATGTCGGTGCCGAGCAGCATCTTGCCGCCGTTGGGCAGCAGGCTGACCGAGCACTGGATCGGCACCGCGCGGCCGGTGGCCTTGAACGCCTCGCGCGCGCCGAAGATCGCGGCCTTCACCTCGAGGATGTCCTGCGCGGTCTCGATGATGATGAGGTCGGCGCCGCCCTCGACGAGGCCGCGCGCCTGCTCCTCGAAGATCGTCACGAGCTCGGGGAAGCGGATCTGCCCGAGCGTCGGGTCGTCGGACGCGGGGAGGTGGCCGGTCGGGCCGATCGAGCCGGCGACGAACCGGTCCTCGCCGACGGCGCGGCGGGCGATCTCGACCGCCTTGCGGTTGATCTCGAGCGTGTGCTCGCCCAGGCCCCACTCCTCGAGCTTCAGGCGGCTCGCCTGGAACGTGTCGGTCTCGACGACCTGCGCGCCGGCCTCGGCCATCGCCGCGTGGACGCCCTCGATGACGTCGGGGCGGTTGAGGACGAGGGCCTCGTGGCACTTGCCGGCGAGCCCGCCGTAGTCCTCGGCGGTGAGGTCCACCTCCTCGAGCGTGGCTCCCATGCCGCCGTCGAAGACGACGACGCGTTGGCGGACGGCGGCGAGGTAGTCACGCGGCATTCGCCGCAGGCTAGCAGGAAAACGGCCAACCTTGACACGGGTGTGTCAGGGTTGGCCGGGCCCGGAACGACCGGCGCTCGCCGAGGGGCGGGCGCCGGGGAACCGCGATGGTGCGGAGGTCAGCGCGGAATGGCGAACGCCGTGCTCAGCGCACGCGGGCGCGGCGGATCGCGAGCGTCGCCTGGACGTTCCCGGCGCGGTCGCGCGCGGAGGCCGTGACCCAGGCGGTTCCCCGTCGCAGGCCCGCGACGCGGACCTCGTACAGCCCCCGGCCCAGGGCCTTCGCGGTGCGCGTGCGCGCGCTGCCGCGTGCAGGGAAGATGCTGACGCGCGCGTCGCGCACGCCGCTCACCGGGTTGCCGGTGTCCGTCACGCGCAGGCGCACGGTGCAGCGCCCGCGCGTGCAGCGCACGGAGACGAAGGCGACGCGCGGCGCGACGACGTCCCGCGGCGCGGTCGGGGTCGGCGTGGGCGCGGGCGCCGGGGCCGGCGGCGCCGGGGGCGGGCCGATCACCGGCTCGCTCGCCGCGGAGGCGGTCATCGCGGCGCCCGTGCTGTCGCGCGCGCGCTCCAGGCAGACCACGCGGCGCCCGCCGTCGCCGTCGCCCGGGGTGAACGCGGGGCTCGCCGACCAGTCGCGCAGCGGCAGGCCCTCGGGCGTGCGGAAGGCGTAGTCCAGGTCGGGCGTGCCGGCGGTCGACGTCCAGGTGCCCGGCAGGCACGTCAGCGTGTCGCCCGACTTCGGCAGGCCGACGAGGGTCGGCGGTGCGGACGAGGTCGGCGGGGCGTACTCCAGGCCGCCCTGCGTCGGATCGGTGTCGCGGATGAAGTCGGCGATGTCCGGCTCGGCGAGCTCGGTGTAGACGCCGGGGGCGCCGCTCGGGTCCGCGCAGTTCTCGGCGCCCCAGCTCACGAGTCCGATGACGGTCGCGTCGAGCGTCGTGAGCGGCCCGCCGCTGTCGCCGTTGCAGGAGTCGCGCCCGGGAGCGATCGCGCAGAGCATCGTCGGGCGGTCGAGGTCGGTGCCGTAGAAGCCCTGGCAGTCGGGATCGGAGACGGCCAGCAGGTCCGCAGCCCGGAGCTCCGGCGAGAAGCCGAGCGACTCGGTCGCACCCCAGCCGGTGACCCTCGTCCCGGTCCCGGCGGGCGTCAGCGCACCGGAGCCGACGAGCACCGCGGGCCGGACCGCGGGCCCGGAGAGGTCGAGCGGCTCGGACAGCGTTGCGAGCGCCGCGTCGTACGGGCTGACGTCCGGGCTGAAGTCATAGGCCGGCATCCCGGCCCAGGTCGCGATCGAGACGCGCTGCGCGCCGGGGTCCGCCAGGGCTCCGATGTCCGTCTTCCCCGCGACGACGTCGCGCAGGTCGCCGTCCTCGGGGATGCCGTTGCCGTTGAGGTCGGTGCAGTGCGCCGCCGTGATGACGTGCCACGCATCGACGATGACGCCGCCGCAGAACACGTTGAGGTCCGCGTCGACGCCTCGGACGATCCCCACCTGCCACGGATGCTGGGTGATGGACACCTTGCCGCCGCCGACGACGCGCGGGCTCACCGCGGCGTTCGCGGACGCGGCGGCGCCCGTCGCGGCGCAGGCCGTGACGAGGCATCCGACCGCAAGGCGTCGCGCTCCGGCACGCATCAGACCCATCATCGGCAGCGTAGCCCGCGGACGCGAGCCGCCGCGCCGGTCCTGCAACGACGGAGGCCCCGCGTGAGCGGGGCCTCCGTACGGCTTCCCTGTTCCTGATCCCTACTTGATGAACAGCATCTCCGAGTACTTCGGAAGCGGCCACAGGTCGTCCGCGACGACCTTCTCGAGCCGGTCGGCGACCTCGCGCGTGGCGTCCATCGCCGGGATCACCTTGTCGCGCATGTACTTCGCGAGCTCCAGGCCCTCCGACGAGGGATGGCCGACGTTGGCCTTCTCGAGCACCTTGAGCTTCTTGACGAGATCGTCGATCAGCCCCTTCAGCTCCGTCGCCGGCGCCGTGACGCCCGCGGCCTTCAGCTCACCGAGGTACCGCACCGCGGCCGGCAGGATCATCGTCCGCGCGATCGACGCGGCCACCTCGGCCTCGATGTTGAGCTTCGTCGAGTACTGCTCGACCGCCACCTCGAAGCGCGACTCGAGCTCACGCTCGGTCAGCACCTCGTAGCGCTCGAACAGCTTCACCGTCTGCTTCTCGACGAGCCACGGCAGCGCGTCCGGCGTCGTCGGCAGGTTCGAGAGCCCGCGCTTGGCGGCCTCCTTGTGCCATGTGTCCGAGTAGCCGTCGCCGTCGAACACGATGCGCTTGTGCTTCTTCCAGACGCCCTTGACGACGTCGAGGACGGCCTCGTCGCGCTTCTTGCCCTTCGCCTGCAGCGCCTCGACCTTGTCGACGAGCTCGTCGATGGCCTCCGCGGCGATCGTGTTGAGCGTCGCGTTGACCAGGCCCAGGGACATGCTCGACCCCAGCGCGCGGAACTCGAACTTGTTGCCGGTGAAGGCGAACGGCGAGGTCCGGTTGCGGTCCCCGCCGTGCAGCGGGAGCGGGGGCAGCACCGGGCTGCCCAGGCCGAGGAAGTTGCCCGACTTGTCGTCCGCGGCCTTGCCCGCGGCGACCGCGTCGAACGCGTGCTCGAGCTCCTCGCCGAGGAAGATCGAGATGATCGCCGGCGGCGCCTCGTTGGCGCCCAGGCGATGGTCCTGGCCGACGTTGGCGACCGTCGCGCGCAGCAGCTCCTGGTGCCTGTCCACGGCCGCGATCACGGCCGCGCAGAAGAACAGGAACTGCAGGTTCTCCGCCGGCGTGTCGCCCGGCTCGAGCAGGTTGTGCCCGGTGTCCGTGCCCATCGACCAGTTGTTGTGCTTGCCCGACCCGTTGACGCCCGCGAACGGCTTCTCGTGCAGCAGACACACGAGGCCGTAGCGCCGTGCCACGTTCTGCAGCACCTGCATCGTGAGCTGCTGATGGTCGGAGCCGACGTTGGAGTTCTCGAACATCGGCGCGAGCTCGTACTGGGCCGGCGCGACCTCGTTGTGGCGGGTCTTGACCGGGACGCCCAGGCGCCGCAGCTCGTGCTCGGCCTCCAGCATGTATGCCAGCACGCGCTCCGGGATCGACCCGAAGTAGTGCTCGTCGAGCTCGTGGCCCTTCGCCGGCTTGGCGCCGAAGAGCGTGCGGCCCGTCGTGTACAGGTCGGGACGCTCGTAGAAGTACTGCTCGTCGATCAGGAAGTACTCCTGCTCCGGGCCCGACCGTCGTGAAGATGCGGGCGGACGCCTTGTCGCCGAACAGCTTCAGCGCGCGCAGCGCCGACCGTCGACAGCGCGTCCATCGAGCGCAGCAGCGGGATCTTCTGGTCCAGCGCCTCACCCGTCCACGACACGAAGGCCGTCGGGATGCACAGGTAGGCCCCGTTCGGGTTCTCGAGGATGAAGGCGGGGGAGGTCGGGTCCCACGCGGTGTAGCCGCGAGCCTCGAACGTCGCGCGGATGCCGCCGGTCGGGAACGACGAGGCATCCGGCTCGCCCTGGATCAGCTCCTTGCCGGAGAACTCCGCGATCGCGGTGCCGTCGCCGACGGGGTTGAAGAACGAGTCGTGCTTCTCCGCCGTGAGGTTCGTGAGCGGCTGGAACCAGTGCGTGTAATGCGTGGCGCCCTTCTCCATCGCCCACTCGCGCATCTCCTTGGCGACCTGGTCGGCCAGGGCCGGGTCCAGGGCCGAGCCCTTGTCGAGCGTCGCCTGGAGCTTGCGGTACACCTCCTTCGGCAGGCGCGCCTTCTGGACGGCCGGGCTGAAGACGTTCTCGCCATAGCTGGCGGCGCCCGGCTCCATCAGGTCGGTCTGGCCGCTGGCATCGCCGTTGGCGGCCCACTGTGCGGCGGTCACATTGTGCTGTCGGGTCTTGCTGGCCATCGGGTGTCAGGGTCCTCCTGCGTGGCTGGGGAAGCGGCGTTGTGCGGCGTGCACAGAGCACACGCGCGCGCGAATGCGCGCCGGTCAGCGCCGGAGACTAGGCGCGGCGCGGCGAGGGCACCTTATCCCGCTGTCCAACATCCCGCAGGCGCGGTTCGCCCGACCGGACGGGGCGCCCGACGGGCTGGCGAACGGCCCCCGCCGATCTTTCGACACTCGTCCAATGCCGCTCGGCCGGCCGGTCCGCAGACTGCGACGCCACACCTCGACTCAGGAGGATTCATGAGACGTTCCCTTGGGGTCCGCGTTCTGGGCGCGGGCCTTCTGGCTTCACTGATGGCACCCGCCGTGGCTTCGGCCGACCTGTGGGAGTCCGGGAGCCTGCAGGACTCGGTCGGCATCAACACCATGTGGGTGTTCATCGCGGCCGTGCTGGTCATCTTCATGCAGCTCGGCTTCATGTTCCTGGAGATCGGATTCTCCCGGGGCAAGAACGCGGGCACCATCGTCGCGAAGATCTGGACGAACTTCTCGATCGCCGCGATCATGTACTGGGCAGTCGGCTTCGCGTTCGCGTTCGGCGGCCCGCTCGGGCACGTCATCGGCGACACCGGATTCTTCCTGCGCGACTACGGCGACCCCGCGACGGCGTTCCCGATCATGGGCTTCTCCGACGCCTCGGTCGAGGCGAAGTTCCTCTTCCAGTTCGCGTTCTGCGCCGTGTCGCTCGCGATCGTCTGGGGCACCACGCTCGAGCGGATCAAGTTCGGCGTCTACATCATCTACGCCGTCGTCTTCTCCGCGCTGATCTACCCGATCTTCTCGGGCTGGGTCTTCGGCGGCGGCTGGCTGCAGAACAACATCGGCATGCAGGACTTCGCCGGCTCGACGGCCGTCCACCTCATCGGCGCGACCGGTGGCCTGGCGGTGCTGCTCCTGCTCGGCGCCCGCAAGGGCAAGTACGGGCCAGACGGCAAGCCGCGGGCGATCCCCGGGCACAACATGCCCCTGTTCGGACTGGCCGTCGGCATCCTGCTCATCGGCTGGTTCGGGTTCAACCCGGGCTCGACGCTGAACGCGCTCGACACCCGCTTCGCGGAGGTCGCGCTCGTGACGCTGCTGGCGGCCGGCGCCGGCGTCATCGGCGCCATGGCCACGACCTACCTCATCACGAAGACGATCGACATCGGCATGGCCGGCAACGGCCTGATCGGCGCGCTCGTCGCGGTGACCGCCCCGTCGGGCTACGTCGCACCGTGGGCCGGTGTCGTGGTCGGCCTCATCGCCGGCGTCATCGTGCCGATCGGCGTGTACGCCATCGACAAGAAGCTCGACGACCCCGTCGGCGCGCTCACCGTGCACGGCATCTGCGGTGTCTGGGGCACGCTGTCGTGCGGCCTCTTCACCGTGCCGGCACTGGCGGAGTTCAACACCATCGGCGAGGGCGGCCTGTTCTACACCGGCTCGTTCACGCAGCTCGGCGACCAGGCACTCGGCGTGGTCGTCGTCTTCGCCTGCGTCTTCGTGACCAGCTACCTGACGTTCTGGCTGATCAAGAAGACCTACGGCCTCCGCGTCACGGAGGAGGAGGAGCATCAGGGCCTCGACATCTCCGAGCACGGCATGTACGGGTACCCGGAGCAGTTCATTCCCGCTCCGGAGCTCGTCGGCTACGGTGCGGCACCGCAGTACGGCGGCGCACCGATGTCCGCCACCACCCCCAAGGAGGTCACGGCGTGAAAAAGATCGAGGCATACATCCGCCACGAGGCGTTCGAGCCGATCCGCATGGAGCTGCTCGACCTCGGGTTCCCCTCGCTGACGATCAGCGAGGTCAAGGGCTCGGGCCGCCAGAAGGGCATCGTCGAGACGTACCGTGGTGCCGTCCTGACCAACTACCTGCGCCCCAAGATCAAGCTGGAGTGCGTGGTGGCGGACAAGGACGTGCAGACGATCGTCGACACGGTGCTCAAGCACGGTCGCACCGGCGCCGTCGGTGACGGCAAGGTGTTCGTGATCCCGGTCGAAGAGGCGTTCCGCGTGCGGACCGGCGAGTCCGGCGAGGACGTCCTCCAGGCACACCCCGACGCTGCGGCCACGGCCGCCTAGCGCGGAGTCTCGGTGAGCAGGGCGGCGGGTTCCCAGCACGGACCCGCCGCCCCGCGATCCGTCGGAACGGCACACCTCGCGCGGCTGCGGGAAGTGCATCTCGAAATGGTCGAGGCCGTGCTGCACGGCGAAGGCCTCGAACGGGTCGCGCTGCTCGCCTCGCGGGCGGCGGGAGCCCCCGTCGCGATCGTGGTTCCGCGCCTTGGCGCGGCCGCGCTCGCCGGCGGCGACGAAGCGCCGCTCGACGACCTGCGCCGCTATGTCGCCGACCGCGTCCGCGACCGTCCGGCGAGCGTCCCCGCGGGCGTCGCGGCGGAAGCGCCCATCAGCAGCGGCGACGAGCTCGTCGGCGCGGTGCTGCTCCTCGGCGCCGACGCGCCCGCCGCGGACGACGCCCCCGAGTACCTGCACCTCGCCGCCGTCGCCTGCCTCACCGAGGTCGCGCTCGCCGAGGCGCGCGAAGAGGTCGAGGACAACCTGCGCGGATCGTTCATCGAAGAGCTCCGCTCACGTGACGACCTCGAGCCGGCCGACGTCGTGCGACGCGCGGCGCGGCTCGGCTGCGACCTGGCGCGCGGCGTCGTCGCGCTCTGCGCCGAACTGACCTCCGACCGGCCGCGGCACGTCGTCGCGACCATCGCCGGCGACTACCCCGGCGCGCTCGCCCAGCATGTCGACGGCCCGGCGCCGCGGGTGTACGCCCTGCTGCCCGCGGAAGGGGGCGACGGCGCGCCCGAGCGCGCGCTCGAACGCGCCCGCACCGTCGCCGACCGCCTCGGACGCCACGGGACCGTCGGGCTCTCCAGCTTCTACGCCGACCCCGCCGACCTCGGACGCGCGATCCAGGAGGCCGAGCTCGTCCTCGACGTCCTGCGGCGCTCGGACGGCGCCGGGGACGGCCTGCGGGACATCGGCACCGGGACCTACCGGCTCCTCTTCCGCGTCCTCGCCTCACACCCCGAAGAGGTGCGGTCCTTCTACGAGGACACCATCGCGCCCGTCGTGCGGTACGACGACCAGTACCGGACCGACCTCGTGGGCACCCTCGAGGCGTACTTCGAGCACAACTGCAACATGAACGCGACCGCCGCGGCGATCTTCGCCCACAGGCACACCGTCGCCTACCGGCTCGACCGCGTGAAGGAGCTGTCGGGTCTTGATGCGACGCAGTCGGAGGATCGGGAGCGGCTCGGGTTGGGGCTCGAAGGCGTATCGGATCATCTCGCCGCGACTTCCTCGCTGACGCGGCTTGGTCGCGGATCTCGGGGCGCCTGGCGCCACCCGCCTTCGGGGGGCGGTGGCTTTCGCCACAGCACCCCCTTGCCGTGCGGCGCCATGCATCCCCGATCTCTCGCTCCGGTCTGGGGTGGACGCCTCGGTGGGGCGTGGTGCCGGGTGCGTTGTCGTCCGTGCCTCTACTCCTTCAAGGCGCGGCTGGGCGAGCGTGGAGTTGTGTCACACGGGACGTGGTCATCCCGGCGCTCATCGAGCCGTCGGCAACCGACCGGAGCGAGAGATCGCGGATGCATGAGGCCCAACGGCGAGGGGGTGCTGTGGCGCAAGCCACCGCCCCCCGAAGGCGGGGGGCCTCAGGCGCCGCGAGATCCGCGACCTAGCGGCTACTCGAGGCCGTATTCCACGGCGCCCGTCTCTGGGTCGACCGTGGAGCTGCGGGGACGGCGGGTGACGCGGACGGTGACGGCGCCTCCGGGGACGCCGCCGCCCTCGGCGACCGCGCGGGCGTTGCCGTTGAGGCCGCCGGCGGCGCGGTAGGAGACGGTGTGGGTGCCGGGGACGGTCGAGGTGACCGCCCAGGTGAAGGTCCGTGACTGGCCGGCCTTGAGCGGGCCGAGCGCCCACGTGTTGACGTAGGCGGTCTTGCCGCCGTAGGGGCCGACGTCGACGATCCAGATCGGTCGCTGCGGGTCGGCGGCGCCCGGCACGGCGTCGGGGTTCGCGAACCCGTCGACGGTCATCGTGACGTTCGGGACGGTCTCCGGGCCGGGGTTGCGGACGGTGACCGAGAAGGGTGCGGACTCGCCGAGGCCCTGCAGTCGCGGGAAGGTCGCCCTGCTGACCTCGACCGGGAACGTGCCCTCCGGCTCGTTCACGTCCTGCTGCTCGCCGCCACCGCACGCAGCAAGGACCGCCGCTGCGAGCAGCGCGGCTGCGATCGCCGCCCCGCGCGGCCACATGCGGACCCTCCTCGCCCTCACGCGGAGCGACGCTACCACAGGCACCGGCACGCGAACCTCGAGCGACCGTGAGCGCGCCAGCGACGGTAGGTGTTTGCGACGGATCCGCGGCGTCCCGTAGTGTTCCGCGAGCCGGGGCGGGGCACGACGTCCCCTTCGGCGATGAGAGGGAGAGGAGGAGGAGTGGTTCGCAGCGCCGCTGATCGCGTGACGGCACCCGCAAGGGGGTTCTTCGAGGAGATCGGCGACATGATGATTCTGACGGGGAAGACGATCGTCTCCGCCGTCCGCCCGCCGTACCCGTACGGCGGCGAGTTCATCTCCCAGTTCCTCTTCGCGCTGCGCCTCTGCTGGTTCCCCCTGCTCATCTCCACGGTCGCCTTCGGGTACGCGGCGCCGGGGCTGCAGGCGGCGAACTTCCTCGTCCTCTTCGGTGCGCTGGACCGCCTCGGCGGCTTCTTCGTCCTCGCCTCCATCCGCGAGTTCGCCCCGTTCGTGACCGCCATCGTTCTCGCCGGCGTCGCCGGGACGGCGATCACGGCCGACCTCGGCGCCCGCAAGATCCGCGAGGAGCTCGACGCGCTGCAGGTGCTCGGCGTCGACCCGATCAAGAACCTCGTCGTCCCGCGCTTCCTCGCGCTGATGCTCGTGACCGGGCTCTTCGACATCTACGCGCTGCTGTTCGGCATCTTCGGCGGGATCATCGACCACGCTCGTGAACCACGCCCCGCTCGGGCCGTTCTGGGCGACCTTCTTCACGAACGCGTCCGTCACCGACCTCTGGGGCTCCGTGCTGAAGTGCCTCCTCTTCGGGGCGATCATCGCGATCGTCTGCTGTTACAAGGGGATGACCGCCTCGGGCGGCGCCGCCGGCGTCGGCCGCGCGGTCAACCAGGCGGTCGTCATCGCGTTCCTCGGCGTCTTCGCGTTCAACTACGTCTTCACGCAGACGCTGCTCGCCACCCACCCGGAGATCAACGTCATCCGCTGAGGCGGGACGGCACGACCATGGGTGGCAGCTGGCTCAGCGTCCCGCGCGACTGGATCGCCTCGTTCGGGGAGATCGCGAAGTTCTGCGGGCGCGTCCTCGGCGACGTCTACAGCCTGCGCGTCCTCAAGTTCTTCGGTGAGGCGCTGCGCCAGTGCGGCATCCTCATCGTCTCCTCGACGCTCGTCATCTGGGGCCTGGTCTTCATCATCGGCCTGCAGTGCGGGATCGAGGGCGCGTACTTCAACCGCTCGGTCGGCGCGCCCGCCTACGCCGGCGTCTTCGCGGCCTGGTGCGACCTGCGCGAGCTGGTGCCCTACGCGTTCGGGTACATGATGGCCGCGAAGGTCGGCACCGGCATCGTCGCCGAGCTCGGGTCGATGCGGATCTCCGAGGAGATCGACGCGCTCGAGGTCATGGGCATCGACTCGATGCTCTTCCTCTGCGCGACGCGGCTGCTGGCCGCGTGGATCGTGCTGCCCTTCATGTACATCGCCGCGGTCGGCGCGGGCTTCTTCGCCAGCTACCTCGCGGTGGTGGTGCAGATCGGCGAGGTCTCGCAGGGCGGCTACTCCCTGATCTTCTGGCAATTCCAGAACCCACCGGACCTCTTGTTCAGCGCCCTGAAGGCGATGGCGATGGCGACGGTGATCGTGCTCGTCGGCTGTTACTACGGCTACAACGCGAGCGGCGGACCCGTCGGCGTGGGAACGGCGACGGCGAAGTCGATGGTGCTCAACATCGTGCTCGTGCATCTGGTCGGCATGCTCGGCACGCAGGTGTTCTGGGGCGCGAACCCACGCGCCCCGATCGGAGGATGAACGGTGGCTGACGATCCCAAGCCCGGCGCGGACCTCGGGTCCGACTTCATGGACGAGTCCGGCGGGCCCCCCGCCGACGCGATGCCGACCAAGGACCAGCTGAAGGGCCAGGACGCCGAGCATCGCGCCGAGGAGCGCGAGGCCGCCGCCGAGTTCGCCCAGGAGTCGGGGACGACGGCGTCGGTCGTGGACGAGCCGGCTCCCGACGCGCCGGACGAGTACGAGTGGCACACGGGGATCAACCGCCCCACGGGCGTCCCGGACGCCGTCGAGTTCATCGACGTGCACAAGGCCTTCGGTCGCAACAAGATCCTCAACGGCCTGAACATGGGCCTGCCCGAGGGCAAGATCTCGATGATCCTGGGTCCCTCGGGCACCGGGAAGTCGGTCTGCATCAAGCACATGGTCGGCCTGCTCTACCCGGACGACGGCGACGTCGCTCGTCCATGGCGAGTCGGTGCCCACCATGCGCGACGACGAGCTCTTCGAGATGCGCAAGAAGTTCGGCGTCCTCTTCCAGGACGGCGCGCTCTTCGGCTCGATGAACCTGCTGGACAACGTGGCCTTCCCGCTGCGCCAGCACACCGACAAGGGCGAGGACGAGATCCTCGAGATCGTCGTCCCGGCGCCTCGGGGAGGTCGGCCTCGGGGAAGCCGGCGACAAGTTGCCCAACGAGCTGTCGGGCGGCATGCGCAAGCGTGCCGGCTTCGCCCGCGCGCTCGTGCTCGACCCGGACATCGTCCTCTTCGACGAGCCCGACTCGGGCCTCGACCCGGTGCGCACCGCGCTCCTCTGCGAACTGATCCAGGAGATCCACGAGGAGAACGGCGGCGCCTACACCGTCATCACGCACGACATCATGAGCGCCCGTCGCGTCGCCGAGTACATCGCGGTGCTCTGGCGGGGCCGGATCGTCGAGTCGGGTCCCGCGGCGGAGCTGTTCAACTCCGACAACGCCTTCGTCCGCCAGTTCCTCTCTGGTGCGGCCCAGGGCCCGCTCGGCATGGAGTGACCGCGCAGACCGACCGAGCCGCAACGATTTCCCGCACGCCCACATTCCGCCCGTCCCCGCACCACGGGGGCGCCAGATGACCGCCTCTCGTGGGGTGGCCATCGCCCTGCTCGTCGCTCGCGGTCGGGCTGCTCGCGTTCCTCCTGCTCGGGGGCAGCGGCGAGCGCCAGTACCGCCTGACGTTCCAGACGGCCGGCCAGCTCGTCAACGACAACGACGTGCAGGTCGGCGGCCGCCGGGTCGGCTCGATCAAGAAGATCGAGCTCACCGACAACAACCAGGCGGAGCGTGACGATCGTCGTCGAGGAGCCCTACGCGCCGCTGCACGCGGGGACGACGGCGGTGCATGCGGAGACCTCGCTCTCGGGCGTGGCCAACCGCTACGTCCAGCTGTCGCCCGGCGTCGACAGCAATCCCGAGCTGCCCGAGAACGCCGTCATCCCGATCGACCAAGACCACGACGATCGTCGACCTCGACCAGTTCTTCAACACGCTCGACCCCAAGACGAGCGAGGGCCTGCGCAACACGATCCGCGGGTTCGGCACCTGGTACGCGCGGCCGCGGGCTACGAGGGCAACGCGGTCGCCAAGTACTTCGCGCCGTCGCTGTCCGCGACACGCAGCGTGCTCGAGAGGCTCTCCGCCGACCAGCCCGCGCTCAAGGCGCTCGTGCGCGACACCTCGCGGTGGTCACGACGCTCGGCGAGCGCAGCGGCGACGCTGACCGACCTCGTCACGAACACCAACACGACGATGGGCGCGATCGCCGACGAGAACGAGGCGCTCGCCGAGGCGCTCGACTACCTGCCGCAGACCCTGCGCCGCGGCAGCACGACCTTCGTGGACCTCCGCGCGACGCTCGACGACCTGGACAAGCTCGTCGCCGCCTCCAAGCCGGCGTCGAAGAACCTGGCGCCGTTCCTGGCCGACCTGCGCCCGCTGCTCACAGGAGGCCACGCCCACGGTCGAGCAGCTCGCGAAGCTGCTGCGCCAGCCGGGCGCCGACAACGACTTCACGGACCTGCTGAACAGCTCGCCCGCCCTCGCGAAGGAGGCGTCCACAGACCTTCCCGGCGTCGATCAAGGCGATGAACAAGGGCACGCCGGTGCTCTCGTTCTTCCGGCCGTACTCCGCCGGACCTCGTCGGCTGGTTCCGCGACTTCGGCCAGAGCGCGTCCAACTACGACGCCAACGGCCACTACGCCCGCGATCGGCGCGAACTTCAACGCCTTCTACTACGACCAGGCGACGAATCTCGCTCACCTCGCGTCCCGCCCGCCCAGCGCGTGCCCGGCGTTTCCGGCAGCCCGACCGCCGTCGCGCGATGCCCCGGCGGCGCCTCGCAGGCCCCGTCGGACGGCAGCGCTCCGTGGCGTGACGTGCAGCGGCAACCCTCGACTGCGACACCTCCGTCGTGCCCCCCGGCCCATGAAGCGCGTGCTCGCCATCGCCGCCGTGCTGCTCGCGGGCGTCGCGCTCGTCGTGTTCGCGACGGGTTCGAGCGACGACGACGGGGGCTACCGCGTCCGCGCGATCTTCGACAACGCCGCGTTCGTGATCCCGGGCATGGACGTCCGGATCGGCGGCGTCGTCGTCGGCAGCATCGCGTCGATCGACCTCACGGACGACAAGAAGGCCGCCGTCGTCCTGCAGATCGACAACCCGAACTACCACGACTTCCGCAAGGACGGGTTCTGCACCATCCGCCCGCAGTCGCTCATCGGCGAGCGCTTCATCGAGTGCGAGCCGACGCAGCCCAAACCGGCGAGCGCGGCCAGGCCGGCGCTGCTCTCGGCAGGTGCCGTCCGGGCCGGGCAAGGGCCAGTACCTGCTGCCGGCGACGAACACGGCGCGCTCGGTCGACCTCGACCTGATCCAGAACATCATGCGGCTGCCCTACCGCGCAGCGGTTCACGATCTTCCTCAACGAGTTCGGCACCGCGTTCGCTGGGAACGGCGCCGAGCTCCAGCGCGCGCTGAAGAAGTCCGACCCGGCGCTGCGGCAGTTCGACAACGTCCTGCGCATCCTCGCCGAGCAGAACAAGACGCTCGCGACCCTCGCGGTCAACGGCGACAAGGCGCTCGCCCCGCTGGCCCGCGAGCGGCGGCGCATCCGCGGCTTCATCAACTCGTCGGCGACCACCGCGACGGCGAGCGCGCAGGAGAGCGCGGCGCTGGAGGAGAACTTCCGCCTGCTTCCGCAGTTCCTGCGCGAGCTGGTGCCGACGATGAACAGCCTCGGCGACTTCTCGACGGCGTTCCTGCCGTCGGTCCAGGCGCTCGGCGGGGCCGCGAGCGACATCAACACCTTCGTCACGGGGACGCCGAAATTCTCCCAGCTGGGGGCGCAGGCCCTCACGACGCTCGGCGAGAGCACGGAGACCGCGGGCCCGGCCCTGCAGAAGTCGCTTCCGCTGATCCAGGATCTCGGCAACCTCACCAAGCAGGCCAAGCCGCTGGCGACGAACCTGTCGCTGCTGCTGCGCTCGCTCGAGGAGCAGGGCGGGATCAACCGCTTCCTCGACGTCGTCTTCTACCTCGCCGGGGCGACCAACGGCTACGACCAGTACGGCCACTACGTCCGCACGCGCCTGGTGCTCACCACCTGCACGACGTACGCGACCGAGAACCAGCTGAGCTGCACGGCGAACTTCCGCAAGGACTTCGGCGGCGTCACGACGACGACGCCGTCGACCGCCGGCGCGTCGTCGGCGTCGCGGGTCGCGGTCCGCGCCCCGCAGGGCGCCGACTCGCCGCAGGCGATCGCCGCGCGAGCGGCCGCCCGCACGATCAAGCTCCCCGGGACGCTGCTCCCGGGTGACGGCGCGTCGGGCCGCGGAGCCGCCCCGGCCGAGCCGCGCAAGGCCGCCCCCGCGGCCGACCCGAAGTCCGCCCAGCCCCTCCTCGACTACCTCCTCGGTCAATGAGACGGCGCAGCGGAGCAGGCTCGATCGCGGCGAACCCGGTCCTCATCGGGGCCGTCACCGTGCTCGTGGTCATCGTGGCCGTCTACCTGGCGTACAACGCCAACTCCGGCCTGCCGTTCGTCCCGACGTACGACCTCAAGGCCGAGGTGCCCAACGCCGCCGGGCTCGTCAAGGGCAACGACGTGCGCGTCGGCGGCACGCGCGTCGGCACCGTCTCGTGCATCGAACCGCAGACGCAGCCGAGCGGCGAGGTGATCGCGGTCCTGTGCCTGAAGCTCGAGACGGTCGTCGAGCCGCTGCCGGCGGACACCCGCGTGAGGATCAGGCCCCGGTCCGCGCTCGGCCTGAAGTACGTCCAGCTCACGCGCGGGGACTCCACGGACGATCTCGCGGCGAACTCGACGATCCCGCTGCGCCAGGCGCTGCCCGAGCCGGTCGAGCTCGACGAGTTCTTCGACATGTTCCCCGAGCGCACGCGCCGTGCGATCCAGGGCAACCTCACGAACTTCGGTGCGGGCTTCGCCTCCCGCGGCGCGGACCTGAACTTCACGGTCCGCGACCTCAACCCGCTGCTCGACGACCTCGAGCCGGTCATGCGCAACCTCGCGAGCGCGGAGACCGACCTCAAGGGCTTCTGGGACGGCCTGGCGCAGAGCGCCGCCGTGGTCGCACCGGTCGCCGAGGTGCAGGGCGAGATGTACGCGAACCTCGACACGACGTTCAGCGCGCTCGCGGACGTCGCGGACCCGTACATCAAGGAGACGATCGCCGAGGGACCGCCGACGCTGCGCACGGCGATCCGCACCCTGCCGATCATCCAGCCGTTCCTCGCCAACTCCGCCGAGCTCTTCACCGCGTTCCAGCCGGGCTTCGAGAACTTCGCCGCGGCGGCGCCCGACCTCGCCAACGCGGTCCGCGTCGGCACGCCCGCGCTGGAGGACTCGCCGGAGTTCAACGCGCGGCTGGCGACGACCTTCAAGGCGCTGGAGACGTTCAGCACCGACCCGCAGGTCCGGCTCGGCTTCCAGGACCTCACGTCGACCGTGTCGATCGCCGGCCCGCTGGTCTCCTACATCACCCCGTCGCAGACCGCCTGCAACTACATCGGCCTGTTCTTCAAGAACCTGTCGAGTGCGCTCAGCGAGGGCGGCACGAACGGCCAGACGCTCCGCGTGGCGATCATCGCCGCGCCCGGCGGCCAGCCCGTGCCCAACCAGCCGAACATCGACAACACGCTGCTGGCCCCGAACAACGAGGGCAGCCCGTCCTCGGCGCCCGCCAACGGCCCGTCCGGCCCCGGCTACGACTCGTCCAACTTCCTGCACTCGAACCCGTTCCCGTTCACGGCGGCGCCGTCGCAGCCCAAGTCCTGCGAGGCCGCCAACGAGAAGTTCCTTCCGGGCAAGCTCGTGATCGGGAACGTCCCGGGGCCAGGCCCCGACGACCCTGCACTACGACTCGAAGCTCACGGCGAGCCAGCTGCGGGCGCGAGAGAAGGGCGGGGCGCTTCCGTAATGGCCTTCGGACGGACATCCAGGGCCGATCGGCCGCGGACGCTGCGCAAGGACCGCACGGGCATGAACCCGGTCGGTCGTGGGCGTGATCGTCCTCATCGGCGTGGCGATCGTCTCCTACCTGGGCTTCACGAAGAACCTGCCGTTCATCGCGCGGCTTCGAGTTCAAGGCCGTCTTCCCGTCGGCCAACTCGATCCGGCTCAACTCGCCCGTGCGCATCGCGGGCGTCAACGTCGGCACGGTCAAGAGGATCGAGGGCCAGGACGGCACGAACAACGCCGTCATCACGATGGAGATGAAGGAGACGGGGCTCCCGATCCACAAGGACGCCCAGCTCAAGATCCGGCCGCGCATCTTCCTCGAGGGCAACTTCTTCGTCGACCTTGAGCCGGGCACCCCGTCGGCGCCGACGATCTCCGACGGGGACACGATCCCGGTCGATCAGACGGCGACGCCCGTCCAGTTCGACCAGTTCCTCACCTCGCTCCAGCAGGACACGCGCCGGAGCCTGCAGACGACGCTCCAGGAGTTCGGCACTGCGCTGACGGCCGAGCCGACCGCGGCCGAGGACGCCGTCCAGCCGCCGTCGACCCAGGGCAAGACCGCCGCCGAGGCCCTGAACTCCGCGATCGCGTACGGCGTCCCGGCGCTGCGCGACTCCGCGATCGTCCAGACCGCGCTCCTGGGCGAGGAGCCGTCGGACCTCACGGGGCTCGTGCGCGGGCTCGCCGGCATCGGCCGCCAGCTGGCACCGAAGGAGCGCCAGCTCGGCGAGCTCGTCGAGAACTTCAACACGACGATGGCCGCGTTCGCCGCCGAGCAGCAGCCGCTGCGCGAGTCGATCGCGCTGCTGGGGCCGACGGTCAAGACCGCCTACTCCTCGCTCGGCTCGCTCGACGCGGCGCTCCCGAGCGTGCGCGCCTTCTCGGTCGCGATCGCCCCCGGCATCGCGGAGACCCAGGACACGATCGACGCGGTCACGCCGTGGATCGCGCCGACCCGCAAGCTCGTCTCCGACGAGCAGCTCGGCGGCCTGTTGGCCGACCTGCAGCCTGCGACGGCGAGCCTGGCGAAGGCCACCGCGGAGAGCGTCCCGCTGCTGAAGTCGGGCGGCCTGCTGGCGCGCTGCTTCTCGAACGTGATCATCCCGACGGGCGACGTCAAGCTGAACGACGGCAACTTCTCCTCGGGCAAGCCCAACTACCAGGAGTTCTGGTACGCCGTCGCCGGGCAGGCCGGCGAGGGCCAGAACATCGACGGCAACGGCCGCTACATCCGCGCGCAGGCGGGCGGCGGCGCGAACCTCGTCGGGCTCAACGGCGGCACGCTGACGAACAACCAGCCGCTGTTCGGCAACCTGACCGGCACGCCGCTCGGCACCAAGCCCGCCTGGCCGGGCGCCAAGCTCCCGCCCCAGAAGCTGTCGGAGCCCTGCTACAAGCAGGCGATCCCGGACTTCGCGAACACGCCCGTCGGCCCCCCGGACACGGTGAAGTGACCCGGCGATGAGACGAGCACTCCAAAAGCACCTCCGCGACCTCCTGGCGATCGTCGCGGTCGCCGTCGTCGGGATCCTCGTCGGCGGCTACATCCTGTCCAACCAGCGCTTCTACGCCCCGTCGTGGGTGCCGATCGTCGGCAGCGACTTCGTCGACTACCAGGCGGAGATGGCGACCGCCCAGGCATTCACCGCGGGCCAGGGGCAGACCGTGATGATCGCGGGCGTCAGCGTCGGCGAGATCGGCCAGGTGACGCTCAACGGCGGCCGCGCCCGCATCACGATGAAGCTCAAGCGCAAGTACACGCCGATCTACCGCGACGCGACCGTCCTCTCGCGCCCGAAGACCGGGCTCAACGACATGACGATCGAGCTCGACCCGGGCAACGCGTCCGCCGGCGAGCTGCCGGGCGGCGGCGTCATCCCGATCTCGCAGACGCTCCCGAACGTCAACCCCGACGAGTTCCTCGCGGGGCTCGACGTCGAGACCCGCAACTACGTGCAGCTGCTCGTCGGCGGAGCGGGCCAGGGCCTGGACGGCAACGCCGCGAACCTCTCGGCCACGCTCAAGCGCTTCGACCCGCTGGCCCGCAACACCGCCAGGCTCACGTCGCTGCTGAGCCGGCGCACCCGGTACATCAAGCGCTCGATCCGCAACTTCCGGCTCCTCTCGGAGGAACTCGGCAGCCGTGACACGCAGCTCGGGCAGTTCGTGGACTCCTCCAACCGCGTCTTCCGGGCGTTCTCCAACACCGAGCAGGGCCTGCGCGAGACGATCCGCGAGCTCCCCGCGGCGCTCGAGGCCACGAACGCGGCGCTGAAGGACTCGGAGGAGCTCACGGAGGTGCTCGGCCCGACGCTCAAGGAGCTGCAGCCGACCGCCGAGGGCCTGGCGCCGGCGCTGCAGGCCTTCCAGAGCTTCGCCAAGGAGACGACGCCGGTCATCGAGGACCAGATCGGGCCCTTCACCGAGATCGCGCAGCCGCCGGCGGCTGCGCTGCGCCCGGCCGCCGCCGACTTCGCCGCCACGCAGCCGCAGCTCACGCAGAGCTTCGACGTGCTCAACAACCTCTTCAACGGGCTTGCCTACAACCCGCCGGGCAAGCAGGAGGGGTACCTCTACTGGCTCGCCTGGGCCAACCACATGGCCGCGTCGCTGCTCGCCTCGCAGGACGGCATGGGCCCGACCCGCCGCGGCGTGGTCTTCGGCTCGTGCGACTCGCTGCGCGTCTACGAGGCCGTCGGCAAGGCGAACGCCATCCTCGGCACGCTGGTGACGCTCCTCAACCCGCCGACGTTCGCGTCGGTCTGCGGCACCGGCAAGGCCGCCGCGGCCGGCAAGGCGGACGCGAGCGCGATCCTGCGGCAGGGCGCCGCGCAGGGCGACCCGCTCCACGCCGCGACGCTCAAGGCCCTCGGCGAGACCCCGCCGCCCGTCATCCGGACCTCGTCCGCGACGGGCGGGACCACGACCACGGCGTCGGGCCGGTAGGGAGGAGCGCGCGTGCAGAAACAGGCTCCCAGCTTCGGCCGGATCCTCGTGATGGTGCTGTTCGCGCTGTCGTGCTTCGGCCTGCTGCTGTTCCTGTGGATGGCCTTCGGCGGTGCCACGCCGCTGCGCGCCAAGGGCTACCAGTACACGATCCCCTTCCGCGAGGCCGGGCAGCTCGCGCAAGAGGCCGACGTGCGGATCTCGGGCGTCTCGGTCGGCCGCGTCAAGAAGATCACCGCGAACCCCAAGACGGGCGTCTCCGACGTCATCGTGCAGGTCGACGCGCAGTACGCCCCGGTCACCAGCGACTCGCGCGTGATGCTCCGCCAGAAGACGCTGCTCGGTGAGACCTACGTCGAGATCACGCCCGGCGACCCGCAGAGCCCGGCGGTGCCGGACGGCGGCAAGCTGCCCGTCCGCAACATCACGCCGACGGTCGAGCTCGACGAGATCGTCCAGACGTTCGACCCCAAGACGCGTGCCGCGTTCGCGGTCTGGCAGGAGGAGCTCGCGACCGCCTCGGCCGGCCGCGGGCAGGACATCAACGACTTCTTCGGCGTGCTGCCGCCGCTCGTCGACCAGGCGACCAGGCTCCTCACGATCCTCAACGAGGACGAGGACGACCTGAGCCGGCTCGTGTCCAACACGGGCCGGGTGTTCGCGGCGCTGAGCGCCCGCGGCGACCAGCTCCAGGGCCTGTTCGAGAACACCAACCGCGTGTTCGCGACGACCGCCGAGCGCAACCAGCAGCTCGCGCAGACCTTCGTCGCCTTCCCGACCTTCCAGCGCGAGTCGCGGCTGCTGCTCGAGCGCACCGCCGAGTTCGCCGAGACCACCGACCCGCTGATCACCGACCTCAAGCCCGCCGCGGCCGAACTCGGGCCGACGATGGCGGCGCTCGGGGAGTTCGCGCCGGAGCTCAGCGCCCTCATGGAGGGTCTCGGCCCGGCCCAGAACGCGTCCGTCAAGGGCCTTCCGGCGGTCAACAGCTTCCTCAAGGACGCAGCGCCGTTCTTCGGCGCGCTCAGCCCCGCGCTCGCGCAGCTCAACCCGCTCGTGCAGTACCTCGGCGCATACCCCGGCGAGCTGACGTCGTTCTTCGCGAACGTCACCGCCGCGACGAACGCCAGCACGAACCAGAGCGGCAAGCTGACGAACTACACGCGCATCATGGGCCCGCTGAGCCCCGAGGGCCTCGCGGCCTACCCGACGCGCATCAAGTCCAACCGCAACACCCCGTACGACTTCCCGCGCGGGCTGCTCGCAGGGCTCCCGGGCGCCAACGTCCCCGTCTACAACACGAAGGGCTGCGCAACCGGTCCCGCGCCGCAGCTGAACCCGAACACCTCCACCGTGCTCGGGACGAGCCTGACGAACCGCATCCTCAAGTACGGCTTCGGCAACGACCCCGCCAACGTGCCCGCGCCGAGCTGCCCGCAGCAGGGCAAGGCGAACGCCGGCAACGGCTTCACGCAGTTCCCGCAGGTCGGGCCCGGGACGAACCCGCCGAAGCCGATCTTCGGCGCGCCGTAGGACGGGGCCGGTGGCGCGCCGCGGCACGGCGCGCCGGTACCGTTCAGCCCGATGCTGACGCGGCTGCTCGCAGGCCTGATGGGCGCGGCCGCGCGGCGGCCGCTGGTCGTCGCCGCGACCGTCGTGCTCCTGGCCCTCGCCGGTGCCGCGCTCGCGCTGCGGCTGGAGACGCGGGCGGACACCGAGACCCTCGTCGGCACGTCGACGCCCGGCTACGCGGCGACGGAGAGCCTGCACGAGCGTTTCGGGGACGACGCGGTCTACGTCGTCGTCCGTGAGCCCGTCGCGAACGTCGTCCTCACCCAGGATCTCGCGCAGGTGCTCGGGCTGGAGGGGTGTCTCTCCGGGAACGTTCCCGCCGGGCGCCGCCCCCGCGGCGGCCCCGACGGGCCGTGCGCGCGGCTGGCGCGGACGAAGCCCGCGAAGGTCGTGTTCGGCCCCGGGACGTTCCTCAACGAGGCAGTCGGGCAGATCTCCGACCAGTTCGCGGCGGCCAGCGGGCGGCAGTCGCGCCAGGCCGAGAAGGCGTCCCGCGCGGCCTACGAGCTCGCGCGCGCCCGCGGCTCGAGCGTGTCCGAGGCGCGCGCGTACGCGGCGAAGGCCAAGGACCTGGTGAACGCGCAGTTCTACCGGGACGTCCTGGCGCTGGCCATCCGCTACGGCATCACGTCGCCGCCGAGCCTGAGCGACCCGCGCTTCATCGCGCGCCTGGTCTTCGACGAGCGGCGCGGCGCCGGCGTCCCGAAGGCCCGCTTCGCCTCGATCTTCCCGGGCAAGGAGGGGGCGCTCATCCAGGTGCGCCTGCGCGACGGCCTGAGCGCCTCCCGGCGCGCGCAGGCGATCTCCGACATCCGCGCCGCCGCGGCGATGCCGGAGTGGCGGCTGAGCCGCGGCGACTTCGCGGTGACCGGCGCGCCCGTCGTCGTGCAGGAGCTCTCGCGCTCGATCTCGCGGTCGACGATCATCCTGCTCCTCGGCGCCGTGCTCGTGATGGCGCTCACGCTGCTGCTCGTCTTCCGCGCGCGGCTGCGCCTGGTGCCGCTGCTCGTGGCGCTGTGCGCCGCCGCGCTGACATTCGGGGCGATGTCGCTCGTCGGGGCCCCGCTGACGATGGCGTCGATCGCGGTGATCCCCGTGCTCATCGGCCTCGCGGTCGACTACGCGATCCAGCTGCAGGCACGGCTGCAGGAACGTGACGAGCCGCTGCCCGACGCGGTCGCCCGCGTGGCGGCCGACGGCGCGCCGACCGTCGTGATCGCCGCGTGCGCGACGGCCGCCGGCTTCCTCGTCCTCGCCTTCTCGCCCGTCCCGATGGTGCGCGGCTTCGGGATCCTGCTCGTCGCCGGGATCGGGCTCGCGCTGCTGTGCGCGCTGACGCTCGGCGTGGCGGCGCAGGCCCTGCATCGGCCGGCGTCCGCAGCGCCGGGGCGGGTCCGCCGCGCAGGCGCGGCCGTCGCGTCGGCGTGGCGGGGCGCGGGGGAGATCGTGCGCGGGACGCGCGTCGCGGGCGGGATCCGCCGCGGCGTGCGCGGCGCGGGCCGCCGCGTGCTCGCGGCTGCCGTCGCCCGCCCGGGCCGGGTGCTCGCGGCGGCGGCGGTGCTCGCGGTCGCCGGCTGGGCGCTCGAGACGCAGACGCGGGTGGAGTCCGACGTGCAGGAGCTGGTCCCGCAGCGGCTGACCGCGCTGCGCGACCTGCGCGACCTGCAGCGGATCAGCGGCGTGGGCGGCGAGGTCAACGTCCTCGTGGAGGGCCGGCGCGTGACCGACCCGGCGGTCGTCTCGTGGATGACGCGCTACCAGGCGCGGATCCTCAAGGAGCTGCGGTTCGACGCGCGCAAGGGCTGCGGGCGGTCGGAGCTGTGCCCGGCGTTCTCGCTCCCGGACCTCTTCACGACGAAGGCGTCGCTCGCGACGCGTGGGCGCATCGAAGGGCTGCTCGACACCGTCCCGCCGTACTTCTCGCAGAACGTGATCAGCCCGGACCGCCGCGCGGCGACGCTCGCGTTCGGGATCAAGCTGCTGCCGCTCGAACGCCAGTATGAGGTCCTGAAGACGATGCAGCGCGAGCTCGACCCGCCGCCCGGGGTGACGGCGCGGCTCGCGGGGCTTCCGGTCCTGGCCGCGGAGGCGAACGACCGCATCGCGTCGCCCTGGCGGCGGCTGGCGATCCTGCTCGGCGGGCTGCTCGCCGTCGCGCTGGTCCTGCTCGCCGCGCTGCGCAGCGCCGCCCGCGCGCTCGTCCCGCTCGTGCCGATCGTGCTGGCCACGGGCTGGTCGGCGCTGAGCATCTTCCTCGTGCGCATCCCGCTCAACCCGCTCTCGATCATGCTCTCCGCGCTCGTCATCGCGATCGCGACCGAGTTCAGCGTGCTGCTGAGCGAGCGCTTTCGCTCCGAGCGCGCGGGCGGGCTCGGCGTCGCGGACGCCCTGACGGCGACGTACCGGTCGACGGGCGCGGCCGTCCTGGCGTCCGGCACGACCGCGATCGCGGGGTTCGGCGTGCTCGTGCTCTCCGACATCCGGATGCTGCGCGACTTCGGGGCCGTCACGGTCATCGACCTCGCGGTCGCGCTGCTCGGCGTCCTCGTGGTGCTTCCCGCCGTGCTCGTGCTCGCCGAGCGCGGCGCCCTGGCCCCCCGGCGCGTGCGCCTGCGCCGGGAGACCGCCAGCGCGCAGGCGCCCGCCACATGACGCCGATCCCGCCCGGTGATCGTCCCCCGACGTTCGGCACGCGCCTGCCGCGCGCCATCGCGCTCGGCGCGATGTTCCTGCTGCTCGCCGTCGTGGCGCTCAACACGCTGAAGACACCGGGCACGTCGTCGAGCGGACCCGCCGCGGGCGACCCGATGCCGGCGTTCGCCGCGCCGCTCGCGCCGTCGCGGCTGGATGGCGACGTCAACGTCGCCACGCGCCGCGACCAGGGCGCCGCCGGGTCACGGCCCGCGTGCGACCTGGAGGGCCCGGGGATCGTGACCTCGTGCGAGCTGGTCCGCGGCCGCCCGGCGGCGATCGCGTTCCTCGCTCCCGGCCGCAAGCGCTGCGAGGACGAGCTGGACGCGCTCGCCCGCGCCGCCCGCGCCACGCCGCAGGTGCGCGTCGCCGCCGTCGCGCTGCGCGGCGACCGCGAGGCGCTCCGCGCGACCATCCGTCGGCGCGGCTGGACCTTCCCCGTCGCCTATGACCGCGACGCGATCCTCGCGAACCTCTACGGGGTCGCCGTCTGCCCGCAGATCACGTTCGTCCTCCCCGGCGGGCGGGTCCACGACACGGTCGTCGGCGAGCAGGACGTCGGCCAGCTGCGCGCGCGGCTGCGGAACCTCCAGGCGGCCGCGGACCGGGCGGGGGCGTGAACGGGGAGGCGCCGATCGAGCTGGGCGCGGTCGCGCCAGGGCTCCTGGGCGAGTTCCCGGAGCTGCAGGTGCTCTCGTGCGAGGTCCCCGCCCCCGAGCGCCGGACACCGGACCCCGGAACGCGCGAGCGCCTGGCGCTGCTGGCGGCGCGGATGCGCGGCGGGCGCGCGGTCGAGCTGCGCCGTGAGCCGGTGCCCGCGGCCTACCGCGTCTTCTACCGCCACATCGGGATCGACCCCGACAGCACGCGCACGCCCGTGGAGGAGGCCGCCGTCGCCCGGCTCGTCGAGGGCGGCCACCGCAGCCGCGGGCCGCTTCCGGACGCGCTGCTGCTCGCGCTCCTCGACACCGGCGTGCCCGTGCAGCGCGCTTGACGCGGCGACCCTCGACGGGCTTCCGGGCCTGCGTGCCGCGGCGGCCGGAGAGCGGCTGGGGGAGGGGCCGGAGGCAGCGCCGCTGGGCTCCGGGCGCCTGGTCCTCGCCGACGGACGGCGCGTGCTGGGAGCGCTGTTCGGGGATCTCGCGCCCGACGTCGCTCCCGGCCGGCGGACCGCGCGGCTGCGCCTGGTGGCCGTGCGGATCCCGGGGGTGCCGTCGATCCACGTGGAGGAGGCGCTGTGGACGTGCCAGGAGGCGCTCGCCGCCGGGATGCCGGAGTAGACTCCGCGCGGAGGAGAGGTGCGATGACCCGGCTTCGACGCCCCCATGCGCGAACACGTCGTTCCCGGCACGGCCGACGAGGCCGCGGGCCGGCGGGCGCTGCGCGCCCAGATCGCGCTGCTGGAGCACCGGCTCTCCTGCGCCGTCGTCGACTCGATGCCCGACGGCGGGATCGACACCGCCGTCCCGGCACTCCGCGGCCCGCGGGTCCTGTCGCTCGGCGAGCTCGAGCGCCTGCGCGACGCGCTCGCCGACCGTGTCGCGGATGCCCGCGCGCTGCTCGAGGAGCGCGAGCGCCGCCGCGAGGATGCCCGCCTGCTGCTGGAGCGCATGCTGCTGGAGCCCGGGCGCCATCGCCATGTCCGGATCCCCCGGCGTGAGCTCGGCGAGAGCGGCTGCGGCGTCTGGCACGTGCGGCCCCGCCTGGGGGTCGTCGGCCGGTTCATGGGCTGGTGGCAGGTCAAGCTCTCGTCGGGCTGCCCGTTACCCGCCTGACAGCCTGATGGGACGGCGCAGCCGCAAGCGCGGAGTGCTCTCCGACCCGATCGACGGGCCGGCTGCGCCGCCGCGCCCGCCCGCACCCGCCCCGGAGCGCCGGCCGGTCGCCGACCCGGGACGGCGCGCGCGCCTGGACGACGCGCCCCGGCCTCCGTGGCACCCCGTCCCGCTGACGGAGCTGTGCATCCTCGTCGGGATGATCCTGCTCGCGGCGGCATTCCTCGGCGGCGGGCCGACCGCGCTGCTGGTCGGGTTCGGGCTCGTCCTCGTGGTGGCGGCGACCGGCGAGCTGGCCCTGCGCGAGCATCTCGCCGGCTACCGCTCCCATTCGGCGCTCGTGGCCGGCCTGGCGGCGATCCTCGTCGCCGCGCCGCTCGCGGGGCTCCTCCAGCCTCCGAAGGCGGTCGTCCTGGGCGTGGCCGCCGTCGTCTTCCTCGCTCGCGCTGCAGCTGCTGCGCGAGCTGTTCCGCCGGCGCTCCGGCGGCGTGAGCTGGCGAGCCTGACCGCCCGATCGTGTTGGATTGGACCCCGTGACCGACCTCTCCCACAGCGATCAGCCCGCGTCCCCGCCCGATCCGGCCCGGCGGATGCGCATCACCGGGCTCCACCACGCCACGCTCATCAGCGGGGACCTCGAGCGCACCACGGCCTTCTACCGCGACGTCCTCGGACTCGCCCTGCTGCGCGAGGGCGCCAACGACGACGACCCGGGGTCGCGGCACTTCTGGTTCAGCGCCGACCCGGGCGGTGCGCCCGGGAGCCTCATCTCGTTCCTCGAGTACCCGCAGATGCCGGCCGGGACGCAGGGGACCGGTGCGACGCACCATCTGGCGCTGAGCGTCGGCTCCCCGGCGGAGGTCGCAGCCTGGCGCGACTGGCTGCGCTCGCGCGAGGTGCCCACGACCGAGGTCTTCGACCGCGGCGGGCTGGCCTCGATCTACCTGCGCGACCCGGACGGCCACATCCTGGAGATCTGCGCGCCGGCCTGAGCCCGGGCGGGCCCGAACCGGCGCGCGTGGCTCCTCAGGCGACAGCGACGACGAGCGCGGACGCGCGCTCGCCGGACTCGGCCCCGGTCTGGGCCTCCAGCAGCTCGGCCGCCGCGCGACGCTGGCGGTCGGTCATCGAGCCGATGGTCTTGCTCTCCGACAGCGGGATCATCTGCAGGAAGCGCCGGCAGCGGGTCTGGCCCCAGCGGCGCTGACTCGTGAGGAGGTCGGCGACGGTCATCGACTCCGCCTCCCACGGTGCGTCCAGGATGACGTCGGCGGCGCGGACCTCCCCGCAGGCGATCGCGCGCTTCAGCGACGCGCGGGCCAGCCGCACGGCATTCGCGCGCTCGAGCGCCTGCAGGTGCTGCGGCGCTGGGGACGTCCTCGCTGCTTGCGTCATGGGTCCTCCCGTCCGCCCCGTCCGGGGCGGCTCGTCTCGATCTTGGACTGTGATGCAGGTCAGGCGATGAACCCGGGTTTCCCTCCGAAAGGGCGTCGATGACAACGGCCGGGTGGTCTCCGAACTCCTCCACGGCCTCGTCTCTGCCCCGTCTCCCGAGCGCCTGACCGGCGCAGAGGGCAACCTACGAAAGCGGCGACCGGAAGGTCAACGGGTCGTGAACGGTTTGCCCGCTCAGAGCGTCCGTTTCGTGTGATCGGGAATGTGACCGCAGAAGGTGCGCCGGCCGCACCTTCTGCGCCCGGGCGGACGCCGTTCAGTGCAGCTCGCCGGGCCCGGGGAGCGGTCCGTGCTCGGCTTCGAACGTCTGCTTCACGCGGGCGAACGCCGACAGCGCGCGGTCGATCGTCGCGCGGTCGTGCGTCGCCATGACGCTCGTGCGCAGCAGCGCGCCACCCGGCGGGACCGCGGGATGGAGCGCCGTGTTGACGAACACGCCGGCGTCGAACAGCGCGCGCCAGAGCAGGACGGCCTTCCAGTCGTCACCGACGAGGATCGGCACGATCGGCGTGACGATCGCGCCGTCGCGGACGCCCGGCGCGTCGTGCTGCGCGGTGGGGGAGTCCAGGCGCTGCGGGCGGACCACCGCGAAGCCGAGGTCCTCGAGGCCGTCCCGCAGGGCCCAGGCGTTGTCCAGGACGGCCGTGAGCAGCTGCGTGCCCTCGTCCGAGCGCAGGACGCGCAGCGCCGCCAGGGTGGCGCCGACGGCCGCCGGGACGGCCGACGCCGTGAAGAGGTAGGCGCGCGACTGCACACGCAGGAAGTCGATGACGTCGGCCGGGCCGGCGACGAACCCGCCGCAGGCGGCCAGGGACTTACTGAAAGTCCCGACCCGCAGGTCCACGCGGTCCTCGACGCCGAGCAGCTCGGCCGTGCCGGCGCCGCGGCGCCCCAGGACCCCCGCTCCGTGGGCCTCGTCGACCATCAGCCGCACGCCGAAGCGCTCGCTCAGGTCGCAGATCCCGGGCAGCGGCGCGAGGTCGCCCTCCATCGAGAAGACGCCGTCCACGACGACGAGCACGCCGCCCCCGTCGCCGGCTGCCCGCTCCAGGGCCCGCTCGAGCTTGTCCATGCGGTTGTGGCGGAACGGCCGCAGCTTCGCGCGCGAGAGCAGGCAGCCGTCGAGGATCGACGCGTGGTCGCCGGAGTCGGCGATGACGGTGTCGCCCGGCCCCAGGATCGTGCCCAGCGCGCCGAGATTCGCCTGATGACCGGTGGTGTAGACGATCGCGTCGTCGGTTCCCATCCACTCGGCGATCTCGCGCTCGAGTTCGAGGTGGAGCGGGATCGTCCCGTTCAGCAGCCGTGAGCCGGTCAGGCCGGTGCCGTATCGGGTCAGCGCGTCCTGGGCGCCCTGGATGACGCGCTCGTCGGCCGTCAGCCCGAGATAGTTGTTGGAGCCGAGCATGATCCGCTCGGCCCCCTCCATGACCACGACCGGGCGCGCCGGCCCGTCGAGGGTGCGGAAGTAGGGGAGGACGTCGCTCTCGCGGGCCGCCCGGAGCTGCTCCAGGCGGTCGTGGGTGCGGGCCTTCTCGAAGACGTCGATGCGGGTCTCGGGCATGTAGGGTGCGCCGCCGTGGCGCTCGAGGTGCAGCCCGTCACATCGGGCCGGGACAGGCGGGAGTTCATCGAGCTCCCGTACCGGCTGCATGCTACCTCGCCCCAGTGGACGCCCCCGCTGCGGATCGAGCGTCGGCTGTTCCTGAGCCCCCGGTTCAACGCCTTCTTCAAGCACGGCGAGGCGCAGCTGTTCCTCGCCCGCCGGGACGGCCGGGTCGTCGGCCGGATCAGCGCGCACATCGACCACGCCTACAACGCCTTCCACGGCACGCGCTGGGGGATGTGGGGGTTCTTCGAGTGCGAGGACGACCAGGAGGCCGCCGACGCGCTCCTGGCGGCCGCCGAGGCCTGGAACCGCGAGCGTGAGCGCGATCGCATGGTCGGGCCGATGGACTTCGTCATGAACGATGAGAGCGGGATCGTCGTCGAGGGCTTCGAGATCGACGCGATGATCCGCCAGCCGTGGCATCCGCCGTACTACCGCGAGCTGTGCGAGCGCGCGGGGCTGGAGAAGGCGATGGACCTGCTGATGTGGCAGCTGGAGATCGCCGACCGCGAGCAGATCCTGCCCGTCATCTTCGAGCTCGCCGAGCGCTGCGAGCCCGATCACGGCATTCGCCTGCGGCACATGTCCCGCCGCACGCTGCGCCGCGACATGAACGTCTTCGCCGAGATCTACAACCAGGCGTGGGCGCGCAACTGGGGCTTCGTCCCCTACGACAAGGCCGATCTGGACGCCTACGCGCAGGAGCTCCAGCTCGTCTTCGACCCCGACTGGTTCATGGTCTCTGAGAAGATCGACACCGGGGAGCCGGTCGCGATCGCGATCACGGTCCCGGACATCAACCAGGTCCTGAAGAAGATGAACGGACGCGTCCTCCCGTTCGGCTGGTGGCACTTCCTGCGCCGCCGGCGGACGGTCGACCGCTGCCGCGTGGGATTCCTGGGCGTCAAGCCCGAGTTCCAGAACACGGGCGTCGCCGCCCAGCTCTACATCGAGCACTTCGACATGGCCGCGGTCTCGCCGGTCAAGTGGGGCGAGATGGGCTGGATCCTCGAGACGAACGTCCCGATGAACCGCGGGATGGAGGCGATGGGCGGGCGCGTGGTCAAGCGCTACCGGATGTACGAGCGGCGCCTGGAGCACGACGCGCCGTCCGCCTACCCGGCCGACGCGAAGGTCTGGACGCCCACTCGCGAGATCGAGCACCCGGCGTCGTAGCCGGGCGGTAGCCTTCGGCCGATGGAGCAGGTCGCGCCGCACGTCCCCCCGCGGGGGGACGCCGAAGAGGTGGACGCCGTCGTCGTGACCGGCGCGCGCGCCCTGCCGGCGCCGCGCACGACCGCACAGGTGGTGCGCACGCAGGCCGCGGTCGCCGCGGGGTCGTTCGCCGTCGGCGCGGCGACCGCCGTCGTGGTCGCGCACCGGCGCGCACGGAAGGCGACGGCGAAGGCCGGCCGCCGCCGCGGGAAGTCGGCGCTGGACGTCGCGGCGACGCGCTCGTTCCTCGTGGACGTCCACCTGCTGAACCGCAAGCCGTGATCGCCGTCCGCCGGGAGGTCCGCCCGGCCTGGCCGCTGCGGCTCCCCCGGACGGGGATGGACGGGATCGCACGCCGCCGCGAGGGGGTGCTCGAGCGCCTGCTGCACGTGGATGACGAGCCGGTGCGCGTCCAGGTCGCCCAGCCCGCGCGCGACCGCGTCGTCTTCGGCGCACGCGCCGCGCGCCGCGACGTGGCCGAGGAGGCGATCGCGCGCGATGCGCTTCGCGACCGGCGTCGACGATGACCTGCGGCCCTTCCACGACGCGTTCCGCGCCGATCCGCTGATCGGCGCGTCCGTCCGCGCCCGTCCCGAGCTGCGCGTGCCCCGGCGGCCCGAGCCGTTCGAGGTGCTCTGCTGGGCGATCTGCGAGCAGCTGATCGAGTACCGGCGGGCCGTGGAGATCGAGCGCGGGATCGTGCGGCGCCTGGGCCGCGCGGACGCCGGCAGCGGTCTGCGCGACCTGCCGTCCGCGGGCACGCTCGCCGGGACCGCGCCGGCGGAGCTCGAGCGCCTCGGGCTCAGCGCCGGACGCGCGCTGGCGCTCCGCCGCGCCGCCGCCGAGGTCGCCGCGGGACGCGTGGACCTGCGCGCGGCCGACCAGGAGCGCGGCTGGCGGCGGCTGCGCGCGATCCCCGGGATCGGCCAGTGGACCGTCGACGTGCTCGCGCTCCACGGCCAGGGCCGCCACGACCGCCTGCCCGCCGGCGACCTGGCCTATCTGAAGTTCGCCGGGCCGCTCCTGCACGGCCATCCGCGCGCGCGGGCGACCGAGGACGAGGTGCGCGAGCTGTTCGCGCCCTACGGCCGCTGGGCGGGCCTGGCGGGCGCCCACGCGCTGGGCGCGCCGGTGGGCCAGGGCTCGCTGCGCGCGACCGCACCCGTCACGGCGCCTCCGGCGTCCCTCCCGCGTCTCCCAGGCCCTCACCGGGCAGGAACTCGTTCGTCGCGACCGTCCCGACGTCCACGGGCTGCGTGAGCAGGTCGTTGCGCCGCATCCAGTCCGCGTACTCCTGCCACTGCTCGAGGTTCTGGAAGCCGAACGGGCGGCTGCGCTCCTCCGGGAAGAGGACGGGGAGGGTCGCCTCGACGCTCGCGGCGGCGAAGCGCTTCGACAGGTCCGGGGACGCCTTGCGCAGCGCCGCCACCGCCGCCTGCGGGTCCGCCTCCGCCGCGCGCGTGCCGCGCTGCAGCGCCTGGATGAACCGCCGCAGCACGGCGCCGTCGCGCTGCACGGTGTCGTAGCCGGCGGCGAGGACCAGCTCGTCGTAGGTCGGGACGCCCAGCTCGTCGACGGGCGCGATGCGCGGGCGGCGTCCCTCCAGGCGCAGCTGCACGCCCTCGACGTTCCAGAACGCGCCGAGCGTCGCGTCCACGCGCCCGGACAGCATCGCCGGGACGAGGTTGAACCCGACGTTCACGCGCTTGACGGTCGCGGGGTCGACGCCGGCCTCCTCGAGGATCTGGTCGAGGTAGGCGTCCTGGTAGGGGATCCCGGCGGTGCCGACCTTCTTGTCCGCGAGCTTCGCGGGATCGACCGTCCGGCCCTTGACGGCCATGAGCGAGGTCAGCGGGCGCTGCGCGATCGCCGCGATGCTGAGGACCTCGAGGTTCTTGTCGCGGGCGAGCAGGATCTCGGGCTCGTAGGAGATCGCGATGTCCGCGCGGCCGGCGGCGAGGAGCTTCAGCGGCGCGGCGGGGTCCGACGGGGTCACGATCCGCACGTCGAGCCCGGCCTTGCGTGAACTCGCCGCGCTCCTTCGCCATGAAGATGCCGACGTGGTCGGCGTTGGGCAGGTAGTCCAGGACGAGCGTCAGCGGGCGCGGCTGCGGCGTGCCGGCGGTGTCGTCCTTGGAGCTGCACGCGCTGAGCGCGAGCGTGCCGGCCAGGAGGGCGGCGGACAGCAGGACGGCGAGGGGGCGGCGGGTCGGGGTCATGCACGGCTCCGGTCGTGGGGTCGGCGGGCCCACGGCACGAGCAGGCGCTCGGCGAGGGCGAGGAGGGCGAAGAGCAGGATGGCGAGGGCGGCGAGCAGGGTCACCGCCGCGTAGGCGCGAGCGGTCTCGAGCTGCGGGATGGCCTGGAGGATGACGTTGCCGAGTCCCTCGCTGGACCCGGCGTACTCGGCGAAGACCGCGCCGATGACGGCGACCGCGACGGCGATCTTGGCGCCGGACAGGGCGCCCGGAAGCGCCGCGGGGATCTCGACCCAGCGCAGCTCCTGACGGCGTGAGGCGTCGAGGGTCCGCAGGAGCTTGCGCTGCTCGGGGTCGACGGCCGCGAGCGCGTCGAGCGTCGTGACGACGATCGGGAAGAAGCAGACGAGCGCGATGATCGCGAGCTTCGGCGCGATGCCGAATCCGAACCACACGACGAGCAGCGGCGCGACGATCACGACGGGCACCGCCTGCGAGCCGACCAGCAGCGGGTAGACCGCGCGGCGCAGCGTCGGGGACAGGTGGATGACGATCGCCAGCGCCGCTCCCAGGATCAGCGCGACGAGGATGCCGAGCCCGACCTCCTGCGCGGTCACCCAGAAGTTGTCCCAGAGCAGCGCCCGGTCGTCCCCGAGCGCCGCGGCGACCTGGGTCGGCGCCGGGAGGATGAAGTCGTCGACCGGGCCCAGGCGGGCGTAGGCCTCCCAGGCGCCCGCCAGGAGCAGCAGGATGAGGACCGCGGCGATCATGCGCGCAGCGCCTCCAGGGCGCGTTCGCGCAGCGCGACGAGCGCCGGGTCGGTGACGCGGCGCGGGCGGGGGAGCGGGACGTCGAGCACCGCCCGCACCCGCGCGGGCCGCGGGGAGAGGATCACGATGCGGTCGGCGAGCATCGCGGCCTCCTCGACGTCGTGTGTGACGAGGAGGGTCGTTCGCGGTGCGCGGGCCAGTGCGCCGGCCAGCCAGTCGCGCATGTCGGCGCGGGTGAGCGTGTCGAGGGCGCCGAACGGCTCGTCGAGGCAGAGGACGGGCTTGCCGCTCAGCAGCGTGCGCAGGAACGCGACGCGCTGGCGCATGCCGCCCGAGAGCTCGTACGGCCGGGCGTGCTCGAAGCCGCCGAGGCCGAAGGTCTCGATCAGCGGCTGCGCCTGTGCGCGAGCGCTCGCGCGGTCGGCGCCGTGGATGCGCAGCGCGAGCGCGGCGTTGTCGAGCGCGTCGAGCCACGGCAGCAGCAGGTCGCGCTGGGGCATGAGCACCGCGGGCGCCGCATCGACGCCGCCCGCGGTCGGCGCGACCAGGCCGCAGACGAGCTCCAGGACCGTGGTCTTGCCGCAGCCCGACGGGCCGACGAGCGCGACGATCTCGCAGTCGCGCACGTCGAGGCTGACGTCGGCGACCGCCTCCAGGGCGCGCCCGTGCCGCCCCCGCGCGGGGTACGTGAACGCGACCTCGCGCAGGCGCACGCCCACCGCAGCATGGTGCCCTGCCGGTGACCCGGGAACCGGGCCGGACTCGTCGGGTGGTGCCCCGAGCCGCGTCGTCATCGCTCCCTCCGCGGGCATTACCCCACAGGTTCAACGGGTCCGCGCCGGCCTGCTGGGCGCGATCTCAGCCGGCCGTCCGCCAGCTCCCCGGGTGGTCATCGTCGCCGCTGATGCTACCCGGACCGCGCCCGGCGTCGCGGCGGTCAGCTGGGCTTCTCGTCGACCTCGATGCCGTAGGTGGCGTTCGCGCCCCCGCCGCCGGTGATCGAGACGGTGACGCCGTACCGCTGGCCGCTGATCGTGGCGGTGCAGCGGATCGAGGCGTCCTTGACGGTCGGCAGGTCGCTCGGGCACGTGACCGGCGGCGCCTCGCCGGCCCCGGCCTGCTGCAGCCGAGTGCTGATGTCCTTGGCGAGCGCGTCGCGGTCGAGCACCGCACCGACAGGGGTGCCCTCGTCGCCGCCGCAGGCGGCGAGGCCCGCGACCGCGAGCGTGAGCGTGGTGAGCAGGGGGACGATGGCGCGTGGAGGACTCACGGCGGAAAGCCTATGCGAGCAGCCGCGCGCGTGTCCCCGTCCTGCACCGCGTCTGCGGCGCCCCGCGCATGACGGCGTGCATGCCGTCCGCTGCGCCGGTTCAATGGGTGCATGCCCCGCGTCATCGTCCTGTCCCTCGCCGCGACCGCCGCCGTCGCCGCCCTCGGCGGCTGCGCTGCGCAGGACGGCGGCGACGCGACCGCGAGCACGGCGCAGATCAGCGCCCGCGAGCCCGCGCGCGTGACGCGGGTCGTGGACGGCGACACGCTCAAGGTGCGGCTGGCGGACGGGCGCAGGAAGACCGTCCGGGTGCTCGGAATCGACACGCCGGAGACGAAGAAGCCCGGCACCCCCGTCGAGTGCGGCGGGCCGCAGGCGTCGGCGTCGATGGCGCGGCTCGCGCTGCAGGGGACCGGCTATGCCGCGAAGGGCCGCGACGTCGTGCTGATCGGCGACCCGACCGAGGACCAGGTCGACCGGTTCGGGCGCATCCTCGCGTACGTCGAGGCGGGCGGCCGCGACCTCGGCGAGCAGCAGATCGCGAGCGGGTGGGCCGAGATGTACGCCTACCGCGACCGGCGGTTCGAGCGCCGGTCGCGCTACGAGAGCGCCGAGCGCCGGGCGCGGGACGGGCGCCGCGGCGTCTGGGGCGCCTGCGGCGGGGACTTCCACTCCTCCCGCTGAGCGCCGCGTTCAGGCCGGGTACGGCGTCCAGGACTCCGGGTGGAAGGGGCGCGCGGTCGCCTGCAGGATCGGCCCGATCCGCTCGCCGGCCGCCGCGAAGTCCGCGTAGATCCACGCGACGAGGTCGCGCGCGGAGGCGTCCGGGCCGATCGCCTGCCGGGCGAGGCGGTCGAGCAGCTCCTCCTGCGTGAAGGATGCCGCGGTGCGGTCCGCGGCGGGGAGCGCCGCGAGCGCCGCGACCGCCCCGTCCACGACGTGGGCGCCCCAGCGCGAGGCGTACGCGAGGACGTGGTCGATCGCCGGCGGGCCGTCGACGTCCGGGGTGAAGCGCACGCCGTCCAGGCGGCCGAGCCGGTAGCTGACCTCGGTCCACGTCAGCGCCGTCAGCTGTGCAGGGGTCACCCACAGGATCGAGGCACGCAGCGCGGTGCCCGGGCTCGGGACGAGGGTCGCGGGGAACGCGGCGTAGGCGGTCGGGTTCCCGGCGGCGGCGACGTCGAAGTCGTGCAGGTCACCGGCGAGGACGACGATGCTCCGGTCCTCCGGCGGGAGGTTGCTGAACTTGCGGATCAGCGTCGCGGGCGCACCGTTGGAGCCGAACGCCAGCAGCGGGTGGCGTCCGTCGGCGACCAGTGCGTCCCAGCGGTCGAGGGGCGTGACGTCTTCGCCGTCGAGCGCGAACGACGAGGGCGGGCGGGGCCACGGGTACCCGAGCGCGAGCGCGTACTCCGCATCGGAGAACGGCCGCGCGCCGACGCTCGCCACGAACCCGCGCATCTCCTCGAGGAACGCGTCGTCGGAGAGTGCGAGCCGGCGCAGCAGCTCCGGCTCGGCGATGGGTGGCCAGTCCCTCACGGCCCGGTGAGTACACCGGGCCGTGAGGAGGCCGTCAACTACGCCGCAACCGGCGCCTCATCCAGGTACAGCTCGCCGCTCTCGGCCTTCGCGACCAGCGAGGCGGGCGGCTCGAAGCGGTCGCCGTAGGCGGCGGCCAGCTCACGGGCGCGCTCGACGAAGCCGGCGACGCCGCCCTCGTAGCCGTTGATGTACTGCAGGACGCCGCCGGTCCAGCCCGGGAAGCCGATCCCGAAGATCGAGCCGATGTTCGCGTCGGAGACCGTCTCGATGACGCCCTCGTCCAGGCACTTGCACCGTCTCGATGGACTCGATGAAGAGCATGCGCTCCTCGAGGTCCTTGAACGACGATCGACGCGGGGTCGTCCGTCGGCGGGAACTCCTGCGCCAGGCCCTTCCACAGGCCCGTGCGCTTGCCGTCCTCGTAGTCGTAGAAGCCGGCGCCGCGCGAGCTTGCCGGCGCGCTCGAGCTCGAGCATCCGGTCGATGACCGCGAACGCGGGATGGTCGTCCCACGTGCCGCCGTCGGCCTCCACGGCCTCCTTGCTCGCCTTGCGGATCTTCGCCATCAGCTCCATGTTCAGCTCGTCGCTGAGCTGGAGCACGGGGGCGGGGTACCCGGCCTGGCCGGACGCCTGCTCGATCGACGCGGGCGGGACGCCCTCGGCGAGCATCGCGATGCCCTCGTTGATGAACGTGCCGATGACCCGGCTCGTGAAGAAGCCGCGGCTGTCGTTGACGACGATCGGCGTCTTCTTGATCTGCTTGGACGAGGTCGAGCGACTTGTAGAGCACCTCGTCGCCGGTCTTCTCGCCCTTGATGATCTCGAGCAGCGGCATCTTGTCCACCGGGCTGAAGAAGTGCAGCCCGATGAAGTCGGCCGGGCGGGTGACGTTCTCCGCCAGGTCGGTGATCGGCAGGGTCGAGGTGTTCGAGCCCAGCAGCGCGTCCGGCGCGACGTGCGGCTCGATCTCCTTCCAGACCTGCTCCTTGATCGCCGGATCCTCGAACACGGCCTCGATGACGAGGTCGGCGCCCGCGGCGGCGGCCGGGTCGGTCGTCGGGGTGATCCGCGCGAGCAGGGCGTCGCCGTCCTCCTGCGTCGTGCGGCCGCGCTCGACGGCCTTGTCGACGAGGTTCTCCGAGTACGCCTTGCCGCGGTCGGCGGCGTCCTGCGAGACGTCCTTGAGGACGACCTCGATGCCGACCTTCGCGCAGACGTACGCGATCGCCGCGCCCATCATGCCCGCGCCGAGCACGACGGCCTTCTTGGCCTGGTAGGGCTCGATGCCCTCGGGGCGGCCGCGATCGCCGTTGACGCGCCTGCAGGTCGAAGAAGAACGCCTGGATCATGTTCTTCGACGATCTGGCCGGTCAGCGAGGTCGACGAAGTAGCGGCCCTCGATCTCGAACGCGTGTCGACGTCGACCTGCGCGCCCTCGACCGCCGCGGCCATGATGTGGTGCGGGGCCGGGTAGTTGGCGCCCTTGAGCTGCTTGCGCAGGTTCGCCGGGAACGCCGGCAGGTTCTGCGCGAGCTTCGGGTTCGATCGGCGTGCCGCCGGGGATCTTGTAGCCCTTCTGAGTCCCACGGCTGGCCGGCGAAGTCCTCGCCTGCGCCGCGATCCACGCCTTCGCGGCCGGGACCAGGTCCTCGCGCGTGGCGACGACCTCGTCGACGATGCCGAGCTCCTTGGCCTTGGCCGGCTTGCAGGCGCTTGCCCTGGAGCAGCACCTGCATCAGCGCGTCGACGATGCCGAGCATGCGCACCGATGCGGACGACGCCGCCGGCGCCGGGGAGCAGGCCGAGCGTGCACCTCGGGGAGGCCGACGCCGGCCTTCGGGTCGTCGACGATGACGCGGTGGTGGGTGGCCAGGCAGATCTCCAGCCCGCCGCCGAGCGCCGCGCCGTTGATCGCGGCGACGACCGGCACGCCGAGCGTCTCCAGCCGGCGCAGCGGCTCTTGCCCTCGCGCACGACGGCCGCGATCTCGGCCGCGTTCTCCGGCGTGGCCTGCTTGAGGTCGTTGAGGTCGCCGCCGGCGAAGAAGGTCTTCTTCGCCGGAGGTCAGGACGACGCCCTTGATGTCGTCCTTCTCGGCCTCGAGACGGTCGACCGTCGCGGCCATCGACTCGGCGTAGGCCGCGTTCATCGTGTTGGCGCGACTGGTTCGGATCGTCGAGGGTCAGGATGACGATGCCGTCATCGCCTTGCTCCCACTTGATGGTGGTGGTCATTCTCGGTCCATGTCAGATGCGCCTCCACCACGGTCGCGATGCCCATGCCGCCGCCGACGCAGAGCGTCGCGAGGCCGTAGCTGCCGCCGGTGCGGTCGCAGCTCGTCGATGAGCGTGCCGAGGATCATGCCGCCGGTCGCGCCGAGCGGGTGGCCCATCGCGATCGCGCCGCCGTTGACGTTGACCTTCTCCATGTCGAGGCCCATGTCGCGGACGAAGCGCAGCACGACGGCCGCGAACGCCTCGTTGATCTCGACGAGGTCGAGGTCGTCGGCGGTGATGCCGGCCTTCGCGAGCGCCTTCTTGCTGGCCGGGCGCGGGGCCGGTGAGCATGATCGTCGGGTCCGCGCCGGAGACGGCGGTCGCGAGGATCTCGCGCCCGCGGGGTCAGGCCCAGCTCGCTGCGCCGGCCTGCTCGTTGCCGATCGTCAGCAGCGACGCGCCGTCGACGATGCCCGAGGAGTTGCCGGCGTGTGGACGTGGTCGATCTTCTCGACCCAGTGGTACTTCTGCAGCGCGACGGCGTCGAAGCCGCCCATCTCGCCCATCGCGGCGAACGACGGCTTCAGGCCGCCGAGCGTCTCGACGGTCGTGCCCGGGCGGATGAACTCGTCGTTGTCCAGGACGACCTGCTCGTTGAGGTCCTTGACCGGGATGACGGAGTTCGCGAAGCGGCCCTCGGCCTGCGCCGTCGGAGGCGCGCTCCTGCGAGCGGACCGCGTAGGCGTCCACGTCGTCGCGGCTGAAGCCCTCGATCGTGGCGATCAGGTCGGCGCTGATGCCCTGCGGGCACGAACGACGTGTCGTAGTTCGTCTCCGGGTCCATCGCCCAGGCGCCGCCGTCGGAGCCCATCGGGACGCGCGACATCGACTCGACGCCGCCGGCGAAGACGAGGTCCTCCCAGCCGGAGGCGACCTTCTGGGCGGCGATGTTCACGGCCTCCAGGCCGGAGGCGCAGAAGCGGTTGAGCTGGACGCCGGCGACGGTGTCCGGCAGGCCGGCCTTGATCGCCGCGGTCTTGGCGATGTCCGCGCCCTGGTCGCCCACCGGCGAGACGCATCCGAGCACGACGTCGTCGACGCGTGTCGGATCGAGCTTCTCGTTGCGCACGAGCGTCTCGTGCATCAGGCCCACGACCAGATCGACCGGCTTGGTGCCGTGGAGAGAGCCGTTGAACTTGCCCTTCCCGCGCGGCGTGCGGATCGCATCGAAGACCAGCGCTTCAGCGCTTCCCATCATCGACTCCTTGAGGTTCGTTGCAAAGCCCCTTGGGGGTTCGTGACGCAGGCGTCACGTTGGGGGGTACGGGGATTGTGCCGTACCGCGATCCTCGGCGGCGTGCGGGTGGCGTCAGGGCAGCAGTTCGACGTGATCGCCGACGGCGATCGTCCCCGCCGACTCGGCGAACGCGTTCAGCGCCAGCTCCCCGCCGAAGCGTGCGTTGATGTCCCGCAGCACGTCGACGTCCTGCTCGAGCGTGTCGGGGTCGAAGGTCGTCATGATGCAGCGCCCGCGCAGCGAGTCGAGGTTGATGACGACCTCCCCGATCCGCAGCCGCCCACCCGGCCAGTGGCGCTCGGCGAGGCCCTCGACGCCGCCCACGACGATGTTCGGGCGAAGCCGGCGTCCGTCGCGGCCGAACGCGGTGATCGCGGCGTCGGTCGCCACCAGCAGGGGCATGATGTCGAACCGCTCCGGGCCGTCGAAGGCGACCAGCTCGGCGTCCGCGCCGGCCGCTTCGCGGACAGCCGCGCGCGAGCGCTCGTCGCCCCAGGGCCGGCCGTCGATGAGCGGGGCGCCGTCCGGCCCCAGGGTGCCGGCGAGTCCGAGGAGGCGGGATTTCGTGCGCGAGGTGATCACGCCGTGCGGACCCTGGACGTGGACGATGCGGTCGCCGCCGATGCCGTCGGGAGTGACATCGGCCCGCTGGAGCGGCTCGCCGCGCAGGGACTTCACCGGGTAGCGCCACAGCTGGTCGACGATCATGGACCGTCGGTCTCAGCTCGTGCGCTCATCGTTACGCGGGGCCCGCTGCCCACCACGATGCCGCCCTAGTCCACCGCAGGCAGTCCGTCGAGGCTGCGGGCGTTCTGTCGCGCGCGCTTCTCGGCGTAGCCGTCCGGCCCGAGCGTGCGCAGCGCCTTCTCCGTGGACAACGAGTGGTGGCCGCGCAGGCCGTCGAACGTCATCAGCGGGACGCCGTAGCCGCACGAGTCGCTGACGCGGGCGACGTCGACGACGATGATCGACCGGCGCGCCTGCGGCAGCGACGCGTCCTCGAACCCGCCCTCGGCCAGCAGATCCTCGAACCTGGGGTCATCCGGCAGGATCGCCTCGCCGCGCCCGTGGAAGCGCACGATCCGGGCGGCCCCTCGAACGCGCACAGCATCACGACGATGCGGCCGTTCTCGCGGAGGTGCGCGATCGTCTCCGCACCGCTGCCGCCGATGTCGAGGTAGGCGACGCGGTGGTCATCGAGGATGCGCAGCGACCCGCCGGGGCCCTTGGGCGAGACGTTGACGTGCCCGTCGGCCGCCAGCGGCGCGCTCGCGACGAAGAACATCGGCTGACGCGCGACCCAGTCGCGCAGGTGGTCGGTGATCTGCTCGTAGGTGCGCGCCATGGGCCGAGGATAGGGGCGACCGTGCCGGCGCCCGCTGAGCGGCGACGCGCCCGGTCGCGGGGCGCCCTTGTCGGGCGCGCCGCACCCTGGGTACCGTCATCCCGACTGCCGCGCGGTCCGGCCGCGGCGACCACGGGGGAGATGTCATGAAGCCATTGATGGCGCTGTTCACGGTCCTGGCGACCCTGCTCGCGGCGGTGCCCGCGAGCGCGTCCGCGTTCTTCGGCGGCAACGCCGTCCTTGCGGGCTACGGCTGGTCGGAGACGAACGCCGACACGGAGTGGACCGAGCGCGCCGGGCTCCAGGCCGTCGAGCTGCACGGCCGGCTCTACGTCATGGGCGGCCGCACGCCGCTCGACCCGCAGATCGTCCCGGTGCCCGGGGCGAGCACGATCTGGAGCGACGTCTGGCGCAGCCGCGACGACGGCCGGAGCTGGAAGAAGACCGCCGAGGGACAGTGGCCGGCGCGCGCGTACTTCCAGGCCGTCACCCAGCGGGACCGGATGTACGTCATCGGCGGCCAGGACTTCAACGTCATCCCGAACCCCGCCTGTCAGGGACCGCAGGGCTGCCCGCCGGACGTGCCGGCGCAGATCCCGGTCTCGCAGTTCTTCAACGACGTGTGGTCGAGCCGCGACGGGGCGACCTGGACGCGCGAGACCCCGGCCGGGCCGGGCGCCGACCGCTGGGAGGGGCGTGCCGGGCTGAGCGCCGTGTCCTTCAAGGGCCGCCTGTACGTCTTCGGCGGGTCGCGCAACGACGACTCCGCGATCGTCGGCCCCGGCGGGCCGGCGCGCATCTACTACAACGACGTCTGGTCCTCGGCCGACGGCCGCAGCTGGACGCGCGAGACCGAGCATGCGCCGTGGGCGCCGCGCGCGGGCGCGGCCGCGGTCGTCAAGGACGGCTACATCTACCTGCTCGGCGGCGAGGACGGCTTCATCTGCACGCCGCAGACGCAGCGCTGCCCGCCCTACTACAACGATGTCTGGCGCACGCGCAACGGCCGCGACTGGGAGCAGGTCACCGCGGCCGCCGCGTGGTCCCCGCGCCCCGGCCACCAGTGCGTGGTCGTGATGGACCGCATCGTCTGCTTCGGCGGGTTCGGCCTGCCGGCCAACCCGGTCGACATGTGGGCCAGCCGCGACGGGGCGCGCTGGAACCGGCTGCCTGACGCGCCGTGGAACGCGACCGCACCCGACCAGATCAAGTACGACTTCGACGCGTTGGCGGTGCACGCCGGCGGGCTGCGGCCGTCGATCCTGACGTTCGGCGGCGACCGGGAGACCTTCGACTTCGGCGACCCGGAGAACTGGAAGCGCGTGGACGGTGACGTCTGGCGCTACGGGCCGCAGTGGCGCTGGAGGTAGTCCGCGTCAGCGCTGGCGGATCTTCACCCAGGCGAGGACCAGCAGTGGGATCATGACGACGACGGTGATGATGACGGGCCACATGTGACGGGACCCTAGCCGCGCGCGGCGAGCTCGGCGAGCCGCGCGCGGACGATCGCCGTGACGAGCGTGTCGGGGAGCGGCCGCCTCGGGCGTGAACCGGATCGTGCCCTTCGACGTCGTGAACCCGCCGAGGTCGTCCGCGTGCTGCGGGGATGACCGTCGCGCTCATCGGGAACAGGCTGCAGTGCGCCTTGAAGGCGGCGTAGCCGACGAGGCCGTGGCCGTCCTGCTTGAACGCCGGCATGCCGTAGCTGATCGCCTCGGTCGCGTCCGGCGCGGCGGCGCGGATCGTCGCGCGCAGGTGCTCGAGCGCGGCCCGCTGGTCGGGCGGGAGCGGCCGCGAGGTAGTCGTCGATCGCGCTCACAGCTCGCACACGGCGATCGCGGGGGCGTCGCGGCGCGCCTTCTCCGTCGCCGAGTCGAGGTCGCCGAGCGCGGTGTAGGTGATGCGGTCGGGGTCGACCCCGAGCGCCTGCGCGTCGCCGGGGTCCAGCCGCTCGATGAGGTCCTTCGACGCGAGCATGCGGCCCCCGGTCGCGCACGCCTCGATCCGCGCCGCCTCGTTGACCTCGTCGCCGAGCGCGGTGACCTCCGCGCGCCCGCCCGTCGTGATGCTGCCGACGTAGAGCGTCGAGCCCCAGTGCAGGCCGAAGCGCAGCACCACGTCCTGGCGGCCAGCCCGCTGCGCTGCGCGACGCCGTCGAGCGCGCCCGCAGCGAGCGGGCCGCGGTGATGCACGCGCGGGCGGCCGCCGACTCCGAGCCGCAGGTCTCGGCGAGGAAGAACGCGACCGTGCCGTCGCCGACGTGGCGCCCGGGGAGGCCGCCGGCCTCGATGATCGCGGCGTTCGGCGCGCGCACGAGCCGGCGGCCGAGCGCGAAGTAGCTCGCCGTCGACAGGCGCCGGGACAGCGGGGAGGACCCTTCCAGGTCGGCGAACAGGATCGCGGCGGGCCGCCGGCCGGCCTTGGCGACCTGCAGCATCCGCTGGTAGTGGCGCGCGTCGCCCATCGACGTGATCGAGCCGAGCGTCGCCATGCCCGCGGAGGGCTTCGTCATCATCGCGGTCCCCGCGAGGCGCCCGTCGCGGTCGCGCACGCGGAAGCCGAAGATGTGCACGCCGACGGCGCCGATTAGCGCTGTCCCGGCGCCCGCGAACCAGTGGGCGGCCCCGTCGTAGGGCTCGATCGAGTCGACCATGTCGTGCAGCACCGGGTCGACGATCGTCCGCAGCTCCTCACGCCCGCCCGGGCGTGTCGGTGAGGACCCAGCCGCCGACCGCGGCGAAGTTGCTGCGGAAGAGCTCGTCGCTGGTGGTCCCGAAGCGAAACGCGCCGCGTCGCCGCCAGGTACTCGGGACTGAACATGTGCACGCCGACCGGCCAGTCCGCGAACTCGACGTTCCCGCCGAAGGTGAGGCGCAGCTCGTCCGTCACGAAGAGGATCCGCCACTGCGGGTCGACGACCCAGCCCCAGTGCCCCGCGCCCTGAAGGCTCGCGGCGACCTCGGCCAGCGCGGGGTCCTCGGGGAGTGGGTGGGGCTGCCGGTCGGTCATCGCCGCGGACCCTATCCGCCGCGGAAGCGCTCAGACGAGCGCGCGCAGCAGCGCGGCGGTCGCCGCGGCGCTCAGCACGACGACGAGGAACGGGGCCCGCCGCCAGACGAGCACCGCGGCGACGGCCATCGCCGGCACGCGCGCGTCGATCACCAGGCGGCCGGCGCCGTCGAACGTCTGCACGAGGATGAGCGCGGCGAGCACCGGGACGGCGATCAGGCCGAGGATCTCGGTGACGTCCTGCGGGACGTGGCGTCCGCCGACGACCACCGGCCCGATCGCCTTGAGCGCGTACGCGGCCACGCCGAGCGCGATGATCGCCGCCCAGCTCACGCGGCGGCCCTCGCCGCGTGGTGCATGACCAGGACGCCCGGGATGACGCCGAGCGCCGCGGCGAGCACCGGCACGCCGACGGGGGCCAGCGGGACGAGGACGAGCGCGAGGAGCCCGCCGCAGACCGCGGCGACGCGTGCGGCCGCGGGTCGTCAGCTGCGGCGCGAGCAGCGCGAGGAACGCGGCGGGGAACATCGCGTCGAGCCCGAGCGCCCGCGGGTCGCCGAGGCCGGACCCCGAGCAGCGCGCCCGCGAGCGTGCCGAGGTTCCAGAACACGAAGACGCTCAGGCCCGTCAGCAGGAACGCGCGGTGCGCGAGCACCGGATCCCGCTGCGCCCGCGCCATCGCGGTGGACTCGTCGATGATCAGCTGCGACTGCGCGGCGCGCAAGGGGAGGCGCCCGCGGATGACGGAGACGAGCGACAGCCCGTACAGCGCGTTGCGCGCGGCGAGCAGCAGGGCGGGCGCCATCGCGGCGGCGGCGCCGCCGCCCGCGCCGAGCACGCCGACGACCGCGAACTGCGAGGCGCCGGTGAAGACGAGCACCGACATCGCGCACGTCTTCGCGACGGAGAGCCCGGACGCGACGGCGAGGACGCCGTAGGAGACGGCGTAGGCGCCGGTCGCGAGCCCGATCGCGAGCGCGTCGCGCCTGATGGAGGCCGGCGTCACGCGGTCCGCAGCGTGAAGGTGCGGTGCTCGGACGGGGTGCTCGCCAGCGCCGCCTGCATCGCCCGCTCGTCGGTGAAGCGCTCGGTCAGCGTGCGGGCACCGAGCGTCGCCGTGACCGCCGGCTCGGCGAACGGCCACGGGTCGAGGGTCGCCTCGCGTACCCCGGTCGGGACGTACGCGGATGACGAGCGCCGTCGACGGGCGGCAGCTCGCGCTCCGGCCAGCCGTGGCAGAGGCTCAGCGACAGCGCGTCGAGGGCGAAGAGCAGCTCGGCCTGGCGCTCGGCCGCGGCCCGGGTCGTCCCGGCGATCTCGATGAGCCGATCCTGGAGCGCGCGCTGATCGGCGAGGTAGCCGCGGACGATGTCCGCATCCTCCTGCGGCAGGTGCTCGAGGCTGACGTAGCGCGTGTGGATGTTCGTCCCGTGGAGGGAGACGAGCAGCGCCGCCCACGGGCTCTGGGCCAGCACCCGTTCGGGCGCGTCGTGCCAGATGAGGTGCCGCTCGCGGACCGGCGCCTCGATGAAGCTCGCGGCGCGGCCGGTCTCGGCGTGCAGCGGCGGCCGGCGGTCGTAGTCCGCCCACGCCACGTCGTGCTGCTCGATCCCCAGGCAGACGTCGGCGCGCGGCTCCGGCGGGGCGATGTCGCCGGTGCCCCATGACCGCGCGAGCTGCCCGGCGAGCCACGCGTGCGCGGGCTGCGTGATCGCGGTCCAGGTCTCACCGCGTGTCGACGATGAGCATCCGCGCAGACTGCCATAGGGTCCGCACCCATGAAGCTCTACACGTGTGGACAGTCCGACCACGGCGCCTCGCTCGGGCCATCCGTGCGGCCGCGCCGCCAGGGCGCTGCGCGAGGCCGGGCACGAGTTCGAGATCGAGACCGTCGGGGGTACAGGCTCCTGCCGTGGACGCGGCGGGGGCAGCGCGACGCGATCCGCGAGCTCTCCGGCCAGGAGGACGTGCCGGTGCTGGTCGCCGACGACGGCGAGGTCGTCAGCGGGACCGGGACGATCATCGCCTGGGCGAAGGCGCATCCCGTTACTACTTGAAGACTTCTTCAAGTGATAGAATCCTCAATCAATGGGGATTCCGCTGCACCAGGCCAAGGCCGAGCTGTTCCGCACGATGGGGCACCCGGTGCGGATCCGCGTCCTCGAGCTGCTCGCAGAGCGCGACCACGCGCGGTCCATGAGCTGCTCGCCGAGATCGAGATCGAGCCCAGTCAACCTCTGCCAGCAGCTCGCGGTGCTGCGCCGTGCCGGGCTCGTGCAGCATCGCGCGCGAGGCCGGCGCCGTCCGGCTACTCGCTCGCGTCCTCCGACGTGTCGCGACCTGCTGCTGGCCGGCCCGCCGGATCCTCGCCGAGCTCTCGACGACCGCGACCGAGCTCTCAGCGCGACCTGCGTCCGGCCGCCGGAGCCGCGCCTGATGCCCGCCGCGTGGACGGGCTCGGCGGTTCGGCGTCGGCGGCACTGCTGCCGCGCCGCACGGACCGAGGCCGCACGCTGCGCCGCTCCCCGAAGCGCGACCTGTCGCCGGGCGTCACCGTCGCCGTCGTGGCGCTGCCGCTCGCGCTCGCCTTCGGCATCACCTCGGGCCTCGGGGCGCAGCGGGCATCGCGACCGCGGTCGTCGCGGGCGCCATCGCGGCGATCTTCGGCGGCAGTCAACCTGCAGGTCTCCGGCCCGACCGGCGCGATGACCGTCGTGCTGCGTGCCGATCGTGGCGCACGTTCGGCGCCGCCGCCGTGCTCGTCGTCGGCGCTATGGCCGGCGTCCTGCTGCTCGCTCTGGCCTACCTGCGCGCCGGGCGCTACGTCCGCTACCTGCCGCTGCCGGTGGTGGAGGGCTTCACCGTCGGCATCGCGATCGTCATCGCGCTGCAGCAGGTCCCCGCCGCGCTCGGGGTGACGGCCGCCGAGGGCGACAAGGTCGGCAGCAGCGGCGGTCGACGCCGTGGCGCGCTTTGCTGGCCGACCCGCAGTCGGGTCGATCGGCGCTCGCGCTCGGTGTCGCGACGGTCATGCTCGTCGGCGCTCGGCGTCCGCCCGGGGCTGCCGTTCTCGCTCCTGGCCGTGGTGGTCGCGGCGACCGTGGCCACGCGGGCGCTGCCGCTCGGCGCGAACCTCCTCGGCGAGATCCCGCGCGGGCCTGCCGTCGCCGTCGCTCGGCTTCCTCGATCCCGCGACGTTCGGCGCCATGCTCCCGCCGGCGCTCGCCATCGCGGCGCTCGGCGCGCTCGAGAGCCTGCTCTCGGCGACCGTCGCCGACGGCATGAGCGTCAACCAGCACCACGACCCCGACAAGGAGCTGTTCGGCCAGGGGCTCGCGAACCTCGCGGCGCCCGTCTTCGGCGGCATCCCCGCCACCGGCGCCGATCGCCCGCACCGCCGTCAACGTCCGCGCCGGCGCGACCGTCGAAGCTCGCGGCGGTCGTGCACGCGCTCGATCCTCGCCGTGATCGTCTTCACCGCGGGCCCGCTCGTCGCCCTGATCCCGCTCGCGGCGCTCGCCGGCGTCCTCTTCGCGACCGCGGCGCAGATGGTCCAGAGCGCGTCGCTGCTGGCGCTGGCCCGCTCCACGCGCGGCGACGCGGCGGTGCTGGCGCTGACCTTCGCCGTCACGGTCGCCGTCGACCTCGTGACCGCGGTCACGGTCGGCGTCGGCGTCGCCGCGCTGCTTCGCGCTGCGCAGGCCGCCGCGGCGTCGGCGACGCTCGACGAGGTGCCCGCTGCGAGACCGCCGACCACTGACGCCGAGGAGCGCGCCCTGCTCGCCGAGCACATCGTCGCCTTCCGGCTCGAGGGCTCGCTGGTCTTCGCCGCCGCGCACCGGTTCCTGCTCGAGCTCTCCGAGGTCGCCCAGGTCCGGGTCGTGATCCTGCGCATGGCGCGGGTCACGACGCTCGACGCGACCGGTGCGCTCGCGTGCTCGGCGACGCGATCACGCACCTCGAGCGGCCGCGGCATCATCGTGCTGCTCTCCGGCGTCGCCTCCGACCACGAGGAGGTGCTCTCGGCGCTCGGCGTCGCGGATGACCTGCGCCGTGACGGTCGCCTCTTCGCGACGACACCCGAGGCCATCGAGCACGCCCGAGCGATCGTCCACGCCCGCGACGGCTCGGCGCCCCGGCTGGGCGCTCCCGCCGTGGCCTAGCCGCTCAGCGCGTGTAGCGCGGGCACGGCACCTGGACGGTGGTGCTCGTCTGCAGGCCCGTCCGGTAGCGGTACTCCGCCCTGAACGGAAGGCTGCCGGAGGCGGGGCACTTGGGCAGTGACGCCCAGAAGTCGCTGGTCGTCCTCCCGCCGCGGGTCCTCGTCGTCTCGACGATGCCCCGGCTCTCCACGCGCAGCTCGGCGACGCTGAACGGGAGGCGCCCGAAGTTGTCCGGCAGCAGCTGGAGGCGGTAGCCGTAGAGCCCGTCGGGGGTCGGGTCGTCGTAGAGGTTGACCGTGAAGACCGGCTGCTGGTCGCGCAGCAGCGCGGTGTCGCGGATGATCGGCGCGCGCCGGTCGTAGTACGTCATGACGCCGAAACCGCCGATCGCGCCCTTGGCGGTGGCGGGGAGAGGAAGACGTACAGCGTGCCGGGGAGCACCTCCGGGAACGACGGGCGCGCGTCGACGATGAACGTCCCCTTCCCGACGTACGACCGGCGGCAGGCGTCGACGATCGCGAGGCTCTTGGGCTTCAGCTTGCGCGCGATGCGGTTGCGGATCTTCGTGAGGTCGCCGAGCATCTGCTCGTAGGTGACACCGCGCGGCTGGTTGTCGAGGAGGATCAGCCGCAGCTTGCCGGTCTGGCACAGCCGCTCGGTGCGCAGGAAGCGCGGCTTGATGCGGATGCCCTTCGCGATGCGAACCGACGACTCGGTCATCGCCGGCAGCGGACCGCCCGTCGTGTCGAACGAGTTCGACGATGAACACGACCCCGAACCGGCCCTGCGGCGTCACGTTCTTGAGCTGGACGTCGAACTGCTGCACGGGCTCGGCGACGGCTGTCGCGGCGCAGCAGAGGACCAGCACCAAGGCGAGCGGCAACGACCTGAGCACGCGTCCCAGGGTAACCCGGGGGCGCGGTCGCGGCGCCGTACCTGGCGCACGCCAGATCGCGCCGAACACTCCTAGAGGCCGCGTTCCGGGACGTCGCGCGTGGCCGACGCCGGCACGCGGTGACGGTGCACGAGGCGCCAGGTCAACCACAGGCCGAGCGCGAACAGCGGAAGGCCCGTCGCCGTCTTCGCGATGCCGAGCGCGACGACCGAGCCCGCCAGATACAGCGGGAGCTGGACCGCGAGGCGTGTGAGGAAGATCCCGGCCCACAGCCAGCTGGCTCGCGTGAACGCGCGCATGCGGTTCGGTTCGTCGCGCCAGCCCTGGCCCTCGCCGTCGAGCGCGCCGACGATGACGCCAACGAGCGGCCGGCGCACCGCGATCGAGATGAGGAAGGCCGACGCATAGGCCGCGTTCGCGAGCAGGCCGGGAAGGAAGAAGTCCTCCGCGCGCCCGCTGCGCGTCGCGACGAACGCGGCGAAGGCCACGCCGACGAGCCCTGACAGGGCGTGCCGCGGCGACTCGCGGCGCACCAGGCGGGCGACGGACAGGACGAGCGCGAGCCCGACCGCGACGATCGCCGAGAGGTTCGTGTCCGATCCGGAGAGGCTGTAGACGGCGACGAAGACGACCGCCGGCAGCGCCGACTCGAGCATGCCCAGCGGGCCGCCGACGGCGTCTGCGAGCGAGGGAGGGGCGGCAGGGTCGCCGGTCGGGGAGTTCATCGTCATCGGGCGACCGGCGACAACACCCTCAGCGCCGCGCGGCGTCCGGCGCCGTCAGCGCCTTCACGAACTCCTCGAGCTGGTCGGCGGTCCAGCACTCGTACGCCTCGCAGTACTGCTCGTACGCGTCGATCACCGAGTCGCCGTAGTTCCAGTACAGGCGCGGCTCGGGGTTGAGCCAGTAGGCGCGCCCGGCGCTTCGCGGCGATCTGGCGCGAAGACGTCGGCGGCGGGATCGCGGCCGTTGGTGCGCGCGTCGCCGAGGACGATCAGGGTCGCGCGCGGGTGGAGCTCGTCCTGGATCTGCTCGAGCAACTCGCGCCACACGCGGCCGTAGTCGGTGTAGCCGGAGATGTCGGCGACGCCGGCGTCCTTGCGCGATCGCCTCGCTCACCGCCTTGAAGTCGCGCTCCTTGTGGAAGACGTCCGTGACCTCGCTGACGCGCTCGATGAAGACGAACGAGCGCATCTTGCGGAACGAGTCGTGCAGCGCGTGCATGACCGAGAGGAAGAAGACGGACGCGCTCGTGACGCTGGTCGACACGTCGCAGACCACGAACAGCTCCGGCCGCCGCGGGCGCACCGGGCGGTAGCTTCAGGACCACGGGCACGCCGCCGGTCTCCAGCGAGGCGCGCATCGTGCGCCGCACGTCCACGTGAGCGTGGCGCTGCGCGCCCTTGTTCTCGTTGCCCTGCGTCTTGAGCCGCCGCTTGAGCTGCGTCGACGACGCGGTGGACGCTCGCCAGGTCGGACAGCGGCCCGCTCGGCAGTGCGCGGTCCAGCTCGTTCAGCGGGCGGGCCGGGGGCAGCGTCTCGGTGCGCTCGATCTGCCGGCGCTCGAGCTCCTGGCGCAGCAGCTGCTCGAAGCGGCGGATGCCGTCGCGCGGCAGGCCCTGACGGCGCGGGTCGTCCTGCGGCAGCTCCGGCTGCGCCTCGCCGCGCAGGCCGAGCTGGCGGCGGATCCGCTGGACGTCCACGCCGATGACGCCGGATCCCTCGCCCTGCTGCCCGAAGGCCGCGATCGCCAGGCGCGCGAGGTCGCGCATCGCGCTCTCGTTGCCCTCGGCGATCATCTGCGCGATCTGGCTGGCGCAGCGCCTCGAGGTTCAGCTCCTCGCCGGCCTCGTCCATCGTGCCGCCCGTCCCGGTCTCGCGTACGCCCTCCTGGACGGCGGCGAGCTCGGCGGCGCGGAAGAAGAAGCGGTCGAAGACGAGGTTGAAGATCCGCTGGTCGTCGGGCGACTTGGCGAGCGTCGCGGCGAGCACCTCGCGGAACGCCTTGGGCTCGGTCCACTCGACCTCGGGGAGGGCGCTGAACGCGTCGAGCAGCTCGCTCGTGCCGACGGCGACGCCCTCGCCGCGCAGCTCCTCGCCGAACTCCAGGATGTGCGCGGCCAGGCCGCCGGGCAGCTCGCCCTGCGGCGTGCCGCCGAACAGCGCGGCGCGGCGCGAGGTGCCGCGCGGGTGCGACGGGCCGCCCGTGGAGCTAGCCCGCAGAGGCGGCACCGAGGCTGTCCTGCGGCAGGCCGAGCTTCACGCCGACCCGTTCGGTGACGATGTCCAGGTCGGTGCGGTGCTTGATGATGATCGACATCGTGTCGGTGAAGGTCTTGGCGTCGATGTCGGTGCGCGCCGAGCAGCAGCAGCGCTCGCGCCCAGTCGATCGACTCCGCGATCGACGGCGGCTTCTTGAGGTCCAGGTCGCGGACCATCCCGACGACCTCCACGAGCCGGCGCGCGACGCGCTCGTCCAGCTCGGGCGCGTGCAGGCGGACGATCTCCAGCTCGTGCTCGAGCTCGGGGTAGTCGATCCAGAGGTAGAGGCAGCGGCGCTTGAGCGCCTCGGTCAGCTCGCGCGAGTTGTTCGAGGTCAGCAGCACGATCGGCATCGTCGTCGCCTCGACCGGCCCAGCTCCGGGATCGTGATCTGGAAGTCCGAGAGCAGCTCGAGGAGCATCGCCTCGAACTCCTGGTCGGTCTTGTCGATCTCGTCGATCAGCAGGACGACGGGCTCCTTGCTCGCGATCGCCGTCATCAGCGGCCGCTCGAGCAGGAACTCCTCACCGAAGATGTCGTCCTGCACCTCCTGCCAGCCGGCTCCCTCGGCCTCGGCCTGGATGCGCAGCAGCTGCTTGCGGTAGTTCCACTCGTACAGCGCCTTCGCCTCGTCGAGGCCCTCGTAGCACTGCAGGCGCACGAGCGTGCGGCCGAGCAGTTCGGCGAGCGACTTGGCGAGCTGCGTCTTGCCGACGCCCGCGGGGCCCTCGACGAGGATCGGCTTGTCGAGCTTCGACGCCAGGAACGAGACGAGCGCGGTCGAGTCGTCGGGCAGGTAGCCGACGTCGCGCAGGCCCTGCTTGAACTCGGCGGCCGATTCGGGAGAGGCGGGCATCAGGAACCTGATGATATGTACCTCTCGTGCTCGCCCTCCTCGCGCCGCTCGCGGCGGACGTCCTGGACTTCCAGACCCAGGGCAACATCTGGCCCTACCTGCTGGTCTTCGTCTTCGGCTTCGCGGTCGGCGTCGCCGGCCACCTGTTCGAGTCCAAGGACCTCGTGATCGCGGGCATCCTCATCGCCGGCGTGGCGGCGACGCTGCCGTGGCTCGTATGGGGCGGGGGGTAGCGGGTCAGTCCGCGGGCGCGGCGAGCGGGCGCAACTCGCCGGCGGCGAACTCGCGCACGAGGTACTCCTCGAAGAGGAGCACCCGCGCCACGCCGTCTCCCAGCGAGGTGACGTAGCCGAGGCGGCCGTTCGGGGTGAAGACGAGCATCGGAATGCTCGTCGGCCGGCCGGGCGCGGGACTTGAGCGGTGCCCGCTCAGGTGCCGGCGCCGCTCAGGCGCTCGCAGAGGTGAACTGCAGGATCTCGCCGGCCACCCGCTCGGGGTCGTCGAACATCGCCGTGTGCCCGCAGTCGGGGAGTTCGCGCAGCTCCGCCTGCGGGATCTCGGCGAGGAAGCGCTCGGCATGCTCGCGCGACATGATCCGGTCGCCGGTCGGATGGAGGATGAGCACCGGGCAGCTCACCCGGTCGAGCGCCTCGATGCGGTTCATCGACCCGTCCGGCAGCATGTTCGCCGCCAGTTGCCCGGCGACGTCGCAGAAGGCGAACCCGGCCAGCAGGCGCTCCGCCTCGACCGGCGGGATCCGGGTCGGGTCCACGCAGTTGTCCTCCATCAGGATCCGTCGTCCCCGATCGGTGCGGACCAGCCGACGCATGATCGGCAGAGCCACCCGGACCGGGCGGTGCAGCCGGCGGGACTGCTTCACGAACGCCTGAGCCTCCTCGAGCGTCCACATGCCGGCCGGCGCCACCCCGACGACGGTCCGGGCGCGCCCGCGCGAGGCGAGCTCGAGCGCCAGCATGCCGCCGAGCGAGTTGCCGGCGATGTCGGGGCGCTCCCATCCCACAGCATCGAGTTCTGCCTCGAGGGCGTCTGCCCAGGCCTGGAACGTCGGCGCGGTCCCGGCGGGGAGCGGCGGCGATCCGAGGTGGTCGGGAAGGGTGACCGTGAGCACGTCCCGTTCAGCGGAGAGCCGGTCGAGCACCGGCGACCAGCTGTGCCAGCCCTCCCAGATCCCGTGCAGCAGGAGAAGCGGAGGGCCGTCGCCGGCACGGTAGTGGTCGAGGTCCATGGGCCGGCACCGTCTCACGACCTCGGCGCGGTGCGCAACTGCTCCGCCCGGTAGGACGCCCCGGTGGTCTCGCTGGGCCTAGGCGGGCGGCGATTCCTCGGGGTCTGCTCTGCATGGGAAGCGACGCTCGGCCGCTGTGCGTGAGCGGGGTGGTCCGGGCGCGTGTTTCGGCCCAGAGGCGGGACTGTCGCTTCTCGTCCGAAGCAGCCTTGCCGCAACGGTTACATGGCTGTCATCCCCCTCCAACACCGACGGCGAGTTCCTTGAGATGCGGTGGCTCTTGTCGCCCTTGGCTCAGCGCCCCTCCTCTCGCGGCGCATGCAGCACGCGCAGGCCCGTCGGATCGTGACGGCGTTATGTGCTCGTATGCTCACCCGCCGATGAATCCGGGAGTATCGATGCGCGTTGCCGTTCTGTCGCCCAGGAGAGCGTGGCTGCTGTGGCCGCTCATGCTTTGCGCTGCTCTGCTCGCGGCGGCACCGCAGCAAGCAGCCGGGGCAGTCGTTCCGCCCCGCCCAGTGCCATTGGCGGGCTGTCTGGATCTGAGCCGGCCGCTTCGGGTCGCGGTGTTTGACGTTCGTCTCGGAGGTGCGGCGCGCGTCTCCATACCGCGTGGCGATAGGAATCTGGTTCGCGGAGGTCGTCCGGTGGCACCGCCTCCCGCGGTGTTTCGACCGGGGACGTCGCGTGGCGTGCTGCGGGTGCCGTTTCCGCGGGCGGTGTCCCGAGTCCGGTGGATCTTGGCTGGGCGCAGCGCGGAAGTAACAGCGAAGACGAGGAGCTGCCGTCCGCCCGCGGTCGTGCGGCCGCCGAGCCAGCCGCCGCCGAGTCAGCCGCCGCCAAGTCAGCCGCCGTCTAGTGCAGCGCCCCCCGAGGCGCTCGTCGTGGCGACCCCTTCGGGCCTCATTCCGGCGTGGACGCCGCTTCGCACGAGCTACGTCACTCGCTGCGACGGTACGTCGCTTCAGCTCGACGTCGAGGCTCCTCCTGACCAGCCGGTCTCCGTCGGCGGGCAGCCCGGTCGGGCGGGCCGTTTCAGCACACGTGTCCAGATGGGGTTCGGCCAGGCGACCCGTTTCGACGCCAGCGCAGAGACGTACACGATTCGGTGCCTGCCTTCGGACTTCCCGGTCTTCACCGCCGAGCGATCAGGGCCAACGCAGGCGGCGGGCTACCTGGTCACGGCCGGGAACTACCTCATCCTCTTCGATTCGGCCGGCACGCCGATCTGGTGGTATCGCTCCACGGTCCCGGTCCTGGACGCCAAGCTGGTCGCCGGCCAGGTGGTGTTCAGTCGCTACCTCGGCGGTGGTTTCGGCACCGACCCGGCGATGGCCTATGAGGTACGGGGCTGGGACGGAGACCTCAAGCGGGCCATCCAGGCTGTGGGGTCGCCGACCGACCATCACGACCTCGTCCCAACCCAGAACGGCAACTGGCTCCTAATCACCTACAGGAAGCGCGACGGGGTCGAGCTGACCTCGGAGGGTCTCGGGTCGGCCGAGAGCGTCTACGACGCGGTGATCCAAGAGGTCAACCCACAGGGTGGGCTGGTATGGAGCTGGAACTCAGCAGACCACATCGCGCTCGCCGAGACAGGGCGATGGTGGAAGCTCACCGATAGTCCCTGGGACATCATCCACATGAACTCGCTGGCCGCGCTGGCCGACGAAAATATCCTCTTCTCCGCTCGCCACCTCGACGCGATCTACAAGATCAGCCGTAGCACCGGCCAGATCATCTGGAAGCTCGGCGGCGTTCTCACGCCCGAGAGCCTCGCGGTCACCGGAGACGATCACCAGCCGCTCTTCGGCGCCCAGCACGACGCTCGCGAGCTCCCGGACGGCACGATCACCGTGCATGACAACCGCACCGGCCTCGACGGCGTTCCGCGTGCGGCGCGCTACCGCATCGACGAGCAGCAACGGACCGCGACCCAGGTCGAGCAGGTGACGGACCCGGCCGCGCCGACATCGCCGTGCTGTGGCAGCGCCCGCCGGCTCGAGGGCGGCGACTGGGTTGTTTCCTGGGGTGGCACCAACCGCGTTGCGGAGCTGACGCCGAGCGGCGAGCAACGTTTCACGCTCACGCTGCCCGGTTTCAGCTATCGCGCCTACCCAGTCCCGCCGGCGGACTTCGACGAGGCGACGCTGCAAGCGGGAATGGACGCCCAGTACGGGAGTTGAAGGTCGACCCCACGCGAAAGCCTCGGATTCGCTGCTTGCTCATGCTTCCCATGCAAAGCAGGAGCCCGAGCAACACCCCGCCCGCCTGTGCCAGCGTCCTCTCCCCAGGTCCCGAACCCACACGCCTGGGCCGTGGGGCCGGGGACGAGTCGGTCGAGGACGGAGTGGTCAGCCATCCGCCGCAGGCCGGGTCGTCCCCGGCCCCGACCACGAGCGTTGGTCCCTAGATCGGGGCCGCGCCTACGTCAGCCGCTCCTGATTGTCCGGATCATCAAAGCTCAGCTGCCCCTCGAACTGCCCGTCGCCGCGCCGCGTCGCTCCGGACCCGCCGCCACGCCGCACGACCCGCGTCGGGCGCTCGTCCGGCGGGATCGCCTGCGTCGGGCGTTCCTCCACGGGCACGGGCACCGCGACGCGCGTGATCTCCTCGCCGCCCGCGATCGACGTCGGGTCACCCTCGACGCCCGGGGTGCGCGGATCGTCCCCGTCGAGGAGCGGCTCGGGTCGGCGGTGGGCGTGAATCCGCCAGCCGGCGTACGCGAGCAGCGCCCCGAAGAGGAACGCCACGAAGATGCCCCAGCTGACGCCGACGGTCGTCTTCAGCACGCCGCCGTCGCTGCCGCCGGGCTTGTCGACCTGCCGGTAGAAGACGAGGAGCATCACCCACAGCCCGCCGGCGGCGATGACGATCCCGTCGCCGAACGGCAGGTGGAAGGCCCGGCGCTCCCCGCGCAGGAACAGCAGCAGCAGGACCGCGAGCGCGACGAGCAGGATCGACGCCTCGATGAAGCCCCACGACTCGAAGGCGATGAGTGAGTCCTCGACCTTCTCGGGCCCGCGCGCACCGACCCCGAAGACGGTCTGCTGGTACCACGGCAGGAACATCGAGCCGATCAGACCGAGGGCGGCGATCGCCGCCAGGCGCTGCTCGCCGAACAGTTCGCGCCACGCGGCGCGGACCCTCATGCCGTGGCGCCGGCCGCCGCGCGCATGCGATCCAGGAGCAGGTCGGCATCCGCGGGGGAGACGGTCCGCAGCTGACCCTGGAAGGCGAGCTTCCAGTGCTCGGCGGGCCACTTGCGGATGTGCTCGAGGTCGTCCTTGACGTCCTCGGCCGGGAGGCGGTCCTCGTCGTCGAGGATGAGCTCCGGCTCGGTGTGGAAGCGCCACGGGTAGGGGTCGGGGCTGCCCGGCTTGCCCGGCCACAGCGGCTCGCGGTCCTCGAACATGTCGGAGGTGATGCGCACCGCGCCGGCGAACTGGCCGACCTTCGTCAGGTAGAAGACGATGCGGTCGCCGGGCTCCATCTCGAGCGCCTGGTTGCGCCGGCGCTCCTTCATCCCGATGACGGTGAAGCCGTGCTCGCGCGTGGCCTCGAAGTTCTCGGGCGAGCCGGTGAGGATCCAGGTCGTCGGGGCCGCTGCGGGCATGATTCGCAGTGTAGGGGCGGGTCAGACGACAGGAATGTCCTGCACCACCGGCTCGGCGCTGCGTGCCTGCGGGAGCCGCTCGACGAGCCAGTCGATGAGCGCGCGCACGAGCAGCAGCACCTGCCGCAGCACCTCGGCGAGCTGCGCCCGCAGCTCCTCCGGGACGAGCTCGGCGAGCGTGCCGAGCGTCGCGGCGAGCGACGCCACGTCGTCGCGCAGCGCCTCGCGCTCCTGTGTCGTGCGCCAGCCGGGGCCGGGATCCTCACCGTCGCGATCGGCGCGGATGGCCTGGGCGGCCTCGCCGGCGAGCTCCTCGGCGGCCCGGCGGGTGGCCTCCAGGCGCTCGCGCAGGTCGGCGAGCGGGTCGCGGACGGACCGCGTCTCCTCAGGCATCGTCGGACTCCGGGCGGTCGAATGTCACGTGCAGGACGCCGTCGGTGAGCGCGGCGCCGGTCGGACGATAGTCGCCCAGCGCGGGTGGGAGGGCGAGCGTGCGGCGCGAGCCGTTGACGCGCACCACGAGATCGTTCCCGATGCGCTTGACGTCGACGTCGCCCTTGTGCGCGAACGGCAGGTCGAGCCGCAGTTCGGCCTCGCGCGCCCCGACGGTGAGCTCCTGCGTGACCCGGTCGTGGAGGACGGCGCCGGCGTCGACGCCCGCGAAGATCTCCTCGCCGAGTCGGTCCAGCATCTCGGGACCCAGGACCTCCTGCGCGAAGTGCGGGGCGGTGAGCAGCGGGACCGGCGAGAAGGCGTCTCGCGCCTCGCCGAGCATGGCGCCCTGATGGGCACGCCAGCCGGCCAGCCAGTCGCCGGAGTCCTCGGGCAGGATGCGGTTGGCGATCACCGCGTCCGTCAGGAAGCCGTAGAGGCCGAGGTAGGTGAATGTGCGCCGCGTCTCGTCGACGACCAGTCGCTCCGGCGTGAGGACGAGGCGGATGCTCACGCGCTCGTGGTCGCGCAGCACCTCGTTCATCGCGATCAGCCCGCGTGCGACGCGCTGCACGTCGTCCATGGCGCCCTCCGACGGCAGTCCGCGCGAGAACGGACGGGCCGCCGCGACCATGCGGCTCTGCTGCGTGAACGCCTTGTCGAGCCACCAGCGCGCGGCGTCGGGGAACGAGAGGAGCCGCAGCGTCTCGCCGGTGGGCGCGCAGTCGACGACGATGACGTCGTAGAAGCCGTCGTCGTAGTGGCGGCCGATCTCCAGCAGGCCGAACAGCTCGTCCATGCCGGGCAGGACGGTCAGCTCCTCAGCGGCGATCCGGTCGACGCCCTTGCGCCGCAGGAGGTCGCCGAGCCAGTCCTGCACCTCCGACCAGTGGCGGTCCAGCTCGTCCTGCGCGCTCACCTGCTGGATGTGGAGGTCCGGGGAGACGGGCGTCGGGCGTGACCCGGCCGTGACGCCGAGCACGCCCGCGAGGCTGTGCGCCGGATCGGTCGAGACGAGGAGCGTGCGCCGCCCCTCGGCGGCCAGGCGCCGCGCGGTGGCGGCGGCGACCGACGTCTTCCCGACGCCGCCCTTGCCGGTGTAGAGGATGGTCCTCGGAGCCACGGCGGCGAGGATACGCCGCTCGCCGCGCTCAGCCCCAGGGGCCGGGGAGCCCGAGGGCCTTCAGCCGCGCATACAGGTAGCGGTTGAAGCGCTGCTGGGCGACGCAGAACGGGGCCGAGTCCGGGTAGCGGTCGAACGCCCCCAGGACGGCCCCGGGGTTCCGGCGACGCTCGCGCAGCGCGATCGCCGCGCGCTGGCGGTCGACGTTCAGCCGCGAGCACAGCCCGCGCGTGAAGTCGCGCAGGACCTTGTGGTAGCCCAGGTCGGAGGCGACGCCCGGCTGGTAGAGCGACCACGAGCCGGTGTCCGCGGAACGGATCTCCACGCGCGCGCGCCGCACGCCGTCGAGGTACAGCCGGCGTCCCAGCGGGTCGTTGGCGAAGACCGCGAAGTCGTGCAGCCCGATGACCGACTGCAGGAAGGCGTTGTAGATGCGCTGCCCCGGCGCGTAGGAGTAGGCGAGGTAGTGCGCGCCCTCCTTCGCCCTCACGCGCACGCCCGAGGGCGGCGGGTTGCGGAAGACGCCCAGCCCGCTGCGGGCGACGTCGAACCAGTGCGGGTCGTTCAAGCGCACGGCGGCGCGCGACAGCGCCTGGATGCCGGTCGCCTGGGCGAGCCCGCTGACCCACGGGGGACGCCCGCCGCCGAAGACGAACTGGTACTCCCACGCCTTCCCGCCCGCCCGGCTGACGGCGTAGGACTCGATCTCGCGGGCCATCGCGCCGACCTCGGTGTCGTAGCCCTTGGCGAGGAACAGCTGGTTCATGCGCCCGAACGTGCCGAGCCACTGGATCTGCACGCCCTGCCCGGGGTAGGACTGCCAGACCAGGCGGCTGCCGTCGAAGCGGATCCGCCGGCCGTACGCGAGCGGCCCGTTCTCGCCCCACCACTGCGCGTTGCGCTTGACGGTCATGAGGACGACCTTCACGCGCGAGGCCGTGAGGAGCCCGTCCGACGCCTGCGCCTCCGCGTTGCGCAGCACCGCCGCCAGTTCGGCGCGCGGGCTGCCCTTGAGGCGCTTGACGACGCGCCGCGCGCGGGCGTAGGCGGCCGTGTAGTCGCGGGCGTCGTCGGCGCTGAGCTGCCCGGAGCGCTGCAGCGCGCGCAGGCGGCTCGGCACGGTCGTGCGGACGAGCGACGCGCCGGCCCGGGCCGGCGCGGGAGCGGGCGGCGTGAGGAGGCCGGGCGGCGGCAGCTCGCTCGTGCGCGCAGGCGGCAGGAAGGCGTCCTGCTGCGTGCGGACCTGGCCCCGCGCGTCGAGCACGAGGACGTCGGGCGCCGATGCGTGCGCGGCTCCCGGCAGAGCGAGCAGGGCGAGCATCAGCACCGGCAGGGCAACCGGGTGCCGGGGCACGATCCCGATGCTACGGTCCGGTCCGCTCGCCGGTCGCAGTCCGGCTTGCAGCCGCCGATGCGCTCCATGCTCCGAATCCCGCTCCTCGCGCTGACGGTCCTCGCCGTGGCCCTGCTGACGGCCTGCGGATCGGGCGGCGGGGGCTCGGACGCCGGCACCGAGAAGCTGCTGAATGACACCTTCGGCAAGGCGGAGCCGGTGGACAGCGGGCGGCTCAAGCTCGGCATCGACGTCCGCGCGGCCGGCATCGCCGGGCTGCCCTCACCGCTGACGGTGCGCCTCGGCGGGCCGTTCGAGCGCACGGAGGGCAAGGGCTCGCCGAAGTTCGACTTCGACGTGACGCTCGCCACGAAGGACGGCCGCTTCACGATCGGGATCGTCTCCACCGGCGAGTCCGGCTGGGTCAAGCTCGGGACGCAGGCGTTCGCGCTGCCGCCCGATCAGTTCAAGAAGCTCGGCCCGCAGAACGCCGGCTCCAAGGGCGGCCTGCCCGGGGACCTCGGCACGCTCGGGGTCGATCCGCGCGGCTGGATCCGCAACGTCCAGGACGAGGGCGTCGAGACGCTCGACGGCGAGCAGGTCATCCACCTGAGCGCGGACGTGGATCTGAACGGCCTGGTCAAGGACCTCGACAAGCTCCTCTCCAGCACGGGCGGGACCGGCCTGAACGCGATCGCGGGCCTGCCGGCGGGCATCGGCGGGGACGCCCAGGGGGCCGTCGCCAAGGCCGTGCAGAGCGCGGGCGTCGACATCTGGACGGGCGAAAAGGACCACCAGCTGCGCCGGATCACGATCAAGCTCGACGTCGACACGCCGACGCAGAAGGACGGGACGGTCGCGCTCGACCTCGCCGTCACGGGGCTGAACAAGCCGCAGCGGATCTCGCCGCCGGCCGACCCGCGGCCGCTGTCGGAGCTCACCACGGCGCTCGCCCTGCTCGGCCAGCAGCGCGCACAGCAGGGAACGTCCGGGGGCGCGGCGCCGGCGGCGCCGAGCGGCGGCGCGTCGGGCCAGACGTACGACGACTGCGTGCAGGCCGCCGCGGACGATCTCGCCAAGGCGCAGGCCTGCGCCTCGCTGCTCGGCTGAGGCCGCGGCGGCTCCGCCCTCGGCGGCGCATATCCTCCCGCGCCCGTGCCCGGTGACGCCTCCACATCGCGCGGACCGCTCGCGTTCCTGCTGACGTCCACCGGCTGGCCGTACCTCCTCGTGCCGTTCATCCCGGTGGCGATCGTGCTCGAGGTCCTGCACGCGGGACCGGTCGTCCTGTTCGCGACGAGCGCGCTCGGCGTGATCCCGACGGCGGCGCTCATGGGCCGGGCGACGGAGGAGCTGGCCGCGCGCAGCGGCCCGGGCGTCGGCGGCCTGCTGAACGTGACGTTCGGGAACGCGCCGGAGCTCATCATCGCGCTGTTCGCACTCCAGCAGGGGCTGCAGGAGGTCGTGAAGGCGTCGATCGTCGGCTCGATCATCGGCAACGTCCTGCTGGTTCTCGGCGCCTCGATGTACTTCGGCGGGCTCGGGCGCGACCGTCAGCGGTTCAACGCGACCGCGGCCACCGCCCAGTCCTCGATGCTGCTGCTCGCGATCGCCGCCGTGGTCATGCCGGCCGTCTTCGAGCTCGTCGACGGTCAGGGTCTGCCGTCGCCGAGCGACGACATCGTGGACTACGGCTCCACCGTCGAGCAGCTGTCGCTCATCACCGCCGTGGTGCTCATCGGCGCGTACATCGCCGGGCTCATCTTCTCGCTGCGCACCCACCGCGACCTGTTCAACCCGCAGGCCGACGCCGAGCACGAGGCCGAGCCCTGGAGCGTGCGCAAGGCCGTCGGCATGCTCGCGCTCGCCGGCGTCGCCGTCGCGGTCATGTCCGAGATCCTCGTGGGCTCGATCTCCGAGACGGCGGAGAAGGCGGGCATCAGCGAGTTCTTCATCGGCGCGATCGTCGTCGCGATCGTCGGCAACGCCGCCGAGCACTGGGTCGCGGTGCTCGTCGCGCGCAAGGACAAGATGGACCTCGCCGTCAACATCTCGATCGGCTCGAGCGCCCAGGTCGCGCTGTTCGTCGCCCCGGTCCTGGTGCTGGCGAGCTACGTGATCGGCCCCGGGCCGATGCCGCTCGTCTTCAACGGCTTCGAGGTCGCCGCGCTCGTCATCGCAGGGCTGATCGCCAGTCAGGTGACCCAGGACGGCGAATCGACGTGGTTCGAAGGCCTCCAATTGCTGGCCGTCTACCTGATCATCGGCGTCGCGTTCTTCTTCGCCTGACGACCCCGTGCTGATCACATGCGACACAGGGTTCGTATCTTGAGGGGGTGCCCTTGAGTCTCCCGCCGCTCGTCCCCCCGCCCCTTGCCGCCCTCGGCGACGATCCGGCGGCCGTCTTCGTCGTCATCGCGGTCGTCGTCGCGCTGCTGCTCGTCGACTTCTTCCTGTTCGCGCGCGACCGCGAGCCGACGTTCCGCGAGAGCGTCATCTGGAGCGTCTGCTGGCTGATCCTCGGGATGCTCGTCGCGATCCCGATGGCGCTGTACGCGGGCGGTGACGACGGCGTCAGCTATCTGACCGTCTACCTGATCGAGCGCACGCTGTCGCTCGACAACCTCGTCGTCTTCCTGCTCATCTTCGCCTCGTTCGCCGTCCCGGCCGCGCAGCGCGGCAAGCTGCTGTTCTGGGGCATCGTCCTGGCGCTCGTGATGCGCGGCCTGGCGATCGTCGTCGGCGTCGGCCTCATCGAGCGCTTCCACTTCGTCATCTACCTGCTCGGGATCGGCCTGCTGATCCTCGCCTGGAAGATGTGGAAGGGCAGCGCCGAGCACACCGATCCGCACAACAACCCGTTCGTGAAGCTCGTCTCGCGCATGTATCCCGTCAGCGGGTACGAGGGGACGAAGTTCACGCTGAAGCGCGACGGGAAGCGGTTCATCACGCCGATGGCGCTCGCGCTCGTCGCGATCGTCGCGGCGGACATCGCCTTCGCGATCGACTCGATCCCCGCGGCCTTCGCGATCACCGACAACCCGCTGGTGATCTGGACGGCGAACGGCTTCGCCCTCCTGGGCCTGCGCGCGCTGTTCGCGCTCGTCGAGGAGCTCGTCAAGCGCTTTCGCTACCTCAACCAGACGGTCGCGATCGTCCTCGGGGTGGTCGCCGTCAAGCTGCTGATCCAGGATCTCTGGAAGATGCCGGCGCTCATCAGCCTGTCGCTCGTCGTCGGCCTCTTCGCCGCGGGGATCTGGCTGTCGATCCGCGCGGAGAAGCGCGAGGAGGGCGGCGGGCCGCCTGCCGCTCCTCAGCCCAGCTCGGCGAGCTGACGGGCGACCTCGGCCTCGACGTCGAGCGGCTCGCGGCCGGACCGCGCACGGCGGGCGTTGCGCGCAATCACGAGATCCCGGACCTCGGCCTCGAGCGCCGGGTCGCGGAACGTCACCGGCGCGAGCCGCGCGGCGAGCTCTGCCTCGACGTCCAGCAGCGGCCTGCCCGCGCGCTCGCGGACGGCGTTGCGGGCGGCCGAGCAACTGGCGCAGCTCGGCCTCCTGCTCGGCGCGCGCGGCGGGGCCGCTGGGCGGCGCCGGCTCGCGCAGCGGACGGTCCGTCCCGTCGCGCAGCGAGAGCAGGCCCTTGCCGATCTCGTCGTACGCGCGCCGGGCGCCGGCGAACGTCACCACGGCGACGAGCGCCGAGATGCCGACGACGGCGAAGAGGACGGTTCCGAAGGCGGCCTGCATCGGGTCCGCGAAGCGTGGCACATCGGCAGGGTGTGCTTTCGGAGCCGTTTCGGGGTACTATTGACTGACGAGTCAATCTACGGCGCTCGGGCCACTCGGTCCGTCCCCGCCCGCGCCGATCTCTTCCGCGGAACAAGGAGCTATTCGCTGTGGTCGACTTCACGCTGACCGATGAGCAGAAGGCGCTGCGCGACATGGCGCACGACTTCGCCGAGAAGGAGATTCGCCCCGTCGCCTGGGAGTACGACGAGCACGGGACCTGGCCTCAGGAGATCATCGAGAAGGCCTGGGAGCTCGGGCTGATGAACAACCACATCCCCGAGGAGTACGGCGGCCCCGGCGCCTCGCTACCTCGAGGGCTGTCTCATCGAGGAGGAGCTGGCCTGGGGCTGCTCGGGCATCGCCACCTCGATCGGCGCCAACGGCCTCGCCGGCGCCCCGATCCTCGTCGGCGGCAGCGAGGAGACCAAGAAGAAGTACATGGGCATGCTGACCGAGTCGCCGAAGCTCGCCTCGTTCTGCCTGACCGAGCCGAACGCCGGCTCCGACGTCTCCGGGATGCGCACGACGGCCGTCCGCAAGGGCGACAAGTACGTCCTCAACGGCTCGAAGTGCTTCATCACCAACGGCGGCTACGCCGACCTCTTCACCGTCTACGCCAAGACCGACAAGGACGCCGGCCACCGCGGGATCTCCGCCTTCGTCGTCGAGAAGGACGACACGATCACGGTCGACAAGAAGGAGGACAAGATGGGTCAGCGGGCCTCCAACACCGCGACCATCACGTTCAACGACACCGAGGTCCCGGCCGAGAACCTGCTCGGCGAGGAGAACAAGGGCTTCAAGCTCGCGATGATGACCCTCGACCGCACGCGCCCCGGCGTCGCCGCCATGGCGACGGGCATCGCGCGCGCCGCGTTCGAGGCCGCCACGGACTACTCCAAGGAGCGCGTCCAGTTCGGCGTGCCGATCGCGATGCACCAGGCGATCCAGTTCCTCATCGCCGACATGGCGACGAAGATCCACCTCTCGCGCCTGGCGACGTGGAACTCCGCGGTCCTGCTCGACCAGGGCGGGCGCAACACGCATCGAGTCCTCGCACGCCAAGCGCTTCGCCGCGGACACCGCGATGGAGGTCACCACCGAGGCCGTCCAGGTCTTCGGCGGCTACGGCTTCATCAAGGAGTACAAGGTCGAGAAGTTCATGCGCGACGCGAAGATCATGCAGCTGTACGAAGGCACGTCGCAGATCCAGCGCCTCGTCATCGCCCGCGAGACGCTGCTGCCGCGGCGGGTGGAGGAGCCGGCCACGGTCTAGGTACGGCCCCCTGGCGGGACAGCACGCGCCGAAGGCGTCAGGTACGGCCCCCTGGCGGGACAGCACGCGCCGAAGGCGTGTGCCGATCAAGCTCAAGCGCTGCCGGCACGCACCAGGACCGAGAGAAGGGCCGCCACCAGGCGGCCCTTCGTCGTTCCGGGAGACCGGCGGGCGCGGTGCGGCTACTGTCAGGTGCTCGGGCTTCTAGCGAAAGGGTTCACCGTGACCCAGCTCCACCGCCCATCCCGCCGCCGGCGCCTGGCTCAGGCTCCGGCAGCACACCGATCGACGCATCCATGACGGTCCCCGCGCACGCGCGGGACCGCGACGACGTCGAGATCTGCGCCCTCGTGCTCCGTCTCGCCCGCCCGATCCCGGCCGGCGGTGACGCCGTGGCGCGCGCCGCGATCCTCGCCGAGGGCGGCGACGTCGCGGCCGTCGTCGCGTGGATCACCGCACACGGCGGCGTGCCCGAGGCGACGACGGTCGTCGCCCGCTCGGGCACCGGACTCCACGGCGCTCGCGGCAGCACGGCGATCGCGCCCGCGTCGCGGCGTTTCGTGTTCCCGCCCGACGCGCTCGCGTCCGTGCGCCCGGCCGGCGACGCATGACCCCCGCAGTTCGCGTCGCGGGCGACGGCCTGTCGCGCGCGATGCCCGTCCCGGCCGGCCGGCCGTTGTCCATCGCGATGCTCGCTCCCCCCTGGATCGCCGTGCCGCCGCCCGGGTACGGCGGCGTCGAGTGGGTCGTCAGCGCGCTGCTCACGACGCTGCTGGACCTCCGGCCCTCGAGCACGCACGTCGAGGCCGATCTCGGGGGCGGCCTCGGCCACGTCGCGCTGCGCCGGTAGTGCGACCCGCGCCTGGGATTCCGGTTACCGTTCTCGCCATCGATTCGGAGGAGTGACGGATGCGAGGCGCGACGGGCGGCCGGGCCGGGATGGCGCTGGCCTTCCTCCTCGGCCTGGTGATCGCGACGGCGGGAACGGCGACGGCGGCGCGGCTCATCACGGGCAAGCAGATCAAGGACGGGTCGGTCACCTCGCGTGACCTCTCCAAGGGCATCCGCAAGCAGCTTTCCAAGACGGCCGCCGCCGGCCCGCGGGGGCCTCAGGGCATCCCGGGGCCCGCGACGGGCGCCGCCGGCGGCGACCTGGCGGGCTCCTACCCGGACCCGACGATCCGCCGGCCCGCGGCGGTCGTGGTCCGCCAGCAGCCGGGCCCGAGCTGCATCACGACGTTCGACATCCTCTGCGGTGACGCCGGCGCCGGGAACTCCTGGACGCAGGCCGGCGGCGCGAGCTTCGGGCAGTTCTCGTATGTCGTGGAGCCGGGCGGGTTCGTCCAGTTCCAGGGCGCGGTGCAGCAGGTCGGCACCGGGTTCGGCAACGGCCTGATCTTCTACCTGCCGCCCGGCCGGCGCCCGAGCGGGACGCTCCGCTTCCCCGTCGTCTCGTTCGACGAGGTGGACGACGTCGGGCACGTGCGCGTCGGCGACAACGGCGAGGTCGCGCTGCAGGGATTCACGCTCGCGGCCGGGAAGCGCTTCGACCTGAGCGCCGTGCGGTTCCGGGTCGCCGATCCGCAGGGCTGAGCGCCGACGCACGCCGAGCGGCGTTCCCGGTACGGTGAGCGGTGGAAGGGCCGCGCCGTGCGGTCGTATCGAGCACGATGCTCGCTGCGGGGGAGGGACCCATGACAACGCATCGCCTGATCTGCAGGACCGCACGCCGGAGTGCCGCGGTCGTCTGCGCGCTCGCCGCCTGCGCCGCGCTCGGCGTCGCGCCGGCCGCGCTCGCGTGGGACGGGAGCCTGCAGGTTCGCAAGGTCAACCTCGGCGGACCGCAGGCCGACACGTTCGGCTTCAAGGTCGAGGCGCGCGCCCACGGCGGTCAGACCTGGACGCTGCTGCCCGCGTCGGACTACACGGGAGCGCCCTGGGCGGCGAAGCCCGAGCCGGACAATCCCTTCAGCCTGACCGGCGCGCCCGGCCCGGACGGCCCGTTCACCCGCACGGGCCCCGCGCCCACGGAGGCGCTGTTCGCGGCGATCCAGACGCGGCGGGGAGACCGCCGCGCCCGCGCCGGCGATGCGCGACTGGCGGTCCGTCCGCGTCACCGAGACGACCGCGCCCGAGGGCTACCGCACGGCCGCCGCGTGCACGGCGCGCAACACGGCGTCCGGCGCCGCCTGGCCGCGCGTCGCAGGACGAGTACTGGGGCGCGTGGACGGCCACGCCGACGACCGCCGGGGGCGGTGCGGGCGTGGAGACGACGCTGCGCTTCCTGCCCGACAGCGTCGCGGCGGCCGACCGCGGCCCGTGGACCATCACCTGCACGTTCACCAACACGTACCGCTCGCGGGTGCGGGTCCTCAAGGACTTCGTCGCGCCGATCAACGACGCCCAGCGCGTGGACATCACCGTCGAACGGGTCGGACGTCGACACGAGCGCCGGGGGCGAGTCGTTCGCCGACGGCGACGCGAGCGACTGGATCGCCGTCGACGGCGGGTCGGACGTCACGCTCGCCGAGCAGGGCGCGGCCGGCACGGTCATCACCGACTACGACGCCACCCTGGAGTGCCGCTCGGGCACCGGCGGGACCTACGGCGACTGGAGCGTCGTCCCGGGCGGGACGAGCGGGACGCTGAGCGCCGTCGCAGCCCGGGCGCGACTACGAGTGCCGCTTCACGAACACCGGCCGCACGCCCGCCGGCGGCGTCGCGACCGGGACGCCGCCGCCGAGCGCCGGCTCGCCCCCCGGCAGGCCCCGACGCCGACGGCCCGCGCGAGCGCCCGCGCCAGCGGCACCAGCGGCTGCATCACCTCGCGTTTCGCGATCGCCGACGTCCGCGGTCGCGGCATCGCGAGCGTCACGTTCCGGATCAACGGCAAGCGGCGCACGCAGCTCACCGCGGCCAACATCGCGGGCATGTACCGGCTGCGCGTCCCGGCGTCGAGCCTCCCGCGCGGCGCCAGCCGGGTGACGGCCTTCGTGCGGTTCGACGCGGCCACCGGCGTGCAGCCCAAGCTGCTGGCCCTCGCGTGGAGCCGCTGCCCGCGCCGGTCGGTCGTCCCGCCGCCCTTCACCGGCTGACCGCGCTGCCATCATCCGCGGCCGGATGCGCCTCGACGGCATCGATCCCGGCGACATGATCCGCGTCTCGGTGCGCGGGCGGGTCTTCCACGCGCTCGTGCGCGGGACGACGCCCGGCGGCCTGACGGTCGAGCCGGTCGAGCGCAACATCACCTACCGCCAGGTCAAGGCGCGCGACGTCGTGGAGCACTGGGCGCGCCGCGGCCGGCCGCGAGCCGAGGCCGACCGCGCGGTCAATCCCGAGCAGCGCTCACTCGACGACCTGCTCGACCGCTGAGCGACCGGGGATACTTGCGCCGATGCCCAACCGCGAGACCGAGCGGGCGGTCGCCGAGGCGGCCTCGCTGGAGACGGCCCGGGCCGCGACCGGCGCCCCCGCCGCCAAAGGCGCCGGGTCGGCCGACCCGATCGCGGGCGAGCTGCGGCGGGCCGGCGTCCTCCAGCTGCTGGTCCTGCACCTGCTCGGCGAGGGCCGGTCGTACGGCAACCGGCTGATCGAGCGCATCGCCGAGGTCAGCGACGGGCTGCTCGTCGTCAACCCGAACACGATGTACCCGCTGCTGCGCGACCTGGAGGCCCGTGGGCTCGTCGCGGGCGAGTGGGAGCATCCCGAGCGCCGGTCGCGGCGGTTCTACGCGCTGACGGACGCGGGGGCGGCCGAGCGCGAGCGCCTGCGGACCGCGGTCGCGCCGCGCCTGGACGCCGTGGCCCTGGCCGTCGTGCGGCTGCGGGACGAGCTGGCCTGATGGGACGGTCGGGCGCCGCGATCACGTTGCCGGGTGTGCGGATCGCCGACGCCGAGGCGCTCTGGTACGACCTCACGCGCTGGCCGTCGTTCGTCGAGGGCTTCAAGCACGTCGTACAGCGTCGAGGGCGACTGGCCGGCCGCCGGCTCGGTGCTCGTCTGGGAGTCCGTGCCGGACGGGCGCGGGCGGGTGACGGAGGCGGTGCGCAGCCACGCGCAGCGCGAGGGGCTGGTCGCCGACGTCGAGGATCCGCGGATCGTCGGGCGCCAGTCGGTGGGGTTCGCCGTCGCCGGCACGGCGGACGCGCCGGAGGTCCGGATGAGTCTCGACGCTCGACTACGAGCTGCGCGACGGCGGGCTGCTGAGCCCGGTCACCGACCTCCTGTTCATCCGCCGCGCCCAGTCCGACGCGCTGCGGCGGACGCTGCTGCGCTTCGCGCGGGAGCTGCGGGCGGAACGCGAGCTCTGACGGACGCGCGTTACCGTTCATCCGCCCGCCCCGCGTCAAGGAGACCCGACTGATGTTCGTGTTCAAGGCCGCCGTCGTCGGCGCCGGCACCATGGGCGGCCAGATCGCTCAGACGATCGCGGCCGCAGGACTGCCCGTCGTGCTGAAGGACATCCGCCAGGACCTGGTCGACGCGGGGATCGCCGAGGCGCGCCGGGTGACCGAGCAGCACACCGCCAAGCTCGTCGAGAAGGGGAAGCTCAGCGAGGAGCAGGGCGCCGCCCAGGTCGCGCAGACGCTCGCGCTGATCACGGGCGCGACGACCTACGAGGGGTTCGGGGACGTGGACTTCGTCGTCGAGGCCGTTCCCGAGCGGATGGAGATCAAGCAGGCCGTGTTCGCGGAGCTCGACGCGTGCACGCCCGGCCACGCGATCCTCGCGTCGAACACCTCGTCGCTGTCGATCACCGAGATCGGCGACGCGACCCTGCGCCCGGACAAGGTCGTCGGGTTCCACTACTTCTACCCGGCGTCGATCATGCCGCTGATCGAGATCGTCGAGGGCGACGAGACGTCGGCGGAGACGCTGCAGGCGACGGTCACCTTCGCGCAGGCGATCAAGAAGCAGCCGATCACGTGCCTGGAGGTGCCGGGCTTCGTCGTCAACCGGATCCTCAACTCGGGCATCAGCGAGATGTGGCGCGCGCAGGAGGAGGGCGACCTCTCGATCAAGGCGATCGACGAGGGCGTCGGCGCGGCGGGCGTCGTCCCGGTCGGCCCCTACCACCTGGTGAACCTGCTCGGCCTCGACACGGTCCTGCACGTCGCCGAGCACCTCGCGGAGTCCTACGGGGACGAGCGCTTCCACGTCCCGGCGGGCATGCAGCGGCTCGTCGCCGAGGGCAAGCTCGGCGCCAAGACGGGCGGGGACGGCTTCTACGCGCCCGACGGCAGCGCGAACCTCCCGGGCGACGGGCGAGCCCGACGTCGCCGAGCTCGTCGAGCTGCTGACGCTGAAGACGTTCGTCGAGGCGTGCCTCGTGCTCGAGGAGGGCGTCGCCACCCACCGCGACATCGACTTCGGGATGATGGCCGGCGCCGGGCTGGACCCGCGCCGCGGGCTCCTCCCGCCGTTCATGGGCGGCCGACGTCGCGGGGCTCGACGTCATGCTCGAGCGCCTGGAGGCGGCGGCCGAGCGGCACGGCGAGCGCTTCGCGCCGCCGACGATCCTGCGGCGCCTCGTCGCGCAGGGCCGGCTGGGCCCGAAGACCGGCCAGGGCTTCTACGCCTACCCGCAGCCCGACGCCGAGCAGCCGGCCGGCGAGGCGGCGGTCGTGAAGCTCGAGTCGCGCGGCGAGGTGGCGATCGCCTGGCTGGCGAACGGGCAGATGAACTCGATCTCGCCGCAGGTGATCGAGGACCTCGGCAAGGTCTGGGCGGCCGCCGCGCGACGGCGGCGTGCGCGCGCTCGTCATCGCCTCGTCGAACCCGATGCTCTTCTGCGCCGGCGCCGACATCAAGGCGTTCACGCAGCTCGACGAGGCCGGCGGCCGCGCGCTGGCGGCGGGCGCCCACGGGCTGCTGCGCGAGTTCGGGCGCTCGAGCGTCGTCGACGATCGCGGCGGTCAACGGCCTGGCGTTCGGCGGCGGCTGCGAGCTGGCGATGGCCTGCGACGTGCGGCTCGCCGCGCGCTCGGCGATCTTCGGTCAGCCGGAGATCAAGCTCGGGATCATCCCCGGCTTCGGCGGCACCCAGCGGCTCCCGCGCCTGGTCGGCGAGAACAAGGCGCTCGAGATGAACCTCGTCGGCGATCCGATCAGCGCGGACGAGGCGTTCGACTACGGGCTCGTCAACCGGGTCGTGACCGACCACGAGCTGCTCGACGCGGCGCTCGCGTGGGCGCGGCGGCTGGCCGAGCAGGCGCCGCTGGCCGTCGAGGCGATCAAGGACGCCTCCGCCAAGGGCGACCTCGACGAGGGCATCGAGGCCGAGAAGGCGGCGTTCGCGCGCGTCTTCGAGTCCGCCGACGGCCGCGAGGGCATCAGCGCGTTCCTCGGCAAGCGCAAGCCGACGTGGACGGGGACATGAGCGTCGCACCCGCCGAGCAGGCGGCGCTGGAGTACCTCGCGGACCTCATCGCGGCCGCGGGCTCGGTCGTCGCACTGACCGGCGCCGGCATCTCGGTGCCGTCCGGCATCCCGGACTTCCGCACCCCCGGGACGGGCCTCTGGGCCGACGTCGACCCGATGGAGGTCGCCCACATCGACGCGTGGCGGGCGGACCCGGAGCGCTTCTGGCGCTTCTACGGGACGCGCTTCCAGACGCTCGAGGACAAGGAGCCCAACGGCGCGCACCGCGTGCTCGCGGAGCTCGAGCGGCGCGGGCGGCTCGACGCGGTCATCACGCAGAACATCGACATGCTGCACCGCAAGGCCGGGACGCGGGAGATCGTCGAGGTGCACGGGACGATCGAGCACAGCTCGTGCCTGGTGTGCGGCGATCAGTACCCGCTCGCGGAGACGCGCCGGCGCCTGGTCGCCGACCCGCGCGGCGTCCCGCGCTGCGCCTGCGAGGCCCCGCTGAAGCCCGACGTGGTGCTGTTCGGCGAGTTCCTGCCGCCGGGGGCGCTGGAGCGCGCGCACGAGCTCGCCTCGCGCGCGGACGTCCTGCTGTGCATCGGCAGCTCGCTCGAGGTCCATCCCGTCGCCCAGCTGCCGGGCGTCACGCGTGCCGCGGGCGGCGCGGTCGCGATCATCACCCAGGGCCCGACGCCGTTCGACGCGCGGGCCGAGGTGCGGCTCAGCGGCGACGTCGTCGACGAGCTCGAGGGGCTGCTCGCGGCGCTCGACGCGCGGTCCTGAGCCTCAGGCGCCGAGCTGGGCGTTGGTGCGGGCGCGCAGCGCGGCCTCCAGACGCGCCAGCGCGTGCGTGACCCCGGCGATGCGGTCGTCGTCGATCCCGCCCTGGCGCGCGGCGTCGGCGGCGGCGGCCACGCCGGGCTGGAGCTCGGCGAGCTCGGCCAGGCGCTCGTCGATGTCGGCCTGCCCGCTCCACGGCAGCAGCTCGGTGAGCGCGGCGTCGTAGGCGGCGCGCAGCTGGAACGCGCAGTCGCGCCAGCGCCCCGCGTCGGCATCCGAGCGCGCGCGCAGGGTGAGCTCCTCGCAGGCGAGCGCGACGTCGCGATTGGCGAGCATCGCCGCCAGGCGCTCGGTCGGGCGCAGGCCCGCGGAGCGCGACCCGCGTCCGGGGGCCGGAGGGGGGACGAGCGCGGCGCTCGCCCAGCGTCCGTCCGCCACCTGCTCGCCGGCGCCGACGCCGACGCGCACCGCGAGCGCGCGGGCGCGGGTGAGCGGCGCGACGCCCGGATCGGCGGTGGCGATCCGCTGCGCATGCAGCACGCGGTTGAGGACGGCGATGCCGCGGTCGGCCTCGGCCTGCAGGTCGGCGTCCCGCAGCCAGCGCTCACCGGGCTCGGTGAGCGGACGCGCACCGATCAGCGTGGCGCGTGTGGCGATCGCCGTGGCGGGCGTCGCCGACGGTGGGGCGGGCCGCGGGCGCGCGGCGCGGCGGCGCCCGAGCGTCCGCCGCCTGACGGGTGCTCCGAGCGTGCCGATCACGAGCACGTACTCCGGTTCACCGGCGTGGCCGCGGACGATGTAGCGGCCGTCGGCCGGCCCGAGGATCCACGGGACCTCGACCTGGACGAAGGCGAACAGCGCCGGGGCGCTCACGCCGGTCGTCAGCCCACGCGCGGGCGGTCGGCGGCGTCCAGCCGGCGGGCCTGCGCGACCGTGCGCTTCGCGCGCGAGGGCGCGGCCTTCCGCGGCCGCTTGGCGGCGGCCCGGCGCGCGGGCTGCGCGGCCATCTTGGGCGCCCGCTTGTTCACGGAGATGGACCACTGGCTCGGCTGGATCGGGACGACCGGGTTGCGGATCCGCCCGAGACCCGAGACCAGGCGATCCCACTGCTCCGGGCGCAGCATGCTGACGGCATCGCCGCCGTCGGGCTGGAACCCGAGGTGGATGTGGTCCCAGTGGTCGGCCATCGCGTAGGTGTTGTCGGTTCCGGCGTACTGCATGAGCGTGATGATCTGCGCGGGCTTCAGCGTCCCCTGCAGCGTCAGCAGCGCCCGGACGGCGCGGTCGGTGATCGACCCGGGGCCCTGGTGGCCGGCGATCGGCACGCCGTTGATGGCGGCGATGTCGAGCGCGTCGCCGGAGGAGTGGTGCGAGACGTTGCCGCTGGCGGTGAAGTAGCCGTGGCCGCAGCGCAGCGACGTCACCGTCGGCTTCATGCCGCGCGCGGCGAGGAACGCCATCGAGACGAGCACCCGGCGGTCGATGATCCCGGCCCGGATGTCGGCGCGGCCGCACGAGTAGATCTCGATGTCCGGGTTGTCGAGGACGTGCCGGATGAGCTGCTCCTTGCTCATCAGCATGATCTGGCCGGTGGACAGCCGGCGGACGGCGCGGTCGGCGCCGAGCACCGGGTTGCGTGCGCGGTAGATCGCCGTGGAGTCGAGCAGTCGCCAGCCGTCGAGCAGGGGCTTGGGATCGATCCGCGGGGTCTTGCGTCCGGCGGGGCGCACCTCGAAGTACAGGTGGGGGGCCTGCGGGCGCTGCAGGCGCGCGGCCGTCGCGGCCTCGGCGCGGCGCTCGGCGGCGGCGTCGGTGCCCTGCGGCGCCTCGAACTCGAGCGACGCGGCGCCGATGCGGCCCAGGACCGTCCCGCCGATGACCTTGGCGCCCCGGCGCAGCGGCTTGAGCACGACGTCGCGGCGGTCGATCGCCTCGGGCTCGGCGAAGACGGCGCGGAAGGCGCTGACGCCGGCGGGGATCTCGCCGGGGGTGATCGTGGGCTCGGGCTTGACGGAGGCGAACTCGGGGAGGCCGCCGACGCCGGTGACGGCGTCCATGTAGCGCGAGAGCAGCGGGGCGGCGGCGACCGACGGGCCGGCGTCGTCGTGGTCATGCGCGACGGGTGCGGGCGCCGGGGCCGGGGTCGGGGCAGTGGTGGCGATGTCCGGGCGCATGGCGCGCAGCCGCGGGGCGGGCGGCTCGGGCGCGGGGGCGGGCTTGTCGCTCACCGTGCGCTGGCGTCCGGCGCTGGCCGCGTGCTCGGGATGCGGGTCGCTGGCGACGACGCCGAGCTCCTTGCGGATCGAGGCCGCGCTCTGCTTGCGCGGCCGCGCCACCGGGTAGACCCGGGCGAGCTTCGCGAGGTGCCCGTAGGTGTAGGTGTTCCCGTAGGAGTCGCGCAGGCGGATGTACGTGCCCAGGCGCGGCGAGGTGCCCATCGAGAGGACGCGCGAGTCCTGGACCGCCACGACGGGGGCGCCGGGCTCGGAGAAGATGCGGCGACCGCGCTGCGTGCCGCCCTCGACGGCGATCGAGGCGTTCCCGCCGACCTTCGCGCGGGCGGCCTTCGTGTTCAGGCGCCCGGCGTACGTCGCGGGCGCGGCGACCGGGAAGCGGCCGAGCGTCATGCCGGACAGGGAGGCGACGACCTCGGGCGGAAGCGCGCTGAGCGCGTGCGCGCGCCGCAGCACGTCGTTGACGTACCAGTCGGCGTGGTTGTAGGCCCAGATCGCCTTGCGCAGGTCCTGCTGGGCGCCGGCGGCGCGCAGGTACCGGGCCGCCGCGAAGATCGCGTCGACCGGGTTGTACGGATCCCGTCGCCCGTCGCTGTTGGCGTCGACGCCGTAGGCCGCCCACGTCGCCGGCATGAACTGCATCCAGCCGAGCGCGCCTGCGGTGGACACGTTCAGGTTGCGGCCGTAGTCGGTCTCGATCGAGTTGATCGCGGCCAGGATCTCCCAGCGGACGCCGTACTGGACGCCTGCGGCCTGGTAGATCGGGAGCAGGAACGGCGGGACGCGGAAGCCGTCGAGCAGGATGTTCGGCACGCCGCGGGTGGTGGGCGCCGGGAGGACGTAGGAGCCGAGGGGGCTCGCGCCCGAGGGGCCGGTGTCGGGCACGGGCGCCTGCAGGAGCGAACTCGGCGGCGCGGGCGGCGCGCTGTCGTCGGGGCCGGTGCCGCGCTCCCGCCGCTTCGTCGAGGGCCTCTTCTCAGCCTTAGGTTCAGGTCGAGACTTTGCCTTCTTCGGCGTCCTGGGCTTCGGGGTGGTCGGGGTGCCACCGGTCGTCGGGGTCGTTCCGGGGGTCTCGCCCGCAGTGGGTGGTACGGGGTCCGTCGCCGGGGCCGGCTGGTCGAGCGGCGTCTGTGCCGGGGGCTGCGGCTGGGGCTCGGGCTCCGGCTCGGGCGACGGCGGCGGGGGCGGGGGCGGCGGGGTCTCCGGGTCGCTCGCCGGGCACGGCGCGGGCGCCCCGCCGGGCGTGCCCGCGGGGGCGGGCACGAGCGAGCCGTCGACGGCGACGCACTGGACCGGGGCGGCGTTCGCTCCCGCGCCCTCCTCGCCGTCCGCGGTGGCGAAGGCCGGGGCGATCGAGAGCACCGCCAGGGCGAAGGCGGTGGCGATGAGCCTCGTGAGGAGCGCGCGGGCGTAGATCACGTCGTCGACGCTCGGAGACTGTCCCGTAGGGGAGGACTGCAGCGGGAGCCACCGGAGCAGCGCGAACGTAGCAGCGGTGGCGGACCGATCCAGACGGTCCTCCACGCGTGCGCGGATGGCGCGCAGATGGGCGGCGAAGGGGGATGGGGGGTTGCGGTGCACGGTTCTGGAGGTTGAGGACGTCCGGCGGCCCGTCCTGTCCTCCCCTTCGGCCGATCGGGCCTCGGGCTTGACCCCTGTGGGCGGGATTGTTCGAGGTCGGCCCACGGGATCCTGCCGGCCAGGTGAGCTAAGCCTCAAGTAGAGAGTGAGATATGGCTGCGGCATGATCGGCCCTCAGCTGCGTGCGGGGCTGCGGTACCGTTGCCGCCCCCGACCCCACCCGGAAGGACGACGATGACCGACGAGACGAGTGCCGACGGCCTGCGCGACAAGCTCGCCCGCCAGAGCGAGGAGACGCTCGGCAAGATCGCCGAGGACCTGCTCGGGAATCCGCTGGTCAGCGGCGCCCTGTCGCGCGCCTTCGAGGCACGCGAGCGCGCGGGTCAGGCGCAGGAGGCCGCCATGGGCGCGCTGAACCTCCCGTCGGCCGCGGACCTGGAGCGCCTGACCCGGCGCCTGCGCTCGGTGAGCCAGCGGCTCGAGGGCATCGAGGACGCCGTCGACCGGCTCGACGAGAAGCTCGCCCGTCCGATCGGCGACGCGGAGCACGCCGCGGAGATCGAGCGCCGGCTCGCGGCGATGGACCAGACGCTGAACGAGGTCGTCGCGTCGCTCTCGGCGCTGCGCGGCGCCGGGCTCGCGCCGGCGAAGAAGCCGGCCCCCCGCAAGCGCGCGGCGAAGAAGCCGGCGGCGCCGAAGCCCGCCGCGGACTGACGGTCAGGCGGTCTCGGCCAGGAGCGCCGCGAGCGCCTCGCGGCCGACGCGCAGCGAGGCGGCCTCGAGATCCTCGGCGCTGATGCGCGCGCCGGCGCCCGGGCGGGCGTCGCTCACGGCGAGCAGGCACGCCGCGCGGACGCCGCGGCGCGCGGCGACCGCGAGGACCGTCGCGGCCTCCATCTCCACCGCGAGCGCCCCGGCCGCACGCCAGCCCTCGGCGCGCGCGGGGTCGGGGTCGTAGAAGAGGTCGGCCGAGGCGACCGGGCCGGCATGGTCCGCGACGCCCGCGAGCCTGGCCGTGAGCCGCGGATCCGCCGGCAGCGGCGAGCGGTGACCGAGCGCGGCGCTCGTGCCGTCCCCGGGGATCGCCTGGGTGACCGCGAGCAGGTCGCCGAGGCCCAGGCGGTCGTCCATCGCGCCGCAGGTTCCGACCCGCACCGCGATCTCGAGTCCGAGGTCGCACAGCTCCTCGACGACGATCGCCGCGCTCGGGCCGCCCATCCCGTGGCTCATGATCGTGACCGGCTCGCCATCGGCCGCGATGCCCGTGTATCCCCAGAGCCCGCGGTTGTGATTGAACATCCGCGGCTCCTCGGTGAGCTCCTGCGCGAGCAGCAGCGCACGGCCCGGATCGCCGGGCAGCAGCGCCCGCGGCGCGAGCGGGGCGGTCGGGTGGACATGGCGCGGTTGCCCCTGCATCGGCCGGCGAGGATAGTCTGCGCACATGGCCAAGCAGCAGAGTTCAAGCACACGCCACCAGGCCGCCGAGCGCGCCGATCAGGTTCGCTCCGCCGTCGAGGAGGCATTTCAGAGCGCCAGCTCCCAGCTGACCAAGGAGCGCGCGCAGGAGATCGCCGACGAGCTCAGCTCGGCGGCCGACCGCGTCCGTGAGGCGCTGGAGCAGCTTCGCCCCCCGACGGGGGACGACGTGCGCCGGATGCTGGACCGGCTCGGGTCGCTCGAGCAGCGGGTCGCCGCACTCGAGATCCCGGGGCGTGCCAAGCCGGCCGCCAAGAAGCCGGCCGCAAAGAAGCCGGCCGCCAAGAGGAAGCCGGCGGCGAAGAAGCCGGCCGCCAAGAGGAAGCCGGCGGCGAAGAAGCCGGCCGCCAAGAAGTCCGCGGCACGCAAGCCGGCGAAGAAGCCCGCTCCGCGGCGGGCGAGCTAGGCGGCGCGGCGATGGGAGTCGATCTGGAGTCCCCGAAGGAGTTCCGGGCGGTCATGGACATCGTGTTCTCGCTCATGAGCGAGGACGCGGACATGGGCCCGAAGCTCAAGGACGCCGACGTTCCTCAGCGCTTCGAGTTCGACGACGTGGACATGGTCTGCAACGTGCGTGCCGGACGCGACGGCGAGGACGGCAACCTCCACTGGGAGTGGAGCGACGACGTGGACTGGGAGCCCAAGGTGCAGATGAAGATGAGCGCCGAGGTCGCGGTCCGCTACTTCCAGGGGAAGGAGAACATCCCGGTCGCGATCGCCCGCCGACGGATCAAGACCGGCGGCGACGTGAAGGCGGCGCTCGCGCTCATCCCGATCACGAAGCCGGTCTACGCCCAGTTCCGGACGGTCCTCGAGGACCGTTACCCGCACCTGCTGGCGTAGAAGCGCACCCGGCGGTCGACACCCGGTCCCGTCCCGTGTCCGCGGGAGACCCGCCTGACCCGCCTGAGCGGGTGACGGCCGCCGAAGTGGCGCGCCGCGCCGGCGTGACGCCCGCGACGCTGCGCCGATGGGTCGCCGACGGCCTGGTCCCCGGAGCGCCGCGCAAGTCCGGGGCGGCGTGGCCGCCGGTCGCGATCGCCCACGCCCGGATCGTCGCGCGGCTGCGCGCGCGGGGCCATTCGCTGCAGGAGATCCGGCGGGCGACCAAGGAGGGTCGCCTGGCCTTCGGCTACATCGAGGAGCTGCTGCCCGCCCACGAGGCGACGATCACGATGCGCCAGGCCTCGCGCCGGACCGGCCTGGAGCCCGCGCTGATCGAGCGGATCTTCGGGATGCTCGGGTTCGCCCAGCCCGATCACCTCGCTCCGGAGGACGTCGAGATGCTCGAGCACATGGCGAGCGTGCTCGAGGCCGGCTTTCCGCTCGCCGCGTTCCTGCAGCTCATGCGCGTCTACGGGCAGGCGATCGCGCAGATCTCGGACGCGGAGGTCCGGCTGTTCCACCTCTACGTGCACGAACCGCTGATGCGCGACGGTGCAACGGGCCTGTCGGTCGCCGAGCAGATGGGGGAGCTGGCCTCGAGCCTGCTGCCCTTCTCCTCACCGGTGATGGACCACCTGCATCGCCGCCTGCTGCACCACTTCGTCGAGCAGGACATCATCGGGCACATGGAGACCGACCTCGGCGCCGCCGCCGGCGACGAGCTCGGCCGCATGCGCACGGCGATCGCCTTCGCCGACCTGGCGGGGTACACGCAGCTCACCGAGCAGCAGGGGGACGAGGAGGCGGCGAGCATCGTCGAGCGGTTCGTCGCCGACGTCACGCACACGCTGCCGGACGAGGCGCGCATCGTGAAGACGATCGGCGACGAGGTCATGCTCGTCTCCAGCGACCCGGCCGCCCTGGCCGACTGGGCGGTCGGCTTCCAGGCGCTGGTGTCGGGGCGTCCGGTGCCGCGGATCGGCATCCACGCCGGCGAGGTCCTCTACCGCGACGGCGACTACTACGGCCGCGAGGTGAATCTCGCGGCGCGTGTCGCCGCGCGGGCGGCGGCCGGCGAGGTGCTCGTGACCCGGGCGATCGTGGACCTCGCGGAGAGCCATCAGGAGTTCGACCGCATCGGCGAGGTGACGCTCAAGGGGTTCTCCGACCCGACCGAGCTGTACCTCGCGATCGGTCCCGGCGAAGCCTGAGCCGGGCGTAGACTCGCGCCCATGTCCACCGTCGCCGAGGGCCTCGCCGGACGGGTGCGGGACACGGGCCTCCTCCCGGCCGGCGACCCGGTGGTGGTGCTGCTCTCCGGCGGACGCGACTCGGTCTGCCTCCTCGACGTGGCCGTCCTCTGCGGCGCACCCGGGAGCGTGACGGCGCTGCACGTGAACTACGGCCTGCGCGAGGAGTCGGCGGCCGATCAGGCGCTCTGCGAGGAGCTGTGTCGCCGGCTGGAGGTGCCGCTGACCGTCGAGGTCACCGCGGCCCCGGCCCGGGCCGGCAACCTGCACGCGTGGGCGCGCGACGTGCGCTACGGGGCGGGTCTGCGCGTGGCCGCCGCGCGCGGGGCGCGGCTCGCCGCCGGGCACACGGTGACCGACCAGGTCGAGACGATCCTCTACCGGCTCGCCGCCTCGCCGGGCCGGCGCGCGCTGCTGGGCATGCCCGCGCGGCGCGGGCTGCTCGTGCGGCCGCTGCTGGCCGCCGGCGCCGACCGCGAGGAGACGGCCGCCTGGTGCGCCGCCCGCGGCCTGGCCTGGGTCGAGGACGCCGGCAACGACTCGGCCGTCTTCGCCCGCACGCGGATCCGCACCCGCGTGGTCCCGGCGCTGCGCGAGGTGCATCCCGCCGCCGAAGCGAACCTGCTGCGCACCGCCGAGCTGCTGAGCGACGAGGCCGCGGTCCTGGACGAGGTCGTCGACACCGTGCTGGCCGGGGGCGACCGCCTGGCGCTCGCACACCTCGCGGCGCTGCCGCCGGCGCTCGCGCGCCTCGTCGTGCGGCGGCTGGCGGAGGCGGCCGCCGGAGGCCTGTGCGCGCGGGCCGCGGCGCCGCGTGCCGGACATCCTCGCGCTCGAGCGGTCCGGTGCCGCCGCCGACGCTGGACGTCGGCGACGGCGCCCGCGCCGTCGTGGAGGACGGGGTGCTGCGCTTCGAGCGCACACCGCCGCGGGCGGGCCGGCCCGGGGAGCCGTCGCGGCCTGCCGGGGGGCCGTGCCAATAACCTGCCGCGGGCGATGACCGAAGCCCCGCCGATCGGCGAGATCCTCGTCCAGCCCGACCAGCTCAAGGAGCGGGTGCGGGCGCTGGGGCGCCAGATCTCGCGCCGACTACGCGGGCCGCGACGTGCTGCTCGTCGGCGTGCTCAAGGGCGCGATGTTCTTCCTCGCCGACCTGATGCGCAGCTTCGAGGGCACCTGCGAGGTGGACTTCATGGCGGTCGCCTCGTACGGCTCGGCGACCGACTCCAGCGGCGTCGTGCGGATCATCAAGGACCTCGACACGCCGATCGAGGGGCGCGACGTCCTGATCGTCGAGGACATCGTGGATTCCGGGCTGACGCTGCAGTATCTGCTGCGCAACCTCGGCGCGCGCGAGCCCGCGTCGCTGGAGGTCTGCGCGCTGCTCACCAAGCCCGAGCGCCGCAAGGCGGACGTGCCGATCCGCTACGTCGGCTTCGAGATCCCCAACCGCTTCGCGATCGGCTATGGCCTCGACCACGCCGAGCGCTGGCGCAATCTGCCCGTACGTCGCGGCCCTCGCCGTGCCGCCCGGCGACGCCTGACGGCAGCGCGCCGGGGCGTCCAGACCGGCGGATCTGCGCGGTTCTGCTGGTAGTCTCACCTCCTTGTCCCACCGCACCGATCCCGGCGCAGGACGCGTCACGGCCCTCGCATGAGCAGGTTCTTCAAGAGCGCGGCGTTCCCGATCCTCATCGTGGTGGTGCTGGCGTTCTTCGCCCAGCGCCTCATCAACACGGGCACGGAGGAGAAGCCGCCGACGTACAGCGACTTCATCGCGCAGCTCGATCGCGGCCAGCTGAAGTCCGTCGCAGCTGAAGACGAAGGACAACACGATCGTCGTCACGCCGCGTGAGGGGCAGGGGAAGGTCTACGAGACCGGCTACACCGACGGCGGTGCGCGACCGGCTCGACGCGCAGCTGCAGACGGCCGTGCAGGAGAACAAGCTGCCCCCCGGCGGGTACAACGTCCAGGGGCGCAAGACGAACGGCTGGCTCAGCCTGCTGACGTACGTCCTCCCGTTCCTGATCTTCATCGGGTTCTGGATCTTCCTCATGAACCAGATGCAGGGCGGCGGATCGAAGGTCATGTCGTTCGGCAAGTCGCGCGCCAAGCGCATGAGCGTCGACTCGCCGAAGATCACCTTCCGTGACGTCGCGGGCGCCGACGAGGCGGTGGAGGAGCTCCACGAGATCAAGGAGTTCCTGGAGAACCCCAAGAAGTTCCAGGCGCTCGGAGCCCGGATCCCGAAGGGCGTCCTGCTCTTCGGCCCCCCCGGCACCGGCAAGACGCTGCTCGCACGCGCCGTCGCCGGCGAGGCGGGCGTGCCGTTCTTCTCGATCTCCGGCTCGGACTTCGTCGAGATGTTCGTCGGCGTCGGCGCGAGCCGCGTGCGCGACCTCTTCGAGCAGGCCAAGCAGAACTCCCCCTGCATCATCTTCATGGACGAGATCGACGCCGTCGGCCGCCACCGCGGCGCCGGCCTGGGCGGCGGTCACGACGAGCGCGAGCAGACGCTCAACCAGCTCCTCGTGGAGATGGACGGCTTCACGATGACGGACAACATCATCCTCATCGCCGCGACGAACCGTCCCGACATCCTCGACCCCGCGCTGCTGCGCCCGGGCCGCTTCGACCGCCAGATCGTCGTCGACCGCCCCGACCGCAAGGGCCGCGCGAAGATCCTCGAGGTCCACACCCGCGGCAAGCCGCTGGGCAAGGAGATCGACATCGACGCCCTCGCCGGGCAGACCCCCGGCTTCACGGGCGCCGACCTGGCGAACCTCATCAACGAGTCCGCGCTGCTCGCCGCCCGCAGCGGCAAGCGCGAGATCACCCAGCACGAGCTCGAAGAGGGGATCATGCGCGTGATCGCCGGGCCCGGAGAAGAAGACCCGCGTCATGGGCGAGAAGGAGCGGCTGATCACCGCGTACCACGAGATGGGCCACGCGATCGTCGGCCACTACCTCGAGCACGCCGACCCGGTGCACAAGATCTCGATCGTCGGCCGCGGCCAGGCGCTCGGCTACACGATCTCGATGCCGCAGGAGGACAAGTTCCTCACCACGCGCGCCGAGCTGCTCGACACGATGGCGATGACGCTGGGCGGCCGCGCCGCGGAGGAGATCGTCTTCGGCGAGATCACGACCGGCGCCTCGAACGACCTCGAGAAGGTCACGCAGACGGCCAAGCAGATGGTCATGCGCTTCGGCATGAGCGAGCGGCTCGGGCCCGCGCGTCTTCGGCCACGATCACGGCCAGCCGTTCCTCGGCCGCGAGTTCTCCTCCGAGCCGGACTACTCGGACGAGATCGCCCGCGAGATCGACGACGAGATCCGCCGCATCGTCGAGTCCGCGCACCAGCGCGCGAAGGACATCCTCAACGAGTACCGCGAATCCCTCGAGGTCACCTCGCAGATCGCTGCTCGAGCGCGAGACGATCGAGAAGGAGGAGTTCGCGGCGCTGCTCGACGGCAAGTCCTACGAGGAGATCTTCGGGCCCGACGAGCCGACGACGCCGCCCGAGATCCCCGGTCAGGCGCAGCCGACCGACGAGGGTCGTCGCGAGGGCCCGCGGCCGCTGCCGCGTCCCGGGCTCGCCGGCGGCGGGCTCGAGGCCCGCGGCCTGGACTCGCCCGAGAAGCCGAACCTCGCGTAGGGCGGTCCTGCGGCCATGCGTCGCGGATGGACGGTGATGGGCGTCGTCAACGTGACGCCCGACTCGTTCTCGGACGGCGGGCTGTGGCTCGACGCGGCCGCGGCGATCGCGCACGGGGTGCAGCTGCACGAGGAGGGCGCGGCGATCCTCGACGTGGGCGGTGAGTCCACGCGGCCCGGGGCCGAGCCGGTCGGGGCGGAGGAGGAACTGCGGCGCGTCATCCCCGTCCTCGAGGGCCTGCGGGACCGGGTGCCGGACGCCGTGCTCAGCATCGACACCTCGAAGCTCGCGGTCGCCGCGCACCGCGCTGGAGGCGGGCGCGACCTACGTCAACGACGTCACGGCGCTGCGCCACGACCCGGCGATCGCGGCGCTCGTGGCCGAGGCCGGCGTGGACTGCTGCCTCATGCACATGCAGGGGGAGCCGCGCACGATGCAGGCGGACCCGCGCTACGGCGACGTCGTCGACGACGTCCGCGCCTTCCTGGAGGAGCGCGCGGCGTTCGCGATCGCGCAGGGCGTCGCCCCCGAGCGCATCCAGGTCGATCCGGGGATCGGGTTCGGCAAGACGCTCGCGCACAACCTGACGCTGCTGCGGCGCCTGGACGAGATCGCCGCGCTCGGGTTCCCCGTCGTCGTCGGCGTCTCGCGCAAGTCGTTCCTCGGTGCGCTGACCGGCCGCGAGATCGCCGCGGACCGGGTGGCGGCCACCGTCGCCGCGAACGTGCTGGCGTACGAGCGGGGTGCACGCGTCTTCCGCGTCCACGACGTCCCGCCGACGGTCGATGCCCTGAAGGTCGCGGCTGGTACGTTGCCGGGCGATGACGCCTGACGACGATCTCGAGCCGGACGAGGACTACGAGGACGACGAGCTCGACGAGGACGATGACGACGAGGGCTTCGACGAGGGGCTCGAGCGCACGGCCGTCACGGTCGAGGTGACGGGGCTGTCGCTCTACACCCATCACGGGGTGACCGAGGCCGAGCGCGAGATCGGTCAGCGGCTCATCCTCGACCTGCGCTTCGACGCGGGCGCCTGCGACGCGACCGTCACCGACCGGGTCGAGGACACCGTCGACTACGCGCGCGTCTGCGAGATCGTCGCGCTCGTCGCCCAGCAGCGGTCGTACAAGACGCTCGAGGCGCTGTGCACCGCGATCGCCGACCGCATGCTCGCCGACTTCGAGGCCTCGGAGGTGTGGGTGAAGGCGACGAAGCCCGAGCCGCCGATCGCGCTGCCGGTGGAGTCCGTGTCGGTCGAGGTCTGGCGCACCGGCGCCCTCGACTGACGTGAGCGCGTTCGACGACGCGGTCGCGGTCGCCGCGACCGGGGACGGCGCGTTCTCCGCCGTCTGCGACCCGGCGTGGGACGCGCCGCGCGGGCCCAACGGCGGCTACCTCGCGGCGATCGTCCTGCGGGCGATGGCGGCGCAGCTGAACGATCCCGCACGCCCGGCCCGCTCCATCACCCTCCACTACCTGCGCCCCCCGGCGGCCGGGCCGCTGCGGATCGACGTCGTCGTCGAGCGGACCGGGCGCACCCTCTCGACGCTGTCGGCCCGCCTGACCCAGGAGGACCGTCTCTGCGTCATCGCCGTCGGGGCGTTCGCCGGCGCCTTCCCCGAGGCGGACGGCGCGCGGTTCAGCGCGCCGATGCCCGACGTCCCGCCGGCATCGGCGGTCGAGGTGCTGCCGGCCCACGAGGCCGCGCCGCCGATCCGCCACCGCTTCGTCATGCGCCACGCGGTCGGCCCCGAGCCCTTCAGCGGCGGCGCCGAGGCGCTGACGGGCGGCTGGATCTCCCTGCACGAGCCCCAGCCCCTGGACGCCGCGACGCTGGCGTTCTACGCGGACGCGTGGCTGCCGCCCGTCTTCAGCCGGCTCGCGGTGCCGCTCGCCGCGCCGACGATCGACCTCACGATCCACTTCCGCGATCCCTCCGCGGCCGCGCGGGTGGCGCCGGACGAGCCGATCCTCGGCGTCTTTCGCTCCGACTACGCCGCCGACGGCCTGGCGGAGTCCGACGGCGAGCTCTGGTCACCGGACGGCGTGCTGCTCGCGCACTCGCGCCAGCTCATGCTCCTGCTGCCCTGGACGCCGTCGTGACGGGGTACCTCGGCCTGGGCTCGAACGTCGGCGACCGGCGCGCGCTGCTGCAGGCGGCCGTCGACGCGCTGCCCCGTCGCGGTGTGCAGGTCACCGCGTCGTCCTCGACGTACGACACCGATCCGGTCGGCCCGGTGCAGGACCAGCCGCCGTTCCTCAACGCCTGCGTCCGCATCGAGACGGATCTGGGCCCCGAGGCGCTGCTCGCCGCGTGCAAGGCCGTCGAGCGTGAGCTGGGGCGCGCCGAGCCGCAGGACCCGGGCTACGTCCTCAAGGGGCCCCGGCCGATCGACGTCGACCTGCTGCTGCTCGGGGACGTGGAGCTGCGCAGCGAGCGGCTGACGCTGCCGCACGAGCAGGTGACCTCGCGCAGGTTCGTCCTGATCCCGCTGCTGGAGCTCGACTTCGAGCTGGCCACGCCGGACGGCGCCCGGCTCCGCGACGCGCTCGCCCGGCTGCCGCTCGACGAGGGCGTGCGCCGGGCAGGCGACCCGCTCAGGCTGCCGACGGCAGGAGATCCCCCGGGATAGCGCCCGCGGGCACGTCGCCGGGGAAGTCCGGGAACAGCCGAAGTGCCAGCTGCCCCGCGGGCCGCGCCTCGATGAGCGGACGCAGATCGGCGAACGCCATCAGCAGGCGCAGGCTCGTCGCGATCTGCAGGTCGGCCGCGTTGGGGTGCTCGCCGCCCATCGTTCCGTCGGCGATCCAGGCGTCGATCCGGTCGAGCATCTCGGGCAGGCTGCGCAGGTCGACCGGGTAGGTCGCCGGGCTCGCCGCGTTGACCTTCATCTCGATCCGGGTCGCCACGGGGGCGATGAGCTTCAGGACGGGCACGGGGATCGGCGGGAGCTTGGAGCCGTCGGAGAACGTCGCCATCGCCTCGGGGTGCGCCTTGAAGGTCGGCCACAGGACGCGCCGCACGAGGCCCTGGAGGACGTCGTCGCCCCAGGCCTCGGCGTCCTCGACCCGCGCGCGCTCGGCGGGATCCGCGGGGAGCAGGGCGGGCTCGGGCCGCAGCTCGTCCAGGCGCCGCAGGATCGCGCGCGAGCCGGTGATCTTCTCGCCGTTGACCTTCAGCCCCGGAACGGTGCGCTCGCCGAACAGCACCTTCATCGCCGCCATGTGCATCGGCGGGGGGAACTCGACGATCTTGTACGGGATCCCCTTGAGCTCGAGCGCGCGCTCGACGGTGGCGCAGGGGTGGGAACCGTGGACGACGTACAGGGTGGCGGTCATCACGCCATCCTATGCGGGGCGTACCGTTCCGGAGGTGAGCACGACACCCACACCGCTCCCGGCAGCCCGCAAGGGCTTCCTCGCGAGCCTCCTCGACCCGTCGTTCAGCACGCTCGTGACGACGCGGGTCATCAAGTACCTGTACATCCTGCTGCTGGTCCTCTTCGGCATCGGCCTGCTGGGCTTCATCGTCGCGGCGATCGCGAGCGGGTCCGCCACGTCGATCCTCATCGCGCTGATCATCGGGCCGCTCGTCGCCCTGCTCTACGTGATCTATGCGCGCGTGATCCTCGAGGTGATCCTCGCGATCTTCCGGCTGCTGGAGTCCAACCGCGAGATCGCGTTCCTCCAGCGCCAGCAGCTCGCGCTGATGCAGCAGCAGGGCGGGGGCGGCGTCCCGCCGGTCCCGCCGTATCCCGCGCAGCCGCCGCAGCCGCCCCCCGCATAGGCTGGCGCGCATGCTGCTCGTCGTCGACGTCGGGAACACCCAGACGCACTTCGGGACGTTCCGGGACGAGGAGCTCGTCGAGCACTGGCGCTTCGCGACGGTGCGCGACTCGACCGCCGACCAGCTCGGCGCAGCGCTGCGCAACCTGCTCGAGCTGCGCGGCGTGGGGCTCGCGGACCTCTCGGCCTCGATCGTCTCCTCGACGGTCCCGCAGCTGGAGCCCGAGTGGCTGTCGATGGCCCAGCGCTATCTCGGTCACCGCATGCTCGCCGTCGGTCCCGGGCTGCGGACCGGCATGCCGATCCGGATCGACAACCCGCGCGAGCTCGGCGCCGACCGGCTCGTCAACGCGGTCGCCGCCCACGCGCGCCTCGGCGGCCCGTGCATCAGCGTCGACTTCGGCACCGCCGATCAACTACGACGTCGTGTCCGCGGCCGGGCGAGTACCTCGGCGGCGTGATCGCCCCCGGGCGTGGAGATCTCGCTCGACGCGCTGACCGCGCGCGGGGCCAAGCTGCCGCGGGTCGACCTCGTCCCGCCGCGGTCGGTGATCGGCAAGGGCACGGTCGACGCGATCCGCGCCGGCATCGTCTTCGGCTTCGCCGCCCAGGTCGACGGGATCGTCACGCGGATCCGCGAGGAGCTCGGCGACGGACGCCCCCACCATCGCCACCGGCGGGCTTGCCGCGACGTCGTCCCGTCGACGGAGACCGATCGACGAGGTCGACGACCTCCTCACGCTGACCGGCCTGCGATTCCTGCACGAGCGCAGCGGCTGACCGGCGCGCCGCGGCTACCCTTCGCAGGCGATGTCGCAGCCGGCCCTCAACGACCCGTTCGAGATCGGCGGCATCCGCGTCCCGAACCGCGTGCTGCTCGCGCCGCTGGCGGGCATCGGCAACTGGTTCGTGCGCCTGCAGGCGCAGCCGCTACGGCGCCGGGATGGCCGTCAGCGAGATGGTCTCCAGCCACGCCATCCACTACCGCAACGAGAAGACGATGCGACGAGCTGCTGCGGATTCAGCCCGCAGGAGCGCACGGTCGACGGCTGATCCGGGCCCGATTGCCTATCCAGCTGTTCGGCCCAGACCCCGAGGTCATGCGCTCGGCCGCGGCGACCGTCGCCGAGCGCGGCGCCGACCTCATCGACCTCAACATGGGCTGCCCGGTGCCGAAGGTCTGCAAGACCGGCGCCGGGGCGGCGCTGATCCGCGACCCCGACATCGCCGTGCAGGTCGCGCGCGCGGCCGGCGAGGGCAGCGGGCTGCCGGTGACGGTGAAGCTGCGCTCGGGCGCCCGCACCGGCGAGACCGACGGCTACGAGCTCGCGGTCCGGCTCGTCGAGGAGGCCGGCGTCGCGCGATCGCCTTCCACCCGCGCAGCGGCGCAGGTCCAGCACAAGGGCGCGCCCGACTACGCGCTCGCGGCGCGGCTCGTCGAAGAGCTGCCGGTGCCGGTAATCCTCTCCGGCGGCCTGCAGGACGACGAGGCGTCCTCGCCGCCTACGCGGAGACCGGCGCGGCGGCCGGTGATGCTCGCCCGCGGCGCGCTCGGCAACCCGTGGCTCTTCGAGCCGCGTGCTGGGCCTGCGCGACGACGAGCCACCGGCGGCGAGGAGATCATCGGCGGAGCTCGGCTGGGTCATCGACCGCGCCAGTCGAGCACCTGGGCGCCGAGCGTGCCGCGCGCTACCTGCGCAAGTTCTATCCCGTGGTACCTCGACCGCCTCGGGACGGGCCGCGAGGCAGCAGGACGCCTTCCAGGCAGACCGCTCGATCGACGAGGCGCGCGTCGCTGGCGAGCGCGCGCCTGCAGGCGATCGCTGCGTACCGGCCTGCAGAGCCATGATGGCCTGCGTGGACGCTCGCTATACTGCCCGCCCGCACGCGCCTACGCGTCCCAATTGCGGCAACGGCGTTTCGTCACTACTTCCAGCACCGTAGGACGCGCCATGACCAAGGAAGTCATCCTCACCCCGGAAGGCCTCGAGAAGCTCCAGGAGGAGCTCGAGATGCTGCAGACCGACGCGTCGCCGCGAGGTCGCCGAACGCATCAAGGAGGCCCGCGAGTTCGGCGACATCGCCGAGAACTCCGAGTACGACGACGCCAAGAACGAGCAGGCGATGGTCGAGTCGCGGATCGCGCAGCTCGAGGAGCGCTGCGCGCCGCGCAGGTCATCGACAAGAAGGACATCCCGACGGACGTCGGTCCAGGTCGGGACGCTCGTGCACGTCAAGGACGAGAAGACCGGCAAGCTCAGTAAGTTCACGATCGTCGGCTCCGCCGAGGCCAACCCGGCCGAGAATCGAGCTTTCGAACGAGTCGCCGGTCGGCCGCGCGCTGATGGGCCACAAGCGCGGTGAGATCGTCTCCGTCCAGGTTCCGCGCGGCCCCGCGCGCAAGCTGAAGATCACGAAGATCGACGTCGGGCTCTGAGTCGTATGAGGCGCCAGGAGCGAAACGCAGGTTTCCGGACCTGCTCGCGCGCGCGGCGCGCCAAGCTGGAGCGGCTGCGCGAGCAGGGGATCGACCCGTTCCCGCACGCACTTCCCCGGCGTGACGCCCGCCGCCGAGGCGCTCAGCGGCTGGGACGAGCTCGAGCCGGGGGAGGAGACCGACGGACGCTTACCGCGTCGCGGGCCGCCTCGCCGCCCGCCGCGGCCAGGGCAAGATGGCGTTCCTGGACCTCGTCGACCGCTCGCGGCCGCATCCAGCTGCAGGCGCGCGCCGACGTCCTGGGCGAGGAGCCGATGGCGCCGCTGCTCGACCTCGACCTCGGCGACCTGGTCGGCGTCGACGGCACGATCTTCCGCTCGCGCCGCGGCGAGCTGACGCTCCGCGTCGACGACTTCACCATGCTGGCCAAGAGCCTGCGCCCGCCGCCGGACAAGCACCACGGCCTGCACGACGTCGAGACGCGCTATCGGCGCCGCGAGCTGGACCTGATCGGCCAACGAGGAGATCCGCGCGAGCTCTTCGTCACGCGCGCGAAGGTCGATCTCCGAGCTGCGCCGCTACCTCGACGACGCACGGCTTCATCGAGGTCGAGACCCCGTCCTCCAGCCGCTCTACGGCGGCGCCCTCGCGCGGCCGTTCGTGACGCACCACAACCAGCTTGACCGCGACTTCTACCTGCGGATCGCGACCGAGCTGTACCTCAAGCGCTGCATCGTCGGCGGGCTGGAGCGCGTCTACGAGCTCGGCAAGGACTTCCGCAACGAGGGCGTCTCGTACAAGCACAACCCCGAGTTCACGATGGTCGAGTGGTACGAGGCCTACGCCGACTACGCCGATCGCGATGACGCGCGTGGAGCAGGCTCGTCGCCGACGTCGCGCAGGCGCTGCGGCTACCAGGGCGACCTGGACTTCAGCCCGCCCTGGCGGCGCGTCACGCTGCGCGACGCGATCGCCGAGCACACGGGCGGCCTGGACGTCTACGCGCACCCCGACCGCGACGTCGCTCGCCGCGGCGATCCACGCCGCCGGCCTCGAGGGCTACGACACCGACGACCGCGACCTGGCCGCAGCTCGTCGACGACCTCGTCTCCAAGGCCGTCGAGCCGAACGTCACCGACCCGGTCTTCGTCATCGACTACCCGAAGGAGCTCTCGCCGTTCGCGAAGGACCACCGCGACGGCGGCGGGCTCGTCGAGCGCTTCGAGGCGTTCGTCTCCGGGATGGAGATCGCCAACGCGTACAGCGAGCTCAACGACCCCGACGAGCAGCGCGCCCGGTTCGAGATGCAGGCGCGCCTCGAGGCGGAGGGCGACGACGAGGCGCAGCCCTACGACGAGGTCTTCGTCCAGGCGCTCGAGCAGGGGATGCCGCCGACCGGCGGCGTCGGCATGGGCATCGACCGGCTCGTCATGCTCATGACCGGGAAGCGCTCGATCCGCGAGATCGTGCTGTTCCCGGCGATGCGCGACTGAGCGCCCGCGCGCCCGCTCGCAGGAAACCTCGCAGCCAGCGGGAACCCCGAGGTTCATCAGGCCGCCAGGGGCGAAAGAGTCCCGTCCGGCCACTGGTAGACTGGCGCATGCCGTCGTCACAGAACCGATCGTTCATCCAAGAGGCCGTCAGGGCCGAAAACTAGGGTGAGCGATCGGGTCGTCACCGACCCTTCTCCGGACCACCTCACAACGACCGACCAGCCAGACCCGAGGCAGGAAGGATCACAACATGTTCGAGCGATTCACCGAACGCGCCCGCCAGGTGGTCGTCCTCGCCCAGGAAGAGGCCCGGACGCTGAAGCACAACTACATCGGCACCGAGCACATCCTGCTCGGGCTGCTGCGCGAGGAGGAGGGCCTGGCCGCCCGCGTCCTCGAGTCCCTCGACATCACCGTCGAGCGCGTGCGCGCGCAGGTCGTGCGCATCGTCGGCTCCGGTGAGGAGGTCACCTCCGGGCAGATCCCGTTCACGCCGCGCGCCAAGAAGGTGCTCGAGCTCGCGCTGCGCGAGGCGCTCAGCCTCGGCCACAACTACATCGGCACCGAGCACATCCTGCTCGGCCTCGTGCGCGAGAACGAGGGCGTCGCCGCCCGCATCCTGCTCGACTTCGACGCCGACTCCGAGAAGATCCGCAACGAGGTCATCCGCATGCTGTCCGGCCCCGGCGGCCGGCGCCAGGGCTCCGGGTCGGGCTCCGGCGGCGCGCAGGCCGCGGCGCGGCTCCGGCGAGGGCAAGAAGTCCTCGAAGCTGCTCGACCAGTTCGGCCGCAACCTCACGAAGCTCGCCGCGGACGGCAAGCTCGACCCGGTCGTCGGGCGCGAGACCGAGATCGAGCGGATCATGCAGATCCTCTCCCGGCGCACGAAGAACAACCCGGTGCTGCATCGGCGAGCCGGGCGTCGGCAAGACCGCCGTCGTCGAGGGCCTCGCCCAGCGGATCACCAACGCCGACGTGCCCGAGCTGCTGCAAGCGCAAGCAGATCTACACGCTCGACCTCGCCGCCCTCGTCGCCGGCTCGAAGTACCGCGGCGAGTTCGAGGAGCGCCTCAAGAAGGTGATGAAGGAGATCACCCAGCGCGGCGACATCATCCTGTTCATCGACGAGCTCCACAACCTCGTCGGCGCCGGCGCGGCCGAGGGCGCGATCGACGCCGCCTCGATCCTCAAGCCCGCGCTCGCCCGCGGCGAGCTGCAGACGATCGGCGCGACGACGCTCGACGAGTACCGCAAGTACCTCGAGCGCGACAGCGCGCTGGAGCGCCGCTTCCAGCAGATCCGCGTCGACCAGCCGTCGATCGAGGAGACCGTGCAGATCCTCGAGGGCCTGCGCGATCGCTACGAGCAGCACCACAAGATCGAGATCACCGACGAGGCCCTGCGCGCCGCGTCCGAGCTCGCCGACCGCTACATCGCCGACCGCCAGCTGCCCGACAAGGCGATCGACCTCATCGACGAGGCCGCCTCGCGGATGCGGATCAAGTCGATGACCGCCCCGCCCGTCTACCGCGACCTCGAGGAGAAGATCGAGACCGCGCGGCGCGAGAAGGAGGCGGCGATCGAGAACCAGGAGTTCGAGAAGGCCGCCGCCCTGCGCGACGACGAGCGCACAGCTCACCGCAGGAGAAGCGCGAGCTCGAGGACCAGTGGCGCAACGGCGAGGGCGACGGCCCGCGCCCGGCCATCGGCGAGGAGGAGATCGCCGACATCGTCTCGATGTGGACCGGCATCCCCGTCTTCAAGCTGACCGAGGCCGAGACCGGCGAAGCTGATGCGCATGGAGGACGAGCTCCACAAGCGCGTCATCGGCCAGCACGCCGCGGTCGAGGTCATCTCCAAGGCGATCCGCCGCTCGCGCGCCGGGCTCAAGGACCCCAAGCGCCCGACCGGCTCGTTCATCTTCCTCGGCCCGTCCGGCGTCGGCAAGACCGAGCTCGCCCGCACGCTCGCCGAGTTCCTCTTCGGCGACGAGGACTCGATGGTGCGCATCGACATGTCCGAGTACATGGAGAAGCACGCCGTGTCGCGCCTCGTCGGCTCGCCTCCCGGCTACATCGGCTACGACGAGGGCGGCCAGCTGACCGAGGCCGTGCGCCGCAAGCCGTACTGCGTGCTGCTGCTCGACGAGATCGAGAAGGCCCACCCGGACGTCTTCAACATCCTGCTGCAGATCCTCGAGGACGGCCGCCTGACCGACTCGCAGGGCCGCACCGTCGACTTCCGCCACGCGATCGTGATCATGACCTCGAACATCGGCGCCCAGGAGATCGCGCGGAACACGCCGCTCGGCTTCGCGGTCTCCGAGGACGAGACCGGCATCACGCTACGAGGACATGAAGACGCGGATCATGGGCGAGCTGAAGAAGGTCTTCCGCCCGGAGTTCCTGAACCGCATCGACGACGTCATCGTCTTCCACAAGCTGCAGAAGGACGAGATCAAGACGATCGTCGAACTGCTGCTGCGCCGCATCCGCGAGTCGATGGCCGAGCGCGAGCTCCAGCTCGACCTCACCGAGGAGGCGAAGGACTTCCTCGTCGACAAGGGCTGGGATCCGTCGATGGGCGCGCGGCCGCTGCGCCGCGCGATCCAGCGCTACATCGAGGACCCGCTCGCCGACTTCGTCCTGCGCTCCGAGCTGCCGCCCGGCGCCACGGTCGTCGTCGACGTCGCCCCCGAGGGCGACGACCGCGAGATCACGCTGTCGGTGGTCGCGCCGGAGAAGGTGCCCGCCGCGGTCGGCGGCGGCGAGCCGGCCGAGGACGCCCCGGCGGAGGCGCCGGAGGACGACGCGACGGGCGAGGAGCCCGCCGCGTCGTAGCCCCGCGCCGTCAGGACGACGGCGGAATCGTCAGCGCCACGCCGTAGACCACGCACTGCGCGGATGCGGCGTTGCGCCCGTCCTGGCGCACCACGCCGTTGACGACGTAGTTCGTCCCGGCGCGCTCGATGTGCATCGTGAACGGCTGCGAGCCCGAGATCTTGAACGCCTGGGTCGCGGTGTTCGGGAGCGGCAGGATGGACGACGCCGAGTAGTTGATCGTGCGGGCGAAGTTCACCGCGTCGCCCGACGTGTTCGCGAACGTGATCGTCGTCGCCGGGTCGAGCCGGCCGGCGGTCGCGCTCTCGTCGCTGCACGTCGCGGTCAGCGAGCCCAGGCCGGCGACGCTGCCGATCGCCACGGGGGCGAGCGACTGGTTGTCGATCAGCTGGATCGCCCTGCCGAACGTCGAGGTCGCCCCGCGGGCCAGGTCGCCGACGTCGAGGTAGCGCTTGGCGATCCGGCCCTTCGCGGCGCCCTTGCGCTGCGTGGCGACGAGCCGGCCGGCGGCGGCCTTCGACGACGCGCCGTCCGCCACGGCGCTCTTGCCGTCGACGGCGCCGGCGTTGGTGGCGTAGTTGACGGCCGCGAAGGCCGTGCCGGTCATGGCGACGGTGAGCGCGACGAGCGCGACCACCATGGCCGGGGATGGGAGCTTCAGCTTCATGGGGGGTCTCCTCCTCAGGAGCAGCACGACGGGTTGACATAGGCTCACAACACGGTTGGAGGTCCGATGGAGCGTTCGTTGCCCGAGAAGCCCGAAGAGGTCGTCATCAAGGTCCGTGACCACGGGCCGTACAAGGTCACCGGTCCGGTGCGGCTCACGGACGCCGAGGACCGCCCGCTGCCGGTCCCCGACGACCGCGCGCTGGTGCTCTGTCGCTGCGGGCGCTCACGGACCAAGCCGTACTGCGACCGGTCCCACGCCCGGCCCGGCGGCACGGTCTGCGTGCACGCCGGCCTGCCGCCGGCCCGCGACGGGGAGCCGCTCTTCCCCAGCCCGGTCTTCGGCGGGCCGTTCCACTTCTCCGGGGAGCCCGGCGAGGAGGATCCGCCCTTCTACGGGCGCTACGCCAACCCGACCTGGTCCGGCTGGGAGCGCGCCCTCGGGGAGCTGGAGGGCGGGGAGGCGGTCGCCTTCGCCTCCGGGATGGCGGCGATCACGGCCGTCCTGCTGACGACCCTGGGCCACGGCGACGTGCTGGTGCTCCCGAGCGACGGCTACTACACCGTCCGCACGCTCGCCGAGCGGCACCTGCAGCCGCGCGGCGTCGAGGTGCGCCTCGTGCCGACGCAGGAGGACGCGGTGCGCGACGCGCTCACGGACGCGACGCTGCTCTGGCTCGAGACGCCGTCGAACCCGGGCCTGGACGTCGTCGACATCGCGGCGCTCGGCATCGCCGCGCACGAGGCCGGGGCGCTCGTCGCGGTGGACAACACGCTCGCCACCCCGCTGCGCCAGCGTCCGCTCGAGCTCGGCGCCGACATCTCGGTGGCCAGCGCGACGAAGCAGCTGAGCGGCCACAGCGACGTGCTGCTGGGGTACGCCGCGACGGCGGAGCCCGCGCGCCTCGCCGACCTGCGCGGCTGGCGGACCGAGACCGGCGCGATCCCCGGGCCGTTCGAGGCCTGGCTCGCCCACCGGTCGCTGGCGACGCTCGCGGTGCGCGTCGATCGCCAGGAGGCGACGGCGGCCGAGGTGGCGGCGCTCCTCGCCGCGCGGCCCGACGTGACGTGGTCGCGCTGGCCCGGCATCGGGTGCGTCGTCGCCCTGGATCTGGAGCGCGCCGACCGCGCCCAGGCATTCCTCGCCGCGTCCTCGCTGATCGCGGAGGCGACGAGCTTCGGCGGCGTCCACAGCAGCGCCGAGCGCCGAGCCCGCTGGGGTGGCGACGACGTGTCGCCCGGGCTCGTGCGGCTCAGCGTGGGACTCGAGGACCCGCGCGACCTCCTGGAGGACGTCGCGCGGGCGCTCGATGCGGCCGGCCCGTAGGCGCCGGCCGTGCCTACGGGATCAGGACGGTGTCGATGACGTGAATCACGCCGTTCGAGGCGGGCACGTCCGTCTTGACGACGTTCGACTTGTTGACCTTGACCTTGCCGCCCTTCACGGTGACCTTCACCTTCTTGCCGTTGACGGTCTTCACGGACTTGCCGTTGAGCGTCACGACCGTGGAGGCCGGGACCTCGCCCTTGACCACGTGGTAGGTGAGGATCGAGGTGAGGAGCTTCTTGTCGCTCTGCACCTTCTTGAGCGTGGCCTTCGGGAGCTTCGCGAACGCCTTGTTCGTCGGAGCGAACACGGTCCACTCGCCGCCCGAGAGCGTCTTCACGAGGCCGGCCTTCTTGACGAGGCTGACGAGGGTCGAGAACTGCTTGTCGCCGGCGGCGACCTGGACGATGTTCTTGTCCTGGCTCGCCGTCGCCGACGGTCCGCCGGCCGAGGCGGCCGGGACGGCCACGGCGACCGACGCGACGGCGGCGGTGGCGAGCAGAGCGATGCGCTTCATGGGGTGAGGTCCTCCAAGGGGTTGGGCGTTTGACTGGGACGACCTACGCGCCGCCGGCGCCGCCCGGTTGCCGCGCTCGGCGCTTGTGGCGCGCAAGCGCTTGGGGAGAACACCGTCGGGACCGGGGCCTATGGTCCGTCGGCGCCATGGCCCGCTCCTCCACCGTCTTCGTCTGCTCCTCCTGCGGCCACGTGGCCGCGAAGTGGCACGGCCAGTGCCCCGGGTGTGAGGAGTGGAACACGCTGGCCGAGGAGCGTGCGCCCGCGCCGCGCGCCGCGGCCGGCGGGGGCGGTCGTGCACTGCGCGGGGCGGGACCCGCCGGCCGGCCGGTCCCGCTGCGGGAGATCGCCGCGGACCGCACGCCGCGCCTGCCGACCGGCATCGGCGAGCTCGACCGGCTGCTCGGCGGCGGCCTGGTCCCCGGCTCGCTCGTCCTGCTCGGCGGCTCGCCGGGGATCGGCAAGTCCACCCTGACGTCGATGGCGCTCGGGCTCCTGCAGGGCGCCGGGCGCTCGACGCTCTACGTATCGGGCGAGGAGTCGGGTGCGCAGATCCGGCTGCGCGCCGAGCGCCTGGAGGCGGGCGCGGCGCCCGGCGCGCTCGACGTGCCGGTGCTCGCCGAGACCGATCTCGACGCGGTCGTCGCCACGATCGCCGCCGAGCGTCCCGACGTCTGCGTCGTGGACTCCGTCCAGACGCTCGCCGCGAGCGACCTCACCGGGCGCGGCCGGGACGGTCGGCCAGGTGCGCGAGGTCGCCACGCGCATCATGGACGTGGCCAAGCGCAACGGCACCGCCGTGCTGCTCGTCGGCCATGTGACGAAGGAGGGCGCCCTAGCGGGCCCGCGCGTGCTCGAGCACCTCGTGGACTGCGTCCTGCAGTTCGAGGGCGAGCGGGAGCGCACCTACCGCACGCTGCGCGCGCTCAAGAACCGCTTCGGCTCGACGAACGACGTCGGCGTCTTCGAGATGCGCGACGGCGGCCTCGTGGAGGTCCTGGACGCGAGCGCCCGCTTCGTCGCGGAGGCCACCCGCGCGCCGGGGAGCGTCGTCCTCGCGGCGATGGAGGGCTCGCGCCCGCTGCTCGTCGAGGTGCAGGCCCTGGTCTCCCCGAGCGAGCTCGTGCCGCCGCGCCGCGTGGTCAGCGGCATCGACCGCAACCGCCTCGCGCTCGTTCTCGCCGTCCTGGCGCGCCACGCCGGCGTCGGCACGGGCACCGCGGACGTGTTCGTCAACGTCGTCGGCGGCGTGCGCGTCGACGAGCCCGGCGCCGACCTCGCGGTCGCGCTGGCGGTGGCGGGCGCCGCCCGCGGCGTCGTGGCCGGCGGCACGGACGCCCGCGTCCCCGTCGCCGCGTTCGGCGAGATCGGGCTGACCGGCGAGCTGCGCTCCGTGGCCCACCACGATCGGCGCTCGGAGGAGGCCGCGAAGTTCGGCCTGACGACGCTCGTCACGCCGGAGACCGCGCCGACGCTGCGCGACGCGGTGCGCCTCGCGTTCGGCGCCGCGGGGGCCGTCCAGAAGCCGCGCTGCCTGACACACCGTCAAACCCTCAAGCTCTGGTAGAATCCTGCCTGTGGCGCACCGGAGCGGGGATGAGTTGACCGATCTGGAGAGTCGCCAGGAGCCTCGGCTCGTCAAGTCCCTCGAGATGGTCGCGCCCGGCACGGCGCTGCGCGAGGGGATCGACAACATCGTCCACGCGAAGACGGGCGCGCTCATCCTCAGCGGCGATCCCGAGGAGCTGAGCTTCCTCTTCTCGGGCGGCATCAAGCTCGACATCGACTACTCGCCCGCCTTCATCTACCAGGTGGCGAAGATGGACGGCGCGATCGTGCTGAACACGAACGCGACGAAGATCACCGCCGCGAACGTCCAGCTGATGCCGGATCCCGACGATCCTGTCGCTGGAGACCGGCACGCGTCACCGCACCGCCGAGCGCGTCAGCAAGCAGACCGAGGCGCTCGTCATCGCGATCTCCGCGCGGCGCGACGTCGTCTCGCTCTACGTCGACGGCGCCAAGTACATCCTCGAGGACATCCCGACGGTCCTGGCCAAGGCCAACCAGGCGCTCGCCACGCTCGACAAGTACCGCGTGCGCCTGGACCAGGTCTCCACGCGACTGACCGCCCTGGAGTTCGAGGGCGGCGCGACGCTCCACGACGTCCTCACCGTCCTCCAGCGCTCCGAGCTCGTGACGCGCATGGCGGTCGAGATCGAGCGCTACATCGTCGAGCTCGGCACCGAGGGCCGGCTGATCGAGATGCAGCTCGAGGAGACCATGGTCGGCACCGCCGCCGACAAGGCCGCCCTCGTCCACGACTACCTGGTCGAGGACACCGACGAAGGCTTCGCGCAGGCGCTGGACCAGCTCGGCCGCCTGCCGCACCAGGACCTGCTCGACTTCGGGCGGCTCGCAGAGCTGCTCGGGTACGACCGCAAGCTCAACACCCTCGACTACCCCGTCTCGCCACGCGGCTATCGGATTCTCGGGCGCATCCCGCGCCTGCCGAAGATCGTCGTGGCGAACATCGTCCAGGCGACCGGAGGGCTCGACGAGCTCCTCGGCGCCGGCGAGGGGGAGCTCGAGGGCATCGAGGGCGTCGGAGAGATCCGCGCCAAGGACATCCGCGAGGGGCTCCGGCGCCTGCAGGAGATCAATCTCGTGGACCGGTATCTGCAGACATGATCGGGGAGGACACCATTTCGGAGGAGAAGGACGACCTCATGACGGAGGATCTCGAGGCCGTTGTCGTCGAGCACATCGAGTTCGAGTGCGGCGACAGCGTGGTGTACCCACACCACGGGGCCGGCAAGGTTCTCAAGAAGGAAGCGAAGGTTCTGCTCGGTCAGGAGCGCATCTACCTGACCATCAAGATCCTGCACAACGACATGACGGTGATGGTGCCGTCGGAGAAGGCCACCCAGGTCGGCCTCCGGCGCGTCATCGACGAGGAGACGGTCGAGAAGGTTCTCGCGGTGCTTCGGGACGACATCTCGGAGATGCCCAAGAACTGGAACCGCCGGTTCAAGCACAACCGCGACAAGATCAAGACCGGCGACATCTACGAGCTGGCCGAGGTCGTGCGCAATCTCGCGATCCGGGAGCACGAGAAGGGGCTCTCGACCGGCGAGAAGCAGATGTTCACCCGGGCGAAGAAGATCCTCGCCTCCGAGCTGATGTACGCGCTCGAGAAGGACGAGGACGAGGCGGAGCAGTACCTCGACGACCTGCTTGCCGAGTCGGCCGGCGCGAAGGTCTGATCCGGGAGCAGGGAGCAGCATCTTGACGGCGGTCGCGCTGATCGTGGCCGCCGGGCGTGGCGAGCGTCTGGGGTCCTCGGGCCCCAAGGCGCTCGTCGCGCTTTCGGGGCGCCCGATGCTCGAGTGGAGCGTCGCGGCGCTCCGGGGCGCGCCCGCCATCGGGACGATCGTCGTGGCGCTGCCGGCCGAGGCGCTGGATGCGGCGCCCGCCGGCTGCGTGGCGGTCGCGGGCGGCGCCGAGCGCTCGCACTCGGTGCGCGCCGCGCTCGCGGCGGCGCCTGCCGAGGCGGACGTCGTGCTCGTGCACGACGCCGCCCGGCCGCTCGTGACGCCCGAGCTCGTCGCGCGCTGCCTGGCGGCGCTCGACGAGGACGGCGGCCCCTGGGATGCGGCGATCGCGGCCGCGCCCGTGACCGACACGGTCAAGCGCGCGGCGGACGGTGTGCGCGTCAGCGAGACGCTCTCGCGGTCCGAGCTCTGGGCGGTCCAGACGCCGCAGGTGTTCCGCCGCGCGGCGCTCGAGCGTGCGCTGGCGCGCAGCGACTCCGAGCTGGCGCAGGCGACCGACGACGCGATGCTCGTCGAGCGGGACGGGGGGCGCGTGCGGGTCGTGCCGGCGCCGGCGGAGAACCTGAAGGTGACGACCCCCGTCGACCTGCGCCTGGCCGAGTTGCTGCTGGCCGCCCGCTAGTGGTGGACCGCTTCGACGCGGTTGCCGTCCGGGTCGCGCAGGAACGCCCCGTAGTAGGCCTCGTGGTAGTTCGGCCGCACGCCCGGAGCGCCGTCGTCGGTGCCGCCGTGTGCGAGTCCCGCGGCGTGGAACGCGTCCACCGCGGCCCGGTCCGGCGCGCGGAACGCCCAGTGCGCGCCGCGGCTCGCCGGGGCGCCGGGATCCTGCACGATCGACAGGTACGTCTCCCCGGGTGCTCCGCGCTCGCCGTAGCGGATCCGATCGTCCCTGCGCCACTCGCGCGTGACGCCCAGCGCGCCCAGCACGGCGTCGTAGAACGCACCCGACCGGTCGAGGTCGCTGACGGGAATGGAGAGGTGGTCGAGGACGTGCGGCATGGCGTTCCTACACTGGCACCCGCATGCTGACCGATTACCACGTGCACCTGCGTCCCGACGGCCCCGACACCGCCCCCGAGGAGTACTTCACGCAGGCCAACGCCGAGGCCTACCGCGCCGTCGCCACCGAGCAGGGGATCGCCGAGCTGGGGGTCAGCGAGCACATCTACCGCTTCACCGAGGCGCTGAAGATCTGGGACAACGGCCTCTGGCGGGAGTTCGCCCACGACGACGTCGACGCCTACTGCGCGTTCGTGCGCGAGGACACCGACCTGCGCCTGGGGATCGAGGCCGACTTCATCCCCGGTCGCGAGGATCGCGTGGCCGCCTTCCTCGACGCCCGCGAGTGGGACTACGTCGTCGGCTCGATCCACTTCGTGGGCGACGGCGCGCTCGACCACGAGGACTACGACATCTGGGGCATGGGCGTCGGCGCCGACAAGGTCTGGACGACGTACTTCACCTGGCTCGGCGAGCTGGCCCGCACCGGGATGTACGACATCCTCGCCCACCCCGACCTCGTCAAGCACTGGGGCCGGCAGCGGCCGATGCCGGAGGGCGACCTGCGCCGCTACTACGAGCTGGCGATGGACGGCATCGCCGAGTCGGGCATCGCGATCGAGGTCTCCACCGCCGGCCTGCGCAAGCCCGTCGGCGAGCTCTACCCCGACCGCGCGTTCCTGGAGATGTGCCTCGAGGCGGGCTGTCCGGTCGCGCTCTCGAGCGACGCCCACCACGCCGAGCACCTGGGCTACGGGTACGACACGGCGCTCGCGCTGCTCGCCGATGCCGGCGTCACCGAGCTCGCCGTGTTCGAGGGGCGCGAGCGGCGGATGGCAGCCGATCGGGCCCAGCTGACCGCGCCGGCAGGGATGATGGCGGCGTGACGCGCGTGCGGACGGGCATCGGATGGGACTCGCACCGGCTGGAGCCGGGGCGTCCCCTGATCCTCGGCGGCGTGCGGCTGGAGCATCCCGAGCTGCTCGGCCTCGCCGGCCACTCCGACGCCGACGTCCTCACCCACGCCGTCATCGACGCGCTGCTGGGCGCCGCCGGGCTCGACGACATCGGCACGCACTTCCCGGACACCGACGAGCGCTGGCGCGGCGCCGACTCGCTCGCGCTGCTGCGCGCCGTCGCGGCGATGCTCGCCGAGCGCGGGATGACGGTCGAGCACGTCGACGCGACGATCGTGATGGAGCGCCCGAAGGCCGGCCCGCGCAAGCACGAGATGCGCGACAACCTGGCGGCCGCCCTCGAGCTCGCCCACGGCCACGTCAACGTCAAGGCGACGACCGGCGAGGGCATGGGCGTTCGTGGGCCGCGAGCGAGGGCGTCGCGGCGCAGGCCGTCGCCACGCTGCGCGAGGACTTACGAGCCGCTCCCATACATTGGAGCGCGATGCGCACGATCCGCCTCCATGACACCCGCAGCGGCGAGCTGATCGAGCTGCGCCCGCGCGACCCGGGGCGCGTGTCGGCATCTACGCGTGCGGTCCGACCGTCTACAGCCGCATCCACATCGGCAACGGCGCGCCCGTTCGTCGTCTACTCGCTGCTGAAGCGCTTCCTCGAGCACGAGGGCTACGACGTGACGTTCGTCGCCAACGTCACCGACGTCAACGACAAGATCTACGACGCCGCGCGTGCCGCCGACCCGCCGGTGCCCAGCGCGCAGCTCGCGCAGCGAGATGACGGCCGCCTACATCGCCGACACCGACGGGCTGGGCCTCGGGCGCCCGGATCACGAGCCGCTCGCGGGGGAGACGATGGGCCCGATCATCGACGCTGATCGCCGCGCTGATCGACGCGGGCAGCGCCTACGCCGTCGAGGGCGACGTCTACTTCCGCGTGCGCAGCGACGCGCCGCTACGGGGAGCTCTCGCACCGCTCCGTCGACGACATGGACCAGGGCGAGGGCGTCGAGGGCGCGGACCTCAAGGAGGACCCGCTCGACTTCGCCCTCTGGAAGGCGCAGAAGCCCGGCGAGGACACCGCCTGGGACGCGCCCTGGGGCCGCGGGCGCCCCGGCTGGCACATCGAGTGCTCGGCGATGGCCGAGGAGCTGCTCGGCGTCGGCTTCGACATCCACGGCGGCGGCAACGACCTCGTCTTCCCCCACCACGAGAACGAGGCCGCGCAGACGCGGATGGCGCCGCGGCGCCGAGCTCGCGCAGATCTGGATGCACAACGGCATGCTCCAGATGGGCGGCGAGAAGATGGCCAAGAGCGTCGGCAACATCGAGTCTGCTCGGCGACGTCCTCGAGCGCTGGGGGCGCGACGCCGTCGTCCTCTTCTTCGTCTCCGGCCACTACCGCCAGCCGCTCCTCTTCAGCGACCAGAGCTCGAGGCGGCGCAGACGCAGCGCGCGGCGGATCCGCGAGGCCGCGCGCTCAGCTCGGCGCCGGCCCCTCGCCGGACGGAGCTCCGGCCGCCGTCGAGCAGTTCTTCGACGCGCTGGCCGACGACTTCAACACCCCGCGCGCGCTCGCGGAGATGTGGATGGGCTGCGCGAGGCCAACAAGCGCGGGGCGTCGGGCGACGACGACCTGCGTCGAGATGCTGACCGTCCTGGGGCTGGAGACGCTGCTGGACGCCGGGCGACGCGGACCGCGCCGGATGCAGGCGCGCAGGAGCTGCTCGCCGCGCGCGAGGAGGCGCGAGCCGCGAAAGACTGGGACCGAGCCGATCGCCTGCGCGACCAGCTCGCCGCGCTGCGGCTGGGAGGTGCGCGACGGCGCCGACGGCCCCGAGCTCGTGCGCGCTGTGATCATCTACGGGCGCAACGCGGTCCACGAGGCGCTGCGCGCCGGCCGGCGGCGCATCCACGAGATCTGGGCGACCGACTCGGTCGCTCGAGCTGACCTGGCTGCGACGAGGCGGGCAGCCCGATCCAGCGCGTCGACGACCGCCGAGTCGCCAACCGCTGCGACAGCGAGGAGCATCAGGGCATCTGCGCCCGTATGCCGACGGCTACCCCTACGTGAGCGCCGCCGAGCTGCTCGCGAGAGCCCGACCCGCTGATCGTCGCCCTCGACGAGGTGCAGGACCCGCAGAACCTCGGCGCGATCTGCCGCACCGCCGAGGGCATCGGCGCGACCGGCGTCGTCATCCCCGAGCGCCGCGCGGCCGAGGTCACGCCGGCCGCCTGCAAGGCCTCGGCCGGCGCAGTCGAGTGGCTCCGTCGCCCGGGTGCACAACCTTGCCGACTTCCTCGAGGACGCCAAGAAGGCCGGTGCCTGGTGTTACGGGGCCGACCGCGGCGATGGAGGCGATCGGACTACCTCGAGCCCGATTACCGCGGCGGCGTTGTGCTGGTGCTGGGCGCGGAGGGGAGCGGCCTTCGCCCGCGGGTCGCCGTCTGCTGCGACCCGCTGGTCAAACTGCCGATGCGCGGGAGCCTGACTCGCTGAACGTCAGCGCGGCCGCGCGGCGGCACCTGCTCTGTACGCGAATCTTGCCGCTCAGACGGGCTTGACACGCACGGTCCATAACTGTGAGATAACCGCTCGACCTGAGGCTCTACCTCAGGTTGAGGAATAATACAGTTTAACGTTCGCAGTTGGCGCCAGGGGAGGAGTGCGCCACTGAGCTCGTCCGATCTTTCCCTAATGAAATGGGGAGAAAGGAACGCTCGTGGCCCGTATTTCCGCAGCTCTCAAGGTCAGGTACAGGTAGATGATGGGTACCTGATCGCCCTCGCGAAGCAGGGAGACCCGACCGCCTACGATCGACTCGTCCGCCGTTATCACGGCTTCGTCCGGCTGAAGGCCTCGTCGTACTTCATCGCCGGCGGCGACAGCGACGACCTGATCCAGGAGGGCCTGGTCGGTCTCTACAAGGCGATCCGCGACTACCGCACCGATCGTGAGTCGAGCTTCCGCAACTTCGCCGAGCTCTGCATCACGCGGCAGATCATCACGGCCGTCAAGACGGCGACGCGAAACAAGCACGTGCCGCTGAACCAGTACGTCTCGTTCGCCACGACGCCGGCCGGCGCCAGCGAAGGCGAGTCGACGCTGGAAGAGATCCTGCCCGGCTCGACCGTCCACGATCCCGCTCAACCAGGTGATCTCCTCCGAGGAGCTGCGCTCGCTGGTGGACTGCCTCTCGTCGACGCTCTCGGAGCTCGAGTCGCGCGTGCTGGCGCTCTACCTCGACGGGCGCTCCTACGAGGAGATCGGCGAGATCGTCGGCTGCGACACGAAGACCGTCGACAACGCCCTCCAGCGCGTCAAGCGCAAAGTCGGCGTGCATCTGGCGGCGCGGAACGTCGTGCTCTAGGTACGGCCCCCCGGCGGGACAGCCCGCCGGCCCGGCGGGCTGATCAAGGCTCTATGCGGAGTTGATGGTTGTCGTCCGTGTGACGCGGGCGGGGTTCGGGGCGCGTCCCCGGGAAAGCCTCTCGGTGTCGCGCGGGCGCTCGTCCGCGAGCGTCGGCGCCCCCATCGGTTTGAGCTTTCCCGGGGCCGCGCCCGACCCCGCTCGAGGGCGCGTGTCAGCGCCCGTTCACCTCGGCGAGCGCGCAGAACTGCGCACGGACAGGCGTCATCAGCGACCGCGAGCGGTTGCGCTGCCCCTGGTCCGCACAAGTGCCGTCGGGCGAGTCCGAGACGCGCCAGCGCGCGGTTGTGTGTGCCCCGGAGGGGCGGGACGTCGGTCGCGACCGGGACGGGACCACGGAGAAGCTCGGACCGATGGGGGCGCCGACGCCCGCGGTAGACGACCCACGCCGCACCGAAGAGGCTTCTTCCGGGCCCACGTCGCGGACGCGACGGGGACCCGCGCCGCCCCGGCGCTACGCCGCGGCGAACGGCAGCACGGCGAAGGCGATGACGGCGTAGTGCGAGGCTGGCGGCGCCGGCGACGAGGGTGTGGAAGACCTCGTGGTAGCCGAAGATCGACGGCGCCGGGTTCGGCCGCTCGGTGGCGTAGATCACGCCGCCGATGGCGTAGAGGGCGCCGCCGAGGGCGATGCCCGCGAACGCGAGCCAGCCGAGGTTGCTCCAGATCTCCGGCGCCATGATCGCGCCGAGGCCGCCGAGGCCGATGTAGACGGCGGCGGTGAGCCAGCGCGGCGCGCCGATCCAGGCGAGCGACAGGACGATGCCGGCGAGTGCGCCGCCCCAGGCGACGCCGAGCGATCGTCGCGATTGTCCCGTCCGCGATCAGCAGGGCGAACGGCGTGATCGACGCGGCAATGAAGACGAAGATCATCGAGTGGTCGAGCCGCCGCATCCAGCGCCCGAGCGCGCGAGCTCCACTTCTCCCGGTGGTACAGGGCGCTGATGCCGAAGAGGCCGCAGATCCCGGCCGCGTAGACCGCCGTGGCGGCGACCTCGCGGCCGCCGTTCGCGCGCCACACGAGCAGCGCCCCGAGCGCGATCGCGATTAGAAGGCGTACTCGTGGATCACGCCGCGCAGGCGCGGCTTGACCTTGGCGACGACCTCGGCGGCCTGATCGCGCATGTCGGCCGCCTGGACGCGGACGTTCTCGAACTGCGTCTCGCGCGGGCCGGCCCCCGCGTCCTGCGCGGCGCTCGCCCGGCGCTGCGCGGCCTCCGCGGCCCGCTCCATGTGCTCCGTCATGGCCGGAGACTACCCCGGGGGCGGGCCGCTGGACCCGGATGTCCGCTCCGCGCATGCGTGATGGCACTCCGGCACCGGCTGACCGCGGACCTGGAAGGTCCGCTCGATGACACGCACCACCCCTGACCGACCGTTTCCGAGGTGTCCGACGGAGCATCGTTGCTGAGATGATGACCACATGACCACGACCGAGTCGCAGCCCACCGCCGACACGACTCCGGCGGGGGTCGT
>CAVPCS010000007.1:0-215420 GCA_963702505.1 uncultured Actinomycetes bacterium | reverse complement strand
CGAGGGCGACGTGGTGCCGCTCGCCGGGGCGCTCGGCGGCGCGACGCTCGTGCGCGAGCGCTTCGGCACGGCGACCATCGAGCCCGACGGCTCCGCTACGACCTGGCCCGCACGCGCACCGCTCCCTGCGCGAGCCCGGCGCGCTGCCCGACGTGACGTGGGCGCCGATCGACGCCGACCTCGCGCGGCGCGACGTCACCGTCAACGCGATCGCCATGCGGCTTCGCGGCGGGGGTGCGCGCCTCGCCCGGAGCCCTCGCCGACCTGCGGACGGGGTGCTGCACGTCCTGCACGAGCGCTCGTTCGTCGACGACCCGACCCGGGTCTGGCGCGTCACGCGCTATGCGGCCCGTCTTCGGCTTCACGGTCGAGCCGGAGACCGCGGCGCTCGCCGCCGCGGCGGGCCCGCGTCATGCAGCGGCGAGCGCCTGGGATACGAGCTGCGCCTCGCGCTTGCCGAGGCGGACCCCTGTGCGGTGTTCGAGCGGCTCGCGGCGCTCAACCCGCGCGCCTTCCCCCGGGCTTCGTCCCGCGACCCGCGGCGCTCGCCGCCGCGCTCACGCTGCTCCCGGCGGACGGCCGGCGCGACCTGACGGTCCTCGCGTCCTGCTGCGCGGGCATCGAGGCCGACCTGCTCATGCGCTGGCTCGACCACCTCCGGTTCGGCGCCGCCGACCGCGACATCGTCGCCGCGGCGTCGCGCTGGGTCACGGGCGCGCCGGCGCGCCGCCGACCCCGAGCACGATCACCCGCGCGGCTCGCGGCGCGCCCATGGAGGCCGTGGCCTTCGCCGGCGGCGCGAACGCCCGCGCCTGGATCGAGGACCTGCGCCACGTGCAGCCCGCGATGAGCGGTGAGGACTTGCTCGCGGCCGGCGTGCCGCAGGGCCCGGAATGGGGAGCGCCTGCGGCGCGGCGCTCGATGCGCGGCTCAACGGTGCCGCCGTTAGCAGGACCTCGAGCTCGCGGTCGCGCTCGGCGACGGGACCGCACGGAACGGGCGCGATCGACATCACGCTCCCCGCGCTCCCCGCGCCGTTCGGCTGGCGTGAGGGGCAGATCGCCACGGATCCGCCCGGGGGGCACGCACTGTTCACGACCCGGCTGCCGACGGCGCGGGCCACGTATCGACCTGCTCGCCGGGAGGCGGCGGTCGCGGCGCCGCCGCGACGATCGCCGTGCCGCCGAACGTGTCCCGCAGGGCCGGCAGGTGCACGGCGCCGCCGTCCGCGTCGTCGGCGGCCAGGCGACCTGGACGGTCCGCCTCCGGAGGCCGACGCGCAGGCGACGGCGGTGCAGACGTCGCCGCCGTGCGCGTCGCCGACTGCCTGCCGTCGTCCTCGTCGCCCCCGAGGCGGTCGCGGCCGTGCACGCCGGCTGGCGCGGCCTCGCGGCCGGCGTCCTCGCGGAGGCCGTGCGCGCGCTGCGGGCCTCGGGGCGCGAGCGACGTCCGCGCGGCGATCGGGCCCGGCGCGCGGCGTCTGCTGCTACGAGGCGGGGGACGAGGTCCACGCGGCCTTCGCGCCGCTCGGTCCGGGCTGCGCGACGGCGACCACGCCGACCTCGCCGCCGTCGCGCACGCCATCCTGCAGGCCGAGGACGTGTCCGAGATCCACGACACCGGCTCTGCACGATCTGCGCTCCCGAAGGGCTGCTCTGGTCGCCCCGGCGCGAGGGCGCGCAGGCCGGGCGCCAGGGGGGCGTGGCGTGGCGGAGCTGATCCACGGCCTCGACGCCGCCCGCGTGCGGGCGAACCTCGAGCGCGGTCCGCGCGGAGATCGCCGCCGCCTGCGGGCGCGCCGGGCGCGACCTGCAGGACGTCGAGATCCTCGCGGCGGTGAAGTACGTCCCGCTGGAGGAGCTGGGCGTCCTCGCCGACGCCGGGATCACGCTGGCCGGGGAGAACCGCGCCCAGGACCTCGTCGCCAAGCACGAGCGCTGGGGCGACCGTCTGACCTTCGACTTCATCGGCCATCTGCAGAGCCGCAAGGTCCGCCAGGTCGCTGCCGCACCTCGCTGGATCCACTCCGTCGCGAGCGACTCGGTCCTCGCGCAGCTCGAGCGGCACGCCGCGCCGAGACCGAGGTGCTCGTCGAGGTCAATATCGCCGGCGAGGAGGCGAAGAGCGGCGTCGCGCCCGCCGATCTGCCCGCGTTCCTCGCCCGCTGCCCGTGCCGCGTCGTCGGCCTGATGACGATGCCGCCGTTCGCCGACGATGCCCGAGCACGAGCCGCCCGTGGTTCGCCGCGCTGCGCGAGCTGGCCGCCGCGCACGGCCTCCCGCAGCTCTCGATGGGGACCACCCAGGACTTCACGGTCGCGGTCGAGGAGGGGGCGACGATCGTGCGCATCGGGACCCGCCTCTACCGCTGAACGGCCGCTGCCGCGTGAAGACTTGCAGGAGAAGACCCGCAAAGGGCTAAATTCCATCCGATATGGCCTTCCGGGACTCCTGGCACCGCGCGCTCGTCTACTTCGGGCTCGCCGAAGATCGCGACCCGTACGAGGGCGACGAGCCCTACGAGCCCGAGGCCGAGCTCGAGGACCGCTACCGCGAGCGCCCGAACGTCAAGCGCCTGGCCGCACGCCGCCGGCGCGACGAGATCGACGACATCTTCGCCGACGACGAGCCCGCCGGCGGCCCACGACGGCGCTGCGCCCGGTCTCGGCGCCGCGCTCGGGCAACGGTCGCGCGGAGGCGCGGGCCGCGTGCACCTCGTCATCCCCAAGAGCTTCAACGATGCGCAGCAGGTCGCCGACAAGTTCAAGGACGGCATCCCCGTCGTGCTGAACCTCCAGGGCACCGAGACCGAGCTGAGCAAGCGCCTGATCGACTTCGCCAGCGGCCTGACCTACGCGCTCGACGGCGGCATGCAGCGGATCGCCGACAAGGTCTTCATGCTGACCCCGCGCGACGTCGAGATCTCCGCCGAGGAGCGCGCCCAGCTGATCGAAAAGGGCTTCTTCAATCAGTCCTGATGTCCGGGGCCGGACGGTCCCGGGCGTGTAGCGTGGTGACCTCATGAGATCGGCCTCATCGGCAGCGGCAACATGGCCTCGGCGCTCGCGCGGGGGCTCGGCGGCCCGGTCGTGCTCGGACGTCGATGCCGCGCGCGCACAGGCGCTCGCCGCGGAGCTGGGCGGCGAGGCGGTCGCGACGAACGCGGAGGTGTTCGCCGGCAGCGACGTCGTGATCCTCTGCCACAAGCCCGCCAGCTGGCCGCCGTCGCGGCGGAGTCGATGCCGGTGATGTCGATCGTCGTCTCGCTGCTGGGCGGTGTCGTCGCTCGCCGACATCCGCGCCGCCTACCCCGGCGCCCGCGTCTACCGGATCATGCCGAACACGGCCGTGGAGATCCGCAGCGGCGTCGTCGGCGTGGTCGACGACGACGCCGGCGACCCGGCCGCCTTCGCGGCGGTGGGGAGCTGTTCGCCCCGGTCGGCGAGGTCATCGTGCTGCCGGAGTCGCAGTTCGGCGCGCTGACCGGCGGTCTCGGCGTGGCGCCGGCCTACGCCGCGCTCGTCGCGGAGGCGCAGATCGACGCGGCCGTGCGCTCCGGGATGCCCGAGCCGGTCGCCGCGCGTCTCGTCGGCGCGTCGATGGCCGGCGGCGCGGCGATGCTGCGCGCCCGCGAATGGACACGCTCGGCGTGCGGCGCGCGGTGACCTCGCCCGGCGGCGTGACCGCGCGCGGCTCGCCGCGCTGGAGGCCGGCGGCATCCGCGCCGCGTTCGACGACGCGATGGACGCGGTCTCGAGGGCGGGGCATGAGCGCGGCGTCGGTCCTGGTCCTCGCGACCGCCCGCACCCAGATCGCCGACTACGTGCAGACGCTCATCAGCGTCTACGTGATCCTGATCCTGCTGTACATCCTGTCGACGCTCTTCCTCTCCTTCGGCGGACGCGTCCCGTACAACCGCGTCCTGAACGGCGTGCTCGAGTTCCTGCGGCAGACCTGCGAGCCCTACCTGCGGCTGTTCCGGCGCTTCATCCCGCCGCTCGGCCCGCTCGACCTCAGTCCGATGGTCGCGATCATCGCCCTGTACGTCGTCGGCGGCCTCGTCGTCGGCCTGATCCGCGGCTAGGCGGTGTCGCACGCGGGCGCGTCCTGGCGCTCACGGTCGGCGACGACGGTCGCCGTGCTCGCGGCTCGACCAGCTCGTGAAGGCGCTCGTGCGCGGCTCGATCGAGTCGGCGAGCGGCGTGACGTGCTCGGCTCGGCCCTGCGCCTCGTCCACGTCGAGAACGACGGCGTGGCGTTCGGGCGGCTGTCGGGCAGCCCGGTGCTCGTCGCCGCTCGTCGTCGCCGTCGCGCTCGTCGCGCTCGATCCTCTACGTCGGGACGCACCTCGACGTCCCGGGCATCTGGCTGCCGACCGGGATGCTGCTGGGCGGCGCGATCGGGAACGTCATCGACCGGGTCGCGCGCGGATCGGTCACCGACTACGTCAAGGCGCCCAGCTGGCCCGCGTTCAACGTCGCCGACATCGCGATCACGCTCGGCGTCGTCCTGCTGCTCGTCGTCGTCGAGCGCGACGCCCGGCGCCGCGACCGCGCGGCCCGGGCCGCGGAGGCCGGTGATGGAGCTCCGGGTCCCGCCTGAGGCCGCCGGCGAGCGGCTCGACGCCGTGCTCGCGGAGCCGCTGGGCTCCCGCAGCAGGGCGCAACGGCTCATCGAGGCCGGGCAGGTCACCGTCGACGGGCGCCGCCGTCCCCAAGCGCCACCGCGTGACGGGCGGCGAGCGCGTCGTGGTCGACGAGACCGACCACCGGCCGGGCCCGGCGCCCGACGACACGCCGGCGCCCTTCCGCGTCGCCTACGAGGACGAGCACCTGCTCGTCGTCGACAAGCCGGCCGGCGTCGTCGTGCACCCGGCGCGCGGCCACGCGACCGGGACGCTCGTGCAGGCCCTGGCGGGCCGTGCAGGGGGCGGGGAGGACGCCGAGCGCCCGGGGATCGTCCACCGCCTGGACCGCGACACGTCGGGGCTGCTGGTCGTCGCGCGCGACGAGGCGACCCACCGCGCGCTGAAGGCGGCGATGCAGCGCCGCGCGATCACCCGCGAGTACCTCGCGCTCGTCGAGGGGCGGCCGCCGTCCCGTTCGGGGACGATCGACGCGCCGCTCGGCCGCGACCGCCGCCACCGCACGCTCGTCTCGACCGACACCGAGCGACCCGCGCGAGGCCGTCACGCACTTCCAGATCGAGCGGGCGCTGCCCGACGACGACGCTGCTGCGGGTGCGGCTCGAGACCGGGCGCACGCATCAGATCCGCGCGCACCTGAAGGCCATCGGGCTGCCCGTCGTCGGCGACCCGGTCTACGGGACGCCCGGGCGGCTGCGGGCTGGACCGCCAGTTCCTGCACGCGGCGCGCCTGTCGTTCGACCACCCGGTGACGGGCGAGCGGGTGGACGTCGTCTCGCCGCTGCCGGAGGACCTGCGAGCGCGCGCTCACGGCTACGCCGCCGGCTGATCCAGACCTCGGCGACGTGCGGCACGCGCAGCTCGCCGTCCGGCAGGACCGCGCGCGCACGCTCGTCCAGCAGCCGTGCGCGGCGGTCCTCCTCGAGCAGCGCGACGAACGACGCGGACGCGACGTAGTCGACGACGCCGTCGGCGTCGGTGAGGCGCTCGAACGGCAGCTCGTGACGGCTCGGGCTCCGTGAACCCGCCGTGGGCGCCGAGCGCGGCGATGCCGCGGTCCGTGCTCGTCGTAGCCGGCATGCGGCGGGCGGACCTCCTCCATCAGCCGCGCGACCTCGCCGAGCCAGGCGCGTGTCGGCGCCCGGCCGCGGCACGCGCCAGACGACCCCGACGCCGCCGCCGGGACGCGACCACGCGGTGCAGCTCGGCCGGAGCGCGCTCGCGGTCGAACCAGTGGAATGCGTCGCCGCAGACGGCGGCGGCGACCGCCGCGTCGGGGAGCGGGATCGCCTCGGCGGTCCCCGCGAGGACGCGCTCGGCGCCGATCGCGTCGGTCAGCGCGCCGCGCAGCTCTGCGAGCGGCTCCACGGCGACGACGTCGAATCCCGCCACCAGGAACGGGCGTGGAGAGCATGCCCGTCCCGGCGCCGATGTCGAGGATCCGGGCGCCGGCCGCAAGCGCCAGCTCGCTCGTCACGAGGTCCACGACGGCCGGCGGGTACCCGGTGCGCCCGCGCTCGTAGCGCTCGGGGTCGCGGAAGCCCTCGACGAGGTGGTTGAGGTCGCTGCTCATCGGACGAGCCTACGCGGCGGACGCCGCGGCGATCCCGCTACCCTTGAGCCTTCATCTGTTCCTCTACCCCGTGGGGCTCCCGGCATCACGGCCCTGCCCGACGCGTCCCGATGACGCCGAGGGTCCCGATGATCGCCTCCCGCGGGCTGCACCATCCAACTGAATCAAGGGAGAAGCACCGTGGCTACGACTTCGAGTGAGGTCGGGATCCGCGAGCTGCTGGAGGCCGGCGTCCACTTCGGCCATCAGACACGCCGCTGGAATCCGAAGATGCGCCGCTACATCTACGGCGAGCGCGACGGCATCTACATCATCGACCTGCTCCGGACCGAGGCGCTGCTGCGCCAGGCCCAGGACTTCGCCGCGCAGCTCGCGGCCCGCGGCGGCATCGTGCTGTTCGTCGGGACGAAGAAGCAGGCGCGCGACGCCGTCAAGGAGGCCGCCGAGGCCGCCGGCATGCCGTACGTCAACCATCGCTGGCTCGGCGGGCTGCTCACGAACTTCCAGACGATCAACCAGCGGATCCGCCGCCTGCACGACCTCGAGCGCTACCAGGCCGAGGGCCAGCTCGACCTGCTGCCCACGCGCGAGCGCCTCACGGCGCTCGCCGACCTCGCGAAGCTCCAGGCGAACCTCGGCGGCGTCAAGCACATGCAGCGCCCGCCGGACGCCGTGTTCGTCGTCGACCTCAACGTCGAGGCGATCGGCGTGCGCGAGGCCCAGCGCCTGCGCATCCCGGTCATCGGCCTGGTCGACACGAACTGCGACCCGGACGGGATCGACTTCGTCATCCCGGGCAACGACGACGCCATGCGCTCGTGCAAGGTGATCGTCGACGGCATCGCCAACGCGGTCGCCGAGGCGCGCCTGGGCTTCCTCGCCGAGGAGGAGAAGGCGCGCGCCGAGGCCGAGGAGAAGGCGAAGGCCGAGGCCGAGGAGCGTCAGCGCAAGGAGGCCGAGGAGCGCGAGCGCAAGGAGGCCGAGGCCGCCGCCGCGGCGCGCGCCGCAGCCGCCGAGGCCGAGGCCGCCGCTGCGCCGCCCGCACCCGAGGCCGCTCCGGACGCCCAGGCGCCGGCGCCGAGCGCCGCGCCCGCAGCGCCCGAGCCCGTCGCCGAGGCCCCCGCAGCAACCCCTGAGACCGAGGCGGCGCCCGCAGCGGAGGCGCCCCAGGAGGACACGCCCGCATGACCACGATCAGCGCTTCCGACGTCGCCGCGCTGCGCAAGCAGACCGGCGCCGGGATGATGGACTGCAAGAAGGCCCTCGAGGAGACCGGGGGCGACATGGAGAAGGCCGTCGAGGCCCTCCGCGTCAAGATGGGCAACAAGATCGGCAAGCTCGCCGACCGTGAGGCCGGCGAGGGCACGATCCAGAGCTACATCCACGCCAACGGCAAGGTGGGCGTGCTCGTCGAGGTCGACTGCAACACCGACTTCGTCGCCAAGAACGACGACTTCATCGCCTTCGCGCGCGAGATCGCGATGCACATCGCCGCGAGCCCGCAGACGAAGGTCGTCTCGCCGGAGGACGTCTCCGACGAGGACAAGGACGCCGAGGTCCGCGTCTTCGAGCAGCAGGCCGCCGACAAGCCGGAGAACATCCGGCCCGAAGATCGTCGAGGGCATGCTGAACAAGTGGCTCGGCGAGGTCGCGCTGCTGAACCAGGCGCACGTCAACGCCGACAAGTACGACGGCAAGACCATCGAGCAGCTCCGCGCGGATCTGTCCGCGAAGACCGGCGAGAACGTCGTCATCCGCCGGTTCGTGCGGTTCGCGGTCGGGGAGTAGGGCCCTTCCGCTCGGGCGCTGGTGGTCGGCCGGCCGTGCCGGTCACCGCTCCCGGGGCGTCATCCGGCCCTCCCGGCCGGATGACGGAGTTCCCCGGGAACGGCGCCGGACGGCCAGCTCGGCGAACGTCCCGCGTGTTGCAGCCCCGCAGTCCGGGACGTCCCGCGCTCTTTCGAAGAGGGCAGCGCGGACCGTTCTCGTGGACGCGGCGCCCCGATCGCCTTCGCGAGGCGGGTCCGTGGGCGGCGCCGTGGGAGCTCCGGCATTCGGCCGGGAGGGCCGGATGCCGCCCACGGCGACGAACCACGGCACCCGCCCGACCAGGACACGTCCGAGCGCAACGACCCCACCATCGCTAGGGTCAGAGCAGTGCCCGAGCCCGTCTTTCGCCGTGTCCTGCTGAAGCTCTCCGGGGAGTCCCTGATGGGCTCACTGGAGTACGGCACCGACCCCGAGCGGCTGAAGGCGCGTCGCCGAGCAGATCCGCGTCGTGCACGACCGCGGAGTCGAGATCGCGATCGTCGTCGGCGCCGGCAACATCTACCGCGGCATCACCGGCGCGGCCGCCGGCATGGACCGCGCCAGCGGCGACTACATGGGCATGATCGCGACGCTGCTCAACGCGCTGCCGCTCCAGGACGCGCTCGAGAAGCTCGGCGTCCACGTCCGCGTCCAGTCGGCGATCACGGTCGCCGAGGTCGCCGAGCCGTACATCCGCCGCCGCGCGATGCGCCACCTGGAGAAGGGCCGCGTCGTCATCTTCGCCGCGGGCACCGGCAACCCGTTCTTCACCACCGACACGGCCGCCGCCCTGCGCGCGACCGAGATCCACGCCGAGGCCATCCTGATGGCCAAGAACGGCGTCGACGGCGTCTACACCGCCGATCCGCGCGAGGACCCCGCGGCCGCAGCTGCATCCCGCAGCTCACCCACATGGACGCGATCCAGCGCGGACTGCGCGTCATGGACACCACCGCCCTGACCCTCTGCATGGAGAACGACATCCCGATCTACGTCTTCAACATGGACGACGAGCGCAACATCGACCGGATAGTGTGCGGCGACCGGGTCGGAACCCTGGTGACCAGCTCATGAGCGAGATCATCGACGAACTCCTCGCCGACGCGGGCGAGCGCATGGAGAAGTCCGTCGAATCGACGAACCAGCGAGTTCGCCTCGGTTCGCACCGGCCGCGCGACCCCGGCGCTGCTCGACCGCGTCGTGGTCGACTACTACGGGGTCGCCACGCCGCTCAACCAGCTGGCGACGCTCTCCGCGCCCGAGGCCACGCTGCTCTCGGTGCAGCCGTACGACCAGTCGTCGATCAAGGCGATCGAGAAGGCGATCATGGAGTCCGACCTGGGCCTGACGCCGAACAACGACGGCAAGATCATCCGCCTGCAGATCCCGGCGCTCAACGAGGAGCGCCGCAAGGAGCTGGTCAAGGTCGTCCGGCACATCGCCGAAGAGGGCCGCATCGCGATCCGCAACGTCCGGCGCGACATCATGCACGACCTGCGCGAGCTCAAGGACGCCGGCGAGGTCGGCTCCGACGACGAGCACCGCGGCGAGGTGGAGCTCCAGAAGCTCACCGACGGCCGCATCGCCGAGCTCGACGGGCTCCTGAAGGGCAAGGAAGCGGAGATCATGGAGGTGTGATGGCCGACGGCGGCCGCGCGGCGCGGTACGTCGCCATCATCACCGACGGGAACGGGCGGTGGGCCGCCGAGCGCGGCCTTCCGGTCATCGAGGGCCACTCCGCCGGGGCCGACGTCGTCAAGGCGCGGCTGCGCGACGCGGCGCGAGCTGGGCATCGAGGAGCTGACCGTCTACTCGTTCTCGACCGAGAACTGGTCGCGTCCGCCCGAGGAGGTCGCGGCGCTGATGGCGATGTTCGCCCAGCGGATCCGCGACGAGACGCCGGAGCTGCGCGACGAGGGCGTGCGCATGCGCTTCATCGGCCGGCGCGACCGCGTCTCGCTGGACCTCGTCGAGCAGATGGACTGGGCCGAGGCCGAGACGCGCAACGGGACCGCGATCACGCTCGTCGTCGCGTTCGACTACGGCGGGCGCCAGGAGATCCTCGACGCGGCCTCGCGCTACGAGAGCGGCGGCGAGTCGGCATTCCGGGCGCTGCTCTACGCGCCCGACCTGCACGACCCTGACCTCGTCATCCGCACGAGCGGCGAGCAGCGGCTCTCGAACTACCTGCTCTGGCAGTCCGCGTACGCCGAGCTGGTGTTCCGCGACGAGCTGTGGCCCGACTTCACCCGCGAGGCGTTCGAGGAGACCCTCTCCGACTACCAGGCGCGCAGCCGCCGTTTCGGGGGGCGCTGAGATGCCGCTCGCCCGGCGCTCGCCGGAGGGACTGGAGCGCGCGCGCTCGGCCGCGCGCCGGCACGGGCGCTCGGACGTGGGCCGCCGCGTCCTGGCGGCGCTGCCGCTGATCGTCCTGGCGGTCATCCTCGTGGCGCTCGGCGGGCCGGCGTTCGCCGCGGGCATGCTGCTGTTCGCCGTCATCTGCCTGCGCGAGCTGTTCTCGATGTTCGAGCGCGCGCGGCCGGTGATCTTCGGCGCGTTCCTCGGCGCCGCCGGCCTGGTCGTCGCAGCGCTCCTGGGCGAGCCGTCAACGGTGCTGCTCGCGCTCGTGTGCTGCGTTCCGCTCGTCTTCCTGGCTCGGGCTGCTGCAGCCCGGCGGGACGGGCGTCGCGGGGGTGACGATCGCGCTGTTCGGTCTCGTCTGGATCGGGCTCGGCTTCGCGCACGCGGTCCTGCTGCGGGAGTCGCCGCACGGGGACGGCATCGTCGTGCTCGTCCTGGTCGCGACGTTCATCGGCGACACCGGCGCGTACTTCGGCGGCCGCGCGATCGGCCGCCGGCGGCTGGCGCCCGCGATCTCCCCGAACAAGACGGTCGAGGGACTCGTGATCGGCATCGTCGCGGCGATCGCCGCCGCCTGGTTCGCCGGGCTCTACCAGGACTGGCTGAGCGGGACCGACGCGCTGCTGCTGGGCGCCGCCGTCGCGCTGACCGCGCCGCTGGGCGACCTGTTCGAGAGTTTCGTCAAGCGCGAGGCGGGGACGAAGGACTCCGGGCGCGTCTTCGGGGCCCACGGTGGCGCACTGGACCGCCTCGACGCCGTCCTGTTCTCGATCGTCGCCGGCTACTACGTCTGGCAGGCGCTGCAGTAGGCCTCAGCGCAGGGTGCGCACCGGCGCGCAGCCGGCGAGGGTCCACAGGCCGCGGAGGGTGTGGTTGGCGACGCTGAGCGGCATCACCCGCCGGTCGCGGCCGTCCTCGCGGCCGGCGAGCAGGTCGCCGGGCTCGCACAGGACGCTCACGACGTCGCCGGGCCGCAGCACGAGGTGGTCCTGCGCCCACGTGCGCAGCCGCGTGGTCTGCTCGCGCCCACCGGGCTCCTGGCACCACGTGAGGTCGTGGTGACGGAAGCCCGAGCAGCAGTTCCCGCGCAGCCGGACCCGGTCGGCGACGACGGTCACCTCGGCGAGGACGTCCCACGTGCCGTCGCAGCGCGCGCAGGTGACGCGGCACGGCGAGTCGGGGGCTGCGGGGGCGCGCAGCGCGCGGTGCGCGCACCCGGGGCAGGGCGTCATGCGCAGGGCGTTGATCGCGGACTCGACGAGGTCGAGCATGCGGCCATCGTACGCCCCGCGGGACGGGGCCGCGCCCGGTCCGGCAGACTGCGGCCCCGTGTCCCGTCGCCTGCTCATCCTCGGCTCCACCGGCTCGATCGGCGTCCAGGCCCTCGACGTCGTCGCCCGCGCCGCGGACCTGGAGGTCGTCGGGCTCAGCGCCGCCCGCTCGTGGGAGCCGCTCGTGGCGCAGGCCCGCGCGCTCGGATCCCCGCGCATCGTCCTCGCCGACCCTGAAGCCGCGGCGAACGCCGCGGAGGTCTACGAGGGGGAGGTCCTCGTCGGCGCCGAGGGGCTCGTCGAGCTGATCACGGGGTCGGACGCGGATCTCGTCCTCAACGCGCTCGTGGGGTCGGCGGGGCTGGGACCGACGGTGACGACGCTCGGCGAGGGCATCGACCTGGCGCTCGCCAACAAGGAGTCGCTCGTCGTCGGCGGGGAGCTCGTCATGCAGCTGGCGGAGGCCACGGGCGCGCGCATCCTCCCGGTGGACTCCGAGCACTCGGCCCTGCACCAGCTCGTCGCGGGGGAGGCGCCGGGCACCGTGGACCGGCTCGTGCTGACCGCCTCGGGCGGCCCGTTCCGCGGGCGCACGCGCGGCCGAGCTGGAGACCGTCACCGTCGAACAGGCGCTGCGGCATCCCACGTGGGAGATGGGCGGGAAGATCACGATCGACTCCGCGACGCTCATGAACAAGGGCCTGGAGGTCATCGAGGCCCATCACCTGTTCGGCACGCCCTACGAACGGATCGGGGTCGTCGTCCATCCGCAGTCGATCGTCCATTCCTACGCGCTGCTCTGCGACGGCGCGGCGCTCGCGCACCTGGGACACCCCGACATGCGCGTACCGATCGCCTACGCGCTGCACTGGCCCGACCGCGTGGACGTGCCGGTGCGCGCGCTGGACCTGGCCGAGATCGGTGCGCTCACCTTCGAGCCGGTGGACGACGCGGCGTTCCCCTGCCTGGGCCTCGCGCGCGCCGCAGGCATCGCCGGGGGCACCGCTCCGTGCGTCCTGAACGCGGCCAACGAGGTCGCGGTCCACGCCTTCCTCGACGGGCGCCTGCCGTTCCCGGGGATCGCGGCGGTCGTCGAGACCGCCCTCGAGCAGCTCCCCGCGGTGCCCGTGCGCGCCTTCGACTCGCTCTACGAGGCCGACCGCGAGGCACGGGCCGTCGCGGCCGACGCGGTCGCGAGCCGGGCCTGAAGCGCCGTCAGCGGAGCTGCCGGACCTGACGGCCGGTCCCCATCACCGCGCCGTCTGCCGCCCCCACCTGCACGTCGATCACGTACGCGGCCTTTCGGCCCTTCGCGAGCGTGTGGAACGTCCTGCTCGTGATCGAGCCGGTCGTCCCCTTCTGGCGATGGGCGGAGCGTGCGAGCAGCGGCCCGGTCGCGGTGTGGCGCCGGATCCGGATGACCTCGGTCGCCGCGGACGCGTCCGAGCGGCAGACCTTCCAGCTGATCCGTACACGGTGGTGGACGCCGCCGCCGTGGAGGATGCGGGTCGTGACGGTGACGTACGGGACCTGCGGGTTCGCCAGCGACGACCTGCCGATGTCGAGCGGCGCGAAGGCCGCCAGGGCGGTTCCGGCGCGCAGGTCGCCGCTGCGGACGGGGACGGCGCTGCGCTCAGCACTGTCGAGGAGCGTGGAGCGGATCTGGCTCAGCCCGGCGAGCGGCTGGACGGCGCGCATCAGCGCGACCGTGCCGGCGACGACGGGGGCGGCTGCGCTCGTGCCCGAGAAGGCGGCGTAGGAGCCGTTGGGGATGGTCGTCAGGAGATCGCTGCCCGGCGCCGCGATGTCGACGGCGGTCCGGCCGAAGTTCGACCAGGAGGCGAGGACGCCGCGCGACTGGACCGCATCGGCGCGGGATCTCAACGGATGTCGGACCGGGGCTCAAGGGCGGGGCGCCCGCCTACACTCGGGCGTCTTGAGCTACCTCCTCGCCTTCGTCGGCTTCAGCCTGCTGATCGTCCTCCACGAGCTCGGCCACTTCCTCGCCGCGAAGAAGGTCGGCATGCGCGCGGAGCGCTTCTCGCTGTTCTTCCCGCCGCACATCTGGAAGCACCGGCGCGGGGAGACCGAGTACTGCATCGGGGTCATCCCCCTCGGCGGCTACGTGCGCATCACCGGGATGAACCCGCACGAGGAGATCCCCGAGGACGTCGCGCACCGCGCCTATTTCCGGATGCCCGTCTGGAAGCGCGTGGTCGTGATCGCCGCGGGACCCGCGATGAACTTCCTGATCGCCTTCGTCATCTTCTTCGGGCTCTTCGTCGCGCTCGGGACGACGAGCTCCACGAACAAGGTCGAGCGGATCGAACAGCGCAGCGCCGCCCAGGGGACGCTGCTCCCCGGCGACACGGTCGTCTCCGTGGACGGCGTCCGGGGCGGCGCGCAGGAGCTCGGCGCGCAGATCGCCACGCACAGGTGCGCCGGCGCGCAGACCGCCGGCTGCCGGGCGCAGACTCCGGCGCGCGTCGTCGTGGTGCGGGACGGCGAGCGCCGCACGCTGCTGATCGCACCCCGCTACGACGCCGAGCTGGAGCGCGCGCGCCTGGGATTCGGCTTCGGGACGACGACGAGCGACGTCGGGCCGGCGGACGCGGTGCGCCGCAGCGCCACCTCGATGTGGAACGTCTCGACCGCGACCGTGTCGGCCATCACGAAGATCTTCTACGACGCCGAGGCTCGCAAGGAGGTTTCGGGCGTCGTCGGCTCCTACGAGGTCACGCGCAAGTCGATCGAGTTCGACTGGGTGCGCGCGCTCACCGTCCTCGCCGTCATCTCGCTGTCGCTGGCGCTCGTGAACCTCTTCCCGTTCCTGCCGCTGGACGGCGGCCACATCTTCTGGGCGGTCGCGGAGAAGCTGCGCGGCAAGCCGATCCCGTTCGCCGTGATGGAACGCGCGAGCGTCGTGGGGTTCGTGCTCATCATCTTCCTCTTCGCGATCGGCCTGACGAACGACATCGGGCGCCTGACGGGCGAGGGCTTCCCGGTCAGATAGGTTCCCGGGCATGACCTCGAGCGCCCTGCCCCGGCATGCCCCCACCGTCGCGCTGGCCTTCCGCGAAACCGTCCGCGAGCACGAGTCCGCGGTGGCCGTTCGCACCCTCGACGGGTCCGTCGAGTGGACGTGGGGCGAGCTCGGCGAGCGCGTGGACGCGCTGGCCGGCGGGCTGCGGGGCCTCGGCGTCGACCGCGGCGAGACGGTCGCGATCATGCTCGTCAACCGTCCCGAGTTCAGCCTCGCGGATCTCGCGGTGGTGACGGCCGGCGGCACGCCGTTCTCGATCTACCAGACGTACACGCCGGACCAGATCGCCTACGTCGTCTCCGACTCGGGCGCGAAGGTCGTCATCACGGAGACGGCCTTCCTGCCCGTGGTCCTGAAGGCCCGCGAGCAGCTCCCCGGCGTCGAGCACGTGATCGTGATCGACCCGCCCGCCGACGGACTGCCCGCCGGGGCGACACCGCTCGAGGACGTCGAGGGCGCGAACCCCGGCTTCGACGCGCAGGCCGCTGCGGAGTCCGTGCGGCCGGACGACGTGCTCACCCTCATCTACACGTCGGGGACGACCGGCCCCCCGAAGGGCGTCGAGCTCACGCACGCCAACGTCATGAGCGTGATGGAGGCGTTCGAGCAGATCGTCCCGTTCCCGCCCAACGCCCGTGTCATCTCCTGGCTGCCCGCGGCGCACATCGCCGAGCGCAACGCGCACCACTACGCGCCCGTCGTCCTGGGCTTCGAGGTGACGACGCTCGCCAACCCGCGCGAGATCGTTGCCGCGCTGACGCAGGTCCATCCGAACTGGTTCTTCGCGGTCCCGCGGATCTGGGAGAAGCTCAAGGCGGGGCTGGAGACGATGGTCCACGGGCAGCCGCCCGAGCAGCGCGAGCCGCTCGAACGCGCCCTCGGCGACGCCCTCGAGAAGGTGCGCCTGGAGCAGCGCGGCGAGACGGTTCCCGCGGAGCTCGCAGAGCGGGTCGGCGCAGCCGACGCCGCGTATTTCGCGCAGTGGCGGGCGATGCTGGGACTCGACGAGGTGGTCGCGATCAACGTCGGCGCCGCTCCGACGCCCGTCGAGGTCCTCGAGTTCTTCCACGCGATCGGCCTTCCGGTGAGCGAGCTCTGGGGCATGTCCGAGACCTCCGGCTCCGGGACCGTCAACCGGCCGGGCCGCGTGCGGATCGGCACCGTCGGCCCGCCGGTTCCCGGCGTCGAGGTCCGCCTGGCCGACGACGGCGAGGTCCTCGTCCGCGGCGAGGCCATCATGCGGGGGTACCGCAACAAGCCCGAGCAGACGGCCGACACGATCGACCCCGACGGGTGGCTGCACACCGGCGATATCGGCGCATGGGACGACGCCGGCCACCTGCGGATCATCGATCGCAAGAAGGAGATCATCATCAACGCGGCCGGCAAGAACATGTCGCCGGCGAACATCGAGGCGCACGTGAAGTCCGCCCATCCGCTGATCGGTCAGGCGTGCTGTATCGGCGACGCCCGGCCCTACAACACCGCGCTCATCGTCCTCGACTCCGACTTCGCGCCGATGTGGGCCGCGCAGCAGGGCATCGAGGACACGTCGCTCGAGGCGCTGGCGGAGAACCCCGCGGTGATCGCGGAGATCCAGACCGGGATCGACGCCGCGAACGAGCATCTCGCGCGCGTCGAGCAGATCAAGAAGTTCACGATCGTCCGCGGGGACTGGCTGCCCGGCGGCGACGAGCTGACGCCGACGATGAAGCTCAAGCGCAAGCCGATCGGCGAGAAGTACGCCGAGGAGATCGACGCGCTCTACGCCTGACGGCGGCGCTCAGCGCAGCGCCTGCACGTGCGCGGGCGGATCGCCCTGTGCGACGGCCGTCTGGCTGCGCGCCGGAACCCAGGCACCCCACACGAGCAGGATGCTCACCACGAGCGCGCCGACGAGACCGCGGCGGGCCTTGGGGTTGATCGGGAAGGCGAACTCCGGGAGCGAGCGCCGGACCAACCGCGCGTCGCGGACCATGATGTGCCGCAGATCTGCATGGGTCCCGTGCACGGACGACCTCCCTGTCGCTGACACGGGATGCATCGACGGCGGGCGCCGCGGCGTGGTGCGATGGAACTACGGCGCCCGCTGCGGGATTGGTGCGACGTGGTCCTGCGTGATCGCCCCGGGGTCGGCGCACCCGAGCAGCGCGAGGCCGTTCGCCACCTCGCGCCGGAGCACCTCCAGGACGCCGCGTGCGCCCTGCTCGCCGCCGGCCGCCAGGCCCCAGAGGGCCGGGCGGCCCACGAGCACGGCGCGTGCACCCAGGCCCAGCGCGACCAGCACGTCGGTCCCGCGACGGATCCCGCCGTCCACGAGCACCTCGAGGCGGCCGGCGACGGCGTCGACGATCTCCGGCAGCATCTCGGCGGTCGCGGCGACCCCGTCGAGCTGCCGGCCGCCGTGGTTGGACACGACGATCGCCGCGGCTCCGTGCTCGCACGCGAGCGCCGCGTCCGCGCCCGTCTGGACGCCCTTGAGGATCACCGGCAGCGGGCAGCTCGCGACGAACGCCTCGAGGTCGGCCCACGTCAGGGTCGGATCGACGACGGAGAAGAAGTCCTCGACCGTCACGCCCCCGCTGCGCCCGAGCGCGGCGGTGACGGCGGGCATGTCGAGGTCGGCGGGCACGCGGAACCCGGTCCGGTGGTCGCGCTCGCGCAGGCCCGGAACGGGCGCGTCGACGGTGACGACGACCGCGCCGAAGCCCGCGTCGACCGCGGCGTCGACGAGCGCCGCGGAGATCGCGCGGTCGCGCGTCACGTAGAGCTGCAGCCAGCGCGGGGCCCCCGGGGCGGCGCCCGCGACCTCGGCCGGGGTGGAGGTGCAGAGGGTCGACAGGGTCATGACCGTGCCGGCGGCGGCCGCTGCGCGGGCCATCGCGGGCTCGCCGTCCGGATGGGCCATCCGCTGGAGTGCGGTGGGCGCGACGAGGACGGGGGAGGCGACCGGCGTGCCGAGCACCGTCGTGGCCGTCGACACCGCGCCGACGTCGACGAGGACGCGCGGGCGCAGCCGGCGGCGGCCCCACGCCGCGACGTTCTCCCGCAACGTCCGCTCGTCGCCGGCACCGCCGGCGAAGTATCCGAGCGGGCCCTCCGGCATGGCGGCGGCCGCCAGGCGCTCGTAGTCCATGACGTTCAGCGGCTCGGCCATCGGGCGCGAGCCTACCGCCGCGGCGGTCCGGCGCCCGGGGACGCTCGTACACTCCACGTATGGCCTCGAAGGTGCAGATCGACGTCGGCGGCGTCCTGATCGGCGGCGGCGCGCCCGTCGCCGTCCAGACCATGACGAAGACCGAGACGGCCAACCTCTCGGCCACGATGGACCAGATCCGTCGCTGCGCCGAGGCGGGGGCCGACGTGATCCGGGTGGCCGTCCCGCGCGACGAGGACGCCGAGGCGCTGAAGACGATCGTCGCGCAGTCGCCGGTCCCGATCATCGCCGACATCCACTTCAACCACACGCTGGCGCTGAAGGCGCTCGACAACGGCGCGGCCTGTGTGCGGATCAACCCGGGGAACATCGGCGGACCCGAGAAGGTGGCCGAGGTCCTCGCGAAGGCCAAGGCGCTCGGCACGCCGATCCGCGTGGGCGTCAACAGCGGGTCGCTGCCCAAGCACCTGCTGGACCTGGAGTACTCGAACCCCGTCGAGGCGCTCGTCACCGCCGCGACCGAGTGGGTCGAGCTCATGGAGCGGCTCGAGTTCACGAACTTCAAGGTGTCGATGAAGTCCACGAGCGTGCCGAACACGATCGCCTCCAACCGCCTGCTCAGCGAGCGGATCCCCTATCCGCTGCACCTCGGCGTCACCGAGGCGGGGACGAAGTACACGGGCTCGCTGAAGTCCGCCGTCGGCCTCGGGACGCTGCTCGCCGACGGCATCGGCGACACCATCCGGATCTCGCTCTCGACCTTCCACGCGGAGGAGGAGGTGAAGGTCGCCTGGGAGATCCTCAAGGCGCTGAAGCTGCGTGAGCGCGGGCCCGTCCTGATCGCGTGCCCGACGTGCGGGCGCCTGCAGTTCGACATGGACTCGGTCGTCGCGGAGATCGAGCAGCGCCTGGAGGCCTACGAGGATCCGATCGAGGTCTCGGTCCTGGGCTGCGCGGTCAACGGGATCGGCGAGGCGCGGCACGCCGACTTCGGCATCACCGGCGCCAAGGACGCGGGGATGATCTTCAGCAAGGGCGAGCCGCTGAAGAAGGTCCCCACGGACCGCCTGGTCGACGAGCTGTTCGCCGAGATCGACCGCTACTACGCGGCGGGCAAGACGGTCGTGCGCGACGACGCCGCGGCCGCGGAGGCCGCGCTCTGGCTCTCGGAGAACGAGGACGCCACGGCGATGACCCCCGAGCGCCTCGCGGCGATGGAGGAGGCGGCGAACGCGGCCTCCGGCGGGGGCGAGGACGTCCTGAGCGCCGCCGGCGTCACGCTCGACGAGCAGCAGTCGCCGGTCGCGGGCCGGCGCTTCACCCGCACCTGAGCACCTGCTCAGCCGAGCAGGTAGCGCGTGCTCAGCGGCACGTCGTCGGCCGGCGGGACGCTGACGACCTCGCCGTCGAGGGTCACCTCATGGGTGGCCGGGTCGACACGGATCACGCCGCGGCGCGTGTTGCGGACCATGTCCGCCGCGCTGATGTCCCGGCACCCGCGCACGGTGGCGCGCTCACGGGCGGTCGGCAGCTCGGCGTCCATGCCGGCCTTGCAGACGAACGCGAGCGAGAGGCGGTCGGGCGCCGCGCCGAGCGCGCCGAGCTGCGGGCCGACCCGCACCGGCTCGGCCAGCATGGTCGTGGCGTTGCCGTCCCCGGAGGCACCCCAGGCCGGGACGCCGGCCTTGAGGACGAGCTCCGGTCGCACGCCGCACAGCGCGGGCTGCCAGAGCACGCAGTCGGCCAGGCGCCCGACCTGCAGCGACCCGACGTGCTCGGCGATCCCGTGGGTGATCGCGGGATTCACCGTCGCCTTGGCGATGTGGCGCAGGACGCGCTCGTTGTCGTGCCCCTCGCCCTCGCCGCCGAACCGGCGCTTCATGAGCGCCGCGTTCTGCAGCATGCGGCGCAGGATCTCGCCGACGCGGCCCATGCCCTGCGAGTCCGATGACGTCATCGGGATGACCCCGAGATCGTGCAGGACGCCCTCGGCGGCCATCGTGCCGGGCCGGACGCGCTCCCGGAGGATCCGCCAGTCCCCGCCGCGCGCCGCGGGGTCCAGGAGGTGGACGGCGGCGACCATGGCGAGGTGCTCGGCCTCGGCCCCGACGCCGAAGGGGACCGTCGGGTTCGTCGAGGAGCAGAGCATGTTCGCGTCCGCTGCGAGCTCGAGCAGATGGGGCGCGTGCCCGCCGCCGCAGCCCTCGATGTGGAACAGGTGGACGGGACGACCCGCGATCGCCTCCCGCGTCCCCGCGACGCCGATCGCCTCGTTGAGCCCGTCGGTGTGGATCGCGAGCTGCACGTCGAAGCGGTCGCACACGTCGACGGCGCAGCGCAGCTGCTCGGGGCCGGCGGCGACGTCCTCGTGGATCTTCAGGCCCCCGCCGCCTGCGCGCAGGCCGTCCTCGACGACGTCGGGGCGCGCGGCCGAGCCGCGGACGAGCAGCAGGACGTTCAGCGGGATGCCCTGGAAGGCCGCGTACGTCGTCTGGATCAGCGACGCGGGCCCCGAGCCGAGGTTCCAGACCGGCCCGGGGTCCTGCACCATGAGGGTCGTCACGCCGCCGGCGAGGGCCGTCGCGGCCACCTGCGGCGAGAGGAAGTGGACGTGGCTGTCCACGACGCCCGGCGTGACGAGCAGCCCGCCGGCGTCCACGACCGCCGTCCCGCTGTCGAGGACGACCTCGACGCCGTCCATCGTGTCCGGATTGCCGGCCCGGCCGATCGCGGCGATCCGGCCGTCCACGCACGCCGATGCTCGTGCGCCGCACGCCCAGCACCGGATCGAGCACCAGGCCGCCGGTGATCGCGATGTCGACGCCGCCGCGCTCGGCGCGGACCCCGAGCCCGTCGCGCATCGTCCCGCCCCAGCCGGGGAGCAGCTCGTCTGGACCGCCCGCCTCGTCGGCCTCGGGCTCGACGACGAGGCCGGTGTCGCCGATCGGGACGTGGTGCTCGCGGCGGAGGGCCTCGGGGGGGAGCCCGGACTCAGGCACCGCGGTACCCCCGCTCGCGGGCGAGCCGCAGACCGTGCTCGAGCGCGCCCTCGGCGTCCAGCGGCCCGTCGCACAGCCCCCCGTGGCCGCAGATGATCCGCGCGCCGCCGAACGGCCGCAGGTGCGCGGTGACGGTCTCACCCGGGGCGATCACCAGCTTCTGGCCGGCCGGGAGCGCCAGGCGCATGCCCCAGGCGGCGGCGCGGTCCAGGTGCAGGTCGCGGTTGACCTCGAAGACGTGGAAGTGCGAGGTGATCGCGACGAGGACGGGCCCCTCGTTGGTGATCCTGAGGGTCAGGACGTGCTCGGCATCCCAGGTCACGGGGACCTCGCGCGGCACGGGCGGCGCGGTGCGCGTCAGCGGGTCGTGGAGGACGACGAGGCGCATCCCGTCCGCGAACAGGGCCTCGACCTCCACGCGCGGGACGAGCTCGGGCACCCCGTCGAGGACGTCCTCCTCGCCGAGGAGCGTGTAGCCGAGTGCCTCGACCTCGGCATAGCCGCGCCCGTCGCGCGCCGCCTCGCAGACCTCATCGGCGATGAGCGCCACCGCCTCCGCCTGGCCGAGCAGCAGGCCGCGGGCACGCCGCCGCCGCGCGAGCTCACCGGCGAGGAACAGCTGGAGACGGTCCTCCTCACGGGGCAGCAGGCGCATGGCGCCAGTCTGCCACCCCGGGCGGGTCTACGAGGACTTGGAGGGCGTGACGGTGACGGTGGACGAGGTGAGCGTCGAGCCGGTGGGCCCGGCGTACCGGAACCGGAACGACGTCCTGCGGTTGACCGTCGTCGTGAAGCTGAAGTACCCCTGCGCGTTCGTCGTGACGCTCTTCAGCGTGCTGAACGACGAGCCGGAGCCCTTCTGGACGGTCACCGTCGCCGCGCCGCCGGGGCGCACCTGGCCCCAGACGGTCGCCGTGCGGCGACCGCGCGGGAGCTCCACCCAGAACGGGTGGGGGAAGCTCTTGCGGGCGGGCTTGGCGTTGCCGTCGAAGAAGTACAGGCCGGACTGCCAGCCGCCGTACTTCGTCGCGTCGACCCGGGTGTTGATGGGGTCGTCGCGCCAGAGGTACTGGATCAGCGTGCGCACGCGGGGCTGGTGGTAGGCCTTGTAGGCGCTCCACTGCAGCCACGATGACTGCTGGGCGGTGCTGACGCCGAGCAGCGGGTCGGGCGGGTTGGTCTGGTAGCCGTACTCGTCGTAGTGCAGGTCGAACTTCTTCGAGGCCGACACCCCGTTCACGAGTCCGCCGGCCTGCTGCACGCCGTCGATCGTCTTCACCAGGCGCGCGTAGTCGGCGAGGTTCGCGTCGTCCTTGTTCGTGTAGCCGCGGTCCGGCGCGAACGTCGTGCTGTGCGGGTGATAGGCGATCCCGTCGAGGGTCGCGGGCTTGAAGCCCTTGCAGCGCCTGGACGTGCGCTCCCTGCGCAGCTTCGTGTCGACGCAGCCGAGCGCACGCAGGAAGGCGAGCGGCCGGGTGCGGGCGTTGACCTTCGTCGGCGAGTCGCCCTTCGACGCCAGCGCGGGACCGTAGACCTGGGCGCCGGGCGCGCCCGCCTTGATCGCGGGGACGGCCTGGCGGGCGATCTCGCGATAGATGGACGGCGCGACGGGCGTGCAGCGGCCGCCGGAGCACTCGTTCTGGGGCTGGAGCCAGTCGGGGAGGTTCGGCTCGTTCCAGAGGATGTAGCGGGACACGCGGCCCGCGTAGCGCTGGGCGACGGCCTTCGCGAAGACCGCGAACTGCGCCGGGTCCGGCCGGTAGCGGTTGCGGCGCTCGGCGGGCTCCAGGCTGCCCCAGAACGGGATGTACCCGGTGACGTTGAGGATCGGCTCGATGCCCTGGGCGGTCAGCAGGTCCACGACCTGGTCGACCGGGGCCCAGTTGTACTGCGGGTCGGCGGGGTTCGACGGGTCGAACCCCGTGGGGCGCGTCGTCCGGTCGGCGCCGGGCGCGACGTAGGACCAGATCACCAGCACCCGCGCGGCGTCCATCCCGGTCGCCTTCCACTCCGGCACGACCTGCGCCGCCAGCTCGGGCGTCCGCTGGGTGATCCCGTCGTCGGCGATGCCGAAGCGCATCCCTGGGGCCGCGGAGGCCGCCGGAGCGAGGGCCGCCAGCGTCAGGGCTGCGGTCAGGACGGTGAGAAGGGCTGCACGCATCATCGATCTTGGAACCCCGGCGGGCGCTGGAGAGTTGCGGTCGTGCCGCTCCGCACAAAGCCGTGCGGACACGCGCGAGGGGCGACCACGTCGCCCCTCGGGTGTCCTCAGGCTACCGCCGGCGCAGGCCGCCGGGCGCCGCTCGTCAGCTCCGCGCGGCCGCGTACCGCCCGGCGACGACGGTCCAGTCCACGACGTTCCACCAGGCCTTCAGGTACTCGGGCCGGCGGTTCTGGTACTTCAGGTAGTAGGCATGCTCCCAGACGTCGTTGCCCAGCAGCGGCGCCTGCCCGTCGGTCAGCGGGCTGTCCTGGTTGGGCGTGCTGGTGATCTTCAGGTCGCCGCCGTCGAGGACGAGCCAGGCCCAGCCCGAGCCGAACCGGCCCACGCCGGCGGCCTCGAACTGCTCCTTGAAGGCGTCGAATGACCCGAACGCCGCGTCGATCGCCGCGGCGAGGTCGCCGTCGGGGGCGCCGCCGCCGTCGGGGCTCATCGACTCCCAGAAGAGCGTGTGGTTCAGGTGCCCGCCGCCGTTGTTGCGCACGGGGCCGGCGATGTCGGACGGGAGGTCGCCGAGGCCGCGGACGATGTCCTCGATCGGCTTGTCGGCCCACTCGGTGCCCGTGACGGCGGCGTTGAGCTTGTCGACATACGCCTGATGGTGCTTGTCGTGGTGGATCGACATCGTCTGCGCGTCGATGTGGGGCTCGAGCGCGTCGGGGGCGTAGGGAAGCGGGGGAACCTCGAACGGCATCTGCGTCAGTCTCCTTCGGTCGGGTCATGACAAACCTATCGCGCGGCGCGCGGCCTTCCGTGGCCCTAGGCTTGCCCGCACATGCGCATGTCCGAACTGCTTCTGCCGACCGAGCGCCAGGCACCCGCCGACGCCGAGGCGCTCTCGCACGTCCTCGGCGTGCGCGCCGGACTCATCCGGCAGCTCGGCGCCGGCCTGTGGACGTGGCTCCCGGCGGGCTGGCGCTGCCACCAGCGGGCCGTCCAGATCGTCCGCGAGGAACTCGACGCGATCGGCGGCCAGGAACTGCTGATGCCGCTCATTCAGCCGCGCGACCTCTGGCGGAAGACCGGGCGGGCCGACTTCGACGAGGTCTTCAAGCTCGAGGACCGCAAGGGCTCCGAGCTCGTGCTGGCGATGACGCACGAGGAGGCCGTGACGTTCCACATGTCCCAGCTCGTGCGCAGCTACCGCGACCTGCCGAAGATTCTCTACCACTTCCAGATCAAGGGCCGCGACGAACCGCGGCCGCGGGCGGGCGTGCTGCGCACGCGCGAGTTCATCATGAAGGACTCCTACTCCTTCGACCGGGACGCTGCCGGCCTCGACGAGAGCTACGCGAAGCACATCGTCGCCTACGACCGGATCTTCGACCGCACCGGCCTGGAGTGGTACCGCGTGGAGTCCGACGTCGGGATGATGGGCGGCAGCGGCGCGCACGAGTACATGGCGCCGTGCCCTGCCGGGGAGAACGACGTCGCCCTCGCGCCCGGCTACGCCGCGAACGTCGAGGTCGCCAGCGCCGAGCCCCAGCCCGTGGAGATGCCGCCGCCGCTCGCCGCGCCGGCCGACGCTCCGACGCCGGGGGCGACGACGATCGAGGCGGTCGCCGGGCACCTCGGGGTCGCGCCGGGCGCGCTGCTGAAGTCCTACCCGGTCGTGACCGACGGCGGCGCGTTCGTCCTCGTGGTCGTGCGCGGCGACCACCGCGTCAACGACATCAAGCTCACCAACCACCTCGGCGAGGCCTTCCGCCCGGCGCAGGCCGACGAGATCGAGCAGCGGCTGGGCCCGCCCGGCTTCATCGGCCCGGTCGGCGCCGACGTCCGGATCCTGCTCGACGCGGCGGTCGCGGACGGGGCTCCCGGCGGCTGGGTCGCCGGCGGGAACCGCCCGGATCTCCACCTGCAGGGCGTCGAGCCGGGGCGGGACTTCGCCTTCGAGCGCTGCGACGTGCGGACGGTCGAGGCCGGCGACCTGGTGAACGGCGCGGCGATCCGCATCGAGCCCGCGATCGAGGTCGGCAACATCTTCAAGCTCGGCACGCGCTACAGCGAGCCGCTCGGCGCGTCGTATCTCGACGAATCGGGCAAGGAGCAGCCGATCGTGATGGGCTCCTACGGCATCGGGCCGGCGCGGATCGTCGCCGCGACCATCGAGCAGACCGCCGACGAGCAGGGCATCGCGTGGCCGCGCGCGCTCGCGCCGTGGCAGGTGCACCTCGTGGCGCTCGGCAAGGCCGGGACGCCCGAGCGCGAAGCGGGCGAGGAGCTGTACGCGGAGCTGCAGGCCGCAGGCCTCGAGGTCGTCTACGACGACCGGGCCGGGGGCGCGGGGGAGAAGTTCGCCGACGCGGAGCTGCTCGGCTGCCCCGTGCGCCTGACGGTCGGGCGCCGCACGCTCGAGGACGGGCTGGTCGAGGCGCAGGGCCGCCGCGGCCAGGTGTCGCTCACGCCGGTGCCGCTGCGCGACGGCGCGCCGCAGGCGGTCGAGGCCCTGCTGCACGAGGTCCCGTGAGCCCGGGGCTCACGGCCCGGCGCTTCTTCGGCCTGGACCGCTCCGGGCCGCCGCCCCCGGAGACCCTGCCCGGCGCACCGCTGCGCCCGTGGACGATCCCGAACGCCATCGGGTACCTGCGCCTCGCGCTCATCCCGGTGTTCCTGTGGCTCGCATGGGAGGACGACGGGGTCGGCTTCGCACCGGCCTTCGTCTACGGCGCCATCGCGCTGGGCGACTACGCCGACGGGATCGCGGCACGCGTGACCGGCCAGTACAGCCGGCTCGGGGCGATGCTCGACCCGGTCGTGGACCGTCTGCTGATCATCGCGGGCGTCGTCGTCTGCTGGAATTTCGAGCTCGTACCGCGCTGGCTGCTGGCGATTCTCATCGCCCGCGAGGCGCTGATGCTGCTCGTCGGCCCGCTGGCGCTGCGGCGGGGCGTCGCGCTGCAGGTGAACTGGTGGGGGCGCTGGGGCGTGTGGCCCGCGATGGGCGCGCTGTTCCTGGCCCTCTGCGGCCTGGAGGTGATCGCGACGGTGATGCTCGCCGCCGGCGTGGCCCTGCTCGTGATGGCGACCGTCGAGTACGCCCGCAGTGCACGCCGGCAGCTGGCCGCCGGAACCTGAGCGACACACCGTCGCGCACCCTCAACCTTACGTTTAGGCGTCGGCCTGCAGCGCTGGTATGCTCGCGCCGCCGCGGGGCGATCCCCGCCCGACGAGGAGCCAGCGCACCACATGGACGACACCTTCCCCGACCTCGGCGCTCTGACCGACGAGGAGCTCAAGGCCCTGATCCAGAGCCTGACGGAGGAGGAGACCGAGATCTCCTACCGTCGCCGGATCCTCCACGGCAAGATCGACATCCTGCGCGCGGAGCTCGTCAACCGGCTGCGCAAGAAGCACGAGGGCGGCGGCGAGATCATCTCCGGCGACGACGTGCAGCGGCTCACCGACATCCTCGCCGGCAAGGCCGCCGGCGTGGAGGACGAGAGCTGATCCCCGTCCGGGGGAAGGGCTGACGCGTGGCGGTCCACTGCCCCGAGTGCAGCTTCGTCAACACCGACGGAGCCAACTACTGCCAGAAGTGCGGGGCGTTCCTCGGCGACCTGCAGCAGCCCGCCGAGTCCTCGACCGCGACCTACCGGATCGACGAGACGACCGGGGAGCTCGTCCCGGTCGAGCTGGACGACATGGTGGCCCGCGAGGGCGCGGCACTCGTCGTGCGGGCCGGCGGCGGACGCGTCGGCGAGAGCTTCCCGATCGACCACGAGCGCATGAGCATCGGGCGGCGTCCCGACTCGGACGTCTTCCTCGACGACGTCACGGTCTCACGCGACCACGCGATCCTCGTGCGCCGCGGCGACGAGATCCACCTCGACGACCTCGGATCGCTCAACGGGACGTACGTCAACCGCCGCCGCATCGACTCCCAGCGCCTTGAGGACGGCGACGAGGTCCAGGTCGGCAAGTACAAGCTGACGTTCCTCTCACGCTGATGACCACCGAGCAGCAGAGCCTCGTGGTCGACGAGCCCGCCGCCGACGCGCCGCGCGGCAAGCCGATGACGATCGGGGCGGTCTGCAAGGCGCTGACGACCGAGTTCCCGGACATCTCGATCTCGAAGATCCGCTATCTCGAGGACCAGAAGCTGCTGGCGCCGCGCCGCACGCCCGGCGGCTACCGCCTCTACAGCCAGAGCGACGTGGCGCGCCTGCGCACCATCCTGCGCCTGCAGCGCGACGAGTTCCTGCCGCTGCGCGTCATCCGCCAGGAGCTGGCGGCCGGGCGCTCGGAGGCGGAGATCGGCGCGGCCGCGGCGGCCGACGACGGGCGCCCGCGCCGCCGGCCCGGGCTCGCGGAGCCCGGCGCCGGGTCGGTCTACTCGCTCGACGACGTCGTCGAGGAGACGCGGGCGGATCCCAAGCTCATCCAGGAGCTCCAGGACTACGGCGTGATCGCCGGCCAGCAGCGCGGCGGCACGGTCTGGTACGACGACACCGAGCGCGAGATCGTCCGCGCCGTCGTGGAGCTCGCGCGGTACGGCGTCGCCGGGCGCAACCTGCGGGTGTTCCGCACCTCGGCCGACCGCGAGGCGGCGCTGCTGCAGCAGATCCTGGCCCCGTCGCTGCGCTCCCGCAATCCGGAGCGCCGCCGCGAGGCGGTCGAGGCGCTCGAGAACCTCGCGACCGTCACGACGCACCTCAAGCACCTGCTGCTCCTGCGCGACCTGCGCAAGCTCGTGGCCTGAGCGCCGTGGCGACCGTTCGCCGCACGCGCCTGCTCGCCGACCCGCCCGACGCCGTCTGGCGCACCGTCGGCGACCTCTACCAGCTGCCGCGCTGGTGGCCCAAGGTCCTGCGGGTCGAGGCGGTCGCCGACGGGCGCTTCACCGAGGTCCTGCAGACCGAGCGCGGCCGCGACGTGCGAGCCGACTGGGTCCTCACCGAGACGGTCCCCGGCGAGCGTTGGCGGGCGAGTCAGGAGCTCGAGGGAACCCCGTTCGAGAAGGTCCTCGGCGCGGCGGCCAAGGGCGTCGCGATCGAGGCGTCCGGGACCGGCACGCAGATCACGCTCGAGCTGGAGCGGCGCCTGCGCGGCCTCTCGCGGCTCGGCGGCATGTTCCTGCGGCGCGCGACCGCGCTGCAGATCGACGCGGCACTCGACACGCTGGAGGGGACGCATGGCACCGGGACGTGAGATGCGGCATTGGGGCTGGGGCGAGGACGCCCACGCGGGCCCGCCGCCCGACCATGGGATCAGCTGGCTCGAGGGGCTCCTCGGCGGGCCGCTCGCGCAGCCGGAACCGCCGGTGCCGCTCGCGGACATCACGCCTCCGACGTCGCGGCTGCAGCGCAGGCCCGCCGCGGTGCTGCGGACGGTCGTGGGGGAGGCGGGCGTACGCGAGGACGACGCCGCCCGCGTGCTGCACGCCGCCGGGAAGGGCTACCCGGACCTCGTGCGCCTGCGCGCGGGGGACGCCGCGCCGGCACCCGACGCCGTCGTCTTCCCGGGCGACGCCGCGCAGGTGCGCGCGGTGCTGGATGCGTGCGCGGCCGCGGACGTCGCGGTCGTCCCGTTCGGCGGCGGGACGAGCGTCGTCGGCGGGGTGGAGCCCGACCGCGGCGGGCACAAGGCGGTGATCGCGCTGGACCTGGGGCGGATGACGCGGCTCGTGGACCTCGACGAGCGGTCGCAGCTCGCGACGCTCGAGCCGGGGCTGCGCGGCCCGGAGGTCGAGCACGTGCTGCGTGCCCGCGGGTTCACGCTCGGCCACTACCCCCAGAGCTTCGAGTACGCCACCGTCGGCGGCTGGGTCGCGACGCGCTCCGCAGGGCAGGCGTCGACGGGCTACGGGCGGATCGACAGCCTCGTCGAGGGCGTGCGGATGGCCGCGCCGGCAGGCGACCTGGACCTGGCGCCCCATCCCGGGACGGCGGCCGGGCCCGACCTGCGGGAGCTCGTCGTGGGCTCGGAGGGGGCGCTCGGCGTCCTCACGGAGGTGACGCTGCGCGTGCGTCCGCGACCGCAGGCCGGGCTCTACGAGGCGTGGATGCTGCCGTCGTTCGGCGCCGGCCGCGAAGCGTTCCGCGCGCTGATCCAGGACGGCGTCGCGCCCGATGTGGCGCGGCTCTCCGACGAGGCCGAGACGGGCATGTCACTGACGCTCGCCGGGCTCAAGGGGGCCAAGGCCGCGCTGCTCGGGCGCTACCTCAGCGCCCGGGGCGTCGCCTCCGGATGCATCGTCATCGTCGGATGGGAAGGGAGCCCGCCGCGGGTCGTGGCCCGCCGCCGCGCCACGACGGCCGTGCTGAAGCGCCACGGCGGCGTGGGGCTCGGCTCCGGTCCCGGCGTGGCCTGGGCCAAGGGCCGCTTCCACGCGCCGTACCTGCGCGACGACCTCCTTGCCCGCGGCGTCATGGTCGAGACCCTCGAGACCGCGACCACCTGGTCGAACCTCGAGCACCTCTACACGACGGTCCGCGCGGCGCTCCGCGAGCACGCCCCCTTCGTCGCGTGCCACGTCTCCCACGTCTACGCGACCGGTGCCTCGCTCTACTTCACGTTCCTCGCCCGCCAGGACGCCGCCGACCCGATCGGTCAGTGGCAGCGCGCGAAGGCCGGTGCCTGCGACGCCATCATCGCCGCCGGCGGCACGATCACCCACCACCACGCGATCGGCCGCGACCACGCGCCATGGCTCGCCGCCGAGGACGGCGCGACCGGCGTCGCGGCGCTGCGAGCGCTCAAGGCCGAGCTGGACCCGCTCGGGATCATGAATCCGGGCAAACTGGTGGGCGGCTGAGTCTCGGTCGGTCGTCCGCAGGCGTGGACGGGGTTCGGGGCGCGTCCCCGGGAAAGCCTCTCCGGGGTGCGTGTGTCGTCATCCGCGTGCGCCTGCGTCCCCATCGGTTTGAGCTTTCCCGGGGCCGCGCCCCGACCCCGCTCTCGGGACGGCGCGGGTCAGTCCCGCTGGAGGGACGGTGTGGGCGTGGGTTCAGGGCCTCGTCGCCGGGAGAAGGACGGTGTCGGCGTGGTGGTGGTGCGGTGGTCGCGTCCGGGACGGGACCCCGGAGAAGCTCAGACCGATGGGGAAACGAACACCCGCGGCAGAAGGCCGACGCCCCACCGGAGAGGCTTCTTCCGGGGGCGCGTCCCGGGCGCGACGGGGACCCGTCGCCGCACCACCACTACTTCGAGCGGAACTGGATGTCGCCGGTGAGGTAGCTCGACCCCGGCGTCGTCGGGTTGCGGCCCGACTCGCGGGTGATGAGCACCTGCTGGTAGAGGCGCGGGTTCTGCTTGAGCGTGCTCTGGGCGCCGGCCTGGCCGTTGGTCGTCACGGCCTGGAAGTACCCGAGCCAGACGGGCTTCTGGCCGTTGCCGGTCATCCAGACGCCGTAGCCGCTGCCCTTGGGCGGTGTCGGCAGGCCCTCGGCGAGGACGTTGATGAGGCGCTGGCCGTCGCGCTCGACGAACTGCGCGACGCCGAGCGCCTTGTCGGCGCCGGCGTCCGGGACGGCGGTGAGGTTGGCCTGCCCGATGACGTCGCGGGCGGCCTCCTGCTGCGCGGCCGTCAGGCCGTCGCCCTGGGAGGGCTCGTCCTTCGTCGCGCGGCCGACGAAGAAGCCGATCGCGAGCGCGGCGATGAGGCCGAGCGCCCCGAGCAGGATCGCGCCGCCGCGGCGGGATGCGCGCGGCCGGGGCGCGCTGCGTCGTGCGGCGCGTTCGCTCCCGTCGGTGAGTTCGTCGTCGGCATCGTCGAGCAGGGGGCTCGGGCCGGCGCCGTCGGCGCCCGGGTCGGGAACCTCCGGGAGGTCGCGCGTGGCGACGCCCCGCAGCTCGGCCGCGACGACGCGCGCCCAGCCACGCTCGGCGGCCGACGCCTCGAGCGCGTCGCGTGTCGCCTCGGCGTCGCCGTCGGCCTGCTGCCCGAGCAGGTAGTCGGTGATCGCGTCGCGGCGCTCGGGCTTCAGCGTGCCGCCGGACGGCCCGAGGGTGCCGACGGCCTCGTGGGCGCGGTCGCGCACGGCGGCCGGCGCCATCCGCAGCGTGCGGGCGATCTCGTCGTAGGAGCGCTCCTGGGTCAGCAGGAGGCGCAGGACGGCCTGCTGATCGGCGGGAAGGTCATCGATGCGGGCCATGAGCGGGGGCGAAGCGTAGAGCAGCGCGCCGGTATCGTGCCGCAGCCATGACCGACGCCCTGCCCGACCCGCCCGTGCCGTTCGAGAACACCTTCGACGCGCTGTACGGCCTGGAGGTGCTCGAGCGCTCCGACGAGGAGGTCCGCGCCCAGGTCGCCGTGCGCGACGCGATCAAGCAGCCGTGGGGACTCGTTCACGGCGGGGTGTACGCCTCGATCGCGGAGTCGATCGCGTCGAACGCGACCGGCCTGGCGGTGTGGCGCGAGCACGGACAGATCGCGGTGGGCCTCTCGAACCAGACGAACTTCCTGCGCCCGATCACCGAGGGGACCGTGCACGCTCATGCCCGACGGCGGCACCGCGGCCGCACGACCTGGATTTGGGAGGTCGACATCACCGACGACGCGGGTCGACCTGTGCGCCCTCGTGCGGATGACGATCGCGGTGCGGCGACCTGCCTGACTAGCCGCTGTAGCGGCTGGTGATCGGCATCCGGCGGTCGCGGCCGAACGCCTTGCCGGTCACCTTGATGCCGGGCGGCTGCTGGCGGCGCTTGTACTCGGCGCGGTCGACCAGCCGGACGATCACGGTCGACGACGTCCGGCTCGAAGCCGCGCGCGATCAGCTGCTCGCGGCCGAGATCCTGCTCGACGTATCCCTCGAGGATAGGGTCGAGGATCTCGTAAGGCGGCAGCGAGTCCTCGTCGGTCTGGTCGGGCGCGCAGCTCGGCCGACGGGGGCCGGGTGAGGATCGCTCTCGGGGATCGGCGCGCCCGGCTGGGCGGTTGCGCGCACTCGGCGAGTCGGTAGACGAGCGTCTTGGGGACGTCCTTGATGACGGCGAACCCGCCGGCGCTGTCGCCGTAGAGCGTTGAATAGCCGACCGCCATCTCCGACTTGTTGCCGGTCGTCAGGACGAGCCAGCCGAACTTGTTGGAGAGCGCCATCAGGACGTTGCCGCGGATGCGCGCCTGAAGGTTCTCCTCGGTGAGGTCGGGCTGCGCGCCCGCGAACGGGCTAGCGAGCTGCGCCTCGTAGGCGGCCATCAGACGTCGCCGATCGGGAGCTCGAGCAGCGTGACGCCGAGGCGGCGCGCGAGCTCGCCGGCGTCCGTGAAGGTGCCCGTCGACGTGTAGCGGGACGGCATCGTCACGCAGGTGACGCGTCCGGCGCCAGGGCGTCGCACCGCGACGCACGCCACGAGCGCGGAGTCGATCGCCGCCCGAGAGGCCCAGCACGACCTGCGCGAAAGCCGTTCTTGCGGACGTAGTCGCGGGTTCCGAGCACGAGCGCGCCGTACACCTCGGCGTCGGGTCGAGCACGGGCGCGACGGCCCAGCTGGGCGGGTCGGCCTCGTAGCCCGGGCGGGCGGTGAGGAACGCGCCGAGGCGGTCGACCTCGGCCGCGACTCGTAGGCGGCGGCGCGCTGACGGGTGTCGCGCAGCCGCGCTGCACCGGCCGCGGTGACGTCGACGCTGCAGATCGTGAGCGCCTCCTCGAACTGCGGGGCCCGCGCGACCATCGCACCCGTGTGGTCGACGACGAACGAGTGCCCGTCGAAGACCAGCTCGTCCTGGCCGCCGACCTGCGCGCAGAAGGCGATCGCGCAGAGCTCGTCGCGGGCGCGCTGGCCGACCATCCGCTCGCGTGCGAGGCCCTTGCCGGCTGACATACGGCGAGGCGGAGATGTTCACGATCAGCCGGCGCCGGCCAGCGCCTCGTCGCTCGCGGGCGGGCCGGGAACCCAGATGTCCTCGCAGATCGTGACGCCGACGGTGACGCCGTCGACCTCGATGACGCCGCCGGACCGGCCGCGCTGGAAGTAGCGATGCTCGTCGAAGACGCCGTAGTTGGGCAGGTGGTTCTTGTGTAGACCGCCGTGCACGGCGCCGTCGGCGAGCACGGCGGCGGCGTTGTAGACGTCGCCGCTCGCGCTCCGGGAAGCCGACGATCGGCGACGATGCCGTCGCCTCGGCCGCGATGCGCTCGAGCGGCCTGCGCGACGTCAGCGAGCAGGTGCTCCTTGAGCAGGAGGTCCTCTGGCGGGTAGCCGGTCAGCGCGAGCTCGGGGAAGAGCACGAGCGGCGCGCCCGGCGAGCGGGCCTCGACCGAGTCGCGTGCGCACGAGCCGCTCGTTGCCCTCCATGTCGCCGACGACGGGATTGATCTGCGCGAGCGCGATCCGCATGGACGTCGAGTATGCCCGGCGGGTGCGGCGTCCGTCAGCCGCGCGTTCAGCCGGCGGTCGCGGGGGTGTGCGCCGTGCGCACCGCGTCGCGCGCGCCCATGCGCCACGGGTGGCGCTCGGTCTCGGCGGCGCGGCCGAGGTCGAACAGCGCGCCCTCGAAGTCGGCGACGACATCGCCGAGGTCAGGCACCGCGTCGTAGTCGGCCATCAGGCCGAAGGTGAGCCGTCCGCAGTAGCTCATGATCGCGACGCCAAGCGCCGTCGTCGGGGCCAGCGGCACGACCGGGTAGATCGCGACCATCCGGCGACCGAGCAGGTAGAGCGGGATCTGCGGGCCGGGCACGTTCGTGACGACGAGGTTGAAGAACCGCTGGCGGGCCTGCAGCCGCGCCGCCTGGCTGAAGAGGTCGGCGGGGCGAAGTCCGGCCATCCCGGTCAGCACCTCGGCGCCGACGGCCTGGTCGGACTCCTTGAGGTCGCCCATCTCGGTGTGGATGCGCTCGAAGCAGGCGCGCGGGTCGTCCTCGTCCATCGGCAGCGGCGCCCACATCGCCGAGACCTGGTTGCCGAGCGCGCCGTGCTGATCGGTCGACCGCGACGGACACCGGCACCATCGCCTTGAGGACGAGGTCCGTCGGTTCGGGAAGCCGCGCCGCCGCAGAAAGCGCCCGAGCGCGAGCGCCACGGTCGTCAGCACCGCGTCGTTGACGGTTCCGCCGAGCCCGTTCTTGATCCCCTTGAGGAGATCGAGCGGGCGTGTCCACCCAGCCGTAGCGCCGGTGAGGGCCGATCGGGACGTTCAGCGGCGTCGGCGGAGCCCCGCGCATGCCGGTCCAGGCCATCGCGCCCGCCGCGGCGAGCTGCCGCCGTGGCGCGCCGATCGACGGTTCGCGGCGCGCGACCGAGGGCGCGGACGACGCGGATGCCCTCCGCGGGCGAGGAGCCGCTCCATCAGCGCCTCGGCGAGGAGCTGCACGCCGGTCGGCTCGGGCTGCGGGATCCAGCGGGCGGTGGGGGGTCCGACCGGCATCGGGTCCGGCGTCGTGGAGAAGAGGACCGACGTGATGTCGACCCCGGAGACCCCGTCGACGAGCGCGTGATGGGTCTTGGCCATCATCGCGAAGCGCGGCGTGCCGTCGGGCGCGGGGGCCAGGCCCTCGACGAGGTGGATCTCCCAGAGCGGCTTGTGCCGGTCCAGTGCGACGGCGAAGACGCGGCCGCCGAGCGCGGCCAGCTGCTCGTCGGAGCCCGGGGCCGGAAGCGCGGAGTGGCGAACGTGGTAGCCGAGGTTGAAGTGCGGGTCATCGACCCAGACCGGCCGGCCCTGGTCCAGGGGGACCCACGCGAGCTTCTGCCGGTAGCGCGGAACGAGGTGCAGGCGCTCATCCGAGCGCGGTCTTGACTCCTCGTAGGCGGGCGGCGTCCCCTCGAAGATCATGATCGAGGCGACGTGCATGTGCGCCTCGCCGGGCTCGATGTGCAGGAAGGCCGCGTCGAGCGCGGTCAGGCGGTCGGGGTTGGTCACCCGGGCGAGTGTCGCGCCTTCGGCACATCTTGAGACAACCTTTAACACCAGGCCTTGCAAACCCGCAACACCCTGTATAGGGTTCCGTTCAACCCCGACCCCGCCCGGTGATCACCATGGACCTCAGCGACCCCGCCACATTCTCCCGCGTCTACGACGAGCAGTCCCGGGGCGTGTACGCCGCCGCGTACCGCATCCTCGGCAACGCCGCCCAGGCGCAGGACGTCGTCCAGGACGTGTTCCTCAAGGTCTGGCGGCGGCCGAGCTCGTTCGACTCCCGCAGGGGGGAGCTCGGCAGCTACCTGCGGCTCATGGCGCGCAGCCGCGCCCTCGACCTCTGGCGCGAAGGGCAGGCCGCCGGTCGCGCCGGCGACCGTCTCAAGCTCGTCGCCACCGGCGAGGAGACGCGCCCCGAGGACCGGCCGAGCCTCATGGCCGAGCGGGCCGACGTGCGCAGCACGGTCCGCGCCGCGCTCAGCTCCCTGCCCGCGAGCCAGCGCGAGGCCGTCGTCCTGGCGCACTGGGGCGGCCTGACCGCCGACGAGATCGCGCGGCGATCCGGTGTCCCGCTCGGTACCGCCAAGAGCCGGATCCGGCTCGGGCTGACGAAGCTCCGCGAGGAGTTCGGCGAGCAGCTCGGCGACTTCCGCGAGCCCGCCGAAGCCGTCTGATGGCACGCGCACCCGCGCTCGTGGGTGTGTGACGCGCGTCACAGGAGCGCACAAAGCCCCTGCTACCGTGATGGATCTGCCGAGTCACGCCCGGTCCTTCAATCGCGGGTGTGAGCGGGGGACCCACTGCCGGTGACGCGCACGGCGCGCAGCGGATGGGGCGAATCGGCGGCTGCTGCCGCCGTAGCGACACGGGACGGACCGCGCGCGGATCGCGCGGGCCGCCGGCGCCGCGAGCCCGACAGCTAACCCCGTAGGCGGCGGACCACAAGGAGGCCTCCTCGTGAGGTTCGACCTGCGCGGCCGCGCCATGATGGCGACGTCCGCGCTCACCATCGCCATGACGCTGCTCCTGGCAGCGATCAACACCGCTCCCGCGGGCGCCGCGGGCTCATCCACCGGCGGGGCCGAGGCGGCGCCCGCAAAGCCCGTCACGGCCCACGAGGGCCGCATGCGCACCGCCGTCAGCGTCCTGGCGCGCCGCACCCACGTGCGCGCGGGGCGCTCGGCCCGCGTCGCCGGGCGCGTGCGTCCAGCCGTCCCGGGCCGCCTCGTCGTCCTCCAGCGCGTCCGTGGCCACCGCTGGGTCACGATCGCCCGGACCCGCACGCGGCAGTCGGGGCGCTACGTCCTGCGCTACCGCACCCGCGCCTCCCTCAGCGCGCCGCTGCGCGTGCGGGTGGCCGGGGGGTCCGGCGTGACGCGCCGCACCCGCCGGATCGGCCGGCTGGAGGCGTTCCGTCCCGCGCTGGCCTCGTGGTACGGCGAGGGCCAGGCGCTCGCCTGCGGCGGCCATCTGACGCCGGGGATGATGGGCGTCGCCCACAAGTCGCTCCCGTGCGGCACGAAGGTGACGATCCGCTACCGCGGGCGCCAGGTCCGCGTGCCGGTCGTCGACCGCGGCCCGTACTCGGGTGCGCGCGAGTTCGACCTGGGCCCCGGTGTGCGCGCCGCCCTGCGCTTCGACGGCGTGGGGACCGTCCAGGTCGCCCACTGATCCCGCGCTGCCCGTCGTCCCCGGGGCGTAGCCTCGGGGACGATGGCCGGCCCGATCGCGCACCTGGACCTCGACGCCTTCTACGCGAGCGTCGAACTGCAGCGCCGGCCGGAGCTGCGCGGGCTGCCCGTGATCGTCGCGGGGTCGGGCCCGCGGGCCGTCGTCACGACGGCCTCCTACGAGGCACGGCGCTTCGGCGTCGGCTCGGCGATGCCCGCAGCGCAGGCGCGCCGCCTGTGCCCCCGGGCCGTCGTGATCCCGCCCGACTTCGAGGCCTACAAGGCGACGTCCCGCGCAGTGATGGACCTCCTGCGCGGGCACGTGGAGCGCGTCGAGCAGCTCGGGCTGGACGAGGCCTACCTCGATCTGACGGGACTCGTCGCCCCGAAGGCCGCCATGCGGCGCCTCGTCGCCGAGATCCGCGAGCGGACCGGCATGAGCGCCTCCGTCGGGATCGGGCCGAACAGGCTCGTGGCGAAGGTCGCCTCCGACGCCGAGAAGCCCGGCGGCTTCCTCATGCTCACGCGCGAGGAGGCGTGTGTGCGCTTCGCGCAGGCGCCGCCGGGCCTCGTGCCCGGGATCGGGCCGCGGACGGCCGAGCGGCTCACGGCACTGGGCATCGACACGCTCGCCGCGCTTGCGGCCACCGACGAGGCCGTGCTCATGCAGGCCTTCGGTGCGCGTCAGGGTCCGTGGCTGCGCAGCCGCGCGCGCTTCGAGGGATCCGACGCCGTCGAGCCGGTCCGCGAGGCCGTGAGCGAGTCGCGGGAGACGACGTTCGACACGGACATCGCCGACCCGGCGAGGCTCGAGGCGATCCTGCTCGACCTGACCGCGCAGCTCTGCGCGGGCCTGCGCCGGCACGGGCGGCGCGGGCGGACGATCCGGATCAAGGTGCGGCTCGCCGACTTCACGACGGTCACCCGCGCGCGGACGATCGGCCACGTGACCGACGACGCGGCCGAGGTCGGCGGCGTGGCCCTGGACCTGCTGCGCGAGTACGCGCCGAGCGCCCCGGTCCGGCTGCTCGGCGTGGGGGTCACGGGGTTCGCGGGCGAGGAGACCGCCGCCGATGCCCCGCAGCTCGCGCTGCCCGTCTGACAGGATCCCGCGATGCCCGACGCGCAGATCCCGGGGCGCACGCTCCACTACGAACGCCACGGCGAGCCCGACGGCGAGCCGCTGCTCCTGATCCAGGGCCTCTCCGGCAGCCACGCGTCCTGGGGCGGGGCGTTCCTGGACGCGCTGGGACCCGGACTGGACCTGATCGCCTACGACCATCGCGGGATCGGGACCTCCGCGCCGATCGACGGCTCGTTCACGATCGCGGACCTCGCCGCCGACGCGACCGGGCTGCTGGACGCGCTCGGCCTCGAGAGCGCCCACGTCGTGGGGATCTCGATGGGCGGGATGGTCGCTCAGGAGCTGGCGCTCGCCGTCCCCGAGCGCGTACGGACCCTGACGCTCGGATGCACGTACCCCGGCGGGCAGGGATCGCAGCTGACCGACCAGGCGACGGTGCAGCGGATCATCGCGAGCGCCGCGACCGGCGACCCGGAGGTGATCCTGCGCACGAGCTTCGAGATCAACGTCTCGCCCGCGTACGCGGCGCGGCCCGGGGCCTGGGAGGCCTTCCGCGAGACCGCGCTCGCCGCGCGCGCGCCGATCCCCGTCCTGTACGAGCAGCTTCGCGCGACCGCAACGCACGACGCCGGCGCGCGACTCGGCGAGCTCAGCGCCCCGACGCTCGTGGTGCACGGCGACGTCGACGCGGTGCTCGACGTCGTCAACGGCGAGCTCATCGCCCGGCTCGTCCCGCGCGCGCGGCTGGAGATCCTGCAGGGGATCGGCCACCTCTTCTGGATCGAGGAGCCGGCCCGGTCGGCCGCGCTGATCCGCGGCCACGCGCTCGCCGGCGCGCCCGCGGCGCCCTAGTAGAGCGCCGCAGCCAGGCGGCGCCGCGCCTCGCGCGAGACCGGATGCTCGACCCCGAGCTCGTCGAGGACCGCCACGATGAGACGCCGCAGGTCGTCCTGGTGGTCGCCGGCGTCCGGAACGGCGTCGAGGAGCAGGTCGACCGCGCCCTCGCGGTCACCGGCGTCCAGCGCCGCCAGTGCGGGCGCCACGTCGATGTCGTCGGCGCGGGCGAGGCGGATGCGCGCTGCCAGGCCGTCGGCCTCGAACGAGCCGGGCACCTCCTCGACGACGGCGAGCGCCGCGTCATCCTCACCGCGCTCCAGCAGCAGGCGGGCGAGCGTGATCGCGGCGTCGGCGCGGCGCGGATCGAGCTCCAGCGCCCGGCGCAGCGCGGCCTCGTCGCCCTGCTCGACGAGCAGATCGGTCTCGGTCGGGACGAGGCCGTCGAAGAAGCGCTCGACGAGCGCGGGGCCCTGCGCGCCGACGAACTCCTCGACGACGAGGCCGTCCTTGAACGCCTTGACGGCGGGGATGCCCTGGATCCCGAACGTCGCCGAGATGCCGGGGTTGGCGTCGGTGTCGACCTTGGCCAGGACGACCTTGCCCTCGCGCGCCGCGGCCGCCTTCTCCAGCACGGGCGTCAGGGCGCGGCAGGGCGCGCACCACGCCGCCCAGAAGTCCACGACGACGGGGATCGCGTGGGACCGCGCGACGACCTCGCGCTCGAAGTCCTGTTCGGTCACGTCGATGACGGTCATGCGCCCAGCGTAGATGGTTGACTTCGCGGTCTGTGAGCGCGCCCGCACTCCACGTCGAGGAGGCAGGGGAGGGGACTCCGGTGATCCTGCTCCACGGCCTGACCGCGACGCACCGCTATGTCGTCATGGGGTCCCGCGCGCTGGAACGCGGCGGCCACCGCGTCGTCGCCTACGACGCACGCGGCCACGGCGCGTCGGCGCCGGCCCCGGATCCGGCGGCGTACACGTATGAGGACCTCGTCGCCGACCTGCTGCGGGTCATGGGGGAGCGGGGCATCGGGCGGGCCGTGCTCGCGGGCGCCTCGATGGGCGCGCACACGGCCCTGCGCGCCGCGCTCGAGCACCCGGACCGGGTGGCGGGCCTCGTCGTCGTGACCCCCGCCTACGACCCGGCCGCGCACGAGGACCCCGCGTCGCTGGCCCGCTGGGACGCCCTCAGCGCCGGCCTGCGCGACGGCGGGGTGGAGGGGTTCATCGCCGCGTACGGGGAGCCGGCGGCCGATCCGGCGCTGCGTGAGACGCTGCTCACCGTCCTGCGCCAGCGCCTCGGTGCCCACGAGCACCCGGGCGCGGTCGCCGACGCGCTGCGCGCCGTCCCGCGCTCGCGCGCGTTCGGGCGGATCGCCGATCTGGACGCGATCAGCGTGCCGGCCGTCGTCGTCGCCGACCGCGACGAGGCGGACCCCGGGCATCCGCTCGCCGTCGGCGAGGCCTACGCGCGCGCCATCCCGGGCGCGTCGCTCGTGGTCGAGGAGCCCGGCTCCAGCCCGATCGCCTGGCAGGGCGGGCGGCTCTCGGCGATCATCGCCGACGTGGCGGCCGCGGCGGCGACATGAGCGGGGAGCTGCGATGAGCGACTGGATCTTCCAGCGCCGCGGCGCGACGTACGTCCCGAGCGGGCACGCCCGGGGGCCATGGGACCCCGGGGCCCAGCACGGCGGGGCCGCGGCGGCGCTGCTCGCCCGGGAGATCGAGCGCGTCGAGCCGGGCGAGGACATGATCGTCACCCGGATCACCTACGAGTTCCTCGGGCCCGTCCCGATGGCGCCGCTGGAGGCCGACGCCTGGATCCAGCGCCCGGGACGGCGCTTCCAGCTCATCGAGGGAGAGTTGCGCGAGGGGGGGCGCGCGGTCGTGCGCGCCCGGGCGGTGCGCCTGCGCCGCGGGGACGTCGCGCTTCCGCCTGCGGCGCTCGCCGACGCGGCGCTCCCGTGCGAGGGACCCGACGCGGCGGCGCGCTCGCCGTTCCCGGCGGACGGGGAAGGGGAGGGGTTCCACCGCACCGGCATGGACATCCGCTTCGCGGGCGGGACGGACTACGGGGTCGGGCCGGCACTCGCCTGGTTCCGGCTCGCCGTCCCGCTGGTCGACGGGGAGCAGCCGACCGGCCTGCAGCGCCTGGCGGCCGCCGCCGACTTCGGCAACGGCGTGAGCCACGTGCTGGACTTCGACCGGCACCTGTTCGTCAACACCGACCTCACCGTCCACCTGCACCGCGAGCCGGCCGGCGCGTGGATCCTGGTCGACGCACGCACCGTGGTCGACCCGTCCGGCGTGGGCCTTGCGACGTCGCGCCTGTTCGACGAGGAGGGCGCGCTGGGCATGAGCGCGCAGAGCCTGTTCGTCGAGGCGCGCTGACTCAGTCGCCCATCGGGCTCGCGACGGCCAGCTCGCGGCTCTCGCACGGCTGGGCACGGCGGATCAGCCCGTCCCGGATGACGTAGACCCACCAGTGCTGGACGGTCTCCATCCAGTGATCGGGGCGCCGGACCCGCAGCGCGCCCACGACCAGCACGCGGCCGTCGTCCAGCAGCTCGAAGGAGAGCGGGTAGGCCTCGGCGAGAATCCCGGAGCCGGCGATCTCGTCGAGCCGTGCGCGCAGCGTGTCGGTCCCGCGGATCGACGGTCCCTCGGCCAGCAGCGGCACCCACTCGACGTCCGGGTGCATGAGCGTCATCCCGCCGTCGATGTCGCGCTCGCGGGTGGCGTCCCAGAGGGCGCGCACGACCGCGATCGGGTCCTGCGGGTCTGGGTCGCGAGCGGCCACGCGCCGAGCCTACGCCTCCGGGCGCCGATAGGGTCCGACGCATGAGCTCCGTGATCGTCGTCGCCACCTTCAGGGCCCGTGAGGGCAGGGCCGAGGAGGTCATCGCCGGGCTGACGCCCGTCATCGAGCAGACGCATGCCGAGGCGGGATGCCTCGCGTACGCGCTGCACCGCGACGTCAACGATCCGCAGACGCTGGTCCTGATCGAGCGCTGGACGTCGCAGGTCGCGCTGGAGTCGCACTTCCAGCAGCCGTATATGGCGGGCATCGGCGAGCTCGCCGCCGAGCTGCTCGCCGAGCCGCCGCAGCTGCACTTCTGCACGCCGCTGCCGGCGGGCGACCCGGTCAAGGGTGCGCTGTAGGGCGGCCGCGGTTGCGACGCTCGATAATGTCGGTTATGTGAACCAGTCGAATGGATGAGGCGCGGGGCGCGCGCGCCGTATCCTCCGTGCGGTGCGTCAGGAACTGCGTCCCCTCTTCGACCGTGTCGTCATCAAGGAGCTTGATCCCGACCGGGTCCGGCGGTCGGGACTCGTCGTCCCGCCGGGCGATCACGAGCCGCCGCCGCAGCACGGGATCGTGCTGGCGATCGGGCCGGGCGTCGACTGGTGGCAGGCGCAGGGCCTGAACATGCCGGTGCGCGCGGGCGATCACGTCGTCTTTCCCGCCTCGGCCGGCGTCTGGGTCGACGTCGACGAGGAGCGCCTGCTCGTCTGCCGCGTCGGTGAGCTCCTCGGCGTCCTGGAGCCCGCGACGGAGCCCTCCGCGTTCGAGGACCGCGAGCTCACGTCCGAGGACGGCTGATGCGCTGGATCGTCGCCTGGGCCTTCAACACGCTCGCGCTCTTCGTCGCCACCTGGCTGCTGTCGGGCGTCGCGTACGGCGACGACTGGTGGACGCTCTTCATCGCCGGCGCGATCTTCACCGTCGTCAACGCCTTCCTGAAGCCGATCCTCACGATCCTGTCGTTCCCGTTCATCGTCGTGACGCTCGGGCTCTTCTACTTCCTCCTGAACGTCCTGATGCTCTACGTCACGGACTGGCTCGTCCCGCAGTTCGAGATCGAGACGTTCTGGTGGGCCGCGCTCGCCGCGATCATCATGAGCTGCGTCAACGGCCTGCTGCATCTCCTGTTCGGGGATCCGCTGAAGCGCGACCGCGGCGACGGCGTGCTGATCGTCGAGTCCTGACCGGCCCTCACGACCACGGCGGGTTGAGGAGCCGGACGGCGGCGTGCATCGCCCGCGCCCGGACGCGGCAGCGGGTCTGCGCCCGCTCCGCGTAGCGCTCTGCGCAGACGCGGCGCAGCTCGGCCAGGAACCGCCGGTCGACCCACGCCCGGGCGGCGTTCGTCGGGCGCAGCCGCAGACCGCGTCCGAGGTTGCGATACCCGAAGTCGTGCTGCTGGCAGGGCCCGTCGAAGGTCAGCGCCCACGATGCGGGCGTGCTCGTGCAGCCGTCGGTCGACCAGTCGAACGGCGGCTCGGCGGTCGCCTTGACGAGCAGGAAGGCGTGGTGATCCAGCGCGATGATCGCGGTCGCCCGCTGCCGCAGCGCGGTGTCGGCCGCGGCGGGCGCGGCGAGTGCGAGCACGAGCAGGAGCGGCGGGCAGATGAGCGCGAGCAGGCGGTGACGGAGGAGCATGCGGCGACGCTAAGCGCCGGCACCTTCGAGCCCACGGACGTGGCCCTCCCCTGCGCGCCGAACGCCGCAGAACTGCCGCACGCGCGTCCTGGCGCGTTGCAGATGGGCCCGCGGGCGCGTCTGGCGTACCGTGTTCGCGATGAGCTCCTGGACCGTCGCGGACATGCCGGACCTGGACGGCCGCACGGCCGTCGTCACGGGCGCCACGAGCGGGCTGGGGCTCGTCACCGCGCGTGAGCTGGCCCGCGCCGGGGCGCGCGTCCTCCTGGCGTGCCGCAACCCGGAGAAGGCCGAGCGCGTCGCCGACGGGATCAGGACGGCCGCCGCGGGCGCCGCCGTCGAGACGATCCCACTCGACCTCGCGAGCCTCGCCTCGATCGAGCGCTGCGCCGACGGGCTCCACGAGCGCCTCGAGCACCTCGACCTGCTGGTCAACAACGCCGGCGTCATGGCGCCGCCGCTGCGGCGCACCGAGGACGGGTTCGAGCTGCAGTTCGGGACGAACCACCTCGGGCACTTCGCGCTCACCGGGCAGGTTCTCGACCTCCTGCTCGCCGCCCCCGCGCCGCGCGTCACGAACATCGCCAGCAGCGCGCACCGCATCGGGAAGCTGCGCTGGGAGGACCTCAACTGGGAGCGCCGCTACAGCAAGTGGCCCGCGTACGGGCAGTCGAAGCTCGCGAACCTCCTGTTCACGTTCGAGCTGCAGCGCCGCGCGCAGCGCGCCGGGTCGGACCTCCTGGTGACGGCGGCCCACCCCGGCTACGCCGCGACCCACCTGCAGGCTGCCGGGCCGGAGATGGCGGGCAGCTCGCTGATGGTGCGGGCGATGGGCGCTCGCGAACGGGCTGCTCGCGCAGTCCGACGAGATGGGCGCGCTGCCCAGCCTCTACGCGGCGACCATGGACGTCCCGCCCGGTGCCTACGTCGGCCCCGACGGACCCTTCGAGAGCCGCGGGCACCCGAAGCTCGTCGGCACGACGAGCGCGGCGCGCGACGTGGCCGCGCAGGAGCGGCTCTGGACCGTCAGCGAGGAGCTGACCGGCATCCGCTTCGCGTTCGGCCCGGTCGCTCAGGCGGCCTGACCGCGCTCGCGCGCGAACGCGGCGAACCAGTCCAGGGCGGCGGGGTTCGCCAGCGAGTCACGGCTGGCGACGCGGTCCGCGGGCTCCCCCATGAGGATGCGCTTGACCGGGACCTCCAGGACCTTGCCCGACAGGGTCCGCGGGATCTCCGCGACGGCGACCAGCTCGTTCGGGACGTGGCGCGGCGAGCACTCCTCGCGCACGCGGCGGGCGATGTCGCGCGTCAGGGCCGCGTCGAGCACCTCGCCGTCGGCGAGGACGACGAAGAGCGGCATCCAGCTGTCCTGGCCCTCCCGCGGCACGTCGACGACGAGCGCATCCACGATGCGCCGGTCGGCGAGCACGGCGCGGTAGATCTCGGACGTGCCCATCCGCACGCCGCCGCGGTTGATCGTCGAGTCCGAGCGCCCGTAGATGATCGCCGTGCCGCGGTCGGTCAGGCGGATCCAGTCGCCGTGGCGCCAGACGCCCGGGTACATCGCGAAGTACGCCTCGCGCAGGCGCGAGCCGTCGCGGTCGTCCCAGAACGCGACCGGCATCGAGGGCATCGGCTCGGTGATCACGAGCTCCCCCACCTCGTCGGTCACGGCGTTCCCGTCCTCGTCGAACGCCTCGACCTTTGCGCCCAGCGCGCGGCCCTGGAGCTCCCCCTCGCAGACCGGCAGCACCGGGACGCCGCCGACGAACGCGGTGCAGACGTCGGTGCCGCCGCTGGTGGAGAACAGCCAGGTGTCCTCCCCCAGCTCGTCGTAGACCCAGCGAAAGCCCTCCGGCGAGAGCGGCGACCCGGTCGACCCGACGCTGCGCAGCGCCGAGAGGTCCCGCCCGTCGGTGGGCCGCACGCCCGCCTTCATGCACGACGCGAGGAAGCTCGCGCTCGTCCCGAAGCACGTCGTCCCGGTCTCCGCCGCCAGGTCCCAGAGCCGGTCGAGCGTCGGATGGCCGGGGTTGCCGTCGTAGAGGACGACCGCCGCGTCGGTCAGGAGCACGCCGGCGAGGAAGTTCCACATCATCCAGCCGGTGGTCGTGAACCAGAAGACGCGGTCGCCGGGCTGGGCGTCGAGGTGCAGCCACATCTTCTTCAGGTGCTCGAGCAGGATGCCGCCGTGCCCGTGGACGATCGCCTTGGGCAGGCCCGTCGTCCCGGACGAGTAGAGGACCCAGAGCGGATGGGAGAACGGCACGCGGCGGAACGTCAGCTCCGCGCCGTCGCCGCCGGCCAGGAACGCCTCCCAGCTGCGGGGCGAGCGCAGCGCGCCCAGGTCCGGCGCCGGATCCAGGTACGGCAGCACGACGACGTGCTCGAGCGTCGGCATCGCGGCCTCGAGCTCTGCGACGACGCCCAGCTTGTCGAAGTCGCGCCCGCCGTAGCGGTAGCCGTCGACCGCGAGCAGCACCTTCGGCTCGATCTGCGCGAACCGGTCGATGACGCTGCGCGCGCCGAAGTCCGGTGAGCAGCTCGACCAGATCGCGCCGAGGCTCGCGGTCGCGAAGAACGCCGCCATCGCCTCGGGGATGTTCGGCAGGTAGGCGACGACGCGGTCGCCCTCCCCCACGCCGAGGCTGCGCAGCCCGGCCGCGATCCGCGCGGTGAGCGACCGCAGCTCACCCCACGTGATCTCGCGCGTCGCGCGCAGCTCTCCGGCCTCGACGATCGCCACGCGCTCGTCGGGCACGTCGCGGAAGACGTGCTCGGCGTGGTTGAGGCGCACGTCCGGGAACCAGTCGGCGCCGGGCATGTCCCGTGAGCCGAGGACGGTTGTCGGGTCGCCGTCGGCGAGCACACCGAAGTGCTCCCAGATGGACCGCCAGAAGCCCTCGAGGTCGTCGACCGACCAGCGCCACAGGGCGTCGTAGTCCTCGATCGGGAGGTTCGGCCCTCCGCGCTCGGCCAGGGCGCGCAGGTAGCGCGCGTGGTTGGTCCCCTCCAGGAAGCCCGGCGAGGGGCGCCAGAGGATGGGCGGGACGGGGTCGGCTGTGCCGGTCATGCGGGCACCGGGACGGGCACCCCGGGAGGGCGCGCGTCGGGGTCGTTGTCGGCCAGGTCCTCGAGGTCGCCCTCGGCGCGGCCCTTGCGCAGGTGCAGCCCGACGAGCGGGAACACCATCGTCGAGAGGATCGCCGCGCCGACGAGCGCGGCGGACGTCGACGCGCGCATCTCGCCGGCCTCGACCGCGATCGTCGTGATCGCGACGACCAGCGGGAGCTGCGTCGCGCTGAAGAACGCCAGCGCCGCGCGGTCGCGACCGTCGAGCACCTTGCGGTAGAGGACGAGCGCCGGCACGCCGCGGACGACGAGGAACAGGCCGAAGAAGAGGAACATCTTCGCGAGGGCGCCCGGGCTCTCCACGAGGGAGTCCAGGTCGAACCGCATGCCGCTGACGATGAAGAAGAACGGGATGAAGAAGCCGTAGCCGACGGCGGTGAGCTTCGACTCGAGGATCAGGACCTCACGGCCCTTCAGCGCGAGCCGGGTGATGATTCCGGCGACGAAGCCGCCGAGCAGGATGTCGAGGCCCAGCTCGCTCGCCAGCGCGACCATGCCGAAGACGAGCAGCACGGCGACCCGCACGGCGGCCTGCCCGCTCGATTCGATCGAGCGCTCGAGCGCGCCCCACGTCGTGTCGATCGACCGCACGGCGACGACGGCGGCGAGCACCGCCAGCACCACGAACACGACGAGAATGGCCGCGTTGTGGAGACTGCTCTGAGACGAGAGCACGAGCGTGATGAGGAGGATCGGCCCGAACTCGCCGACGGCCCCGGCGGAGAGCAGATACGTGCCGAAGCGCGTGCGCAGCTCGCCCGCGTCGCGCAGGATCGGCAGGAGCGTGCCGATCGCGGTCGTGGCGAGCGCGGATCCCGTGTACACGAGCGAGAGCACGATGCCCGCCGCGGCCAGGATGCCGCCGATGCTGTACGCCAGCACCAGCGAGAACGCCCACGCGAGCCCCGCCAGGCGCAGCGGCGTCGCCCTTGATCCGCTGGAAGTCGATCTCGAAGCCCGCGAAGAAGAACAGCATCCCGAGGCCGAGCTCGGCGAAGAAGTCGATGAAGTCGTCGGGCGTCGCGAGGTCGAGGACCTGCGGCCCGATGATGATGCCCAGGACCAGCTCCACGACGACCACGGGCACGGGGACCACGCGTCCCAGGAACAGGACGATCAGCGCCGCCAGCGCCGCCGCCCCGACGATGACGAAGAACGAGGTCTCGTCGACGCTGATCATCGCCCGGCGGACTTGCGCCGCGAGCGCGAGCGGACACCGCTGCCCGCGATCCCGACGGCGAGGCCCACGGCCAGGCAGACGAGGATGACGATGATCAGCGGGGTGCTGAACGTGCCGAACACCCAGTTGACCTCGACCTCGCCCGTGTTCAGGACCGCGAACGCGGCGATCAGGCCGCCGGCGACGAGCATCCCCAGCAGCCTGGCGAGCTCGCCGGTCGAGCGCCCGCCGCCATCGCCGCTTCCCGCACGTCGTCCCTGGTCGGTCATGGCGGCAGCGTATATCGGCCGCCGGTCCGCGGGCGTGGCAGGATGCGCCGATGTCGCACGCACTGCGGGAGACCCGGCTCGACGGACACGACGCGCTCGTCCTGGCGTGCGACGCGCGGCAGCTGGAGCTGACGCTCGTCCCGGGAGCCGGGATGGTGGGCGCGCAGCTGCGGCAGGACGGGCGTGACCTCCTGCACCGCGGTGACGGGCTGACCGGCTGGGTCGACCGCGGCGCGACGTTCGGCATCCCGCTGCTGCACCCGTGGGCCAACCGGCTCGAGCGGCTCAGCTACGAGGCCTGCGGCCGGCACGTCCTGCTCGACCCGCGCCGGATGCCCGTCACGTTCGACGGCGGCGGGCTCCCGATCCACGGCCTGCTCCACGCCTCGTCCCGCTGGGAGCTCGTGCGCACGCACGCCGACGAGGGATCGGCCGCGGTCGTCGCCCGCTACGACGGGGCACAGCGACCCCGCGCTCCTCCCCGGCTTCCCGTACCCGCACACGCTCGACCTGGTGATCACGCTGCGCTCGGACCTCCTGACGTTCGAGCTCACGCTCACCGCGACCGGCGAGATCCCCGTGCCGGTGAGCTTCGGCTGGCATCCCTACCTGCGCCTCCCCGGGGTTCCGCGCCGGGAGTGGGAGATCCAGCTGCCCGTCGTGCGCCGGGGGCTGCTCGACGGGCGCTCGATCCCGACCGGGCAGACGTGCCCCGCCCCGTTCCGGGAGGGCCCGCTCGGCGACCGCGGCTTCGACGACCTCTTCCCGCTGCTCGACACCCCCGCGGAGTTCGTCGCCGCCGCGGGCGGCGGCGCGCTGCGGGCGCGGCTGGACGAGGGCTATCCGTGTGCGCAGGTCTTCACGCCGCCGGGAGCGGACTTCATCTGCTTCGAGCCGATGACGGCCCCGACCGATGCCCTGCGCCGCGGCGGAGCCGCGCTGCCGGTGGTCGAGCCGGGCGGGACGTACGCGGCCCGGTGGTCGCTGCTCGTCGAGGGGCGCCCGGGCGCCTAGCCCTAATACCCGGTCGGGTGGCGGACGACGTAGCCGCCGGACCCGCGCAGGTCGCCGTCCCAGCGCGACCCGTCGTCCATCCCGGAGGTGTCGTAGCGCAGCAGGCCGCGGCTGGTCTTGATCGTCATGAAGGCGTGCCCGGGGTTCGCGTAGATCGTGATCCAGCGCCCGCGCCCGGCGGAGCCCCAGCGCATGAACTGCGAGGAGTCCAGCGGACGGCCGAGGAGGCCGCCCCCGTTGAGGACGTAGGAGATCGAGCCCGAGCAGTCGTAGCCGCTGTCGCGGAAGCTCGCGTGGCCGCCGCCGTACCGGTACGGGTGACGCGCGATCCGGTTGGCCGCGGCGATCGCCTGCACCACCGAGGCGGGCAGGCCGCTCGGCGTCGAGGTCCCCTTGAGGCGCGCGCGCCGCAGCGTCGGGCGCGACCCGCGCAGGCCCAGGGCCGCCCAGGTGGCCTTCCCCACGATGCCGTCCGCCGTCAGGCCGCGGGCGCGCTGGAAGCGCTTGACGGCCCGCTGCGTCCCCGGCCCGAAGACGCCGTCCGCCGCGATGCCGAGCTTGCGCTGCAGCAGCGCCACCGAGCGCTTGGGCGAGGCCTTCGAGGAGCGTGAGCCCCCCGACCGGCCGGTGCGGCGCAGCATGCGCCACGTGGAGCCGCCGACGATGCCGTCGGCGGTGAGGTCGTGGGTGCGCTGGAAGCGGCGCACGACGCGCGCGGTGCCGGGGCCGTAGATGCCGTCGGCGGTGAGGCCCAGGGCGCGCTGCAGGCGCTTGACCGAGCGGCCCTCGTCCCCCGGGTGCAGCGTCGGCAGGGCCTGCGCCGCCGGGCGCGGCGACGAGCAGGGTCAGGCAGGCGGCGAGCAGCGGCGCTGCCCGCGGCATGCCGCGGCGAAGGTGGCGAAGAAGGCTCATGGTGTTGAGCGCCTACGAGGTGAGCTGACGGGCTCGCATCCGTCCCCGCTTCGGGACGGGCGCTACGCCGCACCGTGCGGCGATTCGCCCCCGCGACCGTCCTGGCCGCAATGGGTCCCCCGTTCCCCACCGTCGTGCGATGGGGATTCGGCGTGGCGCGAACCTAGCAGCGGTTCGCGCAGCGTGATGCAGGATCACGTGCAGCGAGCAGGACTGCAGCCGGCCTTGCCGACGGCTCAGGTGATGCGCAGCGGCGTGCCCAGCGGGATCAGGCGCCAGAGGCGCGCGATGTCCGCGTTCCTCACGCGGATGCAGCCGTGCGAGGGACGCCCGGGGATGAGCTCGGGCTGGTTCGTGCCGTGGATGCCGACGACCCCGCCGTTGGGCCAGTCGGACAGCGTCGGCGCGTACGCGGACGTCCCGATCGCGTGCGTCCCGTAGACCGGGGTGTTCTTGAAGCGGAACTTCTCGCGCACCCAGAAGCGGCCGGCCGGCGTGATGGTGCCGGGCGCCCCCACGCCGACGCGCGCGGACCAGACCTTGCGGCCGCGCTTGTAGAGCGTGGCCCGGAGGGTCTTGCGGCTCACGGTCAGCTGGAAGCGGTTGACGTTGTAGGGCCCCAGCGCGTCACGCGGAACCCAGCCGGTCCGGCCGTTGGGGCGCTTGGGGACGCGGATCTGCACCCATTCGCGCTCGTCGGCGTCGGTGTACTCGCGCAGCAGCAGGTAGACCTCGGGGAAGCCGTCCTCGGTGAAGAACCGCAGTCGCGCGACCTTCCGGGACTTCGCGTCGTGGCGGCGGTAGACGTCCGACAGGCGCGCCGGATGCGCCCAGCGGGTACGAGCCGTTCGTCGGAGAGCTTGACCATCCGCGGCTTGGCGGACTCGCTCGGGGCGGGTGTGAGCGTGGGCGCCGACGCGTCCGGCTGGGCGGGCGCCGTGGCTGCCCCCGCGGGGGCGGCGCTCAGGGCGAGGACCCCGGCGACGGTGACGGCGAGAGATCGTGGGAGGCGGCGGCGCGTCATCGTCATGAGCTGGAACACACCCGGCCCTGCAGGGTAGCGGCGCGGGCGGCAGGATTCGCCGCCTGCACGCGGCCTGGCGGGCCGCTCAGAGCCGGCTGCGGACGACGCGCCAGGCACCCACGCAGCGAGCGCGGCGGGCGGCCGCGCGGGCCGCCTTGGAGCGGCCGGCGGTGCGCCGGCAGGAGGGGCGGCGCTTGGCCACGCGCCGTGCGGCGGCCTTGCGGCGGGCCGCCTCGGAACTGCGCTTGCTCGTCCCCCGCGGGGCCTGGGACGGCGTCCGTGCGGTGTCCCCCACGGTCACCTCGCCCTTGGACTCGCTCGCGGGCGGATCGTCGAGGCGGCGGCGGCCGAAGTCGGTCGTGTACGTCGCGCCCGGGTGCGGCGTGCTGGGCGTCCCGACGACGATGCCCAGGCCGATCTCCTCGTAGTCGCCCTTGAGGATGTTGGCGCGGTGCGGCGGGCTGTTCATCCACGCCTTGACGATGTTCGCCGGCGTGGCGAGGTAGGACTCGCCCCAGGCGATGTTCTCGCCGACGATCCACGAGCCCGCCGCGCCGAGGTATCCGGCCCGGGTGAGGCGGTCGGTGAGCTCGGATCCGTCGGGGCTGACGTGGGCGAAGAAGTGCTCGGACACCATCAGGGCCGAGAAGTCCGTCGACGCGGCCGTGAGCTGCGCCTGCTCGGTGAGTGCGCCGAGACCCGCGGACGCGCGCTCGTCGTTGAGGAGGCAGAGCGTCGTCTGCGCGATCTGGGCGATGTTGTCGGCCGCCGGCCGGACGTCACCGCCCTGGCACTCCGCTGCGCCCGCCGCCGGCGCCCCGGCCATCGCCGCGACGGCGATGAGCAGCAGGAGCGTGGAGAGGCGGCGCATGTCTCTCCCATCGGCGGAGAACCGGCGCAATCGAGGAATTGCGCCTCCGGATGGACGTTTGGGGGACGAAAACCGCGCATCCGCTGGACGTGTGGCGGACGGGTGGCGCCCAGAGTGCGCTCAACGGCCCCGGAACGGCGACGGCCGCGCCCCCTGTTCGGGTGGCGCGGCCGTCATGCCGCCGGGGTGCCGGACGCGGCGATCAGCCGGTGAACTTCGGCTTGATCACGCGCGGGCGGCAGCGGTTGAACTGCAGGTCCAGGTTCCGCGACTGCGGCCTGGCACCGGCCACGAACTGCACCTTGGCGCGGACCTTGTACGTCCCGTACTTCAGGGACGAGGTGCGGTAGCGGAGCTGGTAGTTCCTGCCGCTGTTGGGCTTGGTGAGGGTCCTCACCTTCTTGCCGTTGACGTAGAACGTGACCTGCTTGATGTTCGAGCCGGTGACGATGGCCCGCGAGTACTTCGCGGACGCGCAGCCGACCGTGCCGGTGAGGCGTGCGCGGCCGCTGACCGCGGCCTCCGGGCTGACGTTGCTCGCCGGGGCCGACAGGACCGTCTCAGCGGTGTCCGTGGCGCTGACGGTCTTGCCGCCGGTGTCCGTGCCGCTGACGTCGCCCTTGTTGGTCACCTTCGTGTCGCCGACCTTCGTCTGGACCTGGCACTGGTAGACCCACGTATCGCCGGGGTTCAGCTCGCCGGGCGAGGTGTCCCCCTTCTTGTCCTTCGGCGTGGTCGGCGCGGTCGCGCAGGCACCGCCGGTGACGACCGTGTCGGTGAGCTTGACGTTGCCCTCCGCGAACGACGTGTTGCCCGTGTTCGTCACGGCGAGGTCGTAGGTGATGAGCTCACCCGCGGTCGCCGTGGCGGGGCCGGTCTTGTCGAGCGCGATGCCGGGGACGAGCAGCGTGGTCACGGCGGTGTCCGTGTCCTCCACCTTCGTCTCCTTGCGGTCCAGGCCGCTGGCGGTCACGGTGTTCGTGATCGGCGTGGTGGTCGAGCCGAACAGCGTCGAGGCCGCGACCGAGCAGGTGTACGTCCAGGTCTCACCCTGCTCGAGGAGGTTCTCGGCGTCGTTGTTCCCGGCGTCGGTCCGCGTGAGCGGCGCGCACTTGTCGTCGGTGGCCGTGACGTTCGTCAGGTCCGACGAGCCGGTGTTGGTGACCTTGTAGGTGTAGGTCGCCGTGCCGTCGAGGTAGACGGCCTGGCTCTTCGGGCTCTTGACGACCTCGATGCCGCTCGTGAGCTTCGTGTTGACGAAGGTGCACGTCACGTCCGCGCCCTCGGCGAGCTCGATCGCGACCTTGCGGTCCTCGGGGTTGTTGGTGTTCTTGCGCTCGGCGAGGTCCGACTCCTGCTCGGTGGGCGCGCAGGAGGCGCTCGTCAGCACGTAGCCCAGACCGCGCGGGTCGGTCTCGGTCACCTGGTAGGTGCCCGGGCGGACCGTGTAGACCTTCTGGCCGTCGACGTCGGAGAGCTCGAACGACGTGCTCTGGTCGCCGGCGTTCGGGCTCAGGTCGGACGTGAAGCCGAACTTCGTCTGCGACTCCGTCTCACCCTCGACGATCTTGTCGATGCGGACGGTCGCGGGCTGGCGGCAGCGGGTGCTGGCGCCGTTGCTGACGTCCGGGTGGTTGGTGGACTTGGCGGTTGCCGTGTTGTCGTAGGTGGAGCAGTTCTCGAACGACGTGGTCGCCTTGACGTGGACCGTCTTCGTCGCCTCGTCGGCCATGTCGCCGAAGGTGCAGTCGAGGACCTGGTCGTCGCCGGTGCCGGTGATCGCGCAGTCCGCGTTCGCCGGGTCGATCGACCACGTGAGGCCGTTCGGGAGCTCGTCCTTGAGCGTGACGCCCTTCGCCGTGCCCGGGCCGTCGTTCGTCGTCGTGATCGTGAACCCGACGTCCTGACCGGCGTCGACCGTGGCGGCGTCCGCCGTCTTGGCGACCTTCAGGTCCGGTGCGCGGCAGATGATCGTCGCCTCGTTGCTCTCACCGCTGCCGGCATTGCCGTTGGGGATCGCGACCGGCAGATCCTCCTCGTCGATCGCCGGTGCGCCCTGCGGTGCCCTGTAGGGCGAGAACGTCGCCGTGTTGTCGTAGACGCCGCACTTGTCGTACGCGGTCTTCGACGAGACGACCACGTCGTAGCTCTCACCGGGCGCCAGGTTGATCGGGTCGCAGGTCAGCTGCTCCGTGCCGACGGCGCCGGAGATCGTGCAGCCGCTCAGCGGGGAGACGATGCTCCAGTCCGCGCCGTCGTTGCCGGGCAGGGCGTCCTTGATGACGACGCTCTTGGCGTTGCCGGTGCCGGGCAGACCGCTGTTGGTGGCCGTGATCGTGAACTCGATCGGGTCACCCGCGTCGACCGTGGCCTTCGTCGCCTTCTTCTCGAGCGTGACCTTCGGCTTCTGGCACGTGATCGTGGCGGAGTCGGTCTTCGCCGGCGCGTTGGTCGCGTCGGCCGTGGCGGTGTTGTCGTACACCGTGCACTGCTCGAACGACGTCGTCGCGGTGACGGTCACCTTGCGGTTCTCACCGGCCGGCAGGTCACCGAAGCTGCAGGTGAGCGTCTGCTTGTCGGTCTGCGGGTCGGTCGTGATCTGGCACGGCGCCGGGTCGCCCACGGGCTGGCCGGTGATGGTCCAGACGACGCCCTCGGGCAGCGGGTCGCTGAGCGTGACGCCCTTGGCCGTGCCGGTGCCGGTGTTGCTCGTCGTGATGTCGAACGAGATGTCCTCGCCGGCATCGACGGTCACCTTCAGTGCGGCCTTGTCGACGCCGAGGTCGGGCTTGTTGCAGGTGATGCTGGCGTCGTCCTTGGCGTCGGGGTGGTTGGTGGACTTGGCGGTCGCTTCGTTGTCGTAGGTCGTGCAGGCGGTCTCGGTCGTCGTCGCGGTGACGTGGACCTCGCCGGACTGGCCCTCCTCCAGGCTGCCGAAGTCGCAGCTGAGGACCTGGTCGTCGCCGGTGCCGGTGATCTGGCAGTCGGTGTTGGCCGGGCTGATCGTCCAGTCGACCCCGTTGGGGAGCGGGTCGTTGATCGTGACGGCCTTGGCGGTGCCGGCGCCGTTGTTGGTGACCTTGACGGTGAACCCGATCGGGTCGCCGGCGTCGACGGTGGCCGCGTCAGCGGTCTTCTCGACCTTCAGGTCGGGCTTGAGGCACTGAACGGTGGCGTCGTCCTTGGCGTCCGGGTGGTTGGTCGACTTCGCGGTCGCCTCGTTGTCGTAGGTCGTGCAGTTCGCGAACGAGGTCGTCGCGGTCACGTGGACGCTCTTGCTCGCGTCGTCGGCGAGGTTGCCGAAGGTGCAGTCGAGCTCCTGGTCATCGCCGCTGCCGGTGATCGCGCAGTCCGCGTTCGCCGGATCGATCGACCAGGTGACCCCGTTCGGGAGCGGATCGTTGAGCGTCACGCCCTTGGCCGTGCCCGGGCCGTTGTTCGTCGTGGTGATCGTGAAGCCGATCGCCTCGCCCGCGTTGACGTTCGCGGCGTCGGCCGTCTTCTCGACCTTCAGGTCGGGCTTCAGGCAGGTGACGCTCGCGTCGTCCTTGGCGTCCGGCGCGTTCGTCGACTTCGCGGTCGCCTCGTTGTCGTAGGTCGTGCAGTTCGCGAACGAGGTCGTCGCGGTCACGTGGACCGAGCGGCTGGCGTCGTCGCCCAGGTCGCCGAACGTGCAGTCCAGCTCCTGATCATCACCGGTGCCGGTGATCGCGCAGTCCGCGTTCGCCGGATCGATCGACCACGCAACCCCGTTGGGCAGCGGATCGTTCAGCGTGACCGACTTGGCCGTGCCCGGGCCGTTGTTCGTCGTCGTGACCGTGAACCCGATCGCACTGCCGGCACTCACCGACGCATCATCAGCCGTCTTGGTCACATCCAGATCCGGCGCGTCACAGGCGACGGTGGCGTCGTCCTTGGCGTCCGGGTGGTTGGTCGACTTGGCGGTCGCCTCGTTGTCGTAGGTCGTGCAGTTCGCGAACGAGGTCGTCGCGGTCACGTGGACGCTCTTGCTCGCGTCGTCGGCGAGGTTGCCGAAGGTGCAGTCGAGCTCCTGGTCATCGCCGGTGCCGGTGATCGCGCAGTCCGCGTTCGCCGGATCGATCGACCAGGTGACCCCGTTCGGGAGCGGATCGTTGAGCGTCACGCCCTTGGCCGAGCCCGGGCCGTTGTTCGTCGTGGTGATCGTGAAGCCGATCGACTCGCCCGCGTTCACCGTGGCCGCGTCGGCCGTCTTCTCGACCTTCAGATCGGGCTTCAGGCACTGAACCGTGGCGTCGTCCTTGGCGTCCGGCGCGTTCGTCGACTTCGCGGTCGCCTCGTTGTCGTAGGTCGTGCAGGCGTCGAACGACGTCGTGGCGGTCACGTGGACGCTCTTGCTCGCGTCGTCGGCGAGGTTGCCGAAGGTGCAGTCGAGCTCCTGGTCATCGCCGGTGCCGGTGATCGCGCAGTCCGCGTTCGCCGGGCTGATCGACCAGTTCACCCCGTTGGGCAGCGGGTCGTTGATCGTGACCGAGTTGGCCGCGCCCGGGCCGTTGTTCGTCGTCGTGATCGTGAACCCGATCGCGCTGCCGGCACTCACCGACGCGTCGTCGGCCGTCTTCTCGACCTTCAGGTCGGGCTTCAGGCACTGAACCGTGGCGTCGTCCTTGGCGTCCGGGTGGTTGGTCGACTTCGCGGTCGCCTCGTTGTCGTAGGTCGTGCAGTTCGCGAACGAGGTCGTCGCGGTCACGTGGACCGAGCGGCTGGCGTCGTCGGCCAGGTCGCCGAACGTGCAGTCCAGCTCCTGATCGTCACCGGTGCCGGTGATCGCGCAGTCCGCGTTCGCCGGGCTGATCGACCACGCAACCCCGTTGGGCAGCGGATCGTTCAGCGTCACGCCCTTGGCCGTGCCCGGGCCGTTGTTCGTCGTGGTGATCGTGAACCCGATCGCGCTGCCGGCACTCACCGACGCGGCGTCGGCCGTCTTCTCGACCTTCAGGTCGGGCTTCAGGCAGGTGACGGTCGCGTCGTCCTTGGCGTCCGGCGCGTTCGTCGACTTCGCGGTCGCCTCGTTGTCGTAGGTCGTGCAGTTCGCGAACGAGGTCGTCGCGGTCACGTGGACCGAGCGGCTGGCGTCGTCGGCCAGGTCGCCGAACGTGCAGTCCAGCTCCTGATCGTCACCGGTGCCGGTGATCGCGCAGTCCGCGTTCGCCGGGCTGATCGACCACGCAACCCCGTTGGGCAGCGGATCGTTCAGCGTGACCGACTTGGCCGTGCCCGGGCCGTTGTTCGTCGTCGTGACCGTGAACCCGATCGCGCTGCCGGCACTCACCGACGCATCATCAGCCGACTTGCTGACATCCAGATCCGGCGCGTTGCAGGTGATCTTGCCGCTGTCGTTGACCGTGGCGGGGTCGTTGTTGGTGGAGCTGGCGGTGGCGGTGTTGTTGTAGACGCCGCAGCTCGTCGCGCTCGTGGCGCTCTTGACCTTCAGCGTGCGGGTCGCGGCCGAGGCCAGGTCGCCGAAGGTGCAGTTGAGGGTCTGGCTGCCGACGGCGCCGGTGATGGCGCAGGTGCCGGCGTTGACGGCCTGGCTGATGGACCAGTTGCCGCCGGCCGGGAGCGGGTCGCTGAGCGTGACGCTCTTGGCGACGCCGGGGCCCTCGTTGTCGACGGTGATCGTGAACTCGGCGTCATCGCCGGCGTCGATCGTCTGATCGTTCGGCGTCTTGGTGACCTTCACGCTCGGCTTCTGACAGGTGATCTTGCCGCTGTCGTTGACCGTGGCGGGGTCGTTGTTGGTGGAGCTGGCGGTGGCGGTGTTGTTGTAGACGCCGCAGCTCGTCGCGCTCGTGGCGCTCTTGACCTTCAGCGTGCGGGTCGCGGCCGAGGCCAGGTCACCGAAGGTGCAGTTGAGGGTCTGGCTGCCGACGGCGCCGGTGATGGCGCAGGTGCCGGCGTTGACGGCCTGGCTGATGGACCAGTTGCCGCCGGCCGGGAGCGGGTCGCTGAGCGTGACGCTCTTGGCGACGCCGGGGCCCTCGTTGTCGACGGTGATCGTGAACTCGGCGTCATCGCCGGCGTCGATCGTCTGATCGTTCGGCGTCTTGGTGACCTTCACGCTCGGCTTCTGACAGGTGATCTTGCCGCTGTCGTTGACCGTGGCGGGGTCGTTGTTGGTGGAGCTGGCGGTGGCGGTGTTGTTGTAGACGCCGCAGCTCGTCGCGCTCGTGGCGCTCTTGACCTTCAGCGTGCGGGTCGCGGCCGAGGCCAGGTCACCGAAGGTGCAGTTGAGGGTCTGGCTGCCGACGGCGCCGGTGATGGCGCAGGTGCCGGCGTTGACGGCCTGGCTGATGGACCAGTTGCCGCCGGCCGGGAGCGGGTCGCTGAGCGTGACGCTCTTGGCGACGCCGGGGCCCTCGTTGTCGACGGTGATCGTGAACTCGGCGTCATCGCCGGCGTCGATCGTCTGATCGTTCGGCGTCTTGGTGACCTTCACGCTCGGCTTCTGACAGGTGATCTTGCCGCTGTCGTTGACCGTGGCGGGGTCGTTGTTGGTGGAGCTGGCGGTGGCGGTGTTGTTGTAGACGCCGCAGCTCGTCGCGCTCGTGGCGCTCTTGACCTTCAGCGTGCGGGTCGCGGCCGAGGCCAGGTCACCGAAGGTGCAGTTGAGGGTCTGGCTGCCGACGGCGCCGGTGATGGCGCAGGTGCCGGCGTTGACGGCCTGGCTGATGGACCAGTTGCCGCCGGCCGGGAGCGGGTCGCTGAGCGTGACGCTCTTGGCGACGCCGGGGCCCTCGTTGTCGACGGTGATCGTGAACTCGGCGTCATCGCCGGCGTCGATCGTCTGATCGTTCGGCGTCTTGGTGACCTTCACGCTCGGCTTCTGACAGGTGATCTTGCCGCTGTCGTTGACCGTGGCGGGGTCGTTGTTGGTGGAGCTGGCGGTGGCGGTGTTGTTGTAGACGCCGCAGCTCGTCGCGCTCGTGGCGCTCTTGACCTTCAGCGTGCGGGTCGCGGCCGAAGCCAGGTCACCGAAGGTGCAGTTGAGGGTCTGGCTGCCGACGGCGCCGGTGATGGCGCAGGTGCCGGCGTTGACGGCCTGGCTGATGGACCAGTTGCCGCCGGCCGGGAGCGGGTCGCTGAGCGTGACGCTCTTCGCCGTGCCCGGGCCCTCGTTGTCGACGGTGATCGTGAACTCGGCGTCATCGCCGGCGTCGATCGTCTGATCGTTCGGCGTCTTGGTGACCTTCACGCTCGGCTTCTGGCAGGTGATCTTGCCGCTGTTCGTGACGTCGGCCGTGTTCGTGGCGCGCCCGGTCGCGGTGTTGTCGTACACGCCGCAGCTCGTCGCGCTCGTGGCGCTCTTGACCTTCAGCGTGCGGGTCGCGGCCGAAGCCAGGTCACCGAACGTGCAGTTCAGCATCTGGCTGCCGACGGCGCCGGTGATGGCGCAGGTGCCGGCGTTCACGGCCTGGCTGATGGACCAGTTGCCGCCGGCCGGGAGCGGGTCGCTGAGCGTCGCGCTCGTCGCGACGCCGGGGCCGTTGTTCGTCAGCGTCAGCGTGAACTCGGCGTCCTCGCCGGCGTTGATCGTCTGGTTGTCCGGCGTCTTGTTCACCGCGAGGCCCGGGGCCTGGCAGGTGATCTTGCCGCTGTTGTTCACGGAGCCCGGATCGTTGTTCGTCGACGTCGCCGTGGCCGTGTTGTCGTAGACGGCACAGTTCCCGACGCCCGTGGCGGTCTTGACCTTCAGCGTGCGGGTCGCGGCCGAAGCCAGGTCGCCGAAGGTGCAGTTCAGGGTCTGGCTGCCGACGGCGCCGGTGATGGCGCAGGTGCCGGCGTTGACCGCCTGGCTGATGGACCAGTTGCCGCCGGCCGGGAGCGGGTCGCTCAGGGTGACGCTCTTCGCCGTGCCCGGGCCGCCGTTGGTGACGGTGATCGTGAACTCGGCGTCTGTGCCCGCGGAGATCGTCTGGTTGTCCGGCGTCTTGTCGACCGTGACGCTCGGCTTCTGGCAGACGATCGACGCGTTCGCGTTCGGGACGGTCCCGACGACGCCGCCCGGAGCGGCTCCGGTCTGCGCGGTGTTGTTGATCGTCGCGCACGCGGTCGCCGTCGTCGGCGCGGTGAGCGTGACGGACTTGTCGGCGCCGGAGGCGATCGTGCCGAAGTTGCAGGTCATGACGCCGGCGGCGATCGAGCAGTCGGTGCTGTTCTCGCGACCACGTGTAGCCCGCGGGGAGCGTGTCGGTGACGACGACGCCGGTGGCGGTGCCGGGACCGGCGTTGCTCGTCGTGATCGTGAAGACCGCGTTCTCACCGGCGTTGATCGGGCTGTTCGCCGCGGTCTTGCTGGTCGTGACGCTCGGCTTGTTGCAGACGATCGACGCGTTGGCGTCCGGGATGTGCCGGTGTTCGTGCCGGTGGTGCCCGCGGTGTTGTTGATCGTCGCGCAGCTCGCGAAGGTCGTCGCCGCGGTGAGCGTGACGGCCTTGTTGGCGCCGGAGGCGATCGTGCCGAAGCTGCAGGTCAGCACGTCCGGGTTGGGCACGGTGTTGATCGAGCAGTCCGTGCTGTTCTCCGACCACGTGAACCCGGCCGGGAGGTTGTCGGTGACCGTCACGCCGGTGGCGGTGCCGGGGCCGCCGTTGCTCGTCGTGATCGTGAAGACCGCGTTGTCGCCGGCGTTGATCGGGCTGTTGGCGGCCGTCTTGGCGGTCGTGACGCTCGGCTTGTTGCAGACGATCGACGCGTTGGCGTCCGGGATCGTGCCGGTGTTCGTGCCGGTGGTGCCCGCGGTGTTGTTGATCGTCGCGCAGGCGGTGAAGCTCGTCGTCGCGGTGAGCGTGACGGCCTTGTTGGCGCCGGAGGCGATCGTGCCGAAGCTGCAGGTCAGCACGTCCGGGTTGGGCACGGTGTTGATCGAGCAGTCCGTGCTGTTCTCCGACCAGGTGTAGCCGGCGGGCAGGTTGTCGGTGACCGTCACGCCGGTGGCGGTGCCGGGACCGGCGTTGCTCGTGGTGATCGTGAAGACCGCGTTGTCACCCGCGTTGATCGGGCTGTTGGCGGCCGTCTTGGCGGTCGTGACGCTCGGCTTGTTGCAGACGATCGACGCGTTCGCGTCCGGGATCGGGTCCGTGTTGGTCGTCGTCGCGGACGCGGTGTTGTTGATCGTGGCGCAGGTCGCGAAGGTCGTCGCCGCGGTGAGCGTGACGGACTTGTTGGCGCCGGAGGCGATCGAGCCGAAGGTGCAGGTCAGCACGTCCGGGTTGGGCACGGTGTTGATCGAGCAGTCCGTGCTGTTCTCCGACCACGTGAAGCCGGCCGGCAGGTTGTCGGTGACCGTCACGCCGGTGGCGGTGCCGGGACCGGCGTTGCTCGCCGTGATCGTGAAGACGGCGTTCTCACCGGCGTTGATCGGCGAGTTGGCAGCCGTCTTCGTCAGCGTGACGACGGGCTTCTGCTTCGTGTTCGTCGTCGTGCAGTAGTAGTCCGAGCCGCGGGCGATCCCGGTCAGGGAGATGCCGCGGGCGACCGCCGAGCCGACGATCGTGCCGGTCGTGAAGGGATTGTTCTCGTCCCATCCGGCCGAGCCCTTGAGGCGGCATTCCGTGCTGGTGTACGCGTATTCCGCGGGCGGGAGCGGCTGGCCCGCGGCGTCTTCGGTGACGGTCGCGGTCGTCCCGGCGACCGGCACGTTGTTGAGCGAGACCGTGAGCTGCGCCGGGTTGCCATGCGTCGAGTAGGGCGCCGTGCTGTCCGGATCGGAGTAGGAGACCGTCGACGGCGACGTGGCGGTGTAGTTCCACCCGGTCTGCGGCGTGTTGTCGACGCCGGCGCCGAGCAGCGTCTTGCGGACGACGATGCGCGCGCCGCAGGTGCGCGCGGCGACCTCCTGGAGCTTCGCCTGGAGCGCGGCGATCGTCGGCGTGTCGTAGTCCTCCCCGGCGGTCGGGCCGGAGGCGACCTTGAGGTTCTCGGCGGTCACGCCGCCGCCGACGCCGAGGGCGTACATCTTGACCTTCGTGGTGCCGCGGGCGATCACGTTCTTGACGGAGTTCGCCGACGACATGCCGGCGGTGAGGTCGATCAGGTCGACGTCGCTGCCGCCGTCGGTGCCGGTCGTGCTGCGCGCGGTCGGGTTGCCGTCGGTGATGAAGGCGACGAGGTCGGGCTTCGTGGTCTGGCCGGTGGCGACATCCGTGGTGAACCCGGCGGCCTGGGAGGCCTTCTGGAGCGCGAGGTCCCAGTTGGTGCCGCCGCCGACGTTGTTGTAGACGTTGTCGATCGTGCGTGTTCAGGAGCGCGGCGTTGCCGGGCGTCGCGAGGCTCAGCGGGGCGCGGGTGCGCGTCGCGTCGCCGGAGCCGTCCTGGTAGCTGTTGACGCCGGAGGTGTAGAAGCCCGGGAGATTCGGGTTGCCGTTGCTCGTCGAGCCCGCGCTGAAGCTCATGATGCCGATCTGGCTGGGGGTGCCGTTCAGCGAGTTGACGAACGCCTTGGCGGCGTTCGCGAAGTTGGTCTCGTTGCCGCCGATCGAGCCGGAGCGGTCGAGGACGAGCAGGATGTTCAGCCCGCAGGAGTCGGGGAAGACCGGGTTGTCGCGGACGTTGATGAACGGCGACGAGGCGGCGCTGCCGCCGGAGTTCGTGACCCAGTTGGTCGCGTTCGGCGTCCGCGTTCGTGTTCGGGGCGACGTCGGTCGTCGTGTTGTCGGTGATCGTCACGCGCGCCGCGTACGGCTGGTCGACGGTCGGGTTGCTCGTGGAGGGCGAGTACCGGAGGGACGTGACGGCCCCGAACGCGCCGAAGCCGGTGCCGGCGGTCGCCTCACGGACGTAGTACGTGCCGGCCGGGACGCTCTGCGTGGCGACGCCGCTGCCGTTCGTGGTGGCGGCGAACGCCGTCCACCCGGTCGAGGCGGGGTTCGCCGCCTTCGCCGCGTCGGTCGTGTACTCGAACGTCACGCCGGACAGGCCGCTCGCGTACCCACTGGTCGTGGTGTTGCCCAGGACCCGGTCCCCGCCCTTGACGACGCGAATGGTGCCGTCGGCGCCGGCGAAGGCCGGCAGCGCGAGGAGTGCGAGTGCGCAGAGCGCCGCCGCGATGAGCGTGGCGCGAACGCGAGAACCGAACGGCCCGCTGAGCGGGCGACCCGTGGAAAGCATCCTGTATGACCCCCGTCGCCTTCCGCTGCCATTCGTGGCCCGCATCGGCGCGATTCCCCGGTCTCGTATCCCCCCTTGCGCCGCAGACCGGGTAAGTCAGCGCAAGCGATAACGGCGACGGTACCAGCGACGACCGGCGGGTTGCAAGCGGTGAACGGCTGATTTCCATCAGCTATTCGTCCAGACGGTCTCACGGGGTTTCGCCGGGCGTCCGATACAGGGGCTCCCCCCCTGTGCCCGTGTCGCTACTGCGGCGCGGTGACGCGCCTCAGCGCGAGCGTCGCAACGCACCCCCCGCGCCGGATCGTCAGGCGCAGCGTCGAGCGCGACGTCACGACCCCGGTGATCCGGTGGCGCGCGCCCTTCGGCGAGCGTGATCCGCCCGCGGGCGATCCGCACGCGGCGGTCCGCGAACCTGCCGCATCGCGTCCGCGCCGTCACGTAGCCCTTCCCGCCCGCGCGGGTCAGGAGCGAGACCTTGTCCGCGCGGTCCGTGAACCGCTGATTGACGGGCAGGGACGCGGCGACGGCCGTCCCGCACACGACGGCCGCGAGGACGACGGCGGTGATCAGGATACGCAGGACGGGCATGGCTAGGTGGCCTTTCGGGACCGCGGCACGACGCGGAACGCGCCGCGCATGAACGGGTGGATGCGGCAGAAGTACGTGTACAGGGCGGGCTTCAGCGTCTTCGGGGTCTTCCACGTCGCCGCGCCCACGCACCCATTCGACACGACCTTCACGAGCCCTGGCACGTCGTTGCAGCGCTCGGCGGGTGCCGGGAGCGGCTTGGCCGCCGTGATCGGCGCGGTGTCCCCCGTGCCGGTCGAGTAGAGCCGGCTGCTGAGGGTCGGGCCGAAGCCCAGCTCGCCGGAGTCGAAGATCGTGGGGCCGTCGGCGAGCGGGTAGCCGATGCCCCCGGTGCGGTTGCACGGGGCCTTGCAGGCGGTGATCGTGTGGAAGCGGATCGTCAGCGGCGCGTCGCGGTTGACGAACGTCAGCTGCCGTCCCTCCTCCACGGCCGCCGGCCGCCCGCGTGTCCCGCGCGAGGTGAGGTCGCCCTGGTCGAAGGCGAAGTTGCGGATCGTCACGCGGTCGACGAGTGGCCCGCGGCGCAGGCGCAGCGGGTTGCTGAGCCCGGGGTTCGGGCGCCGCACGCCCTCGTCGATGTTCTCCGGGAGCCGCCCGTGCGTGAGGAAGTCCGTCTGATCGACCTCACCGCTGAACGGGTCGACGCCGCCGTCCGCGCCGTTCGTGATCCCCACGACCATGATCCCCATCACCTCGAACCAGGAGGCGCGCGTGGTGTCGTACGTCGCCGTCGTCGTGATGACGTCGCCCTTGCGGATCGCGACCTTCCAATCGGGGCCGGTCGCGCTCATGGACACGTCCCACGAGACCGCGCCGGCGGGTTCGTAGTAGTTGGCGCGGGAGCGGAACAGGCGTTTCGTCACCCCGTCGCGGGTGACGAGCAGGTCGGTCCACAGCCCGCCGGGATGCAGGTGGCCCGCGGTCGTCACGAGCGTCGCGTCGCGGTCCGCGACCCAGCGGTTGCGCACCGGCCCCCGCGCGTACGCGCGCGGGACCTGATCGGGGTAGGTCAGCGTGCCGCCGCTGCCCGACCCGCGCGGGGCGTCGAACACCGGGTAGGCCTTGCCGCCCTGGACGTCCATCCAGAGTGTCGAGATCTCCTTGATGCCCGCGGCCTCCGGCGCCGTGTCAGGAATGAACCACATCGTGTACGTGATGTAGACCTTCTTCGGTGACCCGCTGAGGTCGTGGATCATGTGGTTGAGGACGAGGAACTGCTTCGTCGTGTAGCGCCAGCCGTACCCGCGCGGGGCGTTGATGTACGTCTTCTCCTCCCCCGCGGCGAACGTCGGCTTCTGCGCGACGAGCCAGACGGCGTGGTGCAGGTGGACCTCGGTGACCGGCGGGGCCTTGCCGTCGGAGGCGTTCACCAGGCCGGGCCGGAAGCCGACGATCCAGCCGTTGACGTTCGGCCGCTCGCGCTGCAGGTCCACGCCGATGAGGTTCTGGCCCGGGCGGATCGTCATCGGGCCGAAGCGGTAGGTCAGCTGCTGCGCGCCGGGCGGCATCCCCGGCTCCCGCACCGGGATCGACGGGGTGGTCGCGGCGTGCGCGGATCGGGGGCTGCGCCGCCATCGCGCTTGACGCGCCTGCGAGCGCGAGCAGCAGCCCCGCCAGTGCGGCCGTGACCAGCCTCAGGGATCGCCTCGTGCTCACTCGCTCTCCTCCGTCGTGCGGCGCCGGTGGGGCGTCATGAACGCCAGCGGGACGCTGCTCCCCAGCTCCCGCCTGACCGTCGCGATCCTCCGGCCCTCCTGCACCGCCTGACGGACGCTACCGAGCGGCGCCTCCGGGAGCGCCGCAACGACGTCCAGATCGGGCACGACGACGACCAGGCCCCAGAGCGATGCGGGCTCGTCTCCCCCGGGCTCCGGCGGCCCGGCGACCTCGAGCAGGACGTCCCCGGCCCACAGGAACGCCTGGCGCAGGTCGGGGCCGGCCTCGCGCACGCGCCGGACCTCCAGGCCCACGGCCTCGAGCGCGGCGAGCGTGCGGGCGAGGTCGGGGGTGCGCAGGACGACGTGGTCCAGGCGCTCCGCGCCGTTGGGGTGTGCGGGCGCCGGGGCCTGGAGCGCCTCGTGCACGCGCGTCGGAATGCCGTCGACCGCGACCGGGAGCGGGCCGTCGGCGCGCAGGGCCCAGCCGGTGAGCCCCGGCGCGGCACCGGCGCCGAGCAGGTGCAGCGTCACCGACCCGACCCGGCAGGTCCCCGCTTCGGAGACCGTGAAGCCCAGTGCGCGCCAGACCTCCGGCGCGTCCCCGACGTCGAGGCCCGTCAGCGCCGGGAGGCCGCCGCGGGCCATGACGTCAGCGGTTGCGCCGCCGCTGGGCGCGCGCCGCCTTGTCCTTCTGGCGCTGCTTGCGCTTGGCGGCCTGGCTGCGCTTGTGCGCGTCGGCGGGCTTGTGCGCGGCCTCGCTGTCGCCCGCCTCGATCGGCGCGCGCCGCTTGGCGTCGCGCATGATCACGACGATCACCCCGGTCAGGACGACGATCGCGGCGCCGGCGATGAGGATCGCCTGGAAGCTCGAGAGGCCGTCGTCGTCGTTCGACGAGTCGATCTGCGTCGTCGCCTGCGTGGGCGTCTCGGGCGCCGGCGCCGGGAGGCCCTCGAACGGCGATGCCTGGCCGAAGGCCGCGCGACGGCAGCGCCACCGCGACGAGGATCAGCAGCAGGGCGAGGCGGGCGGCGGGACGGGCAAGACGGGACGTGCGCATGACGCGCGGGCACGATACCCGGCCGAGCGGCGCGCCACCCGCGCGGCTATCGTCCTGCGGATGCCGCCCAAGGCCCGACAGATCCGGATGGACCAGCGCTCCGCGATGGCCGAGATGCAGTCCCTCGAGCAGCGCAGCGACGACGAGCTCGAGCGCGAGCAGAAGTACAAGGCCGCCGCGCTCTCGATCCTCGGCGCCCGCGCCGCCGAGCGCTACGACGCGAAGGCCGCCCGCTCCTACTTCCAGCGCGCGATCGCCGCGGCCCGCCCGCAGGAGCGGATGCAGATCCGCCGCATGGCGGACGCGTCGATCGCCCTGGCCGAGCGCCGCCCGGACGACCTCAAGGTCGCCGTCGAGCGCCTGGGCCAGGAGGCGCCGTCCGGCCGTCAGCTCTTCCTCCTGCGCATGGCGGGCCTGCTCGCGCCGCCGCCGAGCGCCGGCGTCTGGGCGCGTGTGCGCGGCATCGCGCTCATCATCCTCCTCGTGGTCGCGCTGATCGCTCTCGGCTTCGCGATCGTGAAGGTCGTCTCGCTCCCGTTCGGCGGCGTCTCCACGGTCACGGCCGTCTGGGTCGGGCTGCTCGTGATCATCGTCGCGCTCGCGGTGCTGGCCCTGGTCGGACGACGACGGCAGGCGCGGGCGCGCGCCGCCCGCGGGGGCTGACCGCGCCGCCATGTGCGGCCGCTACTCGCTCGCCGGGCCGGGCCCCGGCCAGGTGCGTGAGCGGTTCGCGCTCGGGGACGCCGTCCCCGTCGAGCGCCGGTTCAACATCGCCCCCGGCCAGGACGTCGTCGCCGTCACCATGAGCCGCGAGGGCGAGCGCCGCGGGGAGCTGCTGCGCTGGGGCCTCGTCCCGTTCTGGGCCGAGTCGCCCAAGGTGGGCTACCGCATGATCAACGCCCGCGCCGAGACGCTCGCCGAGCGCCCGGCCTTCCGCGAGGCGTTCGACGAGCGACGCTGCCTCATCGTCGCCGACGGCTTCTACGAGTGGCAGCCGCGCGAGCACGGGCCCAAGCAGCCGTGGTGGATCACGCGCGAGGACCGGGCGCCGTTCGCGTTCGCCGGGCTGTGGGCGAGCTGGCGCCCCGCGCCCGACGTCGAGCCCCTGCGCAGCTGCGCGATCATCACGACGCAGGCGACGCCGTCGCTGTGCGAGGTGCACGACCGCATGCCGGTGATCCTCGAGCCGGGCGCAGAGGAGGCGTGGCTCGCCCCGGGGCGCGGCGCCGCGCTCGCCGAGCTGCTCGCGCCGTTCTCCGCCACCACGAGGATTCCCGTGGGGCGCGCGGTCGGCGACGCCGCCCACGACGCGCCCGACTGCATCGAGCGGGTGGACCCCGAACCGGACGAGCCCGCCGCTCCCACCCTGTTCTGAGCTGCGCGAGCGGTACGGTGCCCGCCGTGCGCCCGGTGCTCCTCATCGCGAACCCGACGTCCGGGGGCGGCAAGGTCCCGCGCCTGCTCCCCGCGGTGCGCGACCGCCTGACCGCACTCGGCGTGGACCATCGCACCGAGCTGACGCGCGACCTGCCCCATGCCGGCGAGCTGACGCGCGAGGCGCTCGCGCTGGGCGAGCTGCCGGTCTCGTTCTCCGGGGATGGGGTGGCCGGCGCCGTCGCGGCCGCGGCGCGCGCGGTGCCCGACGCGGTGATCGGCGTCCTGCCCGGCGGCAGCGGCAACGACTTCTGCCGGCACACCGGGATCCCCGGCGACGCGCTCGAGGCCTGCTCGGTGATCGCTCACGGGGAGCCCCGGCCGATCGACCTGGGCGAGGCGAACGGGGTGCCGTTCCTCGGGATCGCGAGCCTGGGATTCGACTCGGAGGCCAATGCCGCGGCGAACGCCGCGCCGCGCGCCCTGGGCCGCGGCATCTACGTCTACGGAGCGCTCGCCGCGATCGCCCGCTGGAAGCCCGCGAGCTTCGAGGTCCGCGCCGACGACCACGTCGAGCGGTTCGAGGGCTGGAGCGTCATCTGCGCCAACACGAGTGTCTACGGTGGAGGCATGTTCGTGGCACCGAACGCCCGCCTCGACGACGGCCTGCTCGACGTGGTCCTCATCAGGAAGTCCGGGCGCGGCCGGTTCCTCGCGAGCTTCCCGAAGGTGTTCAAGGGCGAGCACATCCAGAACGAGAACGTCACGGTGCGGCGCGCGCGCGAGGTGCAGGTGACGGCCAGCCGGCCGTTCCAGGTGTTCGCCGACGGCGACCCGATCGCCGACCTGCCGGTCGTGGTCCGTTCCCTCCCCGCAGCCGTGCGGGTGCTGCTGCCCGCGGCGTGAGGCGCCGCCGGCGATGAGCCCTCTGCGCACGAGCCTTGCGGCGGGCGCCGCGCGTGCCGCGGGCGGCGCCTCCCGGATCGCGGGGCGCGGCGGCACGAGCCTGCCGGGCAAGGTCCTGCTCCGGGTCGATCCGCACGCGATCGGCCGTCTCGGCGCCCGCCTGCGGGACGGCAGCGTCGTCATCAGCGCGACGAACGGGAAGACGACGACCGCGGCCATGGTGGCCGCGATCCTCGAGGGACGCGGCGAGCGGCTCGTGCACAACCGCGCGGGCGCGAACATGGCCGGCGGGATCGCGGCGACCCTGCTGGCGGGCGAGGGGGAGCGCGGCCTGTTCGAGGTCGACGAGTTCTGGCTCGACGGCGTCGTCGCCGAGTTGCGCCCGCGGGCGCTGCTGCTGGGGAACCTCTTCCGCGACCAGCTCGACCGCTACGGCGAGCTGGAGACGATCGCGGCGCGATGGGAGGCGATCGTCCGGGAGGGCGCCGCCGACCGGCTCGTCCTGAACGCCGACGACCCGACGATCGCCGACCTGGGGCGCGACCGCGAGGACGTCGTGTTCTTCGGCGTGGAGGACGACGGCGTCGCGCTGCCGGCGCTCCAGCACGCCTCCGACGCCACGCACTGCCGGCGCTGCGGCGCGCCCTACGCCTACGACGCGCACTACCTCGGACACCTGGGCCGCTACCACTGCGCGAGCTGCGGGGCGCGGCGGCCCGACCCCGCGATCGCCGCACGCGACATCCGGCTGGAGGGGATCGGCGGCGCGTCGTTCACGCTCGACCTGGGCGCCGCCGGCGGAGAGCAGCGGATCCATCTCCCCCTCCCCGGGCTCTACAACGTCTACAACGCGCTCGCCGCCGCCGCGCTGGCGAGCGCCATCGGTGTCCCGGGCGAGCAGATCGCGGCCGGCCTGCAAGCGGTCCGCGCGGCGTTCGGACGGGCAGAGCGGGTCGTGGTCGACGGACGCGAGCTGGCGATCCTGCTCGTCAAGAACCCCGCGGGCGCGAACGAGGTCCTGCGCACCGTCGCGCTGGAGCCCGGCGAGCATGACGTGCTCGCCGTCCTCAACGACAACGTGGCCGACGGCCGCGATATCAGCTGGGTCTGGGACGCGGACTACGAGGTGCTCGGCGGGCGCGTGCGCAGCGCGGTCTGCTCGGGCACGCGCGCGGCCGAGATGGCGCTGCGGCTGAAGTACGCGGGCGTCCCCGAGGAGCGCATCGTCGTCGAGGAGGACCTGGCCCGCGCCCTGGACCGGGCCGTCGCGGGCGCGTCCGGCCGCCTCGCGCTCTTCGCGCTCCCGACCTACACGGCCATGCTCGAGCTGCGGGACGAGCTGGTCGCCCGCGGGGTCGCCGAGGAGTCCTTCGCGTGAGCGTCGTCCGCGAGGTCGTCTGGCACGACCTGGAGTGCGGGGTCTATGACGCCGACCTCGAGCTGTGGCGGATGCTCGCGCGCGAGGCCGGCGGACCGGTCCTCGACGTCGGCGCCGGCACCGGCCGGGTGACGCTGGACCTCGCGCGTCGCGGCCACGCGGTCGTGGCGTTCGACGCCGACCCCGTGCTGCTGCGCGCGCTCGCCGATCGCGGCGCGGGCCTGCCGGTGGAGGTCGTCGCCGGCGACGCGCGGGCCCTCGACCTTCCGGGCAGGCGCTTTCCGCTGATCATCGTCCCGATGCAGACGATCCAGCTGTTCGGCGGCTCGCGCGCGCGCCTGCGCTTCCTGGAGCGGGCGGCGCGCCACCTGGCGCCGGGCGGGACGCTCGCTCTCGCGATCGCCGACGCGCGCGAGTCGGTGGGCGGCGAGATCGCCGACGGCCCCGCGACCTGGGAGCGGCTGCCGCTGCCGGACATGACGGAGATCGACGGCGTCGTCTACTCCAGCCGGCCCGTGATGCTCCACGACGCCGGGCACTGCGTCGGGATCGAGCGCGTGCGGGAGGTCATCGACGAGGTGGGCGGGCGCGAGGAGGAGACCGACGTCGTCTACCTCGACGACGTGACGGCCGAGCGGATCGAGCGCGAGGCGGACGCCGTCGGGCTCGCCCTGCTGCCGCGGCTCGACGTCCCGCAGACCGACGAATACGTCGGCTCGACGGTGGTGATGCTCGGTGCCTGACCGCACGCTGCGCCTCTGCGCGCTGTACCCGGACCTCATGAACATCTACGCCGACCGCGGCAACATCCTGCTGCTCGAGCGCCGCTGCGCCTGGCGCGGCATCGGGTTCACGGTGACGGCCGTCGGGCATCGGCGACGAGCTGGACCCGGAGGCGCACGACCTCTTCTACCTCGGCGGCGGCCAGGACCGCGACCAGGTGCTGTGCGCGCGCGACCTCGCCGAGGTCAAGCGCGAGGCGCTGCTGCGCGCGCCGCCGCGCGCGGCGCGGTCATCCTCGGCGTCTGCGGCGGCTACCAGCTGCTCGGGCACTCCTACGCCCTCGGGCGACGAGCGGATCCCGGGCGTCGGCCTCGTCGACCTCGAGACGGTCCGCGAAGACGGGCCGCGGCTGATCGGCAACGTCGCGATCGAGGTCGACCTGCCCGGGGCCGGCGGGCCGCGCGTGCTGGCGGGCTTCGAGAACCACGGCGGGCGCACGCACCTGGGCGCCGGCGAGCAGCCGCTCGGGCCGCGTGCTCCGGGGACACGGCAACGACGGCCGCTCCGGGCAGGAGGGCGTGCGCCGGGGCACCGTCATCGGGACCTACCTCCACGGCCCGCTGCTGCCGAAGAACGCCTGGCTCGCCGACTGGCTCGTCCGGACCGCGCTGGGCCTCGACGAGCCGCTCGCCCCGCTCGACGACCGGCTCGAGGACGCGGCCCACGCGAGCGCCCGCCGCGCCGCCGGCCTCCCGTCCGCCTGATCGCCCGCCGCCGGGGTGGGCGGGATCCGGGTCGTCGAACGCACACGATCCGGCCCAGCTGCCGGGCATCGGGGGCCCCGTTCAGCGGCCGGTGGAGCCGAAGCCGCCGTCGCCGCGGGCGGCGTCGGCCAGCTCCGCGACCTCGACGGGCTCGGGCAGCGCGACGGCGATCACGACGAGCTGGGCGATCCGGTCGCCCGCGCCGAGCTCGAACGGCTGCTCGCGATCGGTGTTGAGCAGCAGGACCTGCAGTTCGCCGCGGTAGCCCTCGTCGATGAGCCCGGGCGCGTTGACGAGCGCGATGCCGTGCCGCGCCGCGAGCCCGGACCGGGGCAGCACGAGGCCGGCGTGCCCCGCCGGCAGCTCGATCGCGAGCCCGGTCGGGACCTGCGCACGCTCGCCGGGGCCGATCGTGTGCGCGTCCAGGGCGCAGAGGTCGAGCCCGGCGTCCCCGGGGTGCGCGCGGACGGGCAGGACGGCGCGCGGGTCCAGCCGCCGGACCGGGAGCCTCATGCCCGCGCGGCGCCGTTCACGGCGAAGCGGGCGAAGCGCTCGGCGACCGGCGCCGGAACGCGGGCGCGGACGCGCACGCCCTCGGGCGTGTCCTCGCGCTCGAGGTCGCCCGCGAGCTCGTGCAGCTCGGCGAGCCGCGCGCCCTCGGTGTAGGGCAGCAGCAGCTCGATCGGCTGCATGCGCCGGACGAAGTCGTCCTCGATCCGCTCGCGCAGGCGGTCCAGCCCGGTCCCCTCGACCGCCGAGACGATGACCGCGTCCGGATGCAGGCGCCGCAGTTCGGCGCGGCGGTCGGCGTCGATCCGGTCGGCCTTGTTGAGGACGAGCAGCCGCGGCGTTCTCGCCGGCGCCGATCTCCTCCAGCACGGTGTCGACCGCGCCGACCATCGCGAGCATCTCGTCCTCCTCGGCGCTCGCGTCGACGACGTGGAGGATGAGGTCCGCCAGGCGTGTCTCCTCGAGCGTGGCGCCGAACGCGTCCACGAGCTGGTGGGGCAGCTTGCGGATGAAGCCGACGGTGTCGGTCAGCAGGAACGGACGGCCGTCGAGGCGCATCACGCGCGTCGTCGGGTCGAGGGTGTGGAAGAGGCGGTCCTGCACGCCGACCTCGGCGCCTGTCAGCGCGTTCAGCAGCGTCGACTTCCCGGCGTTCGTGTACCCCGCGAGCGCGATCTCGGGCAGTCCGGCGCGCTCGCGCTCGGCGCGCATGACGTCGCGCGAGCCCTTCACGTGCGAGAGCCGGCGCTTGAGCGCGGAGATGCGGTTGCGCGCGAGCCGGCGGTCGGTCTCGATCTGCGTCTCGCCCGGTCCGCGCGTGCCGACGCCCGCCGACCCCGAGGCGGTCGAGGTGCGTCCACAGGCCGCGCATGCGGGCCATGTTGTACTCGAGCTGGGCGAGCTCGACCTGGAGCTTGCCGTCGGCGCTGTGCGCGTGGCCGGCGAAGATGTCGAGGATGAGGCTCGTGCGGTCGATGACCGGCATGCCGAGCTCCTTCTCGAGGTTGCGCTCCTGCCGCGGGCTCAGCTCGTCGTCGCAGGCGATGACGTTCGCGTCGGCGGCCTTCGCCGCCTCCTTGACCTCCTCGAGCTTGCCGGGACCGAGATACGTGTTCGGGTGCGGCTGGTCGCGGTGCTGGACGATCTGGCCGACGACCGCGACGCCGGCGGTGCGCAGCAGCTCGCGCAGCTCGGCGAGGTCGTCGCCCTCCTCGAGCGCGGCGATGCAGAACGCGCGCTGCTTGGCGCGGCCGGGGCGCTCGGCGCCGGGCCGGGGGGTCTGGGTCGTGCGTCCGTGGCGGCTGCGGTCCTGCAAGTCCGGCCATTGTACGGCCCCCTGGCACGTCCCGATACCGTCTCCCCCGTGCCCACCGACCTCGCCGCGCGCCTCGCCGCCAGGACCCTCGAGCTGATCGACGTCCCGTCGGAGTCCCGCAGCGAGGCGGCGCTCGCCACGCACGTCCTCACCGTCCTGCGCGACGCCGGGGTGCCCGTCCGCGACGCGGGCGACACGTGCGTGCTCGCCGGCGTCACCGAGCGCGGCGAGCGCCCGCTCGTGCTGCTCGCGGGGCACCTGGACACCGTTCCGGCACAGGGGAACATCCCGGGACGCGTGGAGGACGGTGTCGTCCACGGCCTCGGCGCGGCGGACATGAAGGGGGCGCTCGCGGTGATGGTGGAGCTCGCGATCGACCGTGCGGCCCGCGACTCCGGCGCCGGCGCCGTCGACCTGGGCTTCGTCTTCTTCGGGCGCGAGGAGCTGCCGCAGGTCGAGAGCGCGCTCGCCCCGCTGCTGGCGCGCGAGCCGGGCCTGCGGACGGCGGACCTCGCGGTCGTCATGGAGCCCACGGCGGGCGCGCTGCAGGCGGGCTGTCTGGGGAACGTCAACGCGACGTGGACGTTCCGCGGCCGCAGCGGGCACTCCGCGCGGCCGTGGCTGGCCGACAACGCCGTCCACCGCGCGGCCCACGGCATCTCGGCGCTGGCGCAGGTCGAGCCGGTCGAGCACGCGTTCGACGGCCTGACGTACACCGAGGTCGTCTCGGTGACGATGGTGTCGGGCGGCATCGCCGAGAACGTCATCCCCGATCACGTGACGGCGCAGGTGAACTACCGCTACCCGCCCGGCATGGCGGCGGAGCAGGCGGCCGAGCGCCTGCACGCGCTGTGCGATGAGCACGGCGACCTGGAGATCACGTCCAACGCCCCGTCGGGCCCCGTCCCGCTCGGGAACCCGCTCGTCGACCGGCTGCGCGCCGCCGGGGATCTCGCACGTGAGCCGAAGCAGGCCTGGACGCCCGTCGCCGAGTTCGGTGCCGCGGGGGTCGACGCCGTGAACTTCGGGCCCGGCGAGCCCCCGTACGCGCACACGCGCGACGAGCGCGTCGCCGCCGCCGACCTCGCCCGCGGCCTACGCGGTCCTCGACGCGTTCGCGGGCGCCTGATGCGCGTCCTGCAGCTCAGCCCGCTGCTCGAGGAGCTGGGCACCTACCCGTTCGCCCACCTGACCGAGGCCCGCGCCCGCGCCGAGGCCCGCGGCGTGCGCCTCGTCGACTTCGGCGTCGGCGAGCCGCGGGAGGAGACGCCGGACTTCATCCGGCGTGCGCTGATCGAGGCGGTCGACGCCGAGCCGGTCTCCTCCTACCCACTCGCGGCCGGGCTCCCGGAGCTGCGCGAGGCGATCGCCGCGTGGCTGCGCGGCCGCTTCGGGGTGAGCCTGGATCCCGGCATCGAGATCCTGCCGACGCTCGGGAGCAAGGAGGCGATCTACCACCTCGCACAGGTGCTGATCGGCCCCGGGAGCCCGCGTGACCTCGTCGCGGTCACGACGCCCGGCTACCCGGTTCCGGCGCGCGGCGCCCGGTTCGCGGGCGCACAGGTCGTCGAGCTGCCGTTGGACCCGGCTGCGGGCTGGCTGCCGGACGTCTCCGTGCTCGATGATGCGACGTGGAAGCGCCTGGCGCTGATCTGGGTCAACCATCCGGGGAATCCGACCGGCGCGACCGCCCCGCCCGCGTTCTACGCCGAGCTGGCCGAGCGCTGCCGCCGCGAGGGCGTCGTCCTGGCGTCCGACGAGGCCTACAGCGAGATCTGGCTCGACGGCGAGCCCCCCGCGTCGGTGCTGCAGGTCGACGATCCGACCCACGTCCTCGCCTTCCACTCGCTCTCCAAGCGCTCGTCGATGCCGGGGTACCGCTCGGGGTTCGTCGCCGGCGACCCGCTGCTGATCGCGGCGATGAAGCAGGTCCGCCCGTCGCTCGGGGTGACGCCGCAGACGTTCGTCCAGCGCGCGTCGATCGCGGCGTGGAGCGACGAACGGCACGTCGAGGAGACGCGCGCCCGGTACCGCGCCAAGCGCGACGTGCTGCTCCCCGCGCTGCAGGCGGCCGGGCTGGAGCACGTCGGCGGGCCCGCGGCGTTCTTCCTCTGGTGCGCCGTCCCCGGCGACGGGGACGCCGAGGCGCTGGCCGAGCGGCTTCTCGGCCAGGGGATCGTCGTGGCACCCGGGACGTTCTTCGGCGCGGGCGGCGCGGGACACGTGCGGATCGCGCTCGTCCCGACGGTCGAGGACTGCGCGCGGGCGGCGGACTCGCTCGCGGGGCTCGCGCAGTAGGTTGCGGGCGTGACCGACCAGCAGCCCGCCGGCGCCTGGGGCGCCGGCCTCGCCACCATCACCGCGGACGGCCGCGTCCTCGACACGCTCTTCCCGGCGCCGCAGCTCGGAGCGCCGCCGGTCGACGCCGCCGCGGGGACGTCGGAGATCCACGCCCACCAGGCCGCAACGCTCGACGCGCACCTCCTGGCCGAGGCCGCCGGGCACGACGAGCTGCGGCGCGTGAGCACCGTGACCGTGCTGACGGTCATCGCGGACCTCGCGGCGCCGCCGGCGGACGCCCACGACGCCTACCTGCGTCTGCATCTGCTCTCCCATCGCCTCGTCGCGCCCCGGGAGCTGAACATGGACGGCGTCTTCGGGGTCCTGGCGAACGTCGTGTGGACGAGCGCCGGCCCGTGCGCCCCGGAGGGGTTCGAGGACGTGCGCGTGCGCTTCCTGGCGGCCGGCCGCCGCCTGCAGGTCTTCGGCGTCGACAAGTTCCCCCGGATGACGGACTACGTCGTCCCGAGCGGCGTGCGGATCGCGGACGCCGACCGCGTCCGCCTGGGCGCCCATCTCGCCGAGGGCACGACGGTCATGCACGAGGGCTTCGTCAACTTCAACGCCGGGACGCTGGGCGCGTCGATGGTCGAGGGACGCATCAGCGCGGGCGTCGTGGTCGGCGCCGGCTCGGACCTCGGCGGCGGCGCGTCCGTGATGGGCACGCTCTCGGGCGGCGGCACGCAGGTGATCCGCATCGGGGAGCGCTGCCTCGTCGGGGCCAACGCGGGCATCGGGATCTCCCTGGGCGACGGCTGCGTCGTCGAGGCGGGGCTCTACGTGACCGCGGGAACGCGCGTGACGCTCCCGGACGGCGCCGTCGTGAAGGCCGGCGAGCTCAGCGGCCGCGAGGGCCTCCTGTACCGCCGCAACAGCGTCAGCGGCGCCGTCGAGGTGCTCCAGCGCAGCGGCGACTGGGGCGGCCTCAACGAGGCACTGCACGCGAACTAGGCGCCGCGGCCCTTCTCCAGCAGGTGCTCGCGCCGGGTGAGCTTCACCCGTGGACGGCCCTGCGCCTCGCCCGCGGTGCGCTCGTGTTCGTCGATGCGCTCCCAGGCGGGGTAGTCGATCCGCGTGGCGCCGCGCGTGTCCAGCAGCGCGTCGAGGTGGGCGGCGGAGTGCTCAGGCGTCGGGAGCCGCCCGGCCTCGAGATCCTCGAGCAGCAGGTCGACGGTCTCGTGCGCGCACTTCTTGTTCGTGCCGATCACGCCCGACGGCCCGCGCTTGATCCATCCCGCGGTGTAGGCGCCGGGAAGCGGCGCCCCGCCGGCCTCCTGCAGCACCCGGCCGCCGTCGTTGAGGATCGTGCCGGCGCGCTCGTCGAACGGGAGGCCCTCGATGCCCGCGCCGCGGTACCCGACGGAGCGCAGCACGAGCGTGCAGTCGATCGTCTCCTCGACGTCGGTGTGGTGGGCGCGCTGGTGACCGTGCTCGTCGGCCAGCAGCTCGTTGCGCACGACGCGCACGCCCTCCACGCGCTCGGTGCCGACGATCTCGACCGGTGAGGCGAGGAAGCGCAGGACGATGCGCCTGGCGTGCCCGTGGGGGTCGCGCGCGGCATAGGTGCGGACGATCTCGACGTTGTCGCGGGCGGTGCGGTCGGCATCGTCGCTCTCCAGCCACGATGCGCTGACGGGGTCGAGTTCCACGTCGGCGGGATCGACGATCACGTCGGCGTCCACGAGCTCGCCCAGCTCGCGCAGCTCGGGCGTCGTGTAGGCGGCCTGGGCCGGGCCGCGGCGGCCGAGCACGACGACCTCCTCCACCCCACTGGCGGCGAGCGCGGCGATGGCCTCGTCGGCGGTGTCGGTGACGGCCAGCTCGTCCTGCGTGAGGACGAGCATGCGCGCGACGTCGAGCGCGACGTTGCCGTTGCCGATGACGACCGCACGCGGGCCGCGCAGGTCGAACTGGTGATGGACGGCGTCCGGATGGCCGTTGTACCAGGCGACGAACTCGGTGGCCGGGACGCTGCCGGGGAGCTCCTCCCCCGCGATCCCGAGCTTGCGGTCGAGTGCCGCGCCGTAGGTGTAGATGACCGCGTGGTGGTGGGCGAGCAGCTCGTCGTGGGTGATGTCCGAGCCGACTTCGACGTTGCCGTGGAAGCGGAAGCCCTCGAGCTTCGCGGTCTTCTCGAAGACGCGCGTGACCGACTTGATCTTCGGGTGGTCCGGCGCGACGCCGGCGCGCACGAGGCCCCACGGCGTGGGGAGCCGGTCGAACAGCTCGACCTGGATCCCGCCGGCCTTCAGGAGCTTGTCCGTCGCGTAGAAGCCGGCCGGGCCGGCGCCGACGACGGCCACGCGGGTCGGCGCGGCAGCGGCCTGCGAGCCGTCGCCGTCGGGATTGCTGTCGGTCTGTGCCGGGGCGTGCATCGACCGCCCATGATCGCATCGTCGGCGCGCGCGCGGCCCGCCGCCGCCCGGCGCGGCGTCTCCTAGCGGGCGAGCCCGCGCAGCGTCCGCACGAGCTCCTCGCTGGCCTCGCCGGCGTAGACCGGGACCGCCCAGCCGCTCAGATCCACGTGCAGGTCCTCCTCCACCGCGACCTCCAGCTCCCCTCCGTCGAGGGCGACGCGGACCGGGGAGTCGCCGCCGCGCAGGACGTAGGCGACGGCGGCGCCGCAGGCGCCCGTGCCGCTCGACATCGTCACCCCCACCCCGCGCTCGAAGATCCGCGCGCGGATGAACCCGGGCTCGACCTCCGTCCACCAGCTGACGTTCGTCCGGTTGGGGAACTGCGGGTCGTGCTCGATCTCCGGACCGAAGTCCTCCAGGTGCAGGTCGTTGAGCTCGGTGACGTCCGCGACCTCGATCGCACACTGCGGGTTCCCGATCGTCACGTGCTGGAACGTCCAGGTCCGCCCGCCGGCCACGACCGTCCCACGCCCGTCGGGCGCACCGTCCGGGACGTGCTCGGATGCCGTGCGCGCGCGCCCCATGTCCACGGTGCACGTCGTCGGTGAGGTGACGGTCGGGCGGATCTCGCCCGCCTTCGTCTGGACCGAGAACCGCGTCGCGGCGGTCCAGCCGCGGCGGTGCAGGTAGAGGATCGCCTCGCGGGCCCCGTTGCCGGACAGCTCCGCCTCCGACCCGTCGGGGTTGAAGATGCGCAGCCGCGCGACGAACCCCGGTCGTCGGGCGGCGAGATCTCGAGCACACCGTCCGCGCCGACGCCGAGGTGGGGTCGCACAGCCGACGCACGACGGGCTCGCTGAGCGCCACGGGCAGCTGGTCGCGCTCGACGATCAGGTAGTCGTTGCCCAGGGCCTGCCACTTCTCGAACCGCATCGCGCAGACCCTACGCCGCGAGCGGGCGCGGAGAGGATCTCGGCCGCGACGTCGTCGGGGTCACGGCCGGTCACGTCGACGAGCTCGACGCCGCCGAGCTTGCGCATCCACGTGAGCTGCCGCTTGGCGAAGTTGCGCGTGCGGCGCTGCATCCCCTCGACGTCGCCCGCGAGCAGCTCGTCGAAGCCCAGCGCCTTGCGCGCGGTCTCCGACGCGCCGGCCGCCTGCGCCGCGCGGACCTCGTCGACGGCGCCGGCGGCGACCATCGCCAGGACGCGGGCGTCGATGCGCGCGTACAGCTCCTCGCGCTCGCGCACCAGCCCGATCAGGCGCGTCGGGCGCCGCGTGTCCGCGGTCCAGAGCCGGCTCGGCCCGTCGGGCGGCTCGAGCTCCCCCATGTCGAGCAGGGCGTGCGCGCGCACGATCCGGTGGCGGTCGGCCGGGTCGATGCCACCCGCGGCCCATGGCGCGCGCCGGGCGAGCCGGGCGTGGAGCGCCGCGGGCCCCTCGGCCTCCAGCTCGGCCTCCCAGCGACGCCGCACGTCGTCCGGCGGCAGCGGGCGCAGGTCGAGCTCCGCGAGCGCCGCGCGCAGGTAGAGGCCGGTCCCGCCGACGACGATCGGCGTCGCGCCCTGGGCGAGTAGCGCGTCGATCTCCGCGTGGGCCAGCTCGGCGTACTGGCCGACGGAGAACGTGGCGTCGACGGGGACGATCGAGACCAGCAGGTGCTCGAGGCGCGCGCGCTCGGCGGCGTCGGGCACGCCGGTGATGATCTCCAGCCCGCGGTAGACCTGCAGCGCGTCCGCGGACACGGCGACCGGCCGGAGGCCCGCCGCGCGCAGCCGATCGGCGACGGCGAGCGCGACGTCGGTCTTCCCCACGCCGGTCGGCCCGAAGAGCGCGAGGACGCAGCCGGGCGGGACGGCGGGCGGATCCGGCGACGGTGCTGGCGCGGGCATCGCGCGGGAGTATCGTGGCCGGGATGAGCGTGCGCATCGGCTGCGGCCTCTCGACCTCCGGCGACCCGCGGGTCGCGGCGATCGAGGCCGGGACCGACGCCGCGCCAGGGTCTCGACGGCCGCCCCGCCGACCTCGTGCTCGTGTTCTGCTCCGGCGGGCACCTCGCGGCACCGGAGGCCACGCTGGAGGGCGTCCACGAGGCGCTCGCCCCGGGGACGCTCGTCGGCTGCGGCGCGGGCGGCGTGCTGGCGGCCGGCCGCGAGCTCGAGGGCGGGACCGCCGTGACGGTGTGGGCGGCATCGCTCGGCGCGGCACGCGCCGACGCGTTCCACGCGCATGCCGACGCCCGGAGCGGGCGGCGGCGATCGCGCTGACCGGCATGCCGGCCGCCGCGGGCGCCTCGGCCGCGATCCTGCTGCCCGACCCCTACTCCTTCCCGGCCGATCGCGCGCTCGGCCGACCTCGCGGTCGCCGCGCCGGGAACGCCGGTGCTCGGCGGCATCTCGAGCGCTCGCACGCTCGACGGCGAAGCCGCCCTGTTCCTCGGCGACGCCGTCGTCGGGGATGGCGCCGTCGGCGTGGTGCTGCACGGCGTCGAGGTCCTGCCGTGCGTCTCGCAGGGAGCTGCCGCGATCGGGCCCGTCCTGGAGATCACGGCCGTGGAGGGCCATGTCATCCGCGAGCTGGACGGGCGGCCCGCGCTCTCGGCACTGCGCGCGGCCATCGAGGCGCTGCGCGAGGACGAGCGCGACCTCGTCACCGGCGGCCTCCTGCTCGGCGTCGCGGTCGACGGCCCGCACGCCCCCGGCGGGCGAGCACGACTACCTCGTGCGCGGCATCATCGGCGCCGACCCCGACGCCGGCACCGTGACCGTCGGCGCGCCCGTGACCGAGGGCCAGGTCGTCCGCCTCCACGCGCGCGACGCCGACTCCGCCGACCACGACCTGCGCTCGGCGCTGGAACTGCGGCGCTCGGCGCTCGGCGGCGATCCGGCCGGGGCGCTCGTCTTCACCTGCAACGGCCGCGGCCGCGGCATGTTCGGCACTCCCGACCACGACGCGGACGCCGTCGACGAGGAACTCGGCGGCGCGCCGTCCGCGGGCTTCTTCGCCGCGGGCGAGATCGGCCCGGTCGGCGGCGAGAACTTCCTGCACGGCTTCACCGCGACCGTCGCCGTCTTCGCCGGGCGACTGACGCCCGGCTGCGCGGGCTGCGAGACTGCCGCGCATGATCATCGCGGGACGGGCTGTGCTCCTCACGGGCGCGACGGGCGGCATCGGACAGGCGATCGCGCGGCGGCTGCATCGCGCCGGCGCGGACCTCGTGCTGAGCGGGCGGCGAGCGGAGGTGCTCGAGCCGCTCGCAGCCGAGCTGGGCGGCGAGACGCGCGTGCTCGCGGCGGATCTCGCCGACCGCGCCGACGTCGAGCGGCTCGCCGCCGCGTGCGCGGACGTCGACGTCCTCGTGGCCAACGCCGCGCTGCCCGGGTCGGGCCCGCTGCTGGACCTCACCCCGGAGGAGATCGACCGCGCGCTGGAGGTGAACCTGCGCGCGCCGATCATGCTCGCGCGCCTGCTCGGCGAGCGGGATGGCCGAGCGCGGCGCCGGCCATCTCGTGTTCATCTCCTCGCTCGCCGGGAAGACCGCGACGCCCGGGCAGCTCGATCTACTCGGCGACGAAGTACGGCCTGCGCGGCTTCGGGCGCGGGCTGCGCGCCGACCTCGCGCCGCACGGGCGTGGGCGTGAGCGTCGTCTTCCCCGGCTTCATCCGCGACGCGGGCATGTTCCACGACTCGGGCGTGAGCTGCCGTCCTACGTCGGGACGAGCACGCCCGGAGGACGTCGCGCGACGGCGTGCGTCGCCGCGATCGAGAAGCGATCGCGGCGAGGTGGACGTCGCGCCGATCGGCGATGCGCGCCGGGACGTGAAGTTCGCCGAGCTGGCGCCCAGCCTCTCCGATCGCGTCACCGAGCGCCTCGGCGGCGCGCGACGTCGCAGACCGGGTGGCGAGCGGCCAGGCCGACAAGCGCTAGGCGAGCGCCCGCGCGACGAGCGACATCTCGCCCGTCAGGGTCTGGCTCGTCGCGCCGGTGATCTGCACGGGGACGATCTCGCCCGGCTCGGCCAGGCCGCTGAAATTCGCGACCTTGTTGTGCGGCGTGCGGCCGCGCAGCCGCGACGGGTCCGTGCGCGAGGGGCCCTCGACGAGCACGTCGACCGTGCGGCCGACGAACCGCTGCGCCCGCTCGCGCGCCCGCCGCTGGACCGCCTCGACGAGCCGCTCCATCCGCTCGACCTTCACCTCGTGCGGCACGAGCCCGTCCGTGATCTGCGCGGCCGTCGGTGCCGCGGCGCGGCGAGTAGACGAAGGTGAACGCGCCGTCGAAGCCGACCTCCTCGACGACCTCCAGGGTCCGCTCGAAGTCCTGCTTCGGTCTCGCCCGGGAAGCCGACGATGATGTCGGTCGTGAGCGCGCAGTCCGGGACGTGCTCGCGGATCAGCGCGACGCGGTCCAGGTAGCGCTCGCGGGTGTAGGTGCGGCGCATCGCCTTGAGGATCGGCGTCGAGCCCGACTGCAGCGGCAGGTGGATGTGCTCGCAGACCGCGTCGAGCTGCGCGTGCGCGAGCACGACGTCCTCGCGCATGTCCTTCGGGTGCGGGCTCGTGTAGCGGATGCGGTCGATGCCGTCGACGGCGTCGACCGCGGCCAGCAGCTCCGCGAACGATCGCGGGCCGCCGTCCTCGCGCAGGTCGCGGCCGTAGCTGTTGACGTTCTGCCCGAGCAGCGTCACCTCGCGCACGCCGTCGCCGGCGAGGCGCTCGGCCTCGGCCACGAGCTCCTCGAACGGCCGGCTCACCTCGCGGCCCCGGGTGCTCGGGACGATGCAGTACGAGCAGGCGCAGTTGCAGCCGACGCTGATCTGCATCCAGGCCGAGAACTCGCGCGCGCGGCGCATCGGCAGGTGCCCGGTGAAGCCCTCGAACTCGAAGAAGCCCTGCGCGGTGATCGAGTCCGAGCGTCAGGAACTCGGCGAGCTTGTGCACCTGGCCCGGCCCGAAGGCGACGTCGACGAACGGGAAGCGCTCGAAGACCTCGTCCTTGACCGACTGCGCCCAGCAGCCGCCGACGCCGACCATGACGCCGGGCCGCTCGCGCTTGACCGCGGCGCGCGACGCCGAGGTGCGAGACGAAGCGCTCGTCAGCGGCCTCGCGGATCGAGCAGGTGTTGAAGAGGATGAGGTCGGCGTCGCTCGCGCTCGGGCGCCTCGGTGTAGCCGAGCGACTCGAGCATGCCCTTCATGCGCTCGGAGTCGTGCTCGTTCATCTGGCACCCGAACGTGGTGACGTGGTAGCGGCTTCACGGGCGCGAAGGCGTACCGGCGCTCAGGCGGCGGCGGAGAAGCGCCGGACGGCCGCGTACGCGGTGTCCAGGTCGTACCCGCGACGCACGAGCAGCCCGAGCGCCCGGTCGCGTTCTCGATCGTCCTCGGGCGGCGCCGCGAGCCGGCGGTCGCAGCACGGCGAGCGCCGCGTCGAGCTCCTCCTCGCGGATCGCGGGCGGTGACCGCGGCGATCAGCTCCGGGATCGATCCCGCATCTGGGTGAGCCGGCGCTCGATCCGCTCGGGCCCCCAGCCGTCGAGCGTGCGCCGGTCCTCGGCGAACAGGGCGGCGAAGCGCTGCGTCGTCGAGGTTGCCCAGCCGCGCGAACTCGGCCAGCGCCGCCTCGATCGTCTCCGGCTCGACGCGCTTGGACTCCAGATGCGCGGCGCATCTCGAGCACCGTGCGATCACGGTGCCCGAGGTAGCGATAGCCGAGGTCGAGCGCGTGCTGGAGCCGGGTCGCCGAGTCCTGCACGGACGCCTGGAGCGTCAAGCCGCGGCCTGCTCGAGCGGCTCGTCCACGCCGGGCACGTCAGCGATCGCGTCGTCGTCGCGCTCGATCGGCACGACGAGATCCTTGTCCACGCCGATCGCGTCGTAGATCTTCGCCTCGATCTCGCGCGCCATCTCCTGGTGCTCGTCGAGGAACGCCTTGGCGTTGTTGCGGCCCTGGCCGAGCCGATCCTCGCCGTAGGAGAAGAACGAGCCGGACTTCGTGACGATGTTGTGCTCGATCCCGAGGTCGAGGATGCAGCCCGAGGTCGAGATGCCGTGGCCGAACTCGATGTCGAACTCGGCCTGGCGGAACGGCGCGGCGACCTTGTTCTTGACGACCTTCACGCGGACCCGGTTGCCGACCGCCTCGGTGCCCTCCTTGAGGGTCTCGATGCGGCGGATGTCCAGACGCTGCGAGGAGTAGAACTTCAGCGCGCGGCCGCCCGGCTGGGTCTCCGGCGAGCCGAACATGACGCCGACCTTCTCGCGGATCTGGTTCGTGAACAGGCAGAGGGTCTGGGTCCGGTTGAGGTTGCCGGCGAGCTTGCGCATCGCCTGGCTCATCATCCGCGCCTGGAGGCCGACCGATCTGGTCGCCCATCTGGCCCTCGAGCTCGCTGCGCGGCGTCAGCGCGGCGACCGAGTCGACGGCGACGACGTCGACGGCGCCGGAGCGGACGAGCATGTCGGCGATCTCGAGGCCCTGCTCGCCGTAGTCCGGCTGCGAGACGAGCAGCTCGTCGATGTCCACGCCGATCTGCCGGGCGTACAGCGGGTCCATGGCGTGCTCCGCGTCGATGAACGCGCAGATGCCGCCGAGGCGCTGGGCCTCGGCGAGCACGTGGTAGACGAGCGTCGTCTTGCCGGAGGACTCGGGGCCGAAGACCTCGACGATGCGCCCACGCGGCATCCCGCCGATTCCCAGCGCGAGGTCGAGCGACAGGGCGCCGGTCGGGATGGCGCTCACGCGAACCTGCGCGCCCTCGTCGCCCATGCGCATGACGCTGCCCTTGCCGAACTGGCGTTCGATCTGGGTGAGTGCGCCCTGCAGGGCGGCGTCGCGGGCCTTGGCGGCCTTTTCGTCAACGGACATGTTCGACCTCTCTCGTGGTGCTGAACGCGGCATGTTCCGCCCTGGACCGGACGGAAGCAGCACCGTAGGCGCCCGCAAGTGACGTCTCCAGACCTCGATAGCGCAGGAATGGCGCCGGGGCTCAGCCGGCCCGCGCGCAGCGGCCGGCGCTCGAGCGTCTCGTACCGGGCGCCGGAGGGCTCCAGGACCGACCGCTGCAGCAGTCACGGCGGCGGCGCCGCAGCGCAGCGCGGGAGCCGCCGGGACCGCATCCTGGCGGGGTCGCTCGCCGCGCCGCACGCGCGCGACCGTCACGTGCGGGCGCAGCGGCCGCGCGTCCGGCGTCCAGCCGTCCGCGGCGCGCCCCCAGCGCCGTGCCCAGGTCCGCGTGGAGGGCCGCGAGCGCCGGCCCCCGGCTCTCCAGACCGCAGGTCAGGACGTGCGGGCGCCGCGGCGCCAGCCACAGCGTCCCCGTGCCCGCGAGCGGGATCGCGAGGTCCGGTGCGGCCGCGACCGCCGCGCACAGGCGCGGGAGCTCGGCTCGCGGGCCGCTCCCCGAGGAAGTGGAGCGTGACGTGCAGGGCCCTCGTCCGACGGCGCGCAGTGCCGGATCGCGCGCCGCGGCCGCCCTGCCCCACGCCGCCAGCGTCGTGCGCGCGGCGCCGGGAAGCTCGAGGGCGGCGAACAGCCGCATCGGCGGGGCTCAGACCTCGAGGTCGCCGAGCCCGAGCAGGACGCGGCGCAGGAGGTGCAGCGCGACGGTCGTCGTCCGGTCGCGGACGTCGGCGCGGGACGCCCGGCAGGTTGATCTTGCGGTCGATGCGTGAGCCGCCGCGCTCGGCCACCGAGATCCAGACCAGCCCGACGGGCTTCTCGTCGGTCCCGCCGTCCGGCCCCGCGACACCGGTGATGCCGACGCCGAGGTCGGCGTCCAGCCGCGCGATCGCGCCGTCGGCCAGCGCGCGCGCCACCTCGACCGAGACCGCGCCGTGGGCCTCGATGAGCGCCGGCTCGACGCCCGCGAGGTCGGTCTTCGCGCTGTTCGAGTAGGCGACGATCCCGCCGCGGACGTACGCCGAGGACCCCGGGCATGTCGGTCAGGCGCGCCGCCACGAGGCCGCCGGTGCACGACTCGGCGGTCGCGACGGTGCGGGCCGGCGCGCGCGTCAGCAGCGCGGCGACCTGCTGGTCGACGCGAGGTGCCGTCGTCGGAGAAGAGCGTTGCGGCGTGGCGCTCGCGCACGACCGTCGGCGAACGCGTCGTAGGCGGCCTGCTGGGCCGGGTCGTAGCGCGTGACGATCTCGACCTCGCCGCGGCGCAGGCAGGTCGTGACCTCCAGCGCCCCGAGATCGACGCCGGCCGCCTCGGCGCGCCGCAGCGTCTCGGCGATCTCCGACTCCGGGATCCCGAACAGCCGCAGCATCTCCTGGCGGATCTCGGTGCGCCCGCTGACGGCCGCTGCGCAGGGCGTCCGTCGCCACCGCGGCGCCGACCACATCGGCTGCAGCTCGCGCGGCGGGCCGGGAAGCACGACGACGGCGGGGCCGCTGCGGCCCTCCGCGGGCGGGACGACGAGGCCCGGAGCCGTGCCGACGGGCTCGAGGATCGTCGCGCCGAGCGGGATCGTCGCCTGCTTGCGGTTGCCCTCCTCCAGCGCGTCGAGGTCGATGTCCCGGCCAGCGCCGGCGATGCCCTCGAGGATCGCCGCGATCCGCCCGCGCAGCGGCTCGTCCATCACCATCGCGCGGCCCTGGAACTCGCCGACGACCGCCGGCCGTCAGGTCGTCGGCCGTCGGCCCCAGCCCGCCGCTGGTGACGATCAGGTCCACGCCCTCGCCGGCGAGCCAGGCCAGCGCGGCGTGCATGTCGTCCGGGCGGTCGCCGACGACGACGATCGTCTCGAGGTCGACGCCCGAGCTCGCGCAGGCGCTCGGCGAGCCACGGGCCGTTGCGGTCGCTCACCCGGCCGGTCAGGACCTCGGTGCCCGTCACGACGATGCCGGCGCGGGCGCTCACGTGCAGCTCGGGCGCTCGGCGCCGGACAGGCGCGTCAGCGCGTCGGCGTGATCGCGTAGCCGACGCCGCTGCTCGCCGTCGGGCACCGGTCGCGGGCTGCCGTTGACGACCAGGCGCGCGTCCCCGTTGCCGAGCGTCAGGCGCAGCCGCCGTGAGCGGTAGGTCTTCGTCGCGGCGCCCGGCTGCAGCACGACGCCGTCGAGCAGGCGCGCGGCCGGCCGCGTCGCGCAGGCACACGTACAGCTGGCCCGTCGGGATGATCTTCAGGGTCGCCACGCGCGGCCGTCGAGGGCGTCCCGCTCGCCGGGCTCGCCGCCGCTCGTCGCGGTGCAGGTGGTCGCCGTCGTGGTCGCGGGCGCTGGTGCCGGCGCCGTCGTCGCTGCCGCGCCCGAGCACGAAGAGGCCGACGAGCACGACGCCGACGAGCGCGAGGGCCAGCCAGATCCGCCCGCCGCCGGGCGGGCCGCCGCCGGCCCCCGCGCTGCCGGCGCCCCGGCTCGCGTGGCCGCGGAGGCGCGATCGCCTGCATCTCCGGCCGCTCGTACTTCAGCTTGAACTCCTCGACGAGCGTGCGTCCGTCGAGGCCCAGGTAGTCCGCGTACGTGCGCAGGAAGCTCTTGACGAACGTCGGCCCGGGCAGCAGCGCCCACTCCTCGTTCTCGAGGGCGCGCAGGTACTTGCCGCGGATCTTGGTGTCCGCCTCGGCCTCCGTGATGTCGATGCGCTGGCGCATTCGCGCCTCGCGCAGGCTGGCGCCGATACCGGGCATCGCGCCGGGAAGGCTAGTCGAGGTCGTCCGACGGCGCCGCCGGGAGCCGCGGCGGGCTCGGGCAGCTCGACGTCGGACGGCTCGGGCGCCGATCCCTCCAGGGCGGCCAGGACGCGCGGGAGATCGGCCTCGGTCACGAGCACCTGGCGCGGCTTGGAGCCCTCGTAGCCGGAGATGATCCCGCGGCGCTCGAGCATGTCGATCAGGCGCCCGGCGCGCGTGTAGCCCAGGCGCAGCCGGCGCTGGAGCATCGAGGTCGAGGCCGTGCCCATCTCGACGACGAGCTGGATGGCGTCGCCGAGCAGCGGATCCTCGTCGGGGTCGAAGTCGCCGTGGTCGCCGGTCTCGGCGCCGGCCTCGGGCTCGACCTCGTCGAGCAGGTCCTCGCGCAGCTGCGGCTCGCCCTGCGCCGCCCAGAGCTCGGTCAGCGAGGCGATCTGCGGCTCGTCGATGTAGGCGCCCTGGATGCGCTGGAGCTTCGAGGAGCCGACGGCCGAGAAGAGCATGTCGCCCTGCCCGAGCAGCGACTCGGCGCCGTTCTGGTCGAGGATGACGCGCGAATCGGTCTGGCTGGAGACCGCGAAGGCGATCCGCGAGGGGACGTTCGCCTTGATCATGCCGGTGATGACGTCCACGCGCGGGCTCTGCGTCGCGAGCACGAGATGGATGCCGACCGCCCGCGCCTTCTGGGCGAGGCGGATGATCGAGTCCTCGACGTCGGCCGGGCGCGACCATCATCAGGTCGGCCAGCTCGTCGATGACGCACAGGATGTACGGGAGCGGGTCGTCCCCGGCGGCGACGCGGTGCTTGTTCAGCTCGCCGAGCGAGCGGGTACGCGCGACGGACATGATCCCGTAGCGCCACTCCATCTCCCGCACGAGGTTCTGGAGGGCGTTGGCCGCCATGCGCGGGCTCGTGATGACCGGCGTCAGCAGATGCGGGATCGCCTCGTAGTGGTTCAGCTCGACCTGCTTGGGGTCGACGAGCACGAGCCGGACCTGGTCGGGCGTGGCGCGCAGCAGGATCGAGCTGAGCATCGCGTTGACGCAGCCCGACTTGCCGGCGCCGGTGGTGCCGGCGACGAGGAGGTGCGGCATCTTCGCCAGGTCGGCGTGGACGGGCTTGCCGCTGACGTCCTTGCCGAGGAAGACGGTGAGCGGGCTGGCCCCGTCGGGGACCTTGCCGAAGACGTCGCCGAGCGTGACGATGCGCCGGCGGCGGTTGGGCACCTCGACGCCGACCGCCTGCTTGCCGGGGATCGGGGCGAGGATGCGGATGTCGGTCGCGGCGAGCGCGTAGGCCAGGTCGTCCTTGAGGTTCCCGACCTTGTTCATCTTGATCCCGGGCGCGAGCCGCAGCTCGTAGCGGGTGATGTGCGGGCCCGCGACGGTGCCGACGACCTTGGCGTCCACGCCCAGATGGCCGAGCGCCTCGACGAGCGCCAGGTCGCACGCGGTCCTGGTCGGCGGTGTCGGGCTTGGCGTCGTCGCTCGGGCGAGAGGCGCAGGATCGCCGGGTCGGGGAGCTGGAACGTGCCGCTCGGGGCGGGCTCGGGCGCGGCGGGCGCGCTTGCGGGCGCGCGGGCGCTTGGCGGCAGGGGCGTCCGTGGCCTCGTCGGCCTCCGGCGCCGGCTCGGCGGCTGCGGGCGCCGACGGCGAATCGTCGTCCGGCGGCATCTCCTCGACCGGCCCGGTGAAGAGGTCCGGGTAGCGCTCGGCGCCGTCGAGGGTCGGCGGCCGCTCGCCGGTGCGCACGACGAGATCGCCCGTCCTCGGGCTCCGGCGGCAGGATCGGCTCGGGGACGTCGCCGCCCTCCCGGGGCCCCACGAGCGGCGCGGCGGTGCGCCGGATCACGCGCGTGGTGTCGGCCACGCCGCTGCCCGGTCGCGCGCACGACGCCCGCGATCGAGGCGCCGGTCGCCAGGAGCACGCCGGCGAGCAGCAGGAAGACGGCGAGGATGTGGCTGCCGACGTCGCCGAGGACCTGCGAGGTCCCCGTGTACAGCGCCTGCCCGAGCGCGCCGCCGCGGGCCTCGCAGCAGGTCGGCGTCCCAGCGCGCCGGCGCGCACCGGCCCGTCGCCCAGGCCGAGCGTCCCGGCGGCGAACGCGAGCGTCAGTGCGAGCAGCAGGCACAGCCGGCCGCGCGGAACGGCCGCACGGCCGGCAGGACCGGGCGCAGGACCAGCACCGCCGCCCGCCGCGACGAGGCCGATCGGGATGAGATAGGCGATCCGGCCGAACCCGCGCTGCAGGCCGTCGACGAGCACGCCGCCGGCGGCGCCCCCGTCCCAGGCGAGGTAGAGCGGGAACGCGACGAAGACGCCGGCCGCGAACAGGCCGAGGCCGATCAGGTCGAGATGACGCTGCTCGAGCACCGGCAGCCGCCGGCGCCAGCCACCGGAGCGACGGGCACGGGGGCGTGGACGGGCGGGCTTGCGGGTGGGAGTCGCGCGCTTGGCGCGTGAGCGAGATGCGGGCATGGTCGGTCGGTTTCGAACCTTCGACGCCCGCGGCTGCAGCCCTGCCTTCATCTGCCGTTCAGCCCAGCACCTAGCATGCAGCCTTCATGAGCATCTCACGTGATCCGCGGGTGCTCGTCGTCGAGGACGACGAGGAGATCGCCCAGGTCCTGCAGCGCTCGCTGCGGATGGAGGGCTACGACGTGCGCGTCGCCGGCGACGGCGAGGCGGCGCTCGACTCAGGCCGCGACCTTCAACCCCGACCTCGTCGTGCTCGACCTCGGCCTCCCGAAGCTCGACGGCGTCGAGGTCGCCAAGCGCCTGCGCGAGGCCGACGACGTCCCGATCCTCATGCTCACCGCCCGCGACGCGCTGGAGTCGCGCGTCGAGGGGCTCGACGCGGGCGCCGACGACTACCTCGTCAAGCCGTTCGAGCGCCAGGAGCTGCTCGCGCGGCTGCGGGCGCTGCTGCGCCGCCGGCCGCCGCGCGGCGCCGCCTCGCTGGTCTGCGGCGACCTGACGCTCAACCCCGACACGCACGAGGTCGCGCGCGGCGAGCGGCAGGTCGAGCTCACCCAGCGCGAGTTCGAGCTGCTGGAGTACCTCCTGCGCAACGAGCGCATCGTCGTCCCCCGCCAGCGGCTGCTCGAGGAGGTGTGGGGCTACGACCCGTTCGCGACGACGAACACGATCGAGGTGTTCGTCTCGAACCTGCGGCGCAAGCTGGAGTCCGGCGGCGAGCCGCGGCTCCTCCACACGATCCGCGGCGCGGGCTACGTCCTGCGCGCCTGAGGATTCCCCGTCGTGCTGGGCCGCTTCTCGATCCGCTGGCGCCTGGCGATCATCTCGTCGGCCCTGACGTTCGTGATCCTCTGCGCGTTCGCGATCGTCGTCGGCCAGCTGACGACCGGGAAGGTCCGGTCGAGCTTCGACAGCGAGACGGCGAACTCGGCATCCGAGCTCAGCGACCGGCTGCGCATCCCCAGCCTCCCGTCCTCCCCCGACGACGTACCGGATCTCGCCGGACATCAACGTCTACGCGGCCTCGAACGACGCCGCGATCCGGCTCTTCGACGCCAACCGCCGGCCGATGCAGAGCGACGCGCGGGGCCCCGGACTTCGGCCCGCCGACGCGCGAGGGCTCGCAGGAGATCGCAGGGCTACCTCGTCGAGACGCGTCAGACGAACGTCGCCGATCGGGATCAACACGTCGAACCCGAACTCCGCCCGCATCCCGATCTGGCTCGAGTACGCGCGGCCGCTGGACGAGGTCAAGAGCACGATCCGCGGGGTGCGCTGGTTCCTGGCGATCGGCGTCTTCCTCGGCACGCTCCTCGCGTTCCTCGCGGCGCTCGCGCTGGCCAAGCGCTCGCTGCGGCCGATCACCGACCTGACCGCCGCAGCACGCGACATCGCGCGCACCGGCGACCCCGACCGCCAGGTCCCCCAGCCGCGGGCCGAGGACGAGGTCGCCGAGCTGGCCGCGACCCTCAACGAGATGCTCGGCGCGCTGGAGAGCTCGCGCAGCGAGACCGAGGCGGCGCTCGAGCGCCAGCGCGCGTTCGTCGCGGACGCCTCGCACGAGCTGCGCACGCCGCTGACGGCGGTCCTGGCGAACCTCGAACTGCTCGCCGACGAGCTGGACGGCGAGGAGCGCGAGGCCGCGGCGTCCGCGCTGCGCAGCTCACGGCGGATGCGCCGCCTCGTCGCCGACCTGCTGCTGCTCGCGCGCTCGGACGCCGGGCAGGAGCGCCACCTCGGGCCGGTCGACGTCGGGGCCGTCGCGGTCGACGCGGTCGGCGAGGCGGGCGCCCTGTCGTCCGACCACCGGCTGGAGGTCGACGCCGCAGCCCGGGCTCGTGGTCGAGGGCGCCCGCGACGAGCTGCACCGGCTCGTGCTGAACCTCGTGGAGAACGCGATCAACCACACGCCGCCGGGCACGCTCATCACCGTCGGCGTGCACGGCGAGGGCTGCCGCGTGATCGTCACCGTCCAGGACGACGGCCCGGGCGTGCCACCGGAGCTGCGCGAGCGGATCTTCGAGCGCTTCGTGCGCGCCGGCGGCGACCGCGGGGGCTCGACCGGCCTGGGCCTGGCCATCGTCAAGGCCGTCGCCGTCGCCCACGGCGGGGACGTCGTCCTCGAGGACGCGGACCCCGGGGCGCGGTTCGTCGTGGACCTCCCGCGCGTCGCCGCCGAGGACCCGGGCGATCCCGCCGACGACGGCGCCGCGGGTGAGCCCGTGGCGGTGACCCGCAGGGCGGCGCTGGCGCGGACGATCGCGGCGCGTCGCCCGCAGCGCCGCCGGTAGGTCAGACCTCGACGACGACCGGCAGGACCATCGGCCGGCGCCGCAGGCGGTCGTAGACCAGCGCGGCGAGATCGTCGTGCAGCATCTCTGGATCATGTCGATCTCGCGGACCTTGTCCTTCGCGGCGCGCGCGAGCGTGCGCTCGACCGTCCCCCGGATGTCGTCGAGCAGCCGCTCGGCCTCCTCCGGGAACGGGACGCCGCGGAAGATCACCTCCGGCTCGGCCACCGAGGTTCCGTCCTGCTCGGAGATCGTCGCCACGACGACGAAGATGCCGTCGGCGCTCAGCATCCGGCGGTCGCGCAGCGCGACGTCGGCGACGTCGCCGATCTCCACGCCGTCGACGAAGATCATCCCGGCGCGCTCGGGCTTGCCGAAGCCGCGCTCCGTCGCTCGTCGAGCTCGAGCGGCAGGCCGTTCTCGCCCTTGAAGATGTTGTCGGCGGGCACGCCGACCGCCTCGGCCAGCTGCCCGTGGAGCTCCAGGCGCTTGAAGTCGCCGTGGAACGGCATGACGTACTTCGGCTTGCGTCAGGTTGAGCATCAGCTTGATCTCCTCGGCGTAGCCGTGGCCGGAGGCGTGCATCGGCGCGTCCCGGGCCGTCATCACCGTGCAGCCGATGTGGTAGAGCCGGTCGATCGTCTCGTTGACCGCGCGCTCGTTGCCGGGGATCGGCGTCGCGCGAAGACGACGGTGTCGCCGCGCGCGCAGCTGGACCTCGCGATGGTCGCTGAACGCCATCCGGCGCAGCGCGCTCAGCGGCTCGCCCTGGGAGCCGGTCGAGATGATCACGATCTCGCTCGTCCGGGAAGTCGTCGATCTCGCGCGGGCTCGACGAGCATGCCGTCGGGGACCTCGATGTGGCCGAGCGAGCGCCCGATGTTCATGTTCTTGCGCATCGAGCGCCCGACCAGCGCGACCTTGCGATTGAGCGTCGCGGCGGCGTCGACGACCTGCTGGACGCGATGGATGTTCGAGGCGAAGCAGGTGACGATGATCCGGCCCTCGCAGCGCAGGAACGCCTGCTGCAGGTGCGGGCCGACCTGCGCCTCGCTGGGCGAGAACCCCGGGCGGTCGGCGTTGGTCGAGTCGCCGCAGAGCAGCAGCAGTCCCCTCGGTCGCCGAGCTGGGCGAGCCGGCCGACGTCGGCGGGCGGCCGTCGACCGGGGTCTGGTCGAACTTGTAGTCGCCGGTGATGAGCACCGTGCCGAGCGTCGGTCGTGATCGCCACGGCGACGGCGTCGGGGATCGAGTGGGTCATGTGGATCGAGCTCGACGTCGAACGGCCCGAGCTCGATCTCTCCCCCGGCCTTCACGTCCTCGACCTCGACGTTCTTCAGAGCTTGTGCTCGTCGAGCTTGGAGCGGGCCATCGCCATCGTCAGCGGTGCGCCGAAGACCGGCGGCAGCTCGTCGCGCCCTCGGCGCGCATCTCGCGCAGGATCCAAGGCAGCGCGCCGAGGTGGTCCTCGTGGCCGTGCGTGATGACGATCGCCCTCGATGTCGTCGACGCGCCCGCGCAGGAAGCTGAAGTCGGGCAGGACGAGGTCGATCCCGACCATCTCCGCGGTCGGGAACCGCAGGCCCGTGTCGACGACGAGCAGCCGGCCCTCGTACTCGACGACCGTCATGTTCTTGCCGATCTCGCCGAGCCCGCCGAGCGGCAGGACGCGCAGTTTGCCGGCCATCAGGCGCTCGCCGGTTCCAGGAGCCCGTGGGCGGCGAGGGCTGAGCGGATCACGGCGGTCTCCGATGCGTCGGCCTCCACGAACGGGAGGCGAGGGATCCCGGCACGGTGGCCGAGGAGGTTGAGCGCGGCCTTGGTCGTCATCGGCCGCGGGGCCGACGCCGAGGGCGGCGTAGCAGTCCTGCAGCCGGCGTCGATCGCGGCGCGCTCGCGCCGGCTCGTCGACCATCCTGCGCATCTCGGGGCCCGACGATGTGGCTGGCGACGAGGATGCCGCCGGCGCCGCCGAGGTCGAGCGTGCGCGCGAGGATGTCGTCGTTGCCGGCGTAGAGCTCCAGCCCGTCGACGAGCGCGAGGTTGTCGTTGTTGGCCTGCTTGACCGCCGCTGATGTGGTCGAGCTGGGCCAGCTCGGCGAGCAGGTCGTTCGGCATGTCCGACCCGGTGCGCTGCGGGATGTTGTAGAGGACGATCGGCCGGTCGGCGGCGCGCACGACCTCGCGGTAGTGCGCGATCACGCCGCGGCGGTTGGGGCGGTTGTAGTACGGGTTGACCGACAGCAGCGCGTCGGCGCCGAGCGCGCAGGCGCGCTCGGTCAGGTGGACCGCGTGGCGGGTGTCGTTGGAGCCGACCCCGGCGATGACCGTCGGCGCCGTCCGGGCCGCTCGCGGACCGCCAGCTCGATGAGCCCCAGGTGCTCGTCGTCGTCGAGCGTCGCGGCCTCCCCCGTCGTCCCGCAGACGACGAAACCGTCGGAGCCGTTGGCGGCGAGGTGGTGCATGAGCGCGACGAACGCCTCCTCGTCGACCCGCATGTCGGCGTCGAAAGGCGTGATGATCGCCGTCAGGATGCTTCCCAGCTGCACGACCTGAGCCTAGCCGACGCTCGCGTCCGCCGCCCGCCTCACACTCGTCCGTCCCCATGTCCGCCCCGGACCCCGACGCAGGCCGCCCCGCCGACCCCGCCGCACGTGCGCTGCGCGCGGAGGTCGTCGCCGTGCGCTGGCAGGCGCCGGAGGGCGGGTTCGCCGTCGTCGCGGCGCTCACCGACGAGGGCGAGGAGGTGACGCTCACGGGCACGCTCGACCACGTCCACGAGGGCGAGCTGCTGGAGGCCGACGGGGCATGGAGCCGGCACGCCAAGCACGGCTGGCGCTTCCAGGTCGGCGCGGTGCGCAGCCTCGGGCCCTCGAGCGACGCGGCGCTCCTGAATCTCCTCTCCTCCGTCCGGCACGTCGGCCCGTCCGGCGCGGCCTGGCTGCTGAAGACCCATGGCCCGGACGTCCTGGAGATCGTCGACCGGGACCCGCGCGCCGCGCTGCGGCAGGTGCCCGGGATCGGGCCCTCGCGGATCGGGCCCGCGAGCCGTTCGTGGGAGCAGCTGCGCGGGCGCCGGGCGCTGCGGCTGTTTCTCGCCGAGCACGGCGTCGACGCGGCGGCGGCCTCCCGCATCGAGCGGGCCTTCGGGCCCGAGGCGATCGGCCTCCTGCGCGAGGATCCGTACGCCGCGACCGAGGTCGACGGCGTCGGCTTCGCGACCGCCGACAGCCTCGCGCGGGCGCTCGGGACCGACATGGGCGCGCCCGAGCGGCTGGACGCGGGCATCGTCCACGCGCTGGCCGAGGCCGAGCGCGACGGGCACTGCCTCCTCCCCCGCGAGGAGCTCGAGCGGCGCGCGGCGGCCCTCCTCGGCCGGGACGTCGCCGGGCGGATCGACGAGCTCGTGGCGCGCGGGCGGCTCGTCGCCGACGGCGACCTGCTCGCCGATCCGGCGATGGACGGGCTCGAGCGCCGGCTCGCGCGCTGCGCGCGGGCGCTGGCGACCGACGCGCCGGTCCTGCGCCTGCCGGACGCCGAGCGGCCCGCGGCGGGCGCGTTCATCCCCACCGACGACCAGTGGGCCGTCGTCGACGCGGTGCTCTCCGGGCGCCTGGCGATCCTCACGGGCGGTCCCGGCACCGGCAAGACCGCCACGATGCGCGCCCTGGTGGACCTCGTGCGCGAGCGCCGGCCGCAGCGTGCGCCTGTGCGCCCCGACGGGCAAGGCGGCGCGGCGGCTGTCCGAGGCCACCGGCGCGTCGGCGACGACGATCCACCGGCTCCTGGGCTGGATTCCCGACGAGGGCTTCGAGCACGGGCCCGACGATCCGATCACCGGCGCCGACGTCCTGGTCGTGGACGAGGCGTCGATGCTCTCCGTGCACCTGGCGGACGCGCTGCTCGGCGCCGTCGGCCCGCGGACCCACGTCCTGCTCGTCGGGGACGTCGACCAGCTGCCGCCGGTCGGCGCGGGCGCCGTGCTCGGCGACCTCATCGACTCGGGCGTCGTCCCCACCGTCCGGCTGACCGAGGTCTTCCGCCAGGCGGCGCGCTCGCTGATCGTCCGCGCCGCGCACGCGATCAACCACGGCGAGGTGCCCGCGACCGACGCCGGACCGGACGACGTGCGCGACTTCTTCCTGCTCGCGCGCCCCGACGCCGAGGCCATGTTCGCCGAGGTCGTGTCGCTCGCCGCCGAGCGCCTGCCCGCCCACTACGACCTCGACCCGTCCCGCGACGTGCTCGTGCTCGCGCCGATGCACCGCGGGCCGCTCGGCGTCGACGCGCTGAACACCGAGCTGCGGGCCCGGCGCAACCCCGACGGCGCGGCCATCCCCGGGACCGCGCTGCGCGTCGGCGACCGCGTCATCCAGACCCGCAACGACCACGAGCGCGAGCTCATGAACGGCGAGCTCGGCGTGATCGCCCACCACGACGTCGCGGCGGAGAGCGTGACGTTCGCGGGCGACGACGGGCGGCGGATCGCGATCGGGGTCGACGAGCTGGGCACGCTGCGCCTGGCCTATGCGATCTCCGTCCACAAGGCGCAGGGCAGTCAGGCTCCGGCCGTCGTCGTGCCCGTGTTCCGCGGCCACCACATCATGCTCGACGCGCAACCTCCTCTACACGGCCGTGACGCGCGCCGAGCGGGTCTGCGTGATGGTCGCCTCGCCCGGTGCGCTCCAGACGGCGCTGCACCGGCGCGACGCCGGCCGGCGGACCACGCGCCTGGCCCGGCTCGTCGCGGCCTGAGGCACGGCGCGCGGGCCGAAGAATCGCGCACGGCCGCCTCCGACGCGGGCTCGTGCGCACGTGTGCGGCCTCGATCCCGAAGAGCCGCACACGGACCCGGGTCCAGGTGACCGACGCGCCGTTGTTCGCGATTGCGGGTTGCGTCTTCGGCCGGTCAGGTCCCGCGCAGCTCGTCGGTGAAGCGGCGGGGGACGCGGGGCTCCGCGACGCCGCCCTCGCGCTCCCAGAGCGTCACGACGACGAGCTCGGCCCCGTCGCGGCGGCAGATGAAGACCAGGGCCCGGTCGTCGAGGTCGTGGACGTAGACCGAGCCGCGCGCGGCGCCCGCCCCCGGCGGGCGGCTCGTCGCCGTGGCGCCCGGCGGCGAACGCGCGGGCGACCCGGCCCGCGATCTCGATCCGCGGGTCCACCGCGCCCGTGCGCCCTCCGATCCGCTGGCGGTAGCGGTCGGCGGCGTGGTCGGTCACCGCGACGAGCACGGCGTCAGAGATCCCGCCGGTAGCGCACCGCGGGGCCGTGCCAGTCGGCGCCCTCCCGCCCGGCGCCGCCGGGGTCGATCGCCCACCCGTGGCGCTCGTAGAACGCGCGCCCAAGCCCGTTCTCCTCGAACACCCAGAGCGTCGCGCTCGCGAAGCCCGCGCCGCGCAGGCGGTCAACGGCGTCCGCGAGCAGCACCGTCCCCAGACCCGCGCCCTGCGCCGGCGGGTCGACGTAGAGCCCCGCGAGCTCGCCGACGGCCGGCGTGGCGTCGGTGTCCCTGCTCGCACCGACGGTCGCGTACCCCATGATCCGGCCGGCCAGCTCGGCGACCTGCGTGCGCGTCTCCTCGCCGGCGAGCCACCGGCGCCAGCACTCCGCCTGGCTGTCGGCGGTGCGCTCGGCGAGAACGCGCGGGTCGAGGAAATCGGCGTACGCATGTATCCAGCCGCGCACGCTGATCCCGGCGATCGCCTCGGCGTCGGCGACCGTCGCCGGCCGGAGCGTCACCGCGTCCGTCACAGGATGTGCTCGAGCCCGGTGACGACGGGCTCGGGCAACGTGGGCACGGCGCGGACGGCGAGCAGGACGCCGGGCATGAAGCACTCGCGGCTCAGCGAGTCGTGGCGGATCGTCAGCGTCTCGTCCAGGCCGCCGAACAGGACCTCCTGATGGGCGACGAGCCCCGGCAGCCGGACGGAGTGGATCGGGACGGGCCCGGCCATCTCCGGCTCCATCAGCGACGCCGTGCGCGCGGCCGTACCGCTCGGGGCGTCGAGCTTGCGGTCGTGGTGCAGCTCGATGATCTCGGCCTTCGGGAAGTGCCGGGCGGCCTCGGTGGCGAAGCGCATCAGCAGCACGGCCCCGATCGCGAAGTTCGGCGCGATCAGCACGTTGCCGGCCGACGCGGCGGCTGCGGCCTGCAGGGGCGCGGGGTCGAAGCCCGTCGTGCCGATCACGACATGGACGCCCGCCTCCAGGCAGGCGAGCGCGTTCGCCTGGGCGGTGTCGGGCGTCGTGAAGTCGACGACGACGTCGGCGTCCGGCAGGACGTCGGCGAGCGTCGTGTCGAGCGCGGGGTCGGCGCGCCCGGTCAGCTCCATGTCCGCGGCGCCCTCGACGGCCTCGCAGACCGTCTGGCCCATGCGCCCGTCCGCGCCGGCGACCGCGACGCGGATCGGCGCGGCGGTCATGCGGCACCCGCCAGCGCAGGCATGACGGGCTCGAGCGCCGAGCGGAAGGCCGCCTCGCTCGGGCCGACGGCGGCCGCGCTGAGGCGCTCGGGCGGCAGCAGCTCGCGTGCGAGGGCGACGACGTCCTCGGCCGTGACCGCCTCCACGCGCGCGATCAGCTCGTCGAGGCTGAGGATCGGCAGCCCGGCGAGCAGCGCGCCGCCGAGGCGATTCATCCGCGCGGACGTCGACTCGAGCGTCAGGACGGCCCGGCCCTTCGCGTTCTCCTTGGCGCGGACCAGTTCGTCGCCCGTGATGCCGTCCTCCAGGAACCGCGCCAGCTCCTCGCCGACGACCTGCATGGCGGTGCCGAGGTTCTCCGGCCGCGTCCCGAGGTAGAGGCCCACGTGGCCCGCCCCGGCATACTGCGCATGGAAGGTGCTGACGCTGTAGGCCAGTGCGCGCTTCTCGCGCACCTCCTGGAAGAGGCGTGAGGACGACGTCCCGCCGAGCACCGTGTCGAGGATGCGCAGCGCGAAGCGCCGCTCGTCGTCGCGCGCGATGCCGGGGGCGCCGAGCGTGAGGTGCACCTGCTCCGTCGGCTTCTCGATGAACCGGCGCCGCGGCGCGGCGCTCGCGTCCGGCGGGGGCGGCGGCGCGGGCGCATGGGCGCCCGCCGGGCCGGTGTCCTGGCCCTCCACCAGGGCGACGAGCGCCTCGTGGTCGACCGAGCCGGCCGCGGCGACGACGACGTCGCCCGGCACGTAGCGCTCGCCGTGGAAGGCGTGCAGCGGCTCGGACGCCGCCGCGGTCACCGTCGCGCGGGTGCCGATGACGGCGCGCCCGAGCGGGTGGTCGCCGAAGGTGGCCTCCCCCAGCAGGTCGAAGACCCGATCCTGCGGGTCGTCCTCGTACATCGCGAGCTCCTCGAGGACGATCTCCTGCTCGCTCGCCACGTCGGGCGCCGTGATCGCCGGGCGCCAGACCATGTCGCGCGACGACGTCGAACGCGCGGTCGAGGTGCTGGTCGAGCACCCGCGAGTAGATCGACGTGGACTCGCGGCCGGTCCCGGCGTTGAGCTCGGCGCCCATGCCGTCGAACAGCTCGTCGATCTCGGCGGAGCCGTAGCGCGCCGTCCCGCGGAACAGCAGATGCTCGAGCAGGTGCGACCAGCCGGCCTGCTCGGCGGGCTCGGTGACCGAGCCCGTCGCCGACGAAGAAGCCCAGCGCGGCGGAGCGCACGCCGGGCACCGCCTCGGTGACGACCCGCACCCCGGAGGGGAGGGTCGTCAGGCGGTGCCCGGAGGAGTCGCTCACGTCGCCTTGGCGATCGCGCGGATCAGCCGCGATCCGGGTCGCTGTCGCCGCGGCGATGACGCGGGCGGCCGGAGCCGCGCCCGGCGCCGCCACCGCCGTTGCGCTCACCGCGATCGCGACGCGGGCCGCGGTCGCCGCCGCGGTCCCCGCCGGAGGCCACGACGGAGGCGAGCTCCTCGTTGGACTTGCCGGCGATCGACGGGTCGTCGATGAGGCGCAGGCCGATGCGGCCGCGCTCGCGGTCCACCTCGACGACGCTTACCTGGATCTCGTCGCCGCGGTTGAGCACGTCCTCGACGTTCTCGACCCGGTTCGCCCGGCGAGACGTTGGAGATGTGCAGCAGACCGTCGGTGCCCTTGGACAGCTCGACGAAGGCGCCGAAGGTGGTCGTCTTGACGACCTTGCCGGTGAACTCGTCACCGACCTCGACCTCCTTCATCATCGTCCGGATCCGCTCGCCGCAGCGCCTCGCCCAGCTCGCCGTTCGACGAGTAGATGAGGACCTGGCCCTCGTCGTTGACGTCGATCTGCGACTCGAACTCCTCGGAGAGGCCGCGGATCGTCTCGCCGCCCTTGCCGATCAGCAGGCCGATCTGCGAGGGATCGATCTGGATCTGGATGATCCGCGGGGCGAACGGCGACAGCTCCGTCGCTCGGCTCGTCGATGACCTTCGCCATCTGGCCGAGGATGTCGAGCCGCGCGTCGCGCGCCTGCGACGAGCGCGTCGCGCAGGATGTCGAACGTCACGCCGGTGATCTTGATGTCCATCTGGAGCGCGGTGATGCCCGCCTCGGTGCCGGCGACCTTGAAGTCCATGTCGCCGAGGTGATCCTCGACGCCGGCGATGTCGGTGAGGACGATGTAGTCGTCGCCCTCCTTGATGAGCCCCATCGCGATGCCGGCGACCGGCGCCTTGATCGGCACGCCCGCCTGCATCAGCGACAGCGAGGAGCCGCAGACCGACGCCATCGACGAGGAGCCGTTGGACTCCAGGATGTCGGAGACGACACGGATCGTGTACGGGAACTCCTCGGTGGTCGGCACGACCGGCACGAGCGCCCGCTCGGCGAGCGCGCCGTGGCCGATGTCGCGGCGCTTGGGGCCGCGCATGAAGCCGGCCTCCCCGACCGAGAACGGCGGGAAGTTGTAGTGGTGCCAGTAGAAGCGGTTCTTCTCCAGGCCGAGCGTGTCGAGACGCATCTCCTCCTTGAGCGTGCCGAGCGCGGCGACCGACAGCGCCTGCGTCTGGCCGCGCGTGAAGAGCGCCGAGCCGTGCGTGCGCGGGGCGACGCCGACCTCGATCGAGATCTGGCGGATCTCCTTGGCCGAGCGGCCGTCGGGCCGCTTCTTGTCGACGGCGATGCGCTGGCGGATCGTCGCCTTCTCGATCTTCGCGAACGCGGCGGCCGCGGCGGCCTTCTTCGCGCCGAAGTCGGCGGCCTCGGGGTCACCGGCGTAGTGCTCGACGATCGCGGTCTCGACGGCCTTGGTCGCGTCCTGGCGCTCGAGCTTGTCCTCGACCTGCGTGGCCTTGTCGAGGTCCGCGCCGTGCGAGGCGCTTGATGTCGGCGATCAGGCCCTCGTCGATGACCGGGGCCTCGACGACGATCTTCTCCTTGCCGACCTTCGCGGCGAGGTCGCGCTGGAGCTGGCAGAGCTTCTTGATCTCGCCGTGGGCGATGTCGAGCGCGTCGAGGATCTCGGCCTCGGAGACCTCGTTGGCGCCCGCCTCGACCATCAGGATCGCCTCATCGGTGCCGGCGACGACCAGGTCGAGCGTGCTCTCGTTCTCGCTGCCGGCGAGGAGCGACTCCTCCGGCGGGTTGACGACGAAGTTGCCGTCGATCTTGCCGATGCGCACCGCGCCGACCGGGGTCGGGAGCGGGACCGGGGAGATCATCAGCGCCGCGGAGGCGCCGTTCATCGCGAGGATGTCGTAGGGGTTGACGTGATCGACGCTCAGCGGGATCGCCACGAGCTGCGTCTCGTAGTGCCAGCCCTTGGGGAACAGCGGGCGGATCGGGCGGTCGATCATCCGGGCGGTGAGCGTGCCCTTCTCGCCCGAGCGGCCCTCGCGCTTGAAGAACGAGCCGGGGATCTTGCCCGCGGCGTACATGCGCTCCTCGACGTCGACGGTCAGCGGGAGGAAGTCGACGTCCCGCAGGTTGCCGACGGTGGCGGTGCAGAGGACCATCGTGTCGCCCTGGCGGACGACGACGGCGCCGCCGGCCTGCTTGGCCATCTTGCCCGTCTCGAACGAGATCTCGGTTCCGGCGATCTCGACCGAAACGGTGGTCACGGCGTCAGTACTCATGAAGTTGTGAACCTTCTTTCCGGGTCCGCCTTCGGATCCTGCGGCCCGTCATCGCTTGCGTCTCTCGATATCCGAACCAGCCCATCCTAGCCGCCTGCGCCGCCCGCGAGGGCGCGAATCACGGCCAGGAGCGCCGCGTCGGGTGCTCCCTGGTGCAGTCCCCCGTCCGGCAGCACCAGGACGGGCGTCGTGGCGGCGCCGCCACGCATCGCCTCGCGGACGTCGCGGCTGACGCGCTCGGCGAGCGCCGGATCGCGGCGGTCGGCCTCGAAGCGGTCCAGGTCCAGCCCCAGATCCTCGCAGCGCGCCCACAGGTGCGGGTCGTCGAGGCGCCCCTGGTCGGCGAACAGCGCGTCGTGGAACGCCCAGAACGCGCCCTGACGCGCCGCCGCCTCTGCGGCGCAGGCGGTCGGCAGCGCACGGCGGTGGCGGCCCCAGCGCGAAGTGGCGGAAGCAGACCCGCACGGGCAGCGCGGCGAGGCGGTCGGCGGTCAGCGCGCATCGCGGGCAGCTGAAGTCGGCGTAGACGACGACGAGCGGCGCGCCCTCGCGGCCCGCGGACGTGGTCGTCGGCGCGCAGCGGCGGGACGGGCGGCGCTGGTGAGATCCGTCGTCATCCTCCTGAGGGCCTCCCGGTGTACCCATCCTGCATGCGCATCCACACGCTGCGGCGCGAGCAGGAGCTGGACGGGACCCCCGACGAGGTGTTCCCGTTCTTCGCCGACGCCTTCAACCTCGAGGCGATCACGCCGCCGCTGCTGCGATTTCGCGTCGTCACGCCCGCGGCCGATCGACATGCGCGCCGGGACGCTGATCCAGTACCGGCTGCGGCTGCACGGGTTCCCGGTGCGACCTGGAAGACGCTGATCCAGGACTGGACGCCGAGCCGCGCGCTTCGTCGATACGCCAGCTCTCAGGGCCCCTACGCGCTGTGGCACCACACGCACACGTTCGATCCGCTTCCGGGCGAGCGCACGCTGATGACCGACACCGTCCGCTACGCGATCGGACTTCGGGCCGCTCGGCGAGGTCGCCGCACCGCGCGCTGGTGCGGCGCGACGTCGAGGCGATCTTCGACTACCGGCGCGAGGCGCTCGGTGCCGCTGCTGGCGCCGGGACGTCAGGCGCGCCTGCGCTCAGCAGCCAGGCCGTCGAACACGAGGTTGACGCCGGGCAGGACGCCCGGGGTTCTCCGCCGAGCCACGACCAGGCGACGACGCCGTCCTTGACGACGATCACGAGCGCGCGGTTGCGTGAAGCCCGCCGGGCTCGAAGTAAGCGCCGCAGCGCGCGGCACGCCTCGCCCTTGGGCTCGAAGTCGGAGAGCATCGGGATCGTCGACCCCGAGCTTCTCGCGGAACGCGGTCTGCGAGGCGGAGTTGGTCGGTCGAGACGCCGATAGATCTCGGCGCCATCCTTCGTGATCTCGGCCAGCGCCTCCTTGTAGACCTGGAACTGGTCGGTGCAGACCGGGCTGAAGGCATTCGGGTAGAAGACCAGGACGACCGTCTTCCCGGCGAGGTCGGCGTTCGTGAAGCGGCTGCCGTCCTCGCGCTGGAGAGAGAACTCGGGCGCCGCGGCTCCCGGCGTGATGATGGTCATGCCCGGGTACGGCTACTTGCGCAGGCCGAGCTCCTTGACGAGCTGGCGGTAGCCGTCGAGGTCGGTCTTCTGCATGTAGTTCAGGAAGCGCCGGCGGCGGCCGACGAGCATCAGCAGGCCGCGGCGGGACGCGTGGTCCTTCTTGTGGCGCGCAGATGCTCGGTCAGATCGTTGATCCGCTGGGTCAGCAGCGCGATCTGGACACGGGTGTTCTCCGGTGTCCTTGTCGTTCTCCGCCGAACCGGGTGACGATCTCTTGGGTCTTCTCGGGCGTCAGCGTGCTCATATGCGGCGAGAGCACGGTAGCAGGCGCCCTCCGCCGTCTCGCGCGGCGCGGCGCTCAGGGACGCCGGCGAGCATCCGCGTCGCCTCGACGTCGCGCGCCATCTGCTCGAGCAGGGCGTCGACGCTCTCGAAGCGCTTCTCGCCGCGCAGCCGGCGCAGGAACTCCACCCGCAGCTCGCTGGCCGTAGAGGTCGCCGTCGAAGTCGAGCATGTACGCCTCGATCAGCTCGCCGAGCCCGGACTCGAACGTCGGCCGCACGCCGACGTTGTCGCCGCCGCGTGCCAGCGCCGTCCGCGGTCCGCGCGCGGCAGCGTAGACCCCGTGACCCGGGCGTCGCATACCCTCGCGCGGGCACGAGGTTCGCCGTCGGGTAACCCGAGCGTCCGGCCCGCGCTTGTCGCCGTGCGCGACGGTTCCCTCGACGACGAACGGCGTCGCCGAGGAGCGTCCCGGCGTACTCCAGCGCCCCGCCGGCGACCAGCCCGCGGATGTGGCTGGAGCTGACGATCTCGCCGTCGACCTCGAGCAGCGGCGACGACGCGGGTCTCGAACGCGGCTCGTCGGCGCCCAGCAGCTCGGCGTCGCCCTGCGCGCGGTTGCCGAAGCGGAAGTTCTCCCCCACGCGTCACATGCGTGGCGCCCAGCGCGCCGACGAGCACGTCGTCGATGAACTGCCTGCGGCGCTGCGCCGGCGAAGTCGCGGTCGAACGGGATCACGACCAGCTCCTCGACCCCGAGTCCGGCCACCAGCTCGCGCCTTGCGCTCGAGCGTCGTCAGCAGCTCGGGCTCGCGTTCCCGGGCGAGATCACCGACGACCGGATGCGGGTCGAACGTCAGGACCGTGTCTGCACCCTCGATCACGGCGCGGTGGCCGAGCGTGGACGCCGTCGAACGTCCCGACGGCGACGCGGCGCGGACGCGGCTCGGCTTCGGGGAGCGGGACGATCTTCACGCGCGGAAGCCTACGACGGGCTTGAGCAGGCCGTCGTCGCGCTCCTCGGCGAGCGCGATCGGCCCGCCCGCGTCGAGCAGCAGGACCTCGGCCGGCGGGTCCGGGACGTGCCACGCCGCCTCGGGGTCGGTCAGGGCGCCGGGCGCCGGCACGGCCACCCCGTGGGCGGCCTCTGCGCGCCTCATCGCCGTCGAGGAGGACCGAGCGGAACATCCCGAGGGTCGAGGCGAACGGCAGGACGCGCGCGGCGTCCGCGTCGGCGACGTCGAACGGCCCGATGCGGGTGCGGCGCAGCTCGAGCGTGTAGGCGTCGCCGAGGTCGGCGATGAGGCTGCGCACGTAGGTCCCGGACGAACACGCGATGCGAAATCCCGCGCGGTCGCCCTCGCGCCAGAGCTGCTCGAAGGCGTACACCGTGACCTCGCGCTCGGGCATCTCGACGTCCTCGCCCGCTCCGCGCGCGCTCGTAGGCCTTCACGCCGCCGACCCGGATGGCGCTGTAGGCCGGCGGGCGCTGGCGGATCAGGCCGGTGGGCAGCGGCAGCTCGGGTCCCGGGAGCACGCCGGTCGGGGTGATCACGCCGTCGGGGTCGCCGGTCGTCGAAACGGCGCCGAACTGCGCCACGGCGACGTACTCCTTCGGCAGCGCCGTGAAGAACCGCTGCACCCGCCGCGCGCGCCCCAGCAGCACGATGAGCAGGCCGGTCGCGAACGGGTCGAGCGTTCCCGCGTGCCCCGCCTTGCGCACGCCGAGCGTGCGCCGCACGAGCGTCGTGACGTCGTGCGAGGTCTTGCCCGCCGGCTTGTCGGCGAGGACGATGCCGTCGAGCGGGTCGGGCACGACGTCGATCAGAGCTGCGCCGCGCACCTGATCGGCGAGGAACGCGACCAGCTCGTCGCCCGCCATCGCGGTCGTGACGCCTGCGGCGGCCTTGTGTCCGCCGCCGCCGGCGGCGCGGGCGATGAGGGACACGTCGACGTCGCCGTCGCTGGAGCGCAGCGACACCTTCCAGCGGCCGTCGCCGTCGACGAGCTCGCGCGCGAGGGCCGCGACCTTCGTCCCCTCGACGGCGCGCAGGCTGTCCACGACGCCCTCGGTGTAGCTCTCCTCGGCGCCGGTCTGCTCGAAGTCCGCCGCGCTGAGCTAGCGTCATCGTCAGGGCACCGCCGACGTGCCGCTCGGTCCGCGACAGCGCGCGGGCGAAGAGCAGCAGCTTGGACTCGGGCCAGCCCTCGTAGACGCGACGGTAGATCGCCGTGTGGTCGATCCCGGCGGCGATCAGGTCGGCCGCCATGAGGTGCGCGCGCGGTCCCGTGTTCTCGTACATGAACCGGCCGGTGTCGGTGATCAGGCCGACGTAGAGCGCCTCGGCGGTCGGCGCCGTGAGCGGCACGCCGAGCGCGCGCCCGAGGTCCCAGACGATCTCCGCGGTGCAGGATGCGTCCTTCACGACGAGGTTCACGCCGCCGAACAGCGTGTTGTCGTGGTGGTGGTCGATGTTGAGCGTCAGGCCGCCGGGGCGCCGGAACGCCTCGACCGGGTTGCGCTCGATCGTCCCGCAGTCGCAGGAAGACGATCGTCCGGTCCTCGATGTCGCTCGGGACCTTCGACCGCACGCCCTCGAGGTCGAACCAGCGGTACTCGTAGGGCAGCGGGAACTCGTCCGCGCCGACGAACATCATCGAGTCCTTGCCGAGCGCCGTGAGCAGGCCGTGCATGCCCACGAGCGAGCCGAGCGCGTCACCGTCGGGGTGCTCGTGCGTGACGAGGACGAAGCGCTCGCCGCTGCGCAGCGCGTCGAGCACCTGCTGGCGCGCCTCCTGCACGACGGCCCCGGTCGTGCTCATGCGCCCGGCTCGCGATCGGGGGCCTCGACGGGGGCGTTCTCCTCGATGAGCGCCTCCAGCCGCGCGGCGTTCAGGGCCGTCTCGTCGATGTGGAAGGTCAGCGTGGGCGTGCGCTTCATGCGCAGGGAGCTGCCCACCTCGCGCTGCAGGATGCCGTGCGCGGAGGTGAGCCCCGCGATGCAGCCGGAGCGGGCGTCCTCGTCGCCGAGGACGCTCACGAAGACCTGCGCATGGCGCAGGTCGGGGCTGGTGTTCACGTCCGTCACCGTCACGAAGCCGACCCGGGGATCCTTCACACATCGCGGAATCGCGTCGGCGAGAACCTCTCGGACCGCCTCATCGACACGCCGCATCCTTGCGCTCTTCATCCTAGAGCCTCCAGGTCGTCCCACGAGGCGAGCGTCCGCTCGACGCGGACCTCCTCGGCGAACCGGGCCTCGAGCCACCGCACGACGCGGTCGACGGCGGCCTCCAGCTGGCCCGCGGACCCGCCGGTGAGCGCCGCGGCGAGCGTCGCGCGCTGCCAGACGTCCTGGTGGTCGACCTCCGCGACGGTCAGGCCGTGACGGCCGTGGAGCTGCGCCTTGACCGACTGCAGCTCCGCGCGCTTGGCCTTCAGGCTCCCGGCGTCGGGGAAGTGCAGGTGCACGAGCAACAGCGCGACGTACGCGCTCATCGCGACGCCGCGGTCAGCGAGCCTTTTCGAGCTCGCGCTCGACCTGGCGGGTCGTGTAGGCCTCGAGGACGTCGCCCTCCTTGACGTCCTGGAAGTTCGCGAGCACGATGCCGCACTCGAAGCCCTGGGCGACCTCGCGGACGTCGTCCTGGTGGCGGCGCAGGCGTGTCGACCGTCGTGTCGTAGATGACCGTGCCGTCGCGGACCACGCGCACCTTCGCACCGCGGACGATCTTGCCCGTCGGTCACCTGGCAGCCGGCGATCGTGCCGATCTTCGAGGCCTTGAAGGTCTGCGCGGACCTCGGCGCTGCCGAGCGGGTCCTCGACCTCCTCCGGCTCGAGCATGCCGGACATCGCGTCGCGCAGGTCGTCGAGCGCCTTGTAGATGACCGAGTAGCGTGCGGATCTCGACGCCCTCGCGGTCGGCGACCTGCCGGGCGTCGCCGACCGGGCGCACGTTGAAGCCGAGCATGACCGCGTCGGACGCGGCGGCGAGCATGATGTCGGACTCGTTGATGCCGCCGACGCCGCTGTGGATGATGTTGACGACGACCTCGTCCTGCGGCAGCTTGGCGATCTCGTCCTCGAACGCCTCCAGCGAGCCGGACACGTCCGCCTTGAGGACGAGGTTGAGCTCCTTGAGGTCGCCCTCCTTGATGACCTTGAACAGGTCGTCGAAGGACACCTTGCGGCCGGCACGGCGGGCCTGCGCCTCGTTCTTGACGCGGATCGCGCGCTCCCCGGCCTGCTGGCGGGCGGTGCGATCGTTCTCGACGACGCGCACCGACTCGCCGGCGTCCGGAACGCCGTCGAAGCCGAGCACCTCGACCGGGTCGCCGGGAACGGCCTCCTCGCACGCGGGCGCCGGTGTAGTCGACGCATCGCGCGGACCTTGCCCCAGTGGGGGCCCGCGACGAGCGCGTCGCCGACGCGCATCGTGCCGCGCTGGATGAGGACCGTGACGACGGGGCCGCGGCCCGGGTCGAGCTTGGACTCGATCACGACGCCGCTCGCATCGGCCTCCGTGTTGGCCTTCAGCTCCTCGAGCTCGGTGACCACGAGGATCGTCTCGAGCAGGTCGTCGAGACCCTGGCGCGTCTTGGCGGAGACGTCGACGTACTCGGTCTCCCCGCCCCAGTCCGACGGCTGGAGGTTGCGCGTCGGTCATCTCCGTGCGCACGCGCGTGGGGTCCGCGCCCTCCTTGTCGATCTTGTTGACGGCGACGATGATCGGCACCTCCGCCGCCTTCGCGTGGTCGATCGCCTCGTCGGTCTGCGGCTTGGGGCCGTCGTCGGCCGCGACGACGACGACCGCGACGTCGGTGACGCGGGCGCCGCGGGCGCGCATCGCCGTGAACGCCTCGTGGCCCGGCGTGTCGAGGAAGGTGATCGTGCTTGCCGTCGTGGTGGACCTGGTAGGCGCCGATGTGCTGGGTGATGCCGCCGGCCTCGCCGGCGACGACCTCGGTCTCGCGGATCGCGTCCAGCAGCGACGTCTTGCCGTGGTCGACGTGGCCCATGATCGTGACGACCGGGGGCCGCTCCACGAGGTCGTCCGCGTCGTCGTCGAAGACCAGGTCGAGGTCCTCGTCGTCGCTCGTGGTGACGATCTCGACCTCCTTGCCGAGCGCCTCGGCGAGGATCATGATCGCCTCGTCGGAGAGCGTCTGGGTGAGCGTCGCCATCTCGCCCATGCCCATGAGCTGCTTGATGACCTCGGGGACGGGGACGCCGAGGTACTCGGCGACGTCCTTCACCGTCGACCCGGAGTTGACCTTGACGAGATCGGTCGAGCTCTGCGCCGTCGTGTCGAGCGGCTGCAGGACCTCGTCGCTGTAGCGGCGGCGTCCACGGCGGCGCCCACGGCGCTGCGGCGGGCCACCGGGGCCGCCGGGGCCGCCCGGCCCGCCGGGTCGCCTGGCCGCCTGGGAGTCGATGACGACGCGGCGCTTGCCGCCCGCGCCGGTCCCGCCGGTCGTGCCGCCGGGCCGCGTCTCGTCGCGCTTGGGGCGCTTCGGCGGCTCGGGGACGGAGATGATCTTCGGACCGGTGCCGGGTGCCGGCGGCTCGGCGGACGGCACGATCTTGGGGCCCGCGCCGGGTGTCGGCTTCGAGCCCTTGGGCCGGCCCGGGGCCTTCGGCGGGGTCTCCGGAGCCGCAGCGCTCGCGGGAGCTTCGGGGGCGGCCGCCGCCGGAGCGGCCGCGGGTGCCGCGGCCTCGGTCGTCACGGGCGCCGTCGACTGGGGCTCGGCCGGCGCGGCGGCGGGCGCCGGAGTCGGAGTCGGCGCGGGAGCGGCCTCCGCAGCGGGCGCCGCGGGCGTGACGGGACGGGAGGCGGCGCGGCCCGCGACGCGCGGGTCCGTCGGCAGGTTGGCGGCGGGCCGCGCGGGGACGCGCGGACGCGGGGCGGGCGGGGCGCCGGGGCCGCTCTCGCGCGGTCGCGGCCGGGGCGGCGCGGGCGCGTCGGGCTCGAACACGCGCCGGGCAGGCGCGGCCGCGGGCGCGTCGGGCTCGAACACGCGCCGGGCAGGCGCGGCCGCGGCGGGCGCCGCGGGGGCGGCGGCGCGGGGCGCGGCCTGCGCCGGCGGCGCGGGCTTGGCGGCCGCGGGCTTCGGCGCGCCGGCGCCGGCGATCGCGCGCAGCGCGTCGTCCTCCTCCACGGAGGAGGCGGCGGCCTTCACCTCCAGGCCGGCGGCCTGCAGGGTTTCGAGCAGCTCCTTGCTGGAGAGGTTCTGCTCCTTGGCGATCTCGTGTACGCGCTTCTTGGCCACTAGGTGATCGATTCTACGAAGTCCTCGGGGGTGTGAACCGCACGCCGGAAGGCGCGCGGCAGGGATCTGCGGTTCACGGCCTGCGCCGCGCATGCCGCATTGCAGACGTAGGCGCCGCGGCCGGGACGGCTGCGCCCCGGGTCCGCCACCACGCGGTCACCGTCGAGCACGAGGCGGACGAGGCCCGACTGGGCCGTCCGTCGCCCGCACCCCACGCAGGATCGCTGCGGGGCGTGTGTCGAGGCGGCTATGCGGGCTGCTCCTCGGCGCCCGCTCCGGCATCGACGTCCTCCGTGACGGCCTCGGCGGCATCCTCGGCGGTGGCGTCCGCGCCCCGTCCTCGGCCTGCTCGGCCTCGGCGTCCGCGGCCTCCTGCGCGGCCTGGGCCGCGGCGGCCTCCTCGGCGGCCGCGGCGTACGCCTCCTCGCCCTGCGCGACGAGATCCGCGACGTCCTCCTGCGACAGGTCGGGATCGGACAGGCGGCCGATCTCCTCGTCGCTGAAGCCGAGGATGAAGTGCGACCGAGCTGCCCGAGAAGCGCGACAGGGCCTGGTGCGCCGGGAGCCCGCAGTACGCAGAGCCGCCGAGAGCGGCGTTCGGGCAGCGGCGGCCCGTGGACTGGATCGCGCCGCAGCGCCCGCCGGTCTCCTCCTCGTCGTACGAGGAGTCCGGCGCATCGGTCGCGAACTCGGTCTCGGACCGGATGTCGATGCGCCAGCCGGTCAGACGCGCCGCCAGACGGGCGTTCTGCCCCTCGCGGCCGATCGCGAGCGAGAGCTGGTCGTCGGGGACGATGACGGTCGCCTGACGCTGGTCGTCGTCGACGAGCACCTCGCGCACGCGGGCCGGCGACAGCGCCTTGGCGACGAACCGGGCGGGCTCGTCGTTGTAGGGGATGATGTCGATCTTCTCGCCGCGCAGCTCGGAGACGACCATGCGCACCCGCGACCCGCGGGGGCCGACGCACGCGCCGACCGGGTCGACGCCGTCGGCGTAGGACACGACGGCGATCTTCGAGCGGTAGCCCGGCTCGCGGGCGACGTTGGCGATCTCGACGAGGCCGTCGGCGATCTCCGGGACCTCGAGCTCGAACAGGCTCTTGATGAGCTCCGGGTCGCGGCGGCTGAGCACGATCGACGGGCCCTTGGCCTCGTTGGAGACGTCCTTGATGACGGCCTTCACGCGCTGGCCGTGGTCGTAGCGCTCGCCGTCGACCTGCTCGGAGCGCGGGAGCAGCGCCTCGACGCGCTCGACGCAGCTGCACGAGGGTGTAGCGGGAGTCCGACTGCTGGACGATGCCCGTGACCAGCTCGCCGACGCGGTCGCGGTACTCCTCGTACATCATGTCCCGCTCGGCCTCGCGGATGCGCTGGAGGATCACCTGCTTGGCGGTCTGCGCGGCGATGCGGCCGAAGTCCTCCGGCGTGACGTCGCGCTCCTCGATCTGATCGCGGTAGAGCGTGAACTTCTCCGGGTCGATCTCGGGATCCTGCGGCTCGACGTACTCCCCCGTCTCGGGGTCGAGGTACGTGCCCTCGTCGATCGTCTCGACGATCAGCTGGGCCTCGAGCCGCTCCGGGACGAGCAGCTCGATGACGCGGTAGTCACCGGTCTCCGGGTCGAGCACGACCCGGGCGTACTTCGCCGAGTCCGGCTGCTTCTTGTAGGCGGACAGCAGCGCGTCCTCGAGCGCGGCGATCAGCCGGTCGGGATTGATCCCCTTCTCGGACGCCAGGGTCCGCATGGCCTCCATGATCTCGCGCGACATGGCTGCTTACTCCTCGATGAGGTTCGAACGATGGATGTCGTCGTACGGGATGGCGATCACGCCGGCATCGGCGGCGATCGTCACCTCCCGCTCGGTGGCGCCGACCAGGCGGCCGGTGAAGCTGCGGTGCCCGTCGCGCGGCTCGCGCGTGCGGACCCGGACGCTGCGGCCCTGGAAGCGGCGGAAGTGGTCGGGCTTGGTGAGCGGGCGCTCGCGCCCGGGCGAGGACACCTCGAGCGCATAGCGCTCGCGCATGTCGGCGAGGGCGTGCGTGACGCGCTCGCAGGTGCCGAGGTTCACCCCGTCCGGATGATCGATCGTCAGGCGCAGGGTGTCCGTCCCGATCCGCTCGACGAGCAGCACCTCGACCTCGGGCTCCGTCGCTCCGAGTCGCGTCTCGATCTGCTGCTGAAGGTCATTGGTGCTCATGGATCCAGAAAAAGGAACAAAAAAAGCGGGCGAGCGCCCACTTTCAAAACTGCCACGGCCGCTGCCGGCCTTCGAAAGCTGTGGTGCAACGATACCACCGTGCCCTCGACCGCGGACAAGGCCGCCGCCGCGGCGGTGGAAGCCTGCCTCACCCGGTCGGCGGCCTCTTGGCGCAGCCTCGCCGCCGCGGAATGGGGCCTGCGCGCCGAGGCGGGCGGCTGGCCGCTGGATGTCGGGATCGCGCTGCGCGACGGCGTCCTGCGCGCCCAGGCGCCGGTCCTGAGGCCCGGCGGCGCCGACCCCCACGACCTCCTCTACCGCAATCGCCGGCTCGTCCTCGTCCGCCTCGCGCACACGGGCGACGGGTCGATCTGGGTCGTCGGCGAGATCCCGGCCGTGGCGGCGGTCCACGCCGACGAGGTGGACCGCCTGCTCGGGGCCCTCGTCGCCGCGGCGGACGACGTGCGCGCCGCGGCCGACGGTCCTCCCGGCGGACCGTGATCGGTCCCCTGTCAGGACCCGACTCGCGCGCCGGGCGCCGCGCGGCGCGTCAGCCGCCGCAGCGCTGCCGGGCCTGGTCGCGGTAGCGCCGGTAGTCGGCGCGCTCGGGACGCAGGCAGGACGCGAGGGCGAGCGGGTGGCGCGCCTCCTCGTGGCGCCCGAGGAGCTGCAGCGACCGGCCGAGGCAGAACAGCGCGTAGTCGTTCGTCGGCGCGCCGTCGGCCACCGCGCGGAACTCCACCGCCGCCTCGGCGTACCGCTGGGCGCCGAACAGCGCTCGCCCCAGCGCTTCGCGGACCGAGGCCTTCGAGGGCTCCAGGTCGCGCGCGCGGGTGAGCGGGACCGTCGCGGCGTGGCAGTCGCCGCGCTCCAGCAGCTCCGTCCCGTTGCGGAAGAGATCGTATGCCGACTCCAGCGCCATGGCTCCAGGGTAACGGGCCTCCGGACGCGCCCCGGTCGCCCGGGTCAGGACGACCGCGGGGGCAGCGCCCACCAGGCGCGCAGGCGCCCCGTGCGGCCGAGGCCGGCAGCGAGTTCCCTGCGCAGCGCGGCACGCTGGGCGCGCGTCGGCGGCGGCCCGCCGGTGCCGTAGCGGCGTTCCGACAGCGCCCGCAGATAGGCGCGGGCTCCGGCCGTCCCCCCGAGGCGCTGCTCGAGTCCGCCGAGGGTCGCGTCGGGGCTGAGCGGCCGGCCGCTGCGGCGCAGCGCCCGCTCGAGCTCGGCGAGCTCCGGGTCGCCCCCCTCGGGCGTCCGCGGCCGTCGCCACCAGAACACGAGCGCCGTCGCCAGCGCCGCCGCGACGAGGCCTGCGGCGAGGATCGCCGCCACCGGCGGGCCGCCGTCGTCACCGGCCGCCGCGCCGCCGACGCGATCCGCCGGGCCGCCGAAGCCCGGGTCGCTCGGGCGGTCGCCGCCCGGATTCCCGCTGCCCGGGCGGGTCAGCGCCGCCTGCCGGTCGGCGACCTGCTCGCGCGCCGGCGAGGCGGCCGGCGTCGGGTCGAAGGTGACCCAGCCGTACCGCGGGAAGTACGCCTCGACCCACGAGTGCGCGTCGTAGTCGCGGACGACGTACTGGCCCGAGTCCCGGTCCCGAACGCCCGGCGAGAAGCCGACCGCCACGCGCGCGGGCACCCCGCCCATGCGCAGCAGCAGCGCCATCGCGCCGGAGAAGTGCTGGCAGTACCCCACGCGGTCGTCGAAGAGGAACGCGTCGAGGGGGTTCGCGCGGACCGCGGGGCGCTCGGTGTACGACGCGCCCTCCTGGACGCGCGCGCGCACGCGGCGCACGTAGTCGTAGGCGGAGTCCGACCGCGCCAGCAGGCGCCGGGACAGGTCGTGGATGCGACCGAGCGCCGATGCGGCGACGACCTCGGCGCCGTCGAGCGTGTCGATCGACGACGTCGGGCGGGAGAGCAGCGTCGCCTCCTGCGTGCCGAATGGCGGGAAGCTGACCTCCGCCCAGGCGGGACCGTCGCCCGCGCCGGTGAGCGGCACCCCCGGCTCCGGCACCGCCACCCGCAGCCATTGACGGGAGAGGCTCGGGGTGAGGTCGCCGCGTTCTGGAGCTGGGCGGCCGTCGGTCGCGGCGTGTAGACGGATGCCTTGTACTCCGCCCCGCGCCGCAGGACGCCGCGCTGCGTCTCGAACGTTCCCGCCCCGGCGCTGACGGGCTGCCGCGGCGCGTCGAAGACCCGGCCCGCCGAGCCCGCGGTGATGAACTTCGACGAGCGCAGGCCGCGGACCCGCACGGTGATCGTCTGCGTCCACTGCGGCTGGGCGGGGTCCTGGTCGCCCTCCGGCTCGAGCGCGGCGACGGTGCCGACCCGTCGCCAGACGCGTCCGTCGAACGTGTCGAGCGCCTCGGCCTTCCAGTACGAGGGCGTCTGCGCCTTGATGCGCAGCAGCTCGCGTCCCTCGCGGGGCCAGTCGATCGGCCCGTAGCCGTGGTCCCAGCGGTACCCGACGGTGCCGTTCCCCGCCACGTCCTCGGCGAGGGTCTCGTAGTTCACCCACGGGCCGGGACGATCCAGGGCGGGCGCCGCCGCCGCCGCGCCGACGGTGACGAGGCCGACGACGAGCACGGCGGGAACCACGCGCGCGCCGTTGAGCCGGTCCGCGAAGAGGAAGGCGCAGAGCAGCAGCGTGAAGACCGCCCCGGAGAGGAACGGGCGCTCCGGCGAGCGACTGATCACCGGGACGGCGTAGAGCGTGCCGAGGGTGATCATCGCTGCGGCCGGCGACCCCGGCGGGCGCCCCGCCTCACGGGGCCAGAACCCCTGCAGCACGGCGATCGCCGCCAGCGCGGTCCCGCCAAGCAGGAGCGTGCGCCGCACGAGCACGTCGGCGCCGCCGTAGGGCACGAGCGTGCCGGGCAGCGCGGCGAGGCCGTCCACCATCGACCGCACGAGCTCCTGCCAGCCCGACGGCAGCAGCAGGCGGGCCGGGATCTCGGCACCGAGCAGCGCGACGACGAGCAGCGCCAGCGTCGCGCCGCGAGCGCCGCGTTGCGGCGCCTGCGCAGAGGAATCGCGCCGGCGGCCGCAAGACACGCGCCACAGGCCGTGGCCGCCACGGCCGTGAGGACGGCGCGGCCGTGCGGGGCGGGCGCCAGCATGTCCGACCACGCGAGCAGTCCGAGCAGCGCGAGGCCCAGGAACGCCGCGAGCCGCGGCAGCACGGCGACCAGCGCCGGTGCGGACGCGGGCCGGGCGCGGCCGGGGGCTGCAGCGGCGACCGCCATCACGCGCCCGTCCCCGTGGCCGCGCGCGTGGTGCGGCCGGGCCGGCGGCGGTGACCGCCGAGCCGATAGCCGGTGCACCCGGCGACGGTGAACAGCGGTGTGCGCCCCGACGGGGCACCGGGGACGACCAGGACGCGCGCGCTTCCCGAGGCGTGGAGCAGTGCGCGAGGCGGCTCGCGCAGCGGTCGCGCCGCCACCCAGATGACGGGGCCCGTCCTCCCGCTGAGCGCCGCGAGCGCGGGACGCGCACCCGGGGGACGAGCGCAAGCCGGGCGTGAGCCGACGGCCAGCCCCGCAGCCCGGGGTCCACCGTCACGGGCCGGCGCTCGCCGGGGAGCAGCAGTGCACAGCCTCCGCGCCCGGCCAGGTGGACGGTCAGCGATGCCGCGGCGCGCACCGCCGCATCGCCGTCGTCGGCCTCGGTCGTGCCCGAGAGGTCGACGACGATGAGCGGCCGGGCGTCGCCGCCGGCGCGCAGGTTGCGCTCGTGCAGCTCGCCCGTGCGCGCGTACACCTGCCACGCGATGCGCGACGCCGGGGCGCCCGGCCGGTGCACGCGCAGCCCGTCGAGGTCGACCTCGGCGCCCGGAGTCGGCAGGCCGTCCCCGGCGGCGGCCCGGCCTCCGCCGCGCGGCGCGGCGTGCACGGGCTCGACCCGGGGCAGGACGAGCAGCTCGTCCGCGGTCTGCGCTCCGGTGACCAGCGCGCCGGCGAGCCCCAGCGGGTCGGTGACGAGGACGGCCGGCGGCGGCAGCTCGCGCCGTCCGCGCCGTGCGAAGCGCGCCCGGATCCGCACGCGCGTGCGCCGCCGCGCGAGGCCCAGCCGGGCGGGACGCGAGAGGAGCGTGTCGCGCACCTCGCCCGCCGGGACGGCGACCCGGCCCGAGCGCACCTCGATCTCGACGAGGAGGGGCTCGTCCTCCTGCACGCGCGTGCCCGCGAGCGTCCGCGTGACCTGTGCGCCGCGCGCGGATGTCCAGACCCACGCGACGGCGACGGCCGCCAGCGCCGGGAGGGTGATGCCCGGCACGTAGAGCGGCTCGGCGTCGAAGAGCCCCGCGATGAGGATCAGCGCCGCGCCGAGGAGCGCCGTCCCGACCGCTGCGCGCGAGTGCCCGGCCACGGCGACCTCAGCGTGCCGGAGTCGCCGCGAGGGCGTCCGCGATGATCGCCTCCGGCGTGACGTCGACGGCTTCCGGCGCCAGGACGATCCGATGGGCGAGCACGGCCACCGCGAGCGCCTGGACGTCGTCCGGCAGCACGTGGTCGCGGCCGTGGAGCAGGGCGCGCGCCTTGGCGGCGCGCAGCAGCAGGAGCCCGGCACGCGGGCTCGCGCCGAGCTCGACGCGCGGATCGGTCCGGGTGCGGCCCAGGAGCGCGACGATGTACGCGCGGACCGGATCGGCCGAATGGATGCGCCGCGCCGCGTCCTGCGCCGCCAGCACGTCCGCGGCGCCGCCGACGGGCTCGAGATGCTCGACCCGGTCGCCGTGCTCGTTGGCCCCCAGCATCGCCGCCTCGGCGCCCGCGTCCGGATACCCGAGCGACAGGCGCATCATGAAGCGGTCGACCTGCGCCTCGGGGAGCGGGTAGGTGCCCTCGAACTCGACGGGGTTCTGCGTGGCCAGGACCACGAACGGCCGGGCCAGCTCATGGGTGTGGACATCAACGCTGACGCGGCGCTCCTGCATGCACTCCAGGAGGCCCGACTGGGTCTTGGGCGACGCGCGGTTGATCTCGTCGACCACCACGACGTTCGCGAAGATCGGGCCCGGCCGGAACTCGAAGACCTCGTCGCGGCGGCTGTAGACGTTCGTCCCGACGACGTCGGCCGGCAGCAGGTCCGCCGTGCACTGGACGCGCGCGAACTCCATGCCGAGCGACCGCGCCACCGCACGGGCGAGCGTCGTCTTCCCCACTCCGGGCAGGTCCTCGATGAGAATGTGGCCCTCGGCGAGCAGCGCGATGACGACGTCGTCGATGACCTCCGGCCGGACCTCGACGGCGGAGCGCACGCTCGCCGCCACGCGCTCGCCCAGCGCCCCGGCCGCCGCGATCTCGGCGCCCGACACGGCGCCCGCGGGCCCGGCCGGGTCGCCGTAGGCCGTCACGTCGCGGGTGCCCTCGACGGGAAGTGCAGGGCGTCCACCTCGGTCAGGATCGCGCCGGCGACGTCCCCCTTCGTGGCGCGGGGAACGTGGCGCTCCCCGGCCGCCGTGACGATGGTCACCTCGTTGTCGGTCGCGTCGAAGCCGATCCCGGGACCGCTGACGTCGTTGACCACGATCGCGTCGACGCGCTTGCGGCGCAGCTTCTCGCGGCCGTAGGCGAGCGCGCCGTCGCCGTGCTCGGCCGCGAACCCGACGAGCGTCTGCTCCGGTCGGCGCGTCGCCGCGAGCTCGGCGAGCACGTCGGCCGTGGCCTCGAGCTCGACGGTGAGGTTCGCGCGCCCGCCCTTCTTGAGCTTGCCCTCGGCCGCGGCGGACGGCGCGAAGTCCGCGACGGCGGCGGCCATCAGCAGGACGTCGCACGCGGCGAACTCCTCCACGCACGCGACACGCAGCTCCTCGGCCGTGCTGACGTCGCGGTAGGTGATGCGGGGCGAGCGCGGCAGTGCGACGTTGGCGGCCACCACCGTCACCTGCGCGCCGCGGGCCGCGGCCTCGTCGGCGAGCGCGAAGCCCATCCGACCCGACGACCGGTTGCCCACGTAGCGCACCGCGTCGATCGGCTCGCGCGTGCCGCCGGCGGTGACGAGGACCCGCAGGCCGTCCCAGGGCCGCTCCCCGGACGGGACGAGCGCCTCGACGGCGTCGAGCAGCTCACTCGGCTCCACGAGCCGGCCGGGTCCCCATTCGCTGCGGCTGGCGAGCGCGCCGACGCCCGGGCCGACGACCGTCACTCCGCGCTCACGCAGCAGCGCGAGGTTCGCCTGCGTGGCCGGGTGCTCCCACATGTGGTTGTTCATCGCGGGGGCGATCATCAACGGACAGGTTGACGCCAGCGCCGCGCTCGTGAGCAGGTTGTCGGCGAGTCCGTGCGCCAACTTCGCGATCGTGTTGGCGGTCGCCGGGGCGACCAGCAGGACGTCCGCGTTGCTGCACGAGCTCGAGGTGGCTCAGCGGTTCGTGCGGCGGCGGGGCCTGGTCGGGGAACGCGCCGCGCGCCGGATCGCGCTCCCATTCGCTCGTGAGGACCGGGGCACCCGTGAGGGCCGCGAACGACGGGCCGCCGACGAAGCGCTGCGCGTCGGGCGTCTGGATGACGCGGACGGCGTGGCCGGCCTTCGTCGCGAGGCGCACGAACTCCAGCGCCTTGTAGGCGGCGATCCCGGCGCTCACGCCAAGGAGGATCCGGGCCATCGCGCGTTCCCTGCGCCGCCTGCCGGTGTCCGCTCAGTCCTACCGGTAGTGGTAGGCGATCTTGCCGCTCGCGACCTCTTCGAGGGCGATCGTGAGGTAGTTCTTGGAGTGCGAGTCCACCATCGGCGGCGGGAACTCGTCGAACGTCCCCTCACCGAGGTTGTGGTAGTAGCTGTTGATCTGGCGCGCGCGCTTGGCGGCGACCAGAACTGCTGCGTAGTTCGAGTCGACCTGCTCGAGCAGCGTGTCGATGCGGGGCTGGATCATGCAGATCAGTCTACCGGCCCGGCCAGGCCCGTCCGCACGACCGAGACCAGTTCGCGCACCGCGTCCTCCAGACGGTCGTTGACGACCTCGTGAGCGAACTCCGCGCGTGCGTCGAGCTCCTCCTCGGCGACGCGCAGCCGGCGCTCGATGACGTCGGCGGCGTCCGTCCCGCGCCCGACGAGCCGCTCGCGCAGTGCCTCACGCGAGGGCGGCGCGATGAAGACCAGGAGCGCGCCCGGAATCGCGTCGCGGATCTGCCGCGCGCCCTGCACCTCGATCTCGAGCACCACCGGCTCGCCCGCGGCGGTGCGGCGCTCGAGTTCCGAGCGCAGCGTCCCGTACTTGCGACCCGCGTACTCGGCATGCTCCACGAACGCGCCCGCGTCGACCAGGCGGTCGAACTCGGCGTCCGTGAGGAAGTGGTACGCCACGCCCTCCTCCTCTCCCGGTCGTGCATCGCGGGTGGTCGCCGACACGCTGAGCCCGAGCTCGGGGACCTGCTCGCGCAGGAGGCGGATGAGCGTGCCCTTCCCGACGCCGGAGGGCCCGGTGATGACGACGACGCGCGACACGGGGGCGCGGATCGTACGCGGCGGGCCGGTCGAACGGGCGTTCGCCGCCGCCGCCCACCGCGCCCTGGCCGCCGCCGGCCGCACAGACCCGGTCACGACCCCACACCCGCCGTCCAGCGCCGGCTCAAGCCGCCGCGGGCCGTCCCGATCGCATACCCATGGGACCTCGCGGGCGACACCCCGCATCCAGCGCCGGCATCGCGGCGGCCGCGGCCGCGGTCCTCGCGCTGCCGGCCGTCGCAGGCGCCGCGGACCTCCCCGCGTGCACGCCGGGCACGTCGCACGACGCCTGGCTGACCTCCGACGTCCCGGCCCAGGTCGTGTTCGGCCGCTCGGTGAGCGTCAGCGCGAACGTGGGTCCCGGGGCCTCCGACGCGCGCCTGGAGCTGCGCACCGCGGCGGGCACGCTCCTCGCGGTGAGCACTTCGGTGGCCCCGGGCCCGCAGGCCGGCGTCATGCGGATCCCGGCGCTGCCGACCCCCGTCGGCGGGACGCGATCACTCACCGCCCGTCTCAGCTTCACCGCGCAGCAGGGCAGCGCCGCCTGCCGCGCGGGCGATTCACGGACGATCCGCCTGGTGCCGGGACGCCTCGGGCGCCTGCGGATCGACCACCGCCCCGGCGGGGCGGCGATCACGATCCGCACCGCCGCCGGCGAGGGGTGTCAGGACTACCTGCGGGCGTCGCGGGTGCAGGTGCGGCTGACCGACCTCACCGTGACACCCCGGGTGACGCAGATCCTGGAGAGCGTCCACCCCTGTGACGGCTGGCGGGTGATGCGCAGGGGACGGTCGCCCCGCGTCGCCGTGGTGGCGGCCGACGCCAACCTCCTCCTGCGCCCCCGCGGGGGTGACGGGCGCCTGCGCCTGACGATCATCCGCTCGGGTGCCGTGGCGGCACGCGGGATCGTGGTCGTGAGCGCCGAGGGAGCGGACTTCGTCCCTGACGAGACCCGGATGCGCGGCTGACGGGCGCCTCAGGCGGAGACGCGGCGGCGCAGCAGCTCGACGAGCTCGGTGCGCTGGCGCTCGGAGAGCCCGCCGACGGTCTTGCTCGGCGAGATCCGGCACTGCTGGAGGATCTTGTTGGCCTTCACGCGACCGAACTTCGGCGTCGCGAGAAGCATGTCGAAGACCTTGGCGGTCTCGAGGTACTCCGGCGGAGACACCAGAAGCCGGTCGATCGTGGTGCGACCGGCCTTCAGGTCCCGCTTGAGCTGCGCGCGCCGGGTGCGGATCTCGTTCGCGCGCTGGAGCGCCTCCATCCTCTGGAGGTGCGAGCGCTCGGGGGCCGCGGCCTGCTTGGCTGGATCGATATCGGTGGCCGGCGGCACGGCGGCGAGCATACACATTCACTGCCGACGGGCAAGGCCACATGCCCGAAATTCGCGTTGACGTCAACCTGAGGTCGAGCGTTCTTCACCGTGGTTGACGGTTTCCTGCCGATTTCCAGCGGTTTTCCCGCACCTCCTGCGGCGCTCGGACGTGCTAACGCGCAGAAAACCGTCCGTTTGCGGCGATTTCCGTCAACCCGGCGCCGATGCGGGCCGCCGCGAGCGGATCGCGGAAGCTCTCCGTGCCGACGGCGACGAGGTCTGCGCCGGCCAGCAGCAGATCATGTGCCTGTCGCGCGGTCGAGACTCCGCCCATGCCGACGATCGGGAGGTCCACGCGCGCGGCGACCGCCCTGACCTGCGCCAGCGCGACGGTTCGCACGGCCGGACCGGACAGCCCGCCCGTCCCGCCGCCGAGCCAGGCCGCGCCGGACCCGTCCGGGTGCGGCGCGAACGCACGCAGGGTGTTGATGAGCGAGACGGCGTCGGCCCCGGCGGCCTCGGCCGCCTGGGCGACGAGCGCGACGTCGGCGGTGTTCGGCGTGAGCTTGACGATCAGCGGCTTGGCCGTCCGCGGCCGGATCTCCGCCCAGCAGCCGCGCCAGCTCGTCCGGGTCGGCGCCGATGTCCAGGCCGGTCCTGACGTTCGGGCAGGAGACGTTCAGCTCGATGGCGGCGACCTGCGCCTCGCGCGTCCACGGCCTCGACCAGCGCGGCCAACCTCGGCCGCCGTCGACCCCATGACGTTCGTGATCAGCGGAACCGGCAGCCAGGCCAGCGCCGGCAGATCCTCCTCGAGGTAGCCGCGCAGCCCCTTGTTGGGCAGCCCGATCGAGTTGATCAGCCCGCCGGCCGTCTCGTAGAGGCGCGGCGGCGGGTTGCCGTGCCGCGGCTCCAGCGTGATCGTCTTGGAGACGAACGCCGCGAACGGGAAGCGCTCGATCGAGCGCGGCGCCGAACACGCGGCGGGCAGCGATCGCGTCGAAGGTCCCGGAGCCGTTGAGGACGGGATGTGCCAGGTCGAGCCCGCAGAACGTCACCGGCCGCTCATCGCGAGAACCTCGGCCAGGGGACCGCGCACCTGACCGTCGAGCAATGACGCGCTGTCATGCCGGACCCCCGTGCCCGGGCAGCAGGCAGGTCTCCAGCGGTCGGCGTCCAGCACCGGCCCATCGACGCACAGGCGCAGGTAGCCGCCGCCGCGCAGCGGGACGACGCACCCGAAGCACGCGCCGTAGCCGCAGGCCATCGGCGGACTCGAGCGCCAGCTGGGCCGGAACGCCGCGGGCCTCGCAGAGCACCCTGCACGGCCTCGAGCATCGGCGGGCGGGCCGCACGCGTAGACGACCGCGTCGGTCGTCGCGCTCGAGCTCCGCCGACAGCAGGTCGGTCACGAGGCCGTGGTGACCGACGCTGCCGTCGTCGGTCGCGACCTGCGCCCCGGCCAGGAGCGCTGCGCCCGCGGCGTGGTCCGCGTCGCGGAACCCCAGCAGCGCCGGCGCCGGCAGGCCCGCGTCGAGCAGCGCGTCCTGGAGCATCGCCAGGGGCGCCGCTGCCGACGCCGCCACCGCACGAGGAGCGGCCGGCGCGCGTCGGTGGGCGCGGTGAAGCCGACGCCCAGCGGGCCGAGCACGTACAGCCCGTCGCCGGGTCGCAGCTCGCACAGGCGCGACGTCCCGGGGCCGACCGCCTCGAGCATGAAGTCCAGCCGCAGCGCCGGGCCCGCGTGCGCGCGCAGCACCGAGAACGGCCCGCGGGAGCAAGGGCCGCTCGCCGTCCCCTCCCCCCCAGCGCTCCTGCGCCGTCGAGCATGTAGAACTGCCCCGGGAGCGGCGCCGGGCCGTCCGGATCCTCGGCGCTCAGGACGACGTACGCCCCGTGCGCGGCGACGTCCGTCGACGCGCAGCGCCCGGCGTGCCAGGGGCGTCGCGGGACGCTCGGCGATCCCCGCGGGCGGGAGGTTCACGCCGTCGGCCTCGACCGCCCGCGACGGCCGGTGGATCTCCTGCAGCGAGAGCACCTCCGCCTCGCCCTGCCGGGCCGCGGCGATCGCCCGCACCGCGGCGAGCCCGCCGGACAGCGTCGTCAGGCACGGAACCCCGCGCTTGATCGCGGCCCGGCGGATCTCCCAGCCGTCGCTGCGCGCGCCGGAGCCGGTCGGCGTGTTGACGACGAGCGTGACGTCGCCGCCCTCGATCACGTCGACGACGTTCGGCGAGCCCTCGCCGACCTTCTGCAGCAGGCTCGCCGGGACGCCCATGCGCTCCAGCGCGGCCTTCGTCCCGCCGGTCGCGACGATCGTGAAGCCGAGGTCGTGGAGCGTCTGCGCGATCGCGACCGCTCCGGGCTTGTCGCGGTCGGTGACCGTGATGAAGACCGTCCCGCTCGTCGGGAAGCGGCGACGCCGGCCGCGGCCTGCGCCTTGGCGAACGCCGTCGGGAAGTCGCGCGCGACGCCCATGACCTCGCCGGTCGAGCGCATCTCCGGCCCGAGCATCGCGTCGCGCCCCGTCGAAGCGGTCGAACGGCAGCACCGCCTCCTTGACCGCGACGTGGGCGTGAGGCCATCGGGTCCTCGGGCAGGCCGAGCGTCGGCGATGCGTCTCGCCGAGCATCAGCCGGCAGGCCATCTTCGCCAGCGGGACGCCGATCGCCTTGCTGACGAACGGCACCGTGCGCGAGGCGCGCGGATTGGCCTCGATGACGTAGAGCTCGCCCGGCGTGGACCGCGAACTGGACGTTGAGCAGCCCGACGACGCCGAGCCCCAGAGCGATCCCGGCCGCCTGCTCGCGGATCGCCTCGAGCATCTCGCGGCCCGAGCGAGTGCGGCGGCAGCACGCAGGCGCTGTCGCCGGAGTGGATGCCGGCCTCCTCGACGTGCTGCATGATGCCGCCGATCCAGGCCTCCTCCCCGTCGCACAGCGCGTCGACGTCGACCTCGATCGCGTTCTCGAGGAAGCGGTCGAGGTAGATCGCGCGCCCGTCGTCGCGGACGTTGCGCTCGAGGTACTCGCGCAGGCCGTCCTCGGAGTAGACGATCTCCATCGCGCGGCCGCCGAGGACGTAGCTCGGGCCGCACCGAGCAGCGGGAAGCCGACGCGTCGCGGCCGCGGTCAGCGCCTCGTCGACGGAGTGGGCCTCGGCGTACGGCGGCGCCTCGTAGCCGAGCTCGTCGAGCAGCCCGCCGAACCGCCCGCGGTCCTCGGCGAGGTCGATCGCGTCGACGCTCGTGCCGAGCAGCGGGATGCCGGCCTCCACGAGGCCGGCGGCGAGCTTCAGCGGCGTCTGCCCGCCGAACTGGACGATCACCCCCTCGGGCTTCTCGACTTCGCAGACCGCGAGGACGTCCTCGAGCGTCAGCGGCTCGAAGTAGAGCCGGTCGGAGGTGTCGTAGTCGGTCGAGACCGTCTCGGGGTTGCAGTTGACCATCACCGCGTCGCGGCCGCGACTCGCGCACGGTCATCGCCGCATGGACGCAGCAGTAGTCGAACTCGATGCCCTGACCGATCCGGTTGGGCCCCGCGCCGAGGATCACCACCGACGGCGGCGGTCGCCGCTGCCCGACCTCGACCTGCGCGCCTGGCGCTCCCAGCCGGAGTAGAAGTACGGCGTCGCGGCCTCGAACTCCGCGGCGCAGGTGTCGACGGCGCGGTAGACGCGCTCACCGGCGAACGGCGCCTCCGGGTCCAGCGCGAAGGCGTGCAGCTCGCGCAGGAACCAGCGGTCGACGCCGCAGCGCGCGTGGACGTCCTCGACGCCTGCGCCCTGGCGGAAGGCCGCCAGCACGAGGTCGAACCGCTCCCAGGTCGGCTGTTCGAGCGCCTCCAGCAGCTCCGCGACGGAGCGTCCGGCCGTATCGGGCTGGTCGTCGAGCTCCCGGCTGCGCAGCGCCTTCGCGAACGCCTGCTGGAAGGTGCGGCCGATCGCCATGATCTCGCCGACGCTCTTCATGTGCGTGGAGAGGATCGGGTCGGCGCCGGGGAACTTCTCGAACGCGAAGCGCGGCCACTTGACGACGACGTAGTCGATCGTCGGCTCGAAGCTCGCCGGCGTGACCTTCGTGATGTCGTTGGGGATCTCCTCGAGCGTGTAGCCGACCGCCAGGCGCGCCGGCGATCTTCGCGATCGGGAAGCCCGTCGCCTTCGAGGCCAGCGCCGAGGACCGCGAGACCCGCGGGTTCATCTCGATGACGAGGATCTCGTCGGTCTCCGGGTTGACGGCGAACTGGACGTTCGAGCCGCCGGTCTCCACGCCGACCGCGCGGATGACCGTCATCGCCTGGTCGCGCAGCTGCTGGTAGAGGCGGTCCGGTGAGCGTCTGCTGCGGGGCGACCGTGACGCTAGTCGCCCGTGTGGACGCCCATCGGGTCGATGTTCTCGATCGAGCAGACGATCACGCAGTTGTCGTTGCGGTCGCGCATGACCTCCAGCTCGAACTCGCCCCAGCCGATGACCGACTGGTCGAGCAGCACCTGGCCGATCGGCGAGGCGTCGAGGCCCCGCGCGACGATCTCGCGGAACTGCGCCTCGTCGCGCGCGATTCCGCCGCCGCGGCCGCCGAGGGTGAATGCGGGCCGGATGATCGCCGGCAGCCCGAGCTCGTCGATGTGGCGCGAGCGCCTCCTCGAGCGACGTCGCGATCGCGCTCTCGGGCATCCGCAGCCCCGCGGCCTCCATCGTCTCGCGGAAGCGGTCGCGGTCCTCCGCGCGGTCGATCGCCTCGTAGTCGGCGCCGATCAGCTCGACGCCGAAGCGCTCCAGCGTCCCGTCCTCGGCGAGGGCCTTGGCGAGGTTCAGCGCCGTCTGCCCGCCGAGCGTCGGCAGCAGCGCGTCCGGGCGCTCCTTCTCGATGATCTGCGCGACCGGGCCGGGCAGGAGCGGCTCGACGTAGGTCGCGTCGGCGAACTCGGGGTCGGTCATGATCGTCGCCGGGTTGGAGTTCACGAGGACGACCTCGTAGCCCTCCTCGCGCAGCACCTTGCAGGCCTGGACGCCGGAGTAGTCGAACTCGGCCGCCTGGCCGATGACGATCGGGCCGGACCCGATCATCAGGATCTTGTGGATGTCGTCGCGCCGCGGCATCAGGCCGCCGCCCGCACCTGGTCGAGGAACCGGTCGAAGAGATAGAGCGAGTCGTGCGGGCCCGGGCCCGCCTCGGGGTGGTACTGGACCGTCGCCGCCGGGACGTCGAGCAGCGTCAGCCCCTCGACGGTGCGGTCGTAGAGGTTCACGTGCGAGAGCTCGGCGGCGCCGAACTCGGTCTCCCAGCGCACCGGCTCGTCGCGTCTCGACGCGCAGCCCGCCGTCGGGCGCCGCGACCGCGAAGCCGTGGTTCTGCGAGGTGATCTCGATCCTCCCGGTCGCGCAGGTCCTTGACGGGATGGTTGCCGCCGCGGTGGCCGAACGGCAGCTTGAACGTCTCCAGGCCGACGCGCGCGGCAGAGCAGCTGGTGGCCCAGGCAGATGCCGAACGTCGGCCGCGTTGCCGACGACGCGCGCGGACGGTCTCGACGACGTAGTCCAGCGCGGCGGGGTCGCCGGGGCCGTTGGCCAGGAAGATCGGCGTCCGGGTCCGACGCGAGCAGCTCCTCGGCGGCTGACGGTGCACGGGTGCAGCTGCAGCCGTGCGCCCCGGTCGACGAGCTCGCGGACGATCGAGAGCTTGATGCCGGTGTCGATCGCCGCGATCAGCGGGCCCGTGTTGCCGGCCCCGTGCTCGGTCATCCCCGCCGGGGTCGACCTCGCGCGCGAGGTCCAGGCCGTCGCATCGGCGGCTCGGCGGCGACGGCGTCGAGCGCGGTCGCCTGGGCGACGTCCGCCGGCGAACATGCCCGCCGCGCATCGAGCCCTTCGTGCGGATGTGCCGCACGAGCGACGCGCGTGTCCACGCCGCTGATCGCCGGAACGCCGCAGTCGCGCAGCCAGTCGAGCCATCCGCGCTCGGCGGTCGGCGCGTCCTCGCGGTTGACCGCCTCGCGCATGACGACCGCCGCGGGCGTGGACCCGGTCGGACTCCATCGCCGGCGTGCTGACGCCGTAGTTCCCGATGTGCGGGTAGGTGAAGACGATGATCTGGCCGGCGAACGACGGGTCGGTGACCGACTCCTGGTAGCCGCTCATCCCGGTCGTGAAGACGACCTCGCCGGTCCCGTCGGCGCGGCGCCCCGCAGAGGACGCCGTCGAAGCGCGACCCGTCCTCCAGCAGGAGGTACCCGGGCGTCGTCGTCTCGCTCACTTGATCAGCTCCTGGACGGCCTTGAACTCGGGAGTGCCGGCGGCGCCGAGCAGCTCGAAGCAGCGCCGCCTCGGTGCCCGGTCAGCGTCGGCGCCGGCCTGCTCCATGCGGTGCAGCCCGGTGTCGCGGTCGGCGGGCGCTGCGCGAGGCCGTCGCGTCGCGCGCGACCTGCACCTCGACGCCGTCGCCGAGCAGGTCGATGACGGTCTGGGCGACGCAGACGTGCGCTTCGACGCCGCAGACGAGCGCCTGGTCGCGCCCGCCGAGATCGAAGCCGTCGGCGCGCGCCGCGGAGAAGGCCGTCTTGGGCAGCCGGGCAGCGTCGCCGAGCGGCTCGCGCACCTCGGCGACCGTCTCGCCGAGTCCGCGCGGGTACTGCTCGCGTGACGAGGATCGGGACACCGAGCGCCTGGGCGCCGCGGACGAGGATCGCGGTGCGCGCGGCCGCGTCCTCGAACCCGGCGACGGCCTTGCGGAAGGCCTCCTGGACGTCGACGACGACGAGCACGGTGCGGTCGCGCTGCGAGCAGGCCGCCGTTCATCGCGCGCTCCCCGGCTCGGGCGCGGCGGCGACCGCGAACGCCCGCTCGCGGAAGGCGACGGCGCCGGCGGCGATCGTCAGCAGGACGCGCCCTTGGAGCTCGCGCCCGGCGAAGCAGCAGTTCTCCGAGCGGCTCTCGTAGCCGTCCTCGCCGACGACCCAGGTGGCGTCGAGGTCGACGAGGCAGAGGTTGGCGGGCTCGTCCGATCGCGATCCGCGGGATCGGCAGCCCGAACAGCGCCCCGCCGCTCGTCATCCGCTCGAGGATCAGGTCCAGCGGCAGGACGCCGGGGCGCACGAGCTCGGTGTAGAGCGCCGCGAACGACGTCTCCAGGCCGGTCGTCCCCATCGGCGCCTGCTCGAAGGGGACCTCCTTCTCGTTGCGCGCATGCGGCGCGTGGTCGGTGGCGATGCAGTCGATGGCCCCGCTGCGCAGCCCCTCGATCAGCGCCTGCCGGTCGGCCTCGGTGCGCAGCGGCGGGTTCATCTTCATGCTCGTGTCGAGCGTGCGGACCGCCTCGTCGGTGAGGCACAGGTGGTGCGGGCTCGCCTCGCAGCTGACGCGGTACCCGAGGTCCTTGGCGAGCGCGACCGCCGCGCACCGAGGCCGACGCAGCTCAGGTGCTGCATGTGCACGGCGCCGCCCTCGTAGCCGGCGATCTCGGCGTCGCGGGCGACGATCGTCGACTCGCTGATGCTCGGGATGCCCTCGATCCCGAGCAGCGCGCTCACGGCCCCCTCGTGCATCGCCCCGCCGCCCGAGAGCGTCGGGTCCTCCTCGTGGAGGGCGAGCACGCCGCCGCACAGCCGCTGGTACTGCAGGGCGCGGCGCAGCATCCCGGCGCTGACGACGGGCTTGCCGTCGTCGGTGAAGCCGAGGGCGCCCGCTTCGCGCAGCGCCTCCATCTCGGTCAGGTCGTGCCCGCCGAGCCCGCGGGTGATCGACGCCATGAAGCCGACCGGGATCCGCGCGTCGCGCGCCGCCGTCTCGCGGAGCGCGCCGAGGATCGACGGCGAGTCGACGACCGGGTCGGTGTTCGGCATCGCGACGACCTGGCAGAAACCGCCGGCGCCCGCGGCGCGCGTCCCGGTCTCCAGGTCCTCCTTGTACTCCTGGCCCGGCGTGCGCAGGTGCACGTGCGGGTCGACGAACGCCGGGAAGAGGTGCTTGCCCGCTGCCGTCGACGAGCTCGGCGTCGACCGGCGGCTCGACCGTCCCGGGCGCACCGATCTCGGCGATCCGGCCGGCGCGGACGAGGACGTCATGCACCCCGTCGATCCCGGATCGCGGGTCGAGCACGTGGGCGCCGCGAACGAGCAGCTCGGCGTCCTGCGCCGGCGCGCGGACGAGCGAGTCGGGCAGCAGCGGCGCTCATGCGGGCTGCGGCTCCGGGACGGGCTCGCCGGCGCGCGTGGCGGCGAGGACCTCGTACAGGACGGCCATCCGGACGACGACGCCTGCGGCGACCTGCTCGAGGACCAGGCTCTGCGGCGAGTCGACGACGTCGCCGGACAGCTCGACGCCGCGATTGACCGGTCCGGGATGCATGAGCAGCTGGCGCGCCCCGAGCCGGCGTCCGTCGATCTGGTAGACGGCCGCGTACTCGCGCAGCGAGGGCACGAACGCCTCGCCCATCCGCTCGTGCTGCATCCGCAGCGACGTAGACGACGTCGGCCTCGCCGAGCTCGTCGAGCGTGTGCGGACCTCGACGCCGAGCGACTCGACCTCACGCGGGAGCAGCGTCGGCGGACCGGCGAGCGTGACGCTCGCGCCCATCTGCCGGAAGGCGAGGATGTTCGAGCGCGCGACGCGCGAGTGCAGGACGTCGCCGACGATCCAGATGTTCGCGCCGTCGAGCGAGCCCAGGCGCCGGCGCAGCGTGTAGACGTCGAGCAGTGCCTGCGTGGGGTGCTCGTGCTTGCCGTCGCCGGCGTTGACGATCGCCGCGTCCGTCCAGCCCGGCGAGCAGCGCGGGCGCGCCCGCCCACGGGCAGCGGATGACGATCGCGTCCGGGCGGTGCGCGCTGAGCGTGAGGACGGTGTCCTTCAGCGACTCGCCCTTCTCGACCGACGACCCGGAGGCGACGAAGTTCACGACGTCGGCGCTGAGCCGCTTCGCCGCCAGCTCGAACGAGCTGCGCGTGCGCGTGCTCGCCTCGTAGAAGAGATTCAGGACCGTGCGGCCGCGCAGCGCCGGCACCTTCTTGATGTCGCGCTCGCCGACCTCCTCGAAGGAGAGCGGCGCGGTCGCAGATCCGCTCGATCGCGGCGCGGTCGAGATCCTCGATGGAGAGCAGGTGCTTCACGCCCGGACCCCCGCGCCGGAGGAGATCGTCGACCTCGTCGACGCCGTCGATCTCCTCGACGCGCGACGTTGACCCGCTCCTGGCGCGAGGTCGGCAGGTTCTTGCCGACGTAGTCGGGCCGGATCGGCAGCTCGCGGTGGCCGCGGTCGGCGAGGACGGCGAGCTGGACCGTCGCCGGCCGGCCGAAGCGAGAAGAGCGCCTCGATCGCGGCGCGGACCGTGCGGCCGGTGAAGAGGACGTCGTCGACGATGACGACGGTCGCACCCTCGACCGGGAAGTCGATCTCGGTCGCGTGGACCTCCGGCGTGTCGCTGCGGGTGGTCGAGGTCGTCGCGGTAGAAGCTGATGTCCACCAGGCCCAGTGGCACGTCCTGGTCCAGGAGATCGCAGAGGAGCGCGTGCAGGCGCCCGGCGAGCACCGCGCCGCGCCGGTGGATCCCGACGATCGCGAGGTCGGCAGGACCCTCGTTGCGCTCGACGATCTCATGGGCGATCCGCACCAGGGTGCGCCGCATGTCGTCGCCGTCCAGGACGACCTTGCCGTCGTCGTTCACGTGGTGCCGTCCTTCCTGGCCTCTCGGGACCGGGTTAAAGGAGCTCAGCGGGCCGCTGCGGCCCGTCCTCCGGGACCCTAGCACCGCGATCCCACGGCACGACGGTCGGCGTCCCCTTCTCGGCGTGCGGGACGAGCACCGCGTCGAAGTCGCGTGCGACGTGGACGCGCTCGAAGACCTCGTGCGCCTCCTCCAGCACGAGCCGCGGCGGGTAGCGGCTGGACAGGTGGTTCAGGACGAGCAGCCCCACCCCGGTCTCCCGTCCGACCTCGGCCGCCTGCCGCGCGGTGCTGTGGTCGGTCTCGGCCGCGCGCCCGGCGTCCTCGTGCAGGAACGTGGCCTCGTGGACCAGCACGTCGGCGCCGCGCGCGGACTCGCGCACCATGTCGCACGGCGCGGTGTCGCCCGAGAGCACGACGCGGCGGCCCGGGCGGGCCTCGCCGATCACGTCCTGCGGGCGCACGCCGCCGACCGTCTCGCCGGCCTGCAGGCGCCCGAAGTCCGGGCCGGGGGCCACGCCGAGCGCGGCGGCGCGGTCGGCGTCGAACCGGCCGGGCCGCTCGGGCTCGGCGATCGCGTAGCCGAACGCCCGTCCGCGATGGCGCACGTTGAACGCCTCGACGTCGTAGCCGTCGAACTCGATCGCGTCGCCGGCGTCCACGTCGGTGACCTGCAGGTCGTAGGCGACGCGGCCCCAGATGCCGGACATCGAGGACAGCAGCCGCTGCGTCCCGGGCGGGCCGAAGACGTCGAGCGGCTTCTCGCGCCCGCGCAGGTCGAAGGTCTTGAGCATCCCCGGGAGGCCGAGCCAGTGGTCGGCGTGGTGATGGGTGAGGAAGACGGCGTCCAGGTCGGCGAGCCCGACGCTGCGCAGCAGCTGGCGCTGGGTCCCCTCGCCGCAGTCGAACAGCAGCCGGTCGCCGTCGAGCCGCGCGAGCATGGCCGGCAGGCCGCGCCGGGCGGCGGGCACCGAGGCGCCCGTTCCGGCGAAGAACAGCTCGAGCTCGTCCATCTGCCGCGAGCGTACCGGCGCGGCGCCGGGCGGTACTCTCCGAGGCCGGCGCGCGCGAGCCGCGACGCCGCACGCGCCCGTAGCTCAGTGGATAGAGCGCCCGCCTCCGGAGCGGGAGGTCAGAGGTTCGAATCCTCTCGGGCGCGTCGCCGCCGGTCAGCGGGTCGTGACGAACTCGGCGACCTGCTGGATCTCGGCCTCCGAGAGCCCGTCCGCGTAGGCCGGCATGCCGGCCGCCCCGTCGCGGATCACGGCCGCCGCGGCGGCCGTCTCCAACCGGACGTCGTCGAGGTTCGGGCCTGCCCGCCCGTCCGTCCCCGCGGGCGTGAACGTGTGGCAGCTGCCGCAACCGGTCTCGACGAACAGGCGCTCGCCCGGACCCGCGCTGGGGTCGCTGGGCGCGTCCTCGCCCGCGCACGCACCGAGCGCCAGGACGGCCAGGGCGACGGCGCAGAGCGCCATGGGGCGTCGATCGCGGGCTCGCACTGCCCGCGATCCTGACAGAGGCGGCGGTCTGCGCACCGGTGCCATGTGAACGTTCCGTGTACGCCGGGTGACCGAGCCGCCCGGCGCCGCTAGCGTGCGCGCTCGCATGCCCTCCGTCATCAAGTTCAGCGGCAACCGCGACGACTCGCTGCTCGTCACCGAGAGCGTCGACGAGGTCGCCGCGATGTTCACCGCCGCGGGTGATGGGCCGCTGCGCCTCACGCGCAACATCGGAACCCCTGTGTTCATCAATCGCGGGCGGATCGCCTACTGGCACGACTACACCCGCGGGCGCCAGGGCCTCGACAGCCGTCGCGCCGTCGCACCCCCCGTCTGACGGTCGCACCGCTGGACGGCCGCCGCCCGGGCGGCGATCATGCGCGCCACCCGACTGCTGGAGGCAGCACGATGAGCACCGTTGAGACGACCGCCGGGCCGGTCGACGCAGGCGACCTCGGCCGCACGCTCTGCCACGAACACCTGCTGTCCTCGAGCGAGGCGATCCGCGAGCAGTACCCCCACCTCTACGACCGGGAGCGCGAGTTCGAGCGGGCGGTCACCCAGGTGCGCGCGGCGATGGCCCACGGGGTCGCCACGATCGTCGACCCCGCGTGCATGGACCTGGCCCGTGACGCACGGCTCGCGCTGCGCGTCAGCGAGGCGACCGGCGTGCGGCTCGTGCTCGCGACCGGCATCTACGGCCAGCACTACACGTTCATCCCGCAGCACTTCCAGACGCGTGACGAGGACTACCTCGCGGACGCGTTCGTCCACGACATCGAGCAGGGGATCCAGGGGACCGCCGTCAAGGCGGCGTTCATCAAGACGGCCGCCGACGAGCCGGGGATCACCCCCGACGTGGAGAAGGTGCATCGCGCCGCCGCGCGGGCGTCCAACCGGACCGGCCGGCCGATCATGGCCCACTCGCGGCCCGCCTCTCGCACCGGGCCGGACCAGATGCGGATCTTCCTCGAGGAGGGCGTGCCGGCCGAGCGGGTGATGATCGCCCACACCGGGGACACGGACGACCTCGCGTACATCGAGGAGCTGCTCGCACTCGGGCCGTACATCGGGATGGACCGCTATGGGACCGAGCTCTTCCTCCCGGACCCCGCCCGCAACACCACCCTGGCGGCCCTCTGCGAGCGCGGCTACGCCGACCGCATGGTGATCAGCCAGGACGCGTGCGCGACGATCGACTGGTTCCCGGAGGAGCTGGTCGCGCAGCTCGCGCCGAAGTGGACCTTCACCCACATCTTCGAGGAGATCCTCCCCCAGCTCGCCGAGCTCGGCGTCAGCGACGCCGACGTCGCGACGATGCTGGACGCGGTGCCGGCCAGGTGGCTCGGGGCGTGAGCGCTACCTCGCCGGCACCTGCTCGGTCTGCGCGAGCACCTTCCACGAGGACTGGATCGGGTCGACGACGGCCGGCGGCTCGCGGAAGCGGAACCGGTCGTCGTACGAGTAGGCCTTGATGTAGCCCGTCGAGGCGCCGCTGCTGCCGCCGGTGCCGACCGGGCCGCGGTACTTCTGGACGATCGAGCCGGTCACCGTGAGCGTGCCGAGCGCGTTGCCGCAGAAGTAGTTGTCGACCATGAACGAGTGGTTCAGCGCGAACAGCGACGCGACGATCGTCGGGTTCGACAACGAGCCGGTGGCGTTGTCGCAGTCGTCGTTCTGCGTGTCGAGATTCTCGATCGGGTGGTAGATCCGGATGAACTGGTCCGCGATCAGCGCCACCAGGAAGTCGCCGGAGTTCGTGACGTTCCCGTTGATGATGATGTCCTTCTCGCTGGCGATCGTCAGCGACGCGCCGTAGGTGCCCTTGACGTAGACGTCGGCGCAGCCGACCGGCGAGTTGTACGGGTCGTAGGTCTTCAGCGTCTGCCCGCAGGTCCCGTTCTGCACGTAGATCTGGCCGTTGCTCGGGTAGGCCATCGTCGTGCCGTTGACGGTCATGTTGCTCGTGCCCAGGACGATCGTCGTGCGCCCGGTGAAGATGTACGAGGGGTTCGTCGTGTCGCGCAGCTGCGTGTTCGTCGGCGGCATCGTGAGCAGCGGCGCCGACGCGTTGTACGTGCCGCGGAAGTTCGGGCTCGAGCCCGAACACGCCGACCGCCAGCCCGGACTGGACGCCGAGACCTCGATCTGGTCGTCGACGGTGCGCCCGAAGATCGGACGCCCGCAGATCAGGAGCTCGTCGTTCGTGTGCACCGGCCCGTTCAGGACGTCGCCGGCGGCGAACTGGATCTCACCGCACTTGAGGTTGCTGACGGATGTCGGCTGGTTGAGCGCGTTGTACTTGTTGCCGTTGTAGCGCTTGCTCGAACGCCCGTCGCGGTACCAGCCGCAGTTGTCGCTCGCCCACTGCGTGATGTCCGGCACCGTCGGCCAGCCGTTGACGTAGCGGGTGTACCAGGCGGGGTCCAGCGACTCGATGTCGGTGAAGTAGAGGTAGTCCAGGAAGCTGCGGCGGCGGAACTTGCCGATGATGCTCCGCTTGACCCCGCGCACCTTGCCGGTCGCGCGGATGCGGATCTGGCCGTTCTGGACGACGGTGCCCGCCGGGTTGGCCGGGTTGCAGGAGGACTGCGCCGTTGGCCGGGAGCAGCTCGACGGTGTACTGCCCGGCGGTGCCCGGCAGGGTGCGCCAGACCCGCGGGTCGGCGCCGGAGCCGTTCCAGACCTGGTTGACGAACGGCGGGCCGGAGATGGCCGTGCACTTCGTCCACAGATCGAGGTCGTGCTGCAGGCGGAAGAGGTAGTTCTGCAGGCCGGCCTCGGCGGCGCCGTAGGCGAGCTTGCGGTCCTGGTCGCGCCGGGACTGCGGCGTGTCGGCCTGGACGGTCATGACGACACCGGCCGTCAGCATGCCCAGGACGAGCATGAGCGACATCATCGCGGGCAGGGCGATGCCGCGCTCGGAGCGCAGCATGGTGCGGAGGGACGTCAGCGGCGGTTCAGCATCGTGGTCCGTTCGTCGTGTCAACCGGGTCCGCGGCGCGGACGAACACGGAGTTCTGGATGTCCGTGTAGCCGCGGTTGTTGCCCTGCTGCGGAAGTCGCGGTTCGGGTAGGTGCGGAAGGAGACGGCGATCTTCACCGGCTTGCCGAGGTTCGCCGCGGAGAGCGGCGCCGGGAGCAGCGTCGTCGGCAGCACCGGATTGCCGTTCTGCCACGCGTAGTAGCGCAGGAACGGCGTGCCGCTGAAGGTCCCGACGTTCTCCACCAGCGTGCGCGTGGACTGGTCGGCGTCCCGGGGAACGTCATGCTCGGAGGCGTGCCCGTGCCGACGAAGCGCCGCAGGATGATGTCCCCGGCCGTCATCGAGATCTCGTGGCGCTCGGGCTTGCCGCGTCGACGTCGCCGAGGTTCACGTAGAAGACGACGTTCGTCGCCGTCGCCGTCGTCAGCGCCGGCGCGGTCGCGCTCAGGCACACCTGCGAGCGCAGCGTCGCGGGTGATCATCTCCATCGCGATCCGGCCGCGCTGGGAGGTGTCGACGCGGCTCTGGGTCGTGCGCGAGATGCCGCAGCATCGAGTCGAGGATCGTCATGCCGCCGAGCGATGACGATGAGGCCGATCCCCATGCCGATCATCAGCTCGACGAGCGTGAATCCGCGCGTCGCGGCGGGCATCATGGACAGGGTCCCGACGTGCCGGATGTCGGAATCGCCAGCGTCTGCAGGGCGGTGCCGGCCGCCGCTGCGGTTCTGGATCGTGCCGCTGATGATGCGGCGCGAGCTGGCGCCGTTGTTGTCGTCGGCGCACACCTGGTAGTCACCGTATGGCAGCCCGGGATTGATGAGCTTCGCGCTGCGCGTTCGAGCAGACCCGTCCCGCCGAAGACCGAGCCGCATCCCGCGTCATCGGCGTGATCCGCACGCTTGCCGACTGGTAGTTGCTGGCGCCGCGCCTGACGAGGATGTTCAGCGCCGGCTCGCCGACCGCGACGCTCGCCGGTGGCCGCCGGGTTCGTCGTCACGGACGCGGCCGGCTCGCCGAATACGTCCGCGGGTCCGTTCCCCGCTGCAGGTGCCGGCCCACACGACGTAGCCGTCCTGGAACGGGAAGACGCTTCGCGCCCGGTCGTGATGCTCGTCGCGGCCGTCCCGACCGGAAGGTCCGCGTGCCGGGCGACGACAGCCCGCTGTTGGCGATCATCAGGCTCGTCGCCTCTCGGCCTGCGGCACCCCGCTCACCGTCGTCCGGAACGTCGCGGTGATCGTCGCGGCGCGGTCGTAGGCGAAGACGAACGAGTTCGTCGAGCCGCCGATGACCGTGCCGCTCTGGCGGATGACGTTGTCGCCGTCCTTGTCGACGAACCCGGGCTGGGCGACGTCGATGTAGTACCCGCCCTCGGGCAGCCCGCTCCAGAACGCGCAGCCGTCGGAGTCGCTGGTGCCGCTGCTCGTCTGCGTGCCGGTCAGCGACGACGCTGATGTTCGGCACGCCGTTGCCCTGTCCGGTCGAGGAACTTGGCGATCAGGCCGCCGGTCGCATCGTCGAAGGTGCCGAGCGGGACGGCGATGAGCGTCTTGTTCTTCACCGGCGGGATCCGGCCCATGCCGGGCCAGCTCACCGACGACTCGCCTTGAGGTAGTCCGTGCGCGTCGCGCCGGACGGGCACGTCGTCGTGCCCGTCGAGTCGTCCACCCACTGCGTCGTCGTGGTGATCGAGTAGTTGCACGCCGGCCGACGTGCACCGTCCGGGTGATGTTCATGTTCGCCAGGTCGCGGATCTTCAGCGCCTTGATGCGCTCGATGTCCTCCTGTGCGAGCGCGGCGGCGGCGCCGAACGCGCCTCGTTGTTGCCGCTGATCTGCGACGCGGTGTCGACGGCCGCGAGGAACCCGAGGGCGAAGATCACCAGGAGGACCATCGAGACGATCGCCTCGAACAGGATCGAGCCGCGTTCAGCGGTCAGCGACGTGGGGCCGCGGGCGTCGGCGCGGCAAGCGGGCGACTGCATGGGCGAACCACCTTCACACGCGCAATATCGGGCGCTCAGCCGAGAACTTGATGGGGTCTGGACCCCAGGACGAGTCCGGCCGGGCCCGCGCGACCCTCGACATGCGTCCGAGCGGCGGCCTCAGCCCTCGCGGGCAGGCGCTGCGAGAGCCCGCGACCTCGCGAACAGGTCGCCGTGGCCTCGACGCGCGCAGGATGTCGCTCAGCGTGAAGCCAGCGCGCGGGGTCGCCCGCCTGCGCTGTCGCCTCGACCTCGTCCCAGGTGACCGGCGCCGAGACCGTCGGCGTCGCGCGCGCGCGCGCGAATAGACCCCGATCGTCGTCTTCGCGCGGTCGTTCTGGTACCAGTCGACGAGCACCCGGCCCTCTCGCAGCGCCTTCGCCTGCCGCGCGACGACGAGGTCCGGCCGTCCCGCCTGCAGCACCTCGGCGACCGCCTTCGCGAACGCCTTGGTCGCGTCGAACGTCGCCTCGGGACGGTTGAGCGGGACGTAGACCTGCAGGCCCTTGGATCCTGACGTCTTCGGCGACCGCGCGCAGGCCGACGCCGTCGAGCATCGCGCGCAGCAGCAGCGCGACCTCGCAGCACTCCACGATCGTCGCGGGCGCGCCGGGGTCCAGGTCGAAGACGACGGCGGTCGGGCGGTCCGGCTCGCGAGCGAGCGCCAGCGAGGGTGCAGCTCCAGCGCCGCGAGCTGCGCCAGCCAGACGAGCGTCGCCCGATCGTCGGCGACGATGTGCTCGATCGCTCGCGCCCGTAGGCGACCGTGGCGTGGCGACCCAATCGGGGCGGTGGCCGGGCGCGCGCTTCTCGAAGAACCGCTCCCCCTCGACTCCGTCCGGGCAGCGCAGCAGCGTCAGCGCACGCCCGCGCAGATGCGGGAGCTGGACCGGGGCGATGCGACGCCGCGTACTCCAGCACGTCGCGCTTGGTGGTGCCGTCGGGGTAGAGCGGCTTGTCGAGGTTCGTGACCGGCGATGCGTCCGGCCGTCGACGACCGCCGTCGCCGCCAGGCCCCTTGCCGGCCGCGCGATGGACGTCCTCGAGCGACGCAGCGGCGCGGGAACGTCGTCGCGCAGCCCGAGCCACACCGGCTGGCGCAGGCTGCCCGGACGCCGACCGCTCGCTGAACGCCACCTCGCGCCACGAGCAGCGGGCCGCACCCAGCGGGCGCCCTGCGGCGGCTGCGGGCGCGTCCGGCTGCGAACGGGCTCCCTCGGCCGCGCGGCTCGCCGACCCGCGCCCGAGTCAGCGCGACGTCCGCGTCGGTGAGCCCCGACCCGACCCGGCCGACGTAGCGCAGCGCGCCGCCCGGGCTCGGCCTCGCCGAGCAGCAGCGACCCCGAGGCCCCGAGCGCCCGCCGGTCCCCGGCACCCAGCCGCCGATCAGCAGGTCGGCGGACTCCCGCGGCGCCGGACCTTGACCCACGCGCGGCTCCGGCGCCCCGGCTCGTAGGGCGCGTCGCGGCGTTTGGCGACGACGCCCTCCAGGCCGAGCTGCGCCGCCGCCGACCACAGTCGCTCGCCCGCCGCCTCGCCGACGGCCGCGTCGGGCACCTGCCAGTGCGGGCCCTCGAGTGCCGAGCTCGGCGAGGCGGGCGCGGCGCTCGCTCGTAGGGCAGGCCCATCAGCGAGTGGCCGTCGAGCCACAGCAGGTCGAAGATGACGTACGTCACCGGGCACCTCCGCGGCAAGCTGCCGCACGCGGCGCCCGTCACGCACGTGCATCCGGCGCTGGAGCGCCTGGAAGCTCGGGCGCGGCGGATCGGCCGCCGGGTCGAACGCGACGATCTCACCGTCGAGGACACCGGCGTGCTCGTGGAGAGCGCGCGCGAGTGCCGCTGAGCTCGGGGTAGGCGGCGGTGATGTCGGCCCCGCGGCGCGAGTGCAGCTCAGGCGCCCCGGCTCCGAGCGGCAGAGCGCTCGCACCCCGTCCCACTTGACCTCGTACGCCCAGCCCTCGCCGCCGGGGAGCGGGCCGGCGCCGGCGAGCATCGGCGCCACGGCCGCGGGCATCGGCTCGGCCGCCGGGTCGAGCGGCGCGCCCATGCGGTGGATCATCCACTCCTTCGCCGGTCCCGCCCTCGCGGCCGATCGGGAACAGCGCCCAGCGCCCGGTCAGCCGGCGCCCGTGCAGCTCGACCTCGACCTTGCCGGGCTCCCAGAGCAGGGTCTCGCAGGTCCCGGCGTCGAAGATCCACATCGTCCCCGCGCCGTAGTGTCCCGGCGGGAATCTCGCCCTCGAAGTCGCAGGTACCCGACCGGATGGTCCTCGGTGCGGACCGCGAGCCGGTTGTCGCCCGGGGTCGCCCGGAAGGAACCGCGGCAGCGCCCAGGACGCCAGCACGCCCGTCGTGCTCGATGCGCAGGTCCCAGTGCAGCCGCGATGGCGCGTGCTCCTGGACGACGAACCGCGGCGCGCCGGCGCCGCGGACGGCCGCGTCGCGCGGCCGGCTCGCCGGAGGCGGCGAGGTCGCGCTTGGCCCGGTACTCCGCCAGCGGGTCGGCCACGCGGCGGACGCTACCGCGAGGCGCGACGGCGCCGGGCCGGTTACCCGCCGGCGACGGCCGGCAGGATCTGCACCTCGGCCCCGTCCGGCACCGGCGTCTGCAGCGCCTCGCCGAAGCGGATGTCCTCGCCGGCGACGTAGACGTTGACGAATCGCCGCAGGCTCCCGTCCTCGTCGCAGAGGCGCTCGCGCAGCTCGCCGTGGCGGTCGAAGAGCGTCGTCGAGCACCTCGGCGACCGTCCCGCCCGTCGACGTCGACCGACGCCGCGCCGCCGGCGGCGGCGCCGCAGCTGGGTCGGGAGCTTCACGACGGCGCTCATCGGGCGACTCCGCCCGCACGACCGCCTCGACCTGCGTCTCGAACGCGTCGAACGACGCGTCGATCTCGAACGACTCGAACGTGCCCCTGCACCGCGTCGAGCGTCTTCAGCCCCTCGCCGGTGATGACGAGCACGACGCGCTCGTCGGGGCCGATCGCGCCCTGCTCGGCGAGCTTCGCCAGCACCGCGGTCGTCACGCCGCCGGCGGTCTCGGTGAAGACCCCGGTCGTCTCGGCGAGCAGGCGGATGCCGTCGCGGATCTCGTCGTCGGTGACCGCCTCGATCGACCCGCCGCTCGTGCGGGCGAGCTCGAGCGCGTACGGACCGTCGGCCGGGTTGCCGATCGCCAGCGACTTGGCGATCGTGTCCGGCTTGACCGGCCGGCAGACGTCGTGGCCGGCGTCCCAGGCCTGGGCGACCGGCGAGCAGCCGGCGGCCTGCGCGCCGTGCATCACCGGCGCGTCGCCGCTGATCAGCCCGAGCTCCAGCCACTCCGAGAAGCCCTTGGCGATCTTCGTGAAGAGCGAGCCGGAGGCGACCGGCGCGACGATCCGGTCCGGCGTGACCCAGCCGAGCTGCTCGGCGATCTCGTAGGCGATCGTCTTGGACCCCTCGGCGTAGTACGGGCGCAGGTTGACGTTGACGAACGCCCAGTCGCGCTCGCCGGACAGCTCGGTGCAGAGGCGGTTGACGTCGTCGTAGTTGCCGCGGACCTTGACGAGGTTCGTCCCGTAGACGCCGGTCGCGAGGACCTTCTGCTCCTCGAGGTCGGCCGGGATGAAGACGTAGCTCTCCAGGCCCAGCGCCGCCGCGTGGGCGGCGACCGAGTTGGCGAGGTTGCCGGTCGAGGCGCAGGCGAGGACCTCGAAGCCGAGCTCGCGGGCGCGCGCCGCGGCGACGCTGACGACGCGGTCCTTGAACGAGTGCGTCGGGTTGGCCGCGTCGTTCTTGACCCACACCTCACCGAGCCCGAGGCGCTCGGCGAGCCGGTCGGCCCGGATCAGCGGCGTGCAGCCCGCGGGCAGACCGACGCGCGAGGACGCCCGGCTCGACGGACCCGGCTGGCCGTCGACGACCGGCAGGAAGTCGGCGTAGCGCCAGATGTTCTGCGGTCCGCCCTGGATCCGGCGCCGCAGGCTCGGCGATGTCGCCGGTCGAGCGCCGGTGTGGTCGTAGACCACCTCGAGCGGCCCGAAGCAGCGCGAGCAGACGTAGCTCGCATCCAGCTCGTACGCGGCGCCGCATTCGCGGCACTCCAAGATTCGTTGCTCCCATGTGAAAAACCCTCCGCCGTGACACGTGGCGGAGGCTTCTGGAAGCTCCGACCACATCTGACAGGAATTGGCACCGTTCGCTTGCGCGATGGTTGCCGGGGTTTCAACGGGCCAGTCCCTCCACCCCTCTGGATGTGTCCAGCTACTGCTATGTGGCCGGGAAGGTAGCAGACGCGCGCCGGCGGCGTCACGCCGCTGCACGGGGACGCCCCGATCGCCCCACGCGCCGGGTACACTGCGCGAGCCGGCATGAGGCGACCCCCATGATGACCGACGAGCCCCGAAGTCATGCCCAGCCTTCCCAAGCCCCGCCTGCGCCGGGCTGCGCGGACGCGTGGCGCCGTCGTCACCGTCGCCGCCTGAGCCCCGGGCTCCCCGCGTCGAGATCATCGAGGGCGGCGCCGACGGCCGCAGCTGCGCTGGATCAACGTCGACGGCTTCCGCTCGGCCGAGCGCGACTGGCTGCGAGGACCACTTCGAGTTCCACCCGCTCGACTACGAGGACCTCCCCTCGCGCAACCAGCGGCCGAAGGTCGACGAGTACGACGACTACCTCTTCGTCGTCCTGCAGTTCCCGCGCTACGACAAGCAGCTCGGGCGCCTGAGCGCCGCCGAGCTCGACGTCTTCCTCGGCCCCGACTACGTGCTCACGGTCCCCAACCAGCCGCTGCGCTCGCTCGACTACCTCTTCGAGCGCTGCCAGGCCGACGAGGAGCTGCGCGACCAGCTCTTCGGCAAGGGCGCCGGCTACCTGCTCTACCGGATCGTCGACGACGCGGTCGATGCCGTCGTTCCCGATGCTGCGCAAGATCGGCAACAAGCTCGAGCGGCTGGAGGACGACATCTTCGAGGGGCGCTCCAGCGAGGTCGTCCGCGACATCTTCAACGTCAAGCAGGAGATCATCAACTTCCGCAGCGTCGTGCGCCCGATGCGCCCCGCGCTCGCCGACCTCGAGCGCACGACCAAGCGCTACGTCGACCGAGGACCTCGACGATCTACTTCGACGACATCAACGACGCCTCCGAGCGGGTCTGGGACATGCTCGAGAACTTCAAGGAGGTCGTCGAGGCGCTCGAGAGCACGAACGAGTCGGTCCTCTCGCACGAGCTCAACAAGGTCCTGCGCGTCCTCACCGCGTTCAGCGTCATGATGCTGCCGCTGACGCTGATCGCGAGCATCTTCGGGATGAACGTCCACGTGCCGCGGCCAGGGCGACGTCGAGCGGCTTCTGGATCGTCATCGGCGTGATGGCCGTCCTGCTCGTCGGACATGCTCGACGGCGTTCCGCCGGCGCGGGTTCCTCTGACGCCGTGCCGGCCGGCCCGCCGAGTCCGAGCCCGTGATCGAGCGGTCAGCGCTCGAAGCGCCCCTCGCCCGCGGCGGCATGGTCGTCGTCGTCAATCCCGCACGCCAGCCGGCGTCGACGCCGGCCTGCGCCGCCTCGATCGTCGCCGCGCTCGCGCAGCCGGTTCGACGTCGAGGCCGTGGAGACCGACGCGCCCGGCCACGCCACCGGGACTGGCCGGCGCGGCGGCCCGCAGCGGCGCCGACGTCGTCGTGACGCTCGGCGGCGACGGCACGGTCAACGAAGCCGCCAACGGCCTGCTCGGCACGGGCGTGCCGCTGTTCCCGCTCCCGGGCGGCTCACAGAACGTCTACGCCAAGCTCCTGGGCATCCCGGCCGATCTCGTCGACGCGGCCGAGCACCTGCTGCGCCTCGCCGACCGCTGGCATCCGCGCACCGTCGACGCGGGACGGGTCAACGGGCGCCTCTTCACCTTCTCGGCGGGCGTCGGCCTGGACGCCGCCGTCGTCGCGCGGGTCGACGCGAACCCCGAGCGCAAGGCGCGCTGGCGGGAACTCGCCTACATCCAGAGCGCCGTCGGCGTGTTCCTGCGCGACTACGCGATCCGCGCCCCGAAGCTCGTCGTCGAGGCACCCGGCACGCGAACCGGTCGAGGGCGTCACGGTCCTCGTCCAGAACGCGCCGAGCTACACGTTCGCGGGGAAGCGCCCGATCGAGGTCTGCCCGCGACGTCACGCTCGACTCCGGGACGCTCTCCGCCGGCGTCCTGCGGCGCGCCACGCCGCTGGATCTCGCCACGATGGGCGCGCGCCTCTGGTTCCGCAGGCCTCGCACGCGGCGGGCCACCGCCACGCCGTCTCGCTCGAGGGCCTGGGCACGCTCACCGTCCGCCGCGCCGACGGCACGCCCGTCGCGGTGCAGGTCGACGGGGACGCGCTGCCGCCGCGGACGCGGCGGTGTTCGATGTGGTGCCGGGGGCGTTGACGGTGGTGGCATAGGTACGGCCTGGCGGGACAGGCCACCGAAGGTGGGCTGATCGATCTCCGAGCGCGGCGGGGTGACGCATCAGGGATCCGCAAGCGGATCCCGTCCTGCCAGGGGGCCGTGCCTAGGCGCTGGGCGTGACGCGGTAGGCGTCGAAGACGCCGTCCACGTTGCGCAGGCGCGTGACGGTCGCCTTCAGGACCTGCGTGTCGCCGACCTCGAGGACGAAGCGGTTGCTGACCATCGGGCGGGTGACGATGCAGCGGGCCTCGACGATGTTGATGCCCGGCCTCGGCGAGCGTGCGGGAGAGATCCTCGAGCAGGCGGTGGCGGTCGTAGGCGTCGACCTGGATCTCGACCTTGAAGGCGTTCTCGTGCTCGCCCTCCCAGTGGACGGCGACGAAGCGCTCGGGGTCCTTGCGCAGCGCCGCGACGTTCGGGCAGTCGTCGCGGTGGATCGTGATCCCGCGGCCGAGCGAGACGTAGCCGACGATCGGGTCGCCCGGGCACCGGGTGGCAGCACTTCGCCAGGCGCAGCATCACGTCCTCGACGCCCTCGACCCGGATCCCGTAGGCGCCGGAGGAGCCGGTCGGCATCCGCCGCTTGCGCCGGTCGGAGACGAGCGTCTCGGCGACGCCGCTCTCCTCGCTCGGCCGCCTCGCCCTGCTTGAGCCGCTGGAGGATCTTGTTGACGACGACCTTCGGGCTGATCTTCGCCCCGCCGAGCGCGACGTAGAAGTCGTCGGCCTTGCGGAAGCCCATCTCGCGGATGACGTCGGCCAGCAGCGGCGATCCGGTGATCTTCTGCGCCGGCAGCCCCGCCTTGCGCAGGTGCTCCTGCAGCAGCTCGCGGCCGGTGTGCTCGGCGTCCTGCGCGGCCCTCGGCCTTGAAGAACTGCTTGATCTTGTTGCGGGCGCGGGTCGTCTTGACGACCGCCAGCCAGTCGCGCGAGGGGCCGCGGTCGCGCTTGCTCGGTGAGCACCTCGACGCGGTCGCCGGAGCGCAGCTGGTAGGTCAGCGGCACGATCTTGCCGTTGACCTTCGCGCCGACGCAGCGGTGGCCCGAGCTCGGTGTGGATCTCGTAGGCGAAGTCCAGCGGCGTCGCGCCGGAGGCGAGCGACTTGCACCTCGCCCTTCGGGCGTGAAGACGAAGACCTCCTCGTCGAACAGGTCGACCTTGAGGTTCTCGACGAACTCCTTGGGGTCGCTGAGCTCCTGCTGCCAGTCGAGCATCGAGCGCAGCCAGCGGTTCTTCGCGTCGCCCTCGGGCGCCTTGATCCGCTTGCCGCCCGGCGCGGCCTTGTACATCCAGTGCGCGGCGACGCCGTACTCGGCCATGTCGTGCATCTCGCGCGTGCGGATCTGGATCTCGAGCGGCAGCCCCTCGGGCCCGATCACCGTCGTGTGCAGCGACTGGTACATGTTGAACTTCGGCATCGCGATCGAAGTCCTTGAAGCGGCCGGGCAGCGGCTTCCAGAGCGAGTGGATCACGCCGACCGCGCCGTAGCAGTCCTTGACCGAGTCGACGATCACGCGCATCGCCGTGAGGTCGTAGATCTCGTTGAACTCGCGGCCCTTGCGGGTCATCTTCGAGTAGATCGAGTAGAAGTGCTTGGCCCGCCCGGAGATCTCGGCGCTCGATGCCCGAGCGCGTCGAGCTCCGCCGTGCAGCGTCTGCGCCGGCCGCGCGTGACGTAGTGCTCGCGCTCGTCGCGCTGCTGGTTGACCAGGCCCTTGATCTCCTGGTACTTGCGCGGGTGCAGGGCGGCGAACGCGAGGTCCTCCAGCTCCCACTTGATCGCGTGGATGCCGAGGCGGTGCGCGATCGGCGCGTAGATCTCCAGGGTCTCGCGTGGCCTTGTCGATCTGCTTCTGCTTCGGCAGCGCGCCGATCGTGCGCATGTTGTGCAGGCGGTCGGCGAGCTTGATGAGGATGACCCGGATGTCGCGTGGCCATCGCGACCATCATCTTGCGGTAGTTCTCGGCCTGCGCCTCGTCGCGCGACGTGAACGTGATGCCCGTCGAGCTTCGTGACGCCGTCGACGAGCGCGGCGACCTCGTCGCCGAACTGCTCGCGGACCTCGCTCGAGCGCGGCGGTCGTGTCCTCGACCGTGTCGTGCAGCAGCGCCGCGCACAGCGTCTCGGTGTCGAGGCCGCAGCCCGGCGCAGATCTTCGCGACGCCGACCGGGTGGATGATGAACTCCTCGCCCGACTTGCGCCGCTGGTCGGCGTGGTGGCGGCACGCGAACAGGAACGCCTCGACGACGCGGTCGCGGTCGACCGGCATCGCCGTCTCCTCGGCGTGCTCCTCGACGATCGCGAAGAGGTCGGCGAGCAGGCGCCGCTCGGTGGGCGTCAGCTCCGCGTCGTCGACCGACGGGGTGAAGCCGCCGGGGCCGGCCGTGCCGACGGGTGCGCGCGGCTCCACGCGCGGAGCGGACGCGGTCGGATCGGCGGTCAGGCCGCCCGCGAGCTCGCGCGGCTCAGCCATGCGCGGCCCTCCTGAAGGCGGACGGCCTCCGCCCGGAAGGCCGGCGAGCGGTCGAGGTCGGTGCGCTCGGCCGTCGGCAGCCGCCAGGCGCCCGTCGCGCGATCGACCTCGACGAGCCCGAGCTCGACCAGCACCCGCAGGAGCCTGCCGGCGTAGGCGGCCGTGCGGTGCTGCGTCGGGCGCGAGCAGGACGTCCGTGCAGCGGCGCGCCGGCGCCTGCGCGCAGGGCCGTGAACAGCGGCCATGAGCGCCGGACGGGTGACCGCGTCGTGCTCCAGGACATCCTGCGTGAAGCGTAGCTCAGGGTCTCCCCATGCCAGGCAGCGTCGTGCGGCCGGCGCCGACCCGCCGCAGCGCGCGTTCGTGCGCCTCCAGCATCGGCGGATCGAGGGCGACCACATGCTGAGCATCATCGGCCAGACCGGGCTCGCGCTCCAGCTCGTCCCAGGAGCAGAGGGCGAACCCGCCGAGGCGGCCCTCCAGCCCGCGGACGCGGCGTTCGCTGCACGCCGCGACGACGAGCACCGGCTCGCCCGTCGGCGACGAGCGCCGTGAGCGTCGCCGCGATCCCGGCGCCGCGACGGTCGACGACGTCCCCGCGGCGGAGCTGCCGTCGCCGCCGGGATGGCCGAGCGGCGCGTCGAGCTCGGCGAGGGCCGTGGCGAGCGGCGTCCGGCCCGCGAGGCCGCCGGGGCGGCGAGATCGGCGCGGGCGCGGGCGGCGCGGCGGCGCGCAGGACGAGCCGCGGCTCCTCCGCGCCGTTCCAGCGGTTGATCTCGAGGCTGAAGGCCGCGTCGAGGCCGTCCTCGTGGCCGTCGGGCAGCCGCCCGCGGCCGAACGCCACCGCGCTCGCGCGCGCGGCGCCCGCGCTCACGGTGAAGCGCACGTGCTTGCCCTCCCCCATCGTCCGCACGTCGGTCATCCGCGCCGCCGGCATGAGCAGGACCGGGCGCGGGTTGCCCATCCCGAACGGGGCGAGCCGCGCCGAGCTCCTCGGCGAGGGCGATGCCCGTGTCCTCGGCGGAGACGATCGCGTCGATCCGCTGCGCGGGCACGAGGTCGGCGGGATCCAGGACCGCGGCGGCGTGCGCGACGAAGGCGGCGCGGAGCGCGTCCACCTCGCTCGCCGCGACGGTGCAGCCCGCGGCGGCGCGGTGGCCGCCGTGGCGCAGGAGGTGCGCGGCGCAGGCGTCGAGCCCGGCGAGCAGGTCGAAGCCGGGGATCGAGCGCCCGGAGCCCGTGCCCCGGTCATCGCCGTCGAGCGCGATCATCAGCACGGGCCGGTGATGGCGCTCGGCCAGCCGCGAGGCGACGATGCCGATCACGCCGGGATGCCAGTCCGGCGACGCGAGCACGTAGGCCGGCTGCTCGCCGGCCGCGGCGACCTGCGCCTCGGCCTCGAACACGATGCGCGTCTCGACGTGGCGGCGCAGCGGCGTTGGCCTCGTCGAGCTCCGCGGCGATCGCCTCGGCGCGCGCCGGGTCGTCGGTCAGCAGCAGCTCGACTCCCGCGTCGGCGCGCTGCATGCGACCCGCGGCGTTGAGCCGCGGCGCGAGGCGGAAGCCGACGGCCTGCTCGTCCACGGCTGCGGGATCGCTGCGCTGACGCGCAGCAGCGCGCGCAGGCCCTCGCGGCGGGTCTGCGACGAGCGCCGCCAGGCCGGCGCGAACGAGCCGGCGGTTCTCGCCGTGCAGCGGGACGCAGTCGGCGATGGTCGCGAGGGCCACGACGTCGAGGTCGCGGTCGCGCCGCGGCCGGGTCGCGGCCGGCCGCGTCCAGGAGCGCCGGCGGACAGCTTGTAGGCGACGCCTGCCGCGCAGAGGTCCGCGCACGGGTACCCGCAGACCTGCGGATGCACGATGAGCGCGTCGGGAAGCGCGCCGTCGGCGCGCGGCTGATGGTGGTCGGTGACGACGACGTCGAGCCCGAGCGCGCGTGCGCAGCGCGACCTCCTCGACCGCGGTGATCGCGCAGTCCGCGGTGATCAGCAGCTCCGCGCCCTCGTCGGCCAGCCGCCGGACGGTCGCCTCCGCGAGCCCGTACCCGTCCTCCGAGCGGCTCGGGAGGAACCAGGACACCGTCGCCCCGAGGTCGCGCAGCGTCCGCACGAGGATCGCCGTGGCGCCGACGCCGTCGCAGTCGTAGTCGCCGTGGACGACGATCGCCGAGCCGCGTGCGACGTGGCCGAGGATCAGCGCGGTCGCCTCGCCCATCCCCGCGAACGCCGAGGGGTCGTGGCCGTCGGCCGCCGCGAGGAACGCCCGGGCCGCGTCGGGATCGGCGAGCCCGCGGCGCACGAGCACCTGGGCGACCGGCGGCGGACACGCCCAGCGCGTCCTCCAGGCCACGGCAGCTCGCCGAGGGCGCTGCGCGCGATGTCGAATCGGACCTCGTCCACCGCTGCACCGTAGGCCGCGGGGACGACGGAACGCTCAGAGATGCAGCGCGACGTTCCCCCGCCGGACGCCGAGGCCGTAGGCGGCCGCGAGGCCGAGCAGCGCGCCCGGGATGCCCTCGATCGCGGTCAGCAGACTGATCGTCGTCGTTCGCCGGGAACCGTGAAGCCGGCGAGCACGAATCCGACGACCACCGAGCCGACAGCGCCAGCAGGAAGCTGCCGACGATTCCTCCCCAGAAGCGGTCCGGGATGAAGATGGCGAAGTGCCAGATCGCGATGCCCATCATCGACCCAGGCGAGAACTGCCCATGGTCGTCTACCTCCCGTGGCGGCGATTGCGCGGCCGCTTCGGCTTCGGGGTCTTGGGCTCGTCCTTGAGGACGAGGTCCTCAGGCGTCAGGTCGGCGCCGCTCGCCGGCGACGGCTCCTCGGGTTCGGCGGTCGCCGTCGCGGTCGCCGGCCCCTGGTCCTCGAGGCCGAGGTCGGCCACCAGCTCCTGGAACTCGTCGGGCGCGACCGACCGGTTCGGGTCCTCCGGGGCGGTGATCCGCTGCCGGGCGCGCTTGGGCTCCTCCGGCTCGACCTCCGTGGAGGCGCCGCCGGCGGACGTGGCGTAGGCGGGGACCATGCCGTCGTTCGCCAGCGCGACGCGGGCGCGCCGCTTGCGCCACACGGGCTCGCCCTCCTTCCAGTGCATGAGCACCGGCGTGGCGATGAAGATCGACGAGTAGGCGCCGGAGAGGACGCCGACGGCGAGCGCGAAGGCGAAGTCCTTGAGCGTCTCACCGCCGAAGAACAGCAGCGCCAGGATCGGCAGCAGCGTCGAGAGCGACGTCGCGAGCGATCGCATGAGCACCTCGCTCATCGACCGGTTGAGGATCTGCGAGAACGCGGCCCGCGGCATTCGCGGGACGTTTTCGCGGACGCGGTCGAACACGATGATCGTGTCGTACAGCGAATAGCCCAGGATCGTGAGGAGTGCCGCCACGGTCGCGGTCGTCACCTCGAAGCCGAACAGGGCGTAGACGCCCGCCGTGATGAAGATGTCGTGGAGCAGCGCGACGAGGACCGGGACGGCGTAGCGCCACTCGAACCGCAGCGCGATGTAGGCTGCTGATGACGATCAGCGAGGCGATGATCGCGATGATCGCGCCCCTGGCGACGGTGTCGCCGAACGTCGGGCCCGATCGTCTCGAAGCTGTAGGTGCCGCCGCCGAACTGTTTGTCGAGCGCGGACTCGACCTCGCGCACGCTGCGCGGGTGTCGAGCGTCTCCGTCGAGATCTGGTACGCCTCGCTGCTGCGGAACTCCGCTGCCCGTGATCCGCTGGATCTTCGCCTTGCTGAGCCCGAGCGGGGCGAGCGTGTCGCGGACCTCGTCCTCGCTGGCCGACTGCTGCAGCTCCGCGACGACGCGCGATCCCGACGTGAAGTCGATCCCGAGGTTGAGCCCCTTGCCGCCGATCGCCAGGGCGCCGATGAGCGAGGATCATGCCCGAGAGCGGCGAAGAAGTACTTCGACGCGCCCCATGTAGTCCCAGCGGAACCGCTGCTCGCGTGGACTGCGCGCCGAGCGCGCTCGGGCTCGACAGGAACCGCGAGCGGCCGAGCGACCCCGAGCACGGCCTGCGTGAGCAGGACGGCCGTGAGGAACGAGACGATCGTGCCGACGCCGAGCGTGAACGCGAAGCCCTTGACGCCGGCCGTCGCGAGCATGAAGAGGATGAACGCGACCATGAAGGTGACGACGTTGGCGTCGATGATCGCCGTGAGGCCCTTGCGGTAGCCCTGGCTGATCGCCACCGGTATGGATCTGCCCGGCGCGGATCTCCTCCTTCACGCGTTCGAAGATGACGATGTTCGCGTCGGCGGCGACGCCGATCGTGAGGATCAGGCCGGCGATGCCCGGCAGGGTCATCGTGATCGGGATCAGCTTGACGAGCGCGAAGCATGAACAGCGCGTAGACCATGAGCGCGCCGACGGCGATGACGCCGAGCACGCGGTAGAAGACGAGCAGGAAGATCGACACGAGCAGGAGGCCGGCGATCCCGGCGATCAGGCCCTGGTCGAGCGCCTGCTTGCCCAGCGTCGCCGAGACCTGGCTCGAGGCGAGATCAGCTCCAGCTTGATCGGCAGCGCGCCGGTCTTCAGGCAGGTTGGCGAGGTCCTGCGCGGACTGGATCGTGAAGCCGCCCGGAGATCTCGGAGCCGTTGGCGCGCGTCGATGCCGTCCGGGTTCTGCTGGAAGTCGATGTACGGCGCCGAGATGATCTCGTCGTCGAGCACGATCGCGAAGTGCTGGAACGCGTTGTTCGCGCTGCCCCCGAAGAAGTTCTCCTGACCGCGCTGCGCGATCTCGCGAGTCGTCTCCTGCCAGGCAGCCTGGCCCTTGTCGGTGAAGCTCGAAGGTGACGTTCGGCGCGCCGCGACCCGCCGGGCCCGCTGTCGAAGTTCTGCTCCGGGTTCTTGATCTCGAGGCCGCTCAGGGCGGGCTGGTCGCGCAGGACGTAGAAGCGCGTCGGCTCCTCGCCCTCGGGCGACCTCGGCGCCCGACGACGATGGTGCCCTGCGGGACCTTGACGACCTCGGTGTTCGGGCCCTCCGTGATCTTCTTCGCCTCGATCTCGGCGTCGAGGTCGCTTCTGCGTCTCCGGCGGGCCCGGCGAGGACCTTCTCCGTCTTGGTGTCGACGAGGTAGTACTGGCCGGTCGTCGTCTCCTTGCCGGTGTTCGTCGGCTTGCACGTCGACGCGATCCGCACCGCGTCGTACTGGCTGCGCGCCCGGTGCCGTTGCCGGCCGCCGGGCCGCCCGTGACCGCCTGGTTCGTCGGGTCGGGCTTGCAGTTCGGCGTCGAGGACGTTCGTCTCCCAGTCGTAGAAGTACAGCTGGGCCGTCTTGCCGACCTGCTCGCGCGCCTGGTCGGCGTTGTCGACGCCCGGCAGCGAGACGTCGATCTGGTCGGCGCCGGTGCGCTGGATCTCCGGCTCGGCGACGCCGAAGCGTGTCGATGCGCTCGCGCATGATGTCGATCGTGCGGGTGACCGCCTCGCCGGTGACCTGCGACTGCTTCGTCGGCTTGGCCTGGAAGACGAGCGGACGTCCCGCCCTTGAGGTCGAGCCCGAGCTTCGTCGGCTTCGTGGCGACCACCACCAGCGAGGCGACGACGAGTCCCGCGACGAAGAGCGAGGACGAAGATGTTGCGGCGACGATCGGTCATGCGACGGGGAGCTCTCACTTCTGGGGGGTCAGGACGAGCAGCATGCCGCCGTCGTCGTCATAGGCGGGAAACAGGTCGGCGGTCGCGCGCGCGGGCAGGTCGCCCTCGGCGTTGACCTCGACGGGCTTGGCGAGCTTGCGCACGCCCCACTCCAGGACCGTCCCGACGGGATCCTCCTCGTCCTCGAAGACGAGGCCGAGCACCTCCCGGACGGGCCGGCCGATCACGCGCTCGTCGTCGAGGCCGGTGAGCTCGAAGGCCCCGCGGCCGCAGGCGATGCACGCGGCCCTCGCTGGTCGCAGACGAAGAACGCGGCGTCGGGAGCCGGGTAGTAGTCGTCGAGCAGTTCGATGAGGAACCCGAAGCCGCACTTCGCGCAGCCTTTCGGCGCCGAGCGAAAGCCGGACGGTGCGATCGGTTGCGGCGGAGCGGTTCCCGCAGTTGGGGCAGATGAAGTGATGGGCCATGAAAGTCCCCGCCGGAAGGGTAGGGGTAGCGCCGCGTGCATGCGCCGACGCACCGGCGGGCGCGACGGTCAGAACAACGCCGACTCCCCGGGCGCGCTCGAGCCCCAGATGCTCGTAGGCGCGGGCGGTCGCTGCGCGGCCTCGCGGCGTGCGCCGCAGCAGCCCGCGCTGCAGCAGGTAGGGCTCGTAGACGTCCTCGATCGTGTCGGCCTCCTCGCCGACCGCGATGGCGAGTGTCGACAGGCCCGACGGGGCCGCCGGAGAAGGTCGTGCAGAGCGCGCCGAGAATGTCGCGGTCCAGCCGGTCCAGGCCCTCGTGATCGACCTCGAGCAGGTTCAGCGCCTCGTCGGCCGCGGCGTCCGTCACCACGCCGGTCCCCCGCACCTCGGCCCAGTCGCGGACGCGCCGCAGCAGCCGGTTGGCCACGCGCGGCGTGCCGCGGCTGCGCGCGGCGATCGCGAGGGCGCCGCCGCGCGTCGATGCGCACGCCGAGGATGTCGGCGGAGCGGTGGACGATCCGCGCGAGGTCGGCGGGCTCGTACGTCTCCAGGCGGTGCTGGATCCCGAAGCGGTCGCGCAGCGGCGTCGAGAGCAGGCCCGCGCGCGTCGTCGCGCCGACGAGCGTGAACGGCGGCAGGTCGAGCGTCACGACGCGCGCCCCGGCGCCCTGGCCGATCGTGATCGGCAGGCGCGCGGTCCTCCATCGCCGGGTAGAAGCGTCTCCTCGAGCGCGCGGTTCAGCCGGTGGATCTCGTCGACGAAGAAGACCGCCCGCGGCTCGAGCGCGGTGAGCAGCGCGGCGATGTCGCCCTTGCGCTCGAGCGCGGGGCCGGCCGTCATCACGAACGGCGCGTCGAGCTCGCTCGGCGATGATCTGCGCGAGCGAGGTCTTGCCGAGGCCCGGCGGTCCGGCGAGCAGGACGTGGTCGAGCGCCTCGCCGCGTCGCCGCGGCCGCCTCGAGTGACGACCGCGAGCTGGTCGCGCACCGCCTCCTGGCCGACGAAGTCGTCGAGCGTGCGCGGCCGCAGCGAGCGGTCGACGCTCGTCCTCGCCGGCGAGCGCGCCGGGCGTCTGGATGCGCGGCGGGGCTGTCGTCGCTCCATCTCAGCGCCTCGCGGCCTTCAGCGCGCTCTGGAGCAGCGTCCTCGGCACTGTCGCCCTCGGCCACGGCGAGCAGCGCGTCGACCTCGGCCGGCGGGAAGCCCAGCTCGAGCAGGCCGTCGCGTGCCAGGCGGCGCGGGTCATCGCCGCGCGTGACGACGATGGCGGGCTCGGACCCGTCGGCGGGCGCGACCTTCTCGCGCAGCTCGACGATGATCCGCTCGGCCGTGCGCTTGCCGATGCCCGGCACGGCCTGGAAGCGGGCCGCGTCGCCGGCGGCCAGCGCCGCGCGCGAGCTCACGCGGGGTGCCGCCGCTGAGGATCGCGAGCGCGACCTTCGGCCCGACGCCCTGGACGCCGAGCAGCAGGAGGAAGAGGTCGCGCTCCTCCTCGGTCGCGAAGCCGTACAGCTGCATCGTGTCGTCCCGGATGACGAGATGCGCGTGCAGCGAGACGGGTCTGCCGACGGCCGGCACCTGTCGCAGCGTCTCCGCGGAGACCGCCAGGCGGTAGCCGACGCCGCCGGCCGTCTCCACGACGACGTGGTCGGCGCGGCGCACCGCGACCTCGCCGGCGACGAGCGCGATCACCGCACGCCCGCCAGGTCCGCGGCCGCGGCCGCGCCTCGCAGCGGCGCGTGGTTGGCGTGGCAGATCGCGACGGCGAGCGCGTCGGCGGCGTGGTCGGGCGTCGGCGGCTGCGGGAGCGCCAGCAGCGCCTGGACCATCGTCGTCACCTGCGCCTTGTCCGCACGCCCGCTGCCGCAGACGGCGCCCTTGACCTGCTGGGGCGTGTAGTCGGTGCACGGGACGCCGCGGCGGCCGGCGGCGCAGAGGACGACCCCGCGCGCCTGGCCGACGGCGAACGCCGAGCGCACGTTCTGGCCGAAGTAGAGGGACTCCGAGCGCGACGGCGTCCGGCTCGTGGCGCAGCAGGAGGTCGTCGATGCCCGTGAAGAGCTCGGCGAGCCGGCGCTCGGGCGCGAGGCCGGCGCGGGTCGTCACGACGCCGCCGTCGAGCGCGGCCAGGCGGCCGCTGCGTCGCCGGACCACGCCGAAGCCGCAGTTGGCCAGGCCGGGATCGATGCCGAGGACCACCATCTGCGCTTGATTCTGCGCGGTGGGCCGGATGCCTCCCGGAACCGGGCTCAGGCGCCGCGGGCCGCGCGGCGCCCAAGGCGGGCGCCCTCGCTCACGCGGTCCATGCCCAGCCAGCAGAACTCCATCGCCCGATCGAGCACGACCTCGCGCGGGACGTGCTGGTGGTCGTGCCACCAGTTGCCCAGCGCCTGGATCGAGCCCGCGAGCAGCTGCGCGTACGCCTCGAGGGTCAGCGCGCGCTGACCCGGATCGCGCTCGGGGTCCTCGCGGATGTCCGGATCGGATGCCATGAGCTCGGCGATGACACCGACCGCCTGCTGCTGAACCCCCGCGATCGCATCGGCGACCTCCGGGTCGGACGCGTCGCGGAAGAGCGCCTTCCAGGCGTCGCGGTGCTCCTCGACGAAGGACAGGAACGCGTCGATGCCGCCGCGCAGCCGCTCCTCCCCCGTGGTTCCGGTCTCGGCGTTCGCCTGCAGCCGGCGGAAGATCTCCGTCGCGTGCGCGTCGACCAGTTCGGCGTGCAGTTCGCGCTTGGACGCGAAGTGCTCGTAGATCAGGGCCTTCGAGACACCCGCCGTCTGCGCGATCTCCTCGAGCGAGGCACCGTGATAGCCCGCCCGTCCGAAGACCTCGCTCGCCGCGGTCAGCAGCTCGTCCCGGCGCTCCGCGGCGCTGAGGCGACGCCGCGGGCGATCGTCCGTGTCGGTCATGCACGCAGCATAGGACTCCGCCCGTAGGGTTCCGGCATGAGCACCGCGGGCACGGACTGGGCGCAGCTGGGCCTCCTCGACGGCGTCCCCGCCGAGGGGCGCGCGGCACGCCGGCGCCTGCTCGAGCGCCTGCAGGACGACGGGTACCGGACCGACGAGCTGCAGGCCGCCGCGGCCGACGGCACGCTGACGGCGCTGCCCACGCTGCTCCTGCTGGGCGGTCCGCGCGCCTCAGCGCCCGTGAGAGCGCCGCGGCCGCGGGGCTCGACCTCGGGTTCGTGCTCGACGTACGGCGCGCCAACGGCGTCCCGGTGACCGACCAGTTCAGCGAGATCATCGGCGACCTCTCCTTCGACCCGTCGCTCGACGAGGCCGAGCTCGCCGACCGGTTCGCCGCGCAGGTCGCCGTGCTGCAGCCCCTCATCGACCAGCTGATCACCCTCGGCCTGCGCGTCCACTTCCGCGAGGCCGTGCGCAACGCCGCCATGGCCGCGGCCGAGCGCTCGGGCCGCGGCCGGCTCGTCACGCGCGTGATGCTCGTCGCGCCCGAGCCGGGACCGCTCCTGGAGCCGCTGCTGCGCCTCGTCGACCTCGCCGACGCGGAGGGCAGCGGGTTCCCCCAGGTGCGCGTCGGCGTCCCGGCGGGGCCGGCGATCACGCGCGGCGGCGACTGGTTCGGCAGCCCGGTCAACCTCGCCAGCCGCCTGTCGGCGATCGCCCGCGGCGGCAGCATCCTCGCGACCGAGGACGTCCGCGACGCCACCGACTGGGAGTTCCGCTGGTCGGACGCGGGCATGCACTGCATCCGCGGCGTGCACGGCCCCGTCGCCGTGTTCCGCGCGCGGCCCGCCGGCTACGTGCCCGACGCCGCGTAGGCGTCGGGCGGGCGCCGCACCGCCCGGACCGCCGGCACCGCGAGACACGCGAGCGCGGCGAGAATGCCGACGAGTGTGCCCAGCCGCATCGTCTCCTCGACGCCGATGGCGCTCGCGATCGGGCCGGAGAGCGCCAGGCCGATCGGCGCGAGGCCCACGGCGGCCGCCCAGTCGTACGCGCTGATCCGCGAGGTCGCCTCGGGGGGCACCTGCTGCTGGACCGTCAGGTCCCAGAGCGTGAAGAAGAGCGAGACGCCGATGCCGGCGACGCATTCCAGCGCCGCGATCGCGGGCACGCCCAGACCGGACGCGAGGATCGCGCCCTGCGAGGACGCCAGCAGCATCGCCGCAAAGCAGACGACGAGCGTCCGCTCCACGCGGACCCGGTAGGCGATGACGCTGCCGGCGACCGCGCCCACGCCGAACGCGGTCGCGATCAGCGCCCAGGCGGTCGCCCCGCCGAGGTCGCTCTGCGCCAGGACCGGCCCCAGCACGAAGATCGAGGGGAGGACGAACACGGTGTAGGCCACCAGGGCGCCGATGCCCGGGAGGATCCACCGCGCGGAGCGCACGATCCCCCAGCCCTCGCGCAGCCCGCTGAGAACGCCGTGCGGCCCCTCCTCCCCCGGGTCGGTGCGCGCCAGCTCCGCGGGGCGCAGGCGCGCCAGGAACGCCGCGCTGACGAGGAACGTCAGCGCGTCGATCGCGATCGCCTCCCCGGGCCCCGTGAGCGCGATCACGACGCCGGCGAGCGCCGGCCCGAGCACCATGCCGACGTTCTGCACCAGGCCGAACAGCGCGTTCGCCTGCTGGAGCCGCGCGGTCTCGACGGTCTGCGGGATCAGCCCGACCATCGCCGGACCGAAGAACGACTCGCAGACCCCGAAGAGCGCCGCCAGGACCGCGAGCATCCAGATCTCCGCCGAGCCGGTGAGCAGCAGCACCGCCATCACCGCCTGGACGACGGCCCGGCCCAGGTCGGCGGCCAGCATCGTCTCGCGCCGCCCGACGCGGTCGGCGATCGTCCCGCCCGGGATCGCGACGACGAGGAACGGCAGCGCGAGGGCGGCCGTCACGAGTGCGAGGTCCGCGAGGTCCCCGATCGCCAGGACGGCGAACGGGAGCGCGATGAACGTGATGCGGTCGCCGATGACCGACAGGACCTGGCCGGTGAAGAGCAGGCGGTAGCGCGGCTCCTGGCGGAGCACCTCGGGGAGCGCCGGCGCCACGGGACCCGTCAGCCGGCGGCGACGCGCTCGAGGACCTCGGCGTCGGCCTCGAAGTTCGCGTGGACGTCGCCGACGTCGTCGCTGTCCTCGAGCGTGTCGATGAGCCGCATGAGCTTCGCGACCGTCGGCTCGTCGATCTCGACGCGCGTCGTGGGCCGGAACGTCACCTCGGCCGACTCGAACGCGATGCCCGCCTCCTCCAGCGCGGCGCGGACCGCCGCGAAGTCGGCGGGCTCGGTGACGACCTCCAGGACGTCGTCGTCGGCGGCGATGTCCTCCGCGCCGGCGTCGATCGCCACCATCAGGTCCTCCTCGCCGTACGCGGCGGCGTCGACGACGATCACGCCCTTCTTGTCGAAGAGGTAGGCGACCGACCCGGGCTCACCGAGGCTGCCGCCGTGCTTGCTGAACGCGTGGCGCACGTCACTGCCGGTGCGGTTGCGGTTGTCGGTCAGCGCCTCGACGAGGACCGCGACGCCCCCGGGTCCGTACCCCTCGTACAGCACCGCCTCGTAGCTCTCGGCGTCGGCGCCCTCACCGGTCCCGCGCTGGATCGCGCGCTCGATGTTGTCCTTGGGCATCGACGCGTCCTTGGCCTTCTGGACGGCGAGCGCGAGCGCGGGATTCCCCTCGATGTCGCCGCCGCCCTCCTTCGCGGCCACGGTGATGTGGCGCGCGAGCTTCGTGAAGAGCTTGCCGCGGCGCGCATCGACGATCGCCTTCTTGTGCTTGATCCCCGCCCACTTGGAATGCCCGGCCATGCGGGAAGCCTAGCTTCCGCGCGGGCGCCGTTCAGGCCGCGGTGAACGCCGCGGGGTGCTCGCGATACCACGCGATGGTGCGCCGCAGGCCGTCGTCGAGATCGACGCGCGGCGCCCACCCCGTCAGGTCCCGCAGCCGCGAGGCGTCGACCCACTGGCGGTCGATCTCCCCGTCCGGCGTCCCCGTGCCGCGCACGTCGGGTTCCAGGTCCGGACGCCCGCCGGCGGCGCAGACGGCGCGCACGACGTCGATCGCGCGGTGCGGGGCGCCGCCGCCGGCGTTCAGCGCCGCACCGCGGGCGGGCGAGTCCGGCCCGGCGTCGAGCAGGTCGAGCATCGCCAGGTACGCCTCGACCGCGTCCTCGACGAAGAGGAAGTCGCGCTCCGGCGTGCCGTCCGAGCGCACGACGGGCGCGCGGCCCGCGAGCACCGCGGCGACCGCCTCGGGGATCAGCCGCGAGGGATTCTGGTCGCCGCCGCCGTAGATGTTCGCCAGCCGCGTGACCGCGACCCGCGAGCCCGTAGGTGTGGGCGTACGAGCGCGCGATGAGGTCCGCGGCGGCCTTCGAGGCGTCGTAGGGGTGCGCGGCGCGCAGCGGCAGGTCCTCCGTGTACGGCAGGACGTCGCTCGCACCGTACGCCTTGTCGGACGAGGCGACGATCGTGCGCGGAACGTCATGGACGCGGCACGCTTCGAGGACGTTCCACGTGCCGCGCACGTTCGACTCGAACGTCGACCGCGGGGAGCGGTTGGCCGTGCCGACGATGGTCTGCGCCGCCAGGTGCAGGACCGTGTCGATCTCGTGCTCCCCCACCGTGCGCTCGAGCAGGTCGGCGTCGAGCAGGTCTCCGCGGACCACCGTGCACCGCGCCTCGGTGCCGTCGAGGGTGAGCGCGCTCCCCGGCCGCTCGTCGCGCCGCAGCACGACGACGGCGGCGCCGCGGTCCAGGAGCGCGCGGGAGAGCCACGCGCCGAGCATGCCGTACGCGCCCGTCACGAGCGCGCGCCGGCCGGCCATGGCGGTCCCGAACGGCGGGCTCACCAGCGGCGCCATGGAGCCTCCCCGCGCTCGTAGAGGTCGTTGAGCAGCACGGCGTCCTTGTAGGTGTCCATGCAGTCCCAGAAGCCCTCGTGCCGATGGGCGCGCAGGAGCCCGTCGGCGGCCAGCCCCGCCAGCGGCGCCCGTTCCAGCACGTCCTGCGGCCCGACCCGGCGCAGCGCCTCCGGCTCCAGGCAGAGGAACCCGCCGTTGACCCAGTGCTCCGAGCGCGGCTTCTCGAGAAAGCCCGTGATCCGCCCGTCGGCGGCGATCTCCGCGACGCCGAACTGCAGCTCCGGGCGCACGACGGTCATCGTCGCGGCCGCCCCGCTCGCCGTGTGACCCTCGAGCAGCGCGACGAGATCGATGTCCGCGACGCCGTCCGCGTACGTGACGCACGCCGTGCGCCCGCCCAGCTGCGGCGCCGCGCGGGCGACGCGGCCGCCGGTGGGCGTGTCGGCCCCCGTGTCCAGGCAGGTCACCCGGACGTCCGCGGGCCAGCGCTCGGCGTCCGCGAATGCGGCGACCTGCTCGCCGAGGTGCCCCGTGAGCAGCACGACCTCGCGGAACCCCTGTGTGACGTAGAGCTGGATGACGTGCCAGACGATCGGTCGCCCGCCGATCTCCACGAGGGCCTTCGGAATCGCGTGCGTGCGCTCCTGCAGGCGGGTCCCGCGACCGCCGCAGAGAATCGCGACGGGGGTGTCCTGGGGGCGCGTCATGGCTGCGCGGGATGCTCGCACGGCACGCCCGCCGGCGTCGGACGGCGGGTCTTCCACGAGGGGAAGGCCGCCCGCGGCCACTAGGATCGCGCCGACATGAGCGTTCCACCTGAGATCTTCAAGGCCTACGACATCCGCGGCCTCCACGGCGAGCAGATCGACGGCGACACCGCCGGAGCTGATCGGCCGCGCGTTCGCCCGCGTCCTCAGCGCCCTGTCCGGCCGTGCGACCAACGACCTCGGCGTCGGCCTGGGCCGCGACATGCGCCTGGAGGCCGCCGAGTTCAGCGAGCGCTACAAGGCGGGCCTCATGGCCGAGGGGGTCCACGTCATCGACGCCGGCCAGGTCGGCACCGAGATGCTCTACTGGCTCGTCGGCTCCCGCGAGCTCGACGGCGGCCTCATGTGCACCGCCTCGCACAACCCGAAGGCCTACACGGGCGCCAAGCTCGTGAAGAAGGGCGCGATCGCGCTGTCCGGCGACGCGGGGATCCAGGACATCCGCCGCGAGATCGAGGCCGGGATGCCGAAGGCCCCCGGCGGCGGCACGAGCGAGATCGTCGACATCTGGTCGAAGTTCCAGAACGCCGCGCTCGCCTTCATCGACCCGGCCGCCGTCAAGCCGCTGAAGGTCGTCGTCGACGGCGGCAACGGGATGGCCGGGCCGATGGTCGGCCCGCTCCTGCGGCACCTGAAGCTCGACCTCGTCGAGACGTACTTCACCCCGGACGGCAACTTCCCCGGCCACGAGCCCAACCCGCTCCTGCCCGAGAACCGGCAGTTCATCATGGACAAGGTCGTCAGCGAGGGAGCCGACCTCGGCATCGCCTGGGACGGCGACGCCGACCGCTGCTTCTTCATCGACGACACGGGCGCGTTCGTCGACGGCGACTTCCTCACGGCCCTGCTCGCCGGAGTCGCTGCTCACGAAGGTCCCCGGCTCGACGATCCTCTACGACGTGCGCGCCTCGTGGGGCGTCCCGCGGACGGTCGAGCGGCTCGGCGGTCGCGGCACTCCCCAACCGCGTCGGCCACGCGTTCTTCAAGACGCGGATGCGCGAGGAGGACGCGATCTTCGGCGGCGAGGTCAGCGGCCACTACTACTTCCGCGACTTCTACTGCGCGGACTCGGGCACGATCCCGGCGCTGCTGATGCTCGAGCTGCTGTCGACCACCGGCAAGCGGCTCAGCGAGCTGCTGGAGCCCTACCGCTCCACGTACTTCATCTCCGGCGAGATCAACTCCACTGTCGAGGACGCGGAGGCGAAGATGGCCGAGATCGCCGCCGTCTACGAGGAGCAGGGCGCGACGATCACGGGGCTCGACGGCGTCAGCGTCGACTTCGAGGACTGGCATTTCAACGTGCGCCCGTCGAACACCGAGCCGCTGCTGCGGCTGTGCCTGGAGTCGCTCGTGTCCGCCGCGGACATGGAGCGGCGGCGCGACGAGGTGCTCGCGCTCATCCGCTCGTGACCGGCGCGCCCCCCTCGCGCGTTCCCGCCGCCCTCTGGGATCCGACGAGCGACGCGGCGGCCGCCGCGGTCGCGCAGGGCATCCACTGCCTGCCGATCCCGACCCCGTTCGCCGTCGGGCGGGTCAACACGTACCTCATCGAGGACGACCCGCTGACGCTGCTGGACGCCGGCCCCAACTCCGGCCGCGCGCTCGACGAGCTCGAGCGGGCGCTCGCGGCCCGCGGGCACCGCGTCGAGGACCTCGGCCTGATCCTCGTCAGCCACCAGCACATGGACCATGTCGGCCTGGTCGACATCCTGGCGCGGCGCTCCGGCGCGGAGGTCGCCGCGCATCGATCTGCTCGCCCCGTGGCTCGCGCGCTACGGCGAGTTCCAGGACGCCGACGACGCCTTCGCCGGCGCCGTCATGGCCCGCAACGGCATCCCGGAGGACACCCGGCTCGCGCTGCGCGCCGTCTCGCACGCGTTCCGCGGCTGGGGAGCGCGCGCCGACGTCACGCGCAGCCTGCGCCCGGGCGAGGAGATCGTCCTGCGCGACCGCACCCTGACCGTGCACCACCGGCCGGGGCACTCGCCCTCCGACACCGTCTTCCACGACGCGGCGCGCGGGACGCTGCTCGCCGCCGACCATCTGATCAAGCACATCTCCTCGAACCCGCTGATCGCCCGGCCGCTCGACGCGCCGCTGGACGACGTGCAGGTCGCCGAGGCGCTGACCCGTCCGCAGTCGCTGCGGATCTACCTCGAGTCGCTCGCCGCGACCCGGGCGATGGCCGACGTCGACCTGGTCCTCCCGGGACACGGGCAGGCCGTCACCGACCACGTCGCGCTGATCGACGAGCGCACGCGCCTGCACCGGCGCCGCGCCGCCGCGCATCCACCGGCATGATCGCCGACGAGCCGCGGACGGCGTTCGAGATCGCCCAGGCGATGTGGGGCAACGTCGCGGTGACGCAGGCCTACCTCACGCTCAGCGAGGTCCTCGGCCACGTCGACCTGCTGCTGAACGACGGGCTCGTCGCCGAGGAGGTCGACGCCGCGGGCGTCGTGCGGTTCAGGAGCCTGTCGGAGCCTTCGGCGTAGCGGCCTCCTGGCGCTCGCGCGCGATCGCGCGCAGCTTGGCCGACTCGGCGTCCCAGCCGTAGACGACGGAGGTGTCGGCGATCCGATCGTAGATCGCCTGGTGCGTCTTCCCGAAGATGATGCCCAGGAATCCCAGGCCGAGGGTGAGGAAGCCGAGCGGGAAGCAGACGAGGCGCAGCAGCGCGTGGCGCTTGTCGAGCTCGCTGCCGTCGGCGCGCACGATGCGCAGGCCCAGCAGCGTCATGCCCGGCGACTTCGCGCGCAGCACCCAGCTGTTGCCGAAGTAGAGCGCCGCCCAGCAGGAAGTACACGACGAGGACCGGCCTGCTGTCCTTGGTCACGTCGACCGTCCAGGGCGTGGCGACGTCGATCGCCGCGGTCGTCAGCGCGACCGCCGCGCTGAACAGGACCGAGATGATGAGGATGTCCGCGAGGTACGCCAGCAGGCGCGTGACCGCTCCCGCGTACCGGCCCTGGTGCTCGAGCGCGCGGCGCGCCTCGCGGGGCGTGACGCTCACGCCGGGGGCTCCTCGCCGGGCTCCGCCGGCGGCGCGGTCTCGGGCTCCGCGGGCCGCACGAGCCGCTCCGGCCCGATCGGCAGCTCCCCCGCGCGCCGGCGCATGATCCGGTTGACGACGCGCGCGACGACGTCGTCGACGCCGACGGCCTGCGTCGCGCGCGACGTCGAGCGTCTCCGTCGCGATGCCGCTGGTGGAGCGGGCGACGATCGACCCCAGCTCGGTCTGCTCGACGATCGCGTCCATGTCGACTCGCTGCGACGACCTCGTTGACGTCGACGCGGTCGATGATCGCGTCGAGATCCAGACGGTCCACGATCGCGTCGACGTCCATGCTGCCGATGACCCGATCCAAGTCGATGCGCGAGACGAGCGCGTCGATGTCGATGCGCCCGACCAGGTCGTCGATCGCGATCCGCGAGACGAGCGCGTCGATGTCGATGCGCCCGACCAGGTCGTCGATCGCGATCCGGCGACACCAGACCGTCGATCTCGATCCGCGACACCAGCGCATCGATCTCGATCCGCGACACCAGCCGGTCGATGTCGATGCGGGACACGAGCCGGTCGATCGCGATGCGGGAGACGAGCGCGTCGATGTCGATCCGGCCCACCAGGTCGTCGATCGCGATCCGCGACACCAGCGCATCGATGTCGATCCGCGACACCAGCGCATCGATCTCGATCTCGCGCACCACCCGGTCGATCGCGATCCGCGAGACGAGCGCGTCGATGTCGATCCGGCCCACCAGGTCGTCGATCGCGATCCGCGACACCAGCGCATCGATGTCGATCCGCGACACCAGACGCGTCGATGTCGATCCGCGACACCAGACGCGTCGATGTCGATCCGCGACACCAGACCGTCGATGTCGATCCGCGACACCAGACCGTCGATGTCGATCCGGGAGACCAGCGCATCGATCTCGATCCGCGACACCAGCGCGTCGATGTCGATCCGCGACACCAGACCGTCGATGTCGATCCGCGACACCAGCCGTCGATGTCGATCCGCGACACCAGACCGTCGATGTCGATGCGGGAGACCAGCCGGTCGATGTCGATCCGCGACACCAAGCCGTCGATGTCGATCCGGCCGACGATCCCGTCGATGTCGAGCGCGTCCACGACGACCGGCGCGACCCCTTCGATCGTCCGCTGCGTGGTGGCGACGAGCGCGCCGCCGGCGTCGCCGCGCACCCGGCGGCCGTCGTCCGCCAGCGGGCGCAGCGCCTGCCCCGCGACGTCCGCGACGGCGCGCACGCCCGGGATGCCCGCGACCAGGCGGACCGTCCCGACGCCGACGCCGACGCCGACGGCCGCGGCGCGCAGCCCGACGCGCGCGACGCCCGCGGCGGCGCCGATGGCGGCGTCGCCGGCGAGCACGACCGGATGCCTGCCGGCGGCGCCGGCCCCTTCACGGTGCGGCACCACCTCCCAGCGGACCTCGGGCCCGTCGTGTCCTTCGTCGCCCATGAGGCCGGAATCTACCCGTCGCGCAGGCGCCCGACGGTGTCCAGGAACCGCTCGTGCAGGCGCGTGTCCCCGGAAAGCTCCGGATGGAAGCTGATCGCGAGAACCGCCCCCTGCTCCACGGCGACCGGATGGCCGTCCACCGAGGCGAGCACCGTCACGTCCGCCCCGTGCTCGGCGACCAGCGGCGCGCGGATGAACACCGCGCGCACCGGGCCGCCCTCGAGGCCGAGATCGAGATCCTCCTCGAAGCTGTGCACCTGGCGGCCGAACGCGTTGCGCGCGGCGACGATGTCCATGATCGCCAGGTGGTCGCGATCGAGCATGATCAGCCCGGCGCAGGTCCCGAAGATCGGCCGGCCCGCCGCGTGGAATGCGCGCAGCGGGTCGCCCAGGCCCTCGCGCTCGATGCCGAGCGTCATCGTCGTGGACTCGCCGCCGGGCATCACGAGGCCGTCGAGACCGTCGAGGTCGTCGGGCACCCGCACCTCGCGCACCGCCGCGCCGAGGCCCTCGAGCATCACCCGATGCGCGGCGAAGTCGCCCTGCAGCGCGAGGACGCCGACGGTCGGCGCGCCCGCGGACGTCACCAGCCGCGACTCGACAGGACCTGGTCGGCGTCGAGCTTGCGCGCCTCGAGCGACTGCATCGCCTCGCCGAGGCCCTCGCTCGCCTTCAGCACCCTGTCCCAGTCCTGGAAGTGCGTGGTCGCCTCGACCACCGCGGCGGCCCGCGTCTCCGGATCCTCGCTCTTGAAGATGCCCGAGCCGACGAAGACGCCCTCGGCGCCGAGGTGCATCACGAGCGCGGCGTCGGCCGGCGTCGCGATGCCGCCGGCGCAGAACATCACGACCGGCAGCCGGCCCGCCTGCGCGGTCGCGCGGACGAGGTCCAGCGGCGCACCGTGCTCCTTCGCGGTCGTCGCCAGCTCCGCGTCGTCGAGCCCCTGGAGCCGGCGGATCTCGCCGGTGATCGTGCGCAGGTGGCGCACCGCCTCGACGATGTCGCCGGTCCCGGCCTCGCCCTTGGAGCGGATCATCGCCGCGCCCTCGCCGACGCGCCGCAGCGCCTCGCCGAGGTTCGTCGCACCGCACACGAACGGCACCTTGAACGGCCACTTGTCGATGTGGTGGGCCTCGTCGGCGGGCGTGAGGACCTCGGACTCGTCGATGTAGTCGACCTCGAGCGCCTCGAGCACCCGCGCCTCGGCGAAGTGCCCGATGCGGGCCTTCGCCATCACCGGGATCGAGACGGCCTCCTGGATCCCGCGGATCATCTCCGGGTCGCTCATGCGCGCGACGCCGCCGTCACGGCGGATGTCGGCGGGGACGCGCTCGAGCGCCATCACGGCGCAGGCGCCCGCGGCCTCGGCGATCTTGGCCTGCTCGGCATCGACGACGTCCATGATCACGCCGCCCTTGAGCATCTCGGCGAGCCCGGCCTTGACCCGGAATGTTGCTTCGTCGCGCATGTCAGCCAGTGTACGAACCGAACGCCACGCCGGGATGGCCAGGTACGGCGCATCAGGACGCGGCGTCGCGCAGCGACGACCTGATGGCCCGTCACCTACTTCAGCCGGAAGGCCTTGATGCGGTCCGCGTACTTCTCGGTGTCGCGGGCGTAGACGCCGTAGGCGAGCGCCTGGATGATCGACAGCAGCGCCGTGTGCGACCGGACGTACGCCGGCGAGTTCGACGAGTAGTAGAGCTGGATCTGGGAGAGCTTGGCGACCTCCGACAGCGTGGCGTCGGTGATGGCGATCGCCGCGCGCCTTGCGGTGACGGGCGATCTTCATCGCGCGCACGACCAGCGGATGCGGGCGCCCGGCCGAGAGGCCGATGACGACCGTGTCCTCGTCGATCCGCCCGAGCCGGCTCAGCGCCTCCTGGGAGGGACTCACGACGATGTCGGCCTGGACGTCGAGCAGCATCAGGAGGTGCCGCAGGTAGCTCGCGAAGAACGCCATCTGGTCGGTGCCGACGACGAGCACCCGCGCGGACTCCGAGATCGCCTCGACGCACGCCTCGACGTCGGTGCGCGAGACCTTGCGCGCGGTCTCCTCGACGTTCACGTGGTCGGCCGCGATCGCCGTCTCGAACTCGTTCTGGTCGAGCGAGAACAGCGGCTGGGCCGACGAACCGCCGCCGACCTGGCCGGCGGCGACCGCGCGCCGGTACTCCTCGCGCGCAGCGGTCTGCAGCTCGGGGAAGCCCTCGAAGCCGAGGGCCTGCGAGAAGCGCACGACCGTCGAGGACGAGGTGTTCGCGCGCCGCGCGAGCTCCTCCGCCGTCTGGAAGGCGACCTCGTCCAGGTGATCGACGATGTACTGCGCGACGTCCTTCTGCGATCGCGAGAATTCGTCGAAGCGGGCCTGGATGTAGGCCGAGAGGGACTGATGGCCGCTGGCCTCGTGGGGCGCGGCTGGGGTCGTGGATGCGGTGCGCTTCATGGGCGTCCGAAGGATTCGACGGCGAGCGTGCACGTTCCTTCCCACGGGTAGCCTGCGACCTCATGAGCGACCGCATCAGGCTGGACCCGGCGGCCATCGAGCGGATGATCGCCAGCGCCGCGCTCGAGGACCTGCGCCACGGCACCCCGCCCGCCGAGCGCGAGCGGTCGCTCGGCCGCGCCACCACCGCCCTCGACGCGTTGTGCGGTGCCTGCGACCGCGACGGGCCCGACGCGGTCTGGGACGTGCTCGAGCACCTGGACCACCGCGCGGCTGCTGACGTTCGCCACCTTCGCCGTCAGCGAACTCGCGGGCACCGACTACGCGATGAACCCGCGCGCGGAGAGCCCGGGAACTGACTGACCCGTCAGTCAGCTACGCTGGCCGGCATGAGCGCCACCGAGACCGCCACCGCCGCCGACGCCACCTTCAGCCTGCCCTCAGCGACGAGCAGCAGCGACCTGCGCGACTGGGCCCACGGCTTCGCCGAGAACGTCATCCGGCCCGCCGGCGTCGGAGTGGGACGAGCGTGAGGAGTTCCCTGGCCCGTCGTCCAGGAGGCCGCGAAGATCGGCCTCTACGGCTTCGAGGCCATCGCGCAGTTCTTCGCCGACCCGACCGGCCTCACGATGCCGATCGTCAACGAGGAGCTCTTCTGGGGCGACGCCGGCATCGGCATGTCGATCTTCGGGACCTCGCTCGCCGTCGCCGCGATCTTCGGCCAGGGCACGCCCGAGCAGATCGGGACGTGGATCCCGCGCCTGCTACGGCACGGCGGACGACCCGGCGATCGCCGCGTTCTGCGCCTCCGAGCCGAACGCCGGCTCGGACGTCTCGAACATCCGCACCCGCGCCAAGTGGGACGAGGCGGCCGGCGAGTGGGTGCTGAACGGCCAGAAGGCGTGGGCGACCAACGGCGGGATCGCCGGCGTTCACGTGGTCGTCGCGTCGGTCGACCCGTGAGCTCGGCTCGCGCGGCCACGCCGCCTTCGTGGTCCCGCCCGGCACCCCCGGGCTGACGATGGGCGCGAAGGTCAAGAAGCACGGGCTGCGCGCGTCGCACACCGCCGATGTGTACCTCGACGACTGCCGGCTGCCCGGCGACTGCGTCCTCGGCGGGCAAGGAGAAGCTCGAGGAGCGCCTGGCCCGCGTCCGCGAAGGCGAGAAGGCCAAGTCGCAGGCGGCCATGGCGACGTTCGAGGCGAGCCGCCCGACCGTCGGCGTCGCAGGCGGTCGGCATCGCCCGCGCCGCCTACGAGTACGCGCTCGACTATGCACGCGAGCGCGAGCAGTTCGGCCGCAAGATCATCGAGAACCAGGCGATCGCCTTCACCCTCGCCGACATGAAGCTCGAGATCGACGCGGCGCGCCTGCTCGTGTGGCGCGCCTCGTGGATGGGCCGCAACGGCATCCCCTTCGAGAACGCCGAAGGCTCGATGAGCAAGCTCAAGGCCGGCGAGGTCGCCGTGTGGGTCACCGAGCGCGCCATCCAGATCCTCGGCGGCAACGGCTACGCCCGCGAGTACCCGGTGGAGCGCTGGCACCGCGACGCCAAGATCTACACGATCTTCGAGGGCACCTCGGAGATCCAGCGCCTCGTCATCTCCCGCGCGATCAGCGGGATGCACATCCGCTGAGCGCCGCGCAGGCGGCGGAGGGAGGCGTGGCCGGCACGCCTCCCTCCGCGAACACCACACATCCGACCCAGATCCCGAGGGGGGGCGGGAAGGGGGATCGCGGCAGCGTCGCAGCGGGGTTCGAACGCGCCATCCGTGCTGACTACGCACGTGCCCGAACCCCGTACCCCGTCGCCGCCTGGCGGCGCGACCCGGTTCGGGTTTCCTATCCTGCCCGCCATGACGATTCCCACGGGCCGCCTCGCCGCGCTCCTGGTCGTCGCCACGTTCGCCCTCACCAGTTGCGGCGGTGACGACGGAGCAGCACCAGCAACGACATCCCCCGCGCCGGCCGCGGGCACGGCGCAGACCACGCAGGCCTCGGCGCCGCGAGCACGACGACGACCGAGGCGCAGACCGCGCCTGCGACGACGTCGACGCAGACCACCACGAAGACCGAGACCGCGAAGACCGAGACCACCAAGACCACCCCCGCGGCGACCCCGTCGCCGGCCGCGAGTTCCGGCGGCTGCGGCCCGGTCGAGATCGGCGTGCGCGACGGCGAGATCGAGCTGACCTACGCCCGGATCACCAGCCAGCGCGGCGTCAACTGCCAGACGGTGACGATCGTCGCCCAGCAGTGGGGCGGCCGAGCGGCTCGGCATCGCCAAGGCGCTGCTCCCCAAGGACTGGTCGTGCAGCGCCGGTACGTGCACCGGGCCCGAAGGGCAGCTTCTCGTTCGAGCTCTACAAGCCGCAGTGAGCCGAGCGTTCGCCGGAGCCCGAGCCGTGCGTGAGTGTCGCCGTCGACTCGCCGGGGATGGGCCGGCCTGGACTCGAACCAGGATCGGACGGATTATGAGTCCGCGGCTCTGACCAATTCGAGCTACCGGCCCGCTGCGGGGCCGATCGTACGTCAGCCGGCCTGCTCGGCCCTGCGCACGGCGGCCTCGAGCTCGCCGACCGAGAACGCGCCCTCGATGCGCTCGACGACGCGACCCTGCCGGTCCAGGACGAACAGCCACGGCTCCGTCGGCAGCCGGTAGGCCGCGGGCGCGGGCCGCAGACCCTGGTCGACGCGGTTCTCCTTGTAGATCTCGCTCGAGATGAAGGCGGTCTCGTCGAAGTCGCCCTTCGACCGCACCTGCTCCATGACGTCGACGACGGGGCCGCAGACGCGGCTCTGGCAGAGCGCGGGCGTCGCGAACAGCAGCGCGACCGGCTTCGTGCCGTACACCTGGGCCAGGTCGGTCTCGATCAGGTCGGTCGCGGGCGGCATGCGCGTCGAGAGCCGCTCGGCGTCCCCGGCGACGTCGTCGATCGTCGGCGTCGCTGACCTTCGGCGCGGCGTCGCCGACGTTCGGCGGAAAGCCCTTCGTGGTGCTCGCGCGGACCTCGGCGCTGAACGACGAGGTGCTGACCGAGCGGCCGTCGAGCTTCGCGACGGCCGTCACCCGGTAGCGCCCCGGCTTGGCGAACGGCACCTTCGCGACGTAGACGCTCTTGGCCGCGTCGGGGTCCGACGCCGTCGTGCGGCTCTGCGAACTGGGGCTTGACGGCGAGCGACTCGCTGCGCGCCGAGGTAGGGCCCGCGCAGGCCGGTGCCGTCGGGCCGGGAGACGTAGAGCGCGACGGGCGCACCGGCGACCTGCTTGCGCGCCGCGTCGAACAGCGCGAAGCCGTAGCGGTTGGTGCCCGGCTGCAGGACCGAGACGCTCGGGGCGAGGATCAGGCCCTCCTGGCTGCCCTGGCGCAGCTCGCCGAGCGCTGCGCCCGGAGGCCTGCGGGAAGTCCGCGGCCGTCGGAGGCGACCGCGGCGCGCGCCGTCGTCGTGGGGGCCGCCATCGTGGCGGTGTCCGAGGAGTCGCCGCAGCCCGCCGCGGACAGCGCGGCGACGGCGGCGAAGACGAGGAGGGACACGCGACGCACGGGGCGGCAGTGTAGGCACCGCCCGGCGCGCGGTGAGCCGGTACGAGGCCGCCGCGCCGTCTGTGATGGGATACCGCCCGCCGGACGGCAGAGCACACGAGCAGGAGGAGCGGACATGGCGGAGCGGGCGGCGATCGTGACGGGCGCATCGAGCGGCATCGGGCTGGCGATCGCCGACATGCTCGGCGCCGAGGGCTACGGGCTGACCATCGCGGCGCGGCGGCCGGAGAAGCTCGAGGCGGCCGCCGAGGGCCTGCGCGCCAAGGGCTACGACCTCCAGCACATCGCCGGCAACCTCGGCGACGAGGAGACGATCGCCGGCGTCGTCAAGGCCCACGAGGAGCGGTTCGGCCGCCTCGACGTGCTCGTCAACAACGCGGGCGTCGGGATCGGCGAGGTCGTCGACGACCTCACGACGAAGAAGATCGACATCCAGCTCAACACGAACATCCGCTCGATCTTCCTCTTCTACCGCGAGGCGATGCCGATGCTGCGCCGCGCCGGCGAGGAGCACCGCAACGCGCTCGTCGTCAACACCTCCTCGATCTCCGGCATCCGCGGCGAGGGCTGGCTGTCGGTCTACTCCTCCACCAAGCACGCCGTCGTCGGCTTCACGCAGGCGATGAACAAGGAGCTCGGCTCGGCGGGCATCAAGAACACGGCGCTCTGCCCCGCCTTCGTCGACACGCCGATGACGGACTTCGTCAAGGAGCACGTCCCGGCCGAGACGATGATCACGCCCGGCGACATCGCCGGCGCGGTCCGCTACCTCCTCTCGACCACCCCCGGCTGCGTGATCCCCGAGATCCGCTTCGAGCAGCCCGGCGGCGGCCTCATCCCCGGTCAGTAAGGAAGGCATCACATGAAGCTCGGCGTCCACATCGGCTACTGGGGCCTCGGCCTCACCAGCGAGGACCAGCTCGGCATCGTCCAGGAGGCCGAGCGGCTCGGCTACGACTCGGTCTGGGCCGCGGAGGCCTACGGCTCGGACACGGCGACGATCCTCGCCTGGCTCGCCGGGCAGACCTCGACGATCCGGCTCGGCGTCGGGCATCTTCCAGATGCCCGGCCGCTCGGCCGCGATGACCGCGATGACCGCGGCGACGATCGACCAGCTCTCGAACGGGCGCATGATCCTCGGCATCGGCTCGTCGGGCCCGCAGGTCAGCGAGGGCTGGCACGGCGTGCGCTTCGCCAAGCAGCTCGCCCGCACCCGCGACTACGTCGCGGTGCTGCGGATGGCGCTGGCGCGCGAGCGCGTCGAGTACCACGGCGAGACGCTCGAGCTGCCGCTGCCGGACGGCCCGGGCAAGGCGCTGAAGCTCACGATCGGCACGGTCCAGGAGCGCATCCCGATCTTCATCGCCGCGATCGGGCCGAAGAACACCCAGCTCGCCGGCGAGATCGCCGACGGGGTGATCCCGACGCTCTTCTCCCCCGAGCACGTGGCGATCATGCGCGACGAGCTGCAGGTCGGCATCGACCGCGCGCGGCAGCGGCAAGACGCTCGACGACGTCGAGATCGCGCCCGAGCGTGCAGGTGTACGTCGGCGAGGACGCGGAGGCGGCGCGCGACCTCATGCGCCCGTTCATCGCCCTCTACGTCGGCGGCATGGGCTCGCGCAAGCAGAACTTCTACAACCAGCTCGTCCAGCGCTACGGGTTCGAGGACGCCGCGCAAGGAGGTCCAGGACCTCTACCTCGACGGCAAGAAGGACGAGGCCGCGGCGGCGCTCCCGGCGGAGCTGATCGACGCCGTCTCGCTCTGCGGCACGCCCGACCAGGTCCGCGACCGGCTCGCCGCGTACCGCGATGCGGGCGTCGGCACGCTCGGCGTCACGCCGATGGCGTGGACGAAGGAGGACCGGATCACGCAGCTGCGGCTCGTGGCCGAGCTGAACGCCGCGTGAGCGCGCCGCGCCGCGGGGCTGACGGGCGATGCGGGTCCTGCTCGGGGCGTTCGGGGACCCGGGGCACGCGTTCCCGATGATCGCCCTCGCCCGCGGGCTGCGCGCCCGCGGGCACGAGGTGACGCTGCAGACCGCGGAGCGCTGGCGGGCGGACGTCGAGGCGCGAGGGCGTGCGCTTCGCGCCCGCGCCGGAGTACCACGTCTTCCCGACGCAGGAGCGGCCCGCTGAAGCCCTACGAGGCGGTCGTGCGCGCGACCGGGGAGACGCTGGACCTCGTGCGCTCCGTCGCGCCGGACGTGCTCGTGGCCGACATCCTGACGCTGGCGCCCGCGCTCGCCGGCGAGCTGGAGGGCGTCCCCGTCGCGACGCTCATCCCGCACGTCGATCCGCGGCCCGCGCCGGGCTTCGCGCCGTACTCGCTCGGGCGCCCGGCTGCCGCGGACGCGCGCTCGGCCGCGCGGGCTGGTCGCTGCTGGACCCGGTGATCGACCGCGGGCCTGGAGCTGGGACGGCGCGAGCTCGACGAGACGCGCCGGCGGCTGGGGCTGCCGCCGTCCGGTCGCGTGCACGGCGGGATCTCCGAGCGCCTGGCGATGGTGGCGACGTTCCCGCAGCTCGAGTACCCGCGGGCGTCGCGCCCCGCCGAACACGCACGTCGTCGGCCCGCTGCTGTGGGAGCCGGCGTTCGGCGAGGTCGAGCTGCCCGCCGGGCGACGGGCCGCTCGTCCTGGTCGCCCCCTCGACGGCGCAGGATGCCCGCCACAGCCTGCTGCGGGCCGCGCTGACGGGCCTCGGCGGGCTTCCGGGCGTGCGGGTGCTGGCGACGTGGAACCGCCGCGCCCCTGTCCCCGGCAGGACGGCCCGTGGCGCGTCGCGCCGAACACGCGGCTCGTCGAGTGGGTGAGCTACGCGAAGACGATGCCGCGCTGCGACGTCGTCGTGTGTCACGGCGGCCACGGCACGCTCGTGCGGGCGCTCGCGAGCGGGTGCGCGGTCGTCGTGCGCTCCGGCCGCGGGCGACATGAACGAGAACGCCGCGCGCGCGGACTGGGCCGGCGTCGGCGTGCGGATCCCGCGGCGGCTGGTCGGGCCGCGGTCCGTGCGGCTCGCGGTGGAGCGGGCGCTCGGCGAGCCGGAGATCCGGGCCTCGGCGCGGGAGCTGGCCGACTGGCTGGCGGTCAGCGACCCGGCGGGACGCGCGGCGGACCTGGTGGAGGACCTCGCCGGCCCTCGGCGCTGACTCCGGGGGTGGGACTCGAACCCACAACCCTTCGATTAACAGTCGAATGCTCTGCCGATTGAGCTACCCCGGATCGTGCGCTACCCCGGACGGCTCAGGCAGCGGACGCGTCATGGTAGCCGGAAGATCCGTGTAGCCGCTCTCGACCTCGGCGTGGCAGTTCGCGCACAGGAGCACGCACTTGGCGACCTCAGACCGGAGCACGGCCCCGGCCTGCCCAATCCCCCGTCCTCCGATCGTGAATCGCTTGGTCGACGGATCCAGGTGATGGAACTGCAGCGCCGCCATGCACCCGTCATACCCGCAGAGTGCGCAACCGCCCCCGGCCTCGAGGACGATCTGACGCTTCACCTGCTGCCGGCGACGGACGACGAGATCAGAGCGGCACTGCCGGCAGCCGCTGAAACCGTCCGATCGGACCACGAACTCCGTCAGGCCGTGAACGTCGCACTCAGCGACGAACGGACGACCATCGACGCGCCGTCCGCGGGGCGCCCTGCCGCTGCGAGCAGTCTTCAGGCCGTGACGAGTGAGCCAATGGCGGACCGTCCCGAGGCTTACGTCAAGGCGCGCGGCGATCTCGCGACCACTCAGCCTCTGCTCGATGAGTGCTGCCAGAACCTCGCGCTCGATGCCGCCGCGCCGCGCGTATGTGGTCCGCCCGACTGCCGCCAGCCCGTGCTTCTTCAGCCAGTAGCTCACGGTGCTCGGATGCCGCTCGACCCGCCGCCCGATCTCCTCCAGCGAAAGTCCCTCCGCGAGCCACGCTTCCAAGACATCCCTGTCCATGAATCGAACACTCGTTCGATCGCCGGATGGACCGGCCCGCCTGCTCAGTCCCCGTGCTTCGTCTGCGCCAGCGTCTCCGCGAGCTCGTGCTCCATCGCGGACTGCAGCTCCTCACGCCGCCGCGCGAGCTCGACGACGTTCCCCTCGCCGCCGGCCCGCGCCGTGGTGATCTGGCGCTCGAGCGTCGCGAGCTCCAGGCGCAGGCGCTCGGCCTCGAGGGCCGCGCGCGTCGCCGTCGCGCGGGCCGCGCGAACCTGCAGCTCGGCGAGCACCTTCGCGACCTCCTCGTCGCCCTCGGGCGCGTGCAGCTGCTCGCCGAGGTGGTCCCGCAGCAGGACGGCCGCCCGGCGCAGCGCGGGCGTCAGGAACGCCTGGTCGAGGTCGAGTCCGCTCGAGGACCGCCCGTCCCTCCTGCGGGCAGCGCCAGGCACTGCACGAGCAGCGAGCGCTCGATGCGCGCGGTCGGGCTGACGATCGTGCGCGCCGGCGCCGGTGCCGCGGCGGGCGCCGCCGGCTCAGGCGCCCGTGCGCGACCGCCGGGCTCCGCCGCGGGGGCCTGACCCGGCTGCGCGAGCCACTCCGCGAGCTTCACCGGCACGACGTCCAGCCGGTCCGCGGCGATCGCGAGCAGCTCGTCGCGCAGCGCGCTCGCCGGCAGCGTGCCCAGCACCGGGCGCAGCGCCTCGACGGCGCGGTCCTTGCCCTCGGCGGTGGCGCAGGTCCGCGGTGCCGCAGCACGCGCTCGACGCGGAAGCGCACGAACGGCACCGACGCGGCGACGCGCTCGCGCATGCCGTCGGGCCCCTCGGACAGCAGCAGGTCGGCCGGGATCCTGCCCGGCCGGGAGCACGACGACGCGCAGCTCGAGCCGCCGCCCCGCGGCGACCTTCGCCGCGCGCAGCATCGCCTCCTGGCCCGCGCTGTCGGCGTCGAGCGCCAGCAGGACCACCGGCGCCAGGCGCGCGAGCTCGCCGACCTGGTCCTCGGTGAGCGCCGTGCCCATCAGCCCGACGGTGTTGCGCAGCCCGGCCTGGTGCAGCGCGATGACGTCCGTGTAGCCCTCGCAGAGCACGACCTTCCCGGCCTTGGCCGCGGACGTCCGCGCGAGGTCGGCCGCGAAGAGGTGACGGCCCTTGTGGTAGACGACGTTGTCGGTCGAGTTGACGTACTTCGGCTTCTGGTCGGCGCCGACGGCGCGCCCGCCGAACCCGAGCACCCGGCCGCGCGCGTCGCACAGCGGGAACTGCACGCGCCGGCGGAAGAAGTCGTAGAGCCCGCCCTTCTCGCTGCGGCGCACGAGCCCCGCGTCCCACAGGTCGCGCTCGCTGAACCCGGCCCGCCGCGAGGCGAGAGCACCGCATCCCAGGAGCTCGGCGCGTAGCCGACGCGGAACTCGCGCAGCGTCTGCTCCTCGAGCCCGCGCTCGGCGAGGTACGCGCGCGGGCCGGCCGCCTCGTCGGTCTCCCAGAGCTGGCGCACGTACCACGTCGACGTGCGCTCGAGCAGCTCGAGCAGGCGCTCGCGGTGCTGGCGGCGCTCGGCGGCCTGCGGATCCTCGTCGGCGAGGTCGAGCGTGACCCCGTAGCGGTCGGCGAGGCTCTCGAGCGCCTCGCGGAAGGGCAGGCCGTCCGTCAGCTCGACGAACTTGAAGAGGTCGCCCCCCTCCCCGCAGCCGAAGCAGTGGAAGACCTTGTCGGCCGCGTTGACGCTGAACGACGGCGTGCGCTCGTCGTGGAACGGGCACGTGCCCATCCACTGGCTCCCGGAGCGCTTGAGCTCGGTCTTCGCGCCGACGAGGTCGAGCATGTCGACCGCCTGGCGGACGCGCTCGATCGACTCGTCGGTGTACCGGGCCACGACGGTCAGCCTACGCGGCGAAGGATTCCGGGACGGTGAGCTCCTCGAACACCCGGATGCAGTAGCGGTCGGTCATCCCGGCGAGGTAGTCGGTCACCCGCCGTCCCTCGTCCGCGTCGGGCGCGCCGCCGCCGTCCGGCAGCCGGTCGGGGTCACCGGCGTAGTGCGTGAACAGCGTCCGCAGCACGCGCTCGATCCGCTCGTGCTCGGTGCGCGCGACCGGGCCGAGGTAGACGTTGTCGAACATCCACGTGCGCAGCTCGTCCATCGCCGCGCCGGCCTCGTGCACCCTGCACGATGTCCCCGGCGGGCGCCGAGTGCTCGACGAGGTCGTGGACGAGCGTGTCGATCCGCGCCGAGCCGGTCGGGCCGAGCACGGCGATCGGACCGGCGGGCAGGTCGCTCTCGGCGATGACCCCCGCGCGGACCGCGTCGTCGATGTCGTGGTTGATGTACGCGACGCGGTCGACGATGCGCACGATGCGGCCCTCGAGCGTCCGGGGCAGCGGCGCGCGCCCGGAATGGCAGAGGATGCCGTCGCGGACGTCCTCGGTGAGGTTCAGGCCCGCGCCGCCGCGCTCGAGCACCTCGACGACGCGCAGCGAGTGCTCGTAGTGGCGGAACTCGCGGCCGTAGCGCTCGCGCACGCAGTCGTCGAGGACGCCCTTCGCCGATGTGCCCGAACGGCGGGTGCCCGAGGTCGTGCCCGAGTCCGATCGCCTCGGTCAGGTCCTCGTTGAGCCGCAGCGCCCGCGCGACCGTCCGCGCGATCTGGGTGACCTCGAGCGTGTGCGTGAGCCGCGTGCGGTAGTGGTCGCCCTCGGGCGCCACGAACACCTGGGTCTTGTGCTTCAGCCGGCGGAACGCCTTGCAGTGGACGATCCGGTCGCGATCGCGCTGCAGCGGCGAGCGCAGGCCGCAGTCCTCCTCCGGGGCCCGGCGGATCGCCGGCCAGGAGCGCGCCGCCCCGGGAGCGAGCGTCGCCTCCTCCAGGGTGCGGCGCCGCTCGGCGTAGGCCAGGGCGACGGGTCCGGGATTGCCGTGCGCGTCCACGCGGCGATCCTATGCGGCCGCGCGCAGCCGGACGTGTGCGTGGTGGGCGGCCGTCTCGAGCACGACGCGGTCGGCGACCCGCAGCGTGCGCTCCTCGGCGGCGGGCGCCTGCGCGAGCGGCCGGCCCGAGCGCCTCGGCGAGGAACGTGTGCGCCGCCTGGTCGAGCGGGAAGGACCCCGCCTCGCACGACGCCGCAGACCACGCCGCCCGCCGCCGGCGAGAAGCCGACGAGCCCGTCCGCCTCGCCGCACTGGGCGCAGGCGGACAGATGCGGCATGAACCCCGCGGCCAGGAGCAGCTTCAGCCGGAAGGCCAGGCGGCGCTCCGGCGCCGCGCCCGCCTGCGGATCCTCGTCGAGGAGGCGTCAGCATCGTGCACAGGAGGTTGAAGACCTCCGGGTGCGGCTCGGGCGACTCGAAGAGCCGGGAGACGGCGTCGCACGCGCGCGCCGCGGCATCCAGGGCGTCCGGGTCCTCGCGCAGGCGCGGATGGCCCGCGACCGTCTCCGCGCTCGTCACCGTCAGCAGGTCGCTGCGACCCTCGTGCAGGCCGAGCTTCAGCCGGAAGAACGGCTCCAGCCGACCGCCGAAGCGGCTGCGCGAGCGGCGCACGCCCTTGGCGATCGCGCCCACGCGCCCGCGCATCGGCGTGTAGACGTGCAGGATGCGGTCGGCCTCGCCGTAGCGCATCGACCGCAGCACGACGGCCTCGGTGGTCAGCGGCCCGGCCACGCCCGCCCCCGGTCGGACGACCCGCGACCGGCGTCGCTATATTTTGTAAAGCAATGGCCGACGTCACCGTCTACTCCACCGATCCCTGCTCGTTCTGCGCCCGCGCCAAGGACCTGCTTGACCAAGCGCGGCATCGCCTTCGAGGAGATCAATCTGGCAAAGGACCCGGAGGGACGCGCGGCGCTGCTCGAGCGGACCGGGATGCTGAGCTTCCCCCAGATCGTCATCGGCGACGAGGTGCTCGGCGGGTTCCGCGAGCTCATCATGGCCGACCAGAGCGGGCGGCTCGAGGACCTGGCGCAGGCCGCCTGACCCCGCGCGGCCGGGGCTGGCAGCGCTCGCAGACGTACGTCCCGCGCCCGGCGACGACGAGCTTCACGATCTCGCCGCCGCAGCGCGGGCAGTCCTCCCCCTCGCGGCGGTGGACGAGGAACTCGTCCTGGAAGGTGCCGCGCACGCCGTCCGGGTGGCGGAAGTCGTCGATCGTCGCGCCGCCGGCGGCGAGCCCGGCCGCGCAGCGCGTCGCGGACGGTCCGCGCCAGCGCGTCGCACTGCGCGCGCGTGAGCGAGCCGGCGCGGCGCAGCGGGTGGATCCCGGCGCGGAACAGCGCCTCGTCGGCGTAGATGTTGCCCACGCCCGCGATCCGCCGCTGGTCGAGCAGGAACGCCTTCACGGGCGCGCGGCTCCCGTGCGCGAGGCGCCGCAGCACGGCGCCGTCGAGCTCCGTCGCCGAGCGGCTCGACGCCGACGCGCGCGGCGAAGAACGCCTCCAGCGGCGGGCAGGCCGAACGCCAGCTCGCCGGTGCCGAAGCGCCGCGGGTCGCAGAAGCGCAGCTCGTGGCCGTCGGACGAGCCCGATCCGCACCCGCTCGTACGGCGCGCCCGGATCCGGGTCGTAGAGGAACGCCCCGGTCATCCGCAGGTGCGTGATCAGGAAGACCTCGCCCTCGAGGTCGAAGACGAGCCACTTCCCGCGCCGCGAGAGCGCCTCGATCGGGCGGCCGACGACGGCGTCGGCGACCTCGTCGGGGGCGAGCGGGGCACACCAGCGCTGGTCGGCGCACGTCGAGCGCCGTGATCGCGCGCCCGCTGACCAGCGGCTCCAGGCTGCGGCGGATCGTCTCGACCTCGGGGAGCTCGGGCACGGTCCGAGCATACGGTCAGGTGAACGGGATCTCCGGGCAGGAGCGGGTCCTCGCTCCCGGTCAGCCAGTGCAGCACGCTCGCCCCGACGTCGGCCATCGGCCCGTCGTGGCGCCGGCCGCCGTCGCCGGCGAACCGCGCGAGCAGCGGCACGCGCTCGCGCGTGTGGTCGGCGTGCGCCATCCGCGGGGTCCACGCCGTGGTCGGCGGTGATGACCAGCAGGTCCCGCGGCCCGCAGCGCGATCGAGCCAGCCGGCGATGGCCGCGTCGATCTCCCGCAGCGCGGCGTGGAAGCCCTCGACGTCCTTGCGGTGGCCGAAGACCTGGTCGGTCTCGATGAGGTTCGCGAACGCCAGGCCGGCCGGGAGCTCGTCGACGAGCAGATCGAGCGTCGCCGAGCGCCTCGGCGTTCGTCGCGCCGGGGTAGGCGTGGTCGATCCCGCTGGCCGGCGAACAGGTCGTCGACCTTCCCGACGGCGTGCACCGGCACCCCCGCGTCGCGCAGCGCGTCGAGGTACGAGCGGGTCGGCGGCGGCAGCGCGAAGTCGCGGCGGCCGAGCGTGCGCTCGAACGCGCCCGGCTCGCCGCGGAACGGCCGCGCGATGACGCGGCCGACCGCGTCGGGGCCGCGCAGCTCGATCCGGGCCGCCGCGCAGGCGTCCTCGAGCTCCGCCTGCGAGACGACGTCCTCGTGCGCCGCGAGCTGGACGACCGAGTCCACCGACGTGTAGGCGATCAGCTCGCCGGTCTCGCAGGTGGTGCGGCCGTGGCGCTCGAGCGCGGCGAGGCCGTCGAGCGCCTCCCCGCCGCACAGGCGCTGGCCGGTGGCCGCCTCCAGCCGGGCCAGGAGCTCCGGCGGCAGCGCGCCCGGGGTACGTCGGCAGCGGCTCGGTCGAGCACGACGCCCATGAGCTCCCAGTGGCCCGTCGTCGAGTCCTTGCCCGGGCCCAGGTGGTGCAGGATCGCCGTGGAGCGCCGGGCGCTCGGGCTGCGCGGCACGCCGCGGACGGGACCCAGGTCGCCGAGCCCCAGGCGCTCCAGCGCCGGGCAGGTCGCAGCCCGCCGACGGCGTCGGCGAGGTGCCGCAGCGTGTGCGCGCCGTCGTCGCCGTAGTCGGCCGCGTCGGGCTCGGCGCCGGCGCCGAGCGCGTCGATGACGACGACGAAGGCGCGGCGGGCCTCGCTGTCGTCCGGACCGGGCGGCATGCCCGCGATGCTGACACAGAGCCCGCGGCCCCGAGCGCCGGGGACCGGCGGAGGTTGCTGATACAACTACCCGATGCAACCCGCCGCCGTCCGCAAGGGCCCGCTCCTGGCCCTGCTCGCCGCCAGCCAGTTCGTCGTCGTCCTCGACGCGTCGATCACGAACGTCGCGCTGCCCGTCGATCGGGCGCGACCTGGGCCTGTCCCAGGACTCGCTCTCCTGGGTCGTCAACTCGTACACGCTCACCTTCGGCGGGTTCCTGCTCCTCGGCGGGCGCCTGGCCGACATCCTCGGGCCGCCGCCGCGTCTACATGTGGGGCCTGGTCCTCTTCGCGATCGCCTCCTTCGTCGGCGGGTTCGCCCAGTCCGAGACGACGCTGATCGCCGCCCGCGCCGTGCAGGGCCTCGGCGCCGCCCTGCTCTCCCCCGCCGCCCTCTCGATCCTCACCTCGACGTTCCGCGAGGGCGCCGAGCGCAACCGCGCACTCGGCGTCTGGGGCGGCGTCGCCGGCGCGGGCGGCGCGGCCGGCGTCCTGCTCGGCGGGATCCTACCGAGTACCTCAGCTGGCGCTGGGTCCTCTTCGTCAACGTCCCGATCGCCGCGGGCGCCGTCCTGCTGGCGCCGCGTCTGGTGCCGGAGAGCCGCGACGAGCGCGAGCGCGGCGGGTTCGACGTCGCGGGCGCCGTCACGGTCACCGCCGGGCCTGGCCGTGCTGATCTACGCCCTGGTCGACGCCAACGACGCCGGCTGGGGCTCCACCCAGACGGTGGTCTGCTGACGCTCGGCCGTGGTCCTGCTCGTGTCCTTCGTCGCGATCGAGGCGCGCGCCGCGGCGCCGCTGGTGCCCTTCGACGTCTTCCGGTCGCGCACGCGCACGGGCGCCTACGCGACGGGCCTGCTGGTCGGCGCGTCGCTGTTCTCGATGTTCTTCTTCGTCTCGCTCTACATGCAGCAGGTGCTCGGCTGGGACGCGCTGAAGTCCGGGCTCGCCTACCTGCCGCTCGCGCTGACGATCATCGTCGCCGCCGGCGTCGCCTCCGTGCTCGTGACGAAGATCGGGTTCAAGCCGGTCGTGATCGCCGGGCTCCTGTTCGTGGCGGCCGGGCTCTTCCTGTTCGCGCAGATCTCCGAAGATGGGTCGTTCGCCGGGGACGTGCTGATCCCGTCGCTGCTGGCCGCGGTCGGCCTGGGCTTCTCGTTCGTCCCCGTGACGATCGGCGGCACGACGGGCATCGCCCCGGACGAGGCCGGGCTCGCCAGCGGCCTCATCAACGCCGGTCAGCAGGTCGGCGGCGCGCTGGGCCTGGCGATCCTCGCGGCGCTCGCGACCGCCAGGACGGACGCCGTGGCGACCGGCCCCGGCCGCCCGAGCGCCGAGGCGCTCACCGAGGGCTTCCAGGCGGCGTTCCTGGGCGGCGCGGCGTTCGCGCTCCTCGGCGCGCTCATCGCGGTGGTGCTGATCCGCAGCGAGGACAGCCGCGCGGTCATCGGCCAGCCCGCGGAGAGCGTCGGCGGCCCCGCCTGAGGATCAGGTGCCCGTGCCCGCATGGGCGCGGGGATGGGCGGCGAAATACGCGTCGCGCAGGCGCTCGGTCGAGAGGTGCGTGTAGAGCTGGGTGGTCGCGATGTCGGCGTGGCCGAGCATCTCCTGGAGCGCCCGCAGGTCGCAGCCCGCCGGCGAGCAGGTGCGTGGCAAAGGTGTGCCGCAGCGTGTGCGGGCTCATCCGGTCGTCGAGCCCCACCGCCGCCGCGTGCCCCTGGACGATCTTGTAGAGCCCCTGCCGGCTGAGACCGCCGCCGCGCTGATTGACGAACAGGTGCGCCTCGTCGCGGGCCCCGACGAGCTGCGGCCGCCCGGCGCGCAGGTAGGCCCGCGCGGCGGCGAGCGCCTCACGGCCGATCGGAACGAGCCGTTCCTTGGAGCCCTTCCCGCGGGCGCGCAGCACCCCGGCCTCGAGGTCCACGTCGCCGACGAGCATGCCGGTCGCCTCGCTCGCCCGCAGGCCGCAGGCGTACATGAGCTCCAGAAGCGCGCGGTCGCGACGTGCCGCCGGGGCGTCGCCGCGCGGCGCCGCCAGCAGGCGCAGGACCTCGTCACGGCTGAGGACCTGCGGCAGACGCCGGCCGGCCTTCGGTCCGCGCAGGTCGGCCGTCGGGTCGCCCTCGAGGATCTCCTCGCGGCGCAGGTGGCGGTAGAAGGAGCGCAGGCACGCGGTCTTGCGCTGGAGCGTCGCCGGTGCCGCAGGAGGCCGGTCGGCGGTCCCCTGCGCGAGCTCGTCGAGAAAGCCTGCGACATCCGTGTGGGCGACGGCCAGGGCGTCGAGACCGCGGCGTTCGAGGTACGTCCCGTACTGCAGGAGGTCGGAGCGGTAGGCCTCGAGCGTGTTGCGCGAGAGGCCGCGCTCCAGCTCCAGGTACGCGAGGAAGTCGAGCACGTGGTGCTCGAAGGGCCGCGCCGGAGCGCGGGTGACGGACGCCATGCGGTGATCTTCGCGCCGGCCGCCCCGCGCCCCGCCGCTGCAACGCGGCGTGCGTCAGGCGATCGAGTCCTCCGGCGCGGTCGACCCGTGCTCGCGCAGGTGCTCGCGCAGCCACTGCAGCCCGATGATCGTCTTGGCGTCGACGGTCGCGTCGATCGCACCGTCGAGGTCGTCCAGCGGCCAGGCGACGACCTCGATGCGCTCACTCTCGTCCGGCGCGGGCGCGCCGCCGGCCTCGCGCAGCCCGGTGGCGTGGAACAGGTGGACGACCTCGTCCATGACGCCGATGCTCGTGACGTACTGCAGGATCGGCGCCCAGTGGTCGGCGCCCCTGCCGATCTCCTCGGCCAGTTCGCGGCGCGCGCACTCCAGCGGCGGCTCGCCGGGGACGTCGAGCTTCCCGGCCGGGATCTCCAGGACATCCGGATCGCCGACGGTCTCGCGCGGCTGGCGCACGAGCCACACGTGCAGGTCGTCGTGCGCGACGATCCCGGCGGCGCCGGGGTGCCGGATGATCTCGCGCTCGACGACCTCGCCGTCGGCGTAGCGGAACCGGTCGCGGTCGACGTGGACGATGTGCCCCGTCCAGACGGTCTCCCCGCCGATGCGCTCGAACTCCCGGCCCTGAGGCCCCTGCGTCATGTCGTCTCCCCCATGGTCGCCAGCACGCCGCCGGCGCTCAGCGCCGCGGCGAAGAACAGCCGGTCCTCGTCGAGCCCGCGTCCCATCGTCCTGGCGGGCAGCCCGGACGCCGCGTAGCCCGCGAGGTCGGCGCCGGCCCAGCGGACGTCGTGGCGTGGCGGGACCGCCCCGGCCTCGTCCTCCGGGACGGCCACCGCGACGGGCGCCAGCACGAGGTCCAGGACGGTGGCGCTGTGGTGCGAGAGGCCCTGGTGGCGGGGGCGCGGGTCGCCGCTCGACATGCGCGGGCAGATGAGGACCTCGCACCCGAGCGCGAGCGCGGTGTGGGCCGACTCGAGCGCGACGAGCCCCCCGTGGCCCAGCGGCGTCGCCGAGCCCAGGATGCCCGGCCCGGGGCCGCAGACGGCGGCGTCCCACCCGCGCTCCTGAAGCCCGTGCTGGAGCGCCCCGGCGGTCGTGATCGCCTCGCCGTCACCCCCGTACGCCGGCCCGGCGGTGACGTGCCCCGCCAGGAGGCCGCGCTCGAGCAGGTCGCGGACGACCTGCGAGTGCCCGCCGGGGAGCGCGCCCCCGGCCGTCTGGACGTAGCCGACGCGCAGCCCGGAGCGTGCCTGTCCCGCGGCCCACGCGAGCGGCGCGAGCTGCCCGTGGAGGGCGATGACGCACACCGGGCGCGCGAGCGGCAGCCGCAGGTCGGCGGACTCCACCGGACTGACCGCGTGCTGCAGCGAGGAGTAGTTGAGCTTCATGACGTGCGCCCCGGGGACCCCGGCGCCGTCCAGCCCGCGCGTGAGGTTGACGTGGACGACGTCGAACCCGCCCGAGCCGAGCTCCGAGGTCGGCGGCCTGGGTGTTGACGACGACATCGTCGCCGGCCTGCGCACGGCCGACGAGCGCGACGTCCGCGATCGCCGTGCGGGGGCCGCGCCCGGGGACGTCGACCACCATCCGCTGCTCGGGTCCGTCGCCGCCGGCCGCCTCGCTGACGGTGCCGCGCCGCAGGACGAGCCGCTGAGGGGGCGCCCCGGTCATCCCCCGCCCAGCTCGCCCAGGAGCGCGTAGGTGACGTCGAGCATGCCCTCCAGGGACGCCTGGCTGACGCGCTCGGTGGGCTGATGGGCGCGCTCGGTCCCGTTGGCGAGGTTCACGCAGGTGAAGCCGGCCGCCTCGAAGGCGTTCGCGTCCGACCCGCCGCCGCTGAGGATCCGGCGGGGCGCGTAGCCGCGCTCGCGCAGCGCCGCCTCGGCCGCCTGGACCGGGGGCGAGGACGTCTTGCGCCGGTACCCCGCGAACAGCCGCTCGACGGTCACGTCGAGGTCGCACGAGCACTCGGGGTCGTTCGCGGCGTCGTGGAGGGCGTCGACGATGTCGGCCATGACCTCCTCGAGCGCGGCGTCCGAGAGCGAGCGCGCCTCGCCGACGACGCTGCAGCGCTCAGGGACGACGTTCGTCCCGGCGACCCCGCCGCGGATCCGGCGACGTTCACCGTCGTCTCGTCGTCGATCCGCCCGTGCGGGAGCGCCGCGATGGCGCGCGCGGCGGCGACGATCGCGCTGCGGCCCTCCTCCGGGTGGATGCCCGGCATGGGCCGCCTGGCCCGTCGAAGTCGGCCTGCCAGCGCATGTACGTCGGCGAGGCGACGACGATCTCCCCGATCGGGCTGGCGTGGTCGAAGACGTAGCCGAACGGGCTGGTGAGCCGCTCCACGTCGAACGCCTTCGCGCCCGCCAGCGCGCGCTCCTCGCTGACCGTGAAGAGCAGTTCGACGCCGACCGGCGAGCCCTCGATCGCCGTGCGGCGCGCGAGCTCGAGCAGCATCGCGACCGCCGCCTTGTTGTCGGCGCCGAGGATCGTGTCGCCCGGCGCTCACCCATCCGCCGTCGACGACCACGGGCTCGACGGGGCCGTCGTGGGGAACGGTGTCGAGGTGGGCGCAGAGCAGCACCGAGTCCTCCGAGCGTCCCGGGATGCGGGCGAGCAGGTTGCCGGCGTCGGCTCCGACCTCGGCGCCGGCGCCGTCCTCCTCGACGGCGAGCCCGAGCGCGCGCAGCTCGGCCGCCACGTGGTCGGCCATCGCCCGCTCGCTCCCCGGACGGGCTGGCGATCGCGCAGAGGGTCGCGAACGTCTCGTTCAGCCGCCGCCGCTCGACCTCGGACGCCGGTCGCACAGCCTGCCGGTCAGGCCGCCGCGCTGCGGGAGGCGCGCACCGAGCCGCCCTCCGGGACGTCGCCGGCGCCCTCGCGGGCGCGGTCCAGCGCGGCCGCGACGAAGTCGCGGAACAGCGGGGCCGGGCGCTCGGGTCGGGACTTGAACTCCGGGTGGTACTGCGAGGCGACGAAGAACGGGTGCTGGTCCGCGGCAGCTCGACGACCTCCACGAGCCGCTCGTCCGGCGAGGTGCCGCAGACGACGAGGCCCGCCGCCTCCAGCCGCTTGCGCAGGCTGATCGACACCTCGTAGCGGTGGCGGTGGCGCTCGTACACGACCGCCTCGCCGTAGATCTCCCGCGCACGGCGTGTCGGCGTGGAGCTTGATCGGGTCGGCGCCCAGGCGCATCGTCCCGCCGAGGTCGCTGACCTCCTTCTGCTCGGGGAGCAGGTCGATCACGGGCCACTCGGTCTCGAGGTCGAACTCGGTCGAGTTGGCGCCGTCCATGTCGCCGCGACGTGGCGGGCGAACTCGCACACCGCCATCTGCATCCCGAGGCAGATCCCGAGGTACGGGATGCCCTGCTCGCGCGCGACCTGCACGGCGCGGATCTTGCCCTCGATCCCGCGGCCGCCGAAGCCGCCCGGCACGAGGATGCCGTCCGCGCCGGCCGAGGCGCTCGCGCGCCGCGGCCTCGTCCTCGAGCTGCCTCGGAGTCGACCCAGTCGATCTCGACGCGAGCCCCGGCGGCGGCGCCGCTGTGCCGCAGCGCCTCGCTGACGGACTTGTAGGCGTCCTCGAGCTGGATGTACTTGCCGACGAGCGCGATCCGCACGGGCTCGGACGCCACGGCCGCGCCGCTCGACGACGTCGGCCCACTCCCCGAGGTCGGCCTCGGGCGCCTCGATGCCGAAGTGCTCGCAGATGAAGTCGTCGACGTGCTGGTCGCGGTACCAGAGCGGCACCTCGTAGATGTCGCGCACGTCCTTGGCGGAGACCACGGCGTCCACCGGCAGCGAGGCGAAGAGCGCGATCTTCTTGCGGATGTCCATCGACAGCTCGCTCTCGCTGCGGCAGAGGAGCATGTCCGGCTGGATGCCGATGCGCCGCAGCTCGTTCACCGAGTGCTGCGTCGGCTTCGTCTTCAGCTCGCCGGCGTGCCCGATGTAGGGCACGAGCGTGAGGTGGATGAACATGCAGTCGCGCCGGCCGACGTCGACCGGGAACTGGCGGATCGCCTCCAGGAACGGCAGCGACTCGATGTCGCCGACGGTGCCGCCGATCTCGGTGATCACGACGTCGACGTCGCTCGTCTCGGCGATCAGCCGCACGCGCTGCTTGATCTCGTCGGTGATGTGCGGAACGACCTGGACCGTCGCGCCGAGGTAGTCCCCGCGGCGCTCGCGCCGGATGACGCTGTTGTAGATGCCGCCGGCCGTGACGTTCGAGGCGCGCGAGGTGTTGGAGTCGGTGAAGCGCTCGTAGTGGCCGAGGTCGAGGTCGGTCTCGGCGCCGTCCTCGGTGACGAACACCTCGCCGTGCTGGTAGGGCGACATCGTGCCCGGGTCGACGTTGATGTACGGGTCGAACTTCTGCAGGCCCACGCGCAGGCCGCGGGCGACGAGCAGGCGCCCGATCGAGGCGGCGGCGATGCCCTTTCCCAGGGACGAGACGACGCCACCGGTGACGAAGATGTAGCGGGGCTTGCGTGGGGCTTCAGGCACGATTGGTCCTTCCGAGCGAGTCTAGGTGACGAAGACCGGGAGCGCGTTCGACCAGGGTGTTGATCGAGCGCAGTTCGCCGTACAGCGGTGAGTGCGACGAGCACGCCCGACGGCGATCGCCAGGCCGGTCACGTCGAGGGTGAGCACGAGCCAGATGCCCGCGACGGCGCCGATGACGTTGGAGCCGGTGTCGCCGAGCATGCCCCGCTCGCGCAGGTCGAGCGCCCCGGCGACGAGGATCGGGCCGATCCAGATGCCGAGGTCCAGCAGCGGCGTCGTGTCCAGCGCGCCGAGCGTGCAGGCCCGCGCCGAGCAGGACGAACGCCTTGACCGAGCGGCCGGGCCGCAGGTCCAGCAGGTTGAAGAGGTTGGTCGCGAGGACGAGCACGGCGGCGGCGAGCAGGAACGTCGCCGCGTCGTCCTGGGTGAGCGCGCTCCAGGCCAGCGCCAGCCCGAGCGTGCCGACGGCCTTCAGGCCGCCGGTGCTGAACGATCCCTGCAGCGCGGCCGCGCCGTGGCCGCGCCAGCCGCGCGAGGGCCCGGCGTAGGCGTCGTCGGCCAGGCCCGAGCGCCGCCACCGGCAGCACGAAGTACATGCCCGCGATCGCGAGCGTGTCGCTGTCAAGCAGGCCCGTTCGAGGAGCGCGAGCGGGATCAGTGCGACGAGCGCCGCGGCCGGGATCAGCAGGCCGAGCGGGCAGGGGATCGCGGCGTCCCGCGGTAGTTCGCGCGCAGATGGCCGTTCTCGCGCAGGAACGCTCAGGAGCGGGCGTGCGAGGACCAGCGCGGCCGCCGTCGAGAGGATGAGGGGCAGCGCGCGCATCGGGGCAACCTAGCGACCGCGGGCGATGGAACCCCTGGGCGGCGTAACGTCCCGGCGGGCGCTGGGGACCGTATGTCCAGAGGACACGACGAAAGGCAGCAGATGGACTCCCAGCAGAGCACCGAGAAGGTCGTCCGCAGCGACGAGGAGTGGCGGGCGCAGCTGGATCCCGACGCGTACGCCGTCCTGCGGCGACGCGGCCACCGAGCCGCCGTTCACCGGCGAGTACGTGGACCAGAAGGCCGACGGCACCTACCGCTGCCGCGGATGCGGCGCCGAGCTCTTCGCGTCGGGCACGAAGTTCGACTCGCGTTCCGGGTGGCCGAGCTTCACCGATCCGATGGTCGCCGACGCCGTCGAGCTGCGGACCGACAGCTCCCACGGCATGGTGCGCACCGAGGTCGTCTGTGCGCGCTGCGGGGGCCACCTCGGGCACGTCTTCGACGACGGCCCCGGCGCGAGTGGCCAGCGGTACTGCATCAACTCCGTCGCGCTGGACTTCGACGAGCGCCCGGCCGGCTGAGCCGCGTCGACTCAGGGGGCGGCCGCGCCGAGGCTCTCGGCACCCGGCAGCAGCGCCTCGGCCCGCGGGCCGAGGCCGAAGCTGCCCGTCGCCCCCGACAGCGCGAAGACGAGGGCCGCCTGTCCGGCCACGAGGTCCACGTCGTCGACGCTCGACAGCCCGTGGTCGCGGTACCAGGGCACCTGCGAGGGCTCGGTGCCCGTCCGCTCGACGCCGACCGCCGCGACGGGGTTGTCGGTGATCCCGCGCACGATGCCCGTACTCGAGGTCCTCGGTCTGCTCCAGGGCATCGCCCTCCAGGTCCGTCGCGCTGCGCGCGACCACCACGCCGTCGAACGGGCCCAGCGAGCCCGCGCGCGTCGAGAACAGCGCTCCGGCCTCGCGCCGCAGGAGCGCGCCGCCCTGGACGAGCTGGATCCCCATCCGCCGCCCGAATGGCTCCAGCAGCTCCGGGCGCTCGTCGAGCCGCGCGTAGCGCGTCCCCGACGCGGCGTCGGCGAGTGCCGTCAGCGAGGGCGGGCGGCGGACGGCGAGCGTGCCCGCCAGCCGGCCGCCGGTCCCGGCGAGCGCCGCCCGCACGTCGTCGGCGATCGCCTCCGACGGCTTGCCGAGGAAGACGAGGCCGATGTTCTGCCCGTCCAGCCGCCCGGCGACGAGCAGCGGGTAGGCCGCCTTGGAGTAGCGCCGCTCGGCGTCCAGCGCCTCCTGGGTCGCGCGTCGCTCCTCGCGGGCGCCGTCCACGTCGGCCCGCAGCGACTCGCGGACGGACTTCTCGGCCGAGGAGACGAGCCCCGCGTCACCGATCGCGACGCCGAGCAGCACGCCCGCCACGAGGGCGACGAGCACGGCGACGAGCGAGACGGCGTGATAGCGGAAGTCGAACATGCGGACGGGCTGACGCCCGCGCCGAGCCTACCGGCGCCCCCGCCTGCCGATGCCGGAGACCGGGCTCAGAGATCCCCGCCCAGCAGCAGGCGCAGCTTCAGCCACAGCAGGTCCGCCACGTCGCGCAGCGCCCGGCGTCGCGAGAATCACCGCGGCGAGCACGAGCACCCCGACCACGAGGATCATCGCGACCGGGGCGATCCCGGGGTTGGGCCGGTAGAGCCGGCTCACGCCCTTGGCGTCGACGATCTTCTCCCCGAGGCGCAGCCGCGTGAGGAACGTCGACGACATGCCCCGCCGGTTCTTGTCGAGGAACTCGACGAGGTTGAACTGCGACCCGACGGAGACGATCAGCTGGGCGCCCTTCTCCCCCGCGATCAGCATCGCGACGTCCTGGCTGGTGCCGGGCGCGGGGACCACCTTGTGCGTCAGCCCGAGCTCCTCGAGCAGCTCACGGCCGGGCGCGCGGCCGTCCGGGTACGCGTGGACGACGAGCTCGGCGCCGCAGCGCAGCGTCGCCTCCGACGCCGAGTCCATGTCGCCGACGATCATGTCCGGCCGGAACCCCGCCTCGAGGATCGCGTTGGCCCCGCCGTCCACGCCGACGAGCACCGGCCGCACGTCGCGGATGTAGGGGCGCAGGGCGTGGAGGTCCGCGCGGTGGTCCACCCCGCGCACGACGACGAGCGCGGGCCGGTCGCGGAAATCCGTGTCGAAGCGCGGCAGCTCGATCTTCCCGGAGAGCAGATCCTGCTCCTCGACCATGTGCTCGACCGTGTTGCGCGCGAACGCCGCCAGCGCCCCGCCGATCTCCTGCCGGCGCAGCTCGGTCGCGGCGCGCACGCTCGCCGGATCCTGCAGGGCCCCGCGGACCAGCAGCACGCCGCCGGCGAGCACGTCACCGCCGCGCAGCTCGACCGGATCGCCGTCCTTCAGCGCGTCGAACAGCGCCGTCGTCCGGCAGGTCGACGAGCGGGATCCCCGCCTGGACGAGGAGCAGCGGACCCATGTTCGGGTACTCGTCGGCGGCCGACGGCCGGCAGTTCAGGACCGCCGCGACGCCGCGCCGCGATCAGGTCCTCCGCGGAGACGCGGTCGAGGTTGCGGTGGTCGATCACCGCGATCTCGCCCGGGTGCAGCTTCTTCACGAGCAGCTTCGTCCGCCGGCCCCGACGCACGGGGCCGCGCACGGCGGGCGCCTGCAGGGCGGCGGAGCGCTCCATCGCCCGCGAGTCTATGCGGCCTTCAGCAGCTCCCGCGCATGACGGCGGGCCGCGGCGTCGTCCGCGTCGGCGCCGAGCATCCGGACGATCTCGCCGACCACCTCGCGATCGGCCAGCTCGGTCACGGTCGTCAGCGCGGGGTCGGCGCGCGCGTCCTTGGCGATCGAGAAGTGGCGGCCGGCGAGCGAGGCGATCTGCGGGAGATGCGTGATGCAGAGGATCTGGCGGCCCTCGGCGAGCTCCTGCAGGCGCGCGCCGACGGCCCGCGCCGTCTGCCCGCCGATGCCCGCATCGACCTCGTCGAACACGAGCGTGGCGGCGGAGCCGTCGTTCGCGACGCCGAGCAGCGCGAGCATGACGCGGGAGAGCTCTCCGCCCGAAGCCGTCTCGCGGACGGGGCCCGCCGGGACGCCGCTGTTGGGCGCGAGCAGGAACTCGACCGCGTCCGCGCCCGACGGCCCGGGGTCACGATCCGACACGACGACGTCGAAGCTCGCGCCCTCCATCGCCAGGTCGGCCAGGGCGCCGGAGACGGACGTCGGCCAGGCGCGGCGCCGCCGCGGCGCGGGCCGTCCGCAGCTCCAGCGCGAGCCGCTCACGGGCTGCGCCCGCCTCCGTCAGGCGCGCGGTCGCCTGCTCCAGCGCGACCTCGGCGTTCGCCAGCTCGTCGTGCCGGGCCCGGCAGCGCTCCGCGTGCTCGAGCACCGCGGCCACCGTCCCGCCGTGCTTGCGCTTCAGCCGATCGACGGCCGCGAGCCGCTCCTCGGCGGCCTCGAGCGCGCCCGGCTCGCCGTCCAGCCCGTCGGCGTAGCCGCGCAGCTCCCCGGCGAGGTCGCCCGCCTCGTAGAGGACGCCGCGCCAGCGCTCGGCGAGCGCGTCCAGTTCGGCGTCGACCCCCGCGGTGGCCTCGAGCGCCCCGCCGCCCGCGGCGAGCAGCCCGAGGGCGCCGTCGCCGTCATCCGGTTCCAGGGCCTGCGCCGCCGCGTGGGCGGCCGCCCGCAGCGACTCGACGTGGCGCAGGCGCTCACGCGCGGCGAGCAGCTCGCGCTCCTCGGCCTCGTCGGGCGCCACCTCGTCGATCTCCTGCAGCTCGTAGGCGAGGAGGTCCAGCTCACGCTCGCGCGCGCCGGCGAGGCCTGAGAGCTCCTCCAGGGCCTGCTGCGCCGCGCGCACCTGCCCGTGGGCCTCCGCGCACGCGGCGCGGCGCCGCGCCTGCTCCGGGCCGCAGAACGCGTCGAGCAGCTCCAGCTGGGCCGAGGCCAGCGTCAGCCGCCGGTGCTCGTGCTGCCCGTAGAAGGCGAGCTGCGCCTCGGCGGCCTCGCGCAGGTCGGCGACGTTCGACGAGCGCCCGTTCAGCAGGGCGCGCGTGCGGCCGTCCGCGCCGACGCGGCGCGCGATCACGAGCTCGTCCGCGTCCTCCGGCAGCCGGTCGCCCAGCCGGGCGCGCAGCTCGTCCGGCAGGTCGAACACGCCCTCGACGTACGCCTCGGCGGCGCCGGGGCGCACGATGCCCGGCCGCGGCTTGCCGCCCAGCAGCAGATCGAGGGCGTGCGCCAGGACGGTCTTGCCCGCGCCGGTCTCCCCCGTCAGCACGTTGAGGCCCGGCGCGAGCCGCAGCTCGGCCCGGTCGATCAGCAGCAGGTTCTCGACGCGCAGTTCACGGAGCATCGGGAGGGGGTGTAGCAGTGAGAGTGGACGGCCTCAGGACGACGCCAGCCGGCCGAACTTCTCCCGCAGCCGCCGGTAGAAGGACGACCCTGGGAGCAGGCGCGAGGTCGGCGGCCTCGCGGACGAAGCCGGCGGTGATCGTGCCGCCCGGCGGCAGCTCGGAGGCGGGGCGCCCGTCGAAGGCGACGTCCACGGCGCTCTCGGAGCGGTTGTGCACGGTCAGCAGGTCGCCGGGAGCGACGACCAGCGCGCGCGCCGTCAGCGAGTGCGGGGCGATGAACGACACGACGAACCCCTCCACGCCCCAGGCCATCACCGGCCCGCCGTTGGCGAGGTTGTAGCCGGTCGACCCGGCGGGGGTCGCGACGACCAGGCCGTCGCAGCGCACGCTGCCCACCTCCTCGCCGGAGACCGCGTACGCGAGGTCCGCGACCCGCTCGCCGACCTTGCGCGTGATCGCGATGTCGTTCACCGCGATCCGTGCCGCCCCGTCGTCCTGGAGGGCGATCGCCGGCAGCGTCAGCGTCTCGAAGTCGCCCGTCAGCGCCCGCTCGAAGGCCGCCGGGGCCTCGTCACGGTCGACGGTCGAGAGGAACCCGATCTCGCCGAAGTTCACGCCGAACACCGGGACGCTCGTGCCCGCGAACTCCCGCAGCGCCCGCAGGATGGTGCCGTCGCCGCCGAGCGCGATCGCGAGATCCACGTCGTCGGTGTGGTCCTCGGCGATCTCGATCCCTGGGCCCGGCGCGATCGTCGGGTGCTTCTCGGCCTCCACGCGGTCCAGGCGGACGATCATCTCGTGCCGGTGGGCGAGCGCGATGAGGTGCCGCAGGGCGTCGTCCGTCTCCCCGGGCCGGGCATGCGACAGGACGGCGACGACGCGCGGAGCCGTCATGCGCCGATCCCCTCCAGGGCGCCGTCCGGATCCGCGATCGCGCCGTCGCGCCCCGCCTCGCCGAGGTGGATGAAGGTCTCGACGTTCCCCTTGGGCCCGGGCAGCCCGGACGGGGCGAAGCCCAGGACGCTGACGCCGCACTGCTCGCGGGCGAACCGCGCGACGCCCGCGACGGCCTCGCGGCGCAGGGCCGGGTCGCGGACGACGCCCCCCTTTCCGACGCGCTCGCGGCCGACCTCGAACTGGGGCTTCACCATCACGAGCGCGTCGAACGCCGGCGCGCAGCACGCCAGGACCGCGGGCAGGACCTTCGTGAGCGAGATGAACGACAGATCCGCGACGATGAGGTCCGGCGCATACGGCAGGTCGGCCGGCGTGAGGTCGCGGGCGTTGCGGCGTTCCATGACGGTCACCCGCGCATCTTCGCGCAGCGACCAGGCGAGTTCCCCGTACGCGACGTCCACGCGCCGCCACGTGGGCCGCTCCGTGCTGCAGCAGGCAGTCCGTGAAGCCCCCGGTGGAGGCGCCCACGTCCAGAGCGTGGCGCCCGGCGACGTCCAGCCCGAGCGCGTCGAGCGCGTTCTCGAGCTTCGTGCCGCCCCGGGAGACGTGGCGGCGCCCCTCGTCCACCGACAGCTCGACGTCGGCGGCCACGAGCTGCCCGGGCTTGGCGGCGCGCTGGCCCCCGCTGCCGAGCCGCACCTCGCCGGCCATCACGGAGGCCGCCGCGCGGGAACGGGAGGGAAACAGGCCGCGGCGGGCCAGCAGGGTGTCCAGGCGGACCTTGTCGGCCGTCATCCGGTGGCGAACGGTACTTGCCGCGGCGCGGATGTGAACGTCCTGAGACCTCTGTGACGCGCCTCACAGACGAAATGGTCTGGAGTTCGCACCATGTAGATCGCGCGGTCCGGCATTGGACCTCCGGATCGCGGCGAAACGGACTTCTCTCAGTGATCACATAGCTGGACCCCTCAAATAGCAGTACCTCTCCTCCCGAAACGGCCCGCCCTCCCAGGCGGGTCGTTTCATTTGGCGGCTGCGGCGAGCCCGGCGATCAGGTCGTGCGCGCGGTCCACGGCCCCGCCCCAGCGCAGGAAGCCGTGGGTCATGTCGTCGTAGACCCGTAGGTCGACCGGGACGCCGGCCGCCTCCAGCGCACGCGCATAGCGGGCGCCGTCGTCGTGCAGCGGGTCGTGGCCGGCCAGCACGATCCGCGCGGGCGGCAGCCCCGAGAGGTCCGAGCCGTCGAGCGGCGCGACCGGCCCGGTCCCGGCCGACAGGTAGGCCGCCCAGCAGGCGGCCATCGCCGCGCGGGTGAGCATCGGGCCGTCGGCGAACTCCTCGTAGGAGGCCGAATCCATCGCCGCGTCGAGCGCCGGGTAGACCAGCAGCTGCTCGGCGGCCAGCCCGGGCGCGGCGAGCGCCCCGGCGACCGCGACCTGCGCCCCGGCGCTGTCGCCGCCGACGCCGATCCGCGCGGCATCCCAGCCGAAGCGCGCGGCGCCGTCCCCTGCCGCCCAGCGCAACACGGCGGCCGCGTCCTGCTCGGCGGCGGGATGCGGGTGCTCCGGCGCCAGGCGGTAGTCGACGCTCACGACCCAGCGCCCCGCCACGTTGGCCAGTTCGCGGGCGACGTGGTCGAAGCCCGGCAGGTCGCCCATCACCCAGCCGCCGCCGTGGTGCCAGAGGATCACCCCGGCGTCGGCCGGGGCGCCGCCTAGTGGCTCGTAGACCCGGACCGGCACGTCCGCGACCACCGCCTCCTCGACCCGCGCCACCGCCTGCGGCTCCCCGCCGAGCTCCAGCGCGGCCTGCAGGTAGCTCGCGCGCATCGCGGCCAGGTCCGGCGGCCCGCCGTCGCCGTCCAGCCCGGTCGCGGAGGCCTCGCGCTCGAGCAGCGCCGCGATCTGCGGATGCAGCGGCGCCGCCACCTGCGCGCCCGCCTAGGCTCCGGCGGGGATCTCGTCGCCGACGGCGAGCGCCACGCGGATGCGCTCCGCGATCGCCTCGCCGGTGAACCCGACCTCGGCGTGCAGCAGCGCCGGCTTGCCGTGCGTGACGTACCGGTCGGGCAGGCCGACGCGGATGATCCGCGGCGTCGGGATGCCCTGCTCGTTGCAGTGCTCCCAGACCGCGGAGCCGAAGCCGCCCTGCAGGACGCCCTCCTCGACGGTCACGAGCAGCTCGTGCTCGGCGCACAGCTGCGCGATGAGCGCTCCGTCCAGCGGCTTGGCGAAGCGCGCGTCGGCGACGGTCGCCTCGATGCCGTCGGCGGCCAGCAGCGTCGCGGCCTCCAGCGCCTTCTGCACGCCGGCGCCGTAGCCGAGCAGCGCGACGCCGCGTCCCTCGCGCAGGATCTCGCCGGTGCCGATCTCGACCGGCTCGCGGCTCCTCGGGCAGCGGGACGCCGACGCCCTCGCCGCGCGGGTAGCGCAGGCCGACGGGGCCCTCGTGGCGCAGCGCCGCGTGCAGGAGGTCGACGAGCGTCGCCTCGTCGCGGGGGGCCATCAGGACCATGTTCGGCAGCGAGCGCAGGTAGGCGATGTCGAACACGCCGTGGTGCGTGGGCCCGTCGTCCCCGACGAGCCCGGCGCGGTCCATCGCGAAGACGACGTCGAGGTTCTGGAGCGCGACGTCGTGGACGATCTGGTCGAAGGCGCGCTGCAGGAACGTCGAGTAGATCGCGCAGACGGGCTTGACGCCCTCGAGCGCGAGCCCGGACGGCGAAGAGCACCGCCTGCTGCTCGGCGATCCCGACGTCGAAGTAGTGGTCGGGCTCGGCCTTCTGCACGATGTCCAGGCCGGTGCCGGTGTTCATCGCGGCGGTGATGCCGACGACGCGGCGGTCGCGGCGGATCTCGTCGACCATCGCGTTGCCGAAGACCTCGGTGTACGTCGGCGGCTTGGGGGCCGCGTTCGCCGCGGCCGGCTTGGCCGCGACCGGCGCGCCGCCCGCGATCGAGTTCGGCTTGGCGGCGTGCCAGGTCTCCATCCCCTCCAGGCCGCCCTCCTCGGCCGGCGCGAAGCCCTTGCCCTTCACCGTCGCGATGTGGACGACGACGGGGCGCTGGGCGGCGAACGCCTCGATGAGCGCGCGCCGCAGGGCGCCGACGTCGTGACCGTCGATGACCCCGACGTAGGCCCAGTCGAGCTCCTCCCAGAAGAGGCCCGGAGCCCAGAACGCCTTGATCGACTCCTTCAGCTGCGGGCCGAGCCGCTCGAAGCGCGCGCCGATCCCGCCCGGCAGCTGACTCAGCCGGCCCTCGACGCCCTCGCGGGCGTGCCAGAAGCGCGGGTTGAGCCGGACCCGGTTGAAGTACCGCGAGAGCGCGCCGACGTTCGGGGCGATCGACATCCCGTTGTCGTTCAGCACGACGACCATCGGCGTCCCGAGACCACCGGCCTGGTGGATCGCCTCGAACGCGACGCCGCCGGTCATCGCGCCGTCGCCGATGACGGCGAGCACGCGCCCGGCGTCCGGCGTGCCGAGCATGCGCATGCCCTCCTTGAGCCCGACGGCGTACCCGATCGAGGTCGAGGCGTGGCCGGCGCCCATGATGTCGTGCTCGCTCTCGCCGATCGAGCAGAACGGGGCGAGCCCGTCGTACTGGCGGATCGTCGAGAGCTGGTCGCGCCGGCCGGTCAGGACCTTGTGCGGGTAGGCCTGGTGGCCGACGTCCCAGAGGATCTTGTCCTTCGGGCTGTCGAGCAGCGAGTGGAGCGGCGACCGCCAGCTCGCAGGTGCCGAGGTTCGCGCCGAAGTGCCCGCCGATCTCACCGACCGTGTCGATGATGTGCTCGCGGACCTCCTGGGCGACCTCCTGCAGCTCCTCGTCGCTGAGGCCGTGGAGGTCCTGGGGGCTGTCGATGCTGTCGAGGCGGCGGCTCATGCTGTCGGGTCAGCTCTGTCGCGTGGCGATGAAGTCCGTGATGTCGGCGAGCTCGCCGGCCCCGCCGGGCGCGGCGACGCGCCAGTGCCTCGCGGGCGCTGCGATGGGAGGCTAGCGCCAGATCGCGCGCGCCATCCAGCCCGAACTCCGTCACGTACGTGCGCTTGCCGTGGCGCTCGTCGCTTCCCCGGGGCTTGCCGAGGGCCGCGTCGGTGCCGGTGACGTCGAGAATGTCGTCCACGATCTGGAAGAGCACGCCGAGCTCGCGGGCGAACGCGCGGAAGCGCTCGATCCCGGGCTCGTCCATGCCCTCGAGAAGACATACGCACTCGACGGACGCGCCGATGAGCCGGCCGGTCTTCAGCTCGTGCAGGCCGCGCAGGCCCTCCGGCCCGTCGGCGGCGGTCCCGCCCACGTCGATGAACTGCCCGCCGACCATCCCGTTGACCCCGGTCGCGGCGGCCAGCTCGGCGACCGCGCGCAGGAGGCCGGCGGGCTCCCCGCGCTGCTCGGTGAGCACGAGCCGGAACGCCTCGGCGTACAGGCCGTCGCCCGCGAGGATCGCGACGTCCTCGCCGAACGCCACGTGACACGTCGGCCGGCCGCGCCGCAGGTCGTCGTCGTCCATCGCCGGCAGGTCGTCGTGGATGAGCGAGTAGGTGTGGATGAGCTCCAGCGCCGCGGCGAGCGGGAGGACCTCGTCGGCGTCGCGGCCGATCGCGCGGGCGGTCGCCAGCGCCAGCACCGGCCGGATCCGCTTGCCGCCGGCGAGCAGCGAGTAGCGCATCGCGTCCTGCAGCCCGTCGGTTGCGGGAGCCGCCGAGAACCGCAGCCCCTCGAGATGCGCCTCGACGCGCTCGCGGAGGTGATCGGGGTAGCGCGCGGGCGGGGCCTCGGCGTCCGCGCTCACAAAAGGCTGTCCTGCCCCGGGATCGGCTCGGCGGCGGTGGCTCGGGACATGCGCTCGAGCTCGGCGGACGCCTGCCCGGCGAGCGCCGCGCAGTCCTCCACCAGGCCGGCCGCGGCGTCGGTGCCCAGGTCGCCGCTGCGCAGCTGCTGGGCCGCCAGCTCGAGCCGCTGGACGAGCTCGTCGATGGTGCTCGTGTCGAGATCGGTCATGAGGTGGCGCCATTCTCGCCCATCTCGCGCAGCGCGGCGGCGAGGATGCCGTTGACGAAGCCGGGAGCCTCCGCGCCGCAGAAGTTCTTGGCGGTCTCCACGGCCTCGTCGATCGCGCCCTCCGGGCGGGATCGGGTGATCGCCGGGAACCGCGTCGGGGTGCAGCATCTCCAGCAGCGCGATCCGCATGATCGCCTTCTCCAGCGGGGCGATGCGATTGATCGACCAGCCCTTCGCGTGCCGGCCGATCCACTCGTCCAGCTCGGGGCGCGGTCCTCGGCGGCGTAGGCGAGCGAGCGGGTGAACATCGTCGCGTCGCGCTCCAGGACGTCGCCGAGCTCGCGGCCGGTCACCTCGCTCTGGTAGAGCGCGAAGGCGGCGGCGCGGCGCTGGTCGGTGCGGCGGGACATGCGTGGGCGCGACAGATCCGGGCCGAGTGTCGCGCTAGGCGCGCGACATGTACTCGCCGGTCTCCGTCTGCACCTTCACGCGGTCGCCGATGTTCACGAACAGCGGGACCTGGACGATCGCGCCCGTCTCGAGCGTCGCCGGCTTGCTGCCGCCGCCGGAGGCGGTGTCGCCGCGCAGTCCGGGCTCGGTCTCGGTCACCTCGAGCTCGACGGACGCCGGCAGCTGCATCCCGCCCGGCTGGTCGTCGATGAAGAGCATGTCGACCTCGTCGTTGGCCTTCGTCCAGCGCAGCTCGTCGGCGACGCTGTCCTGCGGGATCGCGATCTGCTCGAAGCTCTCGGTGTCCATGAAGTGCGCGTCGGTGCCGTCGGCGTAGAGGAACTGCATCTTGCGGCCCTCCGTGCGCACGGCGCGGAACTTCTCGCCCGGCGCGGAAGGTCTTGTCGATGACGTTCCCGTCGCTGGTGCGGCGCAGCTTCGTGCGGACGAACGCCCCGCCCTTGCCGGGCTTGACGTGCTGGAACTCCATCACCTTGAAGATGACGCCGTCCACCTCGATGTGGTTGCCGTTCTTGAGCTGGTTCGTGCTGATCACAGCGGTGAGGGTATCCCGCCGCATCCGCCCGCGCCTGATCTTCGATCTCGGTGAGCTCCGGGATCGTCGCCCGCACCCGCCGCATCAGCCGCGTGCGGCCGAGCGTCGTCTCGGTGGTCGGCGCGAACTACGGCTCGACGGCGACCACCCGGCCAGCACGTGCATGATCGGCGGGGACGGCAAGCTCACCGTCACGCGGGCGGGACCGGCGGTGAGCACCAAGGTCCCGCAGATTCCCCGATAAACAGAGCGTCAGGGCGTCGACCGTCCAGCGCGCGTCCAGACCGCTCGGCGCGCCGCAGGCGCCGTTCGTAGACGGAATGCCGCGTTTACATTCCCGGGCTTCGGTGTAGTCTGTGCTGACTGCGCTGGAAGGGGGGACCTTCCGCCACGCAGTCGAGAACGAGGCGCTTCCACTGGGGACGGCGCCGTCATCGGGGGACACATCACGCCATGGACCAGGCGACGCTGGACAACGCTGCGCTCGCACCGTCGAGCACCGAGCACGAGAACATGACGCTCACGACCCTGCTGCCGCGGGTCTCGGTCGTCGTTCCCGCGCTCAACGAGGCGGAGAACATCCCCCACGTGCTTCCGCGGATCCCGGTCGGGCACGAGGTCATCCTCGTCGACGGCGGGTCGACCGACGGCACCGTGGACGCGGCGCTCGCCTGCCGTCCCGACGTGCGGATCCTGACCCAGGAGCGCCGCGGTAAGGGTGACGCGCTCGCGAGCGGCTTCGCCGCCGCGACCGGCGACATCATCGTGACGCTCGACGCCGACGGGTCCCAGCGGCCCGAGGAGATCGAGCGCTTCGTCAACGCGCTCTGCGACGGCGCCGACTTCGTCAAGGGCTCGCGCGTCACCGACGGCGGCGGCAGCACCGACTTCACCTGGCTGCGCAAGACCGGCAACGCCTTCCTGGGCGCGGCGGCGAACACGCTGTTCGGGTCGCGCTACACCGACATCACCTACGGCTACAACGCGTTCTGGCGCGCACACACCGACCGGATCAGCGGTGGCGGCGACGGGTTCGAGGGCGAACTGCTGATGCCCATCCGCGCCGTCCAGTCGGACCTGGCCGTCGCCGAGGTGCCCTGCCAGGAGGACGAGCGCCTGTTCGGCGAGAGCCGCCTGCGCCCGTTCCGCGACGGGACGCGCATCCTGAAGATGTTCGTCTCCGAGCGCCTGCGTCACGGCCGCCGCATCAGCACCGAGCGCGCCGACGTGCACGGCCACGCCGAGCTCACGCTCGCGCCGGTCGGCGAGCTCGCCTGAGCCCCGGCCCCGCCGGTCAGCCCGTGCGCACGCGGAGCAGCTGCCCGCGCGCGTAGCCGGCCCCGGTCACCAGCAGCCCGCCGACGATCGCCGCCGCGCGCCCGAGCCCGGACAGATCGCCGCGCAGGACGTCGCCGAGCCCGCGCAGGACGCCGAGCGGCAGCGTGCGCGTCGCGTAGGTGCGCTCGCTCTCGAGCCCGTCCTGACGCCCGACGAGCTCCGTCAGCAGGGCCTTGGACTGCCCTTCGGCCCAGCAGCGGCGGAAGAAGTAGGCCCAGGTGCCGCGCCCGGCGGGCACGAGGTGCCGGACCTGCGCGCTGGGCTCGTAGATGATCCGCGCGCCCGGGCGCCGCTGGCGGACGCGGATCGAGATCTCCGTCTCCTCGCACCCCATCGGCAGGCCGCGCTCGCGTCCGATGCCCGAGACGAACCCGCCGACGGCGTCCAGCGCGGAGCTCCGGAAGGCCATGTTGGCCCCGATCGCGTTGCGGACGTCGGCGGTCGTCGTCGGCATGCCGGTGTACGAGCAGCCCACGACCCAGTTGAACTCGTCCGGGAACCAGCCGGGCCGCTCCTCGAGCCAGACGGGGACGAGCGAGCCGCCGGCGCTCGCGACCTGCGGGTCGTCGAACACGGGCGCGAGCTGCGCCAGCCAGTCCGGCTCGGCGGCCGCGTCGTCGTCGAGAAACGCCACGATGTCCCCCGTCGCCGCGGCGATCCCGGCGTTGCGGGCGCCCGACAGGCCACGTGTCCCCGTGTTCTCGACGATGACGACCGAGCCGTCGGGCCATCTCGCGCGGGCGCGGTCGAGCAGACCCGGATTGTGGTCGACCGACACGATCACCTGATGCGCCGGACGCGTCTGGGCCTGGACGGACGCCACGGCGTCGACGAGGGCATCCCAGCGCTCGTCGGTGTACGCCGAGATGACGACCGACACCGACAGATCGCCGGACCCGGCGCCGGAGTCGCTCGCGGCCATGCGACCCAGGGTACTCAGGGCGCGGCGACCGGCTGGACGACGCGGGTCCGGAAGTCCGAGACGTCGAGGACCTCGGTGCGGTGCAGGTACTCGGCCGGCGGGCCGGGCCACGTGGCCGTCACGCGGCCCGCGTCGTTGACGTACCAGCTGCCGCACCCGGACGCCCAGACCGTCGTGCGCATCCGCTCGTCCAGTTCCTCCTGGAAGTCCTCGAAGACCTCGGGACGCACCTCCAGGCGCTCGGCCCCGCCGCGCGCCAGGACGTCGAGCGCCTGCGCGACGTAGCGGGCCTGGGCCTCGAGCACGTCGATCGCCGATCCCGTGCCGTGCCCGGTGTTGGGGCCGTAGATGACGAACATGTTGGGGAATCGCGGCACGGTGAGCCCGTAGTAGGCCTGCGCACCGCCCGCCCACGTCTCCCGCAGGCTCGTGCCCTCCCGGCCGACGACCTCCATCGGGGCCAGGAAGTCCGTCGCCGTGAACCCCGTGCCGAAGATGATCACGTCGGCCTCGTGCACCCGGCCGTCCGTCGTCTCCACGCCCTCGGGGCGCACCTGCGCGATCGGCGTGGTGACGAGGTCGACGTCGGGCCGCCGCAGCGCCCGGAACCAGTCCGTCGTGATGAGCACGCGCTTGCAGCCGATCGCGTAGTCCGGCCGCGTCGCGGCCTGCAGGTCCGGCCGGTCCTTCAGCTGGACGCGCCGCTGCAGGTCCGACATCGCCGTGAGCGCGACGGCCGATGCGCGGGCGACCAGCGGCGGGCGCCCGGTGAACATCGGCGCGAGCGTCTCGGCGAAGCTCCGCCAGGCCGACCGCACGGCGCGCTGGACGCCCGGGGCGCGCTCGTAGAGCCGCTGGGCGCCGCCCCGGTAGGCCACGTCGGGCTTGGGCAGCGTCCACGGCGCGGAGCGCTGGAAGACCGTGAGGTGCTCGACCTCGTCCGCGATCGCCGGGACGAACTGGATGGCGCTCGCGCCGGTCCCGACGACGGCGACGCGCCGCCCGCGCAGGTCGAGGTCATGGTCCCACCACGCGGAGTGGAAGGCGTCCCCCTTGAACTCCCCCATCCCCGTGAGGTCCGGCACCGACGGGCGGGTGAGCTGCCCGCAGGCCGGCACGAGCACGTCGGCCTCGACGTCCGGCCCGCCCTCGACCTCCAGGTGCCAGCGGCCCGCCTCCTCGTCCCAGGTGGCCCGCGTGACGTCCTGCCCCAGGCGCAGGAGCGGCTCGAGCCCGAAGTCCCGGGCGACCTGCTCCAGGTAGTCGCGGATCTCGCCCTGCGGCGAGAAGCGCCGCGACCAGCGCGGGTTGGGCGCGAACGACAGGGAATAGAAATGCGACGGCACGTCGCAGGCGGCACCGGGGTAGGTGTTGGCCTCCCACACGCCGCCGACGCGCTCGGCGCGGTCGAGGATCACGATGTCCTCGATACCTGCGCGGCGCGCCTCCACAGCGGCTGCGAGGCCGCCGAAGCCCGCGCCGATGATCGCGACCGAGGGTCCTGTGCTCATGGGCGCGGACCCTACAACTCGCGGCTGCGAGGAGTACGCTGGGCGGGTGGACGAGCCGACGGCCGCGTCTGGCGGACATGAGGCGGAGCGCCTGCGCCTGCGCATCGGCCGGCTCCGCGAGGCCTACGCCGACGCCGTCATCGCCGGCGACGAGGGCACCGCGGAGCGCGCCGTCCGCGACGCGCTCGACTCGGCACTGACCGAGGGCGTGATCCACGACGCGGTGCTCACCCCCGCCATGCGGCGCGTCGGCGACCTGTGGGCCCGGGGCGAGCTGTCGATCGCCGAGGAGCACCTGGCGACGACGATCACCAGCCGCATGGTCGCCCTGCTGCGCGAGACCCTGCGCGTCGCCGGCCGCCGGCCCGAGCATCGCATCCTGCTCGCCGGCATCGAGCAGGATCGGCACACCGTCGGACTGGAGATGGCGGCGAGCGTGCTGTCACACGGCGGCTACGAGGTGCTCTCGCTCGGCGCCGACGTGCCCGTGGAAGCACTCCCCGTCGCCGTCGAGCGGCACCGGCCGGCGGTCGTCGGACTGTCGGCGACGCTCGCCTCGACCGCGAAGCTCGTCCCCGCCGCGATCTATGCGATGCGCGCGGTCGATCCGGCCATCGGCGTGATCATCGGCGGGCCCGCCGCGTCGCTGCGCATGGAGGCGACCCCCGGGATCGTCGTCTGCACGCACGTCACGGACGCCGTGGACCTCGTCGACGGCCTGGTCCAGCGCGCCGCGCTCAACTGACGCTCACGCGAGCGCGATCCACGTCGCGCGCGCCAGGCCGAGCACCTCGCCCTCCGGCGAGCACAGGGCGCAGGCGCCCCAGCGCTTGCGGCCCTCGTGTCCCAGCGGCCAGGCGATGACCAGCACCTCGCACCCGAGCGCGATCGGCGCCCCCACCCGGCCCTCCAGCCGGCCGAGAACGTGCGGCGGCGCTCCGGCCGGGACGGCCGCCGCACCGCTGGGGCAATCGAGCGCCGCCCACACCGCGGTCGCCGCGAGCACGTCACCGGGGTCGTGCGGGAGACCGGGCCCGGGCGTCCAGGAGGTCGCCAGCACGCCGTCCCCGATGGGCCCCGGGAGCAGCGCGACCGCCGACGCGCGGTCCCGCGCGGGGCCGCAGCCGAAGCAGGCGGGGAACGGATGCGCGGCGACGAGCGCCGGATCGGCCACCGCCGCACGGGCCGCCGCGGGATCGACCTCGGGCACCGGCCCGACGTCGGGCTCCTCGGCGACGTGTGCGACCGCGAGCGCGGCCCCGTCCGGGGCGCTGAGCACCACGCCCCCCGCGCCGTCGTCGCCGAGCGTGAGCGCCGTCGCGAGCGGGACGGGCCGGCGCAGCGTCGCCGTCACCGGCCGCCGGGAGGGCAGGCGCTCCGCCAGCAGGCCGCACACGACCCCGCCGTTCGCCGCACCGGGCGGCCCCTCGAAGCGCGGGTCGACGACGACCGTGCTCAATCGACGACCTGCAGGCCCTTCGGCAGGGTGTTGAGGACCTCCGCCCCGTCCTCGGTGACGACGGCGAGATCCTCGATCCGCACGCCGCAGCGGCCGGGGACGTAGACGCCGGGCTCGACGGTCACGACCATGCCCGGCGCCAGCGCGGTCTCGCCCAGCCGCGAGAGCCGGGGGCCCTCGTGGATCTCGAGCCCGACGCCGTGGCCGAGCCCGTGGCCGAAGTGCTCGGCGTGCCCCGCCGCGTCGATGAGGTCGCGTGCCACCCGGTCCACCTCACGGCCGAGCGGCCCGGGGCGCACGGCCGCGAGCGCGGCCTCCTGCGCCTGCAGGACGAGGGCGTACACCGCCCGCTCCTCCTCCCCCGGCTCGCCGCCGGCGGCGAACGTCCGCGTGCAGTCCGAGCAGTACCCGTCGAGCTGGGCCCCCCAGTCGATCGTCACGAGCACGCCCGGCTCGATGACCGCGGCGCGCGGGACGGCGTGCGGGAGCGCGCCGTGCGCGCCGCTCGCCACGATCGGGGGAAAGCTGATGGCCTCGGCGCCGTGGCGGCGGATCGCGACCTCGAGGTCGAGCGCGACCTGCGCCTCGGTGCGCCCCGCGAGCCCGCGGCCGAGGACCTCCGTGAGGGCATGGTCGGCGAGGTGGGCGGCCTCGCGGATCCGGCTGACCTCGCCGGCGTCCTTGACCTCGCGCAGCCGCTCGACGAGCCCGCCGGCCGCCACGAGCTCCGCGCGGCCGCCGATCGCCTCGCGGACCCGGTCCAGCTCGGCGACCGTGATGCCGGCGTCGTCGAAGCCCACGCGCGGCAGGCCGGGGCCGTCCCAGACCGGGAAGTGCTCGGCGAGCGCCGGCCCGAGCAGCTCCTGGGTCGCCTGCCGGCGGTCGAACAGCGGCGCGACCTGCTCGGCGGCCTGGGTGACGTAGCGGAAGTCGGTGAGGAAGACGCCCGACGCGCCCCCCTGTCCGGTGCCGAGGATCGCGAGCCCGTTCGACCCGGTGAAACCGGTGAGCCAGCGCACGTTGGCCGCGCCGGACACGAGCAGCAGGTCCAGCTCGCGCTCGCGTGCGGCCGCGGCCAGCCGCTCCGCGCGCTCGCTCACGTTCCCGCCCCGCGGGCCGTCAGCTCGTCGCGCAGGCGCTCGAGCGCGAGCGCGTACCCGTCGGCGCCGTGGCCGCTGATCGTCTCCAGGCACAGGTCCGAGACGACGGAGACCCGCCGGAACGGCTCCCGGGCCTGGACGTCGGACAGATGCACCTCGACCGTCGGCAGCCCGGCGATCTCCAGCGCGTCGCGGATCGCCCACGAGTAGTGGGTCCACGCGCCGGGGTTGACGATCAGCCCGTCGGCGAGGCTCTCGAGCCGGTGCAGGTGCTCGACGAAGTCGCCCTCGTGGTTGGACTGGAAGAAGCGCGCCTGCAGGCCGCGGGAGCGCGCCTCCTCGGTGATCCGCTGCTCGAGCTGGTCATACGTCAGGCCGCCGTAGTGACCGGCGTCCCGGCGGCCGAGCTGGTCGAGGTTCACGCCGTGCATGACCTCGATGCGGTTGTGAGCGAGCACGCCGCGAGTCTCGCACGTCCACCCGTCAACCCGCGGGCCCCGGATGCCGATACCTGCAGGGTGTCCCGGCCTGCCGAACGGCTCCCGCTCGCCCTCCTCCTGATCGGAGCGGCGATTCTGCTGACGCTCGCGAACACCGCGACCGGCGACTACGCCGTGGAGCTCCGTCCGTCGGTCGACCTGCTGCTTGCCGGCGACGTCCAGGGATTCCTGGCGGCGGCGCCGATCTACGGCCCGTCGGTGATCCCGCGCCTCCCGTTCATCTTCGGGGCCGACGCCCTCGGAGCCGGCTGGGTCGGCGTCTACCTCGCCGGCGCGGTGGCCTGCATGCTCGCCGTCAGCGCGCTCGCCTACGTGCTCGACGGCCGGCTGCTCGCCCTGGGACGCTCACGGTCGGTGCGCAGCGCCGTCGTCCTCACCTGCCTGCTCGCGCCGGTCCTCACCCGCGCCGCGCCGATGGGCCACCCGGAGGAGGCGCTCGCCGGCGCCCTCTGCGCGCTCGCACTGCTCGCCGCGCTCTCCGGCAGGCCCGTCTGGTCGGGCCTCGCCCTCGGCGCCGCGGTCGCCGCCAAGCCGTGGGCGGTCCTCGCCATTCTCCCTGCGCTCCTCGCTGCGGAGCACGGCCGCTGGCGCCTGCTCCTCACCGCCGGCGCGACCGTGCTCGCCGCCGAGCTCCCGTTCCTGCTCGCGAGCCCCGCGGGCGCCGACGGCGCGGTCGCGACGCTGAGCGCCGCGCCCGGCTCGTTCCACCCCACCCAGCTCTTCTGGCCCCTGCGCGAGGTCCTCGTCGACCCGGTGACCGGCGCGACCGGCTACCGGGGGCCGCAGGCGGTCCACCGGCTCTCGCACGGCGGCATCGTCCTCCTGGCGTTCCCGCTGGCGGCGCTCTTCGCGGCGCGCCTGCGCCGGGGACGGGTCGGGCGGACCGACGCGCTCGCGCTGCTGGCGCTGCTGCTGCTGCTGCGCGGGCTCCTGGACCCGTGGAACTCCATCTACTACGTCCTGCCGGCGATCCTCGCCCTCGTCTCCTGGGAGGCGCTGTCGCGTCCCGGGCTGCCGGTCGGCGCGATGGCGATCGCGGCGCTGACGTGGATCACGTTCGTCCCCGGTCCCGACCACCTGGGAGCCGACGGTCTCGCGACGCTCTACCTCGCCTGGGCGCTGCCGGCGACGGCGCTCCTCGCGCGCTGGGCCTTCGCGGGAGCCGGCGCGCCCGCGACGGGCGCTCAGCCGACGATCTCGGCGACCGCGGCGCGCACCTCGCCCGGAGCGATCTGAGCCCCGTGCCGGACGTCGCCGGGCGCCTGGCAGACCACGAACGGGACGTGCTCGCCGACGCGCTTCTTGTCGCGCGCGGTCGCCGCGACGACGGCGTCGGGGTCGACGCCGTCCACGTGCGTCGGCAGCCCGGCAGCCGTCAGCAGGCCTGAGACCTGCTCGCGCAGCGCCTCCGCGCCCGACAGGCGCAGTGCGGCGAGCAGGCCGATGCCCACCGCCTCGCCGTGGCGCAGCCGTGAGTAGCCGGTGACCGTCTCGATCGCATGGCCGATCGTGTGCCCGAGATTGAGGACCTGGCGCCGGCCGCCGTCGCGCTCGTCCTCGGCGACCACGGCGAGCTTCGTGCGCGCACATTCGCGGATCACCGCCTCGCCCACCGGGCCGCCTGCCCCGACCGCGTCCCACAGCGATCCGCCGGCGATCAGGGCCGTCTTGACGACCTCCGCGTACCCGGCGGCGAACTCCTGCGCCGGCAGCGTCGAGAGGACCTCCGGGTCCACGAGGACCGCCGCGGGCTGGTGATAGGCGCCGACGTAGTTCTTGGCCTCCGGGAGGTCCACGCCGGTCTTCCCGCCGTAGGCGGAGTCGACCTGGGCCACGAGCGTCGTCGGGACCTGCACGACCGGGATGCCGCGCTGATAGGTCGCCGCGCAGAACCCGGCGAGGTCGCCGACGACGCCGCCGCCGACGGCGACGACGTGGTCGGCGCGGGTCGCGCCCTGCGCCGACGAGCGCGCGCCACACCGCCTCGGCGGTCGCCAGGGTCTTGTGCTCCTCCCCCGCGCCGATCTCGATCAGGCCGGCGAGCAGCGGCACGCGCCCGCCGTGCAGGTCGGCGACGTTGGCGTCGCTGACGACGATCCGGCGCGACTCCGGCGGCAGCGGCCACGGCGCTCCGATCGCGCCGCCGCCGATCCACACCGGGTAGTCGGCCGACGCGCTGGTCGCCCACAGCAGCCGCAGGCCCGGCGCCCGGCCCTCCGCCAGCGCGACCAGCGACGGCAGCGCTCCGCGCACGATGTCCATGCCCGACCGCGGGAGCACGGCGTCGGCGGCCTCGCGGTAGACCGTCTCGCGGGCGGCGTAGAGGGCGTCGAACGCCTCGCGGTCCTGCGCGCAGCGGCCGCTGCGTCCCCGCCACGCGCGACCAGGCCGTCTCCAGGCCGACCTCCACGAGCACGACGGTGTGCGCGCCGAGCGCCTCGCGCACGCGCGCCGAGCCGAGTGCGCCGCCGCCGAGCGAGACGACGCCGGGCGGACCCGCGAGGGCGTCGAGGACGACCTGCTCCTCGCGCTCGCGGAACGCGGCCTCGCCCTCGCGTGCCCAGAGCACGTCGATCGGCTCGCCGAGCGTCGCCGCGAGCTGCTCGTCGGTGTCCCGCAGCGGGACGCCGAGCAGCCGCGCGGCCTCGCCGGCGCACGTCGTCTTGCCGGCTCCCATGAAGCCGGCGAAGACGAGGCAGCGGTCTAGCCGCGCGCCCTCCACCCGATCCGCTCCCGGTATGCCTGCAGGGCCGCCCGTGTGTCGTCGATGTGGTCGCCGCCGAACTTCTCGCGGTAGGAGTCGGCGACGACGAACGCGACCATCGCCTCGGCGACGACGCCGGCCGCCGGCACGGTGCTCGAGTCGGTCCGCTCGCGCAGCGCCTGGGCCGGCTCGCGCGTGGCGATGTCCACGGAGCGCAGCGGCTGCGTGAGCGTCGGGAGCGGCTTCATCGCGCCGCGGACCAGGAGCGGCTCGCCGGTGGTCATCCCGCCCTCCAGACCGCCCGCGCGGTTCGTCTCGCGGAAGTAGCCGCGCTCGTCGCTGTGGAAGATCTCGTCGTGCGCCTCGCTGCCGGGCTTGGCGGCGATCTCGAACGCCTCGCCGAGCGTCACGCCCTTCACCGCCTGGATCGAGCAGATCGCCTGGGCGAGACGGCCGTCGAGGCGCTCCTCCCAGGAGACGTGCGACCCCAGGCCCGGGACGATGCCGAAGACGATGACCTCGAAGACCCCGCCGATCGACTCGTTGGCCTTCCGCTGGACGTTGATGTGCTGGACCATCGTGTGGCTGGCGTCCGGGTCCAGGCAGCGGACCGGATCGGCGTCGACCGCCTCGAAGTCGGAGATCGTGAGCGGCGCCTCGCGCTCGGCGGCACGCTCGGTGCCGATCTGGATGACGTGCGAGCGGATCTCGACGCCCAGCGCCGACAGGTAGGCACGGCAGACGGCGCCGCCGGCGACCCGCGCGGCCGTCTCGCGGGCGCTCGCGCGCTCGAGCACGTTGCGCACGTCGGTGAAGCCGTACTTCCAGGCGCCGACGAGGTCCGCGTGGCCGGGCCGGGGCAGGTGGACCTCCGGCACGTCGGCCTCGACGGGCCACGGGTTCATCCGCTCTTCCCAGTTGGTGTAGTCGCGGTTGGCGATCTGCAGCGCGATCGGCCCGCCGAGCGTGCGCCCGTGCCGCACCCCGGCGGTCACGAAGGCGCGATCGGTCTCGATCTTCATCCGCCCGCCGCGTCCGTGGCCGAGCTGGCGACGCGCCATGTCCCGGTCGATCGCCTCGCGGTCGAGTTCCAGGCCCGCGGGGAGGCCTTCGACGATGCAGGTGAGTCCGGGGCCGTGCGACTCGCCGGCGGTGATGAGCTTGAGCGCCATGTGCCCGGCGCAGGGTATCCGCCCCGCGCCGCGTGCGGCCCGTCGGAGCGGGTCAGCCGGCCCTGGTGCCGGCGAACGGGATGTCGTCGGTGGCGTCGCCGAGCTTCGTCGCCGGCGGGTCCTTGTGGTCCCAGGCGCGGACGTGGACGAGCACGCCGCGGCGGGCGTCCCAGCGGTAGGACCCCATCAGGTGGGCGGCGCGGCCGTCCAGGACCTTGCGCAGCAGCCGGCGATCGGCCTTCGACGCGCGGCCCTGGGCCGAGCGCGCCGACTTCGAGGCCTTGGAGGCCCTCGTCGTCGTCTTCTCGATCTTGATGATGTCCATCTGGTACTGCTGGACGCCGTCGGCGGTCGTCAGGTCGAAGAACTCGGTGTCGCCGGCCTGCAGCTCGATGGTCTCGCAGGCGCTCTTGCTCGGCTTGCACGTGCCGTCGCCCGTCGCCTTGGCGTCCGAGGAGACGAGGAAGACGAGCGTCTTCCCGCCGCCCTTGGCGCCGAGGAAGACGAAGAAGGGGCTGGATGCGGACGGCAGCGGGGTGAGCCGCTCGACGTCGCGCAGCGTCTTCATCGAGTCGGCCTGCCCGAAGCGCAGGTCCGCGGTGTAGGTCGTCGTGGTGGTCGTCTTCTTCGGCGTGGACGAGGACGTGTCGTCGCCCGAGGTGTCGGGCGCCGGATCCGTGCTCGCCGCGCCGCCGCCGGAGCCGCCGCCGTCGGTCGTGGTCGAGGACTCGAGCGCCTGGGCCTTCTCGGGCGTGGAGCCCTTGGGCTGGACGAAGGGGTCGCGGCCACGGCCGTCGTGCCGGCGGACCGTGGGCTCGACGTCGAGCGTCACGACCTCGGTGTCGTCCGTGGCGGAGGCTGCGATCACGGCGCCGCCCGCGGGCAGCGCCGGCTCGTCGGCGCCCTTGGCGAGGACGAAGGGCACGGCCAGGAGCCCCGCCGCGAGCACGACGGCGACGGGCCACAGGCGCTTCTCGACGAGATCGGCCCAGATGTTGCGCAGCGTGGTCATCGCCGTCCTCCGCTCATGAGTCCGATGGCGGCCGTCGGCGCCGCCGGTGCGGAGCTGTCGGACGCTTCCGGTGCCCCGCCGCCCGTCGCCGCGTCGGAACCCGAGGGGCCCGCGGGCGTCGCGCCCGCGGTCAGGCCCTCGCCGGGCGGGAGCACGTACGCGGTGGCGCGGACGCTCGCGGCGATCTTCGGGAAGCCGCTGGGCGCCGCCTTGAGGTCGAAGCTGTCGACGGCCAGCAGCCGCCCGCGGACGAGGAGATCGCCGCCCCGGCGGACGGTCGTGAAGCCGTTGACGCGGTCGAAGAAGTCCTCGAGCCGGAAGAAGCTGCCGGTGAACTCGAAGGTGAACGGCATCGTCGGAAAGCCCGCGGGGCCGACACTCGCGCCCGGAGGCAGCGTGGCGGCGGCGGCCTGCGTGGCCGGAGCCGGAGCCGGAGCCGCTGCCGGCGCGGCGGCGCCGGAGTCCTCCTTGGAGGCCTCCGTGCCCTGGGCGGGCTCGGCGGGTGCGGCCGGCGCGGCGGCCGGCGTGGGCGCCGACGCCTGCTGGGCGCTGCCGGAGGCGTCGAGCGCCAGCGAGCGGAAGGAGACGCCCTCGCGCCCGGCCGCGCTGTCGACCTGCACGATCAGCGACGGGACGTCGTCGTCGGCGGGGACGGCCTGGCCGAGGGCGGCGACGGCCGCGTAGTCCTCGTCGTAGCGCGCGCGGGCCTGCTCGGCCGCGACGACCTGCGCCTGCGCCTCGGTGAGCCGCTGCTGCTGCGTCGCGACCAGCGCGGAGAGATTCGACGCCTCCTTGCGCTTGGGCGCCAGGGCGAGGAACCAGAACCCGGCGAGCAGGAGCGCCGCGGCGATGACGATGACGACGAGTCGGTCGCGGCCGGTCACTGGGATGCTCCCGTCGATCCGGTCGAGGGCGCCCCGCCGGCGCTCGCGGGCGACGTCGCGGCCGGAGCCGGGGCCGCCGCGGCCACGGGGGCCTCGAGGAAGATGGTCAGGGTGAACTGCGTCCGCGTGGACGTGCCGCCGCGGCAGTCGCCCGTGGTCGAGCTCGAGTCCGTCTCGTTCCCCTTCTGGGAGCTGTCGAGGCTGACGCGCACCACGCCGTCCATCCGGCGCAGCGACGACATGAGCGTCGCGACGGCGGGATGCGAGGTCGTGCACCCGGCGAGGGTGAGCGCGGGGCCCGGGATCGAGGCGCGCACGCCGCTGGCGGCGCCGCCGCTGCCGGTCGCCGACAGCGAGCCGGAGACCTGGGTCAGCCAGACGCGGCGCGGCAGGACGCGGGACAGCTCCCCGAGCGCGTGCGCCCAGTCGAAGCGGGTCGTCGCGAGACTCGTGACGGTGGTGATCCGCGCGGTGCGCAGTGCGGAGAAGTCCGCGAACGACGTGAGCTCGGCGGTCTGGGCCTCGGCGGCGTCGGCCTCGAGCGTGACCGCCGTCGAGCTGCGCCTGCTCGTCCTTGACCTTGTTGCCGGCGATGACGTACGCGGCCGCCATGACGAGCATGAGCGCCATCACGCCGAGCGCGACGTAGACGAGCCCGCCGCTGCGGCCGGCGGTCCCGGCTGCGCGGCGCTCGTCCGCGGGAAGGAGATTGACGCCCGGCGTGCCGGGCGAGGCGAGGCCGGCGGCGACGGTGACGTCGCTGCTGCGGACGCCTTCGACGTCGCCGGCGATGGCGCCGGGGCTGACGGGCAGCCCGATGTCCGCACCGACCGCGTCGGCGAAGCCGGGGATCGCGAGCACGGGCCCGGTGAGCACCGCGCTCGTGACGGTCGCCCCGCCGGACTGCATGTGGTGGAAGTCCAGGGACTGGCGGATCTCCCCGGAGATGCGGCGCACGCCCTCGACGAGGACCATCCGGGCGTCGGCCACGATCTCGCTGTCGCCCTCGATCTGCTCGACGGGCGCGGTCATGCCGACATGCTGCAGCCAGGCGCGCGAGTGCTCGAGCGTCAGCCCGCGGCGCTCGGCCAGTTCGACGGCGATGCCCTCGATGCCGGTGCCCGACGCGCGCGCGAACAGGCACTGCGGCCCCTGGGCGACGGCGATGTTCGTGATGCCGGAGATCTCGGCGTAGAGGCGGGCGTCCTCACCGGCCGCCTCGTCGCGCAGCGCGCGGATCATCGCGAACGCCGCGAGGTCGATGCCCTCGACGCGCAGGCCCGCCCCGCGGGCGGCGGCCAGCACGGGCTCGATCATGTCGCGGCGCGCCGCGGCGATCAGGACGCGCTGGCGCTGACCGTTCTCGGTCTCGGTGACGGCGAGGCGCTGCCAGTCCAGGACCGCCTGGTCCAGCGGCATCGGGAGCGCGTCCTGCGCCTGGAAGCGCACGGCCGCGTCGAGTTCCTTGCCCTCGGCGCCGACCGGCAGTTCGATGGTGCGGACGACGACCTTCTGGTTCGCGACGCCGATGCGCACCCGGCGGTCCAGGCCCTTGTGGTCGGACCATGCCTGCCGCAGGACCTCGCTCAGCGCGGGGACGTCGGTGACCTCTCCGTCGCGGACGATCCCGGGCTCCAGCGGCGCGGTGAACGCGTCTTCGAGCCGTGTGCCGTCGCTCACGGCCACGCGGGCCACGGCGATGCCGGCTGGATCGATGTCGAGGCCGACGATCGGCTTCTGTCGCTTTGCCATGAAAGGGGGAAGGTGCGGTCGGGTCGGACGCGCTGGTGGGGAAGCGTCCGATCCGGGCATCGGCACCTGGCGGCCGATCCTCAACCCCCCCGCAGGGGCATCGTCCATCCGTCCAGGGCTAGAAGCGGTCGACGTACGCGTCGACGATGTCGTCGCCCACGAAGAACGCGACGAGCCCGCCCAGGGCGAGGAACGGGCCGAACGGCACGGCGGTCTTGCGACCCGCCGCCTGCCCGACCCGGGCGATGATGACGACGCCGACGATGACGCCCGTGACGAGCGCGATGAAGATCGCCGGCCCGACGGCGCGGCCGAGGTACAGGCCCAGCACGCCCGCGAGCTTCACGTCCCCCATCCCCATGCCCCGCGGGTAGAGCGCGGCCGCGAGGAAGAAGAACGCGAACGCCGCGGCGCCCGCGATCAGCTGCTCGGGGACGAAGTCCAGGTCGAGCGCCAGGCCGGCCGCGAGCGCGGCGATCGCCGAGGGCAGCGTGATCGCGTTCGGGATGCGCCGCGTGTCGAGGTCGATGAGCGTGACCGGCACGAGCGTCGTGACCAGCAGCAGGCCGAGGACGATCCGGATCGTCTCGTCCTGGGTGGCGGCGACGAGCGCGAACAGCAGGCCCGTCCCGAGCTCGACCGCCGGGTAGCGCCACGAGATCGGCTCGCCGCACGAGCGGCAGCGCCCGCGCAACATCAGCCACCCGAGGACCGGCACGTTGTCGTACCACTTGATCGGCGTGTCGCAGCCGGGGCAGTGCGACGGCGGTGAGGCCAGGGACTCCCCGCGCGGCAGCCGGTAGGCGACGACGTTCAGGAACGACCCGATCGCCAGGCCGGCGAGGAAGATCAGTGCGACGACGGGAAGGGGCACGGGCGCTGCTGGTGGTTCGCCGGAGCGCGCGAGAACCCTGCCGGAACGCCACGAGGCGGGCCCGGGGGCCCGCCTCGCAGGGTCAGTTCAGGGTCGGGCGCCTGTTACCAGGTACCGCCGGCCTTGCAGCCACCATCGCTGGCGGTTGCGCAGGTGCGGGTGTAGCCACCCGAGCCGACGCGGTTGATCGCGAACGTGTTACCGCTCTGCGACGTCGCCGTCACCGTGAATGTCGTTGCGGCGGAGGCGGTCACGGAGACCTGCCCGGCGCCGGTGCCGTAGTCCAGGCCCGTGGTGCCGAGGGCCGAGGCCGTGTTGCACTGGGTGTAGTCCTGGGTGTCCGAGAAGCACGCCTCGACCTGCGAGACGAGGTTACGGGCATCCGACTTGGCGGACGCATCCTGGCCCTTGCGCTGCTGGCCGAGGAACGTCGGGAGAGCGATCGCGGCGAGGATGCCGATGATCAGGATGACGACCAGAAGCTCGATGAGCGTGAAACCCTCGTCGTCGCGCTTGAGGCGGCTGAGCATGGTGATGTGACTCCTACGTGGGGGGTGTGAAGCCGGCAGAGGGTCTGACGGCGATCTGCTGTGGCTATCGGCGCTCCGGCCGTCGGGCTTGAGCGCGTCGGCGGATTCCCCCGCGAAACGCTGAGAGGCGGACCCGGGGGCCCGCCTCTCGCAGTCCATCTGGTGCTCGCTTGGCGCAGCGAGCTGGCGGTGACTACCAGTTGCCGCCGGTCTTGCAGCCGCCATTGCCTGCGGTGGCGCAGGTGCGGGTGTAGCCGCCCGAGCCGACGCGGTTGATCGCGAACGTGTTACCGCTCTGCGACGTCGCCGTGACGGTGAACGTGCTCACTGCGGACGCGGTCACGGAGACCTGGCCGGCGCCGGTGCCGTAGTCCAGGCCCGTGGTGCCGAGGGCCGAGGACGTGTTGCACTGGGTGTAGTCCTGGGTGTCCGCGAAGCACGCCTCGACCTGCGAGACGAGGTTACGGGCATCCGACTTGGCGGACGCATCCTGGCCCTTCTTCTGCTGGCCGAGGAACGTCGGGAGAGCGA